>NZ_MDDR01000036.1 GCF_001870435.1 Pseudomonas costantinii | reverse complement strand
GCGCCTGAGATCAAGATCACAAGCAGATCAAAAGCAGAGCACGGCGGCCTGAAAGCCGACCTGAGTGGTGTGGATCAAAAGCCAGATCAACAGCAGTGGGTGTTTTCCTGATGTATGGAGATTAAAAATGTGGAAGCGGGCTTTCTTGCTCCCACATGTTTTATCGCTTTTGATCTACACCACTCAGGTCGGCTTTCAGGCCGCCGTGCTGTTGATCTTGATCTTAGGCGCCCCATTAACCACGCTGGCCGCAAGTAGGCACGGTGGAGCGGGTAAACCGGCAAGGATGCCGGTTTAGCCGCGCTGGGCCAGGGATGGCCCATCGCGGCGACCCGCGCAGCCGTGCCGGAGTGCGGGCACACCGAGCCACAGCGAGGTGCCGAGTGGTGGGGCAAGAGCGTTTTGCTTACTTTTGCGCTGTTCAAAAGTGAGCCGCCGTAAGGGCGGAACCATACGCGGCCGTGACCGCAGCAACGGATATGTACCCAGCGGCCCCGCGACAACCACAAAGCCCAAGCCATAAAACAGATGTGTAGATACCTATGGCCATCGCAGGCAAGCCAGCGCCCACATAAAGCCGTTCTGCGGTGACTTAGATGCCGGGCCAGGCTTGGACAAACGCCGTCAGGTCTTCTTTCGCCGCAGTACGCGGTGGGTTTTGCGGCGTGCCCAGGTAAAGGAAACCAATCACTTCCTCACCTTCCGTCAACCCCAGACCTTTGGCTACGTGGGCCGAGTAGGACAACTCGCCGGTGCGCCACACCGCACCAATCCCCTGGGCGTACGCTGCCAGCAAAATACCGTGAGCTGCGCAGGCGGCCGCCAGCAGTTGCTCGGATTTCGGCACTTTGAAGTGATCCTGCAGACGAGCAATCACCACCACCACCAACGGTGCGCGCAATGGGCCATTCTGGGCTTTGTCGATGGCGGCTTGCGGTGCATCGGCATCCTGCAGGCGCGCGGCTTCGGCCAGCAGTGTGCCCATCTGCTCACGGGCCGCACCTTCCACGGTGAGGAAACGCCAAGGGCGCAACTGGCCGTGGTCGGGCGCGCGCATGGCGGCGGCGAACAGCACGTCGCGCTGCTCCTGGGTCGGTGCCGGCTCCAGCAAACGCGGCACGGAAACACGGTTGAGCAAAGCGTCGAGAGCCTGCATTGGCCACCTCCAGAGAAAAATGTGCGGCCATTCTAGCGGGAATGAATCGGATACCACCAAACGATAATTGCTCTTATTCATTCCTCCCTGCCCTGTTAGACTTTGCGGCCTAATTTTCCGCCATCGTTCAGGAAACTCGATGCTCCGTTCGCTTTTTCGCCTGTCCGCAGCATTGATGGCTTTAAGCCTGACTGCTTGCAATGACGCCCCGCGTTTCACCAAGGCCGAGCCTGGGGAATCGCGAGCCGGCGGCACGACGACGGTGAACAAGCGTGACAAGAACGCGTTTTCCCTGCCCTCGGCCAACCTGGCGGCGACCCGCCGCCTGGATTTCAGTGTCGGTAACAGTTTCTTTCGCAGCCCTTGGGTGATCGCACCGTCCACCACCACCGCGCGTGACGGCCTGGGCCCGCTGTTCAACACCAATGCCTGCCAGAACTGCCATATCAAGGACGGCCGTGGCCATCCACCGCTGCCTGATGCGCCGAATGCGGTGTCGATGCTGGTGCGCCTGTCGATCCCTAACACGCCGGCCTATGCCAAGGCAATCGAACAAATCGGCGTCGTGCCCGAGCCGGTCTACGGTGGGCAACTACAGGACATGGCCGTGCCTGGCGTGGCCCCGGAAGGCAAGGTGCGCGTCGATTACACACCGGTCAACGTCACGTTCAAGGACGGCACGGTGGTCGAGTTGCGAGAGCCGAGCCTGCAAATCACCCAGCTCGGCTACGGCCCGATGCATCCGGATACACTTTTCTCCGCGCGCATCGCCCCACCGATGATCGGCCTGGGCCTGCTCGAAGCCATCAGTGACGCCGATATTCTGCGCAACACCGACGCAAAAACCGCCGACAAAGAAGCCATTGTCGGCCGTGCAAATTGGGTCTGGGATGACGCCCAGCACAAGACCGTACTCGGGCGTTTTGGCTGGAAAGCCGGACAACCCAACCTCAATCAACAAAATGTTCACGCATTCTCTGGTGATATGGGCCTCACCACCTCCCTGAGACCCTTTGATGACTGCACCGACACCCAAGTCGCCTGCAAACAGGCCCCCAACGGCAATGGCCCTGATGGCGAGCCGGAAGTCAGCGATAACATCCTGCGCCTGGTGCTCTTCTATACCCGCAACCTCGCCGTGCCGGCGCGCCGTGGCGTCAACACGCCGCAAGTACTCGCAGGAAAAAACCTGTTCTACCAGGCCGGTTGCCAGGGTTGCCACAAGCCATCGTTCACCACGGCCGCCAATGCCGCCGAGCCTGAACTGGCCAACCAAGTGATTCGCCCCTACAGCGACCTGCTGTTGCACGACATGGGCGACGGCCTGGCCGACCACCGCAGCGAATTCAAGGCCAGTGGCCGCGACTGGCGCACCCCGCCGTTGTGGGGCATTGGCCTGACGCAAACCGTCAGTGGCCACACTCAGTTTTTGCATGACGGCCGCGCCCGTAACCTGCTTGAAGCCGTGCTGTGGCACGGCGGCGAAGCACACGCCGCGCAGCAGCATGTGTTGTCGTTTAATGCCGAGCAGCGGGCTGCGTTGCTGGCGTTCCTGAACTCTTTATAAGCTTTGCCCCACTTACCGAAGGGAGCTCGACATGTTTCGTCCCAAGTTGTTGTTCACCAGCCTGGCCGCCCTCGCCCTCGGCGCCTGCTCGCCCCAGGACCCGCAAGCGGTGACCTCGGCAGCCATCGCCAAGCAAGTGATCCTGCCGACCTACAGCCGCTGGGTTGAAGCCGACCGTCAACTGGCCGTCAGTGCCCTCGCCTACTGCCAGGGCAAGGAAAGCCTGGAAACTGCCCGCGCCGACTTCCTCCACGCACAAAAGGCCTGGGCCGAGTTGCAACCGCTGCTGATCGGTCCACTGGCCGAGGGCAACCGCTCGTGGCAGGTGCAGTTCTGGCCGGACAAGAAAAACCTGGTGGGTCGCCAAGTTGAACAACTGGTCACCGCCCAGCCGCAGATCGACGGCGCCGCCCTGGCTAAATCCAGCGTCGTGGTACAAGGCCTGTCGGCTTACGAATACATCCTCTACGACGCCAAGACCGACGTCGCCGACGAAGCCCAGAAAGCCCGCTACTGCCCACTGCTGGTGGCTATCGGCGAGCGTCAGAAAACCCTGGCCGAAGAAATCCTGGCCAGTTGGAACAACACCGACGGCATGCTCGCGCAGATGACCAAGTTCCCGAACCAGCGCTACGCTGATTCCCACGAAGCCATCGCCGATCTGCTGCGCGTCCAAGTGACCGCGCTGGACACCCTGAAGAAAAAACTCGGCACGCCGATGGGCCGCCAGACCAAGGGCATTCCGCAGCCGTTCCAGGCTGACTCCTGGCGCAGCCAGTCGTCCCTGCAAAGCCTGCAAGCCAGCCTCGCCGCCGCCCAGACCGTATGGGTCGGGGTCGACAACAAAGGCCTGCGTGGCCTGCTGCCATCCAATCAGAAACCGTTGGCCGACAAGATTGATGCTGCTTATGCCGCGGCCCTGAAATTGTTCGCCAGCAACCAGCGCACGCTCAACGAACTGTTGGCCGACGATGCCGGGCGCCAGCAGCTCAACGACCTCTACGACAGCCTCAACGTTGTCCACCGCCTGCACGAAGGCGAGTTGGCCAAGGCGCTGGGCATCCAACTGGGCTTTAACGCCAACGACGGTGACTGATGATGCTCAGGCGACAGGCTTTGGCGGTCGGCAGCGTGCTGCTCAGTGCGATCACTTTGGGTGGCTGGACGCTGTTCAAGCAAAAGGACAAGGGCCCGCTGCTGCTGTCGGCGCGGGATGATGCGGACGGCAAGCACTACGCCGTGGGTTATCACCTGGACGGCAAGCAGGTATTTGCCACCCAGGTCGGCCAACGCTGCCACGACATCATCAATCACCCGACGCTGCCGATTGCACTGTTCGTCGCCCGTCGCCCGGGCACCGAGAGTTACCTGATCGACCTGCGTGATGGCGCGCTGCTGCAAACCATTAGCTCCCACGCCAATCGCCACTTTTATGGCCATGCCGTGATTCACAAGAGCGGTGACTGGCTGTACGCCACTGAGAACGACACGTCCGACCCTGGCCGTGGCCTGCTCGGCGTGTACACGTTTGAAGGTGAGCGCCTGGTGCACACCGGTGAGATCTCCACCCACGGCATTGGCCCGCATCAGGTGTCGTGGATGCCCGACGGCGAAACCCTGGTGGTGGCCAACGGTGGTATTCGCACCGAAGCTGAAAGCCGTGTGGAGATGAACCTCAACGCCATGGAACCAAGCCTGGTGCTGATGCATCGCGACGGCACCTTGATCAGCAAGGAAACCCTGGGCCAGCAGATGAACAGCGTGCGTCATATGGGGATCGTCGGCGATGGCACGATCCTCACTGGGCAACAGTTTATGGGGCCTTCTCAGGAGCGTTCCGAGTTGCTGGCGATCAAGCGGCCGGGGCAGCCTTTTGTGGCGTTTCCGGTGGCGGATGAGCAGTTACAGGCGATGGGGCACTACACCGCCAGCGTGGCGGTACATAGCGAGTTGCGCCTGGTTGCGTTGACTGCGCCTCGGGGTAATCGCTTTTTTATCTGGGACATGGACAGCTTTGAGCTGCGGCTGGATGGGCCATTGCCGGACTGTGCCGGGGTGGGCGCCGTGGCGGATGGCTTTGTCGTCACCTCGGGCCAGGGACGTTGCCGCTTCTACGATTGCCGTCAGAAAGAGTTGATGGCTAAACCGTTGGAATTGCCGGCGGGGTTTTGGGATAACCATCTGCATCTGGTCTGACGTTACTTATTGGATTGGGGGGCATGTCCGTTATTTAGGTAATGGCTGATAGGGACTCCCCCGTCACAGCCAAAAAAAAGGGCCTCGCATCGCAAGGCCCTTTCCCGGGGGTTTGAATCGTTTCAACTCTGTGGCCTCATCCCTTGAGACATTCCAAACAGAAATAACAGCAAATCATGATCAGGCTTCGCCGCCGAACTCGTCTTGGCAACACGCGGCAACAGGCACTGCGCATCACCCTGCACCGCACTGAGAACTTGTGTGCGAGGTTGCTCCCACACAGCCAGGGCCAGGGCTGCTATACCCAACGCACCGACCAGAAACATACCTCGTGCTATTTCTAGCTTCATCTGGTTAAACCCTTGATGGCACTGCCAAACACCGTTTCATAAAAGTAGCTGAGTTTTTCCCAGTCAGTACTGCTCCACGACGAATGGCGACGCAGTTGCCGCATGTCATGGGACGCGGCCCGATGGGCGGTCAAACGTCGGCGAGACTTTTCAAAATCCAGCAGCGCGATGTCCACATTCACCGAATCGCCTTCACCCGTGACCCGTACAAAGATGTGTTTGGCGTACAGGCAACCATGCTGCCAGCGCCCCTTGTGCATACGTGCCAGGGTGCCCGCCAACTCCTTGAGCAAACGCTCATGCACTAATTCGCCGTACTGTTCACGACCGCCTGCGGCGTACCAATTTTCGATCTCGTCGAAACCGTCGAGGGACGCGGTCACCAATAACGCTTTCCATTGGTGCACAGGGTCACGGCGCGCCTCGCAGAACACCAATTCGGGCACCCGTACATCCAACGAACGCATGCCCTTGAGCGCATCAAGCTCGCGCAACACGGTTGGGCGTCCAAACGGGTAGAGCCAACTGCGGTAGATATGGCCGGTCTGGCGTTTGCTGTAGAGCAAGCGGCCGTTAGGGCTTGTCACCCGTTGCACACCGCTTTCACCGCCCCGTCGACGATTGGGCTCCTCGACCCACTCGCCTTGCTGACGCCAGAAAAAATCAAATCGTTTTTCGGGAGCTACATGACTGCCTGCTATGCACTCAACGGCCATCCTGTTACCTCTTACGCAATACATACACTCGCCACATGGCGTAGAGCGGCATGAAGTCCAGGGATTCCTGAACGCGGAAACCGGCCTGCTCGAACTCGGCTTCAACAGTAGCCGCCGGTAACACAAACCGGTTTTGGTAACCGTCCTGCTCACCTTTCTTGCGACGTTGCTCTTCGAGGCGCTTGCGCTTCCAAGCCTTGAAATTACCATCCACCCACAGCGAAACAATGACGCTGTCACGGGTCACACGCTGAAACTCGCGCAGTATTGCCAGCCTGTGCTCCGCATCACCAATGTGGTGCAGCAAGCGCATACAGAAGATGCTGTCGACCGAGTTATCGGGCAAATCGATATCAAAGGCAGAGGTCTGCAAAGGACGTACCCGTTTCACCACCTCTGCCGGCTGGGCGACGGTAGCGACTTTCAACATCGACGCCGAATTGTCGGCACCGATAATCACACGGTTGGGTTTCTCAGCCAGCAATGGCCAGAAACGCCCGGCCCCGCACGGCAGGTCCAATACCAGGCCAGGCTCACCCGCCAGGGCCAGTGCGCCGCGCGCCAGTTGCTCGTCGCGTTTGTGGGATAACCGGCGAGCCAGGTTGTCCTGATGCTTGAGCAAATACTCCTGTGCGTGTTGATCGTCGTACTTTTCAGAAAAATCGAGCTTGATCGGGGTAGGCATCAACGGATCTCCAGTAGCTGATGCCTACAACCTTAAGCAGCAAACTGTGATCAACAGGTCAACCCGTTGTGAAAAACTTGTCCTGTCCAGCCCCATACATTTCAAGACTTTACGGAAACAAACGATGGCATGCGGCCATCTTCGCCGAAAAAAGGGGATCTGCCGCAGGATAGCGGCAGGGTGGGGGTCAGGGTTTGACTTGGCTCAACTCGACATGAAAACGGCAGCCATTGGGCTCCATGGTGCTCAGGCTGACACTCCAGCCCTGGCTCTCACAGATGCGCTGCACCAGTGACAAACCTAACCCTAGGCCCTCACCACGCTTTTCGCTGCCGCGTACAAAGGGCTCGAACATCGCTTCACGCTTGTCTTCGGGAATGCCGACGCCGGAGTCTTCCACCACAAAACCACTGGGTTCGAGGGTCAGGCGGATAAAGCCCTGTTCGGTGTAATGCAAGGCATTGCGCAGCAGGTTGCCCATCACCGCATGCAAGAACGTGGTGTTGTAGCGGGTACCCAGGGGATTACCTGGCTGGTAGATCAATTCGAGGCCTTTTTGCTCAATGGGTTCGCGCCAGATCCCGAGCAAGTCATCGGCCACCTGCGTCAGGTTGACCTGGGGCGACATGGCAGCATCATCGTGTTTGGCGCGGGCCAGCATCAAGAAGGTTTGCACCAGTTCGCGCATCTCTTCGCAGGCACGGGCGATTCGCTCCACTTGATTGCGGCCGCGTTGATCAATGGCCGGGTTTTCCAGCAGCAGTTCACATGAACTGGCCAGCACCATCAACGGCGTACGCAATTCGTGGCTGACGTCGCTGGTAAACAACTGTTCACGGGACAATGCCTGACGCAAGCGGCCCAGTGTGGCGTCGAAGGCCACGGCCAGTTCGCCGACTTCATCGGCCGCATAGTCCGGCGCCAGGGGCGGCGCCAGGCCTAGCAACTGGTCACGATGACGGACCTGGCGGGCGAGACGCACGACCGGCGCCATCACCTTACGCGCCAGGACCCAACCCAGGAACACCGCAAGCGCCAGGCTCAGCACGAAGCCCACCAGCACTACGGCGAATAGAACGCGCTCGCGCTCTTCGAAATCGCTCTGGTCTTGCAGCAATACATAACGCCGCCCATCAACCACTTCGACCATGCCGTGGTACGACAGTGACTCGCGAAACACCTCATGAAAGCCTGGCTCCAAGTGCCGCAAATCCTTGGGTAGCTCGAAATCCCCAGGCCCGCCGCTGAAATAGAACAGTTGGTCCGGCTCCGGCCGGTGGTGCCAATCTTCGACGCTGTCCATCAGCAGCAAGCGTTGCAAGTCGCCGCCCAGGCCTGCCGAGATCAGCTTCTCTTCCACCAGGTGCACGGTCGCAACGATGCCCATGGCGAAGGCTCCCGCCACCAACGCGCTCATCAAGGCGAAGGCAATGATGATCCGCTGGGCAAGGCTTTGCTTAAACTCCATCACGGCCCTCGGCCAGGCGATAACCCACGCCGTGTACCGTTTGCAGCAGTGGCTTGGCGAAGGGTTTATCGATCACTTGGCGCAATTGGTGAACATGGCTGCGCAGGCTGTCGCTGTCCGGGCAGTCATCGCCCCACAGAGCTTCCTCGAGAATTTCCCGGCGCAGCACGTGCGGGCTTTTCTGCATCAAGACCGCCAGCAATTTCAGGCCCACGGGGTTGAGCTTGAGCAATCGCCCTTCGCGGGTGACCTCCAAGGTATCGAGGTCGTAGTGCAAATCGCCGACTTGCAGGGCACGGCGACCGCCACCCTGGGCACGGCGCAGCACGGCTTCAATGCGCGCAGCCAATTCGGACAAGGCAAACGGCTTGAGCAAATAATCATCGGCGCCGGACTTGAAGCCCTGCAACCGGTCATCCAATTGATCGCGAGCGGTGAGCATGATCACCGGCGTGTCGCGGCGTGCGTCTTCACGCAGGCGTTTGCACAAGGTGTAGCCATCGATGCCGGGTAGCATAATGTCGAGCACGATCAAGTCGTAATGTTCGGTGGCGGCCAGGTGCAGGCCCGACAAACCGTCCTGCGCACAGTCCACGGTATAGCCTTTTAGCCCCAGGTAATCGGCCAGGTTGGCCAGAATATCGCGGTTGTCTTCAACCAATAAAATTCGCATGGGCAGTGTCTCCGTACGCGGTAACGGCCGTGTTGGCAGGCGCAGCTTAAGGCCAAGCGTGGCTCGCGGCTAGGCCTGAGAGCCTTATCGATTAAGGTTTTCAACTGATTTGTAGCTACAACGAGTTTTTCACTATAGCTTCACACACTGACGACAGCGCCGGGACGAAAATCGCCGCTGAACAATATAAGGAATAGGAACATGGGGTTTCTCAAAACAGCGCCTATGCGTTATCTGCTGCTCGTAACCGGCGCATGGCTGGCTGTGTTCCTGCTCACCCGCAGCGTGTTGCTGATTACTCACCTGGACGAAGTCGGTGGCAACCTGCTGCCGGTGTTTGGCATCGGTTTACTGTACGACCTGGGCTTCCTGACCTATGCGGCCTTGCCGCTGGGGCTGTATTTGCTGCTATGCCCGCCCGCACTATGGCGCCGCCGAGGCCATCGCTGGTTCCTGCAAGTGGTGCTCACCGTCAGCCTGTTCACGATGCTATTCACTTCAGTTGCAGAATGGCTGTTCTGGGATGAGTTCGGCGTGCGCTTCAACTTTATCGCCGTCGACTACCTGGTGTACTCCAAAGAAGTGTTGAACAACCTGCTGGAGTCCTACCCGATCGGCAAGCTGCTCAGTTTGTTAGCGATGCTGGCGATTGTGTTGAGCCTGGCCCTGCGCAAGCCGTTTAATGCTGCGATGAACGCGCCTCTACCGCCAATGCGTGGCCGCTTGTTGAATGCTCTAAGCCTGTTAGTGGTCGCCGGCCTCAGCCTGCAACTGATCAGCCAGAGCAGCCCACGCGCCCAGGGCGGCAACCCCTATATGAACGAACTGGCGAGCAATGGCCCGTATCAGTTTTTCGCCGCCTTCCGCAATAACGAACTGGATTACACACAGTTCTACAAAAGCCTGCCAACCGACGTTGTCGCCAAACAACTGCGCGCGGAACTCAGCGAGCCCAATGCACGCTTTATCGGCACGGACCCGCTGGATATTCGCCGCGCTATCGACAACCCAGGCACATTACGTAAACCCAACATCGTGCTGGTGACCATAGAAAGCTTCAGCGCCAAATACATGGGCAGCAATGGCGATGAAAACAACCTGACGCCCAACCTCGATGCCCTGCGTAAACAAAGCCTGTACTTCAATAACTTCTATGCCACCGGCACCCGTACGGACCGTGGCCTGGAAGCGATCACATTGGCGATTCCACCCACGCCTGGCCGCTCTATCGTCAAGCGCATTGGCCGTGAGAGCGGTTTCGCCAGCCTCGGCCAACAACTCAGCGCCATCGGTTACGACAGCGTGTTCGTCTATGGCGGGCGTGGTTACTTCGACAATATGAACGCGTTTTTCAGTGGCAACGGCTATCGTGTCGTCGACCAGAGCAGCGTGCCTGAAGCAGAAATTTCGTTTAAGAACGCCTGGGGCATGGCCGATGAAGACCTCTACCGGCAAACCCTGAAACTGGCCGACGCCGACTACGCCAAACAGCAGCCTTTCTTGCTGCAACTGATGACCACCTCCAACCATCGCCCTTACACCTACCCGGACGGGCGCATCGATATCAAGTCAGGTAAAGGTCGTGACGGCGCAGTGAAATACACCGACCACGCCATCGGTGAATTCCTCGAGGCCGCACGCCAGAAACCCTGGTTCGATAACACGATTTTCGTGTTCGTCGCCGACCACACTGCCGGTAGCGCAGGCAAGGAAGACCTGCCCATCACCAACTACCAGATCCCACTGTTCATCTATGCACCCAAGCTGATCGAAGCTCGGGAAAACGCGCAACTGGCCAGCCAGATCGACCTTGCGCCGACCTTGCTGGGCCTGATCAACCTGAGCTACGAGTCGACCTTCTTCGGCCGTAACCTGTTGCAAGACAACCCGTTGCCTCCGCGCGTGGTCGTCGGCAACTACCAGTACTTGGGATTGTTTGACGGCAAGGACCTGGCGATCCTCAGCCCGCGCCAGGGTCTGCGTCGTCACAATCAAGCCTTGGGTGAGAGCCAGGAGTTACCGGTGGGCAGTGATGACCCGTTGATCCAGCGCGCAATCACTTATTACCAGGCCGCCAGCTATGGGTTCAAACAGCAATTGCTGAGCTGGAAGCCGCCAAAGGAAGCCGCTCCCGCCATCAGCGTACGCTGACAGTCCCACCAGCCCCCTTGCCTCTCCCAGGGCAAGGGCGTAACACTTGCGCCCATCCTCCGGCGACGGCGCCCTTTCATGTCCGACACCCTGCTGCTAATTGAAGACGACCGCCCACTGGCCGCGTTGACGGCCGAGTTCCTGCGCGCCGAAGGTTTTACCGTCGCTGTGGAACACCGCGGCGACCGCGCCGCCCAACGCATTCACGACGAACAGCCGGCATTGTTGATCCTGGATGTGATGTTGCCAGGCATCGACGGCTTTACTCTGTGTCGGCAAATTCGCGACAGCTACCCCGGTCTGATCCTGATGATGACGGCGCTGGATGAAAACGCCGAGCAGTTGACGGGGTTCAACGTGGGTGCGGACGATTATGTGGTCAAGCCCGTCGATCCGCTGCTGTTGCTGGCCCGGATTCGCTCCCTGCTACGCCGCCATCCTCAGGCCCCTCGCACTTATTACCAGTGGGGGGCTTTTCGATTGGAGCTGAACAGCCATTTCGCCTGGCTCGATGAAACCCCATTGCAGTTTTCGGTTGCCGAGTTCGAGCTACTCGCGATTTTCGCCCGACACTGCGGCGTGTTACTGACGCGGGAAAAACTGCTTCAGAGCTTGCGCGGCCTGGAATACGACGGGCTCAATCGCTCCATTGATATGCGCGTGTCGCGCTTGCGTAAAAAGCTGATGAACCTGGAGTGCCCTGTGACCATTCAGACCATCACGGCCCAAGGCTATCTGTTTGTCGAAATTCCCCAGGGGACTCAACATGCGGTCTAAGGTGCGACCATGGATGGCGGCTGTGGCGGGCACAAGCTGGGCCGCATTGACGTTTTATCTATTGTGGCTGTGCGCCAATGCCTCGGTGTATATAGGTGACTACAGCTTTTTGCGCCTGATGGCCGGGCCCGGCTACCTGGTGGCGGAGCAACTCAAGGCCCTGCCTGTCGAACAACGCGAGCCGCACATGGAAATGCTGCGCGCACGCTTTCAGTACCCTGTGAAACTGGTGACGCTGGATGAGGTCGAGTTGCCGCCCGAGGCGCTGATAATGCTGAAACATCAGCAACCGGCGCAGAACAGCGATGAGGACACCACCTACTTCCCGCTAGACGCCAACACACTGATCCAGCTCGGCCCGATATGGGGAACGGCCGTAGTCAAAGACCTGCTGCAATTTCCCGTCTATTGGGTGACTGCGTGTGTCGCGGGCCTGCCGTTGGCGCTGCTGCTGTGGATCAGTTTACGTGAACGCCGCCGGCGCATCGCCGACCTTGCAGCAATCAACACGTGCCTTGGCACACTGGCGCGAACACCCAATACCATGCTGCCCGCCATGGGCAAGGAATGGACGCCGTTACTCCTGACGCTGCAACAACATGCGCAGGACATCACTGCCATGAACGAACGCCACCGCGAAGTTTCCCAGGCGGTGTCCCACGAACTGCGCACACCACTGGCTCGAATGCGCTTCGCCTTGACGCTGCTGGGAAAAAGCGAGGACCCGCTCACGCGTACCCGCCTTCAAGAACGCTTGCACACCGATGTCGAAGAGCTTGAAGCCCTGGTTCGCGCCAGTTTGGCCTTTGCCCGCCTGGCCGGCGCACCCACCGACCTGCAGCATGAGCCGATCAACCTGCGCGACTGGCTGCACCAAGAGTTTGCACTGCTGGACGGGCATCATCGTCGATTGAGCCTGGAAACCGAGCCTGCACACCTGGAACTGATCGGCGACCGAGCCTTGCTGCACCTGATTGTGCGCAACCTGTTGAGCAACGCCATCACCTATGCGCGCGACCAGGTGTGCGTCAGCGCCGCTTACCACGGCGAACACCACTTGGTGCTGCATGTGGACGACGACGGCCCCGGCGTACTGGCGGAAAATCGCGAGAAAATTTTCGAACCTTTTGTACGACTTTCTATGGGGGGCGACGAGCCCGGCGGCTTCGGCCTCGGGTTGGCGCTGGCCAAACGCGCCACCCAGTGGCATCGCGGCGAACTGTCGGTCACCCGCAGCCCGCTTGGCGGCGCACGCATGAGCCTGGTCCTGCCACTACGGCCGTTGTAACTAGCCTGTTACAGCCTGTGACAGTGAGGTGTCCGCATTGCTCGTAACCTCCCCACCTGAATTGCAGGTTGGAGAGCCCATTCATGCGTCCCCCGAAAAACCCTTTGCCAGGGCTGACGTTGTCACTGTGCATCGCTGCCGGCTCACTGCTGGCGAGCAACGCGTCAGCCTTTAGCCAGGCGACGCCTTTGCTGTCCACTAAATGCGGCAGCGGCAGCTATTTCGTCAAGACCAACGCCCATGACTACTACGCCAACGCCCTGAAACGGCTGGGCATGGCGGTCATGTCCGGCCATCGGGAGTGGCCCAGGCTCGCCTGCTCTGAAAAACTCGCGCACCTGCCTGTCCATCGCCCACTCAACCAAGCTGCTGCACCGCAACCCCTGGCACTTATGCCGCCTCCCCAGCACCTCCTCGCGCGGGGAATGACGTTCAAGAAGCTGCTGGGCCGCCGCTCCGTCGGCTGACCCGTTATCGGCCCCATAAAAAAACCCCGCCTGCATCACTGCAGGCGGGGTTTTTTAAGTGCCGGGTAAGGCTGGCTTACATCATGCCGCCCATGCCACCCATGCCGCCCATGTCTGGCATACCGCCGCCAGCCGAGCCTTCAGCCTTCGGCTTGTCAGCAATGGCTGCTTCGGTGGTCAGGATCAGACCGCCGATGGAGGCTGCGGCTTGCAGAGCCGAACGAGTCACCTTGGTTGGATCCAGGATGCCCATTTCGATCATGTCGCCGTAGACGCCAGTCGCAGCGTTGTAACCGTAGTTACCTTTGCCGTTCTTGACTTCGTTGACCACAACGCTTGGCTCGTCGCCGGAGTTGGCAGCGATCTGGCGCAGCGGTGCTTCTACTGCGCGACGCAGTACAGCGATACCGACGTTCTGGTCAGCGTTGTCGCCGGTCAGGTTAGTCAGGGCTTCCAGAGCACGGATCAGCGCAACGCCACCGCCAGGTACCACGCCTTCTTCAACGGCTGCACGGGTTGCGTGCAGGGCGTCTTCAACGCGGGCTTTCTTCTCTTTCATTTCAACTTCGGAACCAGCGCCAACCTTGATCACTGCAACGCCGCCGGACAGCTTGGCCAGGCGCTCTTGCAGTTTTTCACGGTCGTAGTCGGACGAAGTGTCGGCAACCTGGGCACGGATCTGAGTGATACGAGCCTGGATGTCGCCTTCAACGCCAGCGCCGTCAACGATGATGGTGTTTTCTTTGGAGATGGTCACGCGCTTGGCGCTACCCAGGTTTTCCAGGGTGGCGCTTTCCAGGCTCAGGCCGATCTCTTCGGAGATAACGGTACCGCCGGTCAGAACAGCGATGTCCTGCAGCATGGCCTTGCGACGGTCGCCGAAGCCTGGAGCCTTGACGGCTGCGACTTTAACGATGCCACGCATGTTGTTCACAACCAGCGTCGCCAGGGCTTCGCCTTCAACGTCTTCGGAAACGATCAGCAGTGGGCGGCCGGCTTTGGCAACGGCTTCCAGCACTGGCAGCATTTCGCGAATGTTGGAGATCTTTTTGTCGACCAGCAGGATCAGCGGGCTGTCCAGTTCGGCAACCATGGTTTCCGGCTTGTTGACGAAGTACGGGGACAGGTAGCCACGGTCGAACTGCATGCCTTCAACAACCGACAGTTCGTTTTCCAGGCCAGTGCCTTCTTCAACGGTGATCACGCCTTCTTTACCGACTTTTTCCATGGCTTCGGCAATGATGTCGCCGATGGAGTTGTCGGAGTTGGCGGAGATGGTGCCTACCTGAGCGATAGCCTTGGTGTCAGCGCATGGCTTGGACAGGTTTTTCAGCTCAGCGACGATAGCGATGGTCGCCTTGTCGATGCCGCGCTTGAGGTCCATCGGGTTCATGCCGGCAGCGACAGCTTTGTAGCCTTCGTTGACGATAGCCTGAGCCAGAACGGTAGCGGTGGTGGTGCCGTCGCCTGCGTCATCGTTGGCACGGGAGGCAACGTCTTTGACCAGCTGCGCGCCCATGTTTTCGAAACGGTCTTCCAGTTCGATTTCTTTTGCTACCGAAACGCCGTCCTTGGTGATGGTCGGAGCGCCGAAGCTCTTCTCGATGATCACGTTACGGCCTTTAGGGCCCAGGGTCGCTTTTACTGCGTCAGCCAGGATGTTGACACCGGTGAGCATTTTCTTGCGGGCGGAATCGCCGAATTTAACTTCTTTAGCAGCCATGATCGATATTCCTTAAATACTTTGTAGTAACGGGAAAATGAGCGGGGAAATCAGTCTTCCAGAACAGCGAGAATCTCGTTCTCAGCCATAACCAGCAGGTCTTCGCCGTCGACTTTCACAGTGTTGCTGCCGGAGTAAGGGCCGAATACAACCTTGTCACCGACTTTAACGGCCAGCGCACGTACATCACCGCTTTCCAGAGTCTTGCCTGGGCCTGCAGCGACGATCACACCGTGGTTGGCTTTTTCAGCAGCCGAACCCGGCAGAACGATACCGCCAGCGGTTTTCTTTTCTTCTTCGCTGCGACGGATTACGACGCGGTCGTGCAGAGGACGAAGCTTGCTCATTGTCGATCTCTCCTAATTGTGTTTTTCATCGGCCGGTATCAGTACCGGCGGGTTGTATTCCGGCTGTGCCGGTCGCGCCTCGCCAAGCAAGACGCGGAAGTCTGTCTGGTGTCGCCACCAGAAACCTTGCGGTGACCGTTACATAAGGGCGCATAAGCTTATTACAAGGGGCCACAGCGGAATTTTTTTGTGTCTGCCGCCGGGCAAAAGCAACACGGCACCCGAAGGTGCCGTGCCAGTGAAGCGGTTATTTGCTGTCGCGGTGTTCAAACTCGCCTTCGATCACATCACCTTCACGCCCCAGCGGCTGGCGCGGAGCCGGGCCACCACGGGATTGCAGGTCGTCGGCGAAGGCACGCTGGCGAATGGCAGCCTCTTCGGCGCGCTGACGCATCTTGCCGGCCAGCAGCTTGCGAGTGAATGGTAACAACATGACCAGACCCACCACATCGCTGATGAAACCCGGCAGGATCAGCAAACCGCCTGCCAGGGCCATCATCAAGCCTTCGAGCATGGTCTGGGCCGGCAATTCGCCGCGATTCAGACTTTCACGCGCACGCAGCGCCGTGGCCAGGCCGGCGACGCGCAGCACCAGAACGCCGAGCATCGAGCCGATAATGATCAACAACAAAGCCGGGAAAAACCCGATCGCGCTGCTGACTTGAACGAATACGAACAGCTCCAACACCGGGAACAGCAGAAAGAGCAATAAAAAAGGGCGCATCAAATGGTTCCTCAACGCAAGAATGCCTTGCCAGTCCACCTTAGATGACGTCGCCATTTCGTGAATTCAAGCGTTAGCGGCTGTTTTTTTCGGCCAGGTCTCAGCGTGAGCCAATGAAACCAGGGCTTCGCGCACTTGTGTCGGCGTGTTGCAAGACTCTGCGAACGGCAGCCAATGCAATGACTGACCAATGCGCAGGTGCATGCCTTCGCTGTCGATACCGGCCAAGAGCGCAGGTTCGGAGGTTGGCAACCCCGTAAGCTCGACGTAATGGGCAATCGCCTTGGTATGGTCGCTGTTCATGTGTTCGATCATGCTGCGCTCGGCTTTACCCGCGAACGGGTTGGCCAGAGTCAATTGATCGATCCAATGAATCGCACCAAACCCACCGATATAACGGTGGCGTACCGGCTTGAGCACCCAGAAGTCAAAATCGTGGGCCTTGTGATAGTTGGCCGAATCGGGGAAATAGCGGTAATAACGCTCGGCCGCCGCCTCAATGGCAGCCTCCCCCTCAAGTTTCTCGGCTTCGGCCAGGTAGGTCAGGCGCCCTACCGCCTGCACATCATCGGCCTCGCGCTCCCCCACCAACAGCGAGCACTTGGGGTCTTTTTGCAAGTTGTGGGTGTGCTGGGCGATGCGGCTGATCAGGATCAGCGGGCGACCCTGTTCGTCCAGGCAATAAGGCACGACCGAGCCAAAGGGAAAGCCTGGCATGGCTTTGGACAATGTGGAGAGAGCCCCACGGTATTCCTTGAGCAACAGCTCTCGGGCGTTCTTGGCAACGTGCGCGCTCAACGTATGACTCCTCGGGTATTCAACCGCCCATAGCATATGGGAATGGATCTCAACACAAGGTAATCAATATCCACGCAGGTTGCCAGAGCCTCTGCGTCTGGTTTTATTGGACCTTATTACCAGGCCACACCAAACCCTGCGGTATAGCGGGTTTTGCTCAAACTGCTTTCCGAGTTGCCACTGATAATGTCGCGCTCGGCCTTGAGATTGAGCGAGGCCCACTCGGTGACCTTGTAGCGCAGGCCCATTTGCGCATCCAGGGAATACTCGGCAGGCCCGCCGATAGGTTTGCCCAACTCCCCGGTGGTGAAGAACTCGACGGTCTTGCCCACCAGGTAGCGGTTGTAGTTCCACTTCATGGCCAGGGAATAGAAGTTGTCTTTACCGCCGCTGGCATATTCGTAATCGGTTCGGTTAACCAGCGATCCCAGGGAGAACGCACCCAGCTCATCGTCCCAGAACTGATAGCCCGGGCCAGTGCCGACAGTACGTTGGCGGGACAGGTCTTCCACCCTGTCTTGCTTATAGGTCAGACGGCCCTGCCAGAACCAGTGTTCGGTGATGAAACGATCCAGATCGTATTCCAGGGCCCAGTTGTCGGTGGTGGTGACGTCATCCTGGAACTCGCGGTTGTACTCGCCCTTAGCGGTATGGCGCCACTCGCCGTGACGGGCCGTGGTCTTGAAGTCAATGTCGTAGTCGTTGGTGTCTTTTTCCGCACGCTTGTAGTCCAGCGCCAAGTCGACATTACCCTTCCACACCAGGTCTTCGATCACAGGCTTGGGCTTGATGATCTGCTGGATACTCGCCAGCTCCACGGTCTTGGGCGCCTCGCCATTGACCAGGACGACCTTGCCGTCATCCGCAGCTTTCAGGGATTTGGCCTTCTCACCGGTGTAGGCGTCCTGTTTGACCAGCAACTCCTGGTCGCTTTCCAGGGTTTTTACCTGTTTCCAGTCCACCGGGATCGCCCCTGCGTAGTCGGTCTGGATCAGCAATTTGCCACCGTCGAAGACCTTGATCTTACCGGTCAGGCGATCACCGTTCTTTAACCAGACGGTGTCGGCCAGCAAGGGCGTGGAGGCGCTGAAAACAGCAAGGCATAGCAGGGTTCTGGACAACATAAGCGGATTCGGGGCTCAAGTTTGACAAAAAAGGCGGCATTATCGTGCTAGATAATGTCTTAGCAAGGACTGACTCAGGGATTTGTGTCGAGTTCAGTACTCATCGCGATAATTACAGACGTTTCTTACAAAGATGCCGACGTTCTCAACGGATATACCCACAATGAATCGACTCGCCGATACCCCGCAAAGCCCCGCCGAGATGCGTCGTACAGCGCTGTACCTGACGTTGGCGCAAGTGCCCGAAGGTTGCGTGGTGAGTTACGGCGAATTGGCACATCTGGCGGGACTGGGACGCGCCGCCCGCTGGGTTGGGCGCACGCTGAGCCAGCTTCCCGAGGACACTCGGCTGCCCTGGCACCGCGTGCTGGGTGCCGGTGGTCGGATAAGTCTGCCGGTGGGCACTGCCTCAGGTGACGAGCAACGCGCGCGTTTACGCGCTGAAGGTGTCAGTATCCTGAACAATCGCGTTGATATTCAGCGTCATGGCTGGCGCCCGGTAGAGCACAGCGGTTAGAGTGCGCGCTTTGTTTCCGCAAATCTGAGGCAGACTCCAGCCCATGCCCCGTAAAACCTGGCGCGCCGCGCTCGCCGCCTATGCCAGCCCCTCGACGTTAGTGTTGCTGTTGCTCGGCTTCGCCGCCGGCTTGCCTTACATGTTGGTGTTCTCGACGCTTTCTGTGTGGTTGCGCGAGGCCGGTGTGGCCCGCGAGACCATCGGTTATGCGAGCTTGATCGGCTTGGCCTACGCCTTCAAATGGGTCTGGTCACCGCTGCTCGACCAATGGCGCCTGCCGTTGCTCGGTAAACTGGGGCGTCGTCGCTCCTGGCTGGTGCTTGCCCAGACGCTGGTGATCCTTGGGTTGATCGGCATGGGGTTCTGCGACCCGCAGAAACACCTGTCCTGGCTGATCGCCATTGCTGTCATCGTCGCCTTCGCTTCGGCCACCCAAGACATTGCCGTAGACGCCTATCGCCTGGAAATCGCCGACGACAGCCGTCAGGCTGCCCTGGCCGCCAGCTACATGTCCGGTTATCGCATCGCAGCCTTGCTGGCCACGGCCGGTGCACTGTTCTTTGCCGAAGGTTTCGGCTCGACCGGCTTCAACTATCAACATGCGGCGTGGACCGGCACCTATGTGCTGTTCGGCGTGCTGATGATCCCGGCACTGCTGACGACCTTCTTCATGCGTGAGCCCGATGTGCCACTGCGCACCCAGTTGCAGGCTGGCCGCTACAGCTTCGCGCATCAGCTTGTCTCTGTATTTGTGTTGATCGTGTTGCTGGTATCGGTACCGGCGATGTTCACCCAGCTGTACAACACCGACTTCGCCAGCGTGCTGTTCCACGGCGTCAGCCTGTGGGAGCTACTGATGGAAGACCGCGCCTTCCTGCGCGCCATCCTCTACATCATCCTCACCACCCTTTGCCTCTCGACCATGGGCCGCCGGGGTCTGGCGCCGGTACTGACGCCGGTCAACGACTTTATCCTGCGCTACCGCTGGCAGGCATTGCTGCTGCTCGGGCTGATCGCGACCTACCGCATGTCCGACACAGTGATGGGCGTAATGGCGAACGTTTTCTACATCGACCAGGGCTTTACCAAGGACCAGATTGCAGGTGTCAGCAAGATCTTCGGCCTGGTCATGACCCTGCTCGGCGCCGGTATGGGTGGCCTGCTGATTGTGCGCTTCGGCATCTTGCCTATCCTGTTTATCGGCGGCATCGCCTCGGCCGCGACCAACCTGTTGTTCGTAATGCTCGCCGACATGGGCCCGGACCTGCAGATGCTGATCTTCACCATTTCCCTGGACAACTTCAGCTCCGGAATGGCCACCTCGGCGTTTGTCGCCTATCTGTCGAGCCTGACCAACCTCAAATTCTCCGCCACCCAATATGCTCTGCTCAGTTCGATCATGCTGTTGCTGCCTCGCTTGATCGGCGGGTATTCGGGGGTGATGGTGGAGAAATTCGGTTACCACAATTTCTTTATCATCACCTGCCTGCTGGGTGTGCCGACGTTGCTCCTGATTGCGCTGCACTGGTATCAGGAAAGCCGACGGGCGAAGTTGAGTCCTCCGAAAGAGGATTGATAAACCTCCGTCAATGTGAGGGCTGGCTTGCCTGCGATAGCATCGCCGCGGTGTAACAGATACACCGCGTCGTCCGCATCGCAGGCAAGCCAGCTCCCACAGAAACACCCCACAACCTCACGCCTGTACTCCGGCAGCAACCGCCCGTACAATCCAGAGTCATTTCAAGTCCAAGCAACCGACAACGGCCTACCATGCGTACCAGTCAATATTTGCTCGCCACACAGAAAGAAACGCCTTCCGACGCGGTTGTGATCAGCCATCAGTTGATGCTGCGCGCCGGTATGATCCGCAAACTGGCCTCCGGCCTGTACACCTGGCTGCCCATGGGCTTGAAGGTGATGCGCAAGGTCGAAGCCATCGTTCGCGAAGAAATGAACGCCGCCGGCTCTCTGGAAGTGTTGATGCCGAGCACCCAACCGGCTGAACTGTGGCAGGAATCCGGGCGCTGGGAAGAGTACGGTCCTGAGTTGCTGCGCTTCAAGGACCGTCATGGCCGCGATTTCTGCGCCGGCCCGACCCACGAAGAAGTGATCACCGACCTGATGCGCAACGAGTTGAGCAGCTACAAACAGCTGCCTCTCAACCTGTATCAGATCCAGACCAAATTCCGTGACGAAATCCGCCCACGCTTCGGTTTGATGCGCGGCCGTGAATTCATCATGAAGGACGCCTATTCGTTCCACGCCGACCAGGCGTCCTTGCAGGTCACCTACGACCGCATGCACCAGGCCTACTGCAACGTGTTCACGCGCCTGGGCTTGAAATTCCGCCCGGTTGAAGCGGACAACGGCTCCATCGGCGGCGCCGGCTCCCATGAGTTCCACGTACTGGCCGAGTCCGGCGAAGACGATATCGTGTTCAGTAACGGTTCCGACTACGCGGCGAACATCGAGAAAGCCGAGGCCGTGCCACGGGAAACTTCCCGCCCTGCACCGGCCGAAGAACTGCGCCTGGTAGACACCCCGGAAACCAAGACCATCGCGGCCCTGGTGGAAAAATTCAATCTGCCGATTGAAAAGACCATCAAGACCCTGATCGTGCGTGCCGAGGAAGAAGGCAAGCTGATCGCCCTGGTGATCCGTGGCGACCACGAGCTCAACGAAATCAAGGCTGCCCAGCAACCTGGCGTGGCCAGCCCGCTGGTCATGGCCACCGATGCAGAACTGCGCGACGCCATTGGCGCCGGTGCCGGCTCCCTGGGCCCGCTGAACCTGCCGCTGCCGATCATCATCGACCGTTCGGTCGAACTGATGAGCGACTTCGGTATCGGCGCCAACATCGACGACAAGCACTACTTCGGCGTGAACTGGGAGCGTGACCTGCCGGTTCCGACCGTGGCCGACCTGCGTAACGTGGTGGCCGGTGACCCAAGCCCGGATGGCAAGGGCACCCTGGAAATCAAGCGCGGCATCGAAGTCGGGCATATCTTCCAGTTGGGCAACAAGTACAGCCAGGCGATGAATTGCAAAGTGCTGGGCGAAAATGGCAAACCGGTCATCCTGGAAATGGGTTGCTACGGTATTGGCGTATCGCGCGTGGTTGCGGCTGCCATCGAGCAGAACAATGACGAGAACGGCATCATCTGGAGTGACGCCCTGGCACCGTTCCAGATCGCACTGGTGCCATTGCGTTATGAAACCGAGCAAGTACGCGAAGCCACCGACAAACTGTATGCCGAGCTGACGGCTGCAGGTTTTGAAGTGTTGCTGGATGACCGGGACAAGAAAACCAGCCCGGGCATCAAGTTCGCCGACATGGAACTGATTGGCATCCCGCACCGGATCGTGGTCAGTGACCGCGGCCTGGCTGATGGCAATCTGGAATACAAGAGCCGGACCGAAGCCCAAGCCCAACCGTTGCCGGTGGCTAACGTGCTGTCTTTCCTTCAGGCGCGTATTCGTCGCTGAAAACCAGATCAAGAGAAGTCATGTTCAAGCGAAACACCAGAGCCCTGGGGGGCGCCGCCTTGTGCGGCGCCCTGCTGGTCAGCGGCTGCGCCAACCAGATGTCGCAACGCAGCGAGCACGAGGAACGGATCGAGCGCAAATTGCTCGATCACAGCCTGCAAATCGATGTAGGCGAACCCAAAGTGCTGGAACTGCCGCAACGCCGGGTTCGTATTCACGAGCAAAAGACCTTTGAGGTCACCGAATTCGAAGTCACCCGCCGTTACGATCGCTATACCCCCTACCAGCCCTGGCGCAAACTCTATGAGATGCCCTTGGGTGCAATCGCCCTGGTGGCGGGCGCGGGGGCCAACGTGGCGAACATCTTTGCCCTCGGCAACCTGCCCACCAGCATGACCCGCGATTGGCTGACCTACGGCGTGGACGGCCTCAACCCGTTCATGAACGTGCAGTCCCACGGCCGTGCGCAACAGAACCTGGCGGGTATCGATGAAGTCCAGCGCGACAAACGCGTGGAGTATTCGAGCCTGCCCTGGAGCGAACGCCCGGTACAGGTCACCGCCGGCAAGCAGACCCATGAGCTGACCACAGACCGCAACGGCGTACTGCGCCTGAACCTGCTGGATAGCCCATTTGCCGAGCAGGACCTGAACCGCATCACGACCTTGAAGATCAGCGTGGAGGATGGCCAGGACGACGTGCATTCGGATTCGACCTTGGCGATCAGCAACACCCTGCGCGGTAAGCTGTTGGAAGCCCACGGTCTGATCTACGACGATCTGGAAGACGACGAAGTCAACCAGTGGGTGCACCGAGTCAAGCGCCTGTCGGAGCTGGGCTTGGAAGAAGAAGCCAGCGAACTGGAACAAAGCCTGATCGAACTGACCCGTAATGATCCCGAGTTGCAGCAGGAATTTCTGCAGGCGCTGACTAAGGATGCAGGACGGCTAGTGGCAGATCCTGGCGCACACTGAGTTCCAGGCAACACCGAAATACACATGTGGGAGCAGGCAAGCCAGCTCCCACATTTTGGCCTCTGGTTTCTACCAGTTGAGCTCGAGCTGCTCGTTACCGCCGCTTAAATCCAACAACCGCACGCCAATCCCCAGCAACCGCACCGGTTTCCCCCCGCGATTAAACGCCTGGGTCAACAGCTGTTGATAACTCTCCAAATCCCGCCCGGCCCCGGCCTGCTCCAACGTGGTCTGGGTAAAGTCATGAAACTTCACTTTGACGAACGGCTTGCCCGCCCGATAACTGCTGTCGATGCGGGCCATGCGCCCGGCCAGTGTTTCCATCAATTCGGGAAGCTTTGCCAGGCAACTTGAGAGATCCGGCAGGTCCACATCATAGGTATTTTCCACACTGATGGATTGCCGACGACTGTCGTTCTGCACCACGCGATCATCAATCCCACGGGACAGGCTCCAGAGCCGCTCACCAAAACTGCCAAATTCCCGCACCAGCGCCAGCTTGTTCCACTCGCGCAATTGCAGACAGTCTTCGATACCCAGGCGCGCAAGCTTGTCTGCGGTCACCTTGCCTACGCCGTGCAACTTGCTCACCCGTAACTGAGAGACAAAGTCTTCGACCTGATCCGGCGTAATCACAAACAGGCCATTGGGCTTTTTCCAGTCGCTGGCGATCTTGGCCAGGAACTTGTTCGGCGCTACACCGGCGGAAACAGTGATGTGCAACTGGTTGGAGACCCGGCGACGAATATCCTGGGCAATACGCGTGGCACTGCCACCAAAATGCGGGCTGTCGGAGACGTCCAGATAGGCTTCGTCCAGCGACAATGGCTCGATCAGGTCGGTGTAGTCGCGAAATATCGTCTGGATTTCTTTCGATGCTTCTTTATAAGCATCCATGCGTGGCTTGACGATGGTCAGGTCAGGGCACAGCTTCAAGGCGTGGCGTGACGACATAGCCGAACGCACCCCATAGGCCCGCGCCTCGTAGTTGCAGGTAGCGATCACCCCGCGTCGATCCGCCGAGCCGCCAACTGCCAGGGGCTTCTGCGCCAGGCTCGGGTTGTCGCGCATCTCGATGGCGGCGTAGAAGCAATCACAGTCGACGTGGATGATTTTGCGCTGTGTCATATAAACGAGGGGTAATCCAACGGGTGGCCAGTATCGCACTCACCCCTGTATATAGCACCAGTAGTTTGAATCTTCCGCTTAAGCGGTAGGAAAACTTCCAGATGAATTTATTTTTTCAATCGAAATTGGTGTCTCGATAGAGCTGAAACCCTTGGCCCGGCTGGCCTCGCGCCCTTTCATAGCCTGATTTATAGAGCTAACCGATTGAACCACAAGCGCTTTTTTTAGATTCACAGGTTGACACACCTGCGTTCCTCTGTAGAATGCCGACACACAGACGCGGGATGGAGCAGTCTGGTAGCTCGTCGGGCTCATAACCCGAAGGTCGTCGGTTCAAATCCGGCTCCCGCAACCAAACATCAAAAAAGGCTACTCGAAAGAGTGGCCTTTTTTGTGCACCTCTGTTTTACCTCTGTATAAAAATTGTAAGGCCAAAAAACCTTTCTCCATCGTGCACTTACCGCGCATGGTCGGCACATCACGTGCTAATTCACACTTATTTGACCCATCGGCCCATTAACGGTTGACACCCTGCCGTTGGGCTGTAGAATGCCGCCCACAGACGCGGGATGGAGCAGTCTGGTAGCTCGTCGGGCTCATAACCCGAAGGTCGTCGGTTCAAATCCGGCTCCCGCAACCAAACATCAAAAAAGGCTACTCGAAAGAGTGGCCTTTTTTGTATCCGGTGAAAAAGCTCTTCTGAAACAATGGTATGGCATCTTTCATGAAACCGTACACGGTTTGTAGAGTCCATGTCATTGCAAGCTATGCTCAGTACTCAAGCGCTAGCCTCTACGACCAATGGCCGCAGTCGCCGTACCCGGCGATAAGCGTTAATATTTGTAATTATTTTGTCCATAGGGATTGGTAACTTGGCTGGATACCTCCATCCTGTCGCGCACAATCCACGAGGTGATTGATGCGCGCCAACTCGTCTGAACCACAAGACACCGTCACAGCGACACAACCGATTACTCCCACCCGTTTGCGTTGGCTGGATCTGTTGAGCAAATACCGTCAGCCCATCGGGTTGGCCGTCACCCTGTTGCTGTTCGCAATCGCCCTGATCGCCTGCCGACACCTGCTGCTGGAACTGGATCTCTACGCGCTCCACGACTCTATTCTGGAAGTCCCCAAGCCCGCCCTGCTGGGTGCGTTTGCGGCAGCGGTCGTCGGCTTCATCATTCTGTTGGGTTATGAATTCTCCGGCGCGCGCTATGCCGGGGTGAAACTGCCTGCCAAGACCCTGGCTATGGGGGGGTTCACTGCCTTTGCCATCGGCAATGCCATTGGCCTGTCGATGCTCTCGGGCGGTTCGGTGCGTTATCGTTTATATGCACGCCATGGCATCGGTGCCTCGGAAGTTGCCCATATGACCGTGTTTGCCAGTTTGGCGCTGGGCACTGCCCTGCCGCCGCTGGCTGCACTGGCTACATTGAGCAACCTGCCGGCTGCATCAACTTACCTGCACTTACCGCAAGCCGTGCTCGGCGGCATTGCCGGTGCGGTACTGTTGTTGTCAGCCGTGCTGTGCATTGGTATTTATCGACGCCGTTTGCCGGAACAGCCCTACCCGGACAACCTGCTGGTCAAGGCTGGGCGCCGCACCCTGCGCCTGCCTGGCCGCCGCCTGACGTTCCTGCAACTGGTCATCACCGCACTGGATGTCGCCGCAGCTGCCACCGTGCTTTATATGCTGCTGCCGGAAGCGCCACCGTTCGGCCCGTTCCTGTTGGTGTACCTGCTGGCCTTGGCCGCTGGCGTGCTCAGCCATGTACCGGGCGGCGTGGGTGTATTCGAAGCGATTCTGCTCGCCGCGTTCGCCGATAAACTCGGGGCCGCGCCATTGGCCGCCGCCCTGCTGCTGTATCGAATGATCTACGTGGTACTGCCGCTGTTGATCGCCTGTGTGTTCCTGCTGGTCAACGAAGCTCAGCGCTTGTTCCAGACACAACAGAGCCTGCGGGTTGCATCAGGCCTGGCCGCGCCCGTGCTGGCCGTACTGGTTTTTTTGTCCGGCGTGGTCCTGCTGTTTTCCGGCGCCACGCCGGAAATCGACTCACGCCTGGAAAACATCGGCTTCCTGATTCCCCACCGCCTGATTGATGCTTCGCACTTTGGTGCCAGCTTGATCGGCGTACTCTGCCTGCTGCTCGCCCAGGGCCTGCGTCGACGCTTGTCGGCCGCCTGGATGCTGACCATGGTGCTGCTGCTGACTGGCGCCCTGCTCTCGCTGCTTAAAGGCTTCGACTGGGAAGAAGCCAGTCTGATGATCATGACCGCAGTGCTGCTGGCGATCTTCCGACGCTCGTTCTACCGCGCCAGCCGCCTGACCGAACTGCCCTTCTCACCGCTGTATCTGGTAGCCAGCGTATGCGTGCTGGGGGCCTCGATCTGGCTGCTGTTGTTTGCCTATCAAGATGTGCCGTATAGCCATCAACTGTGGTGGCAATTCACCCTGGATGCCAACGCCCCACGCGGCTTGCGCTCACTGCTGGGTGCAGCGGTGCTGCTGGTGATTGTGTCGCTGACCTGGCTGCTGCGCACCGCGCGCCCGATCATCCATTTGCCAACCCCGGATGAGCTGGAGCGCGCCACCAAGATCCTGATGGCTTCGTCTCAGCCCGACGGCGGCCTGGCGCTGACCGGCGACAAGGCGCTGCTGTTCCACCCCAACGACGAAGCCTTCCTGATGTACGCCCGTCGCGGGCGCAGCCTGGTGGCCTTGTATGACCCGGTCGGCCCGACCCAACCCCGCGCCGAGATGATCTGGCAGTTCCGCGACCTGTGTGATATCCATCACGCTCGCCCCGTGTTCTACCAAGTGCGTGCCGAGAACCTGCCGTATTACATGGACATCGGCCTGACCGCGATCAAGCTGGGCGAAGAAGCCCGCGTGGACTTGAAACGCTTTGACCTGGAAGCCAAGGGCAAAGAGATGAAGGACCTGCGCTACACCTGGAACCGTGGCACCCGGGACGGCTTGTCCCTGGAGATCTTCGAGCCGGGCCACGCGCCGATGGATGAGCTCAAAGTCATCTCCGACGCCTGGCTGACCGGCAAGAACGTACGGGAAAAGGGCTTCTCCCTGGGACGTTTCAGCGACGACTACCTCAAGCACTTTCGCATCGCTATCATTCGTTTCGAAGGTCGCCCGGTGGCCTTCGCCAACCTGCTCGAGACCTACAACCACGACCTGGCCAGTCTCGACTTGATGCGCGCCCACCCGGACGCGCCCAAGCTGACCATGGAATTCATGATGGTTGGCCTGATTCAACATTATAAGAACCATGACTACGCCCGTTTCAGCCTTGGTATGGTGCCGTTGTCGGGCCTGCAGCCACGACGTGGCGCCCCACTGACCCAACGCCTGGGCTCGATGGTGTTCCGCCGTGGCGAGCAACTGTATAACTTCCAAGGTTTGCGCCGCTTCAAAGACAAGTTCCAGCCTGACTGGGAACCCCGTTATATGGCCGTGCCCGCAGGACTTGATCCGCTGGTGGCACTGGCCGATACCGCCGCCCTGATCGCGGGCGGCTTGACTGGATTGGTGAAACGCTGATGATTCGACGCTCCTGGCGGTATGTATTGGCCTTTGTAGTGCTGCTCGCCCTGATCGCGGGTGGCGGCTTTTGGTTCTGGAACCGCTCTGCCCCGCAACCGACCCTGGAGCAACTGCCCCAGGCCGACGGTTCTGTCATGACCCGCGTTACGCCTAATGGCTCGGCAAAAGCCCGTGTGGCAGTGGCCGTGATGGCCGACGAAACCCTGACCGACAGCCAGCTGATTGCCCTGAGCCAAGGCGGCGCGGCGCAAATCGTTCAAGTGATCCTGCCGAAGGACGACTGCAAGCTGCAGGAACAAGCCCTGCAAAACGCCCTGAGCCAACTTAAAGGCCCGGCGACCCTGGTCAGCGGCATCGGCCCTGGCGCAGCGCTCGCATGGCGCTGGCTGGCCACACAGAACGACGACAAGGCGAATGCCATCTCCGTCGGCTTCGCCTTGGTGCAGGAAGGTTGCAAGGACCCACTGCCGAAGACCTCCGCCCATGGCAACTGGCTGGTGGCGTGGAACGACAACCCTGACGATGAAAGCGCCAGTTTCGTACGCGACACACCGCGCGCGACCACCAGCATCAGCGACTACGACATTCACTACCCACAAGTGCTGAACAACGAACTGCGCAAGCAATTGGTCGGTTCAGACAACGGCGGCCTGGCAATTCCTGTCGTGGAAGTACCGGCGGGCCAAGCCAAGGACACCGTCACTCTGTTCCTTTCCGGTGATGGCGGCTGGCGTGACCTGGACCGCGACGTGGCCGGCGAAATGGCCAAGATCGGCTACCCGGTCGTGGGCATCGACACGCTGCGTTACTACTGGCAGCACAAGACCCCGGAACAAAGCGCCAAGGACCTCACCGAACTAATGCAACACTATCGGCAGAAATGGGGCACCAAGCGCTTCGTGCTGACCGGATACTCGTTCGGTGCTGACGTCTTACCGGCGATCTACAACCGCATGCCGGAAAACGAACAGCAACGGGTCGACGCAATCATCCTGTTGGCGTTCGCACGCACTGGCAGCTTTGAAATCGAAGTGGAAGGCTGGTTGGGCAACGCAGGCAAAGAGGCCGCTACTGGCCCGGAAATGGCCAAGCTGCCGGCTGACAAGGTGGTGTGCATCTACGGCGCCGAAGAAGTCGACGAGAGTGGCTGCACCGACAAGACTGCTGTAGGCGAAGCCGTGAAGCTGCCAGGCGGACATCACTTTGATGAGAACTACCCGGCGCTGGCTCAGCGTTTGGTGGATATCATCGTGAAGCACCAGGCCAAGGACAAAGCCGAGTAATCCCAAGCATGTGGTGAGCGGGCTTGCCCGCTCACCACAAAAGCCCGCTCCCACATTTGGTTTAAGGTGTAGCGAATAGTTAGCGCGGTTCGATATGCGCAATCATCAACTGCACGGTTTCCTGCCCTCGGAACTCGTTCACATCCAGCTTGTAGGCCAATTCCACCCAACGCACCGTCGGGTTAGGCCAGACCTCACGGTCCACTCCAAACGCAATGCCATCGAGTTTTACAGACCCGCATTCACTCTTGAGCACCACTTTCAGGTGCCGCTCCCCCACCACACGCTGCTCTACGAGCTGAAACACTCCGTGAAACAACGGCTCGGGAAAGTGCTGCCCCCACGGTCCGGCATGCCGCAATGCGCGCGCCAGTTCCAGGTGAAATTCTTCCACCGCCAACGTGCCGTCAGTCAACAGGCGCCCAGTGAGGTCTTCTTCACGCAGTTGCCGACGCACTTCGGCATCAAAGGCTTCGGCAAACAATGGGAAATTGGCTTCAGGCAATGTCAGTCCGGCAGCCATGGCGTGACCGCCGTACTTGGCGATCAGGTTCGGATGCTGACTGGCGACAACGGCAAGAGCGTCACGGATGTGAAAACCCTGCACGGAACGCCCTGAGCCCTTGAGCATGCCATCACCGGCGTCGGCGAAGGCGATGGTCGGGCGGAAATACCGTTCTTTCATGCGCGACGCCAGAATCCCGATGACGCCTTGGTGCCATTCCGGATCAAACAGGCACAAACCGTACGGCATCGACTCCACCGGCAAATCCTTGAGCTGAGCCAGAGCCTCGCGCTGCATACCCTGCTCGATAGACTTACGGTCCTGGTTCATGCCGTCCAGTTGCGCAGCCATTTCCCGTGCGGCCGCAAAGTCGGCGGTGAGCAGGCATTCAATGCCCAGGCTCATATCATCCAGGCGCCCGGCTGCGTTCAACCGCGGCCCCAGGATAAAGCCGAGGTCGGTGGAGGTAATCCGGGCATGATCGCGCTTGGCAACCTCAAGGATCGCCTTGATCCCCGGTCGGGCACGACCGGCGCGAATACGCTCCAGACCTTGATGGACCAGGATGCGGTTGTTGGCGTCCAGAGGCACGACGTCAGCGACGCTGCCCAGCGCCACAAGGTCGAGTAACTCGCCGATGTTCGGCTGGGGCTTGTTGTCATACCAACCCAAACTGCGCAAACGCGCGCGCAAGGCCATCAGCACGTAAAAGATCACACCCACGCCGGCCAGGGCCTTGCTGGGGAACTCACAACCGGGCTGGTTCGGGTTGACGATGGCGTCTGCCGCCGGCAACTCATCGCCCGGCAAGTGGTGGTCTGTTACCAGTACTTGCAGCCCCGCCGCTTTCGCCGCTGCCACGCCTTCGACGCTGGAAATGCCGTTGTCCACGGTGATCAGTAACTGCGGCTTGCGTTGCAGCGCTACTGCGACGATTTCCGGCGTCAGGCCGTAGCCGTATTCGAAGCGGTTCGGCACCAAGTAGTCGACATGCGCAGCACCGAGCAAACGCAGGCCCAGGGTACCTACGGTGCTGGCGGTGGCACCGTCGGCGTCGAAGTCACCGACGATCAGGATGCGTTGGCGCTGCTCCAAGGCAGTCACCAGCAGGTCCACTGCCGCGTCGATTCCCTTGAGCTGTTGATAGGGAATCAACCGCGCCAGGCTCTTGTCCAGTTCGGCCTCCGATTGCACCCCGCGCGCGGCATAAAGACGGGTCAACAGCGGCGGCAATTCACCGAGAAACGGCAGGACAGCGGGCAACGGGCGAGGATCGATACGCATGGGGTGACGGAAGCTTCTCTTCTGATACGACGGTTAAACAACAATTCTGAAATCAGCACAGATTAAATGTGGAAGCTGGCTTGCCTGCTCCCACCGCTTCAACCGCGGTCGCCGACCAACCACTGCAGTTGCACTTCATGCTGGCCACGGTCGTCAGTGACGAAAATCGTGCCCTCACTGATCATCACGTCCCACTTGATAACGCGCGGCATATCCTTGGCCAGAGTCTCGAGGACTTCTTGCGGCACAGCGGCGATGTGCACGTTTTTCAGGTTGTTAGCCACCGGCACCACCTTGCCCTCCCACACACGCAGGCTGCCATAGGCCAGCAGGCTGGTACGTTCGGTACGGCGCGAGCACCACGTCAGGCGATCGGCGTCAGGCTGGCCCACTTCGATCCAGTGCAATACCCGATCATCCAGGCTTTTTTCCCACAAGGCTGGTTCGTCTACATCTGACAGTCCACGACCGAACGACAGTTGTTCGTTGTACCAGAGGGCGTAGGCCAGCAGACGCACGGTCATGCGCTCTTCGGTTTCCGAAGGGTGGCGGGCGATGGTCTGTTTGACGCTCTCGTACACCGAGCGATCGAGGTCGGTGAGGTTGAGTTCGAATTTGTAGGTCGTGGACGGCTGGGCCATGAACGGGCTTCTAGAGACAGGGAAAGGCGGCCAGTCTAACCGATGGCGAGGTCATTCAACGAATCCTGCGCTGCATCATCCTTATCCTTGGGCCGCTCGCCTATGTTAAAAGGCATCACACCACCGTCCCGTGTTTGAAAGGATCCTCATGTCGTTTAATGCCAAACCGCTTGCCGGCCTGAAAGTCATCGAGCTCGGCACCCTGATTGCCGGCCCGTTTGCGTCACGTATCTGCGCTGAATTCGGTGCAGAGGTGGTCAAGGTTGAATCCCCGGATGGCGGCGACCCGTTGCGCAAATGGCGCAAACTGTACGAGGGCACATCGCTGTGGTGGTTTGTGCAGGCGCGCAACAAGAAATCACTGACATTGAACCTCAAACACCCGGACGGCCTGGCGATCCTCAAACAGTTACTGGCGGACGCCGACATCCTGATCGAAAACTTCCGCCCCGGCGTACTGGAAAAACTCGGCCTGAGCTGGGAAACCCTACATGCGCTGAACCCGAAGCTGGTGATGGTGCGTCTTTCGGGTTTTGGCCAGACCGGCCCGATGAAAGACCAGCCGGGGTTTGGCGCGGTCGGGGAATCCATGGGCGGGCTGCGCTATATCACCGGTTTCGAGGACCGTCCGCCGGTGCGTACCGGGATTTCCATCGGCGACTCCATTGCCGCGTTGTGGGCGGTAATCGGCGCGCTGATGGCGCTGCGGCATCGCGAGGTCAACGGTGGCTTGGGCCAGGTGGTGGATGTGGCCCTGTATGAGGCGATCTTCGCCATGATGGAAAGCATGATTCCGGAGTTCGACGTATTCGGATTTATTCGCGAACGCACGGGCAACATCATGCCGGGCATTACACCCTCCTCGATCCATACCAGTGCCGACGGCAAACACGTGCAAATCGGCGCCAACGGTGATGCGATCTTCAAGCGCTTTATGAGCGCCATCGGTCGCGAGGATTTGGCGAACGACCCAGTACTGGCCAGCAATGACGGACGCGACAGCCGCCGCGACGAATTGTATGGGGTGATTGATCGCTGGGTGAATTCGCTGCCGTTGGATCAGGTGGTAGAGCAGCTCAATAAGGCAGAAGTGCCCGCCAGTCGAATCTATAGCGCCGAAGACATGCTGGGCGACCCGCAATTCCTGGCCCGGGAAATGTTCCTCAAAGCGCAGTTGCCGGACGGTAAGGACTTCAAAATGCCGGGTATTGTGCCCAAGCTCTCAGACACGCCGGGCAGCTGTGAATGGGTCGGGCCGCAACTGGGCGAGCACAATGGCGTGCTGCTCAATGCGTTGGGCTATGACACTGCGGCTATCGCCCGTCTGCGCGAGGATGGCGCGATCTGATGGTTTTTCGTTACAGACGCTGGTTCATTTGCCTCAGCCTCGTCGGTGCGATATTCGGCGGATGGCCACTCTCGGCACAGGCCGAGGACACCTTGATCTGGCTGCTGCGCGATTTGCCGCCACTGACCATCTTTGAAGGGCCGCAGAAAAATCAGGGCGCGTTGGACCAACTATTGCCGATACTTAGCGAGCGCTTGCCGGAGTATCGGCACCAGGTGCTGCACGTCAATCGTGCCCGTGGCATTCAAATGCTGCGCGAGCCCTCCTTCACCTGCGACCCGTCACTGCTCTGGACCCCGGAACGGGCGAAGTACGTTGTGTTTTCTGCCCAGGCATTTGTGGTGGTTAGCAACGGCGTCATGATCCGCCGAAGTCAACAGGAAGCGATGGCGCAGTTTATTGTCGAGGGCCAATTCGACCTTCAAGCCTTTCTCGAAGATCGCAACACACGACTGGGTGCAGTTGCCGAACGCAGCTACGGGCCTGACGTTGATGAACGGCTCAAGCACGCCAACACACGCAAACTGGCGTTGCACTACGGCAATGACGCGCTTGGCAGCCTGCTACAAATGCAGCGCCTTGGACGCTTGGAGGCGGTTTTGGGTTACTGGACGGAAATCCGCTATCACGCCATGCAGCAGGGCATTGCGCCTGAAGATTTAGCGTTTTATCCAATCAAGGGTTCAGCGCCTTACCAACGCATCCACATTGGCTGCTCGGACACAGCCCAGGGTCGCCAGGCCATGGCACGAATCAATCAAGTGCTACGCAATATCCCACAGGAGCAGGTGCAGCAATCCTATGCTTCGTGGTTAGACCCAGTCATGCGTGAACATTATTTGCGGGATAACCCGAGTTTCTTCCAGGACTCCCCCGAACCTTGACGAATCGCGGGCAAAAAGAAACCCCGAAGAGTGGGGAGACACTTCGGGGTTAAACGTGGCCTACAAAGACCAGTACAACAAGCCACAAACACCGGAGCACAATGTTTGCTCTTGCTGTTAAAAAATCTGACCGGTCACGCTGCAGGAAGTTTCAACAATAAAATTTTCTTCATGCGATGGCGGCACCACGGGTTTGAGCAGCATTGCGCAAGGCTGCGATGACGGAGGGCTCCAGACGGCCTTCGGCAATTTTGAGGTCGCGTAGCAAGCAGTCCACCACATCCACCAACACGCGTTTATCCATCAATTGCGCCTGGTCGACTTCGCGCTCGACCACGATAGCGCCAGCGGGGCTCTTCACGGTCACCAGGCACTCGCCCTGCACACCGGAGGTGGTCAGCGTAACCTGATAAGGGCTCAGTGCTTCTTCGAGCAATAGGCTGATACTTTCCATCTCGATCACCACTCAATAGTTCGGGAACAATCGTTTCAACGTGAGCTGTATCTATCCTAAGTGACTGGTTATGACGTAGGAAAGTTCGCTTTATCGTCTTTATGGGGTCGTCGGGGAGTGACGAGATCCAGCATGCGCCAGCAATATGACAACCAAAAAACGGCCGCACATAACTGCTTACTCAATGGGCGTTTTTTTGGGGGTTTGTCGGGGGCTGAAGCTCAAGGTGAATCCTATACTCGGTGAGCGCTGGTAGTGCTGCCACGCAGGCAAAAGCGCATGTCAAAAGGCCCTTATCGCGAAGGATGAACATGATGTTGAAATACAATGAACAGCTAGCTTCGATGGAGAGAATGCATGCCGACATATCACGTATCTACGCTGAGATATCACGTATGTATGCCGAACAAGGCAAGCTCAACGCTGAGGCCCTGAAAATAACCCGTGAGACTTTCTGGTATCCCATGGGGGTAGCGATGGCTGTTGTCGCTACGATTGCTTCAATTACGGGAATGGCCATTAAATTTTTCTTATAAAGCAGCCTTCGACCGGGCCTGCCAGAAACGAAAAACGCCGCTGCCCCAAGGAAGGGAAGGCGGCGTTTTTGCACGGGGGTCGAGCATACCTAGCGCCTTAACAGGCTAGAATCCCCGAATTATCCCGGGAGCCCGTCTTGAGAGCAGCGTCTGAAAAGCCACTACGCATCGTCCTGGCCGACGACCACCCGATTTTCCTCATCGGTTTGCGGGCGGTCCTGGAGCGCGACGAACGGCTGACAATCGTCGGTGAAGCCACATCCCCTCAGGCCCTTGCCGAACTGTTGCGCCATTGTGCCTGTGATGTGCTGGTCACCGACTTCATGATGCCCGCCGAACCCCAGGCCGATGGCTTGCGCCTGATTGAACAGTTGCGCCGACATTACCCGGCGCTGCCGATTTTGGTCGTGACCATGCTCAATAACGCGGGGTTGTTTCATGCCATCCTTGAGCTAGGCGTTATGGGCCTGTTGAGCAAGGCCAGCCTCGCAGATGAACTGCCGCAAGCCATTCGCCACGTACGCCGACAGCAACGCTACGTGGCCCACACCATCCGTCAGGCATTGAGCGCGGTAGGCGACAGTCGAGTGCACTCCCCGGACCCGCTGTCCCCCCGTGAGCTGGAAGTTATCCGCCTGCTCACCAGCGGGTTGACGGTGGGCGAGATCGCCGCAAGCCTGCATCGCAGCAAGCAAACCGTCAGCGCACAAAAAGTCAGCGCCATGCGTAAGCTTGGCCTGAGCAACGATGCCGCCCTGTTTATCTATGTGCAGGAACACGGGCTGGCCTAGCCTGCAGCGCGATCCATTCTTTCAGCATCCTGGCGTCCATCGGTGGGGCGATCAGGCAGCCTTGCAACCAGACGGGGCCTAATTCGCAGACGGCGTCACGGTCAGCCACGGTTTCAACGCCGGTGACCACCACGTCCACTCCCAGACGCCCGGCCATGCTCATAGCCCCCGCAACCAGGGCAGCCTTGCGTTCGTCGCTAGCCATCCCACAGGCAAAGGCCGGAGGAATTTTCAGCTCGGTGAAAGGCAACTCCAGCAACCGCTGCAAGCTGGTGCCGCCCACGCCGAAGTCACCGATCGACAGCTTGCAACCCACCATCCGCAAGCGCAGCAACCCCGTGACGTGGGTGCTGTCAGTCTTCAACCGGCAGGTTTCAACCAATTCCAGGGTCAGGCTGTGGGCTGGCACGGCGTAGCGATGCAGTAACCCTTGCAGCCTTTGGGGAAAGTCCTGGCGTTCCAGCATGCGCCCGGGAATATTGACCGCTATCGGCAACACCGTGCCCATGTCTCTCAGTACGAGCCCAGCAAGGCCCAGCGCCTCTTCGAGCACATGCCAGGTAAACGATTCCTCCATGCCGGCAAACTCCAGCACTGACAAAAATGCGTCAGGCAGCAGCAGGCCACCCTCAGGTTGCTGCCACCGCCCCAGCGCCTCAACGCCTTGCAACTCCCCCGCTTGACTGACGATAGGTTGAAACCAGGCACGGGCGCAGCGTGCGATGGTCGCCTGGCTAACCTGCGCGACTGGTGACAATGCATCGATTTTGCTCAAGCCCAGCACCTCATGCACCCGATCCCAAGACATCACGGACGGTCCTGGACGCAAGCGTTGCTGACAGGTAGCCAGTAACTGCCCGATCAACACCGCCGAAGCCGGCTTGGGCAAGCACCCCAGCACGTTGAGGCCCAATTGGCGCGCCATGTTCGCGACGCCCTCCAATACCTCAGGCTCGGCATTACTCAGCAAGATCAGGACTTGTGCCAGCCGGCGCTCGGCCAACTCACGGATCAGTTCCAGCCCGTCGCCCTGCTCCAGGTACAGATCGCAAATGGCGATGTCCACCGGCCCCTTGCTCTCCAGGGACTGACGAGCCGCATCGACACTTTCGGCCGTCAGCACATTGAACACGCCATTGGCGTTGAGCATCTGGTGCAAGGCCATCAGTTGGAACGGGTTGTCTTCAAGAAGCAGGACATTGAGGGAGCGCATGAGGAACGATACCGGCAGGAGCGAGGCCGTGCAGACTAGCCAAAACCCCGGTGTTACCCCATAGGACGCGTCCTATTGTTGCAGATCCAGACAGGGCTCCAGGTCGCGCCGAAACTCACTCAGCGCATCGTTCAATGTCAGCCAGTGCGCTTCGATCTCGGCCGTGCGTTGTTCGCGTACACAACGCTCGAGGGCCACGCAGGCCTTGGCCAGTGGCAACGCGTCGACCAGACTGCAAATGCCCTTGAGGCGATGTAGCGAGGTGGTCACCCGCACCAGATCTTGATCCACCAAGGCCTCTGCCATAAGGGTTTGCTCGTGTTCAAGGCTCTTCGCCAACTCCTGCAACATCCGCTGCAGGACCGGCCCGTCAGCCTGGGTCATGGTCCGCAGGGTCTGGATATCAAACGAGCGCACAGGGGCCACGCGGGCAAGTACCCGGGCCCAACACTCCAGTGTCACAGGCTTGACCAGCAGTTCGTCCATCCCCGCCTCCTGGCAACGTTGCTGCTCGTCATCCAAGGCGTTGGCCGTGCAACCCACCAGCGCACAACGGGGCCTTTGCTCCTGGGCTTCAATCTGTCGGATGGCCTCGCTCAAGGCATAGCCGGACATCCCCGGCATCTGGCAATCCGTCACCAATACGTCGAACGCCTCGCGGCGCCAACGCGCCAACGCGGCTTCGGCCGAATCAAGGGCGACCACTTGATGGCCAAGAAACTGCAGTTGCTGAGCCAGCACCAAGCGATTGGCCGGCAGGTCATCCACAATCAGCACTGACAGCACGCGGCCGGCGGGAGGTAATGACTCCTGCGGGGCTGCCTGTACATCGTCACTGGCGATTCGGTCCAGGTAGAGGTCGATACACACCACCGTACCTTCCCCCTCAACGCTGTGTAGTGTGATTTTCCCGCCCATCAACTCCACCAGTTGTTGGCAGATACTCAAACCCAGGCCACTTCCGCCGTGCTCGGCGGCGGTCAATGGACTGACCTGGATAAACGGCTTGAACACCTGTGCCTGCTGTTCCAACCCGATTCCCGGGCCGTTATCTTCAACACACAGATGCAAATACTCAGCCCCCGCCTCATCACGCATACGCGTCACGCTGACACGGACTTCGCCCTGCTCGGTGAACTTGAGCGCATTGCCCAACAGGTTATGCATGACCTGCCGCAGGCGCAGCGGATCGAACCAGTAAAAGCCATGGGCCGCTGGGTCAAAGGCCAGGGTCAGGTGCAGGCCCTTTTTCTGTGCAGAGGCTTCAAACAAGCGCTGGATGCCTTCGAAAAAGCCTCGCAGGTCAGTAGTCTGCGGCGCCAGTTGCAGATGGCCGGCTTCGATCTTTGCCAGGTCTAGGCTGTCGCCCATCAGCGCGATCAATTCCCTGGCCGAGCGATGGGCCACCCGCAGTGCCTCGGAAACTCTCGTGCCTTGGGCCAACGCGCGCTCCTGCTCCAATTCAAGCAAACCGATGATGGCGGTCATCGGTGTGCGAATCTCGTGGCTCAAGGTAGAGAGAAAGGCGCTTTTGGCGTAGTTCGCTTCGTCAGCGGACTGACGTGCGTCCATCAACTGGTGTTCCAGCAGCTTGCGCTCGTTGATATCGATCCAGCCACCGAGTAAGCCTTGCAGTTGGCCCTGGGCATCAAAGAACGGCACTGTCCACTGATAGACATGAACAACCCCAGTGTTGAACTCCAGCTCTCGATCTACGAACAACGACTGCTGTGTCGCCAGTTGCTCCATATGGCTGGCGTGCAGGCGCAGAGCCGTGGTTTCGGGCATCAGGCCACTCTCCATCAGCGTCAGACCCTGGATCAGTTCACGCCGAGTGGCCAGTTGCTGCTCATAACTGGTGTTACAGGTCACCAACCGACCGGCAAGATCACGGACAAATACTGGATTGGGCATGCCATCGAGCAAGGCGCGCTTGAACGCCAACTGGTCATTGAGTCGATGCTCAGCCTCCAGTCGATGACGAATCTGACGCTTGAGCCGGTTGTTCCACATCAGCGAAACCAGCACAAACAACAAAGCCACGGCGACCGTCCAATAAGCCCAGGCGGGAACACGTTGCCAGGCAGGCACGGGGACCGGCACAGTACCCAGCCAGCGCAAGCGTAACGCACCCAACTCGGCCACCGGCAATGCTTCCAGGGCCTTGTTCAAGATGCTCAGCAGTTGTGGCAAATCCTTGCGCACCGAGAAGCAGTTGGACGACCACTTGCCCTCCACGCTGCGGCCAATACGCAACTCATCGGCCGGATAGCTCTGCACCTCTACCTCACTCTGGATCGTCGCCGCAGCCAGGCCCCGCTTCACCAGATCACGGGCCTGGGCGTAATTTTCCACTGGCCGCAGTTGAATCCCCGGATGCTCACGGCGAATGTAATCTTCCAACACGTGGCGTGCGGGCAGCGCCAATACCTTGCCCGACAGTTCGCTCAAGCGGGTCAACGGTGTTGCCTCGGCGCGCTGGATAAACACCCAACCGGAGCCGCCAAAACCATGACTGAAATTGAGAAACGCCGAGCGTCGCTGATTCTCGGCCAGGGTGGTATTCATGTCCGCCGCTCCCGTCCTCAACGACTCCAGGGTCTGCACGGTGGAAGACGCTTCCTCAAGGACGAACTGCAAACCGGTCATCCGCGAAATCCGATTGAGCAGGTCGACGTTCAAGCCTACCCAATGACCGTCCTTGTCTTTGAACACATACGGTGACAGTTGCTGGGAGACCACAACCACATGGGGATGCTGGAGCACCCACGCCTGCTCCGTGGCCGACAGGACAACACGTTCAGTGGCCATGCCGACACCCAGGCCAGTGGTCCAGCGGGCGAGGATTTCCCGTTGTACCGACTCATCGATACTGGCCAGCGCCCGATCCATCATCGCGCCCAACAGCGGGTCGGCTTCACGGGTGGCAAAGGCAAAACCAATCGGGGCCAACCGGCTCTCCAACTTTATCTGCAACCCCAGGTAAGGCCGTAGCGACTTGTAGGCCCGCACGATCACCTCGTTGCCGATAAACGCATCGGCATCGCCCTGGTTCAATGCTTCCAGGCCGCTGTAGAGATTGGGGGCCAGCATGATATGGCTGGCGGGATAAGCTGCATGGACGTTCTTGACGTTGGCATAGCCGTCGAGCAACACCACCTTCTTGTCCTCAAGGCCCTCGTTGCGGGTGATGTCATCCCGGCGCATGACCACCACCGAACGATCCGGCATGTAGTCACGGGTGAACTGCAACCCAGGTACATCGCGCTCATAACCGTTGGCACTGGTCAGGATATCGATAGCACCACTGCGCAAGGCCTCCACTGCCTGGGCCCGCTCGGAAAACCCAAGCACTTGCATCGGCACATCCAGCCTTGCACCCACCAGGCTCAGGTAGTCGGCACTGATGCCTTGATAGCGGTTGCGGTCGCGGGTGATATCAATCGGCTGGTAGTCAGCAATCGAAATACCGACTTTCAATGTTCGATGGGCCGCCAGCCATTGCTGCTCAGTGGCCGTCAAGGGCATAGGTGCCAGAGGAATAAACGCCGGTACCAGTTTAAACGGCAAGCTGACGGCAGCCAGGCTTGGGGAGCCATGGGCGAGTATCAGCACGCATGCCAACCACACAGACCATCGGGTCGAGAAACACACCGTGTCAGTTTCCTTGAACTCTTCTTGTTATGTGAACGCGCGCCCGGAGAGCGCCCAACGCAAGTATGGCTCGCCAGAATGAAAAAGCCCGTCACGAAGACGGGCTTGATCCACCACGCAAAGCCTCTGGATCAGAGCGGCTTGCCACGGTTGCCATGCTGGCTGACAAACGCTTGCACAGCCTTCAGGTCATTGGCCAGTACCGTGCAACGCTCTTCGCGCTCAAACAGGTCGGCCAAGTGCTCCGGCAATTCCAGCGCCTTGCCAACACCTGCCTTCTCCACCGCTTCCGGAAATTTGACCGGGTGGGCAGTGCCAAGAATCACCATCGGGATATCCAGGCTACGGCGGCATTCGCGGGCAGCTTTGACGCCGATGGCGGTGTGCGGGTCCAGCAACTCGCCAGTCTGGGCGTAGACTTCGGCGATGGTTTCGCACGTCTGCGCATCGTCCACGGCCAAGGAGTCGAACAACTTGCGGGTTTCGGTCCAGCGCTCTTGCTCGACGCTGAAACCGCCACCGCTTTTGAAGTTATCCATCAGACCGGCGATGGCTGCACCGTTGCGACCGTGCATGTCGAACAGCAAGCGTTCGAAGTTGGACGAAACCATGATGTCCATGGACGGCGACAGGGTCGCGTGCAGGGTTTCCTTGACGTACCCGTTGCCGCTCATGAAGCGGTGCAGGATGTCGTTGCGGTTGGTGGCGACGATCAACTGGTTGATCGGCAGGCCCATGTTGCGCGCCAGGTAACCGGCGAAGATATCGCCGAAGTTGCCGGTCGGCACCGAGAACGACACCGAGCGCGCCGGGCCGCCCAACTGCAGGGACGCATGGAAGTAGTAGACGATCTGGGCCATGATCCGCGCCCAGTTGATCGAGTTCACCGCCACCAGGCGCGTACCTTTGAGGAAGCTCTGGTCAGCGAAGCTGGCCTTGACCATTTCCTGGCAGTCATCGAAGTTGCCTTCGATGGCAATGTTATGGATGTTCTCACCAAAAATGGTGGTCATCTGGCGACGCTGCACTTCCGACACGCGTTTGTGCGGGTGCAGGATGAAGATGTCGACGTTTTCGCAGTGCTTGCAACCTTCGATGGCCGCCGAGCCAGTATCACCGGAAGTCGCGCCGATGATCACCACGCGCTCGCCGCGCTTCTCCAACACATAATCCAGCAGACGACCCAGCAGTTGCAGGGCGAAGTCCTTGAACGCCAGGGTCGGGCCGTGGAACAGTTCGAGGACCCACTCATTGCCGTTCAGTTGGCGCAACGGGGCGATGGCGTTGTGGGAAAACACGCCGTACGTCTCTTCCAGGATTTTCTTGAAGTCCGCATCCGGAATGCTGCCGGTAACGAACGGGCGCATGACCCGGAACGCCAGCTCGTGGTATGGCAGGCCGGCCCAGGAGGCGATTTCTTCCTGGGTGAAACGTGGCAGGTTTTCCGGCACGTACAGGCCGCCGTCAGTGGCAAGGCCTGCCAGCAAGACGTCTTCGAAATTCAGGGCCGGTGCCTGGCCGCGGGTGCTGATGTAACGCATGACTGGCTCCTCTAAAACATTCTCGAACAGAGGCCGCCGAGCGTACGGGGCCCCTGGAACAAATCGGTTAGTTCAAGTGTTCGACACGAATCCGCACCACCGGGCCGACCACACCTTGCAGGGCTTCCAGGGCGGCGATGGCGTCGTTCATGTGTTGCTCGAGCACGCGGTGGGTCAACAGGATCATCGGCACCTGGCCGTTTTGCTCCTCGACTTCCTTTTGCATGATCGACTCGATGTTGATACCGCGCTCCGACAGGATGCTGGCAACCTGGGCCAATACGCCCGGATGATCTTGGGCCTGGATGCGCAAGTAGTAAGCACTTTCGCAGGCCTCGATCGGCAGGATCGGGTGGGCCGACAGCGAATCCGGCTGGAAGGCCAGGTGCGGTACGCGGTTTTCCGGGTCGCTGGTCATGGCGCGAACCACGTCCACCAGGTCGGCGATCACCGACGAAGCGGTTGGCTCCATACCGGCGCCGGCGCCGTAGAACAGGGTCGAACCTGCGGCGTCACCGTTGACCATCACGGCGTTCATCACGCCATTGACGTTAGCGATCAGGCGGTCAGCCGGGATCAGCGTCGGGTGCACGCGCAACTCGATACCGGCCGGGGTGCTACGCGCCACACCGAGGTGCTTGATCCGGTAGCCCAAGGCTTCGGCGTAGTTCACATCAGCGGTGGTCAGCTTGGTGATGCCTTCGGTGTAGGCCTTGTCGAACTGCAGCGGGATACCAAAGGCGATGGAAGCCAGGATGGTCAGCTTGTGCGCCGCGTCGATACCTTCCACATCGAAGGTCGGGTCGGCTTCGGCGTAACCCAGGGCTTGGGCTTCGGCCAGCACGTCTTCGAAGGTACGGCCCTTCTCGCGCATTTCAGTGAGGATGAAGTTACCGGTGCCGTTGATGATACCGGCCACCCAGTTGATACGGTTGGCGGACAAGCCTTCACGGATAGCCTTGATCACCGGGATACCGCCAGCAACAGCGGCCTCGAACGCAACGATCACGCCCTTCTCACGCGCTTTGGCGAAGATCTCGTTGCCGTGCACGGCGATCAGCGCCTTGTTGGCGGTGACCACGTGCTTGCCGTTCTCGATGGCCTTGAGCACCAGATCACGGGCCACGGTGTAGCCGCCGACCAGTTCGATGACGATATCGATTTCAGGGTTGGTGGCCACGGCGAAGACATCGTTGGTAATCGCAATACCGGTCGTTTGGAACTGAGGCTTTGGCGAACGCGTGGCAATTTGCGCCACTTCAATCCCACGCCCTGCACGGCGGGAAATTTCTTCAGCATTACGCTGAAGTACGTTGAAGGTGCCGCCACCGACGGTCCCTAACCCACAGATGCCTACTTTGACCGGTTTCACTGAAGAACTCCCCATGAAACGGCCGACGCTAGGTCGGCCGTGGAAAACAGCCGCACAACTGCGGCTTTCAATTAATGGCCCGTCGACTTGTCAGCGGGCCATGATCGTCAACGGTTCGACGATGCTGGTTTATTTGGCACTCAGCGCCAGTTTGGCAACTTGTGGTGCCGGCTGGTAGCCCGGAATTACCTGACCGTCAGCTAAAACGATGGCCGGTGTACCGCTCACACCAATGGACTGACCCAGGGCGAACTGCTTGGAAACCGGGTTGGCGCATTTGGCTGCCTTGATTTCCTTGCCGTCGACCATCTTGTCCATGGCCGCTTTCTTGTCGGCCGAGCACCACACCGCTTGCAACTGCTCGTCACCCGGCGAACCCAAGCCCTGGCGCGGGAACGCTACGTAGCGTACTTCCACGCCCAGCTTGTTCAGCGCAGGTATTTCAGCGTGCAACTTATGGCAGTACGGGCAGGTGGTGTCGGTAAACACCGTGATGTGAGTCTTGGTCTCGCCGATAGCCGGGTAGACCACGGTTTCAGCCACCGGAATACCGTTGATCAGCTTGGACACGCCCAGGCGCTCGGCTTTCTCGGTCAGATTGACCGGCTTACCGTTTTGCAACTGGAACAGGTAGCCCTGGACGATGTATTGACCGTCGGCACTGGCGTACAGCACGCGGCTGCCCTTGAGTTTGACTTCATACAGGCCAGCCATCGGGCTGGCACTGATGCTTTCGATCGGCGTGTCGAGCTGCAGGCTCGCCAGGCTCTTGCGGATGATCTGCTCGGCAGCGTCATCGGCGACGACAAAGGTGGAAACCAACGCAATCGCTGCGGCGGCAATAATCTGGGTCAAGCGCATGGGAACTCCTGAAGGCAGATGCAGGGACGGGTGCAGAACACCGATCTGGAAACACGGAGCTATAAACACAAGTCGCCGTCCCCTTTGCTAACCGGCAAAGCCTACCACAGTTGGGCCACGGGTCAGCCCGCAGCGGGAGAAATTGGCGGTTTTCAACCTCGCGGGTGATGCTTGGCGTGCATATCCTGCAAACGGGCCCTCGCCACATGGGTGTAGATCTGGGTTGTGGATAAGTCGCTGTGCCCGAGCAGCATTTGAACAACCCGCAAATCCGCACCGTGATTGAGCAAATGGGTGGCAAATGCATGCCGCAAGGTGTGGGGCGAGAGGCTTTTGCCGATCCCGGCCACCTTGGCCTGGTGCTTGATGCGGTGCCAGAACGTCTGGCGGGTCATTTGCTCACCACGCAGACTGGGGAATAGCACGTCGCTGGGCCGCCCACCGAGCAACTCACTGCGGGCATCACGCATATAGCGCTCAACCCACACAATCGCCTCCTCCCCCATCGGCACCAAGCGCTCCTTGCTGCCCTTGCCCATCACCCGCAACACGCCTTGGCGCAGGTTGACCTGCTCCAGAGTCAGGCTGATCAGCTCGGTCACCCGCAGACCACAGGCATACAGCACTTCGAGCATGGCACGGTCGCGCTGGCCGATGGCTTCGCTCAGATCTGGCGCGGCAAGCAAGGCATCGACATCAGCCTCCGACAGGGATTTTGGCAATGGCCTGCCGAGTTGCGGCATGTCGACCTGCAAGGTTGGATCGAGTGTGATCAGTTTTTCCCGCAGCAAATAGCGATAGAAGCCCCGCACCCCGGAGAGAAATCGCGCAGTCGAGCGCGGCTTGTAGTTCTGCTCCAGACGCCAGGCCAGATGATCCAGGATCAGTTCGCGGCCAGCATTAATTAGCTCGAGGTTTTTCTCCTGCAACCAGCCATTGAATAGGGCCAGATCACTGCGATAGGCCTGGCGAGTGTTGTCTGACAGGCCTTTTTCCAGCCACAGAGCGTCGAGGAAGCGGTCGATCAGAGGGTGGTCAATGGCGGGCATGAGAACTCAGACAGAGAAAGAGGTGGTGTCGATAGATCCTATCGTGACTACTCAAATCGCGGGCACAAAAAAGCAGCCCGTAGGCTGCTTTTTTCTGCATCGGGAAGCTGGACTTAAGCCAGTTTTTCCTTGATGCGAGCTGCTTTACCGGACAGGTCACGCAGGTAGTACAGCTTGGCTTTACGTACGTCACCGCGACGTTTAACGGCCATGCTGTCGATTTGCGGGCTGTAGGTCTGGAAAGTACGCTCTACGCCAACACCGTTGGAGATTTTACGAACAGTGAAAGCACTGTTCACACCACGGTTACGCTTGGCGATTACCACGCCTTCGAACGCTTGCAGACGCGAACGGTCGCCTTCCTTCACTTTCACCTGAACGACAATAGTGTCGCCCGGGGCAAAGGTAGGGATCTCTTTGGTCATCTGCTCTGCTTCGAGTGCAAGGATGATTTTGTTAGTCATGCTGTGCTCCTAAGGTAAGTCAATGGACCTACCATCGATACGTTGTTAACTATCGTCCCGCGCGAGGATGTATTCCTCGAGCAGCTTCTTCTCTTCTCCAGAAAGCGAGCGGCTTTCCAGAAGATCGGCGCGTCGTTCATAGGTCCGACCAAGGGACTGCTGTAAACGCCAACGCCGGATGTGTGCGTGATTGCCACTTAGCAATACGTCGGGAACACGCTGATCCGCATACACCTCCGGTCGGGTGTAGTGCGGGCAATCCAGCAAACCATCCGTGAAGGAATCTTCCTCCGCGGAGTCCGCATGCCCTAAAGCTCCAGGCAGCAGTCGTGTAACCGCATCTATCAGGACCATCGCCGGCAGCTCGCCGCCAGACAGGACATAGTCCCCAATCGACCACTCTTCATCGACATGAGCATCAATAAAACGCTCGTCAATGCCTTCATAGCGACCGGCAATCAGGATTAATGCTTCCTCATTCGCCAGTTCGCGGACCCCAGCCTGTTTCAGCTGGCGGCCTTGAGGGGACAGGTAAATTACCTTCGCCTTCTCCCCGGCGGCTGCCTTGGCCTGAACCAATGCATCTTCCAGGGGCTTGATCTTCATCACCATGCCCGGACCACCGCCAAATGGGCGATCGTCCACAGTGTGATGTCGATCCGTCGTGTAGTCTCGCGGGTTCCAACAGGTGAGCTGCAAGAGCCCCTGTTTCACCGCCCGACTGGTGATGCCGTACTCGCTGATAGCGGAAAACATCTCGGGAAACAAACTGATCACTTCAATGCGCAAATTAGCCACGCTTAGAAGTCCGCATCCCATTCCACCTTCATCTCGCCCGCTGCCAGGTCGACGGCCAACACGCATTGCTCGGTATACGGCAACAGGCGTTCGCGATCATCCAGGCTGCCAGCGCAAGGCTTGACCACCATTACATCATTGGCGCCGGTTTCCAGAAGATGATCGATTTTCCCGAGCAATTGCCCAAGTTGATCAATAACCTTCAGACCTTCCAGCTGGTACCAGTAGTACTCGCCGTCGGTCAATTCAGGGAACAGGTCTCGCGGCACGCAGATCTCATAACCGGCCAGAAGACGAGCTTCTTCACGATCATCAAGACCCTTGAGCTTTGCGACCAGGAACTTATCGCTCCCGCGTCCACTGACCAGCTCGACCTGTTTCACACTACCTTCGCGCTTGAGCGTCCAGGTTTTGTACTGCAACAGGTTTTCAGTCGGATCAGTAAAGGAATACACCTTCACTTCGCCGCGAACGCCATGAACAGAGTAAATCTTGCCGATAACGATCAAATCATCAGCAACAGCTGGCGTCGCGTTCATATTGCTCAGGCTGCGGCCTTAGCCGAGTCCTTCAACAACTTGGCAACACGCTCAGAAGGCTGTGCACCAACGCTCAGCCAGTAGGCTACGCGCTCTTGGTTCACGGACAGGCGGACTTCTTGACCACGAGCGATCGGGTTGTAGAAGCCAACTTGTTCCTTGTGAGAGCCGTCACGTGGGTTACGGCTGTCAGTTACGGTCAAGTGGTAAAACGGGCGCTTTTTGGAGCCGCCAAGGGCAAGACGGATTGTTAGCATGTGAACATCGTTCCTGTAGTCGGTGCTGCAAATCTAAATGCACAGCGGGCATAGGTGCCCGAAAGGCCGCATATTCTAAGGAATATCCGGACTTTTGCAAATGTCTTTTTCTGGCGCCTATCAGCGTGCCATTCAGATCTGCTATAGAGCCGTCGGTTAAAACGGCTGATCAGCTCCCGCTAACTGCGGGTTTGCTGGAGATCCCACGTCCTTGTGGGTCGGAGCAAAGGCGGACCTTTGCTCGAATACTTTACATTTTCGGCATGCCGCCGCCGGGCAACATACCGCCCATGCCGCGCATCATCTTGGCCATCCCGCCTTTGGCGGAGAACTTCTTCATCATCTTCTGCATCTGCTTGTGCTGCTTGATCAAGCGACCGATGTCCTGCACCTGAGTGCCGGAACCCATGGCGATCCGACGCTTGCGCGAACCGCTGATCAGCTCAGGGTCGCGGCGCTCGGCCGGAGTCATGGAGTTGATGATGGCTTCCATTTGCTTGAATTGCTTCTCTGCCGCGCCCTGGGCATTGCCCATTTGCGCCAGGTTCACACCGCCGATGTTCGGCAGTTTGTCCATGAGGCCGCCAAGGCCGCCCATGTTTTTCATCTGTTGCAGCTGGTCGCGGAAGTCTTCGAGATCGAAGCCCTTACCCTTCTTCAGCTTCTTGGCCAGCTTATCGGCCTTGTCTTTGTCGAGGGTCGCTTCGGCCTGTTCGATCAGGCTGAGCACGTCGCCCATGCCAAGGATCCGCGAGGCGATACGCTCTGGGTGGAACGGCTCGAGCGCTTCGCTCTTCTCGCCCATACCAATGAACTTGATCGGCTTGCCGGTGATGGCACGTACCGACAGCGCGGCACCACCACGGGCGTCGCCGTCGACTTTGGTCAGGATCACGCCGGTCAGCGGCAGCGCATCGCCAAAGGCCTTGGCGGTGTTGGCCGCATCCTGGCCGGTCATGGCATCGACCACAAACAACGTCTCGACCGGGTTGATCGCGGCATGCAGCGCCTTGATCTCGCCCATCATCTCTTCATCGATGTGCAGGCGACCGGCGGTATCGACGATGACCACGTCGATGAATTTCAGCTTCGCTTCTTTAATAGCCGCGTTGGCAATGTCGACCGGCTTCTGGCTCAGGTCGGACGGGAAGAAGGTCACCCCCACTTCGCCGGCGAGCATTTCCAGCTGTTTAATAGCGGCCGGACGGTACACGTCAGCCGACACCACCATCACGGTTTTCTTCTTGCGCTCTTTAAGGAAGCGCGCCAGCTTGCCGGCGGTGGTGGTTTTACCCGCACCTTGCAGACCGGCCATCAGCACGACGGCCGGTGGCACAGCGCTGAGGTTCAAATCTTCGTTGGCCGCACCCATCAGGCTTTCGAGTTCGGCCTGGACGATCTTCACAAAGGCCTGGCCCGGGGTCAGGCTGCGGGACACTTCGGTGCCCACTGCGCGCTCTTTGACCGAGTTGACGAAGTCCTTGACCACAGGCAAGGCCACGTCGGCTTCCAGCAACGCCATGCGCACTTCACGCAGGGTGTCTTTAATATTGTCCTCGGTCAGCTTGGCCTTGCCGGTTACGTGGCGCAGCGTCTGCGAGAGACGGTCAGTCAGATTTTCAAACATGCGCGATCCTTTCAGGCCCTATTCATCGAAGTGAAGTGGTAGACCGAGGTAATGGCGGCCCAGGCTGTGGTAAATCGCTATTAAAAACAGCGCTCGGCGAGCCTGCGGCGTGGGCAGGTCGCGGATTATAGCGAAGACTGCCGCCGTGCACACCCGCTGTCTGGCCTGAGAGTCTTTCGTGTTACGCAGGGGTATGCCAAACTCAGCGCCTTTCGGGCCTGCCTAACAGGATTTATGCTCCCCTTGTCACCCAGTTTGCTACCCAGCCTCGCCGCCGCCATCTTGTATGCCGCTGCGACCCTCTATCAGGGCACTCGTCTGGCCCAAGGCACCAAGGTGGACAAACGCCTGCTGGTTGGCCTTGGCGTCCTGGCCTTGCTGGCTCATGCCGCGAGCCTGTTTACCCACCTGATGACCCCGGTCGGACTGGGCCTGGACTTTTTCAGCGCCGCCAGCCTGATTGCCGCCGCCGTTATCGCATTGACCCTGCTGGCCTGTTATCGGATCCCCGTCGAGAATCTGCTGGTGCTGCTATTCCCACTGGGAATGCTGACGGTACTGCTCGCGCATTTCACACCGACCGGCACCGTGCAGGTGATCGATGAGGAACCGGGCATCCTCGCCCACATCCTGTTGTCGATCCTCGCCTACGGCATGTTTACCATCGCGGTATTTCAAGCCCTGCTCCTGCTGCTGCAGGACCACCAGCTTAAAAACAAACACCCTTCCGGATTGATCAAGAACTTCCCGCCGCTGCAAACCATGGAAAGCCTGCTGTTCGGTTTCCTGTGGGCCGGCTGGACACTGCTGTCGCTGTCGCTGATTTCCGGCTGGTTGTTCGTCGAAAACCTGTTCGCCCAGCACCTGGTGCATAAAACCCTGCTGGCGTGCCTGGCCTGGGTGGTGTTCAGCGTGTTGCTGTGGGGCCGTAACCGCCTCGGCTGGCGTGGGCACAAGGCGATCCGCTGGACCCTGGCCGGTTTCTGCCTGCTGATGCTGGCCTATTTCGGCAGCAAGCTGGTTCGCGAATACATCCTGCATATCTGACGGGCAGCGATCATGGACAACTTGCCCCTTGGGCCGATGCTCGCGGTAATTGCCTTACTGGTGTTATGGGCGGCACTGTTTACCGCCATCGAAGCCGCGCAACAACACCTGCTGGCCCTGCGCCCCGGCACGCGCCAGGGTGACAAGGCTGCCGCCCGCCTGAACTTCCCGCGTAACAGCCTGATCTTGTGCAACAGTTTGTGCCGTGCTGCAGTGGTAATTCTCTGCACGCTGCTGGCGATCTATGCCTGGGCGCAGAACGGCCCGTGGCTCGGCTGGCTGATCTCCTGCGCCACTTTACTGATACTCGCCGACTATCTGCCTCGCGCCCTCGCCACCCGACATCCGCAAGCAGTGCTGGGCTTTGGCAATACGCTGCTGGGCGTGCCACTGAAAATCCTCTATCCCTTGGCCTGGCTACTCAATGGCCTCAGCCTGCTGCTGCTGCGACCGTTTGCGCGTAAAACCGGCGCTGTGAAAAAGAGCGACGAGCCGCTGCCCAACGATGACGATGAAGCGGAGCCCGAGACCGACGATGACCGCAGGCGTGGCATGCCTGGCATCCACGCCTTGGACAACATCACGGTCAACGACATTCTGGTACCGCGCAGTGAAGTGGATGGCATCAACCTGGATGACTCGGTCGAAGAAATCATCGAGCAACTGCGCACCTCCCAGCGCACTCGCCTCCCGGTGTTTTACAGCGATATCAACCAAGTCGAAGCCGTGCTCAACACACGCCAGATCCAGCACCTGCTGCCCGACGCCAGCTTGACCAAGGAAGCCTTGCTCGCTGCCTGCCACGAGCCCTACTTCGTTCCGGAAAGCACGCCTCTGCAACTGCAACTGCTGAATTTCCACAAGCAGCAGCGCCGCCTGGGCATGGTGGTGGACGAATACGGCGAAGTGCTGGGCATCGTCACCTTGGAAGACATCCTCGAAGAGATCGTCGGCGAATTCGAAAGCGAACAGAGTGCGGACAACCCGCATATCGAAGCGCAACCCGACGGCCGCTATATCATCGACGGCGCCGCCTCGATCCGCGAACTGAACAAGAGCCTGGGCTGGCACTTGCCCAGCGACGGCCCCAAGACCCTCAACGGCCTGGTAACCGAGGCACTGGAGACCATTCCCGACTGCGCGGTGTGCCTGAAAATCGGCCGCTATCGCCTGGAAATCCTCGAGACCGAGGATAACCGCGTCAGCAAGGTGCTGATCTGGCACACCAGCCGAGTGCCGGTGGCTGCCTGAACTAGCGCCTACATTTTGATTTGCGGCGTTTCAGCCCCCCTTGTTGTATGTCCAACCCCCTTCCTATAATCGGCGCAGCTTACCAGAGCTGCGCCCGACCGCGTGCTACTCGCACTGAGCGCGTCCAGGCACCGCCTTATCGTGTCTGACCGGTGTTTGCTCCCATCCCGAGCTGCACCGCGCACAACCCTGATCCATGGGTGTTCGACCAATAATAATCCGCGTCCAAACGCGCAATGACCGCCAGGGATACCTCAATGAGCACCACCTATAACGAGGCCGCAACCGCCGCCCCGACCAACTCGACCGCACGGGTCGCTACCGCGAGCATCGTCGGTACGGCCATCGAGTTCTACGATTTCTATATCTACGCGACCGCTGCTGCACTGGTGATCGGCCCGGTATTCTTCCCACAGACCTCCGGCACCGCGCAGATGCTGGCGTCGTTTCTGACCTTTGGTATCGCCTTTATTGCCCGCCCACTGGGGTCGGCGCTGTTCGGCCACTTTGGTGACCGCATCGGGCGAAAATCGACTCTAGTGGCTTCGCTGCTATTGATGGGGGTCTGCACCACGCTGATTGGTTTGCTGCCTGGCTATGACAGCATCGGGGCCTGGGCGCCGATTCTGTTGTGCGTGCTGCGTTTCGGCCAGGGCCTGGGCCTTGGTGGGGAATGGGGTGGCGCGGCATTGCTGGCCACCGAGAACGCACCGAAGGGCAAACGTGCCTGGTTCGGCATGTTCCCGCAACTGGGCCCATCGATTGGGTTCCTGGCGGCCAATGGCTTGTTCCTGATCCTGGCCATAAGCCTGAACGACGAACAATTCCGCAGTTGGGGCTGGCGCATCCCGTTCATCCTCAGCGCCGCGCTGGTAATGGTGGGGCTGTATGCACGGCTGAAACTGCATGAAACCCCGGTGTTCGCCAACGCCGTGGCAAAAGAAGCCCCGGTAAAAGTACCGTTGGTGGAACTGTTCAGCCAGCATTGGCTGCCCGTGCTGCTGGGCGCGGCATCGATGGTGGTGTGTTACGCGCTGTTCTATATCACCACCGCATTTTCCCTGAGCTACGGCGTTTCAACCTTGGGTTATAGCCGCGAGACGTTCCTGGGACTGCTGTGTTTTGCGGTGCTGTTCATGGGGCTAGCCACGCCGCTGGCGGCCTTGGCCAGTGATCGATATGGACGCAAGCCGGTGCTGATCGTTGGCGCAGTCCTGGCGATCCTTTCGGGTTTCACCATGGAGCCACTGCTGACCCATGGCTCGACCTGGGCCGTGGCGTTGTTCCTGGCGTTGGAGCTGTTCCTGATGGGCGTAACCTTCGCCCCGATGGGCGCGATGTTGCCGGAACTGTTTCCGACCCGCGTGCGCTATACCGGCGCTTCGGCAGCGTACAACCTGGGTGGGATTGTGGGGGCCTCGGCCGCGCCGTTTTTCGCAACCAAGCTGGTGGCGATGGGTGGCCTGAGTTATGTCGGCGGGTATGTGTCGGCGGCAGCGTTGCTGAGTTTGATTGCGGTGCTGTGCCTGAAAGAGACGCGGGATAACGATTTGAACAAAGTCGCCTAACCCATGATCATTCCCACGCTCTGCGTGGGAATGCAGCCCGGGACGCTCTGCGTCCCAAAGCGTGACGCGGAGCGTCACATGAGGCATTCCCACGCAGAGCGTGGGAACGATCAGGGTGAGTTAGAGTTCTACAACAACCGCCTGAGAAGCACGGGTAGCCTTAGCCCGAGCCGCTTCAATCGACTCATCCCGCGCCAACGCCACACCCATCCGACGCTGGCCATTCACCTCCGGCTTACCAAACAGACGCAACGCCGTGTCCGGCTCGCTCAACGCAGCACCGAGGTTGGCGAAGGCTGTCTGGGTCGACTGCCCTTCCACCAGAATCACCGCCGAAGCCGAAGGCCCGAACTGACGGATCAAAGGGATCGGCAGGCCAAGAATGGCGCGCGCATGCAGGGCAAACTGCGACAGATCCTGAGAAATCAATGTCACCAAACCGGTGTCATGCGGACGCGGCGACACTTCGCTGAACCACACCTGATCACCCTTGATAAACAACTCCACGCCAAACAGACCACGGCCACCCAGCGATTCGGTCACGGCTTTGGCAACACGCTCGGACTCAGCCAGGGCAATCGGGCTCATGGCCTGTGGCTGCCAGGATTCCTGGTAGTCGCCCTTCTCCTGACGATGGCCAACTGGCGCGCAGAAGGTGGTGCCGCCGATGTGACGCACGGTCAGCAGCGTGATTTCGTAGTCGAAGTCGATAAAGCCTTCGATGATCACGCGACCTTTACCGGCACGGCCGCCTTCCTGGGCGTAATCCCAGGCTTTCTGCACGTCGTCAGCGCTGCGCAGCAAGCTCTGGCCCTTGCCCGACGAACTCATCACAGGCTTGACCACACATGGGAAGCCCAGGTCTTGCACGGCCTTTCTGTAGTCTTCGAAGGTGTCAGCAAAATGATACGGCGAGGTCGGCAGGTCCAGCTCTTCAGCGGCCAGACGACGGATGCCTTCACGGTTCATGGTCAGCGAAGTGGCACGCGCGGTCGGGATCACGGTGAAGCCTTCGGCTTCCAGTTCCACCAGGGTGGCGGTGGCGATGGCTTCGATTTCCGGCACGATGAAGTGCGGTTTCTCGGCTTCGATCACGGCACGCAGGGCGGCGCCGTCGAGCATGTTGATCACGTGGCTACGGTGCGCAACCTGCATGGCCGGCGCATTGGCGTAGCGATCCACGGCAATCACTTCAACGCCCAGGCGTTGCAGTTCGATTACCACTTCCTTGCCCAGCTCACCGCAGCCACACAGCAAAACGCGGGTCGCGGTTGGCGACAATGGAGTTCCGATTCGGGTCATCTCAGGTCCTCAGGGGAGCGGATCATGGGGAGAAAGGCCGGCATTTTACATGAACTGTAAAAATTGGCCTCAGTTGGCGACGGCCCGTTTGCGCAGACGCCAGGCCATGATCAGCCACACCACCGTAACCCCTGCAAATTTCGACACCAACGCAGTGCCGGCCACCGCAGGGGTCAGCGCGCCGATCAGGCCGAAGAAGATAAACGTATCGAGGGGAATGCTCAGCGCCGAACTTATCCACAGGCGATCGTGAAGCGGGCGCTTGGTGATGCTGAACACCAGCCAGTCAATGCACTCGGACACCGCGAAGGCTGTGGCGCTGGCCAAGGCAATGGCCGGGTCGGAGGTGATATACGACAGCACCAGCGCTGCCAGCATAGCGATGATCGCACCGTGGCCGAAGCGGGTTTGCACCATGTCGCGCAGGATAAATACCAGACCGCCCCAGGCCGACCAGATGACATCCAGATGCGGGGCGGTGGAGAAGGCAAAGTTGATCAGCACGACACTGCTGATGTAGGCGATCAGAAAGAGCATGGGGCGAGGGACCTGTGGGTAATGCGCACAGGGTAATGCACCGCAACCCGTGTGGCGAGCGGGCTTGCCACAACAAGCCCGCTCACCACAGGAAGCCTGTCGACCACGATAGTCAGGCGCCGGGTTTCCCGGGAATCATCCACACCAACCCACTCGCCTTCGCCCGTTCATGGCACAACCCCAGCACCACCCGGCGTTCAGCATTGTCCATGCGGCTCCACCGCGTAATCTCATCCACCGTACGCTGGCAGCCGGTGCAGATATCGTCATCATCCAGCGCACAAATATTCACGCACGGCGAGGCGACGGGCCGTTCAATCGGGTTCATTCTTCCTGCTCTACCAAGTCACGCGCATAGCGCTGGGCGTTATGCACATAGTGCGCGGCGCTGGCTTCGAGCATCCGCTTCTGTGCTTCAGTCAGCTCGCGCACCACCTTGCCCGGCGAGCCCATCACCAACGACCCATCGGGAATTTCCTTGCCTTCGCCGATCAGCGAATTGGCGCCGATGATGCAGTGCTTGCCGATCTTGGCGCCATTGAGGATCACCGCGTTGATGCCGATCAGGCTGTAGTCGTCGACGGTGCAGCCATGCAGCATCGCGTTATGACCGATGGTCACGCCGGTGCCCAGGGTCAGCGGGTAGCCCATGTCGGTGTGCATCACGCTGCCATCCTGCACATTGCTGTTCTTGCCGATCAGGATCAGTTCGTTGTCGCCACGCAACACCGCGTTGAACCAGACGTTGGCACCCTCCTCCAGCTTGACCTTGCCCACCAGCGTGGCATTAGGTGCCACCCAGCTGTGTGGATGAGTCTCGACGCGGGCGTCGCCAAGGCGGTATTTCATGGTTTTTCCTCACGGCTCGCCATTCAAACGATGGCTTAGATATTGATGAAGCTCTTGGGCGGCTGATGCAGACTGATCTTGGCGTCGTCATAGAGCAGATTGATCAGTTCGACAATCATGATCGCCGTCAGCCCCCAGATCTTGTATTCGCCAAATCGGTAACTGGGCACGTACCAACTGCGGCCCTGGTAATCGATTCTATGGGTATGTTCACGCGGGTCCTGGCGGAAGAAATCCAAGGGCACGCTGAAGACGGCGGCAATCTCGGCATCATTGGCCAGGTATTCGACATAGTCAGGGATAATCCCGACATAGGGCGTGACACGAATGCCATGCAATGAAATCAGCGGGCTCAACGGCCCGATCACTTCCACCAGGCCAGGCGGCAGGCCGATCTCTTCTTCGGCTTCGCGCAGCGCGGTAAAGATCAGGTCCGGGTCCTCAGGGTCACGTCGCCCGCCGGGAAACGCCACTTCGCCACCGTGGGTCGACAGGCCGCTGGCGCGCAGGGTCAAGATCAGCTCAGGTTCGTCACTGCGGGTAATCGGCACCAGCACCGCGGCCTCGGGGAAACGCCCGTCAGTTTCCAGTGTGTGAGGGGTGTGATTGCTTACCCGGCGAAGTAGCTCGTCCAGCATGAGTCATCTCGGTCTGTTGGCTACCTTGCATCATGCACCAAAGCGTGCGGGTGCCCAACCCCAAACCTTAGGCGTGTCGCGAAACGACAACTTGCAGGAAAGCCAGGCACCAAGCCAAGATGTGCCCACTCCTCAGGAACCCCAGCATGAACTTCTGCAGCCAGTGCGGTAAACCGGTTACCCAGCGCATTCCCGAAGGCGACGCACGCCTGCGCTTTGTGTGTGATCACTGCTCGACCATTCACTATCAGAACCCCAATATCGTCGCCGGTACCGTGCCGGTGTGGGGCGATAAAGTGCTGCTGTGCCGACGTGCCATCGAGCCGCGCCTGGGTTACTGGACCCTGCCCGCAGGTTTTATGGAAAACGGCGAAACCGTGGAGCAAGCCGCTGCGCGCGAAACCCTGGAAGAAGCCTGCGCCCGCGTGTGCAACCTGAGCATTTACACCTTGATCGACGTACCGCACATCAGCCAGGTGCACATTTTCTACCGCGCCGATCTGGTCGACCTGGACTTCGCCGCCGGCCCCGAAAGCCTGGAAGTGAAGCTGTTTGATGAAGCCGACATCCCTTGGTCCGAGCTGGCTTTCCGCACGGTCGGGCGTACCTTAGAATGCTTCTTCGCTGACCGTCGGCAACAGGTGTTCCCGGTACGCAGCGAGTCGGTGCCGCCCATGATGCCGTCGGCCAAATAACATTCCAGGCAGCACCTTTTACAAGGGAAACCGTTTTAATGCGTCTGTTGCTTGCTCTTATCTGTCTGTCGTTCGCTACCCTGTCTTCGGCCTCTACTGTGGAAATCATCGGCGGTAAACCTGTCGAGAAAATCCTGGTCCTCAAGTCTGCCCATCAGCTGCAACTGATCAACGACGGCAAGCCCCTCAAGACCTATCGTATCTCCCTGGGCAAAAACCCCAAGGGCACCAAGCTGCTCGAAGGCGACCGCCGCACGCCGGAAGGTTTTTATTGGATCGACTGGCGCAAGACCAGCGACCGCTTCAACCTGTCCATGCACATCTCCTACCCCAATATCAGCGACTCCGCCCGCGCCCGCCGCGAAGGCGTGAGCCCCGGCGGCATGATCATGATCCACGGCACCCCCGACAGCGAAGAGTACCCGGAGGAGTGGCTCCACACCCTGGACTGGACCGACGGCTGCATCGGCATGCGCAACATGGACATGCGTGAAGTCTGGAACCTGGTCAAAGACGGCACCATGGTCGAGATTCGCCCTTAATCTCGTACCGTTCGTAAAATAATTCGAAAATAATTCCTGCCCCTGGCAGCGCCTGCCGGTGAATACCAGTTCACCGCGCCGGGCTGCGTAGTTCTGCGCGCGATACAGACCTCTCTAATACCACTTGATACCAGGCCCCATTGCAGGGCCCTAAAACCATTGCTTGCACCGTTTTTGCTGCATTGACATGGTATTTAAGTGGTATTAATTTCCGGCCATTACCGGGCGACAACACTCCAATAACGCATCGGAAACCTGACAGATGAATCCCATCCTGGCCTTGCGCCCCGACGACAAACAATCCACGCCGCTGTACTTGCAATTGGCGCGCAGCCTGGAGGCGGCGATCCATGCCGGCCAGTGGAAATCCGAACAGGCCTTGCCATCGGAGCGCGCCCTCAGTGAGCAACTGAGCATTTCGCGGGTCACCGCCCGCAAAGCGCTGGAAGTGCTGTTCGCCCAAGGCTTGATCCGACGCAGCCAAGGCTCCGGCACCTTTATCACGCCACGCCTGGAACAACCGCTGTCGCGCCTGTCGGGGTTCAGCGAAATGCTGCGACTCAAAGGTTTTGTGCCCACCTCTCAATGGTTGGAGCGCGACATCACCCCGCCGACCCACGAAGAACTGATCCGCCTGTGCCTGTCGCCTACCGACAAAGTGGCGCGCCTCAAACGTCTGCGTAAGGCCGACGACACAGTGATGGCAATTGAAATGACCACCATGCCCGCCTCGGTGTTGCCGCATCCGCAAGCCATCGGCAATTCGCTGTACGAATACCTGGAAGGCATCGGCAAGCCCATCGTGCGCGCCCTGCAGCATATCCAGGCAATCAACGCCTCGGATGAGTTCGCCAAGTTGGTGGGCATCGCCCCCGGCACCGCCATGCTGCTGATGACCCGTGTCGGCTACACCGCCGACAACACGCCGATTGAAATCACCGACACCTACTGCCGCAACGACTACTACGACTTCGTCGCAGAGCTGCGCCGCCACGACTATTCCGCTGAATTGCGACTCTAGAGAACTGCCCATGTCCGAAGACAACATCCTCACGCCCAGCGGCTGGATTCGCGGCCGCCTGGTGCACGAGCACGGCAAGGTGATCGCCATCGACGGCGTGCCTTGCGACCCGACTGAAAATGACCTGCCTTACTTGCTGCCCGGCTTTATCGACCTGCATGTGCATGGCGGCGGCGGCAAAGACATCATGGAAGGCGCCAGCGCGTTCGAGACCATCACCCGTACCCACGTGCGTTTTGGTACGACCTCGCTGCTGGCTACCACCATGACTGCACCGGTCGACGAAATCTCCAGCGTGCTCGGCCAACTCGGCACCTTTTGCGAACAACGTCCTACAGGCAGCGCCCGCGTACTCGGTGTTCACCTGGAAGGCCCCTACATCAATCCGGGAAAACTCGGCGCGCAACCCAACTTCGCTCACACCGCGTTGATGGCGGAAGTGGAAGCCTACCTGCGCCTGGCACCGATCCGAGTGATCACCATCGCCCCAGAAATCGCCGGGCATGACGCGTTGATCCGCGCCCTCAGCGAACGCGGCGTGCGCATGCAGATCGGCCACACCCTGGGCAGCTATGAGGAAGGCGTCGCCGCCCTCGCCGCCGGTGCCACCAGCTTCACGCACTTGTACAACGCCATGAGCCCGCTGCATCACCGCGAACCGGGCATCGTCGGCGCGGCACTGGCCCACGCCAAATACGCCGAGCTGATCCCGGACTTGCTGCACGTACACCCCGGCGCCATGCGTGTGGCCCTGCGCTCGATCCCGTGCCTGTACTGCGTCACCGACTCCACCGCCGCCGCCGGTATGCCCGACGGCGAATACAAGCTGGGCAGCCACACCGTAACTAAATGCCTGGGCGGTGTGCGCCTGGCCGACGGCACCCTGGCCGGTAGCACCCTGACCATGGATCAGGCGCTGCGCAACCTGGTGAAAATCGGCCTGCCTATCAGCGAAGCCTCACAACGCCTGTCGCAATTTCCTGCGGACTACCTGGGCCTCGAAGAACGCGGACGCCTGCAACCCGGCAGCTTTGCCGACTGCGTGCGCATGGACCGCTCCCTGACACTCACCGACGTAATGGTCGAAGGAGAAACCATTGACTTCAAAAATGCTTGAAGAGGCCCTGGCCTCCTGTGACGCCGTCGCGGCACAACTGCAACGCCTCGACCCGCCACTGGAAGAAATCGCCGGGCGCCTGCGCCGTCAGCCGCCGCAAGTGGCGATGACCATCGCCCGCGGCAGCTCGGATCATGCCGCGAGCTATTTCGCCTATTTGACCATGCAACACGTGGGCATCCCGGTGGCGTCGTTGCCGATGTCGGTGGTGACCTTGTTGCAGGCGCCGATGAAGGTCAGCGGCCAGGTGGCATTCGGGTTCTCCCAGTCGGGGCAAAGTCCGGACCTGGTCAACAGCCTGCGCCTGCTGCGCAAACGCGGTGCCCTGAGCATTTCGATGGTCAACGCCGAAGACTCCCCGCTGGAAGCTGCCTGCGAATTCCACGTGCCACTGTGCGCCGGGCCGGAACAAAGCGTCGCGGCCACCAAAAGCTTTATCGCCACCCTCAGCGCCAGCGCGTTGTTGATCGGCCACTGGAACCAAGAGCCCGACTTGCTGCAAGCCTGCCGCGCCCTGCCCGATGATCTGCGTGCAGCCGCCAAGCAAGATTGGACCCACGCCATCGACGCCCTGCGCGGCTGTCAGCAATTGATGGTAATCGGCCGTGGCGCCGGTTTTGCCATCGCCCAGGAAGCCGCGCTCAAGCTCAAGGAAACCTCGGCGATCCAGGCCGAAGCCTTCAGCAGTGCCGAAGTGCGCCACGGGCCGATGGCCTTGATCGGCGACAACTACCCGCTGCTGGTATTCGCCCCGCGTGGCGCCGAACAAGCCGGTCTGTTGAGCCTGGCCGCCGACATGCGCCAACGCGGCGCTCGCGTGTTGCTGGCCGCACCGGACGATATCGCCGAGCGCGACCTGACCCTGAGCCGCGCCGAACACCCCAGCCTGGACCCGATCCTGGCCATCCAAAGCTTTTACGTGATGGCCGCAGGCCTGGCCGAAGCCCGGGGCATGGACCCGGACCAGCCGCGTCACCTGAGCAAAGTTACCCGCACTCACTGAGTGGTTTGCAGCGTTTTCCTGATGAGTACCGTGCCCATGTCCAACAACAATAATGAATTGACCCTTAGCGCGCCCCTCAGCGGGCCGGTGCTGACCCTGGGCAACGTTCCCGACGAAGTATTCGCCAGTGGCGCGATGGGCGACGGCATTGCCATCGACCCGTTGAATGACTGCCTGCACGCGCCCTGTGATGGAGTGATCATCCATGTCGCGCGCACCGGTCACGCACTGACGATTCGTGCCGAGAACGGTGCCGAGGTATTGATGCATGTGGGCATCGACACGGTGGAGCTGAATGGCGAAGGGTTTGCGCTGTTGGTGAAAAATGGCGAGCAAGTGAGCAAGGGCCAGGCGCTGGTGCAGTTCGATCTGGACCGGATTGCACGGCAATGCAAAAGCCTGGTCAGCCTGATCATTCTGACCAATGGCGAGCGTTTTGAACTGCGCTCGATTGCCGGGAAAACGGTCAAGGTCGGTGAACCGCTGCTGCAAATCGTGGCGCGCTCGGCGGCGCCGGTTCAAGCGTCTGTGGATAACTCGGAGGCCGAAGCCAGCGCCAGCGTGCACATCACCCATCGCGGTGGCCTGCATGCGCGTCCGGCGGCGTTGATCCGCAAGACCGCCCAGGGTTTCAGTGGCCAGGCGCACCTGCACTTCAACGGTAAATCGGCGTCGTGTGACAGCCTGATCGGCTTGCTGGGACTAGGGATTGGCGAGGGCGACGAGGTGCACGTGACCTGTCGCGGCAAGGATTGCGAGGTGGCGTTGCAGGCATTGGTCGCTGCGCTCTCAATCGCTATCAGCGAAGAACATCACGCCCCCGTCGCCATCGCACCCCGTCGGGCGAACACCGAAGCCGGTGTACTGCAAGGCGTGTGCGCAGCACCCGGCCTGGTCTGCGGGCCGCTGTTTCGCCTGACCGGCATCGAGTTACCGGAAGACACCGGCCACCACCGCGCCGACGAACAACTGCAACAACTGGACACCGCCCTGGAACAAGTGCGCAACGAAATCCGAGCGACCCTGGACCACGCCCGCCAGCGCAAGAACGTCGACGAAGAAGAGATCTTCGCCGCCCACCTTGCCCTGCTCGAAGACCCGACCTTGCTGGAGGCGGCGACCGCCGCCATCGAACACGGCAGCGCCGCCACCCACGCCTGGCGCGACGCGATCCAGGCGCAATGCGCGGTGTTGCTGGCCCTGGGCAAGCCACTGTTTGCCGAGCGCGCCAATGATCTGCGGGACCTGCAACAACGCGTGCTGCGTTCACTGCTGGGTGAAGCCTGGCACTTCGAATTACCCGCCGGTGCAATCGTCAGTGCCCATGAACTGACACCGTCTGACCTGCTGCAACTGAGCGAGCAACATGCGGCCGGTATCTGCATGGCAGAAGGCGGTGCCACCTCACATGTGGCAATCCTCGCCCGAGGTAAAGGCTTGCCCTGTGTGGTCGCGTTGGGCAGCGATGTGCTCGACGTGCCCCAAGGCCAACGCGTGGTGCTGGACGCCGCCAACGGTCGCCTGGAACTGGCACCCAGCGAGGCGCGCCACGCCGAAGTGCATCAGATCCGCGACGCACAAAAGCTACGCCGCCAACAGCAACAGGCCCAAGCCCAACAGCCTGCACGCACCACCGACGGCGTGAGCATCGAAGTCGCTGCCAATGTCGCCTCCAGCGCCGAAGCCCAGGTGGCGTTTGCAAACGGCGCTGATGGTGTCGGCCTGCTGCGCACCGAATTTCTCTTCGTCGACCGTCGCACCGCGCCGGATGAACAGGAACAGCGCCAGGCTTATCAAGCCGTGCTGGATGCCATGGGCGACAAGTCAGTGATCATCCGCACCATCGATGTGGGCGGCGATAAACAGCTCGACTACTTGCCGCTGCCGGTCGAGGCCAATCCGGTGTTGGGCCTGCGCGGCATTCGCCTGGCCCAGGTACGCCCTGAAGTACTCGACCAGCAACTGCGCGCGCTGCTGCAAGTCAGCCCCTTGGAACGCTGCCGAATTCTGCTGCCGATGGTCAGCGAGGTTGATGAACTGCTGCAAATCCGCCAGCGCCTGGATGAGTTGTGCGCGGAGCTGGAACTGACCCAGCGCCCGGAGCTGGGCGTGATGATCGAAGTGCCCGCCGCCGCGCTGATGGCCGAACAACTGGCCAAGCACGCGGACTTTTTGTCCATCGGCACCAATGATCTGTCCCAGTACACCCTGGCCATGGACCGCGACCATGCAGGCCTCGCCGCACGGGTCGACGCCCTGCACCCGGCACTGCTGCGACTGATCGCCCAAACCTGCGCCGGAGCTGCCAAACACGGCCGTTGGGTCGGTGTGTGCGGTGCCTTGGCTTGCGACCCGCTGGCCACGCCCGTGCTGGTGGGCCTGGGAGTCAGGGAGCTGTCCGTAAGCCCGCCGCAAATCGGAGAAATCAAGGACCGCGTCCGCCATCTGGACGCGGCGCAATGCCGGCAATTGAGCCAAGGCCTGCTTGACCTGAGCAGTGCCAAAGCCGTTCGCCAAGCCTGTCAACACCACTGGCCGCTGAGCTGAAAACAACAAGAAAAGGGAGACACGCCATGTACCAACATTTTATCGAGGGCCTGCAACGCCTGGGCCGCGCGCTGATGCTGCCGATCGCGATCTTGCCGATCGCAGGCCTGCTGTTGCGCCTGGGCGACACCGACCTTTTGAACATCGCCGTGATGCACGACGCCGGGCAGGCGATTTTCGCCAACCTCGCGTTGATCTTCGCCATCGGTATCGCCGTGGGTTTTGCCCGTGACAATAACGGCACGGCAGGCCTGGCAGGCGCCATTGGTTACTTGGTGATGGTCTCCACCCTCAAGGTGATGGACACGACCATCAACATGGGCATGCTCGCCGGTATCGTCAGCGGTTTGATGGCAGGTGGGCTGTATAACCGCTTCAAGGACATCAAGCTGCCGGAATACCTGGCGTTCTTTGGTGGGCGACGGTTTGTGCCGATTGTCACCGGGTTTAGTGCCGTCGGATTGGGCGTGATCTTTGGCCTGATCTGGCCGCCGGTGCAGCACGGCATCAACAGCTTCGGTGTGCTGCTGATGGAAAGTGGCAGCTTTGGCGCCTTCGTGTTCGGCGTGTTCAATCGCTTGCTGATCGTCACCGGACTGCACCACATCCTCAACAATATGGCGTGGTTTGTGTTTGGCAGTTTCACCGATCCGGCCACCGGCGCCGTGGTGACCGGCGACCTGACCCGCTACTTCGCCGGCGACCCGAAAGGCGGCCAGTTCATGACCGGCATGTTCCCGGTGATGCTGTTCGGCCTGCCCGCTGCGTGCCTGGCGATGTACCGCAATGCGTTGCCGGAACGCCGCAAAGTAATGGGCGGGATTTTCCTGTCCATGGCACTGACCTCGTTCTTGACTGGGGTAACGGAGCCGATTGAATTTGCGTTCATGTTCCTTGCGCCGTTTTTGTATCTGATCCACGCGGTGCTGACAGGCCTTTCCATGGCCGTCACCAACATGCTGAATATCCACCTGGGCTTTACCTTCTCCGGTGGGTTTATCGACATGGTGTTGGGCTGGGGCAAGTCCACCAATGGTTGGCTGGTGTTCCCGGTTGGCTTGGCCTATGCGCTGATCTATTACAGCGTGTTCAACTACTGCATTCGCCGCTTCAACCTGAAGACGCCGGGCCGTGAAGATATCCAGGTGGTACAGGCTGAGGTGATGAGCAATGACCAACGGGCCAGCGCGTACATCCGGGCGTTGGGCGGTGCGGCCAATCTGCTGAGTGTTGGTGCTTGCACTACCCGCCTGCGGTTGGACATGGTCGATCGTAGTAAGGCAGTGGATGCCGAGCTGAAAGCACTGGGCGCCATGGCCGTGGTTCGGCCGGGCAATGGCGGGAGTTTGCAGGTGGTGGTCGGGCCAATGGCCGACAGCATTGCTGATGAGATTCGCTTGGCCATGCCGTCGTTTGTGGCCTCTGCGCCGGTGAGCGTTGCGCCTGTGGATAAGCCGATTGCGGTGAATGTGCAGGAAGCCGAGAAATGGCTGAGCGCCTTGGGTGGCCGAGGCAATGTGCGGCAGTTGGAAGCCGTGGCGATGACCCGGTTGCGGGTGGAGTTGGGGGATGATTCGGTGTTGTCAGAAGCTGACCTCAGCGCACTCGGTTGCCAGGGTGTCAGCCAATTGGAAAGCGGTGTTTGGCACCTGTTGATTGGTGACAAAGCCACTGGATTGGGTGAGGCGCTGGAGCGCTTGGTTACCCGCCCAATCAACGCCTGACCGATCGCTCCCACGCTCTACGTGGGAATGCCGCCCCGGACGCTCCGCGTCCAAGGCGCATGGCTCAAGCCCTGCGCAAGGGTGACGCAGAGCGTCACAGGATGCATTCCCACGCGGAGCGTGGGAACGATCAAGAATTTCGCTGCTCAGGTTGGGGAGTACGGTGAAGATTTGGTCGCAGGCGCCTGCTCCGCCGCCATCGCAGCCAACAAAAAACCCGCTGACCAAACTGGCCCAGCGGGTTTCTTGTTAAAGCAGCGTGCAAATCAAAAATCCGCCAACTGCCACACCTCATACGCCGGTGTCTCATACGGATGGCTCAGCTTCAACGCAGCCACAACAGCCACAATCAATTCATCCGCCACCACCAGCTCAACCTTCCACTCTTCAACCACTTCAACCTGGCCCACCTGCCCGATAAACGGCTGACTGCCGTCCAACGCGCGGAATTGGCCCTGGCCCAGCACTTGCCAGGCGCAGCTGTCGTAGTCGCCGATGCGCCCGCCGCCGGCGGCGAAGACGGCGGTTTTCACCATCTCCACATGGCTGTCGGGCACAAAGAAGGCGAGCTTGTACACCGTCTTAGTTCACCCAAACGCGAGCGTTGCGGAACATGCGCATCCAGGCGCCATCTTCGTTCCACTCTTCCGGGCGCCACGAGTTTTGCACGGCGCGGAATACGCGTTCCGGGTGCGGCATCATGATGGTGACGCGACCGTCGCGGCTGGTGAGGCCGGTGATCCCGCGCGGCGAGCCGTTCGGGTTGGCCGGGTAGGTCTCGGTGACCTTGCCGTGGTTGTCGACGAAACGCATGGCCACGCAACCGGACAGGTCGGCTTCCAGCAAGGCTTCTTCGCTGGAGAACTCGGCATGGCCTTCACCGTGGGCGATGGCGATTGGCATACGCGAACCAGCCATGCCTTGCAGGAAGATCGAGTTGGATTCCTGCACCTGCACCATGGCGACACGGGCTTCGAACTGCTCGGAACGGTTGCGCACAAAGTGCGGCCAGAACTCGCTGCCCGGGATCAGTTCGCTGAGGTTGGACATCATCTGGCAACCGTTGCACACACCCAAGGTGAAGCTGTCGTTGCGCTCGAAGAAACCCTGGAACGCGTCGCGGGCACGGCTGTTGAACAAGGCCGACTTGGCCCAGCCCTCACCGGCACCCAGCACGTCGCCGTAGGAGAAACCACCGCAGGCTACGAGGCCTTTGAACTCATTGAGGTCAACGCGACCGGCGAGGATATCGCTCATGTGCACGTCGATCGCATTAAAGCCCGCGCGGTCGAACGCGGCCGCCATTTCCACTTGGCCGTTGACACCCTGCTCACGCAGTACGGCAACTTGTGGGCGGATGCCTTTCTTGATGTAAGGCGCGGCGATGTCCTGGTTGACGTCGAAGCTGAGCTTGGTGCTCAGGCCCGGGTTGTCTTCTTCCAGGATCACGTCGAATTCCTGCTCGGCGCACACAACGTTGTCGCGCAGACGCTGGATCTGGTAGCTGGTTTCAGCCCACTGGCGTTGCAGCAAGCGGCGCTGGCCGGCAAACACGGTATCGCCATTGAAGGAGATGTTGATTTCACCGTTGTTGATCGGCTGGCCAATCACGGCCACACAATCGTCCAGACCAGCAGCGCTGAATTGGGCAAGTACGTCAGGGGTAGCATCCTGGCGAACCTGGATCACGGCGCCCAGTTCTTCGTTGAACAGGATGCCGTTGATTTCGGCGGCATCCTCGGCAACGCTGTCGAGCACGATGTTCAGGCCGCAGTGACCGGCGAAGGCCATTTCCACAACGCTGGTCAGCAGGCCACCATCGGAGCGGTCGTGGTAAGCCAGCAAGTGACCGTCGGCGTTCAGACCCTGGATCACGGCGAAGAAGGCTTTCAGGTCTTCGGCGTCATCGACGTCCGGCGCGTGTTTGCCGAGCTTGCCATGGGTCTGCGCCAGGATGGAGGCGCCCATGCGGTTCTGGCCACGGCCCAGGTCGATCAGGATCAGATCGGTGGTGCCCTTGTCCATGCGCAGTTGCGGGGTCAGGGTCTGGCGGATGTCGGTGACCGGTGCGAAACCGGTAACGATCAACGACAGCGGCGAGGTCACGCTCTTGTCGGTGCCGTCTTCGTTCCAACGGGTAGCCATGGACATGGAGTCCTTGCCCACCGGAATGGTGATACCCAGCTCCGGGCACAGCTCCATGCCGACTGCTTTAACCGTGTCGTACAGGCGCGCGTCTTCACCTGGGTGACCGGCGGCCGACATCCAGTTGGCCGACAGTTTGATGTCGGACAGCTTGCCGATGCGCGAAGCAGCGATGTTGGTGAGGGTTTCACCAATCGCCATGCGGCCCGACGCTGGGGCGTCCAGCAGAGCGAGCGGTGTGCGCTCGCCCATGGCCATGGCTTCACCGGTGTAGACGTCGAAGCTGGTGGCGGTGACGGCAACGTCAGCCACCGGAACCTGCCACGGCCCGACCATTTGATCACGGGCAACCAGGCCGGTGATGGTGCGGTCGCCGATGGTGATCAGGAAGCTTTTGCTCGCCACGGCCGGGTGGTGCAGCACGCGTTCGATGCTGTCAGTCAGGTCCAGCGCGCTTGGGTCGAAATCATCGCCCAGCTCGGTTTCACGTACCGCCGAACGGTGCATGCGCGGGGCTTTGCCCAGCAGCACTTCCAGCGGCATGTCGACCGGGCTGTTACCGAAGTGGCTATCTGTGACAGTCAGTTGCGGCTCGGCAGTGGCTTCGCCGACCACGGCAAACGGGCAACGCTCGCGTTCGCAGATAGCCTGGAAGCGCGCGAAGTCTTCAGGGCCAACGGCCAGCACGTAACGCTCCTGGGATTCGTTGCTCCAGATTTCGTGCGGGGCCATGCCCGGCTCGTCGTTTGGAATGTTGCGCAGTTCGAAACGGCCACCGCGGTCGCCATCGTTGACCAGTTCCGGGAAGGCGTTGGACAAACCGCCGGCGCCGACGTCGTGGATGAAGCTGATCGGGTTCTTGTCACCCAACTGCCAGCAACGGTCGATCACTTCCTGGCAGCGACGTTCCATCTCTGGGTTTTCGCGCTGTACGGAGGCGAAGTCCAGGTCGGCCGAGCTGGTGCCGGTGGCCATGGAGGAAGCGGCGCCGCCACCCAGACCGATCAACATCGCCGGGCCGCCGAGTACGATCAGCTTGGAGCCGACCAGGATCTCGCCTTTCTTGACGTGTTCTTCACGGATGTTGCCCATGCCGCCAGCCAACATGATTGGCTTGTGGTAGCCGCGCACTTCATCGCCACGCGGGGTGGTGATGGACTGCTCGAACGTACGGAAGTAGCCGGTCAGGGCCGGACGACCGAATTCGTTGTTGAACGCAGCGCCGCCCAGCGGGCCTTCGATCATGATGTCCAGCGCGGTAACGATGCGCTCAGGCTTGCCGTACGGCACTTCCCACGGCTGTTCGAAACCTGGGATCTGCAGGTTGGACACGGTGAAACCGGTCAGGCCCGCCTTTGGCTTGGCGCCACGGCCGGTGGCGCCTTCGTCACGGATTTCGCCGCCGGAACCGGTGGCTGCGCCCGGGAACGGGGCAATCGCGGTCGGGTGGTTGTGGGTCTCGACTTTCATCAGGATGTGCACCGGCTCCTGCACCGCGCCGTACTGGCGGGTTTCAGGGTCCGGGAAGAAACGGCCGGCGACGCTGCCGACGATGACCGAGGCGTTGTCCTTATAAGCCGACAGAACGCCTTCGCTGTGCATCACGTAGGTGTTCTTGATCATGCCGAACAGGCTTTTTTCCTGGCTTTCGCCGTCGATGTCCCAACTGGCGTTGAAGATCTTGTGACGGCAGTGCTCGGAGTTGGCCTGGGCAAACATCATCAGTTCGATGTCGTGCGGGTTGCGCTTCAAGCCGTTGAAGGCGTCGACCAGGTAGTCGATCTCGTCTTCGGCGAGCGCCAGGCCCAGCTCGGTGTTGGCCTTCTCGAGGGCGGCGCGGCCACCGCCGAGCACATCAATCGCGGTCAGCGGCTTGGGCTCGGCGTGGCTGAACAAACCAGCAGCCTGTTCCAATTGGGCAACGATGATCTGGGTCATGCGGTCGTGCAGGCTGCTGGCGATCAGCTCAGCCTCGGCGTCGCTGAACTGGCCAGCCACGTAGAAGGCAATGCCACGCTCCAGGCGCTGGATTTTTTCCAGGCCACAGTTGCGGGCGATGTCGCTGGCCTTGCTCGACCAGGGCGAGATGGTGCCGAACCGTGGCAGAACCAGGAACAAGCGGCCAGTAGGCTCTTGAACAGGAACGCTTGGGCCGTACTTCAGAAGGCGTGCCAGCACTTGCTGTTCGTCGGCGGTCAACACGCCGGTTACGTCGGCGAAGTGAGCAAATTCAGCATACAAGCCTGTAACAGCTGGAACCTTTTGGCTCAGTTGCTCAAGGAGTTTGCTGTGGCGAAAGGCAGAAAGGGCAGGAGCGCCGCGCAGGATCAACATCTTCGGGACAGCCTCGGGAAGGGGGTGTGCTTTGAGGCCGTGCATTCTAGCGTAAACCGCCGCCAACGGCACCCGAAACGGTACCGCTGGCCGCTGCCGAACGTCAGTTGGCACGAATTGCACGGTATCGGGGCGTTTTCCACGGGTTGGCGTACAGTTATTTTAACCGTCACAAACCCTCGCCAGCCCACGTTTCTGCGGGCTTCAGCCCGGTTTTGCGGGCGCTAGCAGACAAGTCCCCTGCTGTCGAGATATGGCGCCGTGGGTCGTTTGCGTATACTGCGCAGATGTTCTCCCCAACTGCTTTACGCCCGCGATGCGCCAAATGGCTCATCGCAACCGGACTCTTCCTGATGCTCAGCGCCTGTGTTGATAAACCCAGCACGCTCGAGCGAATCAAGGAGGATGGCGTATTGCGGGTGATTACCCGAAACAGCCCGGCCACTTATTTTCAGGATCGCAACGGTGAAACCGGTTTCGAATACGAACTGGTCAAGCGTTTTGCCGACGACCTGGGGGTGAAGCTTCAGATCGAAACCGCCGACAACCTCGACGACCTGTTCGGCCAATTGGGCAAACCTAACGGCCCGGTCTTGGCTGCCGCTGGTCTGGTGAGCAGCGAGCAACGCGAGCAACAAGTGCGCTTCTCTCACCCGTACCTGGAAGTGACCCCGCAGATCATCTACCGCAACGGCCAGTCCCGCCCGACGAACGCGGCGGACCTGGTGGGCAAGAAGATCATGGTGCTCAAGGGCAGCACCCATGCCGAGCAATTGGCGGAGCTGAAAAAACAGAACCCTGCGATTGAATACGAAGAGTCCGACGCCGTTGAGGTAGTCGACCTGCTGCGCATGGTGGACGAGGGGCAAATCGACCTGACCCTGGTGGACTCCAACGAAGTCGCAATGAACCAGGTGTACTTCCCCAACGTGCGCGTGGCGTTCGACCTCGGCAATGCCAGCAACCAAAGCTGGGCCGTGGCGGCGGGTGATGACAACAGCCTGCTCAACGAGATCAACAGCTACCTGGACAAGGTGGAAAAGAACGGCACCCTGCAGCGCCTTAAAGACCGCTACTACGGGCACGTCGATGTACTTGGTTATGTCGGCGCCTACACCTTTGCCCAGCACTTGCAGCAGCGCCTGCCCAAGTACGAAAAACACTTCAAAACCTACGCCAAGGAAGAAAAAGTCGATTGGCGGCTATTGGCGGCCATCGGCTATCAGGAATCGCTGTGGCAACCGGCCGTCACCTCCAAGACCGGCGTGCGCGGCCTGATGATGCTGACCCAGAACACCGCCCAGGCAATGGGCGTATCCAACCGCCTGGATGCCAAACAAAGCATCATGGGCGGCGCCAAGTACCTGGCCAAGATCAAGGATGAACTGGACGACAGTATCGCCGAACCGGATCGCACCTGGTTTGCCCTCGCCGCCTACAACGTCGGCACCGGTCATCTGGAAGATGCACGCACGCTGGCGAAGCGAGAAGGCCTGAACCCGAACAAGTGGCTGGACGTGAAGAAGATGCTGCCGCGCCTGTCGCAGAAGCAGTGGTACAGCAAGACCCGCTATGGCTATGCCCGCGGTGGTGAGCCGGTGCATTTTGTGGCGAACATCCGGCGTTACTACGACATTCTTACTTGGGTAACCCAGCCGCAGTTGGAAGGCAACCAAGTGGTGGAAGGCAATCTGCATGTGCCGGGCGTGAACAAGACCAAGCCGCCGGAAGATAACCCGCAGTTGTAAAGCGCTGATCGTTCCCACGCTCTACGTGGGAATGCGCTCCGCGTCACGACTCTAAAAACGGACGCGGAGCGTCCAAAGATGCATTCCCACGCAGAGCATGGGAACGATCATTAGAGGCCGGTGATCAGGTGCACGACTCCACTGGTCAACACCATCACTCCCGGCACACCGGCCGCTTTTAGCGCAGCACCATCCAAGCGTGCAACATCCAACAACTGCACCCTCACTCGCGTCAGCGCTATGTGCTGTTGCGACTTGAGATTATCCGCGCCACCCAATGCCTTCAGTACATCGGCCGACAACACACCCTGCGCCGGTGCAGCAACCGTCTCGGCAACCAAATCCGGGGTCAGGGCTTTCCAGAATGCCCGCTGTAATTTCTCGAACATGCTCAGTGCTCCACGACGGGTGAGGTTTCAACGGTGGCCGCGTGATACAGGCGCAAGGCCTCGCGCACTTGGGCGGCTTCTTCCAGGCCCAGTACCTGGCGGGCGATGATCTGGCAGTCGGCCAGGTCCAGCTCACGTACGGTGGCCTTGATGGTCGGGATCAGCGGCACGCTGACCGACAACTCATCCACGCCGAGCCCGATCAACACCGGCACCGCCAGCGCTTCGGACGCCAATGCGCCGCACACGCCCACCCACTTGCCATGGGCATGGGCGGCTTTGACCGTGGTGGCGATCAGACGCAGCACCGAGGGGTGAAAGCTGTCGGCCTGGCTAGCCAGCCGTGGATGGTCGCGGTCCATGGCCAGGGTATATTGGGTCAGGTCATTGGTGCCGATGGAGAAAAAATCCACATGCGGCGCAAACACATCCGCCATCAATGCAGCGGACGGCACTTCGATCATGATCCCCAGTTTCGGCAGCTCCGTGAGCCCCAGCGCCAGCGCTTCTTCTTCAAGAATCTGCCGCGCCAGGTGCAGTTCCGACAGCAGGCTGACCATCGGCAACATGATATGCAGCCGCGCGAAACCGGCACTGGCGAGGATTGCGCGAAATTGTTCGCGCAGCAGCTCAGGACGCTCCAGGCACAGGCGAATACCGCGCAAGCCGAGGAAGGGGTTGGTCTCGACCTCCATCGGCACGTAGGCCAACGGTTTGTCGCCGCCGACGTCCAGGGTGCGCACGACGAGGTTGCGCTCAGCGCCCAAAGCGCGGGCGATGGCGGTGTAAGTACCGGCTTGCTCCTCTAGGCTGGGTGCACGGCTGCGATCCAAGTAGAGAAACTCCGAGCGCAGCAGGCCGACGCCTTCACCGCCGAGGGTCAGGGATTGTTCCACCTCCTGCAACGAAGCGACGTTGGCCGTGACTTCGACGTGATGGCCGTCGCGGGTGGTGGCGGGTAAGGAAGCCTGCGCCACTTCACGCTGGCGTCGCAGAACTTGATGTTTTCGCGCAGCGTCCAGTTGTTCGATTTCGGCCAGGTTCGGGTCCAGATGCAGCTCGCCTTTGTCAGCGTCGAGCAATACCTGTTTGCCGTTGGCCAACGTCAAGACTTGAGCCGGTACACCGCAGATGGCCGGCAGGCCGAGGGCACGGGCGAGGATCGCGACATGGCTGGTCGCACCGCCGCCGACGGTGACAAACCCCAGCACCTTGCGCGTATCGAGGCTGGCGGTTTGCGAGGGGGTCAGTTGCTCGGCGATCAGGATCGTCCGCTCCGGGAGATCCCAGGCACTGTCCTGAATACCGAGTACAAGCCTCAACACGCGCTTGCCGACATCGGCCAGGTCCGCCGCGCGCTCGGCGAGCAGCGCACTGCCTGAGTTCTGGAACAAGATGGCGGTGGCGTCAGTGGCTTGCTTCCAGGCAAACGCCGCGCTCTTGCCTCGCATCAGCAATTCGTTGGCTTGCTCCAACAGCGATGGGTCTTCCAACAGCTCTTGATGCGCGCGAAAAATATCGCCCTGGGGGCGGCCTGATGCCTTGGCCTGCAGTACTTGCAGGCCCGTGGTCGCGTCCAGCAACGCGCGGGTCAACGCGGCGCGCTCAGCGACTTGGCCGGTGCCTGCTTCGGTGATGATCAACTCAGGTTCGGCCACCTGAACCACCTGACCAAACGCCGACCCCGGCGACGCACACACGCCACGCAGCAACGTCGCCGACGACACAGGTGCGACGGGTTCAACCACCACAGCCGGTGCCGCAACCGTTTCGCCGCACCCTTCAGCCAACAAGGCAACCAGCGCTTTGATTGCCACGTCGGCATCGTCACCCGCCGCGCTCACTTGCAAGGTGTCACCCTGTGCGGTTTGCAACGCCATGATCGCCACCAAGGATTTTGCGTTGGCGCTCTGGGTTTGCTTGTGCAGGTAAATGCTTGCGTTGAAGCCCTTCGCCGCCTGGGCAAACACCGCCGCAGGCCGCGCGTGCAAACCGTTGGCATTGGGCAAGGTCAGCGGCTTGGAGAACAGTGCGTCACCCTCCCCCTCCACCGCGTCCTCTGCCACATCGCCCGGCGAAACCTGCAGCAGCGGTTGGCCCACATCTACCAGGCCGTTATCCGGAGTCAAAAGCACAAACGGCTCGCCGCTGACCACCAACATCAACGTCAGCAAACTACGTGCATTGAGGGCCACATAGTCCGCATCGAATTCAATCAGCGGTTGCCCGGCCTCCACCCGCTGGCCTTCCTGCACCAGCCGAGTGAAGCCCTGGCCCGCCAGGTTCACGGTGTCCAGGCCGATATGCATCAGCACCTGGACGCCGTTGTCGTCGGTAACGCTGACCGCATGACCACTGTCCTGGATATTGCTGATCACCCCGGCCAACGGCGCACAGAGGGTCTGCGAGGTCGGGTCGATGCACAGGCCGTCGCCGATCAGGCGGCTGGCGAACACCGGGTCCGGCACCTGATCCAGCGCCAGCAGCACCCCGGACAGGGGCGCCAGCAGTTCCAGGGGTTGAGTTGTGGTCATGATTTCACCTGCTGTTTTGTTCTGTAAAAATCATTGGGCGGAGGATGGATTACTTCCACCAATACTCAACCTGCACACCAAAATTCGACCCATGCAACGCCGTGCCGTAAGCGCCGGTATCGGACAACGCCGAACCCGCCGCCAGTTCATTCGCCGCGCGCTTGGCCGCTTCGTTCCAGGTTGCATAGGTGTAGTACAAACGCACTTCGGGCCGCGCCCAGAAATCCGGGCCTTTGGGCGACCAGGTCGGGGCGAAGGTAAATTTGCTCAGCTTGCGCGTACCGCCGGTGGCCTCGACTTGATCATGCCCAAGTTCGGTGACCAGCTTGAACTGCTCACTGATGGCATACGCCGGTCGCACACCGATGGACATCCAGGTCTGGTCCTGGCTGCCGGGGCGGATATCTTTCTGGTACACCGCTTCGATCTGCCCGCCGAAACGCGGGGTCACCTGCCAGTCGAAAAACTCCACGGCGCGGTAGCTTTTGCTGCTGTTGTCCAAGGTGGTATCGCCGGTATAACCAAGGCCGGTGCCGGGGCCTTCGCCGTACTGCAAGGCGAATTTGTTCTTGCCACCCAGGAAAGGTTTTTGCACATGCTGCGCCGTGATCGCCCAACCGCTGTTGGCGTCGCGACCGCCGGCTTTATCGATGTAGCTCAAGCCAAATTCCAGCTCGCCGCCGGGGTTGGTCTTGAAGCCAGCCACGTTGAAGTCGTGACGGGTGGCGTATTCTTTCTGGTACAGGTTGTCCTTGCGGGAAATGGCGTAGCTGTATTTGAGGTCGCCAATCAGTACGTCCTCAACACCACCGCCCGTGGCGCTCTGGTTCCAGTAGTAGAAGTCGGAAATATGGATGTCATTACGTTTGTAGTAACGTCGACCGGCCCACACCGAACCGCCATTGAGGCTAGGCAGGTTGGACCATTGCGCATACATCTGCGGCATGCGCGCCGAGCCGTTGTCGTCGCCCTGGAATTTCAGGGCGCGGTCGTATTTGTTGTAGAGAGATGCCATGGCATCGACGCTGAGCACCGAGCCATCGTCGAGAGTCAGCAGGTCCTGGCGCAATTCCAATTCGGCGTACTGCTCACATTCGTTACCCAAACGGTACTTCGATTGCGCCCCCGGCAACTGGAAGCACTGCTGCTTGCCACTGCCCGTTGAAGTGCCCGCGCCACTGCGCAAGTAACCGGCAAATTCCAGGGCCTGAGCGGCAAATGGAGCGGTGAGACACGACGCAATGAGGCCCAGCTTTATTGTTGTTTTCATGAAGCACTCCGATATTTTTATTATGTTTTTTTGAAGCTTCCTGTGCTCCCACACAGGGTCCAACTCGCGACTTTACGTAGCAGCTGTCGAGCTGCCAGCGAGGCTGCGTTGGCCACACCGCCGTAATCACGCCAGACGCTGGCACCGAGTCGCGCCTGACGCAGCCTCGCTGGCGCTCGACAGCTGCTACGGACCTCAGTCCTTGAGGTGCAGCACAAAGGATTCGTAAGGGCGTAGCGTTACCGTCGCCGTGCGTTGCGGGCAGTCGGGGTAGTTGCTGATCAGCAGGCGTTGCTCTTTCGCCGCACTGATCACGTGGTCGGGCAGTTGGATTTCGCACGGCGTGCCGTAGAAGTTGTTGAGCACCAACAGGCGCTCGCCATGGCCTTCGCGCAGGTAGGCCCAGACTTGCAGGTGGTCTTGCAGCAGTTGGCGGTAAACGCCTTCCTGAATCAGCGGTTCGTGACGACGCAACGCGATCAACGCGCGGTAGTGATACAGCACCGAATCCGGGTCATCCAATTGGCTTTCGACGTTGATCTGCGCCGCATTGGCGGGGATGCCAATCCACGGTTCGCCCGTGCTGAAACCGGCATTAGCTTGGGTGCTCCACTGCATCGGCGTACGCCCGTTGTCGCGGGACTTCTGCATGATCGCCGCCATACTCGACGCCTCGGACTCCCCCGCCTCACGCTTGAGGCGGAAGATGTTCAGGGTCTCCACATCGCGGTACTGCGAGATTGTGTCGAAGCCCGGATCTGTCATGCCCAACTCTTCGCCCTGGTACACATACGGCGTGCCTTGGAGGAAGTGCAGCGCGGTGGCGAGCATCTTGGCCGAGACCACGCGATGCTCTCCGTCGTCACCAAACCGCGAGACCACGCGCGGCTGGTCGTGGTTACACCAGAACAGCGCGTTCCAGCCGCCACCGGCCTGCATGCCCAGTTGCCAGTCGGAGAAAATTTGCTTGAGCTGCAGGAAATCAAAGTCCGCCTTCACCCACTTTTGCAGGTTCGGATAATCGACTTTCAGGTGATGAAAGTTAAAGGTCATCGACAGCTCTTTCGACTCCGGCCGCGAGTAGCGGATGCAGTGCTCGAGGCTGGTGGACGACATCTCGCCGACGTTGATCAGTTCATGCCCTTCGAAGACTTCGCGGTGCATTTCCTGCAGGTATTCATGCACGTTCGGGCCGTCGGTGTAGAAACGGCGACCGTCGCTATTGTCTTCCGGGAAATCGGCGGGCTTGGAGATCAGGTTGATCACGTCCAGGCGGAAACCGCCCACACCCTTGTCGCGCCAGAAACGCATCAACTTGAACACCTCGGCGCGCACCTTGGGGTTGTCCCAATTCAGGTCGGCCTGGGTGTGGTCGAACAGGTGCAGGAAGTACTGGCCGGTTTGTGCCTCGTATTCCCAGGCCGAACCACCGAACTTGGATTCCCAGTTATTCGGCTGGTCGCGCCAGATGTAGAAATCGCGGTATGGGTTATCGAGGCTGCTGCGCGCTTGTTGGAACCACTCATGCTCGATGGAGGTGTGGTTGACCACAATATCGAGCATCAGCTTGATGCCGCGCTTGGCCGCTTCGCTGATCAGCAAATCGCAGTCGGCCATGGTCCCGTAGCTGGGGTCGATGGCGTAGTAGTCACTGATGTCGTAGCCGTTGTCGCGTTGCGGCGAGCGCAGGAACGGGGTGATCCACAGGCAATCAACGCCCAGCCATTTCAGGTAATCGAGTTTATCCACGATCCCCAGCAGGTCACCGGTGGCGTTACCCGCGTGGCTGTGGAAGCTTTTGGGGTAGATCTGGTAGATCACCGAGTGTTGCCAGTTTTGCATGGGAACTCCTTCAACTTGGAATACGATCAACTGTGGGAGCTGGCTCGCCTGCGATAGCGATCAATCAGGCGACCCGATATCCCGGGCGCACGATCTTCATGCTCAAGGCACAGGTCAAAACAAACGGCACCACAATCGCGATGACCATCCCAATCACAAAACTCGGGATGTACTGCGGAATGATCGAGATAAAACCGGGCAAGCCACCGACGCCGATGGCCGACGCCTGCACTTTGTTAAGCGACAGGAAAATGCTGCCCAGTGCTGAGCCGAGCAAGGCGGCATAGAACGGAAACTTGAAGCGCAGGTTCACCCCAAACATCGCCGGTTCAGTGATGCCGAAATACGCGGAAATCGCCGAGGTCGAAGCCATGCTTTTGTCCCGCGCGTTGCGGCTCATGTAGAACACACCGAGTGCCGCACTGCCCTGGGCCAGGTTGGACATCACGATCATCGGCCAGATAAACGTGCCGCCCTGAGTAGAAATAAGCTGCAGGTCTACGGCGAGGAACATGTGGTGCATGCCGGTGATCACCAACGGCGCATACAGCAGGCCGAAAATTGCCCCGCCGACCATCGGCGCCAAGTCAAACAGGGTGACCACGCCTTCGGTGATCAGAATGCCGAGGTGACGGGTCACCGGGCCGATAATCGCCAGGGCCAGCACGCCGGTGACCACGATGGTGGTGATCGGTACAACCAGCAGTTGAATCGCGTTGGGCACCCGCGCCCGCAGCCATTTCTCAATGACGCTCATCACATAGGCCGCCATCAGGATCGGCAGGATCTGCCCCTGATACCCAACTTTTTCGATCTTGAACCAGCCGAAAATATCGAAGTACGGCAGGCTCTGGCCGTCCAGACCGGCGACTGCCTTGCCGTAGTTCCAGGCGTTAAGCAGGTCAGGGTGTACCAGCATCAAGCCGAGCACGATGCCGAGGATTTCACTGCCACCAAACCGCTTGGCCGCCGACCACCCCACCAGCGCCGGCAGGAACACGAACGAGGTGTTGGCCATCAGGTTGATCAGGCTCCACAGGCCATCCAGGTTCGGATAGGCCTCCAGCAGTGTCTTGCCCTCAATGAACATGCCCTTGGCGCCCATCAGGTTGTTCACGCCCATCAACAGACCGGCAATGATCAGCGCGGGCAGGATCGGCATGAACACATCGGAGAACACCCGCACCAGACGCTGCATGGCATTGGTTTTGTCGGCGCCCTTCTGCTTGACGTCAGCAATGGTGGCGGCGGCGAGGCCGGTCTGTTCGCGCAGGGCGGCATAGACCTTCTCCACTTCGCCAGGGCCGATGACCACCTGGAACAGGCCACCGGTGAAGAACGAACCCTTGACCAGATCGACCTGGTTCAGCGCACTGCTGTTGACCCGGCTTGGATCCTTGAGCGCCAGGCGCAGGCGGGTCACGCAGTGGGCAGCTTGCTCTAGGTTATCGCTGCCCCCGAGGTGCTCGAGAATCTCGCGGGCAATATTCGAATAGTCGTGGCTCATGCTTGGTTTCCACTTTGATTTTTTTATTTGAGGGCAGTCATTGGCAGCACGCCGAGGGCAAAAGTACTCGTCTGTACGAGTTAAAGCAACAACTCGTCTGTACGAGTTACAAATAGTTTATTTTTCTGAATTTGCAGTCAGACTTTTCCTTTCTTCCACCTGGGTCCAATGGACAAACCCCACCCGTGCCACTAAGGTTCCTGCCTTGAACGCACAGTTCACCTTCACCAAGTCGGGCACAGAGCCATCCCCATGAGCAAATACAACCAGATCTATACGGATCTGCTTGCCAGCATCACCACTGAACGCCTGCAACGCGGCACGCGCCTTCCCTCCGAAACAGAACTGATGGACGCCTACCAAGCCAGCCGTGGCACCGTGCGCCGTGCCATCGAGCAGTTGCAGGAACGTGGGTTTGCGCAAAAAATCCACGGCAAAGGCACCTTCGTGCTGTCGCCTAACCCCATTGAATTTCAACTGGGCGGTATCGTCAGCTTCCACGAAACCCACGCCGACCTGGGCGATGACGTACGCACCGAAGTCGTCGAATTCACCCAGTTCCCGCTGGAAGGTTCACTGCTGCAACACATCGAAGCCGAAGCCGGCGCACTGATCACCCGCATCAAACGGGTACGGCGGATTGGCGGCAAACGGGTGATTCTCGACATCAACCACTTCGTCGCCGACCTGATCCCAGGCTTGGACCGCGATATCGCCGAACAGTCGATCTACGCGTTTATCGAGCAAACGCTGCAATTGCAGATCAGCTACGCCCAACGCACCATCGAAGCCCTGCCCCGTAGCAAGGACGATCAGGCGCATCTGGATCTGGATGGGCAAAGCCATGTGATTGTGGTGAGCAACCAGACGTTTTTGCAGGACGGAAGGCAGTTTGAGTACACCGAGTCGCGGCATACGTTGGATAAGTTTTACTTTTCAGATATTGCGCGGCGGTAAACAAACGCCCAAAACACAAAACCCCGGCTCAAGGCCGGGGTTTTGTATTTCAGTACTCACCTGCTATCGCAGGATCACTCCCACTCAATCGTCGCCGGCGGCTTGCTCGACACGTCATACGTCACGCGCGAGATGCCTTCGATCTCATTGATGATACGGCCGCTGACAGTCTCCAGCAGTTCGTACGGCAGGTGTGCCCAACGGGCGGTCATGAAGTCGATGGTTTCTACAGCACGCAGGGCAACTACCCAGGCGTAACGACGGCCATCGCCAACAACGCCAACCGATTTCACCGGTTGGAACACCACGAATGCCTGGCTGACTTTGTGGTACCAGTCGGCCTTGCGCAGTTCTTCGATGAAGATGTGGTCGGCGCGACGCAGCAGGTCGGCGTATTCCTTTTTCACTTCACCGAGGATCCGCACGCCCAGGCCTGGGCCTGGGAATGGGTGGCGATAGACCATGTCGTACGGCAGGCCGAGTTCCAGGCCCAGACGGCGGACTTCGTCCTTGAACAGTTCGCGCAGCGGTTCTACCAGCTTGAGGTTCATTTCCTCAGGCAGGCCACCCACGTTGTGGTGGGACTTGATCACGTGGGCCTTGCCGCTCTTGGCGCCGGCCGACTCGATCACGTCAGGGTAGATGGTGCCCTGGGCGAGGTACTTGATGTTGTCCAGGCTGGTGGCCTGGGCATCAAAGACGTCGATGAAGGTGCGGCCGATGATCTTGCGCTTCTTCTCTGGGTCGGACTCGCCGGCCAGGTTGTTGAGGAACTGGTCCTCAGCGTTGGCGCGGATCACTTTGACGCCCATGTTCTCGGCGAACATGGCCATCACTTGCTCGCCTTCGTGCAGACGCAGCAGGCCGTTGTCGACGAAGACGCAGGTCAGTTGGTCGCCGATGGCTTTGTGCAGCAGCGCGGCAACCACGGAGGAGTCAACACCGCCGGACAGGCCGAGCAGTACGTTGTCGGTGCCGACTTGGGCGCGCACGCTGGCAATGGCGTCTTCAGCGATTTTCGACGGGGTCCACAGGGCTTCACACTCGCAGATGTCGAGGATGAAGCGCGACAGGATGCGGCCGCCTTGCTTGGTGTGGGTCACTTCCGGGTGGAACTGCACGCCGTAGTAACGACGCTCGTCGCTGAACATGCCGGCGATCGGGCAGCTCGGGGTGCTGGCCAGGATGTGGAAGTCTTCCGGCATCTTGGTGACCTTGTCACCGTGGCTCATCCACACGTCGAGGCCGAACAGGCCGTCGGCGTCGACGTGGTCTTCGATGCCGTCCAGCAGGCGGCTCTTGCCGACCACATCTACACGGGCATAACCGAATTCACGCAGCTCGGAACCTTCGACCTTGCCACCCAGCTGTTCAGCCATGGTTTGCATGCCGTAGCAGATACCGAAGACCGGTACGCCCAGGTCGAATACGGCTTGCGGGCAGCGCGGGCTGTTGGCTTCGTGCACGGACTCGGGGCCACCGGCGAGGATGACGCCTTTAGGGGCGAATTCGCGAATCGCTTCGTCGTCCATGTCGAACGGATGCAGTTCGCAGTACACGCCGATTTCACGCACGCGGCGAGCAATCAGCTGGGTGTACTGGGAACCGAAGTCGAGGATCAGGATGCGGTGGGCGTGAATGTCGAGGGCCATGAAGTCAGTCTCGTCTAGTGAATCAGAAACAACTCGGGGCTGAATAAAACAGCCCCGGTTACTTAACAGTTTGCAGGAAGCATCAACCTACGCGGTAGTTTGGCGCTTCCTTGGTGATCTGCACGTCGTGGACATGGGATTCAGCCATGCCGGCGCCGGTGATCCGCACGAACTCTGGCTTGGTGCGCATTTCTTCGATGTCGGCGCTGCCGGTGTAGCCCATCGAGGAACGCAGGCCGCCCATCAGTTGATGGATGATCGCGCTCAGGGTGCCTTTGTAAGGAACACGGCCTTCGATGCCTTCCGGTACGAGCTTCTCGGCGCCTGCCGAGGAGTCCTGGAAGTAACGATCGGAAGAGCCTTGAGCCTGGGACATGGCGCCCAGCGAACCCATGCCGCGATAAGCCTTGTATGAGCGACCCTGGAACAGTTCGATCTCGCCTGGCGCTTCTTCAGTACCTGCGAACATCGAGCCCATCATCACGCAGGATGCACCGGCTACGATGGCCTTGGACAGGTCACCGGAGAAACGGATGCCGCCGTCGGCGATCAACGGAACGCCGGTGCCTTCAAGGGCAGCGGCGACGTTGGCGATGGCGCTGATTTGCGGCACGCCTACACCAGCGACGATACGGGTGGTGCAGATCGAGCCTGGGCCGATACCGACCTTGACTGCGTCAGCGCCCGCTTCGGCCAGGGCCTTGGCTGCTGCGCCGGTGGCAATGTTGCCGCCGATCACTTGCACTTCAGGGAAATTCTGTTTGACCCAACGAACGCGGTCGATCACACCTTTGGAGTGACCGTGGGCAGTGTCGACCACCACCACGTCAACGCCGGCAGCGACCAGGGCCGCAACACGGTCGCCGGTGTCTTTACCGGTACCGACGGCGGCGCCAACACGCAGACGACCTTGGTCATCCTTGCTGGCCAGTGGGTAAGCCTTGGCTTTTTCGATGTCGTTGACGGTCATCATGCCTTTGAGGGCAAATTTGCCGTCGACGATCAGCACGCGCTCGATACGGTGCTTGTGCAGCAATTCACGAGCGTCGTCCTTGTCGGCACCTTCGCGGACAGTGACCAGGCGCTCTTTGGGCGTCATCACTTCACGGACGGTGATTTCAAGGCGGTTTTCGAAGCGCACGTCACGGGAAGTGACGATGCCAACCAGGTCGCCGTCGTGCAGCACCGGTACACCGGAGATGTTGTGCAGGCGGGTCAGGTCGAACAGGTCACGCACGGTGGCGTCGGCCTCGATGGTGATTGGATCTTTCACCACACCGGCTTCGTAACGCTTGACCTTGCGCACTTCGGCAGCTTGCTGCTCGATGGTCATGTTCTTGTGGATAATGCCGATGCCGCCTTCCTGAGCCATGGCGATTGCCAAACGGGCTTCGGTGACGGTGTCCATGGCAGCAGAAACCAGAGGAATATTCAGCTCGATGCCACGGGTTAGGCGGGTCTTGAGACTGACTTCGTTAGGAAGCACCTCGGAATAACCGGGCACTAAGAGAATGTCGTCGAATGTCAGAGCTTCTTGGCTGATACGCAGCATCGCGGGGGCTCCCGAGCGGGAAAATGGAAGCGCGCCATTATATACATGCACCCTGCCTGGCTCAATGTAAAACTCTGACAAACTTGGTAATACTGATAGATGGATATTTTTTGAACACTGATCGTTCCTACGCTCCGCGTGGGAATGCATCCTGTGACGCTCCGCGTCACGACCTTAAGAGCGTACGCGGAGCGTCCAGGGCGGCATTCCCACGCGGAGCGTGGGAACGATTAAAGTTCGACTTTGACCCAACTCATCTTCTGGTCCAGCCAATCGGCAAATTCGTCGATAAAGCTCTGTTTGAACCCCGCCTCCGCCCAATTATTGAAGATGAACCCGAGATTGGAGAATCCGCATTCCTGCAGGAACAGAAACCCGTTGATGTCATCTTCATGCCCACACAGCGGACAAGTGAAATTGTCGGTGTGACCGGGCATCCAGTCTTCCAGGCTTTCGAACAGCGCTTCGCCGACTTCCTTGCGGCACTCCGGGCAACCGGCTTCTTCAAGAAAGCCCTTGGCCGGGGTATAGATGCAGCGCTTGTAGATGATCTCCAACCCGTTGACCGGTTCGTTGAACGGCAGCGCTTGCGGGTGTAACACCACCGCGCGGGCACCGTCAGCCAGGGCGTAGGCCATGCGATTGCCAGTGCGCCCGCAGGTGGTCAACTCGTCCTTGATGATGTTCTTGCGCACCAGCCAACGCACGATCGCCCGGGCCCGGGGTTCGTGGACGGGTAAGGTGGAGATTTTCGGGACAAGGATGCTTTGGGAGTTCATGGGATCACGGTGCCAAATAGATTTCTGCGGCGGGCAGCTTAATCCTTGGCACCCGCAGGTCAAGTGCTCAAGTAGCGCCCTATCAACGCAATACCGCTCGCCAGCACCAGCCACGTCACCAGCCGTACAAAGGCTTCACGAGACATGCGCATCGTCAGCCTGCGCCCACACCACAGCCCCAGGGCCATCGCCGGAAACAGGCACAGCGCCAACATCAACAGCGACAAGTCAGCATACACCCCGGCGATCAGGAACAGGCTGAGGCGCACCACGGTGCTGCAACTGATCAACGCACTTTGAGTAGCCCGCGCCGCGTCCTTGGGCAGGCGACTGTTCAGATAAATGGCATATAAAAAGCCGCCACTGCCAAACAACGCGCCAAACAAACCGCCGACGGTGCCCATGGGAATAGACCAGCCTGCCGCCAACTGCGTCGGACGGGCTTTTACCGCCAGGCTGTAAATCGCGTAGGCGCTGATAAACAACCCCATTAATAGCAGCAACAGATTCGAATGCAGGTTGAGCAAAAAGATCACGCCCAGCGTGCAGCCAATTGCCATGCATGGCAGCAACCGCAACAACTCCGGCTTGTTCACGTCCCGCCGCGATTGCAGCAGGTTGCCAAAAGCCGCAACGAAATCCAGCAGTACCAACAGCGGGATGATCTTCGACAGCGGCATAAACACAATCAGGATTGGCCCCGCCACCAGCGCCGTGCCGAACCCGGCGATGCCAAAAACGATATAGGCCACGAGCACAGCCAGGCCGATCACCAGCCAATCCACACCGCCAAACGACCACTGACTCATCAGCTCAACCGGGCTCATGGGTTATTCCTTCAAAGAGATAGCCTTCACTTTAGCCATCGGCGAGTGTTGCGACTAATATCTTCAAAGCCCTCCACCCATCTCGAAAAGGCATGACGCGTGATCTCCACTCGCCAACTGCGCTACTTCGTTGAAATCGCCGACAGTGGCAGCTTCAGTGCCGCCGCCGAGCGCCTGTTCGTGGCGCAATCAGCCCTGAGCCGACAGATCAAGGAGCTGGAAACCCAGCTGCAAACCCCACTGTTCGAACGCACCGCGCGCCAGCCTCGGCTGACGGCTGCCGGTGAAGCCTTCTATCCGCGGGCGCGCAACCTGCTCAGTGAGCTGCTCAAAGCCAGCGAGATGACCACCCAAATCGGTAATGGCCAACTCGGCACCCTGCGCCTGAGCCATTCGAGCACCGTGCCGATGAGCGGGCTCGTGCTGCAAGGCATCAGCACCTGGCTGGAGCGCTGCCCTGGGGTGTCGATGGATATCGTCAAACTGTCCTCCGAAGCGCAACTGGAGGAAATCGCCGACGGCCGCCTGGAAGTCGGACTGTTACGCCTGCCAGTGTTGCGCCAGCGCGAAGGCGTACGTGTGGTGCCTTTATACAGTGAGCAGTTATTGCTGGCGGTGCCGCCGAATCACCCGCTGGCGCGCAGCCACACACCGGTCGAACTGGAACAGCTCAAGGACGAAGCGTTTATCTCGATCCCCCATCCCCAGCGCGGCGGCTTGAGTTATCTGTCAGCCGAGTTGTGCATGCGCGCGGGATTTTTCCCCAAGGCGGCGCGTGTGATGTCGCGCAAGACCACCCAGTTGCAGTTGATTCAGGCTGGCTTCGGTATTGCCTTGTTACCAAAATCCATGCAAGACATCGCCCCCACCAGCGTGCACTTTTTGCCCCTGGCCGACCCGGATTGCCTCAGCACCGTGGCCCTGGCTTGCCACCAAACGCCAAGTGCATTGGTGGAGCAATTCTGCCAAACCTTGCACGATTGCCTATAAACTGCCGCCCATGATTAAAGATCCTTTTGCCCGCTTGGGCCTGGACCGCGAAGTCCTGACTGTCAGCCAGCTCAACGGCCGCGCGCGGGTGTTGCTGGAAGACGTGTTCACCAATATCTGGGTCGAAGGCGAAATCTCCAACCTCGCCCGCCCGGCCTCCGGCCATGTGTATTTCACCCTCAAGGACAGCGGCGCCCAAGTGCGTTGCGCGCTGTTCCGCAACAATGCCGCAAAGGTGCGCCAGGCGTTGAAGGATGGCCTGGCGGTGAAGGTACGCGGCAAGGTCTCGCTGTTTGAAGGCCGCGGCGACTACCAGCTGATCCTCGACACCGTGGAGCCTGCCGGTGACGGTGCGCTGCGCTTGGCGTTCGATGCACTGAAGGAAAAGCTCAGCGCCGAAGGCCTGTTCAGTGCCGAGCGCAAGGTGCCGTTGCCGGCCCATCCGCAGCGTATCGGCATTATCAGTTCACCGACCGGCGCGGTAATCCGCGACATCATCAGCGTGTTCCGTCGCCGTGCGCCACAAGTGCAGCTGACATTGATCCCCACCGCCGTTCAAGGCCGCGAAGCGATCCCGCAGATTGTGCGTGCGCTGAAGCTGGCCGACTCGCGAGGTTTTGATGCGTTGATCCTGGCCCGTGGCGGCGGTTCGCTGGAAGACCTCTGGTGCTTCAACGAAGAAGCCGTCGCGCGCGCGGTGGACGCGTGCGTCACGCCAATCGTCAGCGCCGTCGGCCATGAAACCGACGTGTCGATCAGTGACTTTGTGGCCGACGTACGCGCACCAACCCCCTCCGCCGCGGCTGAATTACTCGCCCCGGATTCCAGCAACCTGGTACGCCAAGTCGAAAGCCTTCACCGCCGACTGGTCATGCTGATGCGTAATCGACTGACTCATGACCGCCTGCGCCTGGAAGGCATGGCCCGTCGCCTGCGCCACCCCGGCGAACGTCTGCGCCAACAAGCCCAGCGCCTGGATGACCTGGACATGCGCCTGCGCCGTGCTTTCGAGCGCAGCCTCAATACCCGTCGCGAGCGGTTGATCCGCCTGGAAACCCGCCTCGCCGGCCAGCACCCCGGCCGCCAGTTGGCCTTGCTGCGCCAACGCCTGGACAGCCTTGCCGAACGCCTGCCCCGCGCCATGCGCGAAGGCCTCAAGGCGCGCCGCCTGCAACTGCAAAGCCAGGTGCAGACGTTGCAGGTGGTCAGCCCCCTGGCAACCTTGGGCCGTGGTTACAGCATCTTGCTGGACGAGCGCGGCCAGGCGATTCGCAACGCCGCGCAAACCCACACTGGGCAGCGGCTGACCGCGCGCCTCGGTGAAGGCCAATTGCAGGTACGGGTGGAAGATAACCACCTGACGCCCGTCACCCTTTCGCTATTGGATTGATTGATGCCACGTTTTCTCAGTTTGTTGATGCTTTTGTGCCTGACCCTCAATGCCCACGCCGACAGCTACATCACTCGGCTGCTGAACAAGCCGGTGCCTGGTGGCGTCGCAGTGGTCGACCTCGGCACGTCGGCGACGGCGCCTAAAGCCACCTACCTGAGCAGGCCGGTGCTGGTGGTCAAGGAACAGAACAACTGGCTGGCGATTGTCGGCATCCCGCTGGCCGTTAAACCCGGCACCCAGCGCATCACCAGCGGCGCGCAAAACCTGCCGTTCGTCGTAGGTTTCAAGAAATACCCCGAGCAGCACATCACCCTGAAGAACAAAAGCCAGGTGAACCCGGACCCGGCGCAGCTCAAACGCATCGAAGGCGAGCTGGCCGTTCAGCTCAAGGCTTACCGCAGTTTCAGCCCGAACACGCCGAGCAACTTGCTGCTGGACAAGCCGGTCAATGGGCCGCTGTCGAGCAAGTTTGGCGTACGCCGGTTCTTTAATGGCGAGGAGCGCAATCCGCACTCGGGCCTGGACTTCGCGGTAGGCGCCGGTACGCCGATCAAGACCCCGGCGGCGGGCAAGGTGATCCTGACCGGCAACTATTTTTTCAATGGCAACACCGTGTTTGTCGACCACGGCCAGGGCTTCATCAGTATGTTCTGCCATATGTCGAAGATCGACGTGAAAGTCGGCGATCAACTGGCACGTGGAGCGGTGGTGGGCAAGGTCGGCTCGACGGGCCGTGCGACCGGGCCACATATGCATTGGAACATCAGCCTTAACGATGCACGGGTCGACCCGGCGATCTTTATCGGCGCGTTCCAACCCTGAATGACTCAATTGCGCGCTCGATAACGGGCGCGCAATTAAAATCAGTCATCAGATTATTCAACGCCATAAAATCTCGCATCCGACGCCAATAGCAGAACTTCTCTCAATTTTTCTCGACTGCTTGCCATCTTTCACCCCGGCGGTTAGGGTTGAGCTTATGAAAACCTCTCACACCCTCATTCAGCTTCGCCAGCACCGCAGCCTGTGCCTCGTCAGCGCACGACTGCCAGGCTGAATCGATCTGCCTCGCCCCAAGAAAGCATCCCAACAATAGTTACACGGCAGGCCGCCTTTTCTCGGCCCCTACACCAAAGGATTTCCCGATGAGCATGCTCAAAGACCCGTCTTCGAAGTACCGCGCGTTTCCGACCATCGATATTGCGGACCGTACCTGGCCGTCGAAGACCATCACTGAAGCGCCGATCTGGTGCAGCTCCGACCTGCGTGATGGCAACCAGTCGCTGATCGAACCGATGGACGCCGCGAAAAAGCTGCGTTTCTGGAAGACGCTGGTGTCTGTAGGCGTGAAGGAAATCGAAGCCTCGTTCCCAGCCGCTTCGCAAACCGACTTCGACTTCGTGCGCACCCTGATCGAAGACAACCACATCCCCGAGGACACCACCATCCAGGTGCTGACCCAGGGCCGTGAAGACTTGATCGCACGTACCTTCGAATCCCTGCGCGGTGCCAAAAAAGCCATCGTGCACTTGTACAACGCCACATCGCCGTCCTTCCGCCGCATCGTGTTCAACCAGGACAAGGACGGGATCAAGGCCATCGCGGTCAACGCGGCCAAGCTGTTCGTCAAATACGCCGCCCAGCAGCCGGAAACCCAGTGGACCTTCGAGTACTCCCCGGAGACCTTCAGCGCTACCGAACTGGAGTTCGCCAAGGAAGTGTGTGACGCCGTGATCGAGGTGTGGAACCCGACGCCTGAGCACAAAATGATCCTCAACCTGCCGGCCACCGTTGAGTGCGCCACGCCGAACATCTATGCCGACCAGATCGAGTGGTTCGGTCGCCATATCAACCGTCGTGACAGCGTGATCATCAGCCTGCACACCCACAACGACCGTGGCACCGGCGTGGCCGCCACCGAGCTGGGCCTGATGGCAGGCGCCGACCGTGTCGAAGGCTGCCTGTTCGGCAACGGCGAGCGCACCGGCAACGTCGACCTGGTCACCGTGGCACTGAACATGTACACCCAGGGCCTCGACCCACAGCTGGACTTCTCCGACATCGACGGCGTGCGTAAAGTCGTCGAAGAATGCAACCAGATCCAGGTGCACCCACGCCATCCGTACGTCGGCGACCTGGTGCACACCGCATTCTCCGGTTCCCACCAGGACGCGATCCGCAAGGGCTTCGCCCAGCAGAAAGACGATGCCCTGTGGGAAGTGCCGTACTTGCCGATCGACCCGGCCGATATCGGCCGCAGCTACGAGGCGGTGATCCGTGTGAACAGCCAGTCGGGCAAAGGCGGCATCGCCTACCTTCTGGAGCAGGAATATGACATCAGCTTGCCGCGTCGCATGCAGATCGAATTCAGCCAAGTGGTACAGGCCGAAACCGACCGTGTGGGCCTTGAGATGACCGCACCGCAGATCTACGCCTTGTTGCAGCGTGAATACCTGCAAGCCAACACCCCGTACGCGCTGGTCAGCCATCGTCTGCAGGAAGAGAACGGCAACAGCTTTGTCGAGGTGGAAGTCTCGGGCAAGGGCCAGGGCGAAACCAACCTGCACTGGAAAGGCAAAGGCAACGGCGCCCTCGAAGCGCTGGTAGCGGGCCTGCCGATTGGTGTTGAGATCATGGATTACAACGAACATGCAATCGGCGCAGGCACCAACGCCAAGGCAGCGGCGTACATCGAGCTGCGTGTGAATGGTGAGCGTCCGGTACATGGCGTGGGCATTGATGAAAACATCACCACCGCCAGTTTCAAGGCGGTATTCAGTGCACTGAACCGCTCGCTGAGCCAGCTGGAAGCTAAAGCAGCGTAAACCACCACAGATCGTTCCCACGCTCCACGTGGGAATGCAGCTCTGGGCGCTCCGCGCCCGCTTCTAGAGGCGTGGACGCAGAGCGTCACAGGAGGCATTCCCACGCAGAGCTTGGGAACGATCTGCTTAGGTGAACTCGAAAGTATCCGCATCCAGATTCGCCGGGAACCTTGTGCGATACGCCGCCAGCTCCGCCGCATTCAGGCTCACCTGGAACACCCCATCCGCCTCCCCCGCACTCAGCAACGTCTCACCCTGGAAATCCAGTACCTGGCTATCCCCGGTGTAGGCAAAGCCCTTCCCATCCGTCCCCACCCGATTCACCGCTGCCACATAGCACAGGTTCTCGATAGCCCGCGCGGGCAGTAACCGATTCCAATGTTGGCGACGCGCACCGGGCCAATTGGCGGTGTACAGCAGCAAGTCAGTGTCCTGAGCATCGCGACTCCACACGGGAAAGCGAAGGTCGTAGCAAATCAGCGGGCGAATGCGCCAACCCTTCAATTCGAACTGAACCTGCCGCTCGCCAGGGGTGTAGTGATTGTGCTCACCGGCCATGCGGAACAGGTGGCGCTTATCGTAATGCAGCACCTCGCCATCAGGCCGCGCCCACAAGAGGCGGTTGCGGTGGCTGCCGTCTGCGGCCTGAATAATCACGCTGCCGGTGATCACGGCGTTGTACTTCGCCGCCTGGGCCTGGAGCCAATGATAGGTCAGGCCGCGTTCCGGCTCGGCGAGGGTCGCCGACTCCATAGAGAACCCGGTAGTGAACATTTCCGGCAGTACGATCAGATCGGCCCCCCTGGACTGCTCCAACAGTAGCTCGAAGTGTTCGAGGTTGGCCTGCCGGTCGTGCCACACCAGGCTGGTCTGGAACAGGGCGACATTCAGGTCAGGTAACGCCGTCAGATCACGCATAGTTTTTCCGCTGCTTGTTGCAGCGTCTCCTCGCGCTTGGCAAAGCAAAGGCGCACCAGCCGCTGGCCTTGGGGTGGTTTCTGATAGAACACCGAAACCGGGATTGTCGCTACGCCATGCTCGCGAGTCATCCACAATGACATCGCAACGTCATCCAGGTCCGGGCGAATCCGAGAGTAATCCACCAATTGGAAGTAAGTGCCGGTCACCCGGGTAAAACTGAAGCGCGACGGCGCCAGTAGGTCGCAGAACAAGTCGCGCTTGGCCTGATAAAAGGCCGGCAGTTCCTCGACGTGTTCCGGGTGTTCAGCCATGAAATCAGCCAAAGCGTACTGCAAAGGGGTCACGCCGCAGAAGTTGACGTATTGATGCACCTTACGCAGTTCAGCAGTAAGGGCCGGTGGCGCAACCACATAGCCGGTCTTCCAGCCAGTGACGTGGTAGGTCTTGCCGAAGGAACTGACCACAAACGCACGTTGATACAGCTCTTCGTGGGCCAGCACGCTGACATGGGGCACACCATCAAACACCAGGTGTTCGTAGACCTCGTCGCTGACCAGGTAGATATCGCGGTCGCGGATTAGTTCGGCCAACTGGTCCAACTCGGCGCGGCTGATCAGCGCGCCAGTGGGGTTGTGCGGGGTATTGAGGATGATCATGCGTGTACGCGGTGAGAGCGCAGCCTTGATCCGTTCGAAGTCCAAAGCAAAGCCTTGCAGGCTCAATTGCACATGCACGCAGCGGCCACCGGCCAACTCGACCGAGGGCTCATAACTGTCATAGCTGGGGTCGAACACAATGACTTCATCACCGTTGCGAATCACCGCCTGGATCGCGCAGAAGATCGCAGCCGTGGCGCCAGGGGTGATGGTCACTTCGCTGTCGGGATTAACCGTGGCGCCATAACTGCGGGCGATCTTCGCCGCCACTTGCTGGCGCAGCGCCGGCAGGCCAGTCATCGGGGAATATTGGTTATGCCCACTGGCCACATGTTTGCCGACGGCATCGAGCAGGCCTTGAGGGCCATTGAAGTCGGGAAAGCCCTGAGACAGGTTGAGCGCGCCGGTTTCAGCGGCGAGTTGCGACATGGTGGTGAAAATGGTCGTGCCGACATTCGGCAGCTTGCTGGTGATCATCGGAGGCCCCTGCAGGTGAGCCCCAAGTTTTAAGCTGACGGCCGCGTGGGGTCAAGGCACAAACCACCGCGCACAAAAAAGGGCTCCAAAGGAGCCCTCTCTTGCAGCGTGCAGCTTACAACTTGAAGCGGCGCTTATTTCTTATCGCGGCGCTTCTTGTCGGCCTTCTTGTGGTGAGTCATCAAACGACGCTTCTTGTTCACCTGACGGTCAGTCAGTGTGTTCTTGTTGCCTTCGTACGGGTTATCACCACCTTTGAACTCGATACGGATTGGCGTACCCACCAGTTTCAAGACACGGCGATAGGTGTTTTCCAGGTAACGCACATAGGACTTTGGCACCTTCTCGATCTGGTTACCGTGGATCACGATAATCGGCGGGTTGGCACCACCCAAGTGGGCGTAACGCAGTTTGATCCGGCGGTTGTTGACCATCGGCGGCGCGTGCTCGCCAACGGCATCTTCCAGGATCTGGGTCAGACGGTTAGTCGGCCAGCGGGTAACCGCGGACTTGAACGAGTTCTGGACGGACGCGTAGAGGTTACCCACGCCGGTGCCGTGCAGTGCCGAGATAAAGTGAATATCGGCGAACTCGACGAAGAACAGGCGACGTTGCAACTCGATCTTGACGAAGTCGCGCTCGCTCGGCGTCATGCCGTCCCACTTGTTGATCGCGATCACCAGTGCCCGACCGGCCTCCAGGGCAAAGCCCAGCAGGTTGAGATCGTGGTCCACCACGCCTTCGCGGGCGTCCATCACAAAGATCACCACGTTGGCGTCTTTGATCGCTTGCAGGGTTTTCACCACCGAGAACTTTTCAACTTCCTCGTGGATCTTGCCGCGCTTGCGCACACCGGCGGTGTCGATCAGCGTGTACTTTTCCTCGTTACGTTCGAACGGGATGTAGATGCTGTCACGGGTGGTGCCGGGCTGGTCATACACGATTACCCGGTCTTCACCGAGCATGCGGTTAACCAGCGTCGACTTGCCGACGTTCGGGCGGCCGATGATGGCGATCTTGATACCGTCTTTTTCGCTTGGGCCAGGAATGCGCTTGGCTTCCTCACCTTCGGCAACGATCTCTTCTTCGCCCTCTTCTTCCTCGACATCATCCTTAGGGAAGTCGCGCAAGGCGATTTCCAGCATCTGGGTGATACCGCGACCGTGAGCACCGGCAACCGGGATCGCGTCGCCCAGGCCCATCGGGCTGAACTCGGCACGGGCCTGCTCAGGATCGATGTTATCGATCTTGTTAGCGACCAAATAGGAACGCTTGTTGCGCTTGCGCAGGTGCTCGCCAATCATCTGGTCGGCGGCGGTGTAGCCCGCGCGGGCGTCCACCAGGAACAACACGACATCGGCTTCTTCAATGGCCAGCAGCGACTGCTCGGCCATTTTTTCGTCCATGCCATGCTCGTCACCGGAAATACCACCGGTGTCGACAATAATGTAGGAGCGCCCTTGCCACTTTGCCTCACCGTATTGGCGATCACGGGTCAGACCGGACAAGTCGCCGACGATGGCGTCGCGAGTCCTGGTCAGGCGGTTGAACAAGGTGGACTTGCCGACGTTAGGTCGGCCCACCAGGGCGATTACGGGAACCATGCGGCTCTCCACTTCGTTATTTCAGAAAATACAAAAGCCGCTGCAAGGCAGCGGCTGGTGCTCGGGGCAGCATAATTAAATGCCGCATGCCCCGCCGAAGCGGGGCCGCCTGGGTTTTACCCCAAGCATAGTTCTTTACTTGATGGTCAGGGCTTCCAGCTTGCCGCTGTTGCCAAACACATAAAGCATGTTACCCACGACCAGCGGACGAGCACGCAGGCCGTCGCTGTCGATACGCTCGCGGCCGACAAAGCGACCGTCTACCTGGCTCAGCAGATGCAGGTAACCTTCAAAGTCACCTACTGCTACATAGCTGGAGAACACTTCCGGGGCCGACAGTTGACGGCGGGCCAAGGAGTCGTTGCTCCACAGTGCGGTGGTAGAGCGCTCATCAACACTTTCAACAGTGCCCGACGCCAAGCTTACGTAGACGCTGCCAAACCCTTGGGCGACACCGGCGTAGCTGGAAGCATCACGCTGCCAGTTGATACGGCCGCTTTGCAGGTCCAGCGCGGCAACGCGGCCCTGGTAGGTGGCGACGTAAATAGTTTCACCCGACAGCAGCAAGCCGCCGTCGATGTCCACAACGCGGTCCAACTCGGAGCGACCTTGAGGGATTGCCACACGGGTTTCCCAGGCCGGCACGCCGTTCTGGGTGTCCAGGGCGACTACTTTACCGGTCGACAGACCTGCAACGGCCAGATTATTGGTCACAATCGGACCACTGGTGCCGCGCAACGTCAGTACAGCCGGGGTGCTGTCATACAACCAGCGCTGGTTGCCGGTAGCGGCATCCAGACCGATCACTCGGTCATCCTGGGTTTGAACCACGACGACGTCGCCATTGGTAGCCGGCGCTGCAAGCACTTCACTGGTCACGCGAGCGCGCCATTTTTCTTCGCCGGTCGCCGAATCAAGGGCAACCACGTCACCTTTGAGGGTGCCGACCAGAACGAGGCCGTAGCCGACGCCCACACCACCGGAAACCGGCAGTTCGAGGTCTTTCTTCCACTTGACGTCGCCATTCATGCGATCCATGGCAATGATCACGCCAGTGGAGTCAGTGGCCACGATGTTGTCGCCGTCGATTGCCGGCTGCAACAGGTTGTAGAGGTCGCCCTGACCATCACCGACGGAGCGGCTCCACTGCTTTTGCAGGACCACTTCTTCCTTGAAGCTGGTCAGCTCGGCCGGAGGCAGTTCTTTTTTGCTGTTGCTGCTGCAACCCGCGGCCAAAACGGCCAGAGCCAGCAATGCTGCATGTTTCCAACGGATCACGTCACGCATCCCCTTTGGCCAAGTCGTCCAGCTTGAGTTGTAAGCCACCGACCGCCGCTTCATCAGACAGCGCCGCCTTGGCTTTTTGGTACGCAGCATGGGCTTCGTCGGTACGACCCAATTGGACCAACAGGTCGCCCTTGAGCTCTTCACGAGTGGCCACAAATGCCTTGTCAGCATCGCCGTCGAGCAGTTTGAGTGCTTCGTCAGCCTTGTTTTGTGCCGCCAATACCTGCGCCAGGCGCTGACGTGCGATTTCACCCAGGGTCGGGTTGGTCGGTTTGTCGGCGATGGCCTTCAGCTCAGTGGCTGCGTCATCCAGCTTGCCGGTGTCGACCGCGACTTTCGCGACGAACAGGCTGCCGTATTGGGCGTAGGTGCTACCGCCGAATTCGTTTTTCAGCTTGCTGGCCAGATCTGCCACTTGAGCAGGGTCAGGCTTGCCATCAGGCGTCAGCGTGGTTTCCAGCAATTGCTGATAGAGGATCGAGGCGCCTTGGGACTGGTTGGCCTGATACTTGTGCCAGGCTTGCCAGCCGAACACCACCACTAAAGCCAGCAGACCGCCAGTAACCAGAGGCTTGCCGTTACGCTGCCACCAGTCCTTGAACTCGGCCAGTTGATCATCTTCAGTACTCGACACCCCAATACTCCTTAATCGCTAAATTCGGCTGTTCGACAGCTTCAACCCTGCACGACGCAGGTGGCCAAGTGCGCAGCGAGCGCATCAAAGGCAATGTTCTGTTGCTCGCCCTGGCCACGCAGGGGTTTGAAACCTATCACTTGCTGGGCCAACTCGTCATCGCCGAGGATCAGTGCGTACAGCGCACCGCTCTTGTCGGCCTTCTTGAACTGGCTCTTGAAGCTACCGGCGCCGGCATTGACCTGCAGGCGCAGGTTCGGCAGTTGGTCACGGACCTTTTCGCTCAGGGCCAGGGCAGCCAGTTCGGCGGCCTCGCCAAAGGCGCACAGGTACACGTCCACCTGACGGGAAATCTCTTCAGGGACTTGCTCCAGGGTTTCGAGCAGCAGAATCAGCCGCTCGATGCCCATGGCAAAACCCACGCCCGTGGTCGGCTTACCGCCCATCTGCTCGACCAGGCCGTCGTAACGACCTCCAGCACACACAGTGCCCTGGGCACCGAGTTTGTCGGTGACCCACTCGAATACTGTCTTGCTGTAGTAATCGAGGCCACGCACCAGCTTGGTGTTGATCACAAACGGAATGCCGGCAGCATCCAGGCGAGCCTTGAGGCCCTCGAAGTGGGTGCGGGACTCGTCGTCCAGGTAATCGGCCATTTTCGGCGCGTTGACCAGCACGGCCTGAGTGTCGGCGTTCTTGGTATCCAGGACTCGCAACGGGTTGGTCTTCAGACGGCGTTGGCTGTCTTCGTCCAGTTTGTCCAGGTGAGCAGACAGGTACTCGACCAGGGCTACCTTGTAGCGGCCGCGGGATTCGCTGGTGCCCAGGCTGTTGAGTTCAAGCTTGACCGCATCGCGGATGCCCAACAGGCCCCACAGGCGCCAGGTCAGCACGATCAGCTCGGCGTCAATATCCGGGCCGTCGATGTTGAACACTTCCAGGCCGATCTGGTGAAACTGGCGATAACGGCCTTTCTGTGGGCGCTCGTGACGAAACATAGGGCCGATGTACCACAGTTTCTGCGGCTGGCCAGCACCGGTGAGACCATGTTCAAGCACGGCGCGCACGCACGCAGCGGTACCTTCCGGACGCAGGGTCAGGGAGTCGCCGTTGCGGTCTTCAAAGGTGTACATCTCTTTTTCGACGATGTCAGTCACTTCACCGATGGAGCGCTTGAACAGCTCGGTGAACTCGACGATCGGCATGCGGATCTGTTTGTAACCGTAGTTATCCAACAGGCGCGCGACGGTGCTCTCGAAGTAGCGCCACAGTGGCGTCTGCTCCGGCATGATGTCGTTCATGCCACGAATGGCTTGCAGAGACTTGCTCACATCAAATCCTTAAATTCGTTCAATCAGCCGCGCGCGATCAGCGCTGCGTCAGCCGCGACCTTTTCGGCCGCTTTCTCGCGGATCAGTCTTTCGAGCTCATCCACCAGATTGTCATTCGTCAACTTCTGCGACGGCTTGCCGTCAATGTAAATCAGGTTCGGTGTACCGCCGGTCAGGCCTATGTGCGCCTCTTTGGCTTCACCCGGGCCGTTGACCACGCAACCGATTACCGCAACATCCAGCGGCACCAGCAGGTCTTCGAGGCGTCCTTCCAGTTCGTTCATGGTTTTCACTACATCGAAATTCTGCCGCGAGCAGCTCGGGCAGGCGATGAAGTTGATGCCACGGGAACGCAAATGCAGGGATTTGAGAATGTCGTAACCGACCTTCACTTCCTCTACCGGGTCTGCCGCCAGGGAGATGCGGATAGTATCGCCAATCCCTTCGGCGAGCAGCATACCGAGACCCACCGCAGATTTCACTGTGCCTGAGCGCAAACCGCCCGCTTCGGTGATACCCAAGTGCAGTGGCTGGACAATTTCCTTGGCCAGCAGGCGGTAGGCTTCTACCGCCATGAACACGTCGGAGGCCTTTACGCTGACCTTGAAGTCCTGAAAGTTCAGGCGCTCAAGGTGTTCAACGTGGCGCAGCGCCGATTCAACCAGCGCCGCCGGGGTTGGCTCGCCGTATTTCTTTTGCAGGTCTTTTTCCAGGGAACCGGCGTTAACGCCGATACGGATTGGAATCCCGCGGTCACGGGCAGCATCCACCACAGCGCGCACACGGTCTTCACGACCGATGTTGCCCGGGTTGATGCGCAGGCAATCCACACCCAGTTCGGCTACACGCAATGCAATCTTGTAGTCGAAGTGAATGTCGGCAACCAACGGCACCTTGACCAACTGCTTGATACGGCCGAACGCCTCTGCTGCATCCATATCCGGTACGGAAATGCGCACGATGTCTACGCCAGCCGCTTCCAGACGGTTGATCTGGGCAACGGTGGCAGCAACATCGTTAGTGTCGCTGTTGGTCATGCTTTGTACTGCGATGGGGGCGTCGCCACCCACCGGCACCGAGCCGACCCAGATTTTGCGCGATACGCGACGTTTGATTGGAGATTCGCCGTGCATGACTATTGTCCCAACTTCAGGCGAGCAGTCTCGCCACTGGTGAACGGCGCCACGTCCACAGGCTGGCCGTTATAGGCCACTTGCGCGCCACGGGCAAAGCCCAGACGCAGCGTCAAAGGAGGCTTGCCGCCCTGGTCAAGAGTATCTCCCTTACGCTTCAGACCACTAAACAGCACTTTGCCATTGCCATCGGTAACTTGCGTCCAGCAGTCAGCGACGAAGGTAATCTGGATGTGCCCGTCACCGGCTATCAATGCTGGGGTGGTAGGAGGCGAAATCGCTGGGGCGGCTGGAGCGGCGGCCGCTGGGGCCTGTGCCGGAACAGCCGGGATATGGGCCTGGGCAACTGGAGCAATCGGAGTAGCGGGTACGGCTGGAGCCGACACAGCGGCAATCGCGGCAGGCGAAGTGTTCGTCGCCTCCAGCGTAGCTTGCTCGGCGGCAACCGGCGCTTGAGGCGCGGCCAGGCCTTCGGCTGCGGCCTGGTCTTCCGGCTCATCCAACGGGTGAATCTGGGTGGTGCCATCGGCGCTTTCGACTTCGACGTGCTCCATGGCGTTGCTGGTCAGGTCCTTGCTGCGTTGGGAAGTCTGGTCTTGCCACCAGACGAAACCACCGCCGATCACAGCAATCAGCAGCAACAGACTGACAATGCGCAAAATCGTGTGGGAAACACGCACCGGCTCTTCGATACGACCCAAGCCATGAACATTGCTGCCCTGGGAGTCGGTGCCGGTGAACTGGTCGAATTCCTGGACCAGCACGGCCTGGTCGATACCCAGTAACTTGGCATAGGCGCGGATATAGCCGCGGGCGAAGGTATGCCCAGGCAGCTTGTCGAACGCGCCGGCTTCCAGATTGCCCAGGGACGTAGTGGTCAAATTGAGCTTGAGGGCCACTTCTGCCAGCGACCAACCATTGCTTTCGCGGGCCTGACGCAAGGTCTCGCCTGGGTTTACGCGATTAGCTGCTACAACTTCCGGGTGCGCCGCTTTCATCATTGCTCCGACAGGTATTGCTGATATTCCGGCGTACCGGGATAGAGTCGTTCGAGTTGCTGGCCAAAACGTGCGGCCGTGTCGCGTTCTTCATGAACCGTCGCCAGGCGCACACCGAGCAATAGACTACGTGCATTTTGCCCGCTAAGCAGGCTAAAACGCGCGTAATAGTCACGTGCCGGCACATAATGCCTGTCTTCGTAAGACAACTCAGCCATTTCGAGCAACGCGCGTGGCTGGCGACTGTTCAGATGCAGGGCTTTTTCCAGTTGCTGGCGGGCGCTGTCGCGCTGACCGAGGCGTATCGAAGTCACCCCTAGGTTCTCAAACACCCGCGACCGCCCGGAATAGAGGGCATCGGCGGATGCTTGCTGGAAATAGCGAGAAGCCTGGTCATAACGTTTCTGCTCGAACAGAAAGCTGCCGTAATTGTTCAGCAGTCGAGGGTCGGCAGGACGGGAGGCCAAGGCCTTGTGGAAATATTGATCGGCCAGCTCAGGTTCGGCCTGGGCCTGGAACACCAAGGCTAATGCGGCATTGGCGTCAGCATCGTCGCTGTCCAGCTCAAGGGCCTTTCTCAACGGAACCTTGGCCTGCTCGCTCATACCTTGCTGCAGGTAACCCAGCCCCAGTTGCACATAGGCAACTCGCGCCTCATCACGGCCTTTATCGGTGTGCAAAGGGCTGTCATGGCCCGATGAAACACAACCGGCCGCGAGGCCGGTAACAAGTAAAAGCAGCGCAAGGCGCAAGGGCATAGAGATCCTCTCTCAGATTCGATTCACAGCAATTTGCGGCAAATCTTCGGCGGCGTTAAGTTCGCGCACGGCGATATAACGTTCGCTGCGGCGGGTGCGGTCCATCACCTGCCCTACCAATTGGCCACAGGCGGCGTCGATGTCTTCACCACGGGTGGTGCGTACAGTGACGTTGTAGCCGGCCTGGTGCAGTTGATCCTGGAAACGGCGAATGGCGTTGTTGCTCGGCCGCTCGTAGCCAGAATGGGGAAACGGGTTAAACGGAATCAGGTTGATCTTGCACGGGGTGTTCTTGAGCAACTCGATCATCTCGACCGCGTGTTCGACCTTGTCGTTGATGTCCTTGAGCAGGGTGTACTCAACGGTCAACACGCGCTTTTCACCCAAGGTCGCCATGTAACGCTGGCAAGATTCGAGCAGCATCTTAAGCGGATACTTCTTGTTGATCGGCACCAATTGGTTACGCAATGCGTCATTCGGTGCGTGCAGCGACAATGCCAGGGAGACGTCGATGTGCTTGGCCAGCTCATCGATCATCGGCACCACGCCGGAGGTCGACAAGGTCACACGGCGCTTGGAGATGCCGTAGCCCAGGTCGTCCATCATCAAATGCATGGCTGCAATAACGTTGTCGAAGTTCAGCAGCGGCTCACCCATGCCCATCATCACCACGTTGGTGATGGCACGGTCGACGGTTGCCGGGACGCTGCCAAAGGATTTGTTGGCAATCCACACCTGCCCGATAACTTCGGCGGCGGTGAGGTTGCTATTGAAGCCTTGCTTGCCGGTGGAGCAGAAACTGCAATCCAGGGCACAGCCTGCCTGGGACGAAACGCACAAAGTGCCACGTTTGCCCTGGGGAATGTACACGGTCTCGACGCAGCTACCGGACGCCACGCGCACCACCCACTTACGGGTGCCGTCGGTGGAGATGTCCTCGCTGACCACTTCGGGGCCGCGGACTTCAGCAATGGCCTTGAGCTTGTCGCGCAAGGCTTTGCTGACGTTCGTCATGGCGTCGAAATCGTCAACGCCAAAGTGGTGAATCCACTTCATTACCTGACCGGCACGGAAACGCTTCTCCCCGATTGAGTCGAAGAATTTTTCCATTTCCTGTTGGGTCAGACCCAGCAGGTTGGTTTTAACAGTCGATGTAGTCATGGATTCACCCTCACTCTTTAAGCCGATGCTTAGCGAGCGGTTACTTCAGTAGCAGCGAAAAAGTACGAGATTTCGCGAGCAGCAGCGGCTTCGGAGTCCGAACCGTGAACAGCGTTGGCGTCGATGGATTCAGCGAAGTCAGCACGGATGGTGCCGGCAGCAGCTTCTTTAGGGTTGGTAGCGCCCATCAGCTCACGGTTCAAAGCGATAGCGTTTTCGCCTTCCAGAACCTGAACAACAACAGGACCGGAGATCATGAAAGCAACCAGGTCGCCGAAGAAACCACGAGCGCTGTGCTCAGCGTAGAAGCCTTCAGCTTCAGCTTTGGACAGTTGCTTGAGTTTCGAAGCTACAACCTTCAGGCCGGCTTTTTCGAAACGAGTGGTGATCTCGCCGATGACGTTTTTTGCAACAGCGTCAGGCTTGATGATGGAGAAAGTACGTTGAACAGCCATGGTGTAACTCCAGAAACGGTAATTTACGAAAAATTAAACCCGCGAATTATACGCGGGTTATTGGGTATTGCCTAACTGCGTAAAAAGGCGGCTCAGTCTGCTTCTTCGATCCACAGGCCTTGAATCGCCTCCAGAACCTTTTCGCCACCCCGGTCCGGGATGTCGTCGAATTCCGGCAGCGCCATCACCAGATCACGCAGCGTGACGAAGTTCACCGACAGAGGGTTGACGTCCGGGTGGGCTTCAGCAAGCTGTATAGCGATTTCTTGTACATCAACCCATTTCAGGCTCATGACATTTCCTTGAATCAATGCGGCGCTTCGGCCGCATGGTTGAGCGAATATTTAGGAATTTCGACGGTAATGTCTTCAGTCCCGACCTTTGCCTGACAGCTTAGGCGCGAATGCGCTTCCAGGCCCCAGGCGCGATCAAGAAAGTCCTCTTCCAGCTCGTCAGCCTCTTCCAGGGTATTAAAACCCTCGCGAATGATGCAGTGACAGGTGGTGCAGGCGCAGACACCGCCGCAGGCACTTTCGATCTCAATGTGGTTGTCATGGGCAACTTCGAGGATGGACTTGCCGGTCTCAGCCTCCACGACCATACCGTCCGGGCAATGCTCGGCGTGTGGCAGAAAAATGACCTGCGGCATTAATTATTCCTCGATTTCATTCAGGTTGCGGCCCGCCAGGGCGGCTTTTACCGACTGGTCCATACGACGGGCGGCAAAAGCATCGGTCACTTGCGACAGACGCTTGGTCTGCTGCTCGATGGCGTAACCATCGGTGCCCTTCATCAGTTCAGCCAATTCCTGCATCTGCAGGTCGATAACCATGCGTTCTTCGTCATCCAGCAGGCGCTCGCCGTCAGCATCCAGGGCGCCCTGCACCGCTTCGAGCAGGCGCTGGGCATCCACTTGTTGCTCACGCAGAACGCGTGCGACCTTGTCATCACCGGCGTACTGGAACGAATCCTTGAGCATCTTGGCGATTTCACCGTCCGTCAGGCCGTAGGACGGCTTGACCTGGATGCTGGCTTCAACGCCCGAGCCCAGCTCACGCGCAGCCACATTCAGCAGGCCGTCGGCGTCGACCTGGAAGGTCACACGAATCTTCGCAGCCCCCGCGACCATGGCCGGGATACCACGCAATTCAAAGCGCGCCAGGGAGCGACAGTCGCTGATCAGCTCGCGCTCACCTTGCAGCACATGAATCATCATGGCCGTCTGGCCATCTTTGTAAGTAGTGAAATCCTGGGCGCGAGCGACGGGAATGGTGGTGTTGCGCGGAATCACCTTCTCCATCAGGCCACCCATGGTTTCCAGCCCCAGGGACAGCGGGATCACGTCGAGCAGAAGCAGTTCGCCACCATCGCGCTTGTTGCCCGCCAAGGTATCGGCCTGGATCGCAGCACCAATGGCTACCACTTGATCCGGGTCGATTTCCGTCAGCGGCTGGCGACCGAAGGCTTCGGCCACAGCGTCGCGGACACGGGGCACGCGGGTCGAACCGCCGACCATGACCACAGCACCAACGTCTTCCAACTCAATACCGGAATCACGCACCGCGCGACGGCAAGCTTTAAGACTACGAGCGACCATCGGCTCGATCAACGAATCGAAGGCTTCGCGGGTCAACTGAGCAGACCAAGAACCGTAAGAAACTTCAACGGATGCAGCATCAGTCAACGCTTCTTTGGCGGAACAGGCGGTTTGCAGCAAGTTGCGCTGCGCGCCCGGGTCCAGGTCGGCGGACAAGCCAGCACAGGTGATGATCCAGCCCGCAATGGCGTGATCGAAGTCATCGCCACCCAAGGCAGTGTCGCCACCAGTGGCCAGCACCTCAAAGACACCGCCGGTCAGGCGCAGGATCGAAATATCAAAAGTACCGCCGCCCAGGTCATAGATGGCGACAAGGCCTTCAGCGTGCTGATCAAGGCCATAAGCCACGGCAGCAGCTGTCGGCTCGTTGAGCAGGCGCAGCACGTTCAGACCGGCGAGCTTTGCCGCATCCTTGGTGGCCTGGCGCTGAGCATCGTCGAAATACGCCGGAACCGTGATCACCGCGCCGACCAGCTCGCCACCCAACGTGGTTTCCGCGCGCTGGCGCAGCACCTTGAGGATGTCGGCCGACACTTCCACCGGGCTTTTCGGGCCTTGGACGGTATCGATGAACGGCATATGGGATTCGCCGCCGACAAAGCGGTACGGCAGCTGATCGCCCAATTGTTTGACGTCGGACAGACCACGACCCATCAAGCGCTTGACCGACAGCACGGTATTCAAAGGATCTGTAGACGCTGCCAGCTTGGCCGACTCACCCACTTCGGTGCGATCGGCGTGATAGCGCACGGCGGACGGCAGGATCACCTGGCCATCGGCGTCGGGCAGCGGCTCGGACAGGCCGCTGCGCAATGCAGCAACCAGGGAGTTGGTGGTGCCCAGGTCAATCCCGACCGCCAGGCGACGCTGGTGCGGTTGAGGGCTTTGGCCGGGTTCGGCGATTTGCAGTAGGGCCATGGTAATCAGGTCTTATCTGTCTATCAGGCGTGCAACACGGGCAGCACTGGGTTAATCGTCGAGGCGCTCTTCTAGCTGGCGCACTTCGTAGGTGAGCTTGTCGAGAAACTGCATGCGCCGCATCAGGCGTTCAGCCTGTTCACGTTGCGCCGCATCATTCCAACAGGCTGCAAAGCTTTCGTTAAGCTCATCCTGGGCCACTTTCAGACGACGCTTGAAAACTGCGACACCGGCCATATCGGCCTCGTCCTGCAAGTCTTCGAGCTCTTCGCGCCACTGCATCTGCTGCATCAGGAAGTCCGGATCGTGGACCGTGACTTCGAGCGGCAGCTCGCCACCGTTCATCGCAAGCAGATAGCGCGCGCGTTTCGGCGGGTTTTTCAGCGTCTGATAGGCTTCGTTAAGGTTGGCAGATTGCTCCAGCGCCATGCGCTGCTCACGCTCGGAAGCGTCAGCAAAGCGGTCTGGGTGCACGCCACGCGCCAATTCACGGTAGCGCGTAGCAAGCTGCTCGAGGTCCAGCCGAAAACTCGGCTGCATCTCGAATAAAGCGAAATGACAAGGAGTACCCACAAATAGCCTCAGATGTTGAAGCTTTCGCCGCAGCCACATTCACCGCGTACGTTGGGGTTGTTGAACTTGAAGCCTTCGTTCAACCCTTCCTTGACGAAGTCAAGCTCGGTGCCATCCAGATAGGTCAGGCTCTTAGGGTCGATGATCACTTTCTCGCCGTGACTTTCGAACACCTGGTCTTCCGCAACCACCTCGTCGACAAACTCCAGCACGTAGGCAAGGCCGGAACAGCCTGTGGTGCGTACACCCAGACGAATCCCCTCACCTTTACCGCGCCCATCCAGGGAGCGTCGCACGTGCCGCGCGGCCGCTTCTGTCATGCTGATAGCCATCGTTGACTCCTTACTCGTCGCCAAATGCTTAGATCAAGCCTTTCTTCTGCTTGTAGTCGCGAACGGCCGCCTTGATGGCGTCTTCTGCGAGTACCGAGCAGTGGATTTTCACTGGCGGCAAGGCCAGTTCTTCGGCCAGCTGGGTGTTGCTGATAGTCACAGCCTCATCCAGGGTCTTGCCTTTCATCCATTCGGTCGCCAGGGAGCTGGAGGCGATAGCCGAACCGCAGCCGTAGGTCTTGAACTTGGCATCTTCGATAACGCCAGCTTCGTTGACTTTGATCTGCAGGCGCATAACGTCGCCGCACGCCGGAGCGCCGACCATGCCAGTGCCGACATCAGGGTCTTCCGCGTTCATCTTGCCGACGTTGCGCGGGTTTTCGTAGTGGTCGATGACCTTTTCGCTGTAAGCCATGGTACTGAATCCTCACTCATCAGGGCCGCTCTGGAACCCTGTAGAAACGCCTGCGTTTTCCGCCACGTTCCTACAGAGCTTGGGTGGCGGCTTCTATATTTAGTGTGCCGCCCACTCGATCTTGGAAATATCGACACCGTCTTTGAACATGTCCCACAGCGGCGACAGAACGCGCAGCTTGTTGACGGCCTCGCAGACTTTCTGCGCGGCGTAGTCGACTTGTTCTTCAGTGGTGAAGCGGCCGAACGTAAAGCGGATCGAGCTGTGTGCCAGTTCGTCGTTGCGGCCCAGGGCGCGCAGAACATACGAAGGCTCAAGCGAGGCCGAGGTGCAGGCCGAGCCGGACGAAACCGCCAAGTCCTTGAGCGCCATGATCAGCGACTCGCCTTCGACATAGTTGAAGCTCAAATTCAGGTTGTGCGGTACACGGGCAGTCATGCTGCCATTGATGTACAGCTCTTCAAGGTTCTCGACCTGCTTGTAGAAGCGATCGCTCAGGGCCTTGATGCGCACGTTTTCGGCAGCCATGTCTTCTTTGGCTACACGGAAGGCTTCACCCATGCCGACGATCTGGTGGGTCGCCAGGGTGCCGGAACGCATGCCGCGCTCGTGACCGCCGCCATGCATGGTGGCTTCGATACGCACGCGAGGCTTGCGGCTCACGTACAGCGCGCCGATGCCTTTAGGGCCGTAGGTCTTGTGGGCGGAGAACGACATCAGGTCGACTTTCAGTTTCGACAGGTCGATATCGACCTTGCCGGTGGACTGAGCGGCGTCGACGTGAAGCAGCACACCTTTGGAGCGGGTCAGCTCGCCGATGGCCGCGATGTCGTTGATAGTGCCGATTTCGTTGTTCACGTGGATCACGGAAACCAGGATGGTGTCTTCACGCATCGCAGCTTCGATCATCGCAGGCGTTACGATGCCGTCGGTGGTTGGCTCAAGGTAGGTGACCTCGAAACCTTCACGCTCCAGTTGGCGCATGGTGTCAAGGACAGCCTTGTGCTCAATCTTGGTGGTGATCAGGTGTTTGCCTTTGGTCGCGTAGAAATGCGCCGCACCCTTGATTGCCAGGTTGTCGGACTCAGTAGCACCGGAGGTCCAGACGATTTCGCGCGGGTCGGCGTTGACCAGGTCGGCGACTTGGCGACGAGCGTTCTCGACCGCTTCCTCGGCTTTCCAGCCGAATACGTGGGAACGGGAGGCCGGGTTGCCGAAGTTTCCGTCAACCAGCAGGCATTCGCTCATCTTTTGCGCGACACGCGGATCAACCGGGGTGGTCGCTGAGTAATCAAGGTAAATCGGCAATTTCATGGACTTTCTCCTAAATCAGGCTGGCTGGCGTGCCGTTAGCTCTTCGGCTGTCACTCGACGGCGGACGCTTCAATCTTGTCCAGACGCGGCGCCTTGGTGTTGCAACGGCGCTGGTCCTGACGCTGGGCTACTTCTTGCACCTCACGGCGAGTCACAAGATCAGCCAAGCTGATACCACTCAAAAACTCATGGATCTGCAGGCTCAAGTCACACCACAAGTGGTGCGTCAGGCAGGTGTCGCCAGCATGGCAATCACCCAGGCCCTGGCATTTGGTGGCATCGACGGACTCGTTGACCGCGTCGATCACTTGGGCTACCTGGATGCCCTGCATATCGCGGGACAGTTGATAGCCGCCACCCGGCCCGCGCACGCTGGAAACCAAGTTGCTGCGACGCAATTTGGCGAACAGTTGCTCGAGGTAGGACAGGGAAATGCCTTGGCGCTCGGAGATATCGGCCAGGGACACCGGCCCAGTTTGCGCGTGCAATGCCAAGTCAAGCATGGCTGTTACCGCGTATCGGCCTTTTGTAGTCAGTCTCATGGACAAGTACCAAGGTGTTTCAGAATGGGAGCAAGTATGCGATTCCCGAGTATTTAAGTCAACTATAAGACCTAGTACTTTAGTCAGGATTACCCGCAAAAAGGGCGCGCGAATCATAGCAGGATGGGGATGGATCGAACAGCAGGAACAGGGCTGAATGGGAATGGCGGGACCAACGGAGGTCAAATGTGGGAGCTGTCTTGCCTGCTCCCACAGAGGGGCATGTATCGGCCTCGAGATTTAGCTCGCCTTAGTAGCGGTTTCACTCTTGATTTCAGCGAAGTCTTCTTCGCGCAACTCAGGCAGATCCTTCGCACAGTAGGTACTGCCCAGGTCCTTCAACGCGCCGCACATACCATCCAGCTTGCCGTCCACCGCCTGCAGATGGTCGAGCAACTGACCGATGGCACGAGCCACCGGGTCGGGCATGTCTTCGCTGACGCCGTAGGCATCGAAGCCGATTTTCTCGGCCATCGCCTTGCGCTTGGCTTCCTGCTCGTCGCCGACTTCCGGCTTGACGATGATTCGGCCAGGAATACCCACCACGGTTGCGCCAGGCGGTACAGCCTTGGTTACTACAGCGTTTGAACCAACCTTGGCGCCCGCACCGACAGTAAACGGACCGAGCACCTTGGCGCCCGCCCCCACTACCACGCCGTCGCCCAATGTTGGGTGGCGCTTGCCTTTATTCCAACTGGTGCCACCCAAGGTCACACCCTGGTAGAGAGTCACGTCATCACCAATCTCGGCGGTTTCGCCAATGACGATACCCATCCCATGGTCGATAAAGAAACGACGCCCCACCTTAGCCCCCGGGTGAATCTCGATCCCGGTCAGCCAGCGACCAAAGTTCGACACCAGCCGCGCCAGCCATTTCCAACCCATACCCCACAAGGCGCCGGACAGGCGGTGAATCCAGATAGCGTGCATGCCCGGGTAGCACGTCAGCACTTCAAAGGCATTGCGCGCCGCCGGATCACGGTGGAAAACACTCTGGATATCTTCTCGCAAACGCTCGAACATTTTTAATCCTTCCGCTTAAGAAGCTCACCACGGGCCGCTTTTTGGGTTTCCGTGAGGATGCCACGCAATATATTCATTTCCGCTCGACTGACCGAGCTGCGCCCGTACAGGCGACGCAGACGCGCCATCAAGTGCCGTGGTTTTTCAGGATCAAGGAATTCGATGGCCACCAGGGTTTGCTCCAGGTGCTCATAGAATCGCTCCAACTCGTCCATGGTGGCCAGCTCACCACTTTTGGTCGATGCAACCTCGTCCTTTTCCACCTTGCTCGGCTGCCCTTCTGCGGCCAGCCAGGCCATGCGCACTTCATAACTCAACACCTGCACCGCCGCCCCGAGGTTCAACGAGCTGAACTCCGGGTCTGATGGAATGTGCACGTGGTAATGACATCGCTGCAGCTCTTCATTGGTCAGGCCGGAGTCTTCACGACCAAACACCAAGGCAATTTCAGCACCGCCGGCCGCTTCTTCCACCACTTTGGTCCCGCACTCACGCGGATCCAGCAATGGCCAAGGGATGCGACGGTCACGAGCACTGGTGCCAAGCACCAGGTTGCAGCCGACCAAGGCATCTTCCAAGGTGGCGACAACCTGGGCTTTTTCAAGCAGATCGTTGGCGCCGGATGCGCGGGCATCGGCCTCGTGATGCGGGAACACGCGCGGGTCGACCAGCACCAGACGCGTCAGCCCCATGTTTTTCATGGCTCGCGCCACCCCGCCGATATTGCCGGGATGACTGGTATTGACCAAGACGACACGAATGTTTTGCAGCAAGGGAGGCGCTCTCGGACACGGGAAAGGGGAGCAAATCTTACAGAACAGCCTAAGGTTATGCCATGAAAGCTAACGTCGTCCTTCACCTGAAGAAAGTTTCTGCTAGAATGCCCGGCTTTCTTTAACAACCTTAGGTGACACATCCATGCAGCCCATGCTGAATATCGCGCTGCGCGCCGCCCGCAGCGCCAGTGAATTGATCTTCCGCTCCATCGAGCGCCTGGATACCATCAAGGTCGACGAAAAAGACGCCAAGGATTATGTATCCGAGGTGGATCGCGCCGCCGAACAGAAAATCATCGACGCTCTGCGCAAGGCCTACCCTACCCACGGCATCCTCGGCGAAGAAACCGGCCTGCACAAAGGCAGCGGCGAAGGCGAAGACTACCTGTGGATCATCGACCCACTGGATGGCACCACCAACTTCCTGCGCGGCATCCCACACTTTGCTGTCAGCATCGCCTGCAAATACCGTGGCCGCCTGGAACACGCCGTTGTTCTGGACCCGGTTCGCCAGGAAGAATTCACCGCCAGCCGCGGCCGTGGCGCCCAGCTGAATGGTCGTCGCCTGCGTGTAAGCGGCCGCACCAGCCTGGACGGCGCCCTGCTGGGCACAGGCTTCCCGTTCCGTGACGACCAGATGGATAACCTGGAAAACTACCTGGGCATGTTCCGCGCCCTGGTTGGCCAGACCGCCGGCATCCGTCGCGCCGGTGCAGCCAGCCTGGACCTGGCTTACGTCGCCGCTGGTCGTTTCGATGCGTTCTGGGAGTCGGGCCTGTCCGAGTGGGACATGGCTGCAGGCGCCCTGCTGATTCAAGAGGCTGGCGGCCTGGTGAGCGACTTCACCGGTGGTCACGACTTCCTGGAAAAAGGCCACGTGGTAGCCGGTAACACCAAATGCTTCAAGGCAGTACTGACGGCGATCCAGCCGCACCTGCCGGCCTCGCTGAAGCGCTAAGCGAGCGAGCACAAAAAAGCACCCTACGGGGTGCTTTTTTTATGCCCGGGATTTGGGCAGACCCAATTCCAACCGACCCGAACACAATCCAATGCGGGAGCTCGCCTGCCTGCTCCCACCTCTTGGATCTACGCCAAACCAGGGATTACTGCTGGTTTTGACCCAGGATCAGACGACCTTCTTTGTCGACTGGAATCTGGTTACCCGGGTCACGCTCCATGCGTACAGAGCCCTCTTTACCACCCAGGGTGTAGCGCACGTCATAACCGACAACCTTGTCACTGATGTCGTTGACGGTGTTACAGCGGGTTTGCGTGGTGGTGTAGGTATCGCGGTTCTGCATGCCTTCCTGAACCTTGTTACCGGCGTAACCGCCACCGACCGCACCGGCCACGGTGGCCAGCTTCTTGCCATTACCGCCACCGACCTGGTTACCCAACAAGCCACCGGCCAGCGCACCGACCACAGTACCGATGATCTGATGCTGATCTTCCACGGGTTTCTGCCGGGTCACGGCAACGTCTTTGCAGACCTCGCGTGGCGTTTTGATCTGGGTTTTCACCGGCTGCACCGCCAGCACTTGCGCATACTCAGGGCCGCTTTTTACCAGGCTGTAGGTGGCAACAGCACCCCCGGCAGTCACACCGACAGCACCCAATACCGCACCAACCAGCAACGACTTGTTCACATGAACCTCCTGACCATCACAAGCGGACCGAAACGTCCGCGCTATACCCAGCCTTGGAGCAAAAAAAAAGGCGCGAGTTCAATACTCGCGCCTTCTTTGTAACAGCGTGTCAACAAACGCCCATCACGGACGGTCGTCGACCTCCTTGCCGGTGGCAGCAGGAGGGATCAAGTCTTCGCTGTTGAGGTTCAGCCAGATCAGCACCACGTTGGCGATGTAGATCGACGAGTAGGTACCCGCCAGAACGCCGATAAACAGCGCCAGGGAGAAGCCCCACAGGTTGTCACCACCGAAGATCATCAGTGCCGCAATCGCCAGCAAAGTGGAGATCGACGTCGCCATGGTCCGCAGCAGGGTCTGGGTGGTGGAGATGTTGATGTTCTCAATCAACGACGCCTTGCGTAGTACGCGGAAGTTCTCACGAACCCGGTCGAATACCACGATGGTGTCGTTGAGGGAGTAACCAATGATCGCCAGCACAGCCGCCAGCACGGTCAGGTCGAAGGTAATCTGGAAGTACGCCAGGATACCCACGGTCACGATCACGTCGTGGATCAGCGACACAATCGCGCCGACACCGAACTTCCACTGAAAGCGGAATGCCAGGTAGATCATGATGCCGACCAGCGCCATCAGCATGCCGAGGCCGCCCTGGTCGCGCAGCTCTTCACCGACCTGCGGGCCCACGAACTCAACGCGCTTGACCGACGCAGGGTTGTCGCCGCCGACCTTCTGCAAGGCCTCGGCTACCTGGTGACCCAATTGCGGGTCTTCGCCCGGCATACGCACCAACAGGTCGGTGGTCGCCCCAAAGCTCTGCACGATGGCTTCGTGATAGCCGGCCTTGACCAGCTCGGTACGCACCAGGGTGACGTCGGCCGGCTTCTCGTAGGTCAGCTCGATGAGCGTACCACCGGTGAAGTCCAGACCGTAGTTCAGGCCCTTATGGAACCAGCTGAACAACGCCAGAACGGTAAGGAGCATGGTGAAGCCGAACGCAACGTTGCGAACGCCCATGAAGTTGATTGTACGTAACATGGCAGCCCCTTAAATCCACAACTTCTTGAAGTCACGCCCGCCAAAGATCAGGTTGACCATTGCGCGGGTCACCATGATGGCCGTGAACATCGAGGTAAAGATACCGAGGGACATGGTTACCGCAAAACCTTTGACTGGGCCGGTGCCCATGGCAAAGAGAATCCCGCCGACCAGCAAGGTGGTCAAGTTGGAGTCGAGAATCGCGGTAAATGCCCGGCCGAAGCCTTCGTTGATTGCACGCTGTACGGTCATGCCCGCCGCGATCTCTTCACGAATCCGCGAGAAGATCAGCACGTTGGCGTCTACCGCCATACCCATGGTGAGTACGATACCGGCGATACCTGGCAAGGTCAGCGTAGCGCCCAGCAGCGACATCAGAGCCAGCAGCATCACCATGTTGCCCGCGAGGGCCACGGTGGCGATGATGCCGAAGAAGCGGTAGATGGCGATGATGAACAAGGACACGAACAGCATGCCCCACAAGGCTGCGTTGATACCCTTGGTGATGTTGTCGGCACCCAGGCTAGGGCCAATGGTGCGCTCTTCAGCGAAGTACATCGGCGCCGCCAGACCACCAGCACGCAGCAGCAGCGCCAGTTCGGACGACTCGCCCTGGCCATTCAGGCCGGTGATGCGGAATTGAGCACCCAGCGGCGACTGGATGGTCGCCAGGCTGATGATCTTCTTCTCTTCTTTGAAAGACTGAACCGGCACGTCTTTCTCGACACCGTCGACTACTTGCTTGGTGTAGGTAGTGACCGGACGCTGCTCGATGAAGATCACCGCCATGCTGCGACCGACGTTGCTGCGCGTGGCGCGGCTCATCAGTTCGCCGCCGTGACCATCCAGGCGGATGTTCACTTCAGGGGTGCCGTGCTCGCCGAAACCGGCCTTGGCGTCGGTCACCTGGTCACCGGTGATGATCAAGCCACGCTCGATCAACGCTGGAGGACGGTTGCCTTCGCGGAACTCGAACTCTTCGGAAGTGGCTTTGGAAGCACCTGGCTCAGCGGCCAGACGGAACTCCAGGTTGGCAGTCTTACCCAGGATACGCTTGGCTTCAGCGGTGTCCTGCACGCCCGGCAACTCAACCACAATGCGGTTGGCACCCTGGCGCTGAACGATAGGCTCAGCCACACCCAGCTCGTTGACGCGGTTACGCACCGTGGTCAAGTTCTGCTTGATGGAGTATTCGCGGATTTCCGCCAGCTTGGCTGGGGTCATCGCCAGACGCAGTACAGGCTGACCGTTCAGGTCGGCCGGTACGATGTCGAAATCGTTGAAGTTTTTGCGGATCAGCGCACGGGCCTGTTCGCGGGACGCTTCATCAGAGAAGCCCAGCTGGATGGCACCGTTGAGCTGCGGCAGGCTGCGATAACGCAACTTCTCTTTACGCAGCAGGCTCTTCACATCGCCTTCATAGACTTTCAGGCGTGCGTCGAGGGCTTTGTCCATGTCGACTTCCAGCAGGAAGTGCACACCACCGGACAAGTCCAGACCCAGCTTCATCGGATGCGCGCCAATGCTACGCAGCCATTTTGGCGTGGTCTGTGCCAGGTTGAGCGCAACAACGTAGTCGTCACCCATGGCCTTGCGCACGACGTCTTTGGCCGGCAATTGGTCTTCTTGCTTGGTCAGGCGCAACAAGCCGCCCTTCGCATCAGCCGCCAATGTTGCCGCTTTAACCTGGATGCCCGCGTCGGTGAGCGCTTTGCTCGCACGGTCCAGGTCAGCCTGATTGACCTGCAGCGAAGTGCTGGCGCCAGTGATCTGGATAGCCGGGTCATCAGGATAAAGATTGGGAGCGGAATAAATAAAACCGATCGCCAGCACCGCCAGGATCAGTACGTATTTCCACAGAGGGTATTTGTTCAGCATCACGCCGCCCGCTTATAACGCGGGGCGCCTTGCGCGCCCCGTCGATTGGTAAAGGTTGGAACTTAGATCGCTTTGAGCGTGCCTTTTGGCAGCGTGGCGGCGATGGCGCCCTTCTGGAACTTCATTTCTACGGTATCGGAGACTTCCAGAACCACGAAAGCGTCGGAAACCTTGGTGATCTTGCCGGCGATGCCGCCAGTGGTCACAACTTCGTCGCCTTTTTGCAGGCTGCCCAGCAGGTTTTTCTGCTCTTTGGCGCGCTTGGCCTGTGGACGCCAGATCATCAGATAGAAGATGACCAGGAAGCCGACCAGGAAAATCCACTCAAAACCACCGCCCATAGGACCGGCAGCGGCCGGTGCAGCGGCATCAGCCATGGCATTAGAGATAAAAAAGCTCATTTAGCACTCCAGTTGCAAATAGTGAATCTTAGGGTCGGAAAACTCAGTCCAAGGGCGGCACAGGCAGCCCGCGCTTGGCATAGAAGGCATCGACGAAGGCGGCCAATGTACCCTGTTGAATAGCCTCGCGCAAACCAGCCATCAGGACTTGGTAGTGGCGCAAATTGTGGATGGTATTCAACATGCTACCCAGCATTTCCCCGCACTTGTCCAGATGGTGCAGATAAGCACGGGAGAAGTTCTGGCAGGTGTAGCAATCACAGGTGGGATCCAGCGGCGAATCATCATGGCGATGGAACGCGTTACGGATCTTCAGCACGCCTGTATCGATGAACAGATGCCCATTGCGGGCATTACGGGTTGGCATCACGCAATCGAACATGTCCACACCGCGGCGCACACCCTCTACGAGATCTTCCGGTTTGCCAACGCCCATAAGGTAACGAGGTTTGTCAGCCGGCATCAGGCCCGGCAGGTAATCCAGCACCTTGATCATTTCGTGCTTGGGCTCGCCTACCGACAAACCGCCGATGGCCAGGCCGTCAAAGCCGATCTTGTCGAGGCCTTCCAGCGAGCGTTTGCGCAGGCTTTCATGCATGCCGCCCTGGACGATACCGAACAGTGCAGCGGTGTTGTCGCCGTGGGCATTCTTCGAGCGCTGAGCCCAACGCAGCGACAACTCCATGGAAATACGCGCGACGTCTTCGTCAGCCGGGTACGGCGTGCACTCGTCGAAAATCATCACGATGTCGGAGCCCAGGTCGCGCTGCACCTGCATCGACTCTTCCGGGCCCATGAACACTTTGGAACCGTCCACCGGCGAGGCGAAGGTCACGCCCTCTTCCTTGATCTTGCGCATGGCGCCCAGGCTGAACACCTGGAAACCACCGGAGTCAGTGAGGATCGGGCCTTGCCACTTCATGAAGTCATGCAGGTCGCCATGCTTCTTGATCACTTCCGTGCCCGGGCGCAGCCACAGGTGGAAGGTGTTGCCGAGAATGATCTCGGCGCCGGTGGCGACGATGTCGCGCGGCATCATGCCCTTAACGGTGCCGTACGTGCCGACCGGCATGAAAGCTGGGGTCTCGACGGTACCGCGCGGAAAGGTGAGGCGGCCGCGGCGAGCCTTGCCATCCGTGGCCAACAATTCAAACGACATACGACTCATAGTTGTTCCTCAGGGCCCGCTTCTTTAGGAGCAGTCGGCGCCGGGTTACGGGTGATAAACATCGCATCACCGTAGCTGAAAAAACGGTACTCGTTATCGATGGCGGCTTGATAAGCGGCCATCGTTTCCGGGTAACCGGCAAATGCCGACACCAGCATCAACAGTGTGGATTCCGGCAAATGGAAGTTGGTCACCAGGCAATCGACCACATGGAACGGCCGGCCTGGGAAAATAAAGATATCGGTGTCGCCACTGAAGGGCTTGAGCACGCCATCACGCGCCGCACTCTCCAGGGAGCGCACGCTGGTGGTTCCCACCGCCACAACGCGCCCGCCGCGCGCCTTGCACGCAGCCACCGCATCCACCACTTCCTGGCTGACTTCCAGCCACTCGCTGTGCATATGATGGTCTTCGATGTTCTCCACACGCACCGGCTGAAACGTCCCGGCCCCCACGTGCAGGGTCACATAGGCGCTCTCGACGCCCTTGGCGGCAATCGCATCCAGCAGCGGCTGGTCGAAATGCAGCCCGGCCGTCGGCGCAGCAACCGCGCCGAGGCGTTGCGAATAAACGGTCTGATAGCGCTCGCGGTCCGAGTCTTCGTCGGGGCGGTCTATATAAGGAGGCAACGGCATATGGCCGACGCGCTCCAGCAGCGGCAACACTTCTTCGGCGAACTTGAGCTCGAACAGCGCGTCATGACGCGCCACCATCTCGGCTTCGCCACCGCCATCGATCAGGATGCTCGACCCCGGTTTCGGCGACTTGCTGGAGCGCACATGGGCCAGCACGCGATGGCTATCCAGCACCCGCTCCACCAGAATTTCCAGCTTGCCGCCGGACGCTTTCTGGCCAAACAGCCGCGCCGGAATCACCCGGGTATTGTTGAAAACCATCAAATCGCCTGGGCGCAAATGCTCAAGCAAATCAGTGAATTGACGGTGTGCGAGGGCACCGCTCACCCCGTCCAGGGTCAGCAGTCGACTGGCGCGACGCTCGGCCAAAGGGTGGCGAGCGATCAGCGAATCAGGGAGCTCAAAAGTAAAGTCAGCAACGCGCATGATGGGGTTCGTCTAGCAGGGCCGGGAAGTCTAGCGGAAATAGTGAAAATAGACCATGAAACGTGATTGACCAACGGTAATCTCATCTCTATACTTCGCCGCCATTGAGCCCTGATGGCGGAATTGGTAGACGCGGCGGATTCAAAATCCGTTTTCGAAAGGAGTGGGAGTTCGAGTCTCCCTCGGGGCACCATCTTAAAGAAAGACCTTGAATTTCAAGGTCTTTTTTTTCGCCTGTAAAAAAGTGAGTATGCGCAGGCGAACGCAGACGTTGAGGAGCCGGGACCATGGAGTTGACGCTGGAAGCTGTTGCGCTTTTTGCTCTCAAGCTGGTGCATGAGACCGAAGGCGCGAGCCCGATTCTGCGGGATGACCTGGTCATGGACGGCTATGAGCGCGAAGTGTTTGGGCTACTGGTACGCAATGGCGATATGGCTGCCATCCAGCAAAAGATCGGCGAGTGCCTGGCGCTGGCGCTCGAATCCCTGGGCGGCGCAAATACCGTGATGGGGCGCGAGCTGCAACGGCTGGCGGTGGACGTGCGCCAAGCGTCGACACTTGAAGAACTCAATGCCCCGCTCAACGCACTCAAGGACTACCTGAAAGCCATCCTGTAACGCGTGACTCAGCGCCGACCCTCAACTGCCATGCGCACAGCCAACCCCAACAACACCGACCCCATCAGCCAGCGCTGCACCACCTGCCAACCGGGCTTGCTGACGAAAAACAACGCGATGGAACCCGCCATGGTGGCAATCACCGCATTGACGCTCACGCTGATGAAAATCTGCGTAAAGCCCAGCACCAGGGTTTGCGTCAGCACACTGCCGTGGCCGTTCGGGTCGATGAACTGGGGCAGCAACGACAAATACATCACCGCAATCTTGGGGTTCAGCAGGCTGGTCATAAAGCCCATCGTGAACAGCTTGCGCGAGCTGTCCTTGGGCAGGTCACGGACCTGGAACGCTGAGCGCCCACCCGGCTTGAGCGCCTGCCAGGCCAGGTAAACCAGATACAACGCACCGCCGAATCGCAGAGCGTCGTACGCAAAAGGCACCGCCATGACCAAGGCGGTGATACCCAATGCCGCGCAAAGCATGTAAACCACAAAACCCAACGCAATACCGCCCAGAGAAATCATCCCGGCACTTCGCCCCTGACAAATCGACCGGGAAATCAGGTAAATCATGTTCGGGCCGGGCGTCAGCACCATGCCGAGTGAGATCAAGGCATAGGCAAGCAAGCTGGACAATTCGGGCATGGTGGCGCTCCTGGTTTCTTGTTCTGTCGGCGCAAAGCCCTTGGCCAACGTTGCAGTGTTGGCCGCCATGGTAGGGCGTTGAAAAGGCGGGCGTTAGATACAGATCCGCGAGCAAAACGTCATACACAAGCACGGGTGTTGACCGCACCAATCATCCAAGGACAGACACATGATCGACTTCAACAACAAAGGCTTCTTCAAACTCAAACAAAACAACGAATACGCCGAACGCGTCTCGGCCCTGCTGCTGGACGGCGAAGAAGTGATCGACGCCTACAAGGCCATGCGCGACGGCGTGGTCTTCACCACCAAACGCATCATCGCCGTGAACGTGCAGGGGATTACCGGCAGCAAGAAGGACTTCACCTCGCTGCCGTACAAAAACATCGTGGCGTACTCGGTGGAAACGTCCGGGACGTTTGACCTGGATTCGGAGTTGGAGATTTACTTTTCGTCGCTGGGCAAAGTGAAGTTTGAATTCACCGGCAAGACCTCGATCGTCGAAATCTCACGGATCATTTCCAAGCACCTGCTGACCTGATCAGCAGGCAAAAAAAGACCTTGGCGTCCCAAGGTCTTCTCATTACTACACCGCTTCAACGGATGTGAACCGATCAAAATGTGGGAGCTGGCTTGCCTGCGAAGACGCCAGCCCACACACCATCAACTCACCCGCTTACACACCCACTGTCTCCCCCTCCTCTACCACCCCATTCGACAACATCCCATTCGCCAAATCATCCACCACCGCCTTCGCCATCTCCCCCAAATAATGCGCCGCCCACGCATAACGATCCGCGCCCGGGTCCATGGCGGCGTCCAACGCCAGCATTTTGGAACAGTGAAGCAACTCAGAGGCATGCTCCAGGGCTTCGCGAATGGGCACGCCGGAGTTGACGCGGAATAGACGGTGGAGGTTTGGTTGGTTGCCGCAGGTGGAGAAGGTGATGATGCCGAGGGTTTTGTTGAGGGGTGGGTTGATCATTGGGCACCTCCGGGTTGGGCGGGGGTGCGGGTTGTGGTGTTGCGAGGATATGACCTATCAGAAATGCTCATTGGTATAGCTCCCGTTTTTGATGAGAGCTGCCCCATTCGTTTCCAGGCGAATGGGTGGCAGCTGTGCGCAGGCTGGAAACCGGGACAAAAGGGCAAACCCGGCAGACTCGAAAGTCTCCCACGCACAGCCGCCATAACACGGACATGCTGGCACAAAAATGGCGCCAGCAGTCGTGATAAATGGTGGCGCCTGTGCGCCCTTTATTCCACGGGTTTCCAGGCCCGGTCACTGGATGTCAGTAACGGGCTCGAAACTAGCTTTAAAGCCCGGATGGTAAAAGCGGAACCTTGTGACGAAAAATGTCCTGAAGCGGCTATTGGGAAACTCTAAATAGACCTAATTAGAGGGTCCTCAATTTCCCGTTATAAACATCGTCGAAAACTTGCTGAGTTTTCCCACGCCCACCATCGAACCAAGCCGACATCAGCTTCCAACTCCCCCTCGTAGGCTCACTCCCTCGCACAAGGAAGTGAGCCTGTCATGTCTGAGCGCTTTTACCCCCTCACCGAAGAAGAACAACTCAAACGGAGAATCCTGACTCCTCAGCCGTCACGTGTGCCTTATTCGCCGCCGATTGATTTATTCGTCCCCACACCCGCCGCAAAACCAGCGCCCGCCAAACTTCCCGGCTGCACCTTCACCAAACCCTGCCAACTGCCCGACGGCATCATTCACTACAACAACCCCACCGGTTACGTACCGCTAGAGCTGATCAAGGACTATGGCCATTTCAGCCTGCTGGGTGGGCGCGAGGTGGACAGCAGGGGCGCGGTTGCTCTGCGCAAGATCAGCGGCAGCGCCCTGCCCGTTGGTTTGGGCCAGTTGGCGTTGCGTTCGGTGGTGCTTGAGTCGGCAGCTACCGCCGTCGGCTCTGTGGCGGGTGGCCTGTTGGCGGGTTTGGTGGCGTTGGCTTGGCCTTCGGAACTGGGCGATAGCGCGCTCTACAGCGAGGAACAGTTGCGCTCGCTGCAACGGGCGCGCTCGCAGATGCGTTTGCATGTCGAGCAACGTGAGGACGGCACGCTTAGGGGGTATGGGTTTTACACGGGCAACCATGCCGATTGGCAGATGATTGATGTGGTGCAGTTCCAAAGCCGTGGCGATCAGTTTGTGGCGGATTTGGGTGAAGGCGCAGAACTGATTTGGACGCCTGCGGTTGATCCGGGGGACACCCTTGGTATTCCGGCGTTGGAGGCTGCACCGCAAGCGCCGGTGATATGGATTTACCCGCCGACGGATAAGGCTGCGCAGGTGCTGGTGAACCCGATTTATCCGCCGGAGTATCGGGATTTTATTCTGGTGTTCCCGGTGGAGTCGGGGGTTCGGCCGCTGTATGTGGTGGTAAGTGTTCGGCCTGGAGACCACAAGTATCACCCTAGCCCCACGTTTTTAACTGCCTTTCCAGAAGCCGTGCGTGCGCCCTCCAAATCCGGAGTAAAGGGAGGAGGCAAGCTCAGGCCCCGCTGGAAAGAACCCAATAGCTATATTTACGAATGGGACTTCGAGCGAGGCAAGGTCGAAAAGTACAACAAGCGAGGCAAACACCTAGGCGAATTCGACCCTATAACAGGTGAGCGAACCAAAGACGCAGACGATAAGAGAAGGGTAGATCCATGAAACACCTAATCTACGTAGTCCCGGCAGGAAGCGAGAGCATTTCAACTGAAATTACGCTCAACCTGAAAGCTGCCGATTTACTTCCCATTATGGGTTGGGAGGATGAACACGAATGTGTCTATGACTACCTACTTACCCCTCAACAAATAGAAGGCATCGAAAAACTTACCGCATTGGTTTTTCCAAAAAATGCGTCGCTGTATTTGGCGTGCGACGCCTAATGACCACACACAGTTTCAAGGACCGGAAAACCAAAACGTCGAATTTCCCGATAGAGAGATGCGGAAAAAATGGTCATGAAAATCAGATTGCGCTGGTACGAAAAACACAGCAATGACTTGAAAGCAGATGAGTACTCAGCGGATATCGATGACGCAGACAGTTCTTTTGAAGCACTGGGTTTGAGCGATGAGACGGCGATATATGCCGACGTTTTCAATGTTCTCCCGAGTTGGATAATGCTTCTCCAACCGCACTTCCAACATGTGATAGAGCCCAACCTTTTCGACTATCAAATTTCCTTCCGCTACCAAGGCACTTGGCCCCCACCACCAAAACAACCCAAGAAGGAGTCCTGATGCAATGAGGCCCTCAATGAAAAAGCCCCTCCTCTACCGCTCAGTCAACACCCGAACCCATGGTGTGCGCCACGGTAGTTGTTGCGCTTATCGCTATGAACGGCACACCAAAAGCGAGAAGAGCTCATTGTCCAACCGCGGCTCAATGCACAGTCATCATCGCCACGGCTTTGATTACACGCCGTTATTCCGGTTTCTCTTGTCCAAAGTTGGTCACCCGTGGGACCCCGTTTTCAGCGAAGCCAACGCCCGTTTGGACCGTCCGGAGCCGGTGTTCTGGATGGTTGCTTTGCATGAAAGCGACAAGAAAGAGTATGTGGGAACGGATGAGTCCACTTACTACAGCGGCTTGTGGGTCAACGAGGAAGGCGTGCTGCAAAAGGTTAACCCGCAGTTGACGCCCGAACAGATGAAGCCATTTTGTGACTGCTGCACCCACACCTTCAACGGTGTGGTATTCCCACAGGCTCCATCGCGTAAACGTTAAAACTCAACCACTAATAATCCGACTCGGCCTCACTCGCCGTCCCCGCCAACGCCACCCGCTGCGTCGGCTCAGTGATGTCATACACTTGCTGCTCACACTTCAATTTCGTGAACTGAACCTCCACCAGATACACCCTCCCCCGCTCAGGCGTGAACGTGCTCTTGAGCATCCCGCACTTGTAGTAATACTCGCGGCGCACGTCGGACCACTCGCTGCCCACGGTAAGCTTTTTCCCGGGATCGGCCTGGATCTCCACTTGTGGCGATACGCTGGAGACGGTCTGGGTCAGGGTGGAAAGCAAGCTGCCCATGCGGCCTTTGCCGACGTACAGGGCCGTGCCGATTTTTTCCAAGCGTGGGTCTGGGTCGCCTTCACGGCTTATCGAAAACTCCACGGGGTAATTACCGCCGCTGGGTTTCATCACCACTTTGGCGTGCTGCGCGTCCACGGTCACGGTTTTGGGCTGCAGTTGAATGCCATCTTTCAACACGCTAGGGGAAGAGTCGCGAACATTGGAGTGGCAGGCGCACAGCACCAGTGTCAGGGAGAGCAGCGCAAATCGCTTCACCGGGGGATGTCCTTATCGGTGTGAGAGGGGATGACCGGGCGCGAGTGTAAACAAATTGTTTCGAGCCTGAATATGCCCTTTGGTGAAAATGCCGGCTATGTGCCTCGTGTGTGCCCTCATAGGTCGATGTTGGCTTTGCGGGCGCCATCGTAGCCTCGCTGAAGCTCGACAACTCCCACATTGGATCTTCTTTGTCTTGAAGACTGCATTACTGGCGCTTATGTGAAATTGATCCGAGCGCACAACCCGCCCTGTGGCAGGTTGAACAGCTCTAATCGGCCACCGATTTTGCCTACGATCATGTCCACAATCGCCAGGCCCAAGCCCGCGCCATTGGCGTTGCCTCGGCTGTAAAACCGTTCGAACAAACGCCCCATTTCCTTTTCATCAATCCCCGGGCCTTCGTCTTCCACGCTCAGGCAATTGGCGCTGATCACCACTTTCACTTCACTGCCCGCAGGCGAGAAATTAAGGGCATTGGTCACCAGGTTTTGCAGCGCTATCGCCAGCGCCACCGGTTCGGTTTCGACCCAGCACTCCTCATCGCCTTCCAGCACCAACTCCACGCCTTTCTCCATGGCCAGCGGTGTCAGCTCGGCCAGTTCCTCCCGAACCAGTTCCGTCAGTTGCACACGGCTGCGCACGGGGTTGCTCAGGTGCGGTTCGATGCGGGCCATGGTCAGCAGCTGGCTGCCAATGCGTGTCGCGCGGTCGACGCCGCTCACCAGAAAATCCAACGCCTCGCGCCGCTGTTCCTCAGTGCTCGCGGTTTGGGCGTTTTGCGCGTGGATGCGCAGGATCGCCAGGGGTGTGCGCAACTCGTGGGCGGCGTCGGCGATGAAGCGGCGCTCGCGCTCCAGCAAATTGTCCATCTGCACCAATAACCGGTTGAGCGCGGTTTGCATGGGTTCCAGATCGGTGGGCAGTGGCTTGAGGTGCAGCGGTTGCAAGGTATCGGTGTTGCGCCCGCGAATCGACTGGGCCATGGCGCGCAGGGGTTTGAGGCCCCAGCCGATGACGAGCCAGATCAACACCGTCAGCAGCGGCACGCCGATCAGGCTGGGCCAGAGGGTGTGGCGCACAATACGGTCGATCAGGTCTTGACGAATGTCGTCGCGCTCGCCTACCCAGATGAGCAGGCCTTGTTGCGGGTCGGCGAGGAGGAAGGCGCACCAGTCGTTGCCGTTGTCCATAATGTCGTGGGAGCCGAGGGTGACCGGCGGCGCCGCCAGCACAGGCGCTTCAGCAGAACGCACCAGCAGCTCACCATCACTGCGCCACACCTGGAAGGTCAACCGAGTTTCATAAGGGTGGGCCACGCCCTCCTCCCCTACACGACTCATGGCCTGGTCAAACGCCTCATACAACCGCTCCCAGTCCGCTTCGCCAGGGTCGCGTTGGCGCAGCACGCCTTGCAGCAGACGCGCGCTTTGGGCGAGTTGGGCGTCGTAGACTTCTTCGATTTCATGGTGACTGTCGCGCAGTACCAGCCAACTGATGAGGGCGTCGCCCAGCAGGATCAGCACCAGCACCGGGATAAGGATGCGCGCGCGAACCGAGTTCATGGTTTAAGCGCCAGCACGTAGCCGACCCCGCGCACGGTGCGGATCAGCTCGGTGGATAACTTCTTGCGCAGGTTGTGGATCAACACTTCCAACGTGTTGCTCTCGACCCGGTCTTGCCAGCCATACAGCGCACGGGAGAGGCGTTCGCGGGTCACCACTTTGCCGGGGCGCACCATCAATTGGTGCAGCAGTTGGTATTCCATCGGGGTCACGATGATGTCTTCGTCCTGGTAGCGCACTTGCTGGGTGGCCGGGTCGAGGCTGACACCGGCATGTTCCAGCATCGGTTGCGCACGGCCTTGGCTGCGGCGCAATAGGGCGCGCACGCGGGCCTTGAGCTCTTCCACATCGAACGGTTTGATCAGGTAATCATCAGCGCCCGCGTCCAGCCCTGCGATGCGCTCGGCAGTTCCGTCACGGGCGGTGAGGATCAGCACCGGCAAGTCGTGTTGTTCGGCACGCAGTTGCTGCAACAGGTCGAGGCCGTCGAGGCGCGGCAGGCCGAGGTCAAGCAGCAACAAATCGAAACTTTCAGTGCGCAAGGCGTGCATCGCGCTGAGGCCATCTTGCAGCCAATCCAGCGTGTAGCCTTCGGCGCCCAATGCCACGCGAATGCCTTGGCCGAGGGCACGATCATCTTCGACAAGGAGTAGGCGCATAGCAAAATCTCTGTAGGAAACGGCGGCATCATGCCGGGTTCTGGCGCGGGCTATTCCGCTAAAGATGTTACGGCTCGTTGCCAACTAAGGTTGCACTAAGGTTGGTTTTGCACTGTGAAATCTCCCACCTCTGCTGAGAGCTTTTCCATGCGCAAAATTCTCCTGCTGTCCCTGATCATCGCCAGCCCGCTGGCCATCGCCGGCCCCCAATGCACCACCGCCGAGCGTTCGCAATGGCAAGACCAGAAGGCGTTTCAGGACAAGCTCAAGGCCGAAGGTTACGAGATCAGCAAGTTCAAGGTCACCGACGGCAACTGCTACGAGATCTACGGCTTTGACAAGGACAAGCGCAAGGTCGAGATCTACCACGACCCGGTCACCGGCAAAGCCGTGAAGACTGAGATCAAGGGCTGATGCCAGGCGAATTCCTGCGCCTGTGGGACCCGCTGGTGAGGCTGTTTCATCTGTCTATCGCCGGGGTCTTTGTCGCCAATTACTTCTTTAACGAAGCAGGCGATGACTGGCATGTCTGGCTGGGCTACTACGCCATGGCCTGGCTGCTGGTACGAGGGGTGTGGGGGTTTGTCGGACCGCGCAGTGCGCGCTGGGCAGATTTCTGGCCTACCCCTGCGCGGCTCAATGCCCACGTGAAATCGCTGCTCAAGGGCCGGCCGCAGCATCGCTTGGGTCATTCGCCTCTCGGCGCCCTGGTGATGGTGTTGATGCTGCTGGCGCTGCTGACCCTCGGCATCAGCGGCTTCCTGATGCAGGAAGTCGACGCCTTATGGGGCGCCGATTGGCCGCTGCAAATCCACGAGACCGCAGCCAATGTGCTGCTGGGACTGGTGAGTGTGCATGTGCTGGCGGCGCTGTTTGAAAGTATCCAGGTGCGGGACAACCTGCCGTTATCCATGCTCACCGGTCGCAGGAAGCGCCTGCCGGATGAGCGTGTGCAGTAATCCTTTTTCCGACAGGTCTTCTATGCGCTCCGTCTTACTGATTTTCAGCTTGCTAGGGGTATTTATCGCCGCCTGGCTGAGCCATCCGCCCCATGTGCTGGCGCCTTTTGCCCAGGCGAGCCCGAACACCTCGAAGGTGGCGGCGGCCCCGCAATACACCAGCCGCTTTGTGTCGTCGCAGCTCACCGACTTTGTGCACTCCTCATCCGTCACCGCCCTGCCCGGCGGCGACTTGATGGCCGTGTGGTTTGCCGGTTCCCGCGAAGGCGCCGCCGATGTGCAAGTGCGTACCGCGCGCTTTGATGCGCGCAGCGGCGAATGGGGCGCCGAGCAGGTGCTGGCCACGCGTGAAAGTACTCGCGACGGCACCCAGCGTTATATCCGCAAGTTGGGTAACCCGGTGATCGCGCTGGCACCGGATAATCGCCTGTGGATGTTTTATGTGTCAGTGTCGGTCGGCGGCTGGGCCACCAGTGCGATCAACGTGATGGTCTCCGATGACCTCGGCGCCAACTGGTCGGCGCCGAGGCAACTGGTGACTTCGCCGTTCTTCAACATCAGCACCCTGGTGCGCGCCGCGCCGGTGTTCCACGCCGACGGTTCGATCGGCCTGCCGGTGTACCACGAGTTCATGGGCAAGTTTGCCGAGTACCTGTACCTGAGCGCCGACGGTGCGGTGGTCGATAAATTCCGCATCAGCCGCGGCAAGCATTCCCTGCAACCGACCATCGTGCCGCTGGATGGCAACCGCGCCATCGCCATGTTGCGCTATGCCGGCGAGACCCATCACCGCGTCCTCGCCAGCCGTACCGAAGACGCCGGGCAAACCTGGAGCGAGCCGTACCCGCTGGAACCGGCCAACCCCAATTCATCATTGGCGGCGGTGGGCACCCAGGACGACGGTTTATTGGTGGCCCTCAACGACCTGCAAGACGGTCGCTTCAAGCTAAGCCTCTATGGCACCGACGCCCAGCTCAGCGAATGGCGCACCGTGGTGGAACTCGACCAGTCGCCGGACCCGCTCGGCCAACCGTTTTCCCCCGAGGCCTACAAGGAAATCATCGGCGAAGGCTTCCGTGCCTCCAGCGGTGCCAAGCGCCTGCCACTGGAGCAACGCTTTCTCAGCAACCTGGATTACCGCGTGTGTAAACCCCGAGGCTGTGAATTCGAATACGAGTACCCGTACTTCAGCCGCAGCCCGGACGGCATGTACCACCTGGTGTACTCGTGGAATAACACCTTTATCAAACATGTCAGCTTCAACGAAGCCTGGCTGGAGGAGCGCCTGTGATGTTGGCTCTATGGCAGGCCCATTTGAGTTTTGTGTTGCTGGGGTTTGTGGCGCTGTGCGCACTGCGGTTTACCGCTCCTTGGCGACCGTGGCTGCTGCCGGTGTTGGTGGCGCTGAGCTTTATCCCGGTCAATGAATTGCCGCTGGCAGCGTATGTGCGCAGTTTTACCGATGACTTGGCGATCAGCACGTTGGTGTTGCTGGCGTGGGTTGTGCTGTGCCGGTTGGGGCTGTTGCAGCCGTTGAACCGTCAACACCACGTTCAATTGTTGGTGCTGTTTGGTGGGCTGAGTCTGGTGCTGTACCCAGCCACGTTGGGCCTGACGTATTTCGACCCCTACCGCTGGGGCTTTAACCCTCGGCCGATGATTGTGCTGGTGGGTGCGTTGGCGCTGCTGATGTTGGCGCTGCGCAATACGCTGGCCGTGTGGATGCTGGCAGTGGGCACATTGGCCTTTGCGTTGCGGCTCAAGGCCTCGGAAAACTATTGGGACTATCTGGTCGACCCGTTGCTGGCGGGTTACTGCCTGGTAGCTGGATTATGGCTGGTGGTAAATGCTGCCTGGAAATACCCAAGCCAAACACAATCGAACAGGCAATGAAGGTCAAACCTGTGGGGCGGGCTTGCCCGCTCCCACATTTGATAGGCGTCGTTTTACAGCTTGGGAAGAATTAATAATGGGTGCGTTGCAATCACGCCGCCTGCGCTACGGCGTGGGTGCGATCGGGTTGGTATTTACGTTGCTGGTCGCGCTGCGACTGGTGTTTGTGCTGGTTTTTTCCGGCCTTGCTCTAGACACGCCAGCGCTGCTGGAAACCCTGGGCATCGGCTTGCGCTTCGACCTGCGCCTGGCGGTGTTGATCCTGCTGCCGCTGGCCGTGCTGGCGTGGCTGCCACGCTGGAACCTCACGACAGTGCCCGCCCTGCGCTGGCTGGCGCGCGGTTATCTGGTGGTGGCACTGGCCGTGGTCGGCCTGGTGTACATCATCGACTTCGGCCACTACGCCTACCTCGGCGTACGGATCAATGCGACGGTGTTGCGCTACCTGCAAGACGCGCAGATCTCTCAGCAGATGGTGTGGGAAACCTACCCGGTGCTGTGGATAACGGCCTGTTGGCTGGCGGCCGTGGCGCTGTGGGTGTGGGCGTTGGTGTGCCTTGAGCGATTGACCCTGGACCGCACGCCCAAGGCCATCGGCAAACTGACAGTGGCCTCGGCTTCCGCCATCGGTGTCGTCGCCGTGCTGCTGACCCTGCTCGGTCGCGTGGCCAATCTCAACCTGGAAAACCCGGTGCCCCTGCGTTGGAGCGATGCGTTTTTTTCCGGCAATAGCCAAGTCGCCGCCGTGGGCCTGAACCCGGTGTTGTTTTTGTACGACACGCTCAAGGTCGGCCAATCGCAATTCGATGAAGCCCAGGTGCGCAAGCTTTACCCGCAGGTCGCCGAGTACCTGGGGGTCGACCAACCTGACGCCCAACAACTGACCTTCATCCGCGAACAAGGCGTGCAGCCCTATCGACTGCCGGGCGATCGCCCGCCCAACGTGATCTTCGTGATGCTCGAATCCCTCGGCACCAGCGCCGTCGGCGCCTACGGCAACCCGCTGAACCCCACGCCAAACCTGGACAAGCTGGCGACACAAAGCTGGTTCTTCAAACACTTCTACGTGCCCGTCACCGGCACCGCCAAAACCGTGTGGGCCAGCATCACTGGCGTGCCCGATGTCACCCGTCAGGAGACCGCCACGCGTAACCCGCTGATCACCCGGCAACACACGTTGATCAACGCCTTCGAGGGTTACCAGAAGTTCTACATGATCGGCGGCAATGCCGGTTGGGCGAATATCAACGCACTGATCCGCCAGAGCATCGACGGCGTGCAGCTATTTGAGGAGAGTCACTGGCGCTCGCCACGGGTAGACGTGTGGGGCATCTCCGACCTGGACCTGTTCAAGGAAGGCGACCAACTGCTGCGCGCCGTGCCTAAAGGCCAGCCGTTCTTCGCCTACCTGCAAACCTCCGGCAACCACCGGCCGTTCACCATTCCCAAGCAAAACGATGGTTTCAAGTTAAACGACGTGACGCTGGAGCAGGTCCAGGCCGCCGGCTCGCGCAGTGTCGAGCAATACAATGCGGTGCGTCTACTGGACTACAACATCGGCCGCCTGATGGAAATCGCCAAGGCTGGCGGCTGGTATGACAACAGCATTTTTGTGTTCTTCGGCGACCACAACACGCGCATCAGCCAGATCCCACACATGGCGCCCGCCTTCGAGCAACTGGGCCTGGAAAGCAACAACGTGCCGCTGCTGATCCACGCGCCCGGCCTGCAACCTCGGGTGATTGAAGAAGCCGTGGGCCTGGCCGACTTGCTGCCAACCGTGGCCGGCATGGCGGGCATGCCGTTTTCGAATGGCGCGATGGGTCGGGACATCCAGCAACCGGCGCCGGAAGGCGAACGGGTGGTGCCGCTGGTGTTGCACGAGGGTACGTTCCCGGTAATCGGCGGCGTCACCAAGGACTTCCTGCTGCAGATGCAACACGACGGCAGTTCGCCGACCCTGCACGACCTGGCCTCGCAAACGCCTCGGGAAGATGTGTCCGAGCAGCATCCGGAGGAGTTTCAGCGCTTACAGGGGCTGACGCGTGGGCTGCATGAGAGTGCGCGGTTGATGTTGTTCAGGAATGTGCGCGAGTGATCATTTGGGTTGAAAGGTTTCGAGGTACGCCAGGATGTTTTCAATTTTTTCCTGGTCGCTGATGCCCCAGAAAATCATGCGCGTACCGCTGACCACTTTCTTCGGCGCCTCGATGTAGGCGGCGAGTTTGTCCCGGGTCCAGACCACGCCGGAGTTCTTCATCGCATCGGAGTACTGGTAGTCGGTGGTGGTCCCGGCAGGGCGACCGATGATTCCGTTGAGTTCGGGACCGAAGCCGCCGCGTGCACCTTCGCCGATGCTATGGCAGCCGCCGCAGGTCTTGGCGAAGAGCTTGCCGCCCGCCTCGGCATCACCCGCCGCAAAAGCCGGAGCGGTGTTGAGGATCAGGGCGAGGGTCAGTAAGGCGTACTTCATGGGGGGCTCCACAGCGGCGGTTGCGGGCGATTATGCCTGTTTGTCAGGAGCGCATGCCCATCCAGATCACGGTTTCGGTCCACGCCGTGACCAGCGGCGTGAGCGCCCTGAACCAAGGGTCACGCACATCAATCTGCGCGGCCGAATGGTCATGGTGATGTTGTTCTTCATCCACGATGGAAGCAATCGCCGCCACGGCCAGCGGGTCGATATCGCGCAGCGTATGGAGCTGATGAGCCAAGTGCTTGAGTACCACGCTTTCAACCGCGACTGTTGTGGCGACAATCGCCTTGCGACCGCACAGGCCGGTGACCAACCCCAGCACCAGCCCGCCGAGACCGCACAACCAATAACTGCGGCAGCGGCGATAACGGCGGCGCTGCAACTCGGCCTGGAACACTGCACGGTGACGGCGTTCGTGGGAGAGGAATTCCTTGAGTTCATCGACCATGCCAGGGGCAAAAAACCGTGCCATGAACAGCTGACCGCTGTAGATGCAGATCGCACCATGCTCACCGGCGTGGTCGACTTTGATCATGCGGTTGCCGAGGTCTTTGTCGATCAATGGGGCGGCGGGAGCGTTCACGGTTGACGGCCTTGTGCGAGGGCCTCGGGTATCGGGCCGGTCCTTGGAATGCGGCAGGTATCGTGACGTATCGCCAAGCGGCTGTGCAAGCGAGTTCACCTGCCGTGAACGTGTCTGGGTGACCATCCATCGGCAAAAAACCGCGCTGCCGAAACTCTGCAACCCTGTCCGACTCCACCTTACTGGACCCTGATGGTGGAGCAAGGATCATGGCGCGGCCATCGATTTTGGTGCTGGAAGACGACGAGATCATTCGCTCGTTAATGGTGGACGTACTGGAGGATTTCGGCGCCCACGTCATCGCCTTTCCTTCAGCGGATGACGGGATGATTTTTCTGGAGCAGGCTGATGACCCGGTGGACCTGATTGTCAGCGATATCCAAATGCCGGGTTTGCTCAACGGCTACGACTTGAGCCGCGTGGTCGCCCATCGCTGGCCATCGATGCCCGTGGTTTTGACATCCGGTAATACCCGGCTGGCAGCGCAACTGGGCAGCAGCGTGCGGTTCCTGCCCAAACCCTGGAGAGTTGAACACTTGCTTGAGTGTGTGCAAGCGGCACTGGCCCAACAGGACTCGCCCCTGCATTGATGAATACGTAACGGGAACGTTCTATCGCCCAATGCCACTGAGTCATTGCGCATTCATAGAGAGTCTTGATGCGAGAAACAATCCTTCAATTGAGCAAGAGGTCTACCTATGATGATCGGCACCACGTTCCACACCTACAGCCTCGACCACGCCATACAAACCACTCAGGCCGCCGCCAAGCCTGCGGAAAAACCCTCGACTACCGACAGCAACCAACCGGCGCAAAACACCCAGTCGCAAGCAAATAAATCGTCCCTGGATTCCCTCGGGCAAGGCCGGTTGACTTGAAAGACTAAGGGACGTCAATAAACGGGCCGCTGGCCTGCGACGCACCTGATTGCGGCTAAGGAGTGCAGCGCCTGGCGTTGCGCTCTGTTAACAAAACACTGACATCCTCTGCGCTACCCTTTTCAGCTCTGCCTTGCGTGAGCCGCTGCCTTCATGCCTCAACCCGACACACTGCCCGCGGTTATCGTCGGCCCACTGCTACGGCGCCTGGAACCCAAGCGCCTGGTTATCTGGCTGGTGGGAAGTCGTGTCCTGGAATTGACGCTGAGGCTGCAACTGCCCAAGGGCGAAACGCTAGATATCGCCCTCGACGCGCAGCATTGCCAAATCGTCCCCGTTGGGCGCCACGCCTTTATCCACCTGATCGACGTAGCACTCACCGACGCCCTGCCCCAGGACGTCGCCATCGGCTACGACCTGCTGATCGACACTACCGAGGGCATCGCCGATTGGGCGCCGCACCTGCTATACGCTCACACCAACGGCCCGAATTTTGTGTTGCACAGCCGCATCCATCAATTGGTGCATGGCTCCTGCCGCAAACCGCACCACCGGGCCGCCGAAGGCTTGCTGTGCGTCGATCACCTGCTGGCAGAAGCTCACACCCCTGAACAACGCCCGGCCTTGCTGATGATGAGTGGCGACCAGATCTACGCCGACGATGTCGCCGGGCCTATGCTGCGGGCGATTCATGCGCTGATCGCACGTCTGGGGCTATTCGAGGAGTACCTTGAAGGCGCCGTGGTGGATGACAGCGCCAGCCTCTACGGACATCGCGCCAGCTACTACCATCGCGCCGACCTGCTCCCGGCGCTGGACAGCAACGAGACCCTGCGCGAGCGGTTTTTTGGTGGTGTGAAAAAGCCAATCTTCACCAGCAGCACCGCCGACAATCACTTGGTGACGTTTGCCGAGGTGATCGCGATGTACTTGCTGGTATGGTCGCCAACGCCCTGGACCCTGATCAACCCTCAGCCACCCGAACTGAGCAGCGACGAGCATAAGCGTTATGCCGGCGAGCAGGTGCACATCGACGCATTCCGCGACGGGCTACCGAACGTCGCACGGGTATTGGCCCATCTGTCCACCCTGATGATCTTTGACGATCACGACATCACCGATGACTGGAACCTCAGCGCGCAATGGGAAGAAACCGCCTACGGCCACCCGTTCTCCAAGCGCATCATCGGCAATGCCTTGCTCGCTTACCTGCTGTGCCAGGGCTGGGGTAACCAGCCGGATGTGTTTGATGAACTGGTGAACCAGACCCAAGTACTGACTACACAGGCCCACGACATCCCTCTGGACGCCCGTGCGCAAGATCAACTGCTCGAAACGCTGCTGAAATTCCAGCACTGGCACTACGTACTGCCCACCACTCCCGCCTTGGTGGTGCTCGACACCCGCACCCGGCGCTGGCGCAGCGAGTTCACCCTCAAGCAACCCTCAGGCCTGCTGGACTGGGAAGCCTTGAGTGAGCTGCAACAAGAACTGCTGGACCACCCCTCGGCCATCATCGTCTCCCCTGCACCGATCTTTGGCGTCAAGCTGATCGAGACCGTGCAAAAGGTATTCAGTTGGTGCGGCCACCCGCTGCTGGTGGACGCCGAAAACTGGATGGCCCATCGCGGCGCCGCCCAGGTGATCCTCAACATCTTCCGCCACTCTCGCACGCCGGGGAACTACGTCATCCTGTCGGGTGATGTGCATTACTCGTTCGTCTACGAAGTGCTGATTCGCCATCGCAATGGCGGCCCGAAGATCTGGCAGATCACCAGCAGCGGTATCAAGAACGAATTCCCACCGCGCCTGCTGGAATGGTTCGACCGCCTCAACCGCTGGCTCTACTCGCCGCGCTCCCCGCTCAACTGGTTCACCCGCCGCCGCACCATGCAAGTGGTGCCGCATATTCCGGAGCATGCTCAGGCCGGTGAGCGGTTATGGAATTCAGCAGGAATTGGCCAGGTGTTTTTCAATGAACAGGGCCAGCCAGAGGCGATTTACCAGCACAACGCGGATGGGAAACCTCGGACAAGGATGGCGGCACCGAAATAATGGCTCATTGCCACCCAACTAAAGCAGCAGATCCACCCTATTCAAACCGCACAAACCCCGTTGTACAGTAGCGCCAGCCACGGAGTATTGGCGTCAACGAAGACTGGCCTTAAGAGCCAGCACACGCAGGGAAGCGCGAAGATGGACGATACCTCCGACAACAAACCGTTGAAGAATGATTTTTCCGACCTCAACGCCGACATGCTGCATGCCGTCATGGAGCTGGTCAGCGACGGGATCTGGGACTGGAATGCCAACACCGGCTTCGTATACCGCAACCCCGGCTGGTACGAAATGCTTGGCTACCCCCGCCACTCCCTGGAAAACAGTGTGTTCACCTGGGAAAGCGTGATCCACCCCGATGACTATCCCCAGGTCATGACGGTGTTTGATAACTACATCAACCGTCGCGTGGCTCATTACCAAGCCGAATACCGCTGCCGCAAAGAAGATGGCAGTTACCTGTGGATAGAGGACCGTGGCTACGTGATTGCGCGTAACGACGACGGCTCGGTGGCACGCATGGTCGGCGCCCACCGCGATATTCATATTCGAAAATCCTCCATCGAACAGCTTGAGCAACGCAATCAATCCCTGGAGACCCTGGTGGCTGAGCGCACTCGCGAACTGTCGCGGGTCAATCAACAACTGCAACAGCAGTTGGACGAAAACCGCTCTCTGGCCGAACGCGACACGCTCACCCGTGTGGCCAATCGTTACCGCCTGGAAAAAGTACTGCTGGAAGAGTGTGACCGTGCGGAGCGTTTCCGCCTGCCGGTGGCGCTGATCGCGATGGATATCGATGACTTCAAGCCAATCAATGATCGACACGGTCACGGTGTGGGCGATCAGACCCTGGTCCGCGTGGTAGAAGGCCTGGAGGCCTGCGTACGAACCGATGATTTGCTGGCTCGCTGGGGCGGTGATGAGTTCATGGTGATCCTGCCCAAAAGCAGCTTGGATACCGCGAAGGTGATGGCCGAAAGGATTCGTCAAAAAATCGCGGAGATGCCCGCTGTGGGCAACTTCAAAGTGACCCTGAGCCTAGGCGTGGTAGAACGTCGTAGCGGTGAATCCCCTGCCGCCTTGATGGCGCGCGCCGATCAAGCGTTGTATCGGTCCAAGGCGGCGGGGAAGGACATCGTGTCGGAGTAAATACGGTTCTTGTCAGCGCACCGGCGGCGCGTACTGAATGCCGCCATTGCTCCACAGCGCATTGAGCCCGCGCTTGATCTTCAGCACGCTCTCCTGGCCGATATTGCGCTCGAACACTTCGCCGTAATTACCCACCTGCTTGACGATCTGCACCACCCAGTCCTTGCGCAGTTTCAGGTCCTTGCCGTACTCGCCGTCGGCGCCGAGCAGCCGCGCGATGTCGGGGTTCTTGGTGGTCTTGGCCTGCTCTTCGACGTTCTTGGAGGTAATGCCCATTTCCTCGGCATTGAGCATGGCGAACAGCGTCCATTTGACGATGCTGAACCACTCATCATCGCCCTTGCGCACCAGCGGTCCCAACGGTTCCTTGGAGATCACCTCAGGCAACACCACGAACTCGTCCGGGTGAGCCATCTTGATGCGTTGCGCGTATAGCCCCGACTGGTCAGTGGTCAGCACGTCGCAGCGCCCGGACTCCAGGCCCTTGGCGCTTTCGTCGGCGGTGTCGAAGGTGATCGGCGTGTACTTCATGCCGTGGGTGCGAAAGTAGTCGGAGACGTTAAGCTCGGTGGTGGTGCCGGCCTGAAGGCAAACAGTCGCGCCGTCCAGTTGCTTGGCGGCGGTGACTCCCAGCTTGTTGTTCACCAGAAAGCCGATGCCGTCGTAGTAGGTCACCCCGGTGAACACCAGGCCCATGCCCGCGTCGCGGGAACTGGTCCAGGTGGTGTTGCGGGAGATCACGTCGACTTCACCCGATTGCAGCGCAGTGAAACGCTCCTTGGCGGTCAACTGGCTGAACTTGACCTTCGACGCATCGCCGAACACGGCGGCGGCGACCGCGTGGCACACGTCCACATCGATGCCGGTCATCTTGCCGGTGCTGTCCGGTACGCCGAAACCCGGCAGACCGTCGCTGACGCCACATTGGATAAAGCCTTTCTTCTGGATCGCGTCCAGGGTCACGCCCGCGTGGGCGCTGCCGGCCAAGCCCACGGCCGCGGCGGCGGTGATGGCGGCCAAGGTGATCTTGAGGTTTTTCATGCGAGGCACTCCCTGTCGAACTTTATTATTCGGCGCTGCACAGCCTGCGCCGGTTTATAGTGTTGCCGGGCAGTATCGACGGCTTTACACCCCTGCCACAAACGACCTTTAGGCAAAGGCTCCTTCCGATTTGGAATGAACTGCATGATCTCAAAACGCTTGACCCCTTCGATGACCGCTTTGCAGTGCTTCGAAGCTGCCGCCCGCCACCTGAGTTTCACCCGCGCCGCCGAAGAGCTGCACCTGACCCAAAGCGCGGTGAGCAAGCAGGTGGCGCAGCTCGAAGAGATGCTTTGCCACAACCTGTTCGAACGGGTGCGCCAGCGTTTGTACCTGTCACCGGCCGGATCGTTGTATCTGGCCGAAGTGCACAAGATCCTGACCCAGGTGGATATCTCCAGCCGCTACATCCTCACCTACGGCGGCGAGACCGAAGTGCTGCGCATCGCCACCCAACCGACCTTCGGCGATCGCTGGCTGGTGCCAAAACTCAAGGATTTCGCGGCCAAGCACCCGAATATCCACCTCGACGTACGCAACGAGTTGGAACCGTTCGACGTGTTGCAGGCCAAGGCTGATATCGCGTTTTTCTTCGGCCAGGGCTCGTGGCCGGGGGCAACGTGCATCGAGCTGTTTCGTGAAGCCGTGGTGCCGGTCTGCGCACCGGGCTTTGTCGCCGAGGGCAGCGATGCCTCCTCGCGCCACACCTTGCTGCAATGCACCTCGCGCCCGGAAGCCTGGCACGAGTGGTTCCTGGAGCAAGGCCTGCATTCGCAAAACAGCTACCACGGGCCGCGTTTTGACACGTTCTACATGTGCATTCGCGCGGCGCAATCGGGCTATGGCGTGGCGTTGGTGCCGCAGTATCTGGTGGCCGAAGAGCTGGCCAACGGCAGCCTGATGATTCCCTGGCATTACGCAATGCCCAGCGCCGGCGCGCACTTTATCGCGCATGCCGAACATGCCGGTGATATCCCCAAGGTGAAGGCCTTCCTGAACTGGATGGTGGGTTATGTGAAGGCACATCCCGACTTTTAATAATGACCCGGCGACTTTATTTCGTTTGCGGCAAGGCGGGGCGCGCGGCTTAGATAAAAAGAAGCCCGCCACTGCCGAGTCCGAGATTCATGAGCCGCGAAACCATCAGCCAGTCGATTTCTATCGTTCACCCCATCAGCCTCAGCCATGGCAAGAACGCCGAAGTCTGGGATACCACGGGCAAACGCTATATCGACTTTGTTGGCGGCATTGGTGTGCTCAACCTCGGCCATTGCCACCCAGGCGTGGTGGAAGCGATTCGCGAGCAGGCGACAAAGCTGACCCATTACGCGTTCAACGCCGCCCCCCACGCGCCTTACATCGAATTGATGGATCGCCTGACCGCCTTTATCCCGGTGGATTACCCGGTGAGCGGCATGCTCACCAACAGCGGCGCGGAAGCGGCGGAAAACGCCTTGAAGATCGTGCGTGGCGCCACCGGTCGCACGGCGGTGATTGCCTTTGACGGCGCCTTCCACGGCCGCACCCTGGCCACCCTCAACCTCAATGGCAAGGTTGCACCCTACAAGCAAAAGGTCGGCGTACTGCCGGGCCCGGTGTATCACCTGCCCTACCCCAGCGCTGACAACCGCGTAACCTGCGCCGAAGCGTTGAAGGCCATGGATCGTCTGTTCAGCGTGGAGATCGACGTCGATGACGTGGCCTGTTTCATCATCGAACCGGTGCAGGGCGAAGGCGGTTTCCTGGCCCTGGATATCGAGTTCGCCCAGGCCCTGCGACGCTTCTGCGATGAGAAAAACATCCTGCTGATCGCCGATGAAATCCAGTCAGGTTTCGGCCGCACGGGCCAGCGCTTTGCGTTCTCGCGCCTGGGCATCGAACCGGACCTGATCCTGCTCGGCAAAAGCATCGCTGGCGGCGTGCCGCTGGGTGCGGTGGTCGGGCGCAAGGTGCTGCTCGACAACCTGCCCAAAGGCGGCCTGGGCGGCACTTATTCCGGCAACCCCATCGCCTGCGCGGCGGCGTTGGCCACGTTGGATGCGATGACCGATCAACACTTGAAAACCTGGGGCTCGCAGCAGGAAGAAGCCATCGTCAGCCGTTATGAAGCCTGGCGCGCGCAAGGCCTGTCGCCCTACCTCGGTCGCCTGACCGGCGTCGGCGCCATGCGCGGCATCGAGTTGGCCAACGCCGACGGCACGCCTGCCTCCAAACAACTGACCCAACTGCTGAGCCTGGCGCGCGATGCCGGCTTGCTGCTGATGCCCAGCGGCAAGTCGCGGCACATCATCCGCTTGCTGGCACCGCTGACCATTGAGCCCGCAGTGCTGGAGGAAGGCCTGGATATCCTCGAAACCTGCCTCAAGCAGTTGGCTTAGTAGCGAGCATCCGCAGGCTTGCCGCCGTTCGGCCAGTCTTTGACCTTGTCCGGGAAATCCGGACGCGGTTGCCCCGAGAAATACGCCGCCACGTCGACCGCTTCCTGGTCCGACAAACCGCCCTGCCCCAGCGGGAATTTCTCGTGGAAGCCGATCGGCATGTTGCGTTTGACGAACGCCGCCGCCGTGTAGGTACGGGCCATACCGGCGCCGATATTGAACGACTGCTCGCCCCATAACGGCGGATAGATCAGCTCACCGTCAGCACGCGCCAAGCCTTGACCCTTATCGCCATGGCACACCGCGCATTGCTTGGCATAAACCGCTTTGCCATTGTCCAGGTCCGGCTTGATCGCCGGGTCGATCTTACCCACACCGCGCCCGGCCACTTTGTCTTCGGGGCGGGTGTTGTTTTTCATCCAGTCGAAGTACGCGACCATCGCCTGCATATCCGCCGATTGCGGCGGCAACGGTTTGCCATTCATCGAGCGGCGGAAACAACCGTTGATGCGCTCCTGCAACGTCACCACCTTGCCCGCACGCGGCGCGTAGCTGGGGAAAAAGGCCGACACCCCCACAAACGGTGAACCGTCCGCCACGGTGCCCGCGTTGAGGTGGCAACTGGTGCAATTGAGTGAGTTGCCGACGTTATCCGGCAGCAGTTCTTTGGTTTGCAGGTGCAGGCGCATGCCGCGGATCACTTGGTCGGCATTCGGTGCAGCGAGCAGTTCGGCCAGGCGTGGGGTTTCGAACGCGGATGAATCGGTGCTGGCCGGGTTGAGTTGGTCACGCAGTTTCTTCACCTGGGCGGCGCTGATCGGCGTGCCCTCGTTGCCCCAGCGGGTGCGCACGAAGCTTAAGATCTCGGCAATTTCTTGATCCGCCAACCGGGCAAAACCGGGCATGGTGTAGACCCGTGGATGGGTCGCAGTTTGCGCCGTCTCCCAGCCGGTGAGCGTGATGTGCAGCAGTGAGGTGGGGTTGGTGGAGACGATGCTCGGGTTACCTGCCAGGGGTGGAAACAGACCTGTCACACCGGCGCCGTCACTGCGGTGGCAATCGCTGCAAAACTGCATGTAGCCCAGGCCACCACGGCTGGTGAACAGGTCGGCGGGCGGCCCAGCGGGTGTACGAGCCACAGAAGGCATCGGCAAGTCGTCTTTGCCCGGCGGCAGGGACTTCAGGTAGCTGGCGATGGCCGTGAGATCGTAGTCGCTGAAATGCTGGGTGCTGTGGTGAATCACATCCGCCATGTTGCCGGCGACCGTGGCGAAGCGGTTCTGCCCGGTCTTGAGCAATTGCACAGTGTCCTCCACGGTCCACAGGTTGCGCAGGCTCAGGGCGCGCCAGTGTTCGACGGTTTCGCCCGCGAGATAATGCCGGCCGCTACGGCCTTCATCGCTCATGGCTTTTTCCTGGAAGGCGATACCGCGTGGGGTATGGCAGGAGCCACAGTGGCCCAGGCCCTGGACCAGATAAGCGCCACGGTTAAGCACTTCGTCACGGGCCGGGTCAGGGGTAAAGGGTTGCTTGTCGAGAAAGGCGAAGTTCCACAACGCCAGGCCCCAGCGCTGGTTGAACGGGAAGCCCATGTCGGCTTCAAGGTTGGCCTGTTGCACCGGCTCTACGCCTTGCATCAGGTAGGCGTACAAGGCGCGCATGTCCTCCTCGCTCATCTTGGCGTAGGACGGATACGGCATCGCCGGGTACAGATTCATGCCCGCTGGCGTCACGCCTTCGCGCATCACTCGGTCAAACTGTTCAAAGGTGTAGGCGCCGATACCGGTCTCGCGGTCAGGTGTGATATTGCTCGAATAGATCGTTCCCATCGGCGTGCTTAGCTCCAGCCCGCCGGCCATCACCTTGCCTGGCTTGTCGGTGTGGCAGGCGATGCAGTCGCCCAGTTGTGCGACGTATTTGCCGTGTTCAATATCGGCTGGGGCGGCGTGCAGGGGTAGCGCCAGACAGAGCGTCGCCCCCAGCAAGGCCAGGCGGGAGAGGGAAAGCGCCATTGCGTTAGTCCTTTAATAACCTGGCGTGGGGTGGTCCCCTTGGCGCAGGTGGGTCTTCGTTTTTATGGGTCCATCAGGCCTCTGTGTTGTAGCGGATATTTCGGCTGACCATGTTGATGTGGGTCAGCGTCAAATCGATGGACAAACGTGTGAAAGCTCGCTGATTATCCACCGCCTACCCACACCGCACGGACGCATCCCATGCTCGATATCCTCCAGGGCACGCCTCTCTGGGTTTACGCCATTTACCTGTGGATTTGTTACTACGGCATCAAGGCCTGTTGGGGCGGCCGCGAAAATCGACGGTCGTTGATGATTCTGCCGGTGGTCTTGGTGGTGTGGTCGCTGATGTCGCTGGCGCCTTCAATACTGTCGAGCAGCGCTTGGGTGGGCGGTGCTGTGGCGGGCAGCCTGCTGGGGATGTTGCTGTTCAGCGCCGACGGCGCCCTGCTCGATGCCAATGGCGAAACCCTGGTAGTGCCGGGCACGTGGAAAACCCTGCTGATCTCGCAGCTGTTTTTCGCGGTGAAGTATTACTTCGGCTACCAGCAGGCCGTGCACCCGCTGCTGTTGAGCACGCCAGAGATGCTGATGGCGGTCGGCGGTGTCTCGGGGTTTACCGTTGGTCTGTTCTGCGGACGGGCCGTACGGCTGCAGCGGGCGCTGAACGCTTTGCGCCGCGATAAGGGCATTGTGCTGCCTTGACCTGACTCCCCTCCCCGCTGAAAATGCGCGACGCTTTTTTGTTCCCGTTTACTGAAGTAGTGAAATTTCAATGTCCGATTCCTACACCACTGAAGAATCCGTAGTCGCCTTGCAATCCAAAGCTGAATACGAAAACGCCATCAATCTTTCACAGCATGTGCCAGCGGCCAAGATCATCAGCGAGATGGTGCTGGACGCGTTCCACACCTCCAAGGAAAGCGACCAGATCCGCGAACTGCGCCTCGCCATCCGTCAGGCCCACGACGCCTTTGACGACGACAAGGCCTACGACCTGATGGGCCAGCTCAAGCAATTGAAAGACGCCGAGGCTGCCGACAACATCGCCCTGGAAGACCTCAGCAGCAAGTTTTCGATCAGCCGCATCCTGTCCAGCTTCAAGGACGACCCGGAGTTTCAGGAGCTGGTCTACGGCCTGGCCCTCAAGGTGCTGAACCAGAGCCACCAGGCCATCAGCAACCCAAGCGCCGGCAAGAGCAAGGCCGCACGCGCCAAGAAAGATGCCGAAGTGTTTGTGATCAGCAAAGATGGCATCAGCGTCACCCTGCCACTGCGCACGCCGCGCTCCAAGCTGAACGTTGACCGTGAGGCATTTGAGTTCCTGGGTTTTGCGTTTGTGGGTGAAGGCAGCGAAGCCGAACTGGAAAGCGAAACCTTCTTCGACAACAGCGGCGTAGAGCAACCGGTCACGCGCAAAAGCATTGTGACGGCCCTGCAACAGCAGAGTGCCTTTGACGGTTACGCCATCACCGCTCAATAAGCGCCTGATGCAATGAGGCGCGCGCAATGCGTCGCGCCTTGTACCGTTCATGCCTCTTTGTTCCATAAAACCGCCGAGCTTTTCATCACGCCAACGGCGATCGCGAACAGCAGCAAGACAAACCCTGCCAGCCACCACGGCGACGGCAACGATGGCCGGGACATCAGCATGAACGCCAGCGACGGCGCGAGCATCACGCCGATATTGACGCCCGCCGAGTAATAACCCAGGTTACGGTCCACCGTATCGCGGCTGGAAATACTGCTGACGTAGTGGGTAATGCCCGGGAATATGATCATCTCGCCCAGACTCCACAGCACCGTGGCCAGCATCAATATCGCACCCACCTGGCCGAACCCCATCAGGAAGAACCCGACACCGGCCAATAAAAAGCCCGCCACCAGTGAGCGGCTACTCGAGAGATGTGCCATACGCAGGTTGATCGGCACTTCGAACACAATCACCAGCAAAGCGTTGATGAAAAAGATGATGCCCACGTAATACGCCGGCAGCTGGGTGTAGTTGATGATGTACGCCGACAGAAAGGTCGGCGGCAGTGCGTAAGCCACGTGCACCGGCAATGCCGCCAACAGGATCACCAGCAGCCGCGAGCGCTCGTGGAGTGCAGCCTCAGGCAAGCCGTCACCTTTGCCGGCGGCTGGAGCCTCTTGCGCGACGGTCCGTGCGCGCCCAAAGCGCAGGCACGTTGCGAAGGCCACCAGCGACAACGCCGCATTGATGTAGAACACCGCATCGGCGTGTTTCAGGAACACCAGGCTGCCCAACAACGGCCCGATGGCCATGCCGATATTGATCGCCAACCGGTTGCAGGAAAACGCTACTTTGCGCCTTTCCAGCGTGCTATTCGCCACCGTCTCGGAAAACGTCGCCGGCGTGAACGCTTCGTAACAGGCACCCCAGAGAAACGACAGCACGAAGAGCGCAAGCGTGTTATTCACCGAGGGGATGATCAGCAACAGCAAGGCATTGAGCAGCAATGAGCCGAGAATGACCCGGTTGGCCGAGAAACGCTTGATCACCACACCGATGAGCAGGTCCGTGCACAAAGCGCCCGCGCCATACACCCCCACCAGCGCGCCAGCGGTGCCCGGCGACACGGCGTGCTGGTGAATCAGGTACGCCGCGTAGAAGGGAAACGCCAGAGTGCCCATGCGGAACACCAGCGTGATAATGAACAGCGACTGCAGCCGACCGTTCAGGCTGCGTAATGCGTGATAGGTGCCCATCAGTTGGGCACGCTGTAACAGTGACGGTTCATGAGGGTGTCCCTTCGCAATGGCGACGCCGGTGTATCCGGTGCCAAACTCAATAGCAGGGGAACGTAAAGCACCACTCACCGGCCAACAAGCTGCCCATTTGGATAGGTGCTCAGAATTAGGGGTGGCGGATGTAGCCCAGTTGCAGGGCTTTGCGGATTGCCGACTTGCCGTTACTGACCTCCAGCTTGGCGAAGATATTTTTCATATGAAACTTGACCGTGTGCGAGGTCATCGAGGTCAACAACGCCACTTCACTATACGTCTTACCCAGGCTGGACCAGGACAACACTTCGGTTTCGCGGGGCGTCAGTACCGTGTTCTGCTCTGCCGGTACACGGCTTTCCAGGGCCTCGTCGTAGACTGAGACCAGCAGCATCTGCAGTTCACTCTGGTTAGCCAGCACCGTCTCGCGAAATTGTTTTTCTTCGCCAAAACTGCACAAGTTGAGTACCGAATAAAACCCCTGGTTGCCATGCACGATGAAACTCGCCCCCTCACCCACCGGCTTGCACGGGCCCGGCACCGGCACTGCTTCGTGAGCTAGGACAAGCAGGTTTTCATCACTCCAGAAAAACGGTTTGATGCGCTTGCGAGTCAGGGACACCAACTCGCCACGCCGATAGAAATCATCGGCGGTGTCGGACGGTTCCAGCGCATTGGGGTAATTGGAAATAATCTCGGCTTCATCCAGCGTCGGCCCGCACTGGTAAACCTCGAAATGCCCCAGGCCACGGCGGCTCAGTTCAGCATCGAGTAATTGACGCACATCGTCGGGCGCCAAGGGTGTGTTTATATCGGGCAGGCCATCGCGTCGCATGGGTATCGTCCTTGATCCTTAAACTAGCGCGAGAATGAAGCATGCCCTACGGGCCTGTCCAGACCGCCTAAGCGTTCATCACCTGCGCCGCGAACACTTCACGAAAGCGTTGCATCTCCTGCTGGGTGCCCACCGTCACCCGCACCCACTGTGGCCAGTTTTTCCAGACCCGCCCGACCATCACGTTCTGTGCAGCGAGCCGCTTGATGACCTGCTCTGCGGACTGCTTCACGTCGATCATGAAGCAGTTGCTGCGCGACGCCGTGCAGGTAAAGCCACGGGACTTGAGCCAAGCCACGGTTTCCTCGCGCAACTGGGCATTGAGCGCCTTGCGTTGTGGCAGCAGCTTGACGTCTTCCAGGCTTGCCCGGGCGCCGAGCAAGGAGGAGGCTGCCGGCACGTTGTCACCGCCGAACACCGCCAACCGCTCCAGCAACGCTGAGTGGCCGATCGCCAAGCCCAGGCGCGCGCCGGCCATGCCGTAGATTTTCGAAAAAGTGCGCAGCACCAGCACGTCGTCATGGTCCTTGACCCAGCTCACGCAACTGGGCGCATCGGAGAAATCGATGTAAGCCTCATCCACCACCAGCACACTGCCTTTGGGTTTGTTCGCCAGCGCTTGGCGGATCGCCTCGGTGGGTGTCAGGGTGCCGGTAGGGTTGTTGGGGTTGCACAGATACAGCATGCCCGCCTGGGGATCCGCGGCGAGCATGGCTGGCACATCATGGGCATGTTGGGCATCGAGGTTCACTTCGTGCACCGATGCCTTACGCGACTCGGCAGCCTGGCGCGGCAGTTCGTAGGACGGCGTGGCCATGACCAGGCTGCGGGCTTCGCTGGTGAACGCCAACACGGCGTAGCGCAGAGCAGCCATGGAGCCGGCAAACACGGCCACATGCTCTTGCTCGATGCCTTGCTGCTGAGCAAACAACGCGGCCAACGCGTACATGTCCGGGTAGGGATAACGCCCGGACGTCGCGATCCCACGCTGCATCGCCTCACGGGCAGCACCAGAGGGGCCGTAGGGGCTTTCGTTGTAGTTGAGTAACACTTTGTCAGACGTTGTCGGCAGCGGGCTGGCAGCCGCCCAGTCCAAGTGCCCGAGTACCGGCAGGGCCGCACCCATGGCGAGAAGGGAACGACGACTAACGCTAACCATGGTAACGACTCCTCGTAGAAGGGTGATGGATTCGCACAGTTCGTACAGAGGAGTATGACGAGGAAAATGTCGGCTGATTTAACCGAGCACCTGGGAATCAGTTCTCCAGGTAGTCGGCGATAGGGTAGCTCGCGCACAAAGCTTCTACCTCTGAACGCAGTTGCTCACGCATCGCAGGTTCCTGCCGGTAATCCTCCTCGCCCAGCGGCGTCACGCTGTCCAGAACCCGGCAAACCAGTTCGACGACCTGGCGGCAGCCTTGGGGGTCAATCGTGCGTTGCGCCATGGAACCGGTGCCGATACACAAGCCGCTGGTGACCAATGACGATCGCGTCTCGCCCGGTACGCGATGTTTGTTCACCACGATGCCGCACCCCTCCAGCGCCGACTCCGCGATGGCGCCGGTCATGGCTCCACGCAACCTGATCAGCACCGTGTGGTTTTCACTGCGCCCACCCACCACTTCATAGTCATGCGCCTGAAAAGCACTGGCCGCTTCATCGGCAAGCGTACGAACCCGCCCCATGCAGGCGTCGAATTCCGGCGACTTCGCGTAACCCAGGGCGGCAGCTTTGGCCGCGATCATGTTGACGGCCGGCGCCCCCTGCATGCGTGGGAATACGGCTTGATCGAGGACACGGCTGAAGGTCGACTTCAGACCGGGCACCTTGGTGTTGGCATCGCGACCGGACAGAATCAGCCCGCCACGAGGACCGCCCAACTGCTTGTGCGTGCAGGTGATGGTGACATGGGCCGCGTTGATCGGGTTCGGATGGCGCCCCGTCACCACCAGACCAGCGATGTGGGAGATGTCAGCGAGCAGGATGGCGCCCGCCTCATCGGCAATCGCCCGAAACCGCTCGAAATCCACAACCCGCGAGTAAGCCGACGTGCCACAGATGATGACGCGCGGGCGGTGCGCAAGAGCCAGGCTGCGCACCTGCTCGTAATCGATGAGGCCTTCGGCGGTGGTGCCGTAGCGGATGGCTTTGTAATAGGCACCCGTGAGAACAGCCGGGCTGCCGAGGGTGAGATCACCGCCATGGTCGTGGGCCATGCCCAGCAAGGTATCCCCAGGTTCAAGCAGCGCTGAAAGCACTTGGGAAATCGCGTTGGATGCCGAGTGAGACTGCACGCCTGCGTAGTGGGCGTCGAACAGTTCTCGCGCCCTGCGGATGGCCAGGGCTTCGACCAGATCGACGTTCTCGCAGCCGGTACGATGGCGTTTGCCTGGCATGCCTTCGGCGGTCACGTTGACCAACGCGGAGGCGCAAGCCACCAAGGTACGAGGCTTGACTGCACTGGAGGAGGAAACCAGAGAGAGGGTGCGGTGCTGTCGGGTAACTTCAGCATCCAGGATGCTCGCGAGCTCGAAGTCCTCTGCTCGCAGATCCGCCAGGCCACGACGCAGCAGGTCGGCCTGGTCTTTCAGTTGTACGGTATTGACTGCCATCAGTGCGGTTCCCTTCCTGGGTGTTGCGTGCGAATTCATCCTGAACCGAGGTATTCAATTAAACAGGAAATTAAACATTTTCCAAATTAATTGTTCTTTTTTGCTCGCCATGGGCATGGCTGAGACGCCGACGCAGAGCATTCGGGACTTTATTGTTAGGCCCTGCGCATGCAACACTCCCGCCGCCGCGAAGCCGCAAACGCCCCACACAACGGGTGTTTCCCTCGCGTGACTGCGTGAAAAAACGGACTGTCATGACTAAACGGAAGTGGTGAGCACTTGATACACAGACGGGAAAAAACCGAGCACTTGAAGAGCAACATCAAGTACTTGATCAAAAGTCGTGGCGAAACACAGCTTTCGTTATGCAGTGCCGCCGGCCTGACCAGAACCACCATCTACAACATCCTTGAAGGCAAGGTCGTCAACGTACAGCAGTCGACCATCCGCAAGATCTCTGACTTCTTCGGCGTCTCGTACGATGAAATTGAGACGATCAATTTTGAAGCCAAGGAGATCATCGAGAGCAGTGTTTCCCCGCAAGGCAACATGAACCCAGCGGCCGTGCCGATTCTCAAGGAAAGCCTGGTCATCCAGAACCTGGATAAGCGCATTGGCGAACTGGCCACGCTTTATCCGCTGACCTACTACTTCGGCACTTCCCACAACCTGATCGGTATACGCCTGGAACAGGCGATCCCCGGTATCAATGAGCCGGGCGATTTGCTGATCGTGCAAAAAGGCTCGTCGAGCGACGATAAAGAAAAGTTGGTGTACGACACAGCCACCAAAAAAATGTTCATCACCCTTGAAGCCTGTTCCAGCTCAGACCGCCTGTGTGTGATCGGCGACATCATTGAGGAGCGCTTCAATGACAACGTATGAAGGGAGCGTTGAGAACAGCAAATACAAACTGCTGGGGTTTGAAAACGACAAGAGCCTGGCGGTCATTATGGTGATCGCCACCGGCAAGGTCATCAAGGTAAAACTGAGCGAAGTCATCAACAGCGAAATAATGGACAACCTTAATAAAATGGAAGTTAAAAACATGTACAAGAAGTTTTATTCACAGGGGGGAACACTCACGGCCTATGACATAAACGACCGCAATGAAAACTCCTGGATGATTTACATCATCCTGAACTTGCTTCTGTTCACCTTTTATATCTTCACCAGCATCGCCGCGACCAAGCCAATTTACCTGGAGTCGATGGGCATCATCGTCACGCCGGGCACGTTTCTTTACCCCCTGACCTTTTTGATCGTGGATCTGCTGAACGAACAATTCGGCCTGCGGTTGGCCAGAAGGGCCATTCTGTTTGCGTTTGCCAGTAACGCGATGATCATCATCCTGCTCTATGGCTCGACCTTCCTGCCGGGGCTGCCGGGCTGGAAACTTGATGGGCCTTACAATGACGTGATCATTCAAGTGTCCTCGGTGCTGATCGCTTCCTCGGTCTCGTTCCTGGTGTCCGAGAATATAAACTCGTACCTGCTGTGCAAAATCAAAGAACTGACCAACTCCAAATATTTGTACCTGCGTATCTTCCTGAGTACGTTCTTTGCGGTGATTATCGACAGTTTCCTGTTTTGCTTTATTGCGTTCTACGGCGCGATGCAGACCAGTGACATCCTGAGCATGATCTACGTGCAGATCGCGATCAAAGTAGGCTTTGCGTTCTTCAACATCTTGCCCGCCTACGGGGCGCGCGCGTTGTTCAAGCGCTGGATCACCGGTTCCGCTGCCTGATTCAAAAAGCGCCGATGGGTCTGCCCCATCGGCGCCGGCACTTTAGCTCAACTGCAACTTATGCTTCAGACTCTTCATGACATCCGCCTTGTTCTGCAGATAGTCATTCAAACCGCGTGCGCGCAGGTTGCACGCGTCACAGTTACCGCAGCCACTGCCGATGATCCCGTTGTAGCAGGTCAGGGTGTGGTGACGCACCAACTCCAGTTGGTTGTGGTAGTCGGCCAAGGCCCAGGTCTCGGCCTTGTTCAGCCACATGAGCGGCGTCTCCAGGCGCAGCGTGTATTCCATCCCCAGCTCAAGCGCCTTGTTCAGCGCCTTGACGAACTCATCCCGGCAATCGGGGTAGCCCGAGAAGTCGGTTTCGCACACGCCGGTGATGACGGTTTCAGCCTTCACCTGGTAGGCGTAGATCGACGCCAAGGTCAGGAACAGGATATTACGGCCCGGTACGAAGGTACTTGGCAGGCTGTCGCCTGAACTGTCCACGGTCGGCACGGGAATGTTGTCGCGTGTCAGGCTGCTGATGGCCAACTCGTTGAGCAAAGACACATCCATGACTTTGTGAACGGTGGCTCCCAACTGTTTGGCAAGCTGCTGGGCGACTTCAATTTCCGCCACATGGCGCTGGCCATAATCGAAGGTAATGCAGTGCACTTCGTCATACAGCGGCAGTGCCTGGATCAAGCAGGTGGTCGAGTCCTGCCCGCCACTGAACACCATCACGGCTTTCTTACTCATTGCGTTGCTTCCTGCAGTTGAAGAATGTGGGAATAGTTTAAAGGCCCAGCCATAAAAAACCCCGCGCTTCTTTCGAAGGCGGGGCCTTTACTGCTCAAGCACTCAGTGTGCGTAGGTCAGCAACAGCTCTTTCGGTACTTGGAAATCCAGGGACATCATCACGCTGAGCGCGGTGATGGTGAAGATCGAGAACACGAACAGCTTGCGCGCCCAGACGGTGTCATCCACCGCCTTATAGCCGGTCCAGGCCATGTACAACCAGTACATGCCCATGGCCGCGGCGACGGCGAGGTAGCTCATGCCGGCGTAGCCACTGAAGGTCAACATCAAGGTCGCCACGAGGAAGGCCAGGATGTAGAGCAGGATGTGTTTCTTGGCCACCTGGATGCCACGCTTGACCGGCAGAACCGGAATCGAGGCAGCCAGGTAGTCATTGAAGCGGAAGATCGCAATGGCGTAGGAATGCGGCATCTGCCACAGGCTGAACATCACAAGTAGCACCAGCGCAGCCATGTCGAAGCTATTGGTCACAGCCACATAACCAATCACCGGCGGCATCGCCCCCGACAGACTGCCCACCAGCGTGCCGTGAACCGACTTGCGCTTGAGGTACAGGCTGTAGAGACCGACGTAGATGACAAAGCCGATCACGGCAAACAGCGCCGCCAGCGGGTTGGCCACCTTGTACAACAATGCCACACCGGCAACACCCAGGACGGTCGCGTAGATCAGTGCCAGTTTCAGGGAGATAAGGCCCTGGACCAGCACGCGATTCTTGGTGCGCTCCATCTTCAAGTCGATGTCGCGGTCGATGCAGTTGTTGAAGACACAACCGGAAGCTACCACCAGGGACGTACCGATCATTGCAGCCAGGAAGATGGCCAGATCGACATGTCCCTTGGAGGCCAGGAAGAAACCGCCTGCCACAGAAAGCACGTTACCGAAAATGATCCCCGGTTTGGTGATTTGGATAAAGTGCTTAAGCGACATCGGGTCTTACCTCACTTCGCCATCATGAACGTATGGATGCTGAACATGATCCATATCGACAGGCCAACCAGCAGCAGGATCACAAGACCTGCGAACACAAACGCAATCACGTTATCGCGCTGCTCTTTGGAGCGATCCAGGTGCAGGAAGTACACCAGGTGAACCAGAACCTGAATCACCGCGAATGCCAGGACGATCATCAAGGTGATCGACTTCGGCAGGGTCGGGTACATCACCAGACCAAACGGGATGAGCGTCAGGATTACCGACAGGATGAAGCCGATAGCGTAAGACTTAACGCTGCCGTGGCTCGCATCATGGCTGTCATGGTCATGGGAGTGTGCATTAGCCATTACAGGGTCCCCATCAGGTAAACAACGGTGAATACGCAGATCCAGACCACGTCCAGGAAGTGCCAGAACAGGCTCAGGCAGCTCAGGCGAGTCTTGTTGGTGTTGGTCAGGCCGTGTTTATTGACCTGATACATCATCACCGCCATCCACAGCAGGCCGGCAGAAACGTGCAGACCGTGGGTGCCTACCAGCGTGAAGAACGCGGACAGGAAGCCGGAACGGTGCGGGCCGTAGCCTTCGGAGATCAGCAGGTGGAACTCGTTGATCTCCATGCCGATGAAGCCCAGGCCGAACAGGAAGGTCAGTGCCAACCAGCTCAGTACGCCTTTCTTGCTGCCCTTGTAGAAGGCCAGCATGGCGAAGCCGTAGGTGATCGAGCTGAACAACAGCAAGGCGGTTTCGCCGAGCACGTAAGGCAGTTCGAAGATGTCGTGGCCCGATGGGCCACCCGCTACGTTGTTTACCAGTACCGCGTACACCGCGAAGATCGACGCAAACAAGATGCAGTCGGTCATCAGGTAGAGCCAGAAACCGAAAACGGTCATCGGCCCCGAGTCGTGGTGATGGTCATCGTGCCCATGGTCATCGACATGGGCGTGTCCAGCATTGGTCACTAAGTTCGACATGGTTTAAGCCTGTTCCAACGAGGTTTCTACACGGTTGGCCGGGATCTTCTTCTCGGCTACCAGGCGAGCGTGTTGCTCGGCTTCGATGCGTTCGATCGTCTCGACCGGCACCATGTAGCCTTGATCATCACGCGCGGCGTGAATGATGAAGTAACCGATGGTGCCTACCAGGCCCACGATTGCCAGCCACCAGATGTGCCAGATCATCGCGAAACCGAACACGGTCAACAGCGCACCCATCACCACGCCAGTGGCGGTGTTGTTTGGCATGTGGATCGGCTCGTAGTGCTTAGGCTTCTGGTACGCAGTACCGTCTTCCTTGGCTTCGGTGAACGCATCGATCGTGTTCGCAGTAGGGATCACGGCGAAGTTGTAGAACGGCGGAGGCGAGGAAGTCGACCATTCCAGGGTGTGGCCATTCCATGGGTCGCCGGAGTCGCAAGCGTTCTGCTTACGGTCACGGATACTCACGTACAGCTGGATCAGCTGGCAGGCGATACCGACAGCAATCATCACCGCACCGAACATGGCGACGTACAGGTACGGCACCCACTCAGGGTTGGTAGTGGCGTTCAGACGACGGGTCATGCCCATGAAGCCCAGTGCATAGAGCGGCATGAACGCGACGAAGAAGCCGGAGATCCAGAACCAGAATGCAGCCTTGCCCCAACCTTCGTGCAGCTTGAAGCCGAACGCTTTAGGGAAGTAGAAGCTGAAACCAGCGATGTAACCGAATACAGCACCACCAATGATCACGTTGTGGAAGTGAGCGATCACGAACAGGCTGTTGTGCAGTACGAAGTCAGCACCCGGGATGGCCAGCAGTACGCCGGTCATGCCGCCGATGGCGAAGGTCACCATGAAGCCCAGGGTCCACAGAACCTGGCTGGTGATACGCAGACGGCCGTGGTAGATGGTGAATAGCCAGTTGAATAGCTTCACCCCCGTCGGGATGGAAATCAGCATCGTCGCCAGGCCGAAGAAGGCGTTGACGCTTGCCCCCGAGCCCATGGTGAAGAAGTGGTGCAGCCAAACCATGAAGCCCAGCACCGAGATCGCGCCGGAGGCGTAGACCATCGAGTGGTGACCGAACAGGCGCTTGCCGGTAAAGGTCGAGATCACTTCAGAGAAGATACCGAACGCTGGCAGGATCAGGATGTACACCTCAGGGTGACCCCATGCCCAGAACAGGTTCACGTACATCATTGGATTGCCACCAAGTTCGTTGGTGAAAATGTGGAAATCCAGGTAACGGTCAAGCGACAGCAGCGCCATGGTAGCGGCCAGGATCGGGAACGAAGCCACGATCAGGACGTTTGCCCAGGTGCAGGTCCAGGTGAAGATCGGCATGTCCATCAGTTTCATGCCAGGGGCGCGCATTTTCAGAACGGTGGCCAGGAAGTTGACCCCCGTTAGCGTCGTCCCGAGTCCTGATAACTGTAGCGCCCAGATGTAGTAGTCCACACCCACGCCCGGACTGTACTGAATGCCCGACAGTGGCGGATACGCAACCCAACCGGTCTTGGCGAATTCGCCGACGCCCAGGGACAGGTTGATCAGCACAACGCCGGACACCAGCAGCCAGAAGCTCAGGGAGTTCAGGAACGGGTAGGCAACGTCACGCGCACCGATCTGCAGCGGCAAGGCAAGGTTCATCAGGCCGGTGAAGAATGGCATCGCCATGAAGATGATCATGATCACACCGTGAGCGGTGAAGATCTGGTCATAGTGTTCAGGCGGCAGGTAGCCAGGCGAACCCTCGGTGGCCATGGCCAACTGGGTACGCATCATGATGGCGTCGGCAAAACCACGCAGCAGCATGACCATGGCAACGATGACGTACATGACACCGATTTTCTTGTGGTCGACAGACGTCAACCACTCGGTCCACAGGTAGGTCCATTTCTTGTAATACGTAATTGCTGCAAACAGTGCCAGACCACCCAGCGCGATCATGGCGATGGTCACCATTACGATCGGCTCGTGGAACGGGACCGCATCCCAACTTAATTTACCAAACATCGTTTACTCCTCTGCCCCAGCAGTTGAATGCGAGCCCGTGTCAGAACCTTCAACCGCGGCCACTTCTTTCTTCTCGTGCTTGACCGGCTTGCCTGGCTTCATACCTTCGTACTTGTCGACGATTTTCTGAAACAGGTCCGGCTCGTACGTGGAGTACAGAGCGACTGGGTTGTTCTGGCTTGGTTTGGTCAGGGCATCGTATTCAGCTTGATCAAGCTGTTTAGGTGCGGCCTTGACTTCGGCTACCCAGGCGTTGAAATCGTCCTGGCTCGTCGAGATCGCTTTGAATTTCATGCCGGTGAAGCCAGCGCCGCTGTAGTTAGCGGAGATGCCTTCCATTTCAGCTTTTTCGTTGGCGATCAGGTGCAGGCGAGTCTGCATGCCTGCCATCGCGTAGATCTGGCCGCCCAGGGCTGGGATGAAGAACGAGTTCATCACGGCGTCGGAGGTGATCCGGAAGTTAAGCGGGGTGTTCTCAGGGAACTTGATCTCGTTGACCGTGGCGATACCCAGGTCCGGGTAGATGAACAGCCACTTCCAGTCCAACGCGACCACTTCGATGTTGATCGGCTTGACGTCGGACTCCAGCGGACGGTACGGGTCCAGCTCGTGGGTCGACTTATAGGTGATGTAACCCAAGGCGATGATGATGAGGATCGGAACCAGCCACACCGCGATTTCGATCTTGGTGGAGTGCGACCACTTAGGCGCGTAGGTAGCGCTGGTGTTCGACGCGCGGTATTTCCAGGCGAAGGCGAAGGTCATGATGATCACAGGCACCACGACCAACAGCATCAGCAGGGTGGCGGTGATGATCAGGTTTCGTTGATCCAGACCGATCTGTCCTTTTGGGTCCATCAAGGTCCACTTGCAGCCTCCCAGCATTAACATCATGCCAAGCAGCGGCAAAAAGCCTAGTAATCGGGGGTACCTGTTTTTACTCATCTCACGACCTCTAAAGCAGCTTGCGCAATGCAGTTGGGTTTTGATCGCCAACACTTCACCCTGCCAAGGGTTGGCATTTCTCTTCGATTGAATAAGAGCCTGCCCGCCACGCCATGTCTGGACGTATCACGGACCTGCGGTGAGTTCTTATTCGATTTCGTGGTTAAAGGCCTTGTTACAGACCAATTCCATTTGGTGCGGAAAGTTGAAAGGCTGCCGGAACCTGGGGTCGCACAGAGCCATCCATCTGCCCCTCGACCGCTCCAATGCTCAAATATTGAACAGCACCGGACATTCAGTGCGGGCGATTGTAGTTAGCTAGCGATGTATAAACCATGTCTTATAAAGAAATAATTTTTATCGATTCCAGCAATAATCCTTCACCATTCCTGCAACGGTTCGCGATGTTATCGCGTTGGATTCTCAACAAAAACCACAAAAATTGCCGTGTTATTAGGCAAAGCGCCACATCCCTTACAGCCTGTAAGGGCATGGCAAACGGATCCAAGTCCCCATAAAACAAGGCATTCGGACATCACCCAAGCGCTGGAACAACGCAAGCTCCGCGGTGTCGCTCGAACGATGAACTGACAGCACAATTTGCGCGTTTGGCGCAAATTTAATGGCCCGATAGCGGGGTCAGAAACGTCCTGCGACAGCTTCCGTGTGACAACATGTCGCACGCTGCGCGCACCTGAAATTGCCCCCCGTCACGTCCCTTTCACAAAATCCCTACAAACAAAAACGCCCCGGCCTTCCCTCAAGGAGGACCGGGGCGTTTCAGTCAACGGGCTCAGGCTTTGCGTTGGCGGTTACGGTAAATGCCCAATGGCACCAGGATCACCGTCAGCACGAACGCCACCAGCGCCCACTGTGCCAGGGACAGGCCAAGGATCGGCGGGTACGGGGTGCTGCAAAAGCCGTCGACCTGGAAACCCAGGGGGAACACCTTGGCCAGGGGCAATTCATCAACAATAGGCTGCAAAACGTCGATGCCGCAGCTGACCTCGGGGAAGAATTGGGTATACACATGATGGCCGGCCGCAGCCACGCCACCCAGGGCGCTGAGCACTACCAGCCCTTCAAAGAAGGTGACCGCGCCTTTGGTGCGCATGGCGGCACCGATGAACGCGAAGACCGCGATCAACAGCAAGGCATAGCGTTGCAGGATGCACAGCGGGCACGGTGCCTCGCCCAACACCACTTGCATATAAAGCGCACCGCCGATCAGCGCCAGGCAGATGATGCCCAGCAACACCAGAAAGCGCCGCTCCCTGCCTAAACGCAATTCGTCACTCATCCCCGTTTCCCTTTGCCTGATTATGGTTGGCCAGTGGCCGCAAGTTTACACACAGAGTGTGGTTTAAACAGAGAGGGGTTAACTGCGGATTAATCAGGAGCAATAGAGGACTAAATGTGGGAGCAAGCCCGCTCCCACATTTTGGAGGGTGTGACCCTTGAGGTTTATTCCAGGGCCGCCGCCGGGCCGAAGAATTCGTAGCGGCTTTGCTGCTCTGGCACCCCCAACGCTTTGAGGTGGCGCTTGATCGCCGCCATGAAGCCTTTGGGGCCCAGGAAGTACGCATCCAGGTCACGCTCTTGCGGCAACCACGCCGCCAATTGCTCCTGGCTCAACAAGCCAACCTTGTCCGCCGCCGGGCTCACACCGTCATCCTCGGCATAGCAATAAAAGCGCTTGAGCTGCGGGTGCTTGGCCGCCAGGGCATCCACCCAATCACGGAACGCATGCACCCCGCCGTTACGGGCGCAGTGGATAAAGTGCACCGGGCGCTCAGTGGCCAAGGCCGCTTCAAGCATCGGCAAAGTCGGCGTGATGCCCACCCCGCCACTGATCAGCACCAGCGGTTTATCGCTGGAGACCAACGTGAACTCACCCGATGGTGGGAACAGGTCGATGGTCGCGCCGACGTGCATCTGGTCATGCAGGTAACTGGACACTCGCCCACCGGCTTCGCGCTTGACGCTGATGCGGTACAGGCCCGCATCGCTCAGGGCCGACAGAGAGTAGTTGCGGCGTACTTCTTCGCCATCAAGCACCAGCTTCATGCCGATGTATTGGCCAGGCGCGGCAGCCAGGATCGGGCCGTTATCCACCGGGGCGAAATAGAAGGAGATGATCTCGTCACTCTCCTCCACTCGCTTGACCAGGATGAACGGCCGCGCACCACGCCAGCCACCTGGAGCCTGGGCTTTCTCGTCGTAAATGGCGGCTTCGGCGCCGATCAGGATATCCGCCAATTGGCCGTAGGCCGCGCCCCAGGCACTCATCACCTCAGGGGTGGCAATCTCACTGCCCAGCACTTCGGAAATGGCGCGTAGCAGGCAGGCGCCCACGATCGGGTAATGCTCGGGCAGGATCTGCAACGCCACGTGCTTGTTGATGATCTTGGCCACCAGATCGCCCAGTTGGTCCAACTGGTCGATGTGCCGCGCGTACATCAGCACACCATTGGCCAAGGCACGCGGTTGATCGCCGCTGGCTTGGTGGGCCTGGTTGAACAGCGGGCGAACTTCTGGGTATTCGGAGAGCATCATGCGGTAGAAATGGGTGATCAACGCTTCGCCGCCGCTTTCCAGCAGGGGCACAGTGGATTTGACGATGGCACGGTCTTGGGCACTAAGCATGGCAGACTCCTGGGTCTTTTTACTGATTGCCCTTACCTACTCAGTATTCGTGCCAACTTATAAACCGTTATTTTTCAATAGCTTAACTATTATGTAGTCAATATAACCTCCTACACTTTATAGTCATAAGGACTACAAGGAGTCATTATGACTGCGCAATCGCTGCTCACCACCCTGCTGCCTCTGGTCGCCGACCTGTCCCGCGAACTGCCCGAAGGCGAGCGTTATCGGCGCTTGCTGCAAGCCATGCGCGCCCTGCTGCCGTGCGATGCCGCCGCGCTTTTGCGCCTGGAGGGAGAATGGCTGGTTCCCCTGGCGGTGGATGGTTTGAGCCTCGACACCCTGGGTCGACGCTTCAAGGTCAGCGAACATCCGCGCTTTGACGTGCTGCTGAGCAGCCCCGGCCCGACCCGCTTTGACAGCGACAGCGAATTGCCCGACCCCTACGACGGCTTGGTCGATGGCCTGCACGGACACCTGGAAGTGCACGATTGCATGGGCTGCCCGCTGTTTGTCGACGACCGGCCCTGGGGCCTGTTGACCCTCGATGCCCTCGACACCGAGCGTTTCGAGCGCGTCGAATTGGATGCCCTGCAAGCCTTCGCCAGCTTGGCGGCGGCCACGGTCAACGTCGCCGAGCGTATCGAACGCCTGGCCTTACGTGCCGAAGACGAACACCAGCGCGCGGAGATCTACCGTCAGGCCAGCGGCCAGCAGCACAAGGAAATGATCGGCCAGAGCAAGGCTCACAAACGCCTGGTAGAGGAAATCAAGCTGGTGGGCGGCAGTGACCTGACCGTGCTGATCACCGGCGAAACCGGGGTGGGCAAAGAGTTGGTCGCCCAAGCCATCCACGCCGCGTCGTCCCGCGCCGATAAGCCGCTGATCAGCCTCAACTGCGCCGCGCTGCCGGAAACCCTGGTGGAAAGCGAGTTATTCGGCCATGTGCGCGGCGCCTTCACCGGCGCGTTGAATGAACGCCGGGGCAAGTTCGAACTGGCCAATGGCGGCACCTTGTTTTTGGATGAGGTGGGCGAGTTGTCGCTGGCCGTGCAGGCCAAGCTGCTACGCGTCCTGCAAAGCGGTCAGCTGCAACGCCTGGGTTCGGACAAGGAGCATCAGGTGGATGTGCGCCTGATTGCCGCCACCAACCGCGACCTCGCCGAAGAGGTACGCAATGGCCGCTACCGTGCCGACTTCTACCACCGCCTGAGCGTGTACCCACTGCAAGTGCCGGCGCTGCGTGAGCGGGGCCGCGATGTATTGCTGCTGGCGGGGTTTTTCCTGGAACAGAATCGCTCGCGTATGGGCCTGGGTAGCTTGCGCCTGACCAGTGATGCTCAAGCGGCGCTGCTGGCCTATAACTGGCCGGGCAATGTGCGGGAGCTGGAACATTTGATCGGACGCAGCGCGCTGAAAGCACTGGGTAACTGTCGCGAGCGTCCGAAGATTCTGAGCTTGAGTGCGCAGGACTTGGACTTGCCCGACGTCAGCGCGCCGCCAGTGATCGAAGCGTTGGCCGAATCGGCCCCCGTCGTCACTGGCGACCTGCGCCAGGCCACCGAGCATTACCAACGCCAGATCATCAGCGCCTGCCTGGAACGCCACCAGCATAACTGGGCCAGCGCCGCCCGTGAGCTGGGCCTGGACCGCGCCAACCTCGGCCGCATGGCCAAACGCCTGGGTCTCAAATAACCCGGACACCTAACGCCTAACCCTCGCGTAGCCGCTGTCGAGCGCCAGCGAGGCTGCGTCGGCCGCACCGCAAATCAAACCGTGTCCTATGCAGCCTCGCTAGCGCTCGACAGCGGCTACGACGGCGACGACAGGCGAAGGTTGGGTAGGCTTGGGCTTACGAAACACCAACACATTGCCCAACATCACCAGCACCAACCCCGCCAGCGCCGGCGCCGTCCACTGATAGCCCTCGGCAAACGCCGACACATTCAACGCCACCACCGGAAACAACACCGTGCAATACGCCGCGCGCTCCGGCCCCATACGGCCGACCAGCGTGAGGTAAGCGGTAAAGCCAATCACCGAGCCCGGAATCACCAGGTACCACAGGGCGCCGATATACCGCGCACTCCAGTCCATCTCAAACGGAATCCCGCGCACCGCGCAATACGTCGCCAGCATCGCCGAACCATACGCCATGCCCCAGGCATTGGTGGTCAACGGCTTGAGCCCGGCCTTCTGTTGCAGGCTCGACAACATATTGCCGGCCGAGAAACACATCGTCCCCAACAATGCCAACCCCAAGCCCAACAAGGTCTGCGGGCTGGCGGTGTGCCCCACCAGTTCCGGCCAGAACAAGAAGCCCAGCCCCAACAACCCAAGTGCGCCCCCCATCAACACGTTACGCGCGACCCGCTGGCCGAAGAACACCCGGGCATTCAACGCGTTCCACAGGGTGGCCGTGGAAAACACCACCGCCACCAAACCACTGGGAATCCACTGGCTCGCGGTGAGAAAGCACATGAAGTTGACGCAGAACAGGCACAGCCCTTGAGCCAGGCAGATCAGGTGCCCGCGCCGGTTCATCACCTGCAATTTGCGGCTGAGCAGCAGCAACACAAACAACACCAACGCTGCCAGGCCGAAGCGATAGACGATCGACACGGGAATCGCCACGACGCCCAATTGCCATTTCAGGGCGATCCAGGTGGTGCCCCAGATCAGCACGGTGAGTAAATACAGGAAAAGGTTCATAGCGGGCTCCGTCGATTGAGCCACAGTGTCACGCGCACGCCCGGGAATGCTCTTGCAGATTCTTGCGCTTTTGTCGGGTGGCAGGATCACAGCGCCCGCCGGGCGGAGTAGGATGCAAGGCGTCGGAGAGTACACACCATGCCAGATCTGGAATCCCTGCAAGTCTTTCAAGCCCTTAACCGCTCGCCCAATGCACGCCTTGAAGCCTGCGCCGAGCTCGGTGACGGCTTGTCTGCGGCGTTGTGGAGCAACCACCACGATGCCCAGGATTACCAGGCGCCCAGCCACCACACGCTGTCTTGCTACATCGGCGGCGGCACCGGCACCTTTCGGCGCGACCAGCCGGGCACCAAGGGCGGGCCTGACAAACTGTGCATCCTGCCCGCCGAGCACCAGTCGGCCTGGGTGATCAACGGTGAAATTCGCCTGGCTCACGTGTATTTCAGCCCGGAGCAATTTGCCCTCGGCTGCGTCACCTTGCTCGACCGCGAGCCGCGCGAACTGCAACTGCGCGAAAGCACTTTTCTCGAAGACGCCAGCCAAGCCCGGCGCTTTCACCAGTTGATCGCCCTCAACTGGCACGAGCCTGCCGAACGTCTGCTGACCAGCAGCCTGGCCCATGAAATGCTCAGCCACACCCTGCTCAGCCAGGTAGGCGCACGCGAAGGGTTACGTTTGAAAGGCGGGCTGGCCGCGCACCAGAGGCGGCTGTTGGTGGAGTACATCGACCACCACTTGGAAGACCCGATCAGCCTCGGGCAACTGGCGGGGCTGTGCGCGCTGTCGGAATACCATTTTGCGCGGATGTTCCGCCAAAGCTTTGGCCTGCCGCCCCATCAATATCTGTTGGCACGACGGCTGGCACGCGCGCAAACCTTGCTGCGCAGCGGCGCCCTGCCCCTTGGTGAAATCGCCTGGATGTGTGGCTTCTCCAGCGCCAGCCACTTCACCCATCGCTTTCGCCAGGCCATGGGTTCAACGCCTGGGGAATACCGTCAAGCGTTCTGCACCCCCTAAACCTTCACCCCCCCATCAAACCCAAGGTCTTCGCCTTCGCCACCGCTTGAGTGCGCCGCTCCACGCCGAGCTTGCTGTGGATGCGCCGCGCGTGAGTCTTGACGGTATGCAGGGAGATAAATAGCCGATCGGCGATTTCCAGGTTGGAGTTACCCAAGGCGATCAACTGCAGCACCTCCAGCTCGCGTTGGCTCAGGGGGTTTTCCGTCACGCCGGTGGGCGACGCCTGTGTCTCCAGGCCCAGCTCACTCAATAGCCCAGGCGAGCGCAAACGCAGCTCGCGAATCGCCTGTTGAACCTGGCAGCGCCCCGCCAGTTCCAACCCGGTTTGCAACGCACGACGGGCCTGGGCCGGGTCGCCCAACTGCCAAGCCACCTCCCCCAGCACCAGTTGCAATTCGGTTTCCAGGCACAGCATGCCGCGTTGTTGGCTGGTCTCCAGCAAGGCATTCAGCCGCGCGAGAGGCTGATCGGCGCAGCCGAGCTTCACCTCGGCCAGCACCAGTAAGTACTCCAGGCGCGGGATCAGCTCCAGTGTGGCCGGCGGCGCCTGGCGAGCCTGCGGCCCCCGGAAGTGGCGCAGAACGCGGCGCACCGCTTCCACCGTCAGTTCGGCACGGCCCTGCTGCAACCAGAAATGCCCACTGACCAACAGCAGCACGGCGCGATACACCGTGTCCGGCACATGGCGTTGCTGCATCAGCCGCTCGGCCTCACGCAATTGAACAAAGGCCTGGGCATAATCGCCGTGGTTGGCGGCCAGCAGCGCCAGGCCAAGAAACCCGTACAACACGCGCTTGTCCTGGCTGTGCAGGCACATCTTCAAACCGGCCTCGAAACACTCGGCGGCCAGGGAGTCTTGCCCTTGGCGCAATGCCAAATGCCCACGCCGCAAGGCGATACGCCCCACCAGCGGCCCGGCCTTGAGGCGCTGCTGAACCAGCATCGCCTGCACATTTTCCAGCAGGCTTTGCGCGCGATACGGTGCGCCGCGTTGTTCCAGGAGTTGGGCGTGGTCCAACTCCAGCAAAGCTTCCAACACCACCGAGCCATGGGCGCGAGCCAGGCATAGGGCTTCGCGGTTCAAGGCTTGGCCCACGTCCAGCTCACCGCGCAGCAAGGCTTGTTGGGTCAGGCCCGACAAGCACATCAGACGCGACGTCCAGGCACTCTCGGGCAAGGCTTGCAGTGCTTCCAAAAAATGCTCGCGGGAGCGCTCGGCATCACCGCCCAAATGCAGCAACCAACCCCATTGCGCCTGCCAGCGCGCCAACAGATGGCGCTGCTGCGCAGCCGTGGGTTGGGGGGCGAACCGAGCCAACTGGTCGATACAGACACCCGCCTGGTCAAAACGCCCGGCAAACAACAACGCCGCTGTGACCAGACCGACCAGTTGCGCCGAGCCGAGCATCAACTCATCGCCATGCTGCTCATGCAGACGCAACAGCAACACGGCGTTCTGCTGGCGAAACAAGTCCTCGAAACTGAAGTGCTGCAACAGGCTCACCGCCACTTCGTATTCTTCGGCCAGCAGTGCCTGCTCAAACGCAGCCTGCCAGTCACGTTCGGCGGTAAACCACTGGCACGCGCGTCGATGCCAGGAGCGCTTGGCTGGCCAAGGTTCATCGCGCATCAATTGCGCCAGGGGCGGGAAGACCTGCAGCCAATCGGCGGTGTCTTCCCATGGTTGGATAAACGCACCGAGCGCCTGCAATTCGCGCAGGTACTGATTACCGTCGCCAGCGCCGAACAGGTGCTCACACACGCTCGGATTGAAACGCGGCAGATGGGCGAGCACGCGCCAAGCTTCAGCCAATTCTGCCGGCAACGTACTGAACAACTCATGCTGCAGGTAATCGAGCAAAGTCTTGTCGGGATGACCGTCGCCGAGCAAGGCAATGCGTACACCGGCGCACCAACCGGCGCTGAACTGCATGACGTTGTCGACGGTTTGCCCGGGGCTTAACAGCTGTTGGATTTCAGCGGGGTTGAAAGACAACTCGCTGCACTCCAACAACTCATCGTCGAGCAACAAGCGCGGCCAATTGCACACCGGCCGCCGCCGCGCCCCCAACCACCAGGTCAGCGCCGGGCTGCTGGTGGTCAGTAAACGGTCGAGCAAGGCGTCCAGTCCGGGGGCAGGCTGACGGCAGAAATCATCGAGAAAAATCCATCCCGTGTTTTGCCAGCGGCTGAGGTCCAGCAACAAGGTGGCTTCATCCACAAAGGGCAGGCCAAGGTTTTGCGCCAACCGCCGGCAGAAGTCGGAGGGGCTCAGAACAATGCCATTGAGTGGCAACCAATAGACTTGGCACCCCATCGGCGCCAGCAATGCACACTCGGCAAGCAACGCGCTCTTGCCACTGCCGCCCGGCGCGCAGAGCAACTTCACCCTGGTGGGCGCCGCAAGCAAAGGTTCGGTCAAGCGCGGGCGCAACAAATGGTGGGCGGACAGCCGTGGCATGAATCCAGGACGGTCCAGGAGGCGTGTCATGGCGGTCATTGCTGCATCCTGCTTCTTATTGTTATGCAACCTGACGCCTACCCTAGTCCTGTGGTCAGCGATTGTTGAAGAAGTATTCAGCACAATGATTGAAGGGCATTAATTCCAAAGACAGAACACGGATAAATGTGGGAGCTGGCTTGCCTGCGATGGCGGTGGGTCAGAGACAAATGCAAGAACTGACCCACCGCCATCGCAGGCAAGCCAGCTCCTACAGTTGGATTGCATTTCAAGTGAGGATCAGCGAACGCCCTCGGACCTCAGCGCTGCCGGGGTGTAATCCGCCGCCTTGGCCGCAAAGCCGAACACGAAACTGCGCTTCTCCTCGTTTTTCATGCCCAAGGCGATGTAGCGCCCGGCGATGATGTCGTACAGGGTCTCCACGGTATAGGCCGGCACCTGGTGGTCGTAGTAGAACTGCGCGTGCCCTTCGGCGACACGCCACAGTTGGCCACGGCCGTCATAGTGGTCTACCAACGCGACTTGCCAGCTGTCTTCGTCGATGTACATGTGACGCTTGGCGTAAATATGCCGCTCACTCGGCTTGACGGTGCCGACCACTTCCCACACCCGATGCAGCTCGTAGCGGGTCAGGTCCTGATTGATATGCCCAGCCTTGATGATGTCGTCGTACTTGAGGGTCGGCGAATCCAGCTTGTAGCTGTTGTAGGGGATGTACATCTCTTTCTTGCCGATCAGTTTCCAGTCGTAGCGGTCCGGGGCGCCGGAGAACATGTCGAAGTTATCGGTGGTGCGCAGGCCGTCGGAGGCGGTGCCCGGGCCGTCATAGGACACTTGCGGCGCACGGCGCACACGGCGCTGGCCGGCGTTGTAGATCCAGGCCAGGCGCGGCTCCTTCACCTGGTCGAGGGTCTCATGTACCAGCAGCACGTTGCCCGCCAACCGCGCCGGGGCCGTTACCGATTGCTTGAAAAAGCTCAGCACGTTGGCCGCCTTGGCCTGGTCGATATCAGGGATGGCTTGCGGTACCGCCACTTCTTCTTCAAAGCGGATCGGCGTGTAGCTGCCGTTGGTCTGCGGGGTGGCCTGGGTGATGATGCGCCGCAGGTTGCCACCGTGGTAACGGGTGATGTGGTTCCACAGCACCTCCACGCCATTCTTCGGAATCGGGAACGCGTAATAGCGATTGCCAGTGAAGTTTTCCAGACCGTTACCGTCGTTGATCGCGTGCACGTTCAGCGCACTGCGCTTGATCGACTCGTAGATCTCCGGTGGCAGGTTGACCGTGCGATGGGTGGGGTACACCGGAATCTTGTAGGTCTCAGGGTAGCGTTTGAACATCGCCACCTGGCCTTCGGAGAGCTTGTCCTTGTACTTGTCCACGGTGGCGGCGGTGATCACGAACAGCGGCTTTTCATTGGCGAAGGGGTCGGCGAGGAAGCCCTTGCTGTCCACCGCACCGGCGTTTTTCGGGATGCCGCCGGTCCAGGCCGGGATCGAGCCATCGGCGTTGCCGGCTTTTTCGGCGCCGACGGGGGTCAGGGTGGTGCCCAGCTTGGCAGCTTCTTCAGGCGACACGGCGGCCATGACGTTAGCAGCCAGTAAACTCAGGGCCATCACTGCAATTATCTTACGCATAGGTTCTTGTCCTTCTTTAAGCCAGATCAGAAGTTCACGCCGAAGCTGAGGGCGATAAAGTCGCGGTCGGTCAGGGTGTTGTAGTCACCGCCAAAAAAGTCGGTGTAGCTCAGGCTCGCGGTGTAGGTGTTGCGGTAGTCCGCATCCACGCCGACGCTGATCGCCTTGGCGCCTTCATTGAAGATACCGTTAGGCCCGTAGCCGCTGACGTCATGGGACCAGGACAGGTTGGGCTTGAGGTTCACCCCGGCAAACACGTTGTTGTAATCAAGGATCGCCCGCGCGCGATAACCCCAGGAGTTGGCGGTGACGAAACCGTCGGTATCGCCTTGGAACCCGTAGGCGCCGAACACCGAATCGCGGCCGTAACGCAGTTTGGTTTTGGCTTCGAGCCCGCCGACGTGCACAAAGGCCGCTTCGCCTACCAGGGTCAGACGCTCAGCGCCCAATACCTGGTCGAAGAACTGGGTCATGGTGCTCTGGATCTGGGTGATTTCCTTGCGGCGGTAGCCCGCGTTGTCGGCACCAAACGAACTGCTGATCGGTGAGGCGGTGTTGCCTGCAATCGGGTTGACCAGGGCCAACGTCAAGTCGGTGGTGTTGAGTTGCACCGGCGCATTCGGCCGGTAGCTGATTTCCCCGGTCCAGGCCGTTCCGGTGGGCAAGGTGGTGGAGAAACTGGCACCGTACAGGCGAATGTCTTCGGGGTAATCGAGGTAGTACTGGCCACGACCGAGCATGGTGCTTTGGGCCAGGCCCGACCCGGTGCCGGGTGCAATAGCGTTGGCGGTGCTGACGATGCGCCCGATGGTAGCGAGGTTGGTGTTGGCGGTAATCGTGCCCACGGTGGGCGTGCGGCTGTGGTAGTTCATGAAGTACAGGCCGTACTCGGTGTCATCGCCGAGCCAGCGCAACGCCGCGCCGAACTGGCCGCCGTCGCGGGCATCACGGTCTTTGGCGCGTTGCACCACGACACCTTCACGCGTGACCTGGAAGCCCTGGCCGAATGCTGCGGCCACCGGTTGCAACGGCGCAATCGCCGGGCTGCCGACGGTGTAGTTGCTGTTACAGCCATGGGCCACCACGTCGTTACCGAAGAAGGTGCCGCAGTTATCCACTACGGTGTTTTCCCAGTTCAGTTGGTAGAAACCTTCCACCGACAATTGGTTGGTCAGGCTCTGGGAGGCAAACAGCATGTTGACCGGAATCAGCCCTTCCTTGATCTCTGCACCAGGACGGCGAAAGGCCGAGACGTCGATGGGGTTGATGCTGTTGATCGAGTTACCGATAAACGTACTCTCGCCCCAACTCACCACTTGCTTGCCGACACGCACGTTGCCTGGCAGGTCGCCGATCGAATAGTTGTGGTAGATGAATGCATCCAGCAATTGGTAGCCGGAGGAGCGTGCGCCTTCGTCGCGATGGTCATTGCTGATCGGCTTGAACTCGCGGTTTTCGTCCTGCAGTTCGAAGTCATACCAGTACTTGCCGCGTACAAACACACCGCTGTCGCCGTACTTGAGCTCCAGGTCGTGAATACCCTTGAAGATCTTGGAGAAGGTCTCGCCCTTCTTGAAATTCAACCGTCCGTCATCCCCGGTGGATGCCTGCCCTGTGCCGCCGTTGGGAATGCCCACCAACTTTTTATCGGCATCACGCATGCCCCAACTGGCGCCGACCGACAGCGAAGAATCGAATTGCCCTTCGATCTCGCCAATGTTGAACGAAACAGCCTGTGCCTGGGCACAGCTCCCCAACGCAACCGCCACGGCGAGCGCCTGTGGCGTGAAGATGGCGCGCATTGTTGTTTTTGTCATGCGTCTTCCCCGGTGAGTGACAGAAGGCCCCACCCTACTGCCGCTTGTCGGGAGGGATAAGCGCACCAAGGAGGTATTCGCGTTGTCGCTCGAAAGGATTAACAGGCCCTTTGGCCGGGGTTTGGGCGGGGCCATGGATCGGGTAGATGGGCCGTTATCAGGGGAATGGATCGCACCACCCTGAACGCTCGTGCCCACGCTCTGCGTGGGAATGCCGCCCGTGACGCTCTGCGTCCCCCTTACACAGACCTTGAACGTTGTGCGGCCCTGGACGCGGTGCGTCCGAAGAGGCATTCCCACGCGGAGCGTGGGAACGATCAACCTGAAACTGTTGCTGATTTAGTAACAGTCCTTGTCTTGAACCGCTATTACTCATCTTGTTACAAGCGACTATTCTTACCGGGCTTTCAGGGCAAATGGCCCGCCGGCGCAAATGCCGGAAAAGTCCGATTCCAATAGATTGGCCTGTTGTATCAATCTATTACCGCTGTTCACTGACGTTGATTTGTCGCTCCTTGATCCAACGTCTTACTTCGGCCGCTGCCTTTGCAGCGGCCTTTTTTATGCCTGCAATAAAACGGGGCGCCATCAGCGCCCCGTGGGATTCACTAGCGTTCAAGCAACGATCAGAGGCTGAACCTCTGCAAGTTGGCCATCATCTCCTTCAAAGCCTCGATATTGTCCTTGGGGTGAGCAGCGCCTTCGAAGTCGCAAATCTGCGCCCAATGCGCCGCCACATCGTCCGGCGAGAAGCCGGCCTCAGGATCAAACCCCACCCCCAGGCTTCGCTCCCAGCGGGTCTTGCCGATCCAGCCGCCACCGACTTCAAACAACCCAGAGGTTTCCTGGCAGGCTTCACTGCCCAAGTACACCACCAGCGGACTGACCAGCTCCGGCTTGAGGCGCTCGAACACTTGAGGCGGAATCAAGCCCTCGGTCATGCGCGTGCCACCGGTGGGGGCAATGGCGTTGACCAGAATATTGTTCTTGCGACCCTCCAGCGCCAGGGTGCGGGTCAAGCCATAGAGGCCGAGCTTGGCCATGCCATAGTTGGACTGGCCGAAGTTGCCGTAGATGCCCGAGGTGGACGCGGTGAAAATCACCCGGCCATAACCCTGCTCGCGCAGATGCGGCCAGGCGGCGCGGGTCACTTTGTAGGCACCTTCGACATGCACCCGGTAAACCAGGTCCCAGTCGCTGTCGTCCATTTTGTGGAAGGTCTTGTCCCGCAGGATGCCGGCGTTGTTCACCACCACATCGACGCGCCCGAAAACATCGAGTGCGTTCTGCACGATCTTGTCGCCATCGGTGACGGAGTCATGGTTGGCCTCGGCGGTCCCGCCCAGCTCACGAATCTGCGCGACCACCCGATCGGCCGCCGAAGCATTGGCGCCCTCGCCCTGGGTTGAGCCGCCGAGGTCGTTGACCAGCACTTTGGCCCCGTGTTTGGCGAACAGCAGTGCATGGGCCCGGCCCAACCCGCCGCCGGCACCGGTGACGATCACGACCTTATCCTGGAACTGCACTGACTCACTCATACCGAACTCCGCTGGCGACAATGGGAATGGGTTGAGTGTCAGGCACACAGCCTTTGGTCACAATAAATACGGCCAAGGCTGAATGGTGCACGATAAGGCAGCAGGATGATTACCCCGTCAGGAGCATGCGGCTCAGGAATACGCGACGCGCGGAGCCGGCTGGCCAATACACTCGCGAAACGCCAGGTAGTGCTTGAGCACCTGCACCGGCGCTTCGATCTGCGGGTAATGGCCAATATTGGCCAGTAGCACCGTATCGGCATGAGGCACCAACTGGTGATAACGCTCCACCATATGCGCACCCGAGATCGGGTCGACCTCACCGTCGATCACCCGCAGCGGCACTTGGTCACGCTGCATCGCCGCCACCCAACGGTCGCGCAGGCGGCGGCGCTGGGGAATGTAGGCAATCAACTTGTGCAAGATGCGCGTGCCTTCATTGCAACTGATCAGGCTCCAGAAATCATCGAGGGCGCTTTCGCTGGGTCGTGTGTCCGGGCCGAAAATCTGGTTGAAACTGTCCGACAAGGCATTGCGCCCAAAAGCGCGGCCGATCATCCAACCCAGCGGGCTGAGCAACAGTTTTTGCACCAACGCCGGGCGATGGGTTTCCGGGAATAGCCCACCATTGAGAAACACACAGCTTGCGATGTGGAAGCGCCCTTCGTAATGGCGGGCCAGTAATTCCTGGGCGACGCTGTCGCCATAGTCGTGGGCCAACACATGCACCGGCTGCACTACCCGCAAGTGTTCGAGCAGCGCTTGTTGCAGGTCCGCCTGTTCCAACAGGCAATAGTCGTGATCCAGCGGCTTGGTCGAATCGCCAAACCCCAACATGTCGCAGGCGATCACCAGATTGTGCTGGGCCAGGGGCCGCCACAGGTAATGCCAGTCCCAACTGGCAGTGGGGAAGCCATGGATCAAGAGCAGGGGCTCGCCCTGCCCGGCCACCCAATAACGGATCGTGTGGCCACGAAAGACGAATGTCTGACCGCGTTTGCGCCAGGCGCTGAGCGGGATTTCGGCGAGTGGCATCAGTTTTTATACCCGGGGTCTTGGCTGTCCAATTTACGCAGCAGCGCCGGCCAGGCCAGCGCGCCCCCCATACCTTGGGCGCTCTTTGTGACAGCCGCCACCATCGCCTTGGCGCCGGCAAGTATCTGCGGCCCAATGGCGATCAACTCAACCCCACCGCTGTGTGCCAGCACCTGGATATCGCAGGCGCGCTGGAACGTGAACATCATCAGGAACGTGTCGGCGATGGTGCCGCCACAGGTCAGCAGACCGTGGTTGTGCAACATCAGGAAGTTGTTTTCGCCCAGGTCCGCCTGCAAGCGGGCCTTTTCTTCATGGTTCAGCGCCACGCCTTCGTAGGCGTGATAAGCCAGGCTCGACAGTACGAATATCGATTGCTGGCTGATCGGTAGCACGCCCTGCTTCTGCGCAGAAACGGCAACGCCGGACGCTGTGTGGGTGTGCACCACGCAGGCCACGTCGTGGCGTACTTCGTGGATGGCGCTGTGGATGGTGTAGCCCGCAGGATTGATCTCGTAAGGGCTGTCCATCAGTTTGTTGCCGGCCTGGTCGACCTTGACCAGACTCGACGCGGTGATCTCGTGGAACATCAACCCATACGGGTTGATCAGAAAGTCATCGGTGCCCGGCACTTTGGCCGAAATATGGGTGAAGATCAGGTCATCCCAACCATGCAACGCCACCAGGCGATAACAGGCGGCCAGGTCGACGCGGGTTTGCCATTCGGCGGCACTGACCTGCTCTTGGACATTTTGTGGCGATAGAACCGGGGCTAGGCTCACGGCAACGACCTCCCTGACGTGCTTTCTTATTGTTTTATGGGTGAGGGGCCAGTCTAGTCAGACGCCGCGGCGCATGTAGTTGCCTTCGCAGCCAGCTTGATGACCGAGCGAGTCAGCCATGAGAATAGTCCAAGTCGCGTCAGAGAAGCGCCGCCAATATCCCGGTCAACCGCGCAGTGCAGCGACCAACTCAGCCAGCCACGGTTCGGCGTCGGATTCAGGGGTGACGCTTTCGCTGGCGTCCAGGCGCAGCATCGGCAGCACTTCGCGCACGCCCAACTCGCCGAACAGCTCGCGCATCTGCTCGCCGCCGCCGCAGAAGGTATCGCCGTAACTGGCGTCACCGAGGCCGATCACCGCGCCGGGCAGGCCGCGCCAGGCGGAAGGCAGTTGGTCACGAATCGCCGAATACAAAGGTTGAAGGTTGTCGGGCAGCTCACCCATGCCGGTGGTAGAAGTCACCGCCAGAAACGCCTCGGGGGCAAAGGCCTGCACGTCGGCCAGGGTGGCGCGAGGGTTGTGCCAGGCTTCAAGACCGGCCGCGTTGAGGATGCCGGCGGCGTGGCGGGCGACTTCTTCAGCCGTGCCGTAGACCGAGCCGGAAAGAATGGCGACTTTCATCAATCTGATCCTGTAGTTGAGCGAAAGCGTGGGATATTAGCAGTTGGCGCAAATATTTCGGCGCACGCCGTGCAACATTCAAGACATGCCATAAACTCCAAGCGCCAAAACAAGCCATGGATCGCTCAATGATTAACGCCAAGCTGATGCAAATGGTCGTCAATGCCTCCAACGACGGTATCGTCGTCGCCGAACGCGAGGGCAAGAACAAACCGTTGATCTACGTTAACCCGGCCTTCGAGCGCCTGACCGGCTACACCCTGGACGACATCCTTTATCAAGACTGTCGCTTCCTTCAGTCGGGTGACCGTGACCAGCCGGCCCTGATAGCGATTCGTGAAGCGCTAGGCAGCGGCGGACCCTGCCGGGAAATCCTGCGTAACTACCGCAAGGACGGTACCCACTTCTGGAACGAGCTGTCGCTTTCAACGGTTTACAACGAGGCCGACAAGCAGACGTATTTCGTCGGTGTGCAAAAAGACGTCACCACCCAAGTGAAAGCGCAGCAGCGCGTCGCACAATTGGAAGCGCAAGTGGCCGAGCTTAAAAACGAGCTGGCGGCACTCAAGGCGACGAGCGGAGTTAACAAACTGTAAAAAATGCGGTCTTTAGAGTGATAATGGCTTTTTAATGTCTCATCTGTTGAGCTACATCAATGCACCGCAACACACTACTGACGCAGGACGAACTGGATTTTATCCAGGACATGCAGCACAACCCGCAGCTCAACCTGCGGGATGCGTGGTCGAGCCTGACCGTCAATGGCGGTGCGCAGATACGCGATTTGCTCACTCGACTGGCCGCTCACGACCACGTCACCATCCAGGCGCAGTTCGACAACCAGCAACTCACCTTCCCTCTGCACTTGGTGGAAGATGAGTTTCATGCGGTGCATTTGCGTTTGGGGGTGCCGAGCATTTTTGAGGACGGGCCGATGATCCGTCCATGGCGCCTGGCCCTTGAAACACCGGTGGCGTTGGAAAACGTCAAGGGCAACCCTGGCGCACTGTGGGTGCATGAGGTGTCATTCAAGGGTGTGCTGGTGGAGATTCGTGGCCGGGTCAAACCGCCGAAAACCTTTTCCCTGTGGTTCAGCCCTTCCGGTTACGAGCGCATTGCGCTGCGCGGCACACTGGAGCGGGAGACTGCCCGGGGATTGTTCGCCTATCGCTTGAGCCAGAGTGATGCCGATGAAATCGAGCGCCTACGCCAGTTCATCCTGCATCAGCACCGCCTGGTCCACCCACATGTGCACGCCTGATATCAGGTATCCAGCCGCCCGCTGAGAAACTGCTGCAAGCGGCGCTGCATCAGAGGCCCTTCATTGCCCAAACAACCGATGGCGGATCCCGCCAAGTCGTCCTGCGCCAAGTCCGAAGCTGCACCGGCGAGGAACAGCGGGCAATCCAAAGTCAGCGCCAAACGGTTCAGACGCCCATGCAGGTCATGGTTGTGTGAATGGTTGGAGAAGACAATGAGTGCCTGGGGATGCATCTTTTCACAGACCAGCGTCAATTCATCGAAGGGCTGCCCCATCCCCAGCACCTTGACGGCCAAGTCATCCCGACTCATCAACAGTGCAGCCACCAGCAATTCCAGTTTACGGCACTCGCCGGGCATCGCCGCCAACAATACCCATGGCACCGGCGAGACGCGCGCCAGTTGCAGACGCTGCAAGGCGCGTACACGCAGAAAAGCGTCGAAGAACAGCCACTCACTGGCTTGGCCGAAGCGACCTTGATGGCGTAACAAATCGTGCCAGAGTGGCATCAGGATGCCCTGAAACGCGACGCTGATGGGGTACGTAGCAAAAATCTGACCGTACAGGCTCTCCAGCTGGCGCTCATCGAACGCACTGATGGCACTCTTAAGCCGACCTCGCCACTGCGGCCATTCACTGCCCTCAAGCGAATGCCCCTCAGCGCGAACGGCTTCGGCCTGCTGCTCATCACGGGCGAGAATCTTGCCCACTTTGCTCACAGCAACGCCCCGTTCAATCCAATCAAGAATGCGATTGACGGTCTCGATATCGGCTTTGGAGTAGAGGCGATGCCCACTTTCGGTGCGCGTGGGCTGGATCAGGCCATAACGCCGCTCCCAGGCGCGCAGGGTAACCGGGTTGATACCTGTCAATCTCGAGACTTCACGAATCGGAAACAGCTCGCCGGAATCAGCAAGGCTACCGTGGGCGATTTCTTGATCTGGAGCAGTAATTTCGGGCATCAGAGGTCGGAAACATCCGTGTAAATGTGGATCCCATTTAACGCTTTTACGCTTGTCCTTTTCAAGGTCTCCACTCTTCAGACCAATGTCACTGGCGTATTTCATCAAAACAGGAATAATCCTTGCCTGTTTTTACATAGCGGCCCTACCCCGCCGCTATGTTCGTGCGCCACCTACCCGGTTCAGCGCACCCGTATATTTGGAGATACACAATGTCTACCTCTCCCGTCACCTTGATGGTTGCGCGCCGTGTGGCAAAAGGTCGCTATGAAGAATTGATGGCCTGGTTGCGCGAAGGCGAGCAATTGGCCACTGACTTCCCCGGCTACCTGGGCTCAGGCGTACTTGCACCGCCACCCAATGATGATGAATTCCAGATCATCTTCCGCTTCGCCGACGAAAAGACCCTGCATGCCTGGGAGTTCTCCGCCTCGCGCAGCGCCTGGTTGAGCCGTGGCAGTGAACTGTTTGCCGATCCGTCCGAGCATCGCGTCAGTGGTATCGATGGCTGGTTTGGCGCCATAGGCGCGCGACCGCCGCGCTGGAAACAGGCCGTGGCGATCTGGCTGGCGTTTTTCCCGGTGTCGCTGCTGTTCAACTTCGTCCTGGGGCCGCTGCTCAGTGAGCTGGACCTGTTCAGCCGCGTGCTGGTCAGCACCCTGGCGCTCACACCGCTGATGGTTTACCTCTTTATTCCGCTGTCGACACACCTGCTGGCTAACTGGCTACACCCCGCGCCGACTCGCAAGGTCACCGAAGCCGCCGCTTGAGTACAGGGGCGACCGGTCGCTGGTATAGTTTCAATCTGCCAGCGACTTGAGCCTCCCATGACTGCAACGAACGCCCCGATCCTGATCACCGGTGCCGGCCAGCGTGTCGGCCTGTATTGCGCCCAGCGCCTGTTGGACGAGGGCCACTCGGTGATTTTCAGCTACCGCAGTGAACGCCCCGGCGTGCAGGCATTGCGCGAGCGCGGCGCGGTCGGCGTGTTTGCCGATTTCTCCAGCGAGTCGGGGATTCTTGCGTTTATCGCTGAACTGAACAGCCAGACCCAAAGCCTGCGCGCGATCATCCACAACGCCTCGGCGTGGATCGCAGAAACGCCGGGCGACGAAAGCCGTGCCTTTACCGACATGTTCAGCGTGCACATGCTTGCGCCGTACCTGATCAACCTGCATTGTTCACCCTTGCTTCAACGTTCTTCACCTGCCGATATCGTGCACATCAGCGATGACGTGGTGCGCAAGGGCAGCCGCCAACATATCGCCTATTGCGCCACCAAGGCCGGGCTCGACAGCCTCACGTTGTCGTTTGCCGCGCAGTTCGCGCCGCTGATCAAGGTCAACGGCATCGCCCCGGCGATGGTGATGTTCAATGAGGGCGACGACGCGGCCTACCGCGCCAAGGTTCTGGCCAAGTCCGCACTGGGCATCGAACCCGGGCCCGAGGTGATCTACCAGAGCGTGCGTTACCTGCTGGATAACCCTTATGTCACCGGTACCACCCTGACCGTCAACGGCGGGCGGCATATCAAGTAAGCCGTTTGTGAGGATGTTGTATGACCTTATCCCTGCCCCAACACTACCGCGAGATTCTCAAAGGCCTGGGCGAAGACCCGGAGCGCGAAGGACTGCTCGACACCCCCAAGCGTGCCGCCAAGGCCATGCAGTATCTGTGTCATGGCTACGAGCAAAACCTGGAAGAAATCGTCAACGGCGCACTGTTCTCCTCCGATAATGACGAGATGGTGATCCTCAAGGACATCGAGTTGTACTCGCTGTGCGAGCATCACCTGCTGCCCTTTATCGGCAAGGCCCATGTCGCCTATATTCCGACCGGCAAGGTGCTGGGCCTGTCGAAGCTGGCGCGCATTGTCGACATGTTCGCGCGGCGCCTGCAGATCCAGGAAAACCTCACACGGCAAATCGCCGATGCGATCCAGCAGGTCACCCAGGCCGCCGGCGTGGCGGTGGTGATCGAAGCCAAGCACATGTGCATGATGATGCGCGGCGTGGAAAAACAGAATTCAACCATGAACACCTCGGTGATGCTCGGCGCTTTCCGCGAGTCGAACACCACGCGCATGGAGTTCCTGCAACTGATTGGACGGAGCAAGTAGTAATGCCACAACTTCAACCAGGCATGGCGCGCATCCGGGTCAAGGACCTGTGCCTGCGCACCTACATCGGTATCAACGAGGACGAGATCCTCAACAAGCAGGATGTGTTGATTAACCTGACCATCCTGTATGCCGCCCAGGAAGCAGTGCGCGACAACGATATCGACCACGCACTGAACTACCGCACCATCACCAAGGCAATCATTGCCCATGTGGAAGGCAACCGCTTCGCCCTGTTGGAGCGCCTGACTCAGGAGCTATTAGACTTGGTAATGAGCAATGAGTCAGTGCTGTACGCCGAGGTCGAAGTGGACAAGCCCCACGCGCTGCGTTTTGCCGAGTCGGTTTCGATTACCCTGGCAGCCAGTCGCTAACCCCTGAATCTGCAGTGAGCCCTATGAACGATCAACAACGCCTCGAACTCGAAGCCGCCGCCTTCCGCCGGCTGGTGGCGCACCTGGACAGCCGCAAGGATGTGCAGAACATCGACCTGATGAACCTCTCCGGCTTCTGCCGTAACTGCTTGTCCAAGTGGTACAAGGCCGAGGCCGACGAGCGCCACATCGAGCTGAGCCTCGATGACGCCCGTGAAGTGGTATACGGCATGCCGTACGCCGAGTGGAAAGCCCAATACCAGAAAGAAGCCAACGCTGACCAACAAGCAGCGTTCGCCAAAGGAAAAACCCATGACTGACTTGAACACCCTGCGCGCCAGCCTCAACAGCGGCGAACACGTCTTTGCCGATACCCTGGCCTTTGTCGCCGCAGGTTATGACTACCAGCCACAAGCCTTCGCTAATGGCAGCGTGGAAAATGCGGCCGGGCAGAACGAAGGTTCGTGCAAGACCCTGGGTTTGGCACTGCTGGAAGGTTTGAGCGACCTGGAAGCGTTGCTGGCGTTCGGTGAGCATTACCGTTCGGTAGTGGCGACGCCGCAAGGCAGTGACCATGGGAATATTCGTGCGTTGATCGCGCATGGTTTGGCAGGCGTTAAGTTCACTGCACAACCCCTGACCCGCCGCTGATGCTCGTTCCCACGCTCTGCGTGGGAATGCATCCTGTGACGCTCTGCGTCACCCTAGCGCCAGATTTGAAACTTGCGCCGTCAGCGGGACGCGGAGCGTCCGGGGCGGCGTTACCACGCAGAGCGTGGGAATGATCTGCATAAAAAAACCGGCCTCGCGGCCGGTTTTTTTATTTCAGCGGGTTCAGAACCCAGCGTCCTTCAAACCGTCGAGGTAACGCTCGGCATCCAAAGCTGCCATGCAACCAGCGCCGGCCGAGGTGATGGCCTGACGATACACGTGGTCAGCCACGTCACCGGCGGCAAAGATGCCTTCAATATTGGTCGCAGTGGCATTGCCTTCACGGCCGCCCTGAACAATCAGGTAACCGTCTTTAGCGTCCAGCACGCCTTCGAACAGCGAAGTGTTCGGAGTGTGGCCAATGGCGATGAACACGCCGTCGACTTTCAGTTCGTCGAAGCTGCCGTCGTTGTTTTTCAGGCGAGCACCGGTCACGCCCATGTTGTCGCCCAGGACTTCGTCCAGGGTGGCGTTGAGCTTGAGGATGATCTTGCCTTCAGCCACACGGGCGTGCAGCTTGTCGATCAGGATTTTCTCGGCGCGGAAGGTCTCGCGGCGGTGAACCAGGGTCACGGTGCTGGCGATGTTGGCCAGGTACAGCGCCTCTTCAACGGCCGTGTTGCCGCCGCCGACTACAGCGACCGGCTTGTTGCGGTAGAAGAAACCGTCGCAGGTCGCGCAGGCGGAAACGCCCTTGCCCATGAACGCTTCTTCCGATGGCAAGCCCAGGTAACGCGCGCTGGCGCCGGTGGCGATGATCAACGCGTCACAGGTGTAAACGCCGCTGTCGCCGGTCAGGCTGTAAGGCTTTTTCGAGAAATCGACTTTGTTGATATGGTCGAAGACGATCTCGGTTTCAAAGCGCTCGGCGTGTTCTTTCATACGCTCCATCAGCACCGGGCCGGTCAGGCCGTGGACGTCGCCCGGCCAGTTGTCGACTTCAGTGGTGGTGGTCAACTGACCGCCCGCCTGCATGCCGGTGATCAGCAGCGGCTTGAGGTTGGCCCGGGCAGCGTAGACGGCAGCGCTGTAACCGGCAGGGCCGGAACCGAGAATAATCACTCGCGAATGACGGGTATCAGACATGACTCACTCCTATCGACCGCCCGGACCACAGAGCGGCTGGAATAAAAAAGGACCGCGAAGCACTTGGGGAAGGCTTCAACTCGCAGGCCCTGAAAAATAATGGGTGCAGCGTATCGAGGGGGGCAAGATTAAGGAAATACGGAATAACAATCCAGCTCATAGGCGGTCTCTATGCAGTCGGCTCGGTTAATCGACGCCTTTGTTACCGTTGATGTCGTCACACCGACCGCGCTTTCGCCTTGAATGCAAAGCCGGTAAGGTCGGCGCGTTCGTCATCCTGCTCGGAGTTCTCCATGCCCGCCCCTGCTCTTTCCGGCCCGCAATACCTGCGTGAAGGCCTCAAACTGGTGTTGAGCCCTGGCTTGCGCCTGTTTGTGCTGCTGCCGCTGGCAATCAACCTGGTGCTGTTCGTCGGCTTGATCTATTTCGCCGGCCATCAGTTCAGCTTGTGGGTCGACCACTTGATGCCGACGCTGCCGAGTTGGCTGAGTTTTCTGAATTACCTGCTATGGCCGTTGTTTGTGGTGCTGGTGGTGCTGATGGTGTTTTTCACCTTCACCATGCTCGCCAATGTCATCGCCGCACCATTCAACGGCTTTCTTGCCGAAAAGGTCGAGGTGGTGGTGAGGGGCACTGATGATTTTCCATCGTTCAGTTGGGGCGAACTGGTGGCCATGGTGCCGCGCACCCTGGCGCGGGAAATGCGTAAGTTGGGCTACTTCCTGCCCCGAGCCATCGGCCTGTTCATCTTGTCGTTCATTCCGGTGGTCAACCTGATCGCCGCACCGCTGTGGCTGCTGTTTGGTGTGTGGATGATGGCGATCCAATACATCGACTACCCGGCCGACAACCACAAGCTGGGCTGGAACGAAATGCTCGCCTGGCTGCGCCAGAAGCGCTGGCAGAGCATGAGTTTTGGCGGCATCGTCTACCTGGTGCTGCTGGTGCCGGTGGTTAATCTGCTGATGATGCCGGCGGCGGTAGCTGGGGCCACGCTGTTCTGGGTCCGTGAGCAAGGCGCCGAGGCAATGGCGCGACAGAATGTGGCTGCGTCATAAATCCATCATCTCAATGACACAATGACGACATGGCCCACAGTGACACTGTGGGCCATGACGACAGCCTCGCTTCACATCACTCTGATTACCGAAACCTTCCCGCCGGAGATCAACGGGGTGGCCAATACCCTTGGCCGCCTGTGTGACGGTTTGCGCGCGCGTGGCCATCAAGTTGAGCTGGTGCGCCCTCGCCAGGGCAGCGATCAGACCCGCCCCAGCGACGACGCATTGCTGCTGTGTCGCGGCTGGCCGCTGCCGGGTTATCCGGGCCTGCAATGGGGCCAATCGTCGATGCATAAATTGCTGCGACGCTGGACGCGTCAGCGCCCGGACGTGCTGTATATCGCCACCGAAGGACCACTGGGTTTATCCGCCTTGCGCGCAGCGCGTCGCCTGGGGATCAGCGTGGTCAGTGGCTTCCACACCAATTTTCAGCAGTATTCGAACCAATATGGTTTGAGCCTGCTGAGCCGCATGGTTACCCACTATTTACGCTGGTTCCATAACCGCTCGACATTGACCCTGGTACCGAGCGCCAGCCAACGCCTGGAGCTGGAGCGCCGGAGTTTCGAGCGCTTGGGGATGTTGTCGCGCGGGGTCGATAGCCAACTGTTCCATCCTGCCAAGCGTGATAATGCGTTGCGTGAAAGCTGGGCATTGAACAGTGAGCAAATCGCCGTGCTGCATGTAGGCCGGCTCGCGCAGGAGAAAAACCTGGGGCTGCTCAAACGCTGCTTTGAGGCCTTGCAAGACACCTATCCACTGCGCCAGATGAAGCTGATTATCGTCGGCGATGGCCCGCAACGGGCAATGCTGGAAAAGGAACTGCCGGAGGCAATTTTCTGCGGCACTTTACGCGGTGAAGAACTGGCGCGGCACTACGCTTCGGGCGATGTGTTCCTGTTCCCCAGCCTGACCGAAACCTTCGGCAACGTGGTGTTGGAAGCCATGGCCTCAGGGTTGGGTGTAGTGGCTTACGATCAGGCGGCGGCGACCCAACATATTCGCCATGGCTACAACGGCGTGCTGGCGATGCCTGGGGACGAGGACGCGTTTTGCGATGCGGCCAACTGGTTGCTGGAAGACGCAGAAAGTCTGCGCCGCATGCGCCTGAATGCCCGCCAACATGCCAGTCGCCAGGGTTGGCCGGCAATTATCGAACAGTTCGAACGACAGCTACGTGGGGTGTGCAAGGACGGGCACCCGGTGCCCGTCCTGTCGCCGCTTACACCAGGGTCGTCAACGCCTCACGACTGAACGGCAGGATGTCACCTTCGCGACCTTCGCGCACCTTCACGGCCCAATCCGGATCTACCAGCAGGGCACGGCCCACGGCGACCAGGTCGAACTCGTCGTTGTTCAGGCGCTCCAGCAGTTTTTCCAGGCTGGCCGGTTGCGCGACCTTGTCGGTATTGACCATGAACTGCAAGAACTCACCATCCAGGCCGACGCTGCCGACAGTGATAGTCGGCTTACCGGTGAGCTGACGGGTCCAGCCGGCCAGATTGAGGTCGGAACCTTCGAATTCCGGCTCCCAGAAACGACGAGTGGAGCAGTGGAAAATATCCACGCCTGCGTCGGACAACGGCTTGAGGAACTCACCCAAGGCCTCAGGTGTTTGCACCAGGCGGGCGGTGTAGTCCTGCTGCTTCCACTGGGAGAAACGCAAGATGATCGGGAAGTTCGGCCCCACCGCGGCGCGAGTGGCCTGGATCAGCTCAATGGCAAAGCGCGAACGGTTGGCCAGGTTACCACCGTACTCGTCAGTGCGCTGGTTGCTGCCCTCCCAGAAGAACTGGTCGACCAGATAGCCGTGGGCGCCGTGGATTTCCACGCCATCCATGCCGATGCTCTGGGCATCCTTGGCGGCTTGGGCAAAGGCGTTGATCACGTCCTTGATATCTTGAGTGGTCATGCCGTGGACAACCACTTTGCCGTCCTTGAGTTTTTCCATCGGGCCGTAGGCCGGCACGCTGGCGTCAGGCTCTGTGCCGATACGGCGCACGCTGCCTACGTGCCACAACTGCGGTACGATCTTGCCGCCTTCGGCGTGCACGGCGTCGACCACTTTCTTCCAGCCAGCCAGTGCGGCCTCACCGTAGAAATGCGGGACGTTAGGGTAGCCGTTGGACGCTTGATGACCCACCACGGTGCCTTCAGTGATGATCAGGCCCACGCCGGCAGCAGCGCGGCGACGGTAGTACTCGATGACTTTGGAGTTGGGTACGCCACCCGGGGAAAACGAACGGGTCATTGGCGCCATGACCACACGGGTCGACAGTTGCAGTGCACCGAGCTGGAAGGGTTTGAACAAGGCTTGGACAGGCATGGGAGCACTCCACGTGAAAGGTATTTATGATGTAGATAATATGGGGAGTGCCAAGTGCTGAATAGCACTATTGATTTGGGTGATTAAGGGATAAAAGCGAGGGGCCCCTGTCGGTTCCGGCAAGCCGGCTCCGACAGGGAGGGGTTCAACTGAGGGCTTTTTCGATGGCCTGCACGACCGTCGGATCATCCGGCGCGGTACGCGGTGAGAAGCGCGCAAGCACCCGCCCATCCTTGCCCAGCAGGAATTTTTCGAAATTCCAGGTGATATCCCCTGGAAACTCGGCGCCCTCGCCCGCCAGCAAGCGATAGAGCTGATGACGATCATGGCCATTGACGTCGAGTTTGCTGCCCAACGGAAAGGTCACACCGTAGTTGAGGCTGCAAAACGCCTGGATCTCTTCCTCGGTGCCCGGCTCCTGGCCTGCAAACTGATTGCACGGCAAGCCGAGCACGGTAAACCCTTGGTCTTTGTACTGCTGATAGAGGTTTTCCAACGCCGCGTATTGCGGGGTCAAGCCACATTTGGAGGCCACGTTGACCACCAGCACAACTTGCCCCTTGAAGGGCGCCAGCGGCAGCTCATGACCGTCTAAAGCTTTGAGTTTCAGGTCGTGGAAAGCACTCATGACGAACTCCAGATATCCCATGTTCTTCGCATTGCGGCATTTCGAGATTACAGCCCGCAAGCCTGCAATCATAGACGCCGATTGAAAAACTCGCCTGACGGTTATTGCGCCGTCGGCCAGGGCAAAATGGGAATAGCTGTCACCGCATTTTGCGGGCTGCCCTCAATCAGGCGGTCGCTGTAGACCAGGTACACCAAGGTATTGCGCTTCTTATCGAGGAAGCGCACCACTTGCATGGTCTTGAACACCAGCGAGGTGCGCTCCTTGAACACTTCGTCGCCATCCTTGAGTTCGCCGGTGAAGCGAATCGGTCCAACCTGACGGCAAGCAATCGAGGCTTCGGCGCGGTCTTCAGCCAGGCCCAGCCCACCTTTCACGCCGCCGGTCTTGGCGCGCGACAGGTAGCAAGTCACGCCATCGACCTTGGGGTCATCAAACGCCTCGACCACAATCCGGTCGTTGGGGCCGACGAATTTAAACACTGTCGACACCCGGCCAATCTCTTCGGCTGACGCCAGCAGTGGCATGGCCAACAGCAGGCCGAGTAATCCCTTCATGACACGCATCGTGTATTCCCTTCGTTTAAACCAGGATCAGGTTATCGCGGTGCACCAATTCAGGCTCCGCCATATAACCCAATAGACCGACAATCGCGTCAGACGACTGCCCAATGATTTTCTGCGCTTCCAGGGCACTGTAGTTGGCCAGGCCGCGCGCAATCTCACGCCCGTCTGGCGCAACGCACACCACCATCTCGCCACGGCGGAAGCTGCCCTGCACCAATTTGACCCCCACCGGCAGCAGGCTCTTGTTGCCTTGGGACAGCGCCGACACGGCACCATCGTCCAGCACCAGAGTGCCTCGGGTTTGCAGGTGCCCGGCCAGCCACTGCTTACGCGCCGCCAGCATGCCGCGCTCCGGCGACAACAGCGTACCGATGCGCTCACCGGCCTTGAGGCGGTCCAGCACACGCTCCAGGCGCCCACCGACGATGATGGTATGAGCGCCGGAACGCGCGGCCAGGCGTGCCGCGCGCAGTTTGGTCTGCATGCCGCCACGCCCCAGGGCACCGCCGACACTGCCGGCCACGGCGTCCAACGCCGGGTCATCGGCGCGGGCTTCGTAGATCAATTGGGCGTCAGGGTTGTTGCGCGGGTCGGCGTCGAACATGCCGTCGCGGTCGGTGAGGATCACCAGCAGGTCGGCCTCCACCAGGTTGGCCACCAGCGCGGCCAGGGTGTCGTTGTCGCCGAAACGAATTTCGTCGGTGACCACCGTGTCGTTCTCGTTGATCACCGGGATCACCTTGAGCTCCACCAGCGCGCGCAAGGTGCTGCGGGCATTGAGGTAACGCTTGCGGTCGGACAGGTCGTCGTGGGTCAGCAAGATCTGCGCCGTATGGCGGCCGTGCTCGGCAAAACTGGATTCCCAGGCTTGCACCAGGCCCATCTGGCCGATGGCGGCGGCGGCTTGCAGCTCATGCATCGCGCTGGGTCGCGCGGTCCAGCCGAGGCGGCTCATCCCGGCGGCAACCGCCCCGGACGACACCAGCACCAACTCAACACCCGCCTCATGCAAGGCCACCATCTGTTCAACCCAGACGCTCATGGCTGCGCGATCCAGACCTTTGCCATCCGCCGTCAGCAGCGCACTTCCGATCTTTACGACCCAGCGCTGCGCACCTGTCACTTTGCTCCGCATCATCTTCAACCTTAGAGTGAGGGCTGCGCGACCCAGCGCCGCCCAAAACGTTATTCGTGGCTACCGATTCCCAGATACCAAAACGCCGCTCAAGTGAGCGGCGCTTAAGTTTACTGCAACGAATCAGTCGCGCACGTAAATGATTTCCGGACCGTCTTCATCATCCACGTCTTCTTCGTCCCAATCATCGTCGCCGATGTCATGGACCGACTTAACGCCGCTGCGGCGCAGAGCACGCTGGTCGTCCAGGGCCTGCAACTGGGCACGGGCTTCGTCCTCGATCTGCTGATCGAGTTCGGCCAGTTCAGCCTTGAATACCGGGTCAGCCGCCAAGCGGTCGGCGCGGTCTTCGAGGTAGCGCATGATGTCGCGGGTCAGGCGCTCGGTGCCTTCTTTGGCGATGGCCGAGATCACGTAGACCGGACCCGTCCATTCCAGGCGATCAACGATTTCCTTGACGCGCTCCTCGTGTTCTTCTTCAAGGATCTGGTCGCACTTGTTCAGCACCAGCCAGCGATCACGCTCAGCCAGAGCCGGGCTGAACTTGGTCAGCTCGCTGACAATCACTTCGGCGGCATCCGGTGCACTGGTGTCATCCAGTGGCGCCATGTCGACGAGGTGCAGCAGCAAACGGGTACGTGACAAGTGCTTGAGGAAACGAATACCCAAGCCTGCGCCATCGGAAGCCCCTTCGATCAGGCCAGGAATGTCGGCGATTACGAAGCTTTTCCAACGGTCGACGCTGACCACGCCCAAGTTTGGCACCAGGGTGGTGAACGGGTAGTCGGCAACTTTCGGCTTGGCGGCCGAGACCGAACGAATGAACGTACTTTTACCGGCGTTCGGCAGGCCCAGCAGGCCTACGTCTGCCAGTACTTTCATTTCCAGCTTCAGGTCACGCTGCTCACCCGGCTTGCCCGGTGTGGTCTGGCGCGGTGCGCGGTTGGTACTGGACTTGAATCGGGTGTTACCCAGACCGTGCCAGCCGCCCTGCACAACCATCAGTTTCTGGCCGGCCTTGGTCAGGTCGCCAATCACTTCCTGGGTGGCGGAGTCGATAATCGTGGTGCCGACCGGCACACGCAGTACCAGGTCTTCGCCTTTTTTACCGGTGCAGTCGGTGCTGCCGCCGTTGGAGCCACGCTCGGCATCGAAGTGCCGGGTGTAACGGTAGTCGACCAAGGTGTTGAGGTTTTCGTCGGCCATCATGTAGATGGAACCGCCATCACCACCGTCACCGCCGTTAGGGCCACCGTTTTCGATGAATTTTTCGCGACGGAAACTCATGCAACCGTTACCGCCGTCGCCTGCTTTTACTCGGATGGAAACTTCATCAACGAACTTCATAACAAAACGCCTCTCGCCTCTTGGACGAGCTTAAGAAACCAAGACATAAGACTCTTGCAAAAATGAGCGCAGCGACCTCAGAAAACGACCGCAAATCCAGCGCCTGAGCCCATCACAAACAGCTTTGCAAGAGACTCACTCCACAAACGAAAAAGCCCCGTCGCGAGACAGGGCTTTTCCAGCGATCGCGCAATTAAGCGGCGACAACGCTCACGTAACGGCGGTTGAACGCGCCCTTTACTTCAAACTTGATCACGCCTTCGATTTTAGCGAAGAGGGTGTGATCTTTACCCATGCCAACACCGTAACCGGCGTGGAATTGGGTGCCGCGCTGACGCACGATGATGTTGCCCGGAATGATTTTCTGGCCGCCATACATCTTAACGCCAAGGCGTTTGGCTTCTGAGTCGCGACCGTTACGGGTACTACCACCAGCTTTTTTGTGTGCCATGAGTCAATTCTCCTAGTGAGGAATTAGGCTGAAATTAAGCCTGAATACCGGTGATTTTGATCTCGGTGTACCACTGGCGGTGGCCCATACGCTTCATGTGGTGCTTACGACGACGGAACTTGATGATGCGGACTTTATCGTGACGACCTTGGGAGATCACTTCAGCCACAACGGTAGCGCCAGCAACAACTGGAGCGCCGATGTTCACGTCATCGCCATTGGCGACCAACAGAACGCGATCAAAGGTAACGGATTCGCCGGTAGCGATTTCCAGTTTTTCGATCTTCAGGTATTCACCTGGGGCGACCTTGTATTGCTTGCCACCAGTAACAATTACTGCGTACGACATGGTATTTCTCCGATAATCCTGCTCACCCAGCGCTTTATAAGAAAAGGTATTGGCTGGCATGGCTGCATGGGATGGACGTCCCGAATGCAATTGCGTAAGGCAGGTGCTGCCCAGGAAGTTCAGGGTGCGCGATTGTACGCAAGGTAAAGAAGCCTTGCAAGGGGCCGTCTATCGCGCCTTGACAGTGCCGGGCGTGGGTCCTAGCATGCCGCGCAACCCTTCTGGAGCGACTGTCGCTGATGCAACCCCAAGCCTTCTACCGCGCGGTCGCGGACGATTTTAGCGCCGTCGACGTCATCATCAAGAAGCAGCTGACTTCTAAAGTGCCGCTGGTCTCCAAAATTGGCGACTACATTACGTCGGCCGGCGGCAAACGCCTGCGTCCTTTATTAGTGTTGCTGTGCGGCAAGGCCCTGGGCCGCGAAGGCGATGACCTGCGCCTGCTCGCCGCCACCATCGAATTCCTGCACACCGCCACCCTGCTGCATGACGACGTGGTCGACATGTCCGGCATGCGCCGTGGCCGTGAGACCGCCAATGCCATGTGGGGCAACGCCCCCAGCGTGTTGGTAGGCGACTTCCTGTACTCGCGCTCGTTCGAAATGATGGTCGAGCTGGGCTCGATGCCGGTGATGAAGATTCTTTCACAGGCCACGCGCATCATCGCCGAAGGCGAAGTGTTGCAGTTGTCGAAAGTCCGCGACGCCAGCACCACCGAAGAAACCTACATGGAAGTGATTCGCGGCAAAACCGCGATGCTCTTCGAAGCGTCGACCCACAGCGCTGCGGCCCTGTGCGAAGCGACACCTGAGCAAAGCGAAGCCCTGCGCACTTTTGGTGATCACCTGGGCGTGGCGTTCCAACTGGTAGACGACCTGCTCGACTACCGTGGCGACGCCGAAACCCTGGGCAAGAACGTCGGTGACGATCTGGCCGAGGGCAAGCCAACCTTGCCGCTGATCTACACCATGCGCGAAGGCACGCCGGAACAGGCGGCGCTGGTGCGCAAGGCGATCCAGAAAGGCGGGATCGAAGACCTGGAAAGCATCCGCGCTGCCGTCGAAGCCTCGGGCTCGCTGGATTACACCGCACAACTGGCACGCGATTATGTCGCCCGTGCCATCCAATGCCTCGAAGCTCTCCCCGCCAGCGAATACCGGGACGCCCTGGTCGAGCTGAGTGAGTTTGCGGTCGCGCGTACTCACTGATTGCCCGCTGCAGGAACCGGCCAGGTTCCTGCACACCCCCTCCTTCGCTAAAACCCTATATAATGCGCGCCTTTAGTCACCCTGACTCTCAAGGAGCTTTAGTGAGCACGTTGCCACCCTGCCCGAAATGCAATTCCGAATACACCTACGAAGACGGCGCCCAACTGATCTGCCCGGAATGCGCCCATGAGTGGTCCGCCAGTGGCGAGGCCGAAGCCGTCGGCGATGAAACCGTGAAGAAAGACTCTGTGGGCAACGTTCTGCAGGACGGCGACACCATCACCGTGATCAAGGACCTCAAGGTCAAGGGCACGTCCCTGGTAGTCAAGGTCGGTACCAAGGTCAAGAATATCCGTCTGTGCGACGGCGACCACGATATCGATTGCAAGATCGATGGGATCGGCCCGATGAAGCTCAAGTCAGAGTTCGTGCGCAAAGTCTGAATCTGCTACATCCATCCCGCGCCCGCCGCGGGATGGCGTTTCGCCCTCTCTCTTGACTGAACGCAATATCCACACAGAAAAACCAGAAAATCGCCAATAGGCACTTGCTATTCAGCGAATAAGAATTATTCTCATTGAAACCCATCAAGGAGAGTGAACCATGACTTATTTGATAGATGCCTGGCTGGACCGTCCACACCCTTACCTGCGAATTCTGCATCGAGAAACCGGGGAGGTCTGTGCGGTGCTGGAGGAAGAAGCGCTGAATGAACTGCAGGACCAGGGCGACCTGGACGTGAATGGCCTGAGTTCCAGTGAGCCTGGAGTACTGAAGGAAGTGGTACGTAACCTGTTTCTGTTCTGCTATGCCCGAGCGTTGCGCCCGGCGACGGAGCTCCATGGCAAGTTTCATCCATGAGCTACCACGCAAAACCTGAACACACCTGCTTCATGTGGGAGCTGGGCTTGCCAGCGATGCAGACGACTCGGTCAAACTTGCTACCGAGGTAATGCTATCGCAGACAAGCCAGCTCCCACATAAAGCCAGCGCCACTGCTACCGCGTCTTACAGAACGTCGAGCAGTTCGACGTCGAACACCAGAACGCTGTGCGGCGGGATGCTACCAACACCTTGAGCGCCGTAAGCCAGTTCGCTCGGCACATACAGGCGCCATTTGCTGCCGGCATTCATCAGTTGCAGAGCTTCGGTCCAGCCGGCGATCACGCCGCCAACCGGGAACTCGGCAGGCTGGCCACGCTCGTAGGAGCTGTCGAACACAGTGCCGTCGATCAGGGTGCCGTGGTAGTGGGTACGTACTTGATCTTCACGGGTCGGCTTGGCGCCTGTACCTGCAGTCAGCACTTCAAATTGCAGGCCGGATGCCAGGGTGGTGATGCCATCACGCTTGGCGTTTTCAGCCAGGAAGGCCAGGCCTTCGCCAGCAGCGGCTTCAGCTTTGGCAGCTGCTTCGGCTTGCATGATTTCACGGATGACCTTGAAGCTAGCGGCCATTTGCTCTTGATCAACACGGCTTGGCTTACCTGCGAACGCGTCGGTCAGGCCGGCCAGGATTGCGTCGATGCTTACGCCCGGTGGCGGGTTGTCGCGCAGTTGGTCGCCCAGTTGACGGCCAATACCGTAGCTGACGCGGGTTTCGTCGGTAGACAGATTAACTTCGGACATGGAACGCTCCGCTGTAGGACAGCACTGAAAAACCGGCACAGGTGCCGCTATTCCCGTGTCATCCAGAACTAAAAGGGCCCGCAGACTAGCACAGAACCTTGGCCGTTGATGAGCCCCACACAACGCCCCGTGCATAGCTATCTACCGCAGCAGCATCCGCCCAGCCCCCCAAGCTGATGATTCATTTCATCCTTATGGGAGCTGTGCCGATGAGCACACCGAATAACCCACCTGCCGCACCCACATTCCAGACAATACAAACCCATCTACTGGAAATCGATCCCACGCTACGCTCCCGTACCCGGCGCCCCATTGCGTTGCCAGAGGCTCTATTGGCGCTGGAAAAGCTCAATGCCACGCTTAAAAAAGCCAACCTCGACTTGTTCAGCCAATCGCGCGCTTTGTATCAGGATTTGGCTCAAGCCGACCTCACGACCGATCAGGGGAAAAGACGGCTGGCACAGCAGGTTGCGAACCTGAACAAACAACTGCAAGCCCTGGATGAAACCAGCACCATCGATGGGCAGGGCCGCAAATCCTTCATGACCTTTACCGCAGGCAGCACCGCCGCGGAGCAGGAAGCTCGGCTTAACGCCGACGACTACCTGTTGGCCCCGTCGGACCTGCGCATGATCGAGGAATGCACCCTCGGCCCCACCTTGCGCCCCGGCATGTACGCCCTGACGTTCACCTACCAGGAGCAGACGATCGAATTTGCCGGTGCCTTTGTGCTGACCCGCCAATCCAGCCCAGTGGTAAGCGACCTGACGAGTACCTTGGACACAGGGCCGGTGCTGTTCTTCACCCCGTCCCGAGGTCTGGAAGCGTTTCCTTCATTACGAGACCTTGAGCAGGGCCTTTGGGCAGCCTTGAAGTCGCCTGCCGGGCATGCAGAAATCACCCGGCATTTACCCGTGCGTTACCAAGCGTTGGACACCATCGGAATCTGGCCCCTCCAATTGCAGCCAATCGAAAGTGAGCCACTGTTCGAACACACCTGGAACGCCATCCTCGACAAACGTCGCCAGGACATCGACCTGGCACTGAGCCTCACCCACAACCCAACGCACGACACTGCCATCTTGATGATGGCCTTGGACAAAGCACTGTCCGATGCCTTGCCCGACCTGACCCAGCGCCTGGATTTTCGTGCGCAACGCCTGTTGGAACTCGGCCTATACAACAGCCTGCCGGATTGGTACCGCAACGCCGCGCCCACCCAGCAGTCCGCATTGGCACAACAAATACGCGCTTACAATCAGGCTCGCGATGCGTTTGTTGACCTGTTCGGGGCAGCAGCGACACCTCAATCCTTGGCACATTTCAGTTTAGTCGAGCAACTGGCCGATGAGCTGGACATCCATGACCTGGACCCAGGCCAACTGCTCGTCACCACCCGACGTACAGTGCCTAATGTTGGGACCTACGAGCAGCGCCAAAGTCTGGTTGAACTGAGCCTGCGCGGCCTGCACACCGGCGACGAACTACCGGGGTCAACCTTTGAAAAACAGACCCGGCTCACCTACGCAGGCGCAGCCTTGACCGCCGCCCACACCGCACTGACACCGGTCGGTGTACGCATGCTGGTAGAAAACCTGCAGCCACGACTGGACTTTGCCAAGCTCCAGATAGCCATGAAGGCCAAACCTGAAATTCGCTCGGCAGCCCACACGATGCTGGACCAGCGGCTCGTAACGCTGGCCCAGATCAGCAAACTGCAAGGGAGCCTGAGCCCAGCCGACCATCAATTGTTCGAACATCTACGGGAAACACCTCAACCCCACCTGCGCGCCCACACCGTTGCACTCCACGGCGCGCAGCTCAAGGACCTCTGGATGCTGCGCGAAAACGATGCCCAAGGCGAGGCAAAACGGATACTGCTATGCACTCCGGAATCACCCCGCGCTCAATCGTTTATCACCTTCGCCAACGTAAGAGAGTGCCAGACCCATATCCTCGCTTGGGCCGTCGATAAGTCGCCTGTCAAAGGCCGCTCCATGCACGACTACTTGATGAGCCAGGCCCCTCTGCGCTTTCAACCGAAGATGGAACTGTTCCTCACGTCTCTGACCTTCAAACCCGATGCAGGCGAACACCTGGAAGTAACGTTTGGCACACCGTGCAACTACACCCAGTGCCTGGACGCCATGGTGGGGCATTTGCTCGATGGCCAGTTGGTGGACGACTATGAACACGGCACACCGTCCTGGTATCGCTCGGCCTCGTCGGCAGATCGAACCCGCATGACCACCCTTAGCGCTGATGCCGCCGGAGCCCTTGATACCTACAATGCCCGACCGGACGCCGAGGCTAACTTCCCAAGCTTTGAAGCCTTCCTGCATGACAAGGCCAAGCTCAGCCTCAACGCCCTGCTCAGCCGCCCCAAAAACGATATAGACCCGGACAGCGTATTTGCCTACTCACCCAAACCGCTCTTGGGTGGCGCACCGCAGCCACTGTCCTACACCCAGCTGTACCGCGATGGATACGAAGACGGTATCGGCTTTCTCAATGAAAAATTTGCCGCCTCAGCCACCTTTCGAGGGCCACCTGATGTCGATCTGAGCCGCCTGACCGCGCAAAACGTCGCTCGCTCGGTAACCGGAATTTGGATCGGCCAGCGTTACACCGACGAGGTGCGCAAAAACCTGCAATCTGTCGATAGCCCAGGCTATGCCGCACGACGCGATGCTACCCTCAAGATCACTCAGTTGCAGATGAAAAGTGCCGCCCTGGAGTCGCGGCTGCAAGGCGACATCGCCAGCGCAGACTTGGCTTGGCTTGAACGCGCCATTGACAGCCTGCCTGATACCGCCGTCGCATCCCGCAATACCTACCAGGTGCATCGTCTATCGATCGAGGGCGAGTGGGTAATCGGCTGCTACCTGTTTCGGCACGCCGACAACCCCGTACTGCTCTATACCCCTAATGCACCGGATGGCATCGGCGTTCGTGAGGCCAAGTTATTCAACTACTTGATAAAAAAAGACAACGGCTTTCTGGCCTACCTGACAAATCGGATGCCGCTGCAATCCCAGGCACGGGTCAATCAATGGTTACTGAGCGCGCAAAAAGGATTACCGGAAGACATAAACCGCACCACTCCGAGCCCTGCCCGTCACGACAGCATCACTCACGCCATGCCGCTGACCGATTTGCACCATGACCTCTACAACATGAGCCTGCAACGCAAGATCGACGACGTGCATGGTTCAACGGTCAACCGCACCCAAATGATCACCGGCATTCTCTGGACCTGCGTGGAGTGGGTCACCGCAATTGCCACCATCCCCTTCCCTGCGTTAAGCCTGAGCCTGGGCGGATTGCTCGCATTCAAAGACGCCATGCTGGCCCTTGACGCTTACCACCAAGGGGACAAAGGCGGCGCCTTGCAACACTACATCGGCTACCTGGCCAACCTGGGTGGCGCTCTGCTGTTTGACTTGCGCCCCGCCATCGCCGGTCCCTTCTATGCCCTGCGTCCCGTACGCCCCACGCTCACAACGGGAAAGGAGGCGGTAAACGCCGCACAACTGAAACAACTACAAGCATCCCCACCCGACACGATGAAACCAGTGCTGGTTGATGGCCAATCATTCTGGACACCCCAAGCCCCGGATGCGCTGGGACGTCACTTGCTCTATCGCCAGGATCCGGTGAGTGGGCAAATGCAGTCCACCGCTCGCCTGGTCAACCAGAACGCCGAAGGGCGCTGGGTGCGCTCTGGCTTGGCTGGCGGGGGTCGCGACTCTTACCAAACGCTGGTAGAGGAGATAGACAATACGTTGGCAATCTACGAGGTGTCGGCCAATCAAGCACGAACGTTCCGGGCCGTGCTCGACCCGGACTTCAAGACCAGGCTGGAAGGGGATTGGGGCATTGTCGAAGCACGTGCCGCCACGGTTAATGCCTACGATGAATTGCGCCCACTGCATTGCGCCTACTCGAGTCAGGTGGAACGGCTGGCCAACGATGTCGACACGTTTTTCAAGACCCCACCCCCACTCCCTACGCGGGCTACCTTGCCGCACATCGCGGCGGATGCTCGACCGGCCGATATGCTCAAGATATTGCTGGGGCAGAACAAAAGGCTGATCGTCGGTGCCCCCAATGCTTCCATCGCCAGTAAACAGTTGCTGATCGAAAATATGCAGGAACTGGCCAACCTGGGCCTCAAGCGCCTGTACATCGAAAACCTGCCGGCCGATCTGTTTCGCAACAAGTTGAAAATTATCAACCGGGAAGCTACCGGCAACCTGACTGCAGCGCTGCAACGCGTCGAAGACCATCTGGCACGTGTCGACCTGGCAATGGGTTACACCCGCGAGGCGCCATTTACTTTTCGCAACCTGATGCTGCAAGCCCACCGTCACAACATCGCCATTGATGGGCTTGACGCCGCCAGTTCTTATCACATGGAACATTTGCTGGATCTGGCCGACGGCGAGCGCTTTATCCCTCGCTCCAGCCGCGTGAGGAATTTCTATTCGCACAAGGTGATCGAGCGCAATGCCCAAAAAAACCCGGATGAAGGCTGGATCGCCTTGGTTGAACAGAATCGCTTGGGCACCTACGAGCAGGTTCCCGGCTTGGCCGATCTACAGAACGCTTACGCAGTGCGCATCGAAGGTGTCGCACCAGGCCAGCCAGTGGGCATCTGGGTCGACACTCAGCCAGTGGCCCTTTCCAGGGGCCATTACAAACTCACACTGTCGACGCCTTATCATGCGCGCCCCAAACCGGGTCCCGCCCCAGTGCCATCTGCCGCCGTGAGTGCAACACACTACAGCGCATTCGATATGCCCCAGGCCATGAGAAAACACACGCAGCAATTGGCCGACTCTCACCGAGGCCTGGATTCGCGCTATTCAGTGACAAATGAAGACCCGAGAAAAGCGGCGTTCGATGAGTTCGTGCGTATTCGACAACGCCTGCAAGAGCGCGCCGAGGCTTTTTTTGCCGACTACACCTCACCCCCACGTGCCTCTCTGACCCAACTTGCCGAGGCCACCAGTGAGCGACACTTTATCGAACGCCTATATCAACAGAAGCTCGGGCTGGTGATCGGCGAAGCCCATTCGGCACAGTCGAGCAAACAGTTTCTGATTCAGCACATGAAGCTGTTGAAACAACAGGGGGTCAAGACCCTTTATGTCGAACATCTGCTCACCGACCTGCACCAACATGAATTGGACATCCTGCACGACAGCTTGAAAATGCCGAGTTATCTGAAGGCCTATCTGAAGCAGCAAGACCACGGCCATATGCTCAATTACCAAGGGCCCAATACGTACACCAACGTGGTCAAGACCGCCAATAAATACGGAATTCGGGTGCGCGCCCTGGATTGCACCGCCAGCTACCACACCAAGGGCGCACGCGGCGCTACGCCACGCCATACGTTATTCAGTTACTTCGCCAACGAAGTCATCAAGGCCGACCAGATAGCGTTCGGTCCTCACAAATGGGTGGCGTTCATGGGCAGCGCGCACACAGACATCAATCTATTAGTGCCCGGCATCGCTCAATTGCAAGACGCCGTCAGCCTGCACGTACGCGATGCCGCCGCCGGTACAACTCGCGCTCTAACGCGGGGTGGATGGGTAGTCGATGAGTTCAGTACGCAGGCCCTGCGCAGTGACTTTACGCTGGAGATCGGCGTTGCCGGCCGGCCAACCCTACGCCCACCAGCGCCGCCAAGCCGCACACGTCTGCACACCAAAGGCTTCTTTTTGATCGAGCGCCCATCAGCCAGCGAGACCAACCTGGTACATCGCTCCAACAGCGGGGAGATCGTGGTCACGCCCATTCAGATAGATGACAAGGGCCAGTTTTTCATTGAGCGTTGGGAAAAAATTCGCGACAAGCGCTTCCTCTATCAATCCCAATTGATTGAAGCCCTCAAGCTCGAGATTCACCTGATACCGGCGCCTTAACCAGGCAGAGGCCCTGCTCGTTCTACGAGTAGGGTCCGTTTGTCGGAACTTCGAACAAAAGGCATTTCAGATTGACGCCTCGCCGCCGATACAGCCCTACACACCTTGGCTGGCTCAAACAACAACACCGTCCAGCAAACAGACATCATTCTTGCGGAGCATTCGATGAACAGCTGGTTCGGTAACATCAGCGTCAACCTCAAACTCGGCCTGGGCTTCGGCCTGGTGCTGGTCCTCACTTCGATCCTGGCACTCACCGGCTGGACCAGCCTGGGCGGCCTGATCGACCGCAGCAACTGGATGAGTGACATCACCCAGCTCAACGCCTCGCTGACCAAGCTGCGCATCGTGCGTCTGCAATACATGCTGGCCAACGGTGATGAAACGGTGGCACAGAACGTACAGACGAGCCTCGACGCCTTCGCCGCCCAGCAGCAAAAGTTGCTGGACAGCTTCAAGAGCCCGGAAAACCGCAAGCTGCTCACCGACCAGAAAGCCGTCATCACCGCTTACCAGCAGTCGCTGAACAAAATGCGTGAGGCCTACCGTAACGGCAACAGCGCACGCCAAGTCATGGGTGACAAGGCCGACATCGCCAATGCGCAGATCAACGCCCTGGAAACAGGCGTGCAGCAGATGCCTGACAGCGCAGAGCGCTTCACTCAATTCCAAGCCGTGACCAGTGCCAAGGAAGACTTCCAATTGGCCCGCTACGAAGTACGCGGCTACACCAATAACGTCAACGCCGAAACCGAAGCACGCGCCGCTGCGCAAATCGAGAAAGCCATCAGTGGTTTGAAAGGCCTCAACGTCGCATTCGGCACCCAACAACAAACCGCATTGGCCTCGCTGGAAACCGCACTTGGCGCCTATCGCAGCGCCGTGCAGAGCTACAAGGCGGCCAACGCCAATATCGTCACCGCCCGCGCCGAGATGACCACCCAGGGCGCCGATATCGTAACGATCAGCGACAAGCTCTACGATATCCAGCTTGATCGCCGCGACGCCGAAAGCGCCCAGGCTCGTAGCCTGCAACTGATCAGCACCTTGCTGGCACTGTTGGTCGGCGTCATCGCGGCACTCGTCATTACCCGCCAGATCACGCGTCCGCTGCAAGAGACCATGGCAGTGGTTGAGCGCATTGCCTCCGGCGATCTGAGCCACAACATTCAGGTCACCCGTCGCGACGAACTGGGTGTGCTGCAACAAGGCATCCAGCGCATGGGTACAACGTTGCGTGAGCTGATCAGCGGCATCCGCGACGGCGTGACCCAGATCGCCAGCGCTGCCGAAGAGTTGTCGGCCGTGACCGAGCAAACCAGCGCCGGCGTCAACAGCCAGAAGATCGAGACCGATCAAGTCGCCACCGCGATGCACGAAATGACCGCCACCGTGCAGGAAGTTGCGCGTAACGCCGAGCAGGCGTCCCAAGCTGCCTCCGACGCCGACGGCCAAGCCCGCGAAGGTGACAAAGTGGTGGCCGAAGCCATCGCCCAAATCGAACGCCTGGCTGCCGAAGTAGCGCGCTCCACCGACGCCATGACGCACCTGCAACAAGAGAGCAACAAGATCGGCAGCGTGATGGACGTGATCAAGGCCGTGGCCGAACAGACCAACCTGCTGGCGCTCAACGCAGCGATTGAAGCGGCGCGTGCCGGTGAAGCCGGCCGTGGGTTTGCCGTGGTGGCTGATGAAGTGCGTGGCCTGGCCCAACGCACGCAGAAATCCACCGAAGAAATCGAAGGCCTGGTGGCTGGTTTACAGAACGGTACCCAGCAAGTCGCCGCGGTGATGAACAACAGCCGCAACCTCACCGACAGCAGTGTCGAGTTGACGCGTAAGGCGGGTGTATCCCTGGAAAACATCACCCGTACGGTGTCGAATATCCAGTCGATGAACCAGCAGATTGCCGCGGCAGCCGAACAGCAAAGTGCCGTGGCCGAAGAGATCAGCCGCAGTATTGTGAATGTGCGTGATGTGTCGGAGCAGACCGCTACAGCCAGCGACGAGACGGCCAAGTCGAGCGTGGAACTGGCGCGTTTGGGCAGCCAATTGCAGCAGATGGTCAGCCACTTCCGGGTATAAAAACCCAAGTCGCAGAAACCAAAAAGCCGCCTCGGTCTAAACCGAGGCGGCCCCACTTCTCAGACCTTACAGGTCATCGAAGCTGTCCCGTAGGAATGACCAGACGTGATAAACACGCAGGACATTCACTACGAGGTTCCACGTACGTCGTACAAACTTAGACATACTCGGCCCTCCCTAAGTTGGGCCTTACCTCCAGCGCACTTACCGGAACATGTGAGCCTTTGGACGCAGGTCAGTGCATCTTTGAGGCGGCCGGGTGAGTGGGCTTCCCGCATCAATCCGGCACGGATTACTAGCCCGTGGCGGTCAGTCCAAAAATTCGCGCGCGTACCCGGCTCACCTAAAGCGACAAACGCAGAACAGGGAGGAGCCTAACCAAAATCCCACCTGAAGGTGTGACGAACAGTGGTCAAATATCCAGTATTGATCACGAGCTCTATTGCAAACTGTTACAACGGAAATCGGGATTAGAAAAACGTAAGGAAATACCGCTAACGATCATCTTTTCAAACTTGCGCAATGAAATGACTGGGGATAGTATCCTTCGCCAGGTCAGTGCATCTTTGAGGCCGCAACCCCAGCCACTCACTGGGATTGCAATAAAAAACCGCCCCACTAAGGCGGTTTTTTATTGCCTGCGATTTGCCGATCAGCCCTCGCTGTCCTCCGCAAACACCAGCCGATTCCCAAACGGATCGTTGATGCTCATCTCCCGCGAGCCCCACGGCGTTTCCTCAACCCCAGGCTTGGCGTAACGGTAATCCTTGCCCAGCAATTGCTGCTGATACGCGTCCACCCCCTGTGCCTGAATCCGCACCGCCGCACCCGGCGACGCATCGCCATGGTGCTCGGACAAATGCAACACGCACTCGCCCAACGACACCTGCAGATACAACGGGAAATTCGCCTCGAAGCGGTGCTGCCAATCGACCTTGAACCCCAGGAAGTCAACGTAGAATTCCAACGCCTTGGCCTCGTCGAAAATCCGCAAAATGGGGGTGACTTTTCCTAAGTTCATGGCGACCGCTCCGTGTATGAGAGCGCTCACTATAGAGGCGAAAAACCACCACGCAAATCCCCGTTGCGCGCCAAAAACCGGCCCGGACGCTGACCATTGGCCTGCCCTTCGCTGTAGCTCAACACCCCATTGACCCACACGCCATCAATGCCTTCGGCCGCTCGTTGTGGCGCCTTGAAATCCGCCACATCGCGCACGCGCAACGGGTCAAACAACACCAGGTCGGCCCAATGCCCTTCGCGAATCTCACCACGCTCGGCCAGGCCAAAACGCGCGGCCGACAACCCGGTCATCTTGTGCACCGCCGTATGCAACGGGAACAACCCGACATCCCGGCTGAAATGCCCCAACACCCGAGGAAACGCGCCCCACAAACGCGGATGCGGGAACGGATCTTCAGGCAACCCATCAGAGCCCACCATCGACAACGGATGCGCGAGGATGCGCCGCACATCCGCCTCATCCATCCCGTAATACACCGCCCCTGCCGGTTGCAGGCGACGCGCTGCGTCCAGCAGCGAAACGTCCCACTCGGCAGCGATATCCTGCAAGTCACGTCCGCCCACTTCCGGGTGCGGCGTCGACCAGGTGATAGTGATACGAAATGCATCGGTGACTTGCTTCAAATCCAGTGTCGAAGAACTCGCCGCATACGGGTAGCAATCACACCCCACCGGGTGCGTTTTCGCCGCGTGCTCCAGCGAGGCCAACAGCTGCGGACTACGCCCCCAGTTTCCCGCACCCGCGCATTTGAGGTGGGAAATGATCACAGGCGCCTTGGCATGTCGGCCGATCAAAAAGGCCTCATCCATCGCCTCCAGCACCGGCTCGAATTCGCTGCGCAAGTGAGTGGTGTACACCGCACCAAACGCCGTCAGTTCTTCACTGAGTTGCAGCACTTCATCGGTCTCGGCATTGAACGCGCTGGCGTAGGCCAGGCCTGTGGATAACCCCAGGGCACCCGCCTCAAGGCTCTCTTGCAACTGCACGCGCATGGCGGCGATTTCATCCGCAGTGGCCGTGCGGTGCAGGTCGTCCATATGGTTGCTACGCAGCGCCGTATGGCCAATCAGTGCCGCGACGTTGACTGCCGGGTGAGCGCTTTCCACAGCGGCACGGTAATCGGAAAACCGCGGGTAGCTGAACGCTTCACGCTTGCCCAGCAGGTTCATCGGGTCCGGCGGATCACCTCGCAAACTGACCGGCGAGGCGCTGATGCCACAGTTGCCGACGATTACCGTGGTCACGCCCTGGCTGAGCTTGGGCAGCATCTGCGGATAACGGATCACCACCGTGTCATCGTGGGTGTGCACGTCGATAAAACCCGGTGCCAGCACACGGCCGTGGGCATCGATTTCATGCTCGGCCACGGCCGTCGACAAGTCACCGATCGTCTCGATGCGCCCACCGCGCAGCCCCACATCGGCGACATAGCCCGGGGTGTTGCTGCCATCAATGATCAGCGCCTGGCGAATCAGCGTGTCGTACTTCATATCAGTCTCCAAGCGGCAGGCTGTCAGGGCCGCCGCGATAATCGTCCAGGGCCAGCTTAATCCGGCGCAGGCGTTCCTGGTTGTCGTCCGGCAGGGCCAGCGCCAGCTCGGTGGCGAGCAGGTCGATGGCCAGCAGCATTCCGTAGCGCGCCGCAGTGGGCTTGTAGATAAAACTGGTTTCGGCCGGTTGCAGCGGCAGCAGCACATCCGCCAGCTCGGCCAGGGGCGAGCCCGCCAGGGTGATGGCGACGATGCGCGCATCGTAGTTGCGCGCCAGCCTCACCACGTCCAGCAATTCCGGGGTCAAGCCGGTGAGCGAGCAGACGATCAGCACATGTTCCGGGCCCAAGGTTGCAGCCGTGACACGCATCATCACCGGGTCATGGCTGGCGGCAATCGGATAACCCAAGCGCACCAGGCGTACCTGCAACTCATCACTGCACAGGCTCGACGGACCGCCCATGCCGAACGCATGAATCATCCGCGCCTTGCCCAACAGATTGACCGCATCGACAAAGCTGCTCTGATTGAAGCCCGACAGGTGCTGGCGCAACGTCGTTTCGATATCACCCAGAATCTGCCGATGAAACGCCGACTGTTCCGGCAACCCCGCCGGGTCCAGAAAGCGGCTGCCAACCCCACTGGCCTGGGCCAATTGCAGGCGCAAATCACGCAAATCCCGGCAACCGACACTGCGCGCAAAACGCGACAAGGTGGCGGTGCTGACCTCGGCCCGTTGCGACAACGCTTCCAGGCTGGCCGACGCGGCAAAGCCCACATCATCCAGCATCAGCTTGGCGATACGCCCTTCACCGGCGCTGAAGGAATCCTGGCGAGCGCGGATCTGGTAGAGGATGTCCATGGGGTCTCCCAGTTACAGAATGCAGGACAGACCATACGTCAGACCGAAGGCGACCACCGAGATCAGGGTCTCCAGTACGGTCCAGGTCTTGAAGGTCTGGATCACCGTCATATTGAAGTATTCCTTGATCAGCCAGAAGCCGCCGTCGTTGACGTGGGAAAAGATCACCGAGCCTGCACCGGTGGCCAGCACCAACAATTCGGGGTGTGGATAACCCAGGCCCATGGCGACCGGCGCAACCACACCTGATGCAGTGGTCATGGCCACAGTGGCCGAACCGGTGGCGATACGCATCAGCGCAGCAAACAACCAGCCCATGACCAGCGGCGACAGATGGAAGGCGTGGGCCAACCCGAGAATTTCATGGGTGACGCCAGCGTCCACCAGAATGCGGTTCAACCCACCGCCCGCGCCCACCAGCAAGGTGATGCTGGCGGTCGGCGCCAAACATTCGTTGGTGAATTTGAGGATCGACTCACGGTTAAAACCCTGCGCCAGGCCCAAGGTCCAGAAGCTCACCAGGGTCGCCACCAGCAGCGCGATCACCGAGTTGCCGATAAACAGCAGGAACTGGTTAAAACCGGTGCCTGGGGTGGAAATTACATTGGCCCAGCCGCCGATCATCATCAGCACCACCGGCAACAGGATGGTGCCCATGGTCAACGCGAAACTCGGCAACCGGGTACGCGGTTCTCGGTCGATAAACTGGCGTTCCAGCGGGTTTTCAGCCGGCAGATGAATACGCGGCACGATGTATTTGGCGTAGACCGGACCGGCGATGATCGCCGTCGGGATGCCAATCAAAATCGCATACAGCACGGTCTGCCCCACGGACGCGTTGTACGCCAGCACCGCCATCATCGCCGCCGGGTGCGGCGGCACCAGCGCATGCACCACCGACAAGCCGGCGACCATCGGCAAACCGACCATCAGGATCGACACCCCCACGCGCCGCGCCACGGTGAAAGCAATCGGCACCAGCAACACAAAACCGACTTCGAAAAACAGCGGCAACCCCACCAGAAACGCGATGCACACCATCGCCCAGTGCGCATTGCGCTCGCCAAAACGGTTGATCAGCGTGCGCGCTACCTGCTCGGCGCCGCCGGACTCGGCCATCATCTTGCCGAGCATGGTGCCCAACGCGACCACCAGGGCGATGTGCCCCAGGGTTTTACCAACGCCCGCCTCGTAGGAACCCATGATGGTGTCAGCCGGCATGCCGGCCATCAGCGCCAGGCCGATGGACACCAGGGTGATGACGATAAACGGGTTAAGTCGGTAACGTGCAATCAGCACGATCAATGCAATGATGGCGATGGCAGCGTATGCCAATAGCCCGAAGCCCGGTGATGCGGCCATGCGGTACTCCTCGGAAAGGGTCACGTCGAATAGGTTGTGAAACTCATAAATCATTACCGGAGAGTATTTTCAATTTTAATGAAAGTAATTTTCGCCCACGGACAAGCGTTGTCGCTTGGGGATATGCCCAGCGCCAGCCTATGAAAATTCGGTGGGTGTTCTTACATGAAGATTTTGGCGCGTGGAAACTCAATTGCCGGGGCCGGGTCTCAGATGGCGGCCTCAACTACGATCAGGAATCCCTACGATGAATCGCAAAACCCTGCTTGTTCCTTTTGCCGCCGGCGCGCTGCTGCTCGCCCTGTGCGGCAACGCCACGGCCGCCGATAACACGGCGCTGAAAAAGTGCATGGACGGCGCCAATACCACTGCGGATATGGTCGGTTGCAACACCCAGGAAGCCAAGGTGCAGGATGACCGCCTGAACAAAGCCTACAAGACCGCCCTCGCCGCCCAAGAAGGCGCGCGTAAGCAGCAATTGCAGGATGTTCAGCGCCTGTGGATCAAATACCGCGACGCCAATTGCGCCTTCGCCGGCTCAGCCACCGGCGGCAGCATCGATCAGGTTAACGGCTCCGGCTGTGTGCTGGACATGACCCAGGCCCGCGCCCAGGAATTGGAAGATTGGGTCGGACCGTGATTCAGTCGTGATGCACTCGGGCGCGCTTGAGCAACGTCTTGCAGCGCTCCGACAAATGCAGCACCCGCAGATGCTTACCGGCCTTGGCGTAGCGCTCGCGCAGGGTCATCAGCGCGGCAATCGCTGAATAGTCGACAAAGCTCAGGTGACGGCAATCCAATGTCACCTGGGCCGGGTCATTGGCCGGGTCGAATTGATTCAAAAACGGCGTTGTCGAGGCGAAGAACAACGTGCCGTGCAGGCGATAGAGCTTACTGCCATCGGCTTCCAGGTGTTCATCCGCGTACAACTCTCGCGCCTGTTGCCAGGCGAAGTTCAGCGCCGCAATCACGATCCCGCACAGCACCGCCGTGGCCAGGTCGGTGAACACCGTGATCACCGTCACCGCCAGAATCACCAGCACATCGTTGAGCGGCACCTTGTTGACCACCCGCAACGACGCCCAGGCGAAGGTTTGCTGGGACACCACGAACATCACCCCCACCAGCGCCGCCAGCGGAATCCGCTCGATCAGCGGCGACAGAAACAGAATGAACAACAGAATCATCACCCCGGCCAACACCCCGGAGAAACGCCCGCGCCCGCCGGAGCTGAGGTTGATCACGGTTTGCCCGATCATCGCGCAACCGCCCATGCCGCCGAACACGCCCGAGATCATATTCGCCGCACCCAGGGCCACACTTTCACGGTCGGGGTAGCCACGGGTCTCGGTGATTTCGTCGGTGAGGTTCAGCGTCAGCAGGGTTTCCAGCAGGCCGACCATCGCCATCAGGAACGCGTAGGGCGCGATGATCGTGAAGGTTTCCAGGGTCCAGGGGATTTGCGGCAGCGCGAAACTCGGCAGGCCACCGGCGATGTGGGCCATGTCGCCCAGCGTACGGGTCGGCAAGCCCAGCAGGTACACCGCCAGGCCCACGCCGAGGATCGCCACCAAGGCGGGCGGCACAGCGCGGGTCAGGCGCGGCAGCAGGTAGACGATGGCCATGGTCAGCACAACCAGGCCCGTCATCACATACAACGGCGTGCCGCTGAGCCAGGTTTCACCGTTCTTGAAATGCTCCAGTTGCGCCAAGGCAATGATGATCGCTAGGCCGTTGACGAAGCCGAGCATCACCGGGTGCGGCACCATGCGCACCAGCTTGCCCAGGCGCAGCACGCCAAAGGCAATCATGATCAGCCCGCCCAGCAGCACCGTCGCCAGCAAATACTCGACGCCGTGTTGCACCACCAGCGCAACAATCACCACCGCCATTGAGCCCGCCGCACCAGAGACCATCCCCGGTCGGCCGCCGAACAACGCGGTGAGGGTGCAAATGATAAAAGCGCCATAGAGACCCATCAGCGGGTTGAGGTGGGCCACCAAGGCAAAGGCGATGCATTCGGGCAGCAGCGCAAAAGACGTGGTGAGACCGGCCAGGGCATCGGCGCGCAGACGGGTGAGGTTCATGAGGTACCAGGGCATTGCGGGGGATAAGGCCGGGGATGGTACGGAATTGAGGGGGCAGGGGATAGATTTTTAAAGACCTGCAACCACCTGTGGCGAGCGGGCTTGCCACAGGTGGAGTGCACGCTAGATCACACCATCTCGTTGCGAATCCACTCGACAACCGAAGTCCGATTCGGCACCCAGCCCAGCAGTTCACGCGCATGCTTGCCGCGCACCCGGCTGTTGGAGCCCAGCCCATAGTTGGCCATTTCATAGCCCCACTCGGCCTCAGCTTCGGCTAATGGCCAGTCCTGCGGCTGACCCAGGTTCAGGGCTTCGGCAATCGCCGTGGTCATGTCGACAAACGCCGCTTCACTGCTTTCGACGAAGTAAAAAGTGCCCGGAAGATTCTGGGTAAGCGCCAGCAGGTACAGCGCCACCACGTCTTCGATGTGCACGTTGGACCAGATGTTCTGCCCGCTACCCACATGGCGCACCACCCCGCTCTTGCGCGCCTGCTTGAGCAAGCGCGGCAATTGCACGCTGTCACGCTTCACGCCCAGGCTGTGGCCGTAGATCAGGGTGTTGCAAATCACCGCCGAATTCACGCCGTCGTTGGCGGCCGCGAGGATCAGGTTATCGATGGCCACGCGAGCGGCCTTGTCGACGGTGGGTTCAGGCAGGTTGTCTTCGACGTAGATGACATCGCTGGCCTTACCGCCCGACGCATCACCGACGATGCTCGAACCGCTGGTGTGCAGGAATGGCTTGTTCGACCCTTTCAAGGCGCCCAACAAGGTTTCCACCGCAGCACGATGGTCGCTGCTTGCGGCGTTGATCACCGCGTCGGCTTTATGCGCGTGTTCGGTCAACACGGCGGCGTCATCGAGGGTGCCGATCACCGGGGTGATCCCCAGGGCGGTCATTTCAGCGGCTTGCTCGGCGCTGCGCACCAGGCCGGTTACGGTGTGGCCGGCCTTGAGCAGGCCGGTTGCGATGGAACCCCCGATAAAACCTGCTGCGCCGGTTACGAATACGTTCATGGAGAGTGGTCCTGACTGGGTAAGTGATGGGCCCATTGTTACGGACCCATCCCTGACGAATAAGACCGTATTGCCCAATTCAATCTTGCGCAGCGGTCACGAATCAGCAGGCATACCGCGCCAGCTTGGCCTGGATAAAGTCCAGGAAACACTGGATGCGCAACGCCAATTGCGAGTTGCGGTAGAACACCGCGTTGATCGGCTGGCGATATCCACTGTTGAACTCGGCCAAGATCGGCTGCAAACGCCCGGCATTGATGTCGTCAATGGTCATGAAGTTGGACAGGCAGGCGATGCCCTGCCCTTCCAGCGCCAGATGCCTCAGGGTTTCGCCACTGGAGGCAGAAATACCCGGCTGGATCGGCCAGCGGTCGCCCTCCACATGGCGCAGCGGCCAGTGGTTGAGGGTTTCCGTCTGGGTGAAACCGAGCAGCGTGTGCCCGGCCAACTCGGCAACGCTAGTGGGCGTGCCGTGCCGTTCCAGGTACGCGGGGCTGGCGAGGATGTGCAGTGGGCTGCAACCCAGGGAGCGCGCATGCAAGGTCGAATCCGCCAGGGCACCAATGCGAATCGCGATATCGGTGCTTTGCTCCAGCAGGTCGATGATCAAATCGTCGCTGTTCAGTTCCAGCTGAATCTCAGGGTACAGGCCTCGAAACTCGGCGATGTACGGCACGATCCCATGCAGCATGAACGGCACCGCAGCATTGATGCGCAACCGCCCGGCAGGGTTTTTCTGACGCGACGAAAGGCGCTCCTCCAAATCATCCATCTGCGCCAGGATCACCTTGGCCTGCTCGAAGAAGTACTTGCCCTCCTCGGTCAGGTCCATGCGCCGCGTGGTGCGGTTGATCAGCGTAGTGTCGAGCTTGGCTTCCAGGCGCGACAAGGTGCGGCTGACCGCCGACGGCGTCTGCCCGACCTGCTCCGCCGCGGCGGAAATCGAGCCGCACTCAATCACGCTGACGAAGATCTGTAGCTCATCGGATCGGGCTTTCACAGGCTGTCCTCTTTATCGATTCACAGCAGCTTACACCGACAGGTTGAACACCTGCGCCAGATGCTGCTCGTAGCGTGCTACGTCGGCCTCGATAGCCGGGCGCTTCATCACATCGACACAGAGGAAAGTCGGCAGGCCGGTCATGCCAAGGAACTCGTTGGCCTTGTGAAACGGGAAGTACACGGCGTCCACACCCTTGGCTTCGAAGAAGTCAGCCGGGTCGTCGAAAGCTTGCTGCGGCGCGTTCCAGGTCAGAGACAGCATGTATTGCTTGCCTTGGATCAGGCCGCCGCTGCCGTATTTCTGCGACGCGTCGGAACGGGTGCGGCCATCGCTGGCGTACAGGCTGCCGTGGCCTTCGGTGAAGACTTCGTCGATGTATTTTTTGACGATCCACGGCGCGCCCATCCACCAGCCGGGCATCTGGTAGATGATCACGTCGGCCCAGAGGAACTTGGCGACTTCTTCGGCCACGTCATAGCCTTCGTCGATATGGGTGACTTTCACGTCGATGCCAGCACGATCCAATACGGCCAGGGCGGTGTCATGCAGCGTGGTGTTGTAGCGGCCATCGGAGTGGGCGAACTTTTTGCCGCCGTTGAGCAGGAGTACTTTTTTCATGGGAGGGCATCCAAAGGGTTAAAAATGTCTGGAAGCAGGCTATCGACATTGACCCTTTGGAATAAGCAGCGATGCAGCAAAATACATTTGACTCAAACGCATGAATAACTCGGTATTTTTGATTTATCCGCTAATCAGCAGATGACCGCCCAACAGCGCCATACCGGTAAAAAATACCCTTTTGAACAGCACCGCACTGATGCGCTGGCGCACTGCCTGACCCAGCCACATGCCCAATAGTGCGGGCACCAACGCCAACAACGATGCATTTATTTCGCCACCGCCCAGGGTACCGCGCCAGGCCAATCCGGCAGCCAGCGCCAGTGTAGAAACGGTGAACGACAGCCCCAGCGCCTGCACCAACTGATCGCGATTCAAGCCCAGGGCTTGCAGATACGGCACTGCAGGAATCACGAATACGCCGGTGGCCGAGGTGATCACACCCGTGACCAGACCACACAAAGGCCCCAGCCAGCGCTCGGTTTCAGGCTTCACCTTGAAGGAGGGCAAGAACAACCCGCTCAACGCATACACCAACAACGCCCCGCCCAAGGCGCGCACCACCCAATGGCCGCCGTCCATGCCCAGCCACAACGTGCCGAAGCCGGTGCCGAGGAAAATCAGCAGCAGCATTGGCCACAAACGTTTGACCAATGCACTCAGGTGCCCACCGAACGCCAGTTGCCAGAGGTTGGTCACGGTTGAAGGGATGATCAGCAACGCCGCAGCCTGCGCCGGCAACATAGCCAGGCCGAGCATGCCCATGGCCACGGTGGGCAGGCCCAAGCCGATGACACCTTTGACGGTGCCCGCCAGCAGGAAGGTGCCGATCACCAACAGGGTCAGGGCGGGGCCGATGTTTTGGTAGAACGCAAGGAAGGTATTCATGGGGGAATTTTGCCGCCTAAAGGCGAAGCTGGAAATTCGCCATATACTGAGGCAGCCTCTTGTTTCACTTGAGGCAAACCCGCGAGTACGCGCCATGCACTTTGACCTGATCGACCTGCGCCTCTACCTGCACATCCTCGACACCGGCAATATCACCGCCGGTGCCGGCCGCAGTCATTTGTCCCTGGCCGCCGCCAGCGCGCGTATTCGAGCGATGGAGGCTTCACTGGGCATCGAATTCCTGGAGCGCGGCCGCCGGGGTGTCACGCCAACCGCCGCCGGTAAAGCCCTGGCCCGGCACGCCCGCCTGCTGCTGCAACAAGCCGACCACCTGCAACAGGACCTGGCGGCATACGCCAAAGGCGTCAAAGGCCAAGTGCGCCTGTTGTGCAACACCACTGCCCTGAGTGAATACCTGCCGGAACTGTTGGCGGATTTTTTGCGCGAACACCCCAATCTCGATATCGACCTGCAAGAACTGCCCAGCCTGCGCATCACCCACGCCTTGCGCCAAGGCACGGCGGACCTTGGGATCATCTCCGATGCGGTAGACACTCACGGCTTGCAGACCCTGCCCTTTCGTGACGACCCGCTGGTACTGATCATGCCGCTGGAGCATCCCCTGACGACGGGCGCGGTGAGTTTTATCGACAGCCTGCAACACGATTACGTGGGCCTGGCCGCCAACAGCGCGCTGGCGGTGTACCTGGAAGAACAGGCGCTGCACGCAGGCTTTCGTCTGCAAACACGCATCCGCGTCGATGGCTTTGACGGGTTGATTCGCATGGTTGCCCGGGGTGCCGGCCTGGGCATCGTGCCCCAAGCCGCACTGGAACGCTGGCCGTCGGAACGCCACTTCAAGGCCCAACCTCTACGAGAGGAGTGGGCCTGCCGCAAGCTGCTGTTATGCGCGCGCTCGTTCGAACACTTGCCGGGTTACGCCAAGGCCTTGTTTGACGCCTTGGCCTTGCCCTTGCGGAAGAACCCGTAATACACCGCCGACAAAATCAGCAGGAACGGCACGCCAAACACCAGGGTCATCTTGAACGCCTCGGTGAAGTACGTGGTGATCATCACCGCGCCCATCAGCACCAGCCCCAGCAATGTGCTGTAAGGGAAAAAACGCAGTTGGAACGACAACGTCGGCCCGCCATGGCGTTTGCGATAGCGGCGGAAGAACAGGTGTGTGAGAAAGATCATGAACCAGGTGAAGATCGCGCCAAACATCGAGATCGCCATCATCAGCGTGAACGAGCTTTCCGGGTACACCACGTTGAGCAACGTTGCCAGGGCAATGCCTGAACTGGACAGCAGCAGCGCGTTCAACGGAATGCCGCTCTTGCTCAAGGCGCCCATGGACTTGGGAGCAAAACCAGCGCGCGACAAGCTGAACATCATGCGCGTGGTGATGTAGAGCTGGCTGTTCATCGCCGACAGCGCGGCGATCAGGATCACGAAGTTCATCACCCCGGTGGCACCGGGAATACCGATGGTCTGCATCACCGTGACAAACGGGCTCTGGGTTTGCCCGGCCTGGTTCCACGGCACGATGGCGAGCATCAGTGCCAGGGTCAGCAGGTAAAACACCACCAGGCGCACGATGGTCGCGCGGAAGGCTTTCTTCACCGCCTGCTCCGGGTCGGCGGCTTCACCGGCGGCCACCGCGATCATCTCCACGCTCAAGTAGCTGAAGATCGACACGATGACCGCGATCCACATGCCGCTCAAACCATGCGGGAAAAAGCCGTCGTGGGCCGTGTAGTTCTGCACCCCGTACTGCGGATTGCCAGAGCCGAACACCACATACACGGCAAGAATGATGAAGCCGACGATGGCCGTGATTTTGATCGTCGAGAACCAGTATTCGAAGTTACCGAAGGTCTTCACGCTGATCGCATTGAGCAGGATCAGCACGCTGGAAAACGACACGATCCACACCCACTCCGGCACGTTGGCGAACCAGTACTTCATGTACATCGCCACCGCCGTGACCTCGGCGCCTACCGCCAGCACAATCGCTGCCCAGTAGGCGTAGCGCACCAGAAACCCGGCCAATGGGCTGATGTAAAACTCGGCGTAGGCACCGAAGGAGCCCGAGGTGGAATGGGCCACCGTCATCTCCGCCAGGCAGCCCATCAACAGCAAGGTGATCAACGCACCAATGGCGTAGCTCACCAGCACGCTCGGCCCTGCGTAGCCAATGGCATAGGCGCTGCCCATGAACAACCCGGTACCGATGGCGCCACCGATGGCGATCATGCTCATCTGGCCGGAAGTGAGCTGGCGCCTCAGGCCCAGTTCGCGGTGGGTGATCTCTGCAAAGCCGTTGTCTGGCGTGGTCACGTGGTGTGCCCCTTTATTATTGTGATTATTGTTGCTGGTGCTGAACCTTGTGGGAGTTCATTCAGGTGACACTGTTGCGGACTTTGAATTGCGGTTGGTCCCAGGTGCGGTTATCGAGGATTTCACCGAGGATCTCCACGGCGTCAAATACCTCGGTAAAACTCGTGTACAGCGGTGTAAAACCGAAGCGCATGATGCGCGGCTCACGGTAATCACCGATCACGCCACGGGCGATCAGGGCTTGGATGACCGCATAGCCTTCGGGGTGTTCGAAGCTGACGTGGCTGCCACGCTTGGCGTGTTCGCGCGGAGTAATCAGCACCAGGCCGTGGGCCGCGCAACGAGCCTCTACCAACGCGATAAACAGGTCGGTCAACGCCAGGGATTTAGTGCGCAGGCTGGCCATATCGGTCTGGGCAAAAATCTCCAGGCCACATTCGACCATGGCCAGCGACGTAATCGGCTGGGTGCCGCACAGGTAACGTGCGATGCCGGCGCTTGGCGCATAGGCCGGCTCCATGGCGAATTGACGAGAGTGACCGAACCAACCCGACAACGGCTGTCGCACCACATCCACCAACGCCGGATTGACCCACACAAACGCCTGGGAACCCGGGCCGCCATTGAGGTATTTGTAAGTGCAGCCAATCGCATAATCGGCACTGGCCTTGTGCAGGTCGATGGGCACCGCGCCCGCCGAATGCGCCAGGTCCCAGAGACTCAAGGCACCGCATTCGTGGCTCAAGGCGGTAAGCGCCTGCATGTCGTACATGTAGCCGGTCTTGTAGTTGACGTGGGTGAGCATCACCACCGCTACGTCCCCGTCGATAGCCTGGGGCAATTCGTCAGGGCTATTCACCAGGCGCAGGGAATAACCCTGTTGCAGCAATTCGGTCAGGCCTTCGGCGATGTACAGGTCGGTCGGGAAGTTGCTCGCTTCACTGACGATCACCTTGCGCTTGGGCTGACGTTGGCGCTGCACGCTTAACGCGGCGCTGAGCACCTTGAACAGGTTGATTGAGGTGGTGTCGGTGATCACCACTTCGCCGTCGCGCGCGCCGATCAGCGGTGCCAGGCGGTTGCCCAAGCGTTGGGACAAGTCCGCCCAACCGGCGCTGTTCCAACTGCGAATCAAGCCATTGCCCCACTCTTGTGCGATCACCGCCTGCGCCCGTTCCAACGCCGCCACCGGGCGGGCGCCGAGGGAGTTGCCGTCGAGGTAGATAACACCTTCCGGCAACGCGAACTGGTGACGCAATGGCGCCAACGGGTCCTGGGCGTCGAGGGCTTGGCAATGGCTTCGAGTGGTCATGGGCTGTCCTGATTTTTATAAGTGAAGATGGGCCCAATAATGAACGAAGATTTAGAGAATTTTCGTGCAAAGTGCCGGGTAACAGGCTAATTAAGCTGTAGGAAATTCGAATTTAACCCCAAAACACGCGGATTTATTCTAACCATGATTCTCGACGCCACCGACCTGCGCCTCCTGCATTTCCTGCAACAGGATGGCCGTATCAGCAACCAGGAACTGGCGGAAAAAGTCGCGCTGTCACCCTCCGCCTGCCTGCGCCGTTTGCGCCTGCTGGAGAGCGAGGGAATCATCAGCGGCTATCGCGCGGTGTTGAATGCCGAGCAATTGGGGATCGAGCTGGAGGCCATCGTCCACCTGTCGTTGCGCCAGGATGTGGAGGATTGGCATGAGACGTTTATCAAGAAGGTACAAGGGTGGCCGGAAGTGGCCAGTGCGTATGTGATTACCGGCGCCAGCAACTATGTGTTGCGAGTGCAGGCGCGCAACCTCAAGCACTTTTCGGACTTTATCGTGAACCACCTGAACCGCACGGCAGGGGTGATGGATATACGTTCGGAGATTGTGCTGCAGAAGATCAAGGATCGGGATGAGGTGCTGGACCTGGTCATCCGTAAGTAGCTGATCGGCGGATCGTTCCCACGCTCTGCGTGGGAATGCATCCGATGACGCTCTGCGTCATGCCTTTAACAACGGACACGGAGCGTGGGAACGATCAGTCTGTGTTTAGTCTTCGAGGGCGCGAACGCGCTGCATGCGTTTTTGCTCTACCGGTGCGGCAGAGGACTGCAACTCAAAGTCAAAATCAATCTGCGCAAACCGCCCTTCCACGCCAAACTCCCGCGCCAGTTGCTGATCGTCACTGAAGCGAATCTCGGCAATCAACTCATCCCGCGTCGCATAGGCAAAGTCATCATGCAGGTATGGGTCATCCGACAGGTTGATCTGCGTGGTCAGGTGCCGATGCCCCGGCGCCGAGATAAAGAAGTGGATATGCGCCGGCCGCTGCCCATGGCGCCCCAGTTGGTCGAGCAACTGCTGGGTCGGCCCGGTCGGTGGGCAGCCGTAGCCCGATGGCACAATGCTGCGAAAACGGTAGTTGCCCTGGGCATCGGTCTCGATGCGCCGACGCAGGTTGAACTCGGATTGCGTTGTGTCAAACCACGAATAAGTCCCGCCGGTATTGGCCTGCCACACATCGACAATCGCCCCCGCCAACGGCTTGCCATCGGTATCACGCACCTGCCCGCGCATAAACAGCGGCACCGCTGCGTCCAGGCCATCATCCAGCCGTGCCTCGTACTTGCTCAGTGGCGCGCCGGCCACATACAGCGGGCCTTCGATGGTGCGCGGTGTGCCGCCGGATTTGCCGGCCTCTTCGTCGGCAGCGTCCATCAGCAAGTCCAGGTAATGCTCCAGGCCCAGCCCGGCAGCCAGCAAACCGGCCTCTTGGTTCTTGCCCAACTCGTTAAGGTAATTGACCGCCTTCCAGAACTCTTCCGGGGTCACTTCCAGGTCTTCGATGATGTTCACCGTGTCCCGCAGGATTCGGTAGATCAACGCCTTGGTGCGCGGGTTACCGCCGTCGTTCAGGTTGCCGCTGGCTTCTTCGAGAAACTGTTGGGCGTGGGCAGTCTGGGAAATTCGGATGGACATGGTGCAATCCTCATCTTGTAGTTATTAGTGTGAAAACAGGCTTAACGGTCATCTTCATGGATCGACGAAGGATGCCGGCACAGAGCATTCACTTCGATGGCCATATAAGGGTAAAGCGGCAGTTGCATCAGCAGGTCGTGCAGCTCTTGCACGCTGTCGACATCGAACACGCTGTAGTTGGCGTAGAGCCCGGCGATGCGCCACAGATGGCGCCATTTGCCCTCTTGTTGCAGACGCTGCGCCAGGGCTTTCTCTTGAGCCTTGAGGCCAGCGGCGCGCTCGGGGTTCATGTCCAGTGGCAGGTTCACAGTCATTTTTACGTGGAACAACATGGCAGGCGCCTCTTAGTGTTTATCACGACGGAAGAACGCCAAGCGCTCTTCATCGATGGCCAGGCCCAAGCCCGGTGCGGTGGAGACATGCAGCTGGAAGTCGCGGTACACCAGTGGCTCGGTAAGGATGTCTTCGGTGAGCAGCAGCGGGCCAAACAGCTCGGTGTCCCACGCCAGTTTGTTCAGCGTGAGGAAGGCATGGGCCGAGGCCAATGTGCCGATACCGCCTTCAAGCATGGTGCCGCCGTACAGGCCGATACCGGCGGCTTCGGCAATCGCGGCGGTGCGCAACACGGCGCGCGGGCCGCCGTTCTTGGCGATCTTCAGGGCGAATACCGAGGCCGCACCTTCGCGGGCCAGGTTGAAGGCGTCTTCCACACATTCGATGGACTCATCGGCCATGATCGGCGCCGGGCTCGACAGGTTGAGCCGGGCCATGCCGCCACGGTTGTTGCGCGAAATCGGCTGCTCGATCAGGTCGATACCGTTGTCACCGAGCACCTGGCAGGCGCGCAGGGCCACGGCTTCGTCCCAGGCCTGGTTGACATCGACACGCACACTGGCGCGGTCGCCCAAGGCCTTTTTGATCGCGATTACATGCGCCAGGTCGTGGCCGACTTCACCCGCACCGATCTTCAATTTGAAGATGCGATGGCGGCGCAGGTCGAGCATCTTTTCGGCCTCGGCAATGTCTTTTTCGGTGTTGCCGCTGGCCAGGGTCCAGGCGACCGGCAAGGCATCGCGCACGCGGCCGCCGAGCAATTCGCTGACCGGCAGGTTCAGGCGTTTGCCGAGGGCGTCGAGCAAGGCGCTTTCGATGCCGGACTTGGCAAAGGTGTTGCCGCGAATACTGCGTTCCAGCCGCAACATGGCCGCGTTGATGTTGCTGGCGTCCTGGCCGATCAGCAGCGGTGCGAAGTGGCGGTCGATGTTGATCTTGATACTGTCCGGGCTCTCATTGCCGTAGCTCAAGCCGCCAATGGTGGTGGCCTCGCCGATGCCTTCGATGCCGTCGGCGCAGCGCAGGCGGATGATCACCAGCGTCTGGTTTTGCATCGTGTGCATCGCCAGTTTGTGCGGGCGGATGGTGGGAAGGTCGACGATGATGGTCTCGATCGACTCGATGGCGCAAATCGGCATGGCAATACCCGTTGGGTTCTTTATAGGTTTGAGCCGATTCTGTTCCGCATTTTTGCTGGCTTCCAATATAGAATTGGTCTCAAGCAATACCCTCAAGGTATGAAAGGAGCCGTTATGGAACTGCGTCATCTGCGCTATTTCCAGGTGCTGGGTGAGACCCTCAACTTCACCCGCGCAGCCGAACGCCTGCACATCGCCCAGCCGCCATTGAGCCGGCAGATCCAGCAATTGGAAGATGAACTGGGCGTGATTTTGCTTGAGCGTGGCCGACCGCTGCGGCTGACCGAGGCCGGGCGGTTTTTCTATGAGCACGCCAATGTGTTGCTGGAGCAGCTGGGCAAAGTTTGCGACAACACGCGGCGCATCGGCCAAGGCGAAAAGACCTGGCTGGGCATCGGTTTTGCGCCATCGACCTTGTACGGCGTGCTGCCGGAACTGATTCGACGGCTGCGCAACCATGAGGCGTTGGAGCTGGAATTGGGGTTGTCGGAGATGACCACGTTGCAGCAGGTTGAAGCGCTCAAGGCCGGGCGTATTGATGTGGGCTTCGGGCGGATTCGTATCGACGACCCGGCCATCGTCCAACGGGTGTTGGTGGAGGATCGATTGGTCGCCGTGCTGCCCGCCGGTCACCCGTTGCTGGGCGCACCCGCCACCCTCGCCCAATTGGCCGCCGAGCCCTTTGTGCTGTACCCCGGCAACCCGCGCCCCAGCTATGCCGACCATGTGATTGCGTTGTTCGACGCCCACGGTTTGAGCCTCAAGGTAGCGCAGTGGACCAACGAGTTGCAGACCGCCATCGGGCTGGTCGGCGCGGGGATGGGCGTGACGCTGGTGCCGGCCTCGGTGCAAGTGCTGCATCGGGCGGATATTGGCTACACGCCGGTGGTGGAAGCCACCGCGACTTCGCCGATTATTTTGAGCCGGCGGGTGAATGACCAGTCGCCGGGGCTCAGTCATTGTTTGCAGTTGGTGGAAGAGCTGATCTGAAAAAGTGCTGACACCCGCTCCCACATTTTGATCTTCATTGTTTTCAGATACTGCGCAGGCGCTTGCGTTGCAGGGTTTGGCTGGGGGACTCATCGAACAGCTTTCGATACTCCGCAGAGAACCGCCCCAAATGAGTAAAACCCCAGCCCAAGGCGATTTCGGAGATTGTGCGGATTGAGCCGTGTTCGAGGATTTCCTGACGCACGGCACCCAGCCGGTACTTCTTCAAATAAGCCATGGGCGACAGGGCAAAGTATTTGCGGAAGGCATCGAACAGCTTGAACCGCGATACGCCGGCAGCCGCTTCCAAGTCCTCCAGGTGCAGGGCCTCGCGGGCATTGTCGTGGATGTATTGGCGCGCGCGGATCAAGTAATGCGGCAGTTTCACGCCGAGTACGTCGCGTAATTCTTCTGAATAGTTATTCGGCTGCGCCAGGATCAAACCCTTGATCAGCGAGCTTTCCAGATCGCGGGTAAACGCCGCCTGCTCGTATAACTCGCTGCTGCGTTCCAGCTCCGCAATGAAATACCGCGCCATGCGCCACCACGACGCAGGAGCACCGTCCACCGCGTCCATCACCGACTCAAAACGCAGTGGCGCTTCAATAGGCCGTTGCAGCAAACCTTCCAATGATTCGCTCATCGCCGCCCGGGTAATCACCACCTGCAACTTGCGGCAGTCACCGGAAATCGCCAGCACCTGGTGCTCGTTGGGCGAAATGATCACGCCCTGATCACGGTTGGAACTCAGGCGTTCACCGTTCTTGCTCAGCTCCTGCTCGCCCACCAGCGGCAGGCTCAGGCTGTAGCTGCTGAAGTGTTCGGCGTCTTCGATGTCGATGGTCACGTCGGTGCCGTACTCGATCACGCCCAGGGTGGTGGCGCGGGACTTGAACACATTGGCGCTGTGGTGAAAACGCAGGCGCTCGGGCGTCGACGTCGCCAGGCGGTGCGGCCCGCAGATGCCGGACATCCAACTACAGGCGCCTTCCAGGTCGAAGCGTTGAATATGGATATCGCGTGTTTGGCTACTCATCAGGGTGCACCCACGGCGGTTAGGCTTTTGCGCGCTCTGACGGCGCGTCGTTATTGTTCGACAGCAAGTTCTACGCCACGCCTGGGCTTTTTCCACTGGCTGGATAGCAACGGTCGACTATGTGGATAAGTCGCGGGCTTTGGCGAGCTTGCCTTGCAAGACAGTAGCGCATCACGTCACCGCTGCGCACCTCGGTGGGTATTTGCTGCCCAATTTTGCGGCGCAACTTTCCGGCCCACCTTCCCCCATTAAGTGGATAGCCCGCGCCCTGCCCCGCTGCCTCTAATGAGCCACCGATTAGCCCTCATCAAAAAGGTGCCTCCCATGAGTGGTGCAAGAAGCGTCGAACAGTGGAAAACGTTTATCGAAGGCTGTCTGGATTTTCGTCCGGTGGATGAGGTGTTCCGCATCGCCCGCGACATGTTCACCGAGCCGGAACTGTTCGATCTTGAGATGGAGTTGATCTTCGAAAAGAACTGGATCTACGCCTGCCACGAGAGCGAACTGGCGAACAACCACGATTTCGTGACGATGCGCGCCGGGCGCCAGCCGATGATCATCACCCGCGATGGCGAGGGTAAACTCAACGCGCTGATCAACGCCTGCCAGCATCGCGGCACCACGCTGACCCGCGTCGGCAAAGGCAACCAGTCAACGTTCACCTGCCCGTTCCACGCCTGGTGCTACAAGAGCGATGGCCGGCTGGTGAAGGTCAAGGCGCCGGGGGAATACCCGGAGGGTTTTGACAAGGCCACCCGTGGCCTGAAAAAGGCGCGCATCGAGAGCTACAAGGGCTTTGTGTTTATCAGCCTGGACGTGAATGGCACAGACAGCCTGGAAGACTTCCTCGGCGATGCCAAAGTGTTCTTCGACATGATGGTCGCGCAGTCCGCCACCGGTGAGTTGGAAGTACTGCCAGGCAAGTCCGCCTACACCTACGACGGCAACTGGAAACTGCAAAACGAAAACGGCCTGGACGGTTATCACGTCAGCACCGTGCACTACAACTACGTGGCCACGGTGCAGCATCGCCAGCAGGTGAATACCGAAAGTGGCGCAGCCGTAGGCAGCACCCTGGACTACAGCAAGCTCGGCGCCGGCGACGCAAACACCGATGATGGCTGGTTCGCCTTCAACAACGGCCACAGCGTGTTGTTCAGCGACATGCCCAACCCGACCGTGCGCTCCGGCTACGCCACCATCATGCCGCGCCTGGTGGAAGAACACGGCCAACAAAAGGCCGAATGGATGATGCACCGCCTGCGCAACCTGAACATCTACCCGAGCCTGTTCTTTCTTGACCAGATCAGCTCGCAGTTGCGGATCATCCGCCCGATTGCGTGGAACAAGACCGAGATCATCAGCCAGTGCCTGGGGGTGAAGAACGAGTCCGATGCCGACCGTGAAAACCGTATTCGCCAGTTTGAAGATTTTTTCAACGTATCAGGCATGGGCACGCCGGATGACCTGGTGGAGTTCCGCGAAGCCCAGCGTGGTTTCCAGGGCCGCCTTGAGCGCTGGAGCGATATCTCGCGCGGCAGCCATCGCTGGGAAACCGGCCCCACGCCGAACAGCGAAGCCATCGGCATCCAACCGGCGATGACCGGCACCGAATTCACCCATGAAGGCCTCTACGTGAACCAGCACCGTAACTGGCAGCAATTCCTGCTCAACGGCCTCGACCGGCAAGCGCTCAAGCTGCGGGAGGTGGAATGATGAATGCCCAGTTGCAGTACCAGATTGAGCAGTTTTTCTACCGCAAATCCGAGCTGTGCGATGCCCAGGACTGGGACGCCTATGTACAGCTGTTCGACCCGCAGAGTGAGTTCCACCTGCCGCAATGGGACTCGGAACACGTCTACACCCGCGACCCCAAGCGTGAGATGTCGCTGATTTATTACGCCAACCGCTCGGGCCTGGAAGATCGCGTATTTCGCCTGCGCACTGGCAAGGCCGCTTCCGCCACGCCGATGCCGCGCACGGTGCACCTGATCAATAACGTACGCGTTGCCGAGCAGTCGGACGGCACGCTGGAAGTGCGGTTGAACTGGCACACGCTGTTCTATCGCCTGGCGACCTCGGAGCAGTTTTACGGGCATGCCACCTACGGCCTCAAGCCCAATGGCGACAGCTGGTTGATCACCCGTAAACACGCGTTGCTGCTCAACGACACCATCAACTCGGTGCTGGATTTCTATCACCTGTGAACACCGCCCCTCCTTCGTAGCCGCTGTCGGGCCTTGGCGAGGCGGCGTCTACGGGGGTGTTTAGAGAGCAAGCCTATGAATCACAAAGTGGCCTTCAGTTTTGCCGACGGCAAGACTCTTTTTTTCCCGATCGGTGCCAATGAACTCCTGTTGGACGCCGCGTTGCGCAATGGCATCAAAATCCCTCTGGATTGCCGCGAAGGCGTGTGCGGCACGTGCCAGGGCCGCTGTGAATCCGGCGATTACAGCCAGGACTATGTGGACGAGGAAGCCCTCTCCAGTCTCGACCTGCAACACCGCAAAATGCTCAGTTGCCAGACCCGGGTGAAGTCCGACGCAGCGTTCTACTTCGACTTTGATTCGAGCCTGTGCAATGCAGCGGGGCCGGTGCAGGTGCGTGGCACGGTGAGCGAGGTTCAGTTGGTGTCGGCCAGCACGGCGATCCTGCAAGTGCAGTTGAATCAGCCGCTGGATTTTCTGCCCGGCCAATACGCCCGTCTGTCGGTTCCCGGCACAGACAGCTGGCGCTCTTATTCCTTTGCCAATCGGCCAGGCAATCAATTGCAGTTTCTGGTGCGCCTGTTGCCCGATGGCGTGATGAGCAACTACCTGCGCGAGCGCTGTCAGGTCGGTGATGAAGTGCTGATGGAGGCGCCTTTGGGTGCCTTCTATCTGCGGCATGTCACCCAACCGCTGGTACTGGTGGCCGGCGGCACCGGGTTGTCGGCGTTGCTGGGCATGCTCGATGAGCTGGCCGCCAACGGCTGTGATCAACCGGTACACCTGTATTACGGCGTGCGCGGGGCTGAAGATTTATGCGAGGCCGAGCGCATCAACGCTTATGCCGCAAAAATTCCCGGTTTCCGCTACACCGAGGTGCTGAGTGACCCGTCGCCGGAATGGCCCGGCAAACGCGGTTACCTCACCGAGCATTTCGACCTGGCCGAATTGCGGGATAGATCGGCGGATATGTACGTGTGCGGCCCCCCTCCAATGGTCGAATCCATCCAACAATGGCTGGCGGATCAGGCACTTGATGGCGTTCAGCTGTATTACGAAAAGTTCACGCAGAGTAATATCTGACTCCTCAGCACTTCTGAGGGGCGGGTGCGGCGTGCAATCACCCTCAAGAAAAACAAGTAGAAGGGAATGTTAATGGCGGATGACATGGTTAACCCGGTGGGCCTCAAGCGTGGCCTGAAGAACCGGCATATTCAGTTGATCGCCTTGGGAGGGGCGATTGGCACGGGGTTGTTCCTCGGCTCGGCCGGGGTACTCAAGTCGGCAGGGCCGTCGATGATCCTGGGCTACGCAATTGCCGGCTTTATCGCGTTCCTGATCATGCGCCAGCTCGGCGAGATGATCGTCGAGGAGCCGGTGGCCGGCTCCTTCAGCCACTTCGCCCACAAGTACTGGGGCGGTTACGCAGGCTTCCTGGCGGGCTGGAACTACTGGGTACTCTACGTACTGGTGGGCATGGCCGAATTGACGGCGGTGGGCAAATACATCCAGTTCTGGTGGCCGGAGATCCCGACCTGGGTCAGCGCGCTGGTGTTCTTTGTCGCAGTGAACCTGATCAACACCTTGAACGTGAAGTTCTTCGGTGAAACCGAGTTCTGGTTCGCGATCATCAAAGTGGTGGCGATTGTCGGCATGATCGTGCTCGGCTGCTACCTGCTGTTCAGCGGTACCGGCGGCCCGCAAGCGACCGTCAGCAACCTGTGGAGCCACGGCGGTTTCTTCCCGAATGGCGGCATGGGGCTGTTGATGTCCATGGCGTTTATCATGTTCTCGTTTGGTGGCCTGGAGCTGGTGGGCATCACCGCCGCCGAGGCCAGCGAGCCGCGCAAAGTGATCCCGAAAGCGATCAACCAGGTGGTGTACCGGATCCTGATTTTCTACGTCGGCGCCCTGACCGTACTGCTGTCGCTGTACCCATGGGACCAACTGCTGCAAACCCTCGGCGCGTCGGGCGATGCCTACAGCGGCAGCCCGTTTGTGCAGATCTTCTCGCTGATCGGTAACGACACCGCCGCGCACATCCTCAACTTCGTGGTACTGACCGCAGCACTGTCGGTGTACAACAGCGGCGTGTACTGCAACAGCCGCATGCTGTTCGGCCTGGCCGAGCAAGGCGACGCGCCAAAAGCGCTGATGAAGTTGAACAAACAAGGCGTGCCGATTCGGGCCCTGGCGATTTCGGCGCTGGTGACGATGCTGTGCGTGGTGGTCAACTACGTCGCGCCGCACAGTGCGCTGGAGTTGCTGTTCGCGCTGGTGGTTGCCTCGCTGATGATCAACTGGGCGCTGATCAGCCTTACCCATATCAAGTTCCGCAAGGCCATGGGCGAACAAGGCGTTACGCCGTCGTTCAAGACCTTCTGGTTCCCGTTCAGCAACTACCTGTGCCTGGCGTTCATGCTGATGATCGTCAGCGTGATGCTGGCGATCCCGGGCATTCGCGAGTCGGTGTATGCGATGCCGGTGTGGGTAGGGGTTATCTACATTGCTTACCGGTTGCGGATCAGAAATACGAAAGTGTAATGATCGGACGCAGAGCGTCCCAAGCGGCATTCCCACGCAGAGCGTGGGAACGATCAGCCCCGGTTGTCCGGGGCTTTTTGTTTACAGCGTGGAACGCACTCGCCACAGCTCGGGGAACAGCACGGTGTCGAGCATCTTGCGCAGGTAACCCACACCTTCAGTGCCGCCGGTGCCAGGCTGGAAGCCGATGATCCGCTCCACCGTGGTGACATGGCGGAAGCGCCATTGGCGGAAAGAGTCTTCCAGGTCGATAAACTTCTCAGCCAACTGGTACAGGTCCCAATAACGGCTCGGGTCGCGATAAACCTCACGCCAGGCCGCCTCCACAGACTCATCGTGAACAGTAGCCGCCGTCGGGTCGCGCTCGGCGCGTTTGGGGTCAATCGCCAGGCCCGCCTTGGCCATCAAGTTGATCGCCTCGTCATACAGCGACGGCGTGGCAATCGCCACTTGCAGCTCCTGCAACAACGCCGGGCGATGGGCGTGAGGCCGCAACAGTGCCGGGCTTTTATTGCCGAGGATGAATTCGATTTCGCGGTACTGGAACGACTGGAACCCAGACGACTGCCCCAGGAACGGGCGGATCGCCTTGTACTCCGACGGCGTCATCGTCGCCAGCACCGCCCAAGCGTGCACCAGTTGATCGAATATCCGCGACACCCGCGCCAGCATCTTGAACGCTGGCGGCAACTCGCCCAGGCGCACGTGTTCGCGGGCGGCCTTGAGTTCGTGGAGCATCAGTTTCATCCACAACTCAGACGTCTGGTGCTGGATGATAAAGAGCATTTCGTTGTGGTCCGGCGACAGCGGGTGCTGGGCGCTGAGCACTTTGCCCAGGTCCAGGTAGTCGCCGTAGCTCATGGACTCGGAAAAATTCAGTTCGGCGTTATGCCATTCTTCCGGGGGTTGGTAATCAGCAGAGAAGGGACATTGGCTCATCGCGTGGGCTCCTTGAGCGGGCGGAGAATGGCGCGGACCGGGCTGGCATCCAGGTTGGCAAAACGCAGCGGCAGCGCGATCAGTTCATAGTCGCCCTCCGGTACGTCATCGAGCACGATGCCTTCGAGAATGGCCATGCCATGGCGGGCCACGGTGTTGTGGGAGTCCATGGTCTTGGACTGTTGCGGGTCCAGGGATGGAGTGTCGATGCCAATCAAGCGCACACCCAGGCTGGCAAGCAGCTCAATGGTTTGCGGGGCGATGGCGGTGAAATTCGAATCCCATTCAGTCAGCGGCGCTTGTGGATAAGTGCGCAGCAACACACGCTCCGGCAAGTTATCCACACGGCCCTCCAACTGATGCGGCTGTACCAACGCTCCGCTGCCCAGGCAATGCAACACCCGGCACGGGCCCATGTACACATCCAACGACACTTCGCCAATCGGCGCGCCGTCCGCGCTGTAATGCAGCGGCGCATCCACATGGGCGCCGGTGTGTGGCGACAACGTAATGCGCCCCACATTCACCGGGCACTCCGGGCCGAACTGCCACACGCGCTCCTCCTGGAACGGCGTATCGCCCGGCCAGGTCGGGGTCGCCGTGCTCAAGGGCGGGCTGATATCCCACCACGTTTTTATTGGGTTCATTTCAAGGCTCTCACTCGTTCTAAAGTGAATGATACGAGGGCCAGCTGCGAATTTTCTTGCGAATTCCTGCGTCAAGCGGGAAATCTTTCGCACTTACTGCGAGGAATTTTCTGATTGACGCACAAATCTATCGCTCAGCTGCAATCGCTCAAGCCCGGCTCCCACCGGGTTCTGTGTTGCTCAATGAATCACTGTCCCCCTGCGCTTCTGAGCATCCCGATGTCGAGTTCAGACCACTGACACAGCGCCCAAGGCCTTAGGGTGCATCTTTCCATTCCCCGCCTCGGAGTCATCATGTCCAAGCCCATCACCGTACTGCGCGACACCCACCCCCTGCCGGTCCTGGATGCCTGCAAATGGGAAAAGCTCGAAGGCGACCCGCACACCGTCAACCTCAACGCCTACACCAGCGAAGACGGCAGCAAGATCATGGGCACTTGGATCTGCACACCGGGCAAGTGGTACGTGGACTACGTGAAGTGGGAATACTGCCATTTCCAGGAAGGCTACTGCATCATCACCCCAGAAGGCCTGGAGCCGATTCATTTGCGGGCTGGGGATATCTTTGTGGTGGAACCGGGGATGAAGGGGACGTGGGAAGTGGTCGAGACTGTGCGTAAGTATTTTGTGTTTGCTTGAACCGCAAAAACCCGGGAACCCGCCAAAGGCAGGCTCCCGGAAAATCCCCTATTGGGGCTTGCGATAGCTGTTGATGATCGCCGAGAAGTCCTTGCCCCCTTCCCCACGCTGGCTCATCGATTGATACAACTGCTGGGCCACGGCACCGAGGATCACCGGCTGTTTCGCCTGACGCGCAGCCTCGGTGGCCAAGCCCAAGTCCTTGAGCATCAAATCAGCGCCGAACCCACCGGTGTAACCCCGGGACGACGGCGCGGTTTCGATCACGCCCGGCCATGGGTTGTAAGTGTCGGAACTCCAGCAGCGCCCGGTGGAGCTGTTGATGATCCCGGCCAGCACTTGGGTGTCGATGCCCAGTGCATCGCCCAGGGCCATGGCCTCGCTGACGCCGACCATGCTGATGCCCAATAGCAGGTTGTTGCAGATCTTGGCGATTTGGCCGGTGCCGACGTCGCCGCAATGCACGATGTTGCGGCCCATCTGCGCCAGTACCGGTTGCAGGGTGGCGAACAGTTCCGGGGTGGCGCCGACCATGAAGGTCAGCGTGCCTGCACTGGCACCGCCGGTACCGCCGGAGACCGGGGCATCGGCCACGGTCACGCCAATCTTGGCCGCCGCAGCCGCTACATCGCGGATGGTTTGCGGGTCGATGGTGCTGCAATCCACCGCCGGAACGCCTTTGCCGATACTGGCTAAAACGCCGTCTTCACCGAGCCATACACTGCGCACATGGGCAGCAGCCGGCAGCATGGTAATCACCAGCTCAGCGCCATTGGCCGCATCACGCGGTGAATCACTGATGGTGCCGCCCAGCTCGGCCAGTTCCTTGAGGACGGTCTGGTTCAGGTCGAACAGGTTCAGCGCGTGGCCAGCCTTGATCAGGTTGCGGGCCATGGGTGCGCCCATGTTGCCCAAGCCGATAAATGCAATCTTCATGGTCGTCTCCCGGACTCAGCGCAGGTTGATGGTGGTGTTGACGCCATCGTTGACCGTGTCGTCATCGAACCAGCGGCTCGTCACGGTTTTGGTCTGGGTATAGAACTGCACCACTTGCTTGCCGTATGGGCCCAGGTCGCCGAGTTTGGAGCCACGGGAACCGGTGAAGCTGAAGAATGGGACCGGCACCGGGATCGGGATGTTGATGCCGACCTGACCCACGTCGATTTCGCTCTGGAATTTGCGCGCCGCCGCACCGCTCTGGGTGAACAGGCCAGTGCCGTTGCCGAACGGGTTGGCGTTGACCAGTGCGATGGCCTGGTCGAGGGTGTCGACCTCCAGCACCACCAGCACCGGGCCGAAGATTTCCTGGGTGTAGATCTGCATATCAGTGGTGACGCCCGAGAACAGGGTCGGGCCGACAAAGTTACCTTGCTCGAAGCCCGGCACCTTGATGTCGCGGCCGTCCAGTTCCAGCTTGGCGCCTTCTTTTACGCCGCTTTCGATCAGTTCCAGGATGCGCGCCTTGGCACGCTTGGAAATCACCGGACCAACGTCCGTGCCCGCTTCGCTGCCGGCGTTAACCTTGAGTTTTTGCGCCAGCGCCTTGAGATCAGGCAGCCATTGCTTGGATGCGCCCACCAACACCACCACCGAAGTGGCCATGCAACGCTGACCCGCCGCGCCGAAACCGGCACCGACCAGGGCGTTGAGGGTGTGTTCGCGGTTGGCATCCGGCAGCACCACGGCGTGGTTCTTGGCGCCCATCATCGACTGCACGCGTTTGCCGTGTTTACCGGCAAGGTCGTATACATGGGTGCCGACAGCAGTCGAACCGACGAAGGACACAGCCTTGATGTCTTTATGGGTGCACAGCGCATCCACCACGTCTTTGCCGCCGTGCACCACGTTGAGCACACCTGGCGGTACACCGGCTTCCAGCGCCAGCTCCACCAACAGCACGGTCGACAGTGGGTCCTGCTCGGACGGTTTGAGCACGAAGGTGTTACCGCAAGCGATCGCCATCGGGAACATCCACAGCGGAATCATCGCCGGGAAGTTGAACGGCGTGATGCCGGCGCACACGCCGATAGGCTGGCGCAGGGTGTAAGTGTCGACGCCCCCGGCGACGTTTTCAGCGAATTCGCCCATCTGCAACGTGCCGATGGAGCACGCGTGTTCCACCACTTCCAGGCCACGGAAAATATCGCCTTCGGCATCGGCAATCGTCTTACCCTGCTCAGCGCTGAGGACGACGGCGATGCGCTTGGAATGTTCGCGGATCAAGGCTTGCAGCTTGAGCATAATGCGCATGCGCGCGCCGATCGGCGTCAGCTTCCAGGTCTGGAAGGCGCGGTGGGCGGCGTCGATGGCGGCGTTGACTTCATCGGCAGTCGCGAACGGGACCTTGGCCAGCACTTGCTGGGTGGCCGGGTTGACGATGTCTTGCCAGTGGGTGGTCTTTGACTCGACCCATTCACCGTTGATCAGCAACTTGACCTGTTGCACGGAAATATCGGCAGATGCGTTCATGTGGTCTCCAAATCTTATATTTATGCAGAGACAAGGCGCGGAAGCCGCCTTGGGAATGAGGCGTTCGGACTGTTTTTGGAGTATAGATGTGCAAACTTCTAATAAGAACGCACATAAAAGCCGGTCCAATATGCAAAAAAACATCACCTCCTTGGGCTCCCTGAACTGGGATGACCTGAAGTTTTTCCTCGAAGTGGCCCGCACCCGCAAGGCCAGCGTCGCCGCCAAGCGCCTGGCGGTGGACTACACCACCGTGTCGCGGCGCATCAGTTCGCTGGAAGTGTCGCTCGGTACATTGCTGTTCGAAAAATCCCGGACCAACGGCTTCGTCCTCACCCCCGAGGGCCAGCGTTTGCTGGGCTACGCCGAGTCGATCGAAAGCACCCTGCACATGGCCTGCGAACAGGTTTCCGGCTCCGGCGTGGCGCTGTCCGGCCACGTGCGCATGGGCTGCACCGAAGGCTTCGGAAGCTTTTTCGTCACGCCGCAACTGAGCCATTTCGTCGACACGTATCCGGCAATCTCGGTCGACATCCTGCCCCTGCCCCACTTCATCAGCCTGTCCAAGCGCGAAGCCGACATCGTCATCGCCCTGGAACGCCCGGAACATGGGCCGTATGTGTGCTGCAAATTGTGCGACTACAAACTGCAGCTGTACGCGACCCAGGAATACCTCGACCAACACCCACCCATCCAACGCCCGGCGGATTTGGCCGAGCATCCGTTTATCAGCTATGTGGACGATCTGGCGTTCAGTTCAGAGCTGTTGTACCTGGCGAATGTAGTGCCCGGCGCCAGCGCCAGCTTACGCAGTACCAGCGTGATTGCGCAGTACGTGGCGGCGCAGCAGGGCCGGTCGATGGCAATATTGCCGTGCTTTCTGGCGGCGCAGGATCCGCGGTTGTTGCCGGTGTTGGGGGAGCAGATTTCGATCACTCGCCAATTTTGGATGTATTGCCGGGAGGATCTGAGGAAGTTGAAGCGCATTACGCTGTTGTGGGATTACATCCGCGAGGTGACGGAGCAGAACCAGGGGTTGTTGATGGGGGAAACGCGGGAGATGCGGTTCGCGGATTAAAGGGCCATCAACGACGATTCTCTTTAAATTGCAGGACGATTCCTAGAGAATCCCTGCCCTATTGCGCCTTAGGGTTCGAGTCACTAGCCTCCGTACTTCGCTGACATCAGCGAACGGGTTTAGCGACCCGAACCCGGACACAGCCACCAACGGCAGGAGCTTCGTGCTCGTCGTTCTCGTGTTATGGCGGCTGTGCGTGGGAGACCTTCGGGTCTGCCGGGTCCTGGGTCCGGTTCGCTAACCTGCGTACAGCTGCCACCCTTTTATGTTTAGCGACATGAATGGGTGGTTCCTAAAACTCCCAGGTATAGATCATGACTAAAATCGTCCCCGATCCACCGCTTCCCTCCATCACCACCCTCGGCGTCGTCACCTTCGGCGACTACGGCGAAAACCAAAAACCACTGTTCCGCGTCAATGCCGGCATGCCGATTGACGAAGCCCTGGAACACGCCTCCACCCTGCTTTTTTACTCCAAGAAACTCGCGATGGAAGCCGCCATGGATGTGCGCGGCGAGCAATACGCGTGGGCCGCGCATTATCTGTGTGAGATGGGCAAAGCCGTGGTGGATGACTTAACACAGGCAATAACACCGGCGGACTAAACACCAGATCGTTCCCACGCTCTGCGTGGGAATGCATCCAGTGACGCTCCGCGTCACGACTTAACAGCGGACGCAGAGCGTCCAAGGCGGCATTCCCACGCAGAGCGTGGGAACGATCTCGCTAGATCCGTGGCTGAACGACCGCTATCGCAGGCAAGCCACACACCCTGGCGTGCATTTCACGTTGAAATTGGCGGGGTTGCTCAGTCCGCAATCACCACAATCGACACCCGCCGATTCTCGGTGCGCCCCGCCACCGTGGTGTTCGGCGCCACCGGCTCACTGCTGCCCAGGCCTCGCAGTTGGACGTTCTCCTCCTTCATACCCACGCTGGTCAACACCTTGCCCACGCTTTTGGCGCGGCGCAGGGACAGCTGTTGGTTGTAGGTTTCTTTGCCGGAGGCGTCGGTGTGGCCGTCGACGCGCACGCGTTCGATGCCCGCGCCGAGCAGGGCCTTGCCGATGCGTTCGACGATGTCGGTGCTGGGTTTGTTGAGGGTTTCGATGTCACTGCCAAACAGCACTTTGCCGGACAGCCCGAACGCCCAGCCTTCGTCGGTGAGTTCGAAGCCCTGCTGCTTAAGGACGACAATTTGCGCCGGGGTCAGGCCTTTGGGTGGGGCCGTCTGGCAGCCGCCGAGGGCGAGCAGTGCCACCAGCATAGTGATAAACATAAAACGCGCGGTCGAGAACAAGGGATCAACTCCTGTGGTGAACGTTGGCGGCGGTGGGCGCTGATTCCGCCGTTTGCTGGCCGCCCTGGGACAACCGTTTAGCCTGATACATCGCGGCATCGGCGGCATTGAGCAAGGTGCCGGGGGTGGCACCATGATCCGGATAAATGGCGATGCCGATACTGAGGGAGGTCAACACCTGGGTATTGCCGGGCAGTGGGATCGGCAGGTCCATGCTGGCAATGATCTTGGCAGCAATACGCTGAGCGTCTTCCACTTTGTGCAGGGGCGCCAACAGGATCGCAAATTCATCACCGCCCAGGCGCGCCACCAGGTCATCTTCACGCAACTGCGCACGCACGCGGTCGGCGACGGCGACCAGCACGGCATCACCCGCGGCATGGCCGAAGTTGTCGTTGATGTCTTTGAAGCGGTCGCTGTCGAGAAACAGCACCGCCACCCGGTCATCGACTTTGGCGGCGCTGCGCAATGCGCGGATCAGCCGGCCTTCGAAAAATGCGCGGTTGGGCAGGCCAGTCAAGCTGTCGTGGCTGGCCTGATGGGCGAGGGTTTCATTTTCATTTTGCAGGTGGTTCTGCCAGGCCTCCATCTCACCGAGCAGGGCATTGAAGTCGCTGCCAAGGCTGTCGAGTTCGGCGATCTGCGCGGGCGGCACGCGGCGGTCAAAATCGCGCTCGCTACGGGCCGCGTGGGCCACGGCGGCGAGGCTTTGCAGCGGCCCGGTGATGCCATTCAATAGGCGCCGCGCCAGGTGCAAGGCCACCCAGGCGCTGAGGGCGGTACATATGAGGATGCCGGCCAGGCCGCTGAGCAAGAAGCGCAACAGGCTGGCGCCATGGCCGACCACATGAATGCTGCCAATGGCTTTCCCTTGATGCAGGATCGGCTGGCTGATGGGCTGTTCGAGCAGGGTATGCGCCAGCACCAGTTCAACCCGTGACAGCATCCCGGTTTCCGGCCGCACCCATTGCGCCAGCAGCTTGCCGTTGGCATCGAAGACTTCGGCCTGAGCCACCTCCTCGGTAGAAGCAATCAGGCTCAGCGCTTCGGTGGCCGCGGCGCTGTCGTCGAACACCACCGCCGCTTCCACGGTGTAGTTGATGGAACGTGCGATCAGGTGCAGGTTGTGTTCGGCATACACCCGCAGCGCCAGTACCCCGAGCAGGGTCAGGGACACACTGGTCAGGGTCACCGCCACCAACGTCAGGATCATATGCCCACGGCCAATGACCGAACGCAGGGTCGGCCGTGCTTTATCAGCGTTCATGACGCCGGTGCTCGACGACGGGACAACTGCAACACGCTGGGATGAATGCGCACGCCACTGCGGGAGACGGAGTCCAGGTTGACCTCGAACGACACCTGTTCATCGCCCACACGCAGGCAGAACAGGCTGCCCACGGTGCATTGGTCCCCCCCTTCGCTGATGCTGAGCACCGGATGACCGATCAGCGATGCGAATAGGCGGCTGCGCTCATCGGCGGAGAGTTTTCCGATGTACACCGCGTCGCAGGCACTGACGATATCGGGATGATCGGCCAGCAGGCGCTGCACCACCACCGGACGACCAGTCGCTTGGGTGGTGCCTTTGATCAGGTCGTCGGTGTATTGGGTGGGGCCGACGATGCACAACCGAAGTTGCGCAGGCTCCACGGGCCAGCGCGCGTAACTGAGGATACCAAGTACCACTTGGGTGACCGACTGGGCACGGTGATCGGCCATACCGGCCGAGCCCGGCGCCTGGGCAAATGCACGGGGCGCGAGCGCACACAGAACCGCCACCAGTAACATGCGTCTCCAGCTCAAACTACGCTCTGTGGGCGAGACAGCCACGTTCATGCAGCGATTCTCTCAAGTGTTTACAGGGTGATGCCGCAACGATAGCACAGCGGCGGAAAACCCCGCGAAGCGAGGCTTTCGCGGGACTCACTATTTTTTCAGAAAAATCAGACAACTGAATCAGAAATATTACATGACCCGTTAGTCAGTTTTTTAGTCGTGAGCGTCTAACTCCAACATCAACCCACTCAAGCGCTTGACCTTGCGCCGCACGGCTTCCTCAAACACCCCGCCACGGGGCTCGATCAAGCTGAACCAGCGCTTGGCGCGGGTGATGCCGGTGTAGATCAGCTCTTTGGTCAACACCGGGTTCAGCGCATCCGGCAGGATCAGGGCGGTGTGGGTGAACTCCGAGCCCTGGGATTTATGCACGGTCATGGCGTACACGGTTTCCACATCATTGAGTCGGCTGGGCAATACAAAGCGCACGCCGCCCTGGCCATCATTGCGCGGGAAGGCCACGCGCAACACCTGCGGACCGCCATCACTTTCGGGCAGTTTAAGGGCGATGCCGATATCGCCGTTCATCAAGCCAAGCCCGTAATCGTTGCGGGTCATCAGCACCGGGCGGCCTTCGTACCACTGGTCGTCGCCCTCAATCAGCCGCACTTTGCGCAAGGCCGCGGTGATGCGCAGGTTCAGCCCTTCAACCCCCCAAGGGCCTTTGCGCACGGCACAGAGCAACTGGAAGGCATCGAAGGCTTGCAACAGTTGTTGCGCCCAATGGGTCCAGGCGGGGTCGTCACGCGGGGTGTCGAGGGCCGGGCGCGCCCTTTGCAGCAGGTTGAGGTAATAGCGATAACCCTGGGCGCCGTCGCCCTGCCCGTCCAGCACCAGCCGCTCAAGTGCGTGGTCGTGTTCGCCCTTGAGGCTGACGCAGAACAGGTCGCTGTGGCTACGAGCGGCAAGCAGTTTACGGGCCTCTTCGGCATTTTGCTGATTGACCCAACGCGCCAATTGGCCAATACCGCTGCCTTCGCCGAAACGCCGTGAGTAGCGCAGCATGACCACTTGCTGGGCCAGGGGGTGACTGCCGTCGAGATCCTCCTGCAGGCCACTGGCGCTGAGGTCTTCGCCGCTGACCGTTTGCAGCCATTGGCGGGTATCCGGGCTGTACCAGCCGGCTTCGGCATCGCGGCACAAATCGCCAAGCACGGCGCCCGCCTCCACCGATGCGAGCTGGTCCTTGTCGCCCAGCAAGACCAACCGTGCGTGGGGCGGCAGGGCGTCCAGCAGGTTGGCCATCATTTCCAGGTCGATCATCGAGGCTTCGTCCACCACCAACACATCCAAAGGCAATGGGTTACCCATGTGATGGCGGAAGTGCCGCGTGCCCGGCCGACTGCCCAGCAGGCGGTGAACGGTGGTGACCTGGGTCGGAATTTTTTCGCGCACGCTGTCCGGCACTGTCAGCGACTGCACTTGCTGGCTGATGGATTCCGTCAACCGCGCGGCAGCTTTGCCGGTCGGCGCGGCCAAGCGAATGCGCAACGGGCTGCCGGCTTCCACGGCGGGCGCCTGCAACAACGCGAGCAAACGCACCACCGTGGTGGTCTTGCCGGTGCCGGGGCCGCCGGTAACGATGCTGAAGGCACCGCGAGTCGCCAGGGCGCAGGCGAGTTTTTGCCAGTCGATCACGCCATCGGGCGGCGGTTGGTCGAACAGGCTATTCAGACGTTGGGGCAAATCGACGGCGACGCTTTCTCGGGTAGTCAGACGCAGGCGCAAGGCCGTGTCGATGCGCCGTTCGTAGGTCCAGTAGCGGCGCAGATAAAGGCGCTTGCCGGACAGAACCAAAGGACGACTTTGTGCGGTTTCGCTGCCATCGATAGCCAGAGCAACAAGGTGGCTGGCGGCCAGCACATGGCACCAGTGGGCGCCGTCGAGGCCCTCGAGCAATTGCGACGGCAGCAACATCGCGCTGGTTTGCAGGTCGCCCTCGGGCGGCAAGGACAGGGCAAAGTCCGGGGCGTTAAGGGTTTCGAACAGGTCCAGGCAAACGTGGCCGTGGCCCAGTTGGTGGCTGGTCAGAGCCGCAGCCAGCAGTACCAAAGGGTCGGCTTGCGGATCGAGCTCGTGCAGAAAGCCAACGAAGGCTTTGTCCAAAGCACGCAGCCAGCCACGCTCGACCCATCGTTCCAGCAGTTGCACCAAATCGGCGGCGCGGCTGAGGGGGGCCAACTCCTCAAGCGGTAACGGCGACAGGCTCATAACAGCACTCCTTGTTCCCAGGCGGGCTCAACCTTGGGCGGGATAGGCTTACCCTGGAACAGAAAATCCAGGCCTTCGATCAATTCCCGTGGTGGCCGGGTGAAATAAGCACCTCGGCTGGTGGACTGTGTACCTCGCAGGAACAGGTACAGCGCACCGCCGATGTGACGGTCGTAGTCGTAACCAGGCAGACGTGCCTTGAGTTGGCGGTGCAGGGCCAGCAGGTAAAGGACGTATTGCAGGTCATACCGATGCTCGAGGATCGACTGTTCCATGGCTTCAACGGTGTAGGCCGAGTCGTCAGGGCCGAGCCAGTTGGATTTGTAGTCGGCCACGTAGTACCGGCCGTCGTGTTCGAACGTCAGGTCGATAAAACCCTTGAACATGCCGTTGAGCAGCACCGGTTCGGCAGCGACCCGGGACACGCCGTTATGGGTGTATTGGCACACCAGTTTGTCGAGGGCGAGCACGTCGACTTTGTGGCTGGCGAACCAGAACTCCATTTCGATCTGGTACTGCTGCAGGCTGCTGAGGGTGATGCGGTCGTTATCCACAGGCAGTGGCGTTTGCAGCAGATGGCCCAGCCAACCGCTGAGGGTGACGATCCAGCCTTCCCAGTTGCGACGATTGCAGCGCGCGCCTACGGCTTTTTCGATGGACTCTGGTGTCACATTGAAACCCTCCTCGCCAGCCCATTCCAGCAGGCCGTGGAGGAAGGTCCCGGGATTAGGACCGCGTGGGAAACGGTGAATGTCACCGCCGGACGCAGCGACTTCGCGCGGTGCATCGGGGTCGAGGCGTTCGTCATCGAACAGCTTCTGGGCCTGTGGGCTTTCGGGGGCTTCAAGGTTTGCAGCGCTCATGCTGTCGCCGATTCTTAAAGCGCTGTAGGAGGCGATCCACCAGTTTTCGGCGGCCTTGCGCTTGGGGAACAACGGCGCGAGCAGTCTGGCCTCGTTGCGTGGCGAGTGGAACACGATGTCTTGCGCTTCGGGCACTAGGGCATAGTCGATTGCAGGACAGCCTTCCTGCAAATCCAGCAGCCAACGCGCCAGACCAGCGGACTCACCCAAAGAAGCGCCGGCGCCGAGCAGATAGCCCAGTGCCGAAAGGTGCAATACCGAGCTGCTGTTATTGCCGCGTTTAAGGTCGGCAATGCCGAGCCAGCACGCGTGTTTGGCGCGGGTCAGCGCGACGTAGAACAAGCGCAGGTCTTCGGCCAGGCGCTCTTCATCGGCCTGCGCGATAAGCTCGGCCGTGGGACGCAGGCTGACTTGGGATTTGCCATTTGCATCATGGTAATGAAGGGGCAACCGGCTACCGTCTACCGGCTTGGCCGAACAGATGAAGGGCAGGAAGACCAGGTCATATTCCAAGCCTTTGGACTTGTGGATCGTGACGACCTTGACCAGTTGTTCATCACTTTCCAGGCGCAGGATCTGTTCCTCACCGGCCTGACCCGACAGCGCGAGGTGTTCGGCCAAGTGGCGGATCAGCGCTTGCTCGCCGTCCAGTTCCGACGCGACCTGTTGCAGCAGTTCGCTGAGGTGCAACAGGTTGGTCAGCACACGTTCGCCATCGCTACGGGCGATCAAGGTTTGCGGCAGTTTGAAATCGTGGAGCAGGCGACGCAGCATTGGCAGCACACCTTGGGTGCGCCAGATCGCGCGGTACCCACGGAACTGCATCACACGGGTTTCCCACGCCAGTTCGTCCTGATTCAACCGCTCCAGTTCCGGCAGTGACAGGTTCAGGGTGACGCAGGCCAGGGCGGCACGCAGCGGGCGTTCGACGTCTGGTTCAGCGCAGGCCTTGAGCCAGGACAGGAGGTCGTGGGCCTCCTGGGCGGCGAAGACTGAGTCTTTGTCCGACAAGTACACGCTGCGCACGCCACGGGCGGCCAACTCGGCGCGTACGGCTTGGGCTTCCTTGCCATCGCGCACAAGGATGGCGATGTCTGACGGAAGTACGCCTTTGAAACTGTCGTCCGGTTGTAGGAAACCTGCTGTGCCTTGCTGCCCGCCGTTGAGCAATTCAACAATCTGCGTGGCACAGGCGGCGGCCAGTTGCTGGCGGTAAACCGCATTCGAAATCGGCTGATCGGTGGGCAGGTGCCAGAGGTTCATCGCCGGGAGCGTTTGGCCCTCGACCTGCAATTGTTCTTTGCGGCCTTGGGACAACACTGAATGGAACGGCACCGGATTGTCGCCATTCGGCTCTCGGAACAGAAAGGCACCACGGCCTTTTTCCGCACGTTGGAACACATGGTTCACAGCCTCGACCATCGCGTGGCTGGAGCGGAAGTTGGTGCCCAGGGTGTGGTGGCGGCCGGTGGTGGACTGGCGCGCGCGCAGATAGGTGTAGATGTCGGCGCCACGGAAGGCGTAGATCGCCTGTTTCGGGTCGCCGATCAGGAACAGGCCACTGTCGAGGTGGTTTTCTTCGATACGGTAAATACTGTCGAAGATGCTGTATTGCACCGGGTCGGTGTCCTGGAATTCATCGATCAGGGCCACCGGGAATTGCTCGCGGATCACGCTGGCCAGGCGCTCGCCGCCGTCGGCTTGCAGGGCTGCATTGAGGCGGATCAGCATATCGTCGAAGCCCATTTCGGCGCGGCGACGTTTCTCTTCTTCGAAGCGTTTGCCCACCCAGCCGGCAGCGTGCTGCAACACGGCGGCGTCGGGGGTTGGCAAGGCATCGAGGGCGGCTTTGAGTCCCGCCATGGCGTCGATGCCGGGATGGTGCGGCGGCTCGCCCTTCCAGGCTTCGGCCATGCCGTCGGGGGTCAAGCGGGTGAAGCCGGTGCCGATGTCGAGCTGTTCAAGGGTTTCGTCAGCGGCCCAGGCACTGATCTTTTCGAACCAGGGTTCAAAATAACGAGCTTGCATCTTGCGGCCGTCGACGGCTTTGGCGGCCACGGCTTGCAGGCAGATATCGCGCAGTTCGGCAGCCCATTGCTGCCAGGGTGCTTTGAGGGTTGTCAGCGCTTCGCGACGCTCTTGCAGGCAGGCCGTGATCAGTTCGGCGGGATCACGCGTCTCGTCAGCCGGCCGTTCGCTGCCGAACAGCGCGCGCACCCGTGGCATCAACCCGGCGGGTCCGCCCCAGTTATTACGGACCCAGTTGAGCGCGTCGTCGTGCATCGGGTAACAGAACAACCGCCAGTAATCGCGCAGCACTTCGCCAAGCAGATCGCTGTGGTCGGTTTCCAGGGTCTGAGTGAACAGGCTACCGCTGTCGAAGGCATGTTCGCGCAGCATGCGCTGGCACCAACTGTGGATGGTGGAAACGGCGGCTTCGTCCATCCATTGGGCAGCGATGTCCAGGCGATTGGCACAGGCGGGCCATTGCTCGGCAGGGTATTGGTCGCGCAGGTCGGCGATCAGGGCATCGGGCTGCTGGATTTCGTCGCGAAAGAAACGTGCGGCTTCGGCCAGGCGGATGCGGATGCGTTCACGCAGCTCTTTGGTGGCAGCATCGGTGAAGGTCACCACCAGAATTTGTGGCGGCAACAGTTCGCGACCAAAGCCGGATTCATCCCCCCCATGGCCGAGCACCAGGCGCAGGTACAGGGCGGAAATGGTAAAGGTCTTGCCGGTGCCCGCGCTGGCCTCAATCAGTTGGCTACCTTTTAGCGGGAAGGCCAAGGCTAAGGGTTTGCTGCTCATGCGCCAACCTCCTCGCCGGTGAGTGATCGCCATGGGGCGTTGATCAGCGGGCGATACAGGGTTTCGGCCCAACCTTCGAATTCTTCGCTGGCTATGAGCGCAGCGAAGTCGGGGAATTGACGAGTGAGCGCGGGGGTTTCGCGGCGTTCGCCGTCGGTGGTCATACCGTCGCCTTCGTAGGCTTTACTCGCGGCGGCTTGGGCCTTGGCAGGGTCGGTTTGACCAAGCCAGGCGAAGGCCGTCTTAACGGCCACGGGGAGCGGTTTTCTCATTCCGGTGTGCCAGGCCAATAGCAGGTTGCCGAGGATTTCCTGAGCAGTGGATTTATCCAGCGGGGCCAGCAACAAGGTATCGTCACTCGCCACTAAACCAGTGCTGAGTGGCAGGCCACAGGCGCAGGCCACTACGTGATTGACCCAAGGGCGAATCAGCCGGTGCCACTTGCGCGTCTTGATCGAGCCGATGCTGTTGGGGATGGTGGTGACACTTAACAATCCGCCATCACTGCGCCGATGCAGGCCACTGATCCAGCCTTCCAGTTGGATACCTTGATGCTCAAAACTGACCGGCTCTGCGCCTGGATGCGGGGTCGGCCAGAGTGCCAGTAACTGTTGGTAACGCTGCAACAGAGCGGGCAATGGCTCGATCAGTTCGTTACGCAGGCACTCGCCGAAACCGACCATAGGCAGCAGGCCACTGCCTTGTAGGCGCAGGGCTTGGGCGTTTAAGGCTTGGTCCACATGATCGGGCTGGGTCAGTGCGGCGCTTAGCAGGCTGTCGCTTAGGTTGTAGCGTTGCAGCGCATCGAGGACGAAAGGTTCTTCATCGGCCAGAGGAACTTCGGCGGCTTCGAAGAACACTTTCAGACGCTGGCTGAAGAAGTGTTTGACCGGGTTGCGCAGGAAATCCTGCAACTGGCCGAGGCTCAGGGGTTCTTCTTGTTGATGCTCTGCCAATTCGTCTTCTGTTGGGATGGCATCGGCGGCTTCGTGCAGCAACTGCCATTCGCGAGCGTAGCTGAACAGCGGGTCGCCTTCATGAAAGTAGCGCGCGCTGAACGGTTGGAGTGGGTGCTCTTGGGTCATTGCGTCTAAGAGTGGCGTTTGTGTTTGTGCGTTATGCCAGCCGCTGGCGAGGTGGTCGCGCAGTTGGCCGATCAGCACCGAGGCCGGACGGTCACTGTTGTCGCGGATGCTGCGGCCTACCCAGCTGATATAGAGCTGGTCGCGGGCTGAGAGCAAGGCCTCGAGTAGCAGGTAGCGGTCGTCTTCACGGCGTGAGCGGTCGCCAGGGCGATAGTCGCTGCCCATCAAGTCGAAGTCCAGCGGTGGTTGGGCGCGCGGGTAGTCTCCGTCGTTCATGCCCAGCAAGCAGACGAGCTTGAACGGGATCGCGCGCATGGGCATCAGGGTGCAAAAATTGACCGCTCCGGCGAGGAAGCGCTGGGATAGACGACCCTGGTCCAGACCTGCCAACCAAGCTTCACGGACGACAGTGAGCGGTAACTCGTCCTGCAGGCCTACGGACTCACAGGTTTCCAGCCAAGTTTCTCTGAGTTGCTCGAGTTGACCCAGCAGATAGTCGTCGTGTTCGCTGCTGGGCAGGAAGAACAGTTGCATCAGGCGTTGCAGACGCTCGCCCCACTCTTGGGGTTTTGCCGGTTGTGACAAGGCCTGATGGGCGTCGTTTAGAGCATCGAGCAAAGCGACCAGAGGGCCGATCAGGGCGGCGTCGAGGCCACCGATTTCGTCGTAGGGCTCGATACCGTCACACGCGGCACCGGTGCCGACGGCGTAACCCAACAACATGCGACGTAGACCAAATCGCCAGCTGTTTTGCTCCAGCTCTTTTGGCAGGCCCAGGCCGGCACGCTGCTCGGCATTCAAGCCCCAACGGATGCCGGCGCCTTCGATCCAGCGGTGCAGTGTGGGCAGGTCGCGTTCTTTGATGGCGAAACGCTCGCGCAAGGCGGGGACGTCGAGCAAGTCCAGGATTTCGCTGACGGGGAAACGGCTGTCCGGGAGTTTCAGCAGGTGTTCGACGGCAATCAGCAGAGGATCGCGGCCGCGCTGGCCCTGGTCGGTAAGGGTGAAAGGGATGAAGCGCGGATCGGTTCGCTCAAGCTGGCCGAACACGGCACGAATATGCGGCGCATAGCTGTCGACGTCGGGGACCATGACGATGACGTCGCGGGGGCGCAACATAGGGTCGGCGCTGAAGCGTTGGAGCAGTTGGTCGTGGAGGATTTCCACTTCGCGTTGGGCGCTGTGGGCGATGTGGAAGCGAATAGACGTGTCATGTTGCAGGTCGACTCCTTCGTTCCAGCGTTCGCGGGTTTCGTTGAGAGGGCGAAGTTCGAGGATATCGTCCTGAAGTTGGTTGAGCAGTGTGGTGGGTTCGCTTTCGCTAAACAGATCGATACGGCCATCGAGGAAGGCGGCGCGGTAGCTGTTGGGGTCGTCGTAGCTGTCCAGCAGGCTGATGTAGTCACGGCCCTGTTTGCCCCAGGCAGCCAGTAGCGGATGTGCGTGCTGATGCAGGGTTTGCGGGTCAATGGTGACCGGCATACCGACTTTGCGCGCTTGGCGTTTGTATTCGTTACGCAGCAGGTCTTTGTCGGCAACGATGTCGGACCAATGGTGGCGGCAAGGGTTGTGCACGCACAGCAGGACCTGACTGAATCGCGCCAGGCCGGCGAGTGCTTCCAGTGCCTGCGCGGGCAACGAGGAAATCCCGAAAACGATCACTCGGGACGGCAGGCCTTGGGGCGCATTCTCAAGGGTGTTGATGCGCTCGATGAAACGCTGGTGAACGCCGGCACGACTCTCGGCCATGCCCTCTTCCCCCACATCCAGCAGCAGCGCGCGCCATAGTTCCGCCTGCCAGCAATTCGCGGGGTTTAGAGGCTTGGATTCGCCTCGACCGTTGCGCAGTTGGTGGCGGCCGGCGGCCCAGTCTTCCAGCCAATCGGCGCGGTAGACCTGGTATTGGTCGAACAAGTCGGCCAAACGTTCGGCGAGTTGGTAGCGTTTGCGCAGGTCGGTGTCGTGGGTGAGGAAGCGCTGCAACGGTTCGAAGTGCGGTTGATCGATGAGTTCCGGGAGCAGTCGCATCAAGCGCCAGGTCAATGGGGCTTTATCGAGCAGGGACTTAGGCGGGATTTCGTCACGCCCCAGAACCATACGATAGAGCTGCCACATGAAACTGCCAGGCAGTTGCACGTCGATTGCCGCAGCGATACCGCAGCCCCCTGTGTCGTCCTCTTCTGGGTCTTCGGCCAAGGCCAGCTTGAGCCATTGGGCGATGCCATTGCTTTGCACCAGGGCGATTTCGTTTTCCAGCGGGGCCAGGGGATAGCGGCGCATCCAACTGACCACCAGGCTACGCAGTTCATCCAGGCGGTTGCCGTGAACCACCATGAATCCAGCGCTGAGGGACGTCGCATCCGGCATAACGGCTTCCTTGGGAAAAGCAAAATCGAGGCATGGACTTTAGCACTGAAGGTAGCCGCAATAAGCCCCTTTGTACTTTTCGACCGCCCAAAACAAAACCCCTGTCTGCGTTAGCAAACAGGGGTTCTGGAATTTAATCTTGACGATGACCTACTCTCACATGGGGAAACCCCACACTACCATCGGCGATGCATCGTTTCACTACTGAGTTCGGGATGGGATCAGGTGGTTCCAATGCTCTATGGTCGTCAAGAAATTCGGGTACTGAGTCGTGACAAGAATGCCTCGCTTCAGCAAATTGGGTATGTGACAGCTTTCGGTGTTTTGTGAGATTCGAACTTTCGGTTCTATCGTCTTCACACACCGCAATCTGCTGCTCTGTATTAAAGAGCCGACGCAAATTGCTTGGGTGTTATATGGTCAAGCCTCACGGGCAATTAGTATTGGTTAGCTCAACGCCTCACAGCGCTTACACACCCAACCTATCAACGTCGTAGTCTTCGACGGCCCTTCAGGGAACTCAAGGTTCCAGTGAGATCTCATCTTGAGGCTAGTTTCCCGCTTAGATGCTTTCAGCGGTTATCTATTCCGAACATAGCTACCCGGCAATGCCACTGGCGTGACAACCGGAACACCAGAGGTTCGTCCACTCCGGTCCTCTCGTACTAGGAGCAGCCCCTCTCAAATCTCAAACGTCCACGGCAGATAGGGACCGAACTGTCTCACGACGTTCTAAACCCAGCTCGCGTACCACTTTAAATGGCGAACAGCCATACCCTTGGGACCGGCTTCAGCCCCAGGATGTGATGAGCCGACATCGAGGTGCCAAACACCGCCGTCGATATGAACTCTTGGGCGGTATCAGCCTGTTATCCCCGGAGTACCTTTTATCCGTTGAGCGATGGCCCTTCCATACAGAACCACCGGATCACTAAGACCTACTTTCGTACCTGCTCGACGTGTCTGTCTCGCAGTCAAGCGCGCTTTTGCCTTTATACTCTACGACCGATTTCCGACCGGTCTGAGCGCACCTTCGTACTCCTCCGTTACTCTTTAGGAGGAGACCGCCCCAGTCAAACTACCCACCATACACTGTCCTCGATCCGGATAACGGACCTGAGTTAGAACCTCAAAGTTGCCAGGGTGGTATTTCAAGGTTGGCTCCACGCAGACTGGCGTCCACGCTTCAAAGCCTCCCACCTATCCTACACAAGCAAATTCAAAGTCCAGTGCAAAGCTATAGTAAAGGTTCACGGGGTCTTTCCGTCTAGCCGCGGATACACTGCATCTTCACAGCGATTTCAATTTCACTGAGTCTCGGGTGGAGACAGCGCCGCCATCGTTACGCCATTCGTGCAGGTCGGAACTTACCCGACAAGGAATTTCGCTACCTTAGGACCGTTATAGTTACGGCCGCCGTTTACCGGGGCTTCGATCAAGAGCTTCGCGTTAGCTAACCCCATCAATTAACCTTCCGGCACCGGGCAGGCGTCACACCCTATACGTCCACTTTCGTGTTTGCAGAGTGCTGTGTTTTTAATAAACAGTCGCAGCGGCCTGGTATCTTCGACCGGCATGAGCTTACGGAGCAAGTCCTTCACCCTCACCGGCGCACCTTCTCCCGAAGTTACGGTGCCATTTTGCCTAGTTCCTTCACCCGAGTTCTCTCAAGCGCCTTGGTATTCTCTACCCAACCACCTGTGTCGGTTTGGGGTACGGTTCCTGGTTACCTGAAGCTTAGAAGCTTTTCTTGGAAGCATGGCATCAACCACTTCGCTAACTAAAAGTTAGCTCGTCATCAGCTCTCGGCCTTAGAATCCCGGATTTACCTAAGATTCCAGCCTACCACCTTAAACTTGGACAACCAACGCCAAGCTGGCCTAGCCTTCTCCGTCCCTCCATCGCAATAACCAGAAGTACAGGAATATTAACCTGTTTTCCATCGACTACGCTTTTCAGCCTCGCCTTAGGGACCGACTAACCCTGCGTCGATTAACGTTGCGCAGGAAACCTTGGTCTTTCGGCGTGGGTGTTTTTCACACCCATTGTCGTTACTCATGTCAGCATTCGCACTTCTGATACCTCCAGCAAGCTTCTCAACTCACCTTCACAGGCTTACAGAACGCTCCTCTACCGCATCACTTACGTGATACCCGTAGCTTCGGTGTATGGTTTGAGCCCCGTTACATCTTCCGCGCAGGCCGACTCGACTAGTGAGCTATTACGCTTTCTTTAAAGGGTGGCTGCTTCTAAGCCAACCTCCTAGCTGTCTAAGCCTTCCCACATCGTTTCCCACTTAACCATAACTTTGGGACCTTAGCTGACGGTCTGGGTTGTTTCCCTTTTCACGACGGACGTTAGCACCCGCCGTGTGTCTCCCATGCTCGGCACTTGTAGGTATTCGGAGTTTGCATCGGTTTGGTAAGTCGGGATGACCCCCTAGCCGAAACAGTGCTCTACCCCCTACAGTGATACATGAGGCGCTACCTAAATAGCTTTCGAGGAGAACCAGCTATCTCCGAGCTTGATTAGCCTTTCACTCCGATCCACAGGTCATCCGCTAACTTTTCAACGGTAGTCGGTTCGGTCCTCCAGTTAGTGTTACCCAACCTTCAACCTGCCCATGGATAGATCGCCCGGTTTCGGGTCTATTCCCAGCGACTAGACGCCCTATTAAGACTCGCTTTCGCTACGCCTCCCCTATTCGGTTAAGCTCGCCACTGAAAATAAGTCGCTGACCCATTATACAAAAGGTACGCAGTCACCCAACAAAGTGGGCTCCCACTGCTTGTACGCATACGGTTTCAGGATCTATTTCACTCCCCTCTCCGGGGTTCTTTTCGCCTTTCCCTCACGGTACTAGTTCACTATCGGTCAGTCAGTAGTATTTAGCCTTGGAGGATGGTCCCCCCATATTCAGACAAAGTTTCTCGTGCTCCGTCCTACTCGATTTCATGACTAAGAGATTTTCGCGTACAGGGCTATCACCCACTATGGCCGCACTTTCCAGAGCGTTCCGCTAATCTCAAAGCCACTTAAGGGCTAGTCCCCGTTCGCTCGCCACTACTAAGGGAATCTCGGTTGATTTCTTTTCCTCAGGGTACTTAGATGTTTCAGTTCCCCTGGTTCGCCTCTTACGCCTATGTATTCAGCGTAAGATAACCATCTTATGATGGCTGGGTTCCCCCATTCAGACATCTCCGGATCAAAGTCTGTTTGCCGACTCCCCGAAGCTTTTCGCAGGCTACCACGTCTTTCATCGCCTCTGACTGCCAAGGCATCCACCGTATGCGCTTCTTCACTTGACCATATAACCCCAAGCAATCTGGTTATACTGTGAAGACAACATTCGCCGAAAATTCGATAATACTCAAAACTGAGTAACTCACAAATTTTACCTTAGCCTGATCCGTTACCAGTGAAAGTAACGTTCAGTCTATCTTTCTATCACATACCCAAATTTTTAAAGAACGATCTAATCAAAGACTAGAAATCAACATTCACCATCAACCTGATGGAATGCTCATTTCTAAGCTTTCATAACGTAGAAGCAGTAGTGGTGGAGCCAAACGGGATCGAACCGTTGACCTCCTGCGTGCAAGGCAGGCGCTCTCCCAGCTGAGCTATGGCCCCGTATTTCTACAGGCGTTTCCCACACAAAATTGGTGGGTCTGGGCAGATTCGAACTGCCGACCTCACCCTTATCAGGGGTGCGCTCTAACCAACTGAGCTACAGACCCAATTTCGGGCTGCTTCTTATCGTCTTCTTCAATGAATCAAGCAATTCGTGTGGGAACTTATGGAGCAGCTGATGTCGTCGATTAAGGAGGTGATCCAGCCGCAGGTTCCCCTACGGCTACCTTGTTACGACTTCACCCCAGTCATGAATCACACCGTGGTAACCGTCCTCCCGAAGGTTAGACTAGCTACTTCTGGTGCAACCCACTCCCATGGTGTGACGGGCGGTGTGTACAAGGCCCGGGAACGTATTCACCGCGACATTCTGATTCGCGATTACTAGCGATTCCGACTTCACGCAGTCGAGTTGCAGACTGCGATCCGGACTACGATCGGTTTTATGGGATTAGCTCCACCTCGCGGTTTGGCAACCCTCTGTACCGACCATTGTAGCACGTGTGTAGCCCAGGCCGTAAGGGCCATGATGACTTGACGTCATCCCCACCTTCCTCCGGTTTGTCACCGGCAGTCTCCTTAGAGTGCCCACCATTACGTGCTGGTAACTAAGGACAAGGGTTGCGCTCGTTACGGGACTTAACCCAACATCTCACGACACGAGCTGACGACAGCCATGCAGCACCTGTCTCAATGTTCCCGAAGGCACCAATCTATCTCTAGAAAGTTCATTGGATGTCAAGGCCTGGTAAGGTTCTTCGCGTTGCTTCGAATTAAACCACATGCTCCACCGCTTGTGCGGGCCCCCGTCAATTCATTTGAGTTTTAACCTTGCGGCCGTACTCCCCAGGCGGTCAACTTAATGCGTTAGCTGCGCCACTAAAAGCTCAAGGCTTCCAACGGCTAGTTGACATCGTTTACGGCGTGGACTACCAGGGTATCTAATCCTGTTTGCTCCCCACGCTTTCGCACCTCAGTGTCAGTATTAGTCCAGGTGGTCGCCTTCGCCACTGGTGTTCCTTCCTATATCTACGCATTTCACCGCTACACAGGAAATTCCACCACCCTCTACCATACTCTAGTCAGTCAGTTTTGAATGCAGTTCCCAGGTTGAGCCCGGGGATTTCACATCCAACTTAACAAACCACCTACGCGCGCTTTACGCCCAGTAATTCCGATTAACGCTTGCACCCTCTGTATTACCGCGGCTGCTGGCACAGAGTTAGCCGGTGCTTATTCTGTCGGTAACGTCAAAACAGTTACGTATTAGGCAACTGCCCTTCCTCCCAACTTAAAGTGCTTTACAATCCGAAGACCTTCTTCACACACGCGGCATGGCTGGATCAGGCTTTCGCCCATTGTCCAATATTCCCCACTGCTGCCTCCCGTAGGAGTCTGGACCGTGTCTCAGTTCCAGTGTGACTGATCATCCTCTCAGACCAGTTACGGATCGTCGCCTTGGTGAGCCATTACCTCACCAACTAGCTAATCCGACCTAGGCTCATCTGATAGCGCAAGGCCCGAAGGTCCCCTGCTTTCTCCCGTAGGACGTATGCGGTATTAGCGTCCGTTTCCGAACGTTATCCCCCACTACCAGGCAGATTCCTAGGCATTACTCACCCGTCCGCCGCTCTCAAGAGAAGCAAGCTTCTCTCTACCGCTCGACTTGCATGTGTTAGGCCTGCCGCCAGCGTTCAATCTGAGCCATGATCAAACTCTTCAGTTCAAACATCTTTGGGTTTTTAAGAAACCCTAAACTTGGCTCAGCAATCGTTGGTTACATCTTTGATTTCTCGCGGAGTAACTTGTGATGCTGATAATCTTGTTGACTATCAGTCTGACTCCACAAGCACCCACACGAATTGCTTGATTCAGTTGTTAAAGAGCGGTTGGTTAAGATCTTTCGTCTCAACCGAGGCGCGCATTCTACAGCAGCCTCATTTGCTGTCAAGTGATTATTTTCAGAAGCTTTCGAAGATTTCTTCAACAACTTCAACCACTTGCGC
>NZ_MDDR01000035.1:332500-334491 GCF_001870435.1 Pseudomonas costantinii | reverse complement strand
GGAATTTAATCTTGACGATGACCTACTCTCACATGGGGAAACCCCACACTACCATCGGCGATGCATCGTTTCACTACTGAGTTCGGGATGGGATCAGGTGGTTCCAATGCTCTATGGTCGTCAAGAAATTCGGGTACTGAGTCGTGACAAGAATGCCTCGCTTCAGCAAATTGGGTATGTGACAGCTTTCGGTGTTTTGTGAGATTCGAACTTTCGGTTCTATCGTCTTCACACACCGCAATCTGCTGCTCTGTATTAAAGAGCCGACGCAAATTGCTTGGGTGTTATATGGTCAAGCCTCACGGGCAATTAGTATTGGTTAGCTCAACGCCTCACAGCGCTTACACACCCAACCTATCAACGTCGTAGTCTTCGACGGCCCTTCAGGGAACTCAAGGTTCCAGTGAGATCTCATCTTGAGGCTAGTTTCCCGCTTAGATGCTTTCAGCGGTTATCTATTCCGAACATAGCTACCCGGCAATGCCACTGGCGTGACAACCGGAACACCAGAGGTTCGTCCACTCCGGTCCTCTCGTACTAGGAGCAGCCCCTCTCAAATCTCAAACGTCCACGGCAGATAGGGACCGAACTGTCTCACGACGTTCTAAACCCAGCTCGCGTACCACTTTAAATGGCGAACAGCCATACCCTTGGGACCGGCTTCAGCCCCAGGATGTGATGAGCCGACATCGAGGTGCCAAACACCGCCGTCGATATGAACTCTTGGGCGGTATCAGCCTGTTATCCCCGGAGTACCTTTTATCCGTTGAGCGATGGCCCTTCCATACAGAACCACCGGATCACTAAGACCTACTTTCGTACCTGCTCGACGTGTCTGTCTCGCAGTCAAGCGCGCTTTTGCCTTTATACTCTACGACCGATTTCCGACCGGTCTGAGCGCACCTTCGTACTCCTCCGTTACTCTTTAGGAGGAGACCGCCCCAGTCAAACTACCCACCATACACTGTCCTCGATCCGGATAACGGACCTGAGTTAGAACCTCAAAGTTGCCAGGGTGGTATTTCAAGGTTGGCTCCACGCAGACTGGCGTCCACGCTTCAAAGCCTCCCACCTATCCTACACAAGCAAATTCAAAGTCCAGTGCAAAGCTATAGTAAAGGTTCACGGGGTCTTTCCGTCTAGCCGCGGATACACTGCATCTTCACAGCGATTTCAATTTCACTGAGTCTCGGGTGGAGACAGCGCCGCCATCGTTACGCCATTCGTGCAGGTCGGAACTTACCCGACAAGGAATTTCGCTACCTTAGGACCGTTATAGTTACGGCCGCCGTTTACCGGGGCTTCGATCAAGAGCTTCGCGTTAGCTAACCCCATCAATTAACCTTCCGGCACCGGGCAGGCGTCACACCCTATACGTCCACTTTCGTGTTTGCAGAGTGCTGTGTTTTTAATAAACAGTCGCAGCGGCCTGGTATCTTCGACCGGCATGAGCTTACGGAGCAAGTCCTTCACCCTCACCGGCGCACCTTCTCCCGAAGTTACGGTGCCATTTTGCCTAGTTCCTTCACCCGAGTTCTCTCAAGCGCCTTGGTATTCTCTACCCAACCACCTGTGTCGGTTTGGGGTACGGTTCCTGGTTACCTGAAGCTTAGAAGCTTTTCTTGGAAGCATGGCATCAACCACTTCGCTAACTAAAAGTTAGCTCGTCATCAGCTCTCGGCCTTAGAATCCCGGATTTACCTAAGATTCCAGCCTACCACCTTAAACTTGGACAACCAACGCCAAGCTGGCCTAGCCTTCTCCGTCCCTCCATCGCAATAACCAGAAGTACAGGAATATTAACCTGTTTTCCATCGACTACGCTTTTCAGCCTCGCCTTAGGGACCGACTAACCCTGCGTCGATTAACGTTGCGCAGGAAACCTTGGTCTTTCGGCGTGGGTGTTTTTCACACCCATTGTCGTTACTCATGTCAGCATTCGCACTTCTGATACCTCCAGCAAGCTTCTCAACTCACCTTCACAGGCTTAC
>NZ_MDDR01000035.1:0-330000 GCF_001870435.1 Pseudomonas costantinii | reverse complement strand
TAGTCCAGGTGGTCGCCTTCGCCACTGGTGTTCCTTCCTATATCTACGCATTTCACCGCTACACAGGAAATTCCACCACCCTCTACCATACTCTAGTCAGTCAGTTTTGAATGCAGTTCCCAGGTTGAGCCCGGGGATTTCACATCCAACTTAACAAACCACCTACGCGCGCTTTACGCCCAGTAATTCCGATTAACGCTTGCACCCTCTGTATTACCGCGGCTGCTGGCACAGAGTTAGCCGGTGCTTATTCTGTCGGTAACGTCAAAACAGTTACGTATTAGGCAACTGCCCTTCCTCCCAACTTAAAGTGCTTTACAATCCGAAGACCTTCTTCACACACGCGGCATGGCTGGATCAGGCTTTCGCCCATTGTCCAATATTCCCCACTGCTGCCTCCCGTAGGAGTCTGGACCGTGTCTCAGTTCCAGTGTGACTGATCATCCTCTCAGACCAGTTACGGATCGTCGCCTTGGTGAGCCATTACCTCACCAACTAGCTAATCCGACCTAGGCTCATCTGATAGCGCAAGGCCCGAAGGTCCCCTGCTTTCTCCCGTAGGACGTATGCGGTATTAGCGTCCGTTTCCGAACGTTATCCCCCACTACCAGGCAGATTCCTAGGCATTACTCACCCGTCCGCCGCTCTCAAGAGAAGCAAGCTTCTCTCTACCGCTCGACTTGCATGTGTTAGGCCTGCCGCCAGCGTTCAATCTGAGCCATGATCAAACTCTTCAGTTCAAACATCTTTGGGTTTTTAAGAAACCCTAAACTTGGCTCAGCAATCGTTGGTTACATCTTTGATTTCTCGCGGAGTAACTTGTGATGCTGATAATCTTGTTGACTATCAGTCTGACTCCACAAGCACCCACACGAATTGCTTGATTCAGTTGTTAAAGAGCGGTTGGTTAAGATCTTTCGTCTCAACCGAGGCGCGCATTCTACAGCAGCCTCATTTGCTGTCAAGTGATTATTTTCAGAAGCTTTCGAAGATTTCTTCAACAACTTCAACCACTTGCGCTTCCGATCTCTCGTTAGCGGGAGGCGAATTCTACAGCGTTACACGCTGCTGTCAACACCTCTTTTTCTCCGCTTTCGACCGAGAGGATCGAAACGTTAATAGAGCCAAACTACACCGCTCTACCAACTCCTTCTGGGCCTCGATGAACTGAAGCAACTCGCTATCGAAACCTACATAACTCTTTGTTTACCAAGGAGTTTTCCGTTTCGACTGCGCCGGAAGTGGGGCGAATTATAGACTTCTAGAATCTGCCGTCAACCCTTAATTACGCTTTTGTTGCAGAAAGTGCTTTTTTCGCAATAAGGCGGGGGATCCGGCGCATTACCGGAGGGATCCGCAGCACCAGAAGCAGCGCACCTATAGATGCATAGATGGCCCACTCCTTCAGATCAGCCCGAACAATCCACAACATATGTAGCAAGCCGAGCCCAAGAATCACATAGACCAAGCGGTGCAGTTTCTTCCAGCGACTCCCAAGCCGACGCTGGCTATAGCGATTAGACGTCACCGCGAGCACCAATAAAGACAGGAAGCCCAGCGCCCCCACAATAATGTAGGGCCGCTTACGCAACTCCACCCCCAACTGCGACCAATCCAACCCAAGGACAAATACACAATAGGCTGCAAGATGCAGCACGACATAAGCAAAACACCACAAACCCAGCTGCCGGCGCACAGCTATCCACCCCGCCCATCCACTCAGCTTTTGCAGCGGCGTCATTCCCAGGGTGATCAGCAACAAGATCAACGTGCCCAACCCCAACCGATCAACCAGCACTTTTCCCGGATCAGGCCCGAGTGCCGAACTCCACGCCTCATACAGCCAGAACAACGGCCACACTGCCGCAACTATAAAGACGCCGATGCGCCAGATCGGATAGCGCATCAATAGTTCTTCCGCAGATCGAGACTGGTATATAGAGAAGCGACCTCATCGGAGTACCCGTTGAACATCTGAGTCTCTCGCACATTAGGACTGAACAGGCCGCTCGGTAGGCGACGCTCCCGCGCCTGGGTCCAACGAGGATGATCAACCGTAGGATTCACGTTTGCATAAAACCCATACTCGTCCGCCGCAATACTCTGCCAAGTGGTCTTAGGCTGCTCGCTCACAAGACTGATCCGCACAATGGACTTCACGCTCTTGAAGCCATACTTCCACGGCACCACCAAACGTAACGGCGCGCCATTCTGATTAGGTAATTCGCGCCCATACATACCGACGGCAAGAATAGCCAAGGGATTCATCGCCTCATCCAGACGCAACCCCTCTACATAAGGCCAGTCAATCAAGCCAAAACTTGAGCGCTGACCAGGCATGTTTTTAGGATCTTGCAGGGTTTCGAAGCGGATATATTTGGCTTTGGAAGTCGGCTCAACTTGCTTGAGCAAGGCCGAAATGGGGAAGCCCATCCACGGAATAACCATCGACCACGCCTCTACACAGCGCAAACGATAGATCCGCTCCTCCAACTGATAAGGCTTCATGAAGTCCTCCAAGGCATAGCGCCCCGGATTCGCGACCTCACCGTCAATCACAACACTCCACGGCTGGGTCTTGAGGGAGCCCGCATTCGCCGCCGGGTCGCCCTTGCCTGTGCCGAACTCATAGAAGTTGTTGTAGTGGGTCGCGTCCTTGAACGGGGTGATAGCCTCGTCCTTTACAGTTACCGACTGCCACTTTGTACCTGGCAGTTTCTCGGTAAACCATTTCGGCGCGTTGCCTGGCTCGACATCGGTATAGCGAGCAGCCTCTTCGGCACTGGCCCAGCGCGGCAAGCTACTAACAGCAACACCGGCAAGCGCACCACCGAGCAAGCTGCGGCGAGAGAGGTAGAAGGATTCAGGCGTGACATCCGATTCATGGCAATCGGACGCTTTGGGCAATTTGATTAACATGGCAACTCCGCAGCATTGGAGAACTGATGCACCAATAGACTGCGGAGTATGGGGGAAATTACATTAAGGCAATGTTTTGTCGCGGCGCAGATGCAGCAAGTACTGAACCGGCCCCGAAGCGGCGTAGATCAGGAACGCCAGCAACAGAATACGCGGCGGATCACTGAACACGACCGCAAATACCAGCACCACTACCAGGATCGCCACGAAAGGCACGCGCCCCTTGAGATCGAACTCCTTGAAGCTGTTGTACTTGATGTTGCTGACCATCAGCATACCGGCTGCTGCAACCATCAAGGCCACCAAGAACGACATCTTCGAACCCTGGATGCCGTAATCACTGAACGCCCAGACGATACCCGCCACCACACCCGCAGCAGCCGGGCTGGCAAGACCGATGAAGTAACGCTTGTCGGCAGTACCCACCTGGGTATTGAAGCGCGCCAGACGCAAAGCGGCACCCGCAACATAGATAAAGGCAACCATCCAGCCAACCTTACCCATATCACCCAACGCCCAGGCAAACGCCAGCAACGCTGGCGCAACACCAAAGGCAACCATGTCCGACAGCGAGTCATACTCGGCACCGAAGGCGCTCTGAGTATTGGTCATACGCGCAACGCGACCATCAAGACCGTCGAGCACCATGGCCACGAAGATTGCGATGGCAGCAAAACCGAAATACTTGCTGGCACTCGCCGCATCACCCGCGGCCAGTGCACTTTGGGCGCTCATGGAGTTGATGATGGAATAGAACCCGGCAAACAGGTTCGCCGTGGTGAACAGATTGGGCAGAAGATAGATGCCACGATGCCGGACCTTGCGACCTTCGGCGTCATGCCCTTCTTCGACATGCTCATCGATTGGTAGCAGGCTTTCGGCGTCAGAGGCCTGGTTTGGCTCTTCGGGACGTTCGCTCATGGACTTTACCTTGCAACGGTGTGAAAAGAATTCGACAAATACTTGCGGCGAGTGTTCGCCCGCAAACGATGCAGCTTTATACCAGAACCCGTCTCCCCAAACGAAAAAACGCGGCCTAAGCCGCGTTTTCTCTTGATACGTACGACTTAGTTTTTGGCTTTGTCGACGATCTTGTTGGCACCGATCCACGGCATCATGGAGCGCAGTTGCTCGCCGATGATTTCGATACCGTGAGCGGCGTTGTTACGACGCTTGGCGGTCATCGAAGGGTAGCCGGTAGCGCCTTCGCTGATGAACATTTTGGCGTATTCGCCGTCCTGAATACGTTTCAGGGCGTTGCGCATAGCCTGACGGGACTCGGCGTTGATCACTTCCGGGCCAGTCACGTACTCGCCGTACTCGGCGTTGTTGGAGATCGAGTAGTTCATGTTGGCGATACCGCCTTCGTACATGAGGTCAACGATCAGCTTCAGTTCGTGCAGGCATTCGAAGTAGGCCATTTCCGGCGCGTAGCCAGCTTCAACCAGGGTTTCGAAACCGGCTTTAACCAGCTCAACGGTACCACCGCACAGAACGGCTTGTTCGCCGAACAGGTCGGTTTCAGTCTCGTCCTTGAAAGTAGTTTCGATGATGCCGGTACGACCGCCACCAACGCCGGCCGCGTAGGACAGAGCAACGTTTTTGGCGTTGCCCGACGCGTCCTGGTAGATCGCGATCAGGTCAGGGATACCGCCGCCTTTGACGAACTCGGAACGCACGGTGTGACCCGGTGCTTTCGGCGCGATCATGATCACGTCGAGGTCAGCACGCGGCACAACCTGGTTGTAGTGAATAGCGAAACCGTGGGAGAAGGCCAGGGTGGCGCCCTTCTTGATGTTCGGTTCGATTTCGTTCTTGTACAGCGCGGACTGGAATTCGTCCGGAGTCAGGATCATGACCAGGTCGGCAGCAGCAACAGCGGAAGCAACGTCAGTCACTTTCAGGCCGTGGGCTTCAGCCTTGGCAACAGTGGCCGAGCCTTTACGCAGGCCGACAGTCACGTCAACGCCGGAGTCTTTCAGGTTGCAAGCTTGCGCGTGACCCTGGGAACCGTAGCCGATAATGGCGACTTTCTTGCCCTGGATGATCGACAGGTCACAATCTTTTTCGTAATAAACTTTCATGAGGTTCCTCTATATATCCAGGCCGTGAGGCCATTCACTAATTGGGTTAAATGCTGAGTACTTTGTCGCCACGGGCAATCCCGGTGACACCACTGCGTACAGTTTCCAGAATCGAGGCCGTCCCGATCGACTGGATGAAGCTGTCCAGTTTGTCGCTTGTACCGGTCAGTTGAACGGTATAAACGCTGGCGCTCACATCGACGATCTGCCCGCGATAAATATCGGTAGTGCGTTTGATCTCGGCACGTTGAGCACCCGTGGCCTTGATTTTAACCAGCATCAGCTCGCGCTCGATGTGGGCACTTTCCGACAAGTCGACCAGCTTGACCACTTCGATCAGCTTGTTGAGGTTCTTGGTGATCTGCTCGATCACCTCATCGTGGCCTACGGTGGTCAACGTCAGGCGCGACAGCGTCGGGTCTTCGGTCGGGGCCACGGTCAGGCTTTCGATGTTGTAGTTACGTTGCGAAAACAGGCCGACAACACGGGACAGAGCGCCGGGTTCGTTCTCCAGAAGCAGGGAGATAATATGCCGCATGATTAAGTACGCTCCGTCTTGTTCAGCCACATGTCGCGCATAGAGCCGTCTTTGATCTGCATCGGGTAGACGTGCTCGCTGGTATCTACCTGAATATCCAGGAACACCAGGCGGTCCTTCATGGCGAACGCCTCTTCCATCTTCGGCTTCAGATCTTTCAAATCAGTGATGCGCATGCCGACGTGGCCATAGGCTTCAACCAACTTGACGAAATCCGGCAGCGACTCCATGTAGGAATGGGAGTGACGGCTGTTGTAGCTCATGTCCTGCCACTGACGAACCATGCCCAGCACGCCATTGTTCAGGCAGACGATCTTCACCGGAAGGCCGTACTGCAGGCATGTCGACAGTTCCTGGATGTTCATCTGGATGCTGCCCTCACCGGTGACACACGCCACGTCGGTCTCCGGAAAGCTCAGTTTCACACCCATGGCCGCAGGGAAACCAAAGCCCATCGTGCCCAGGCCACCGGAGTTGATCCAGCGGTTAGGCTTGTCGAACTTGTAGTACTGCGCGGCGAACATCTGGTGCTGGCCTACGTCGGAGGTCACAAAGGCATCGCCCTTGGTCACTTCGCACAGGGTTTCGATCACGGTTTGTGGCTTGATGATGCTGCCGTCACCCTTGTCGTAAGGGAACAGGCCGCGATCACCGCGCCATTCGTCGATCTGCTTCCACCAACTGGCAACGGATTCCTTGTTTGGCGTTTCGCCGATGTCCTTGAGCGCAGCAACCATTTCGGTCAAGACGCTTTCTACTGGACCCACGATCGGCACGTCGGCCTTGATGGTCTTGGAGATGGACGCCGGGTCGATGTCGATGTGGATGATCTTGGCATTCGGGCAGAATTTGCTCGGGCCATTGATCACGCGGTCATCAAAACGCGCGCCCACGGCCAGGATCACGTCAGCGTGGTGCATGGCCAAGTTGGCGGTGTAGCTGCCGTGCATGCCGAGCATGCCGACGAACTGACGGTCCGTACCCGGGAATGCGCCGAGGCCCATCAAGGTGTTGGTCACCGGCAGGTTGAGCAGCTTGGCCAGTTCAGTCAACGGTGCAGAACCGCCGCCCAGAATCACGCCACCGCCTGAGTACAGCACAGGACGTTTAGCCGCCAGGAGCATTTCTGCCGCCTTGCGGATTTGACCCGAGTGCCCACGAACAGCCGGGCTGTAGGAGCGCAGCTTGGCTTTCTTCGGGAAGATGTATTCGAATTTCTCGGCCGGGTTGGTCATGTCTTTCGGAATATCGACCACTACAGGCCCCGGGCGACCGGACTGTGCGAGGTAGAAGGCCTTTTTCATGACTTCCGGAATTTCCGATGCGCGCTTGATCATGAAACTGTGTTTCACGATCGGCCGGGAGATACCGATCATGTCGGTTTCCTGGAATGCATCAGTCCCCACCATCGTGCTTGGCACCTGGCCGGAAATGATCACCATCGGGATGGAGTCCATATACGCAGTCGCGATGCCGGTAATGGCATTGGTTGCGCCTGGGCCTGACGTTACCAGTACCACACCAGCTTTACCGGTGGCGCGGGCGTAACCGTCAGCCATATGGGTCGCGGCCTGTTCGTGGCGAACCAGGATGTGGGTAACAGCCGGTTCCTTGAACAGTGCGTCGTAAACATGCAGCAGAGCACCACCTGGGTACCCGTAGATATAGTCGACGCCTTCGTCACGCAAAAAGCGGACGAGCATCTCACCGCCAGATAAAAGCTCCACGTTGTTCACCTCTAAAACGCCAGAATACCGTCCGTTGAAACCGACGGGTCTTAATAGGTTTACTTCTCAACAGAGCATGAGCGACGGTGGTCGCCGACTACGTCAGCACTGACTGAGCAAGTATTGGGATCGTCCCAAGTGTTGCGGGCTTTTCCCACCCAGCGCGAGGTAACGCGTTGCGGGTGTAACAGGTCGGCGCGGATGTGCGCCTCATGATCTGCTGAGCGGGCCTGCTTCTGGCAGTCCCGATACAGCGGACTTTGGATTCTTCTGTTTCAGGCCGTTCAAGTCAAGCAATAATTGCGCTTTTTTCCAACTAAGCGCATGAGAACGCAGAAGAAAGGGCTTTGAGGAGGGATAAAACTCGCCTGAATGTCGTCAAGCGGTAGAAATGTGCGCAAGACTGCCGGAAAAACCGGCAGTCAGGCAATTAACGAGCGTCGACGATCAATTGATCGAACTTTTTCAGCGCATTTCGCAAGCCAAGGCTCTCTTGCGGACGATCGGCGTAGACCATCTCGGCCATCTCCATGATCCCCGACGCATTCGGCAATGGCAGGTCCTGCTCGAGGATCTGCTTCATGCGCACCAGGAAGATCCATTGCAGCCACTGATGAAAGTCCAGGGTGTCGACCGAAAACGGCTCGACACTGCTGAGCGCCTCGGTGCTGGGGGACACCTCGTCCCACCAGCCTTGCACGCGCAATTCACGCTCGATCAGCAATAGCTGTTCGGCTATCGCGGGAAAACGCGAATCCATCAGAGACTGACCTTGGCTTTTTGCCGGGCCTGGGCGGCGCCTGCGGCATCGCCTTGGGCAGCACGCGCATCACCAATCAAACCCCACAGGTTGGCTTGCAGGTCAGGACGACCGTTAGCCAGGGTCAGGCCGCGACGAGCGAACTGCTCGGCTTGCGGTGCATCACCCTGGGCCATACGGACTTGGGCCAGACGGTACAACACTTGCGGCTCACGAGGTGCCACGCGCTGAGCACGCTCGAGACTCGACGACGCGCCGTTCAAATCGCCACCCGCCTGCTGTTGCTGGGCGGTAGTCAGCAAGGCCAGTACCGGACCATCCAGTTGCTCGTCAGCCGACAGGCCACCGGAATTGGACGACGACGGAATGCCGCTGGGTGTCGACGGCATGTTGTAGGTGCCTTGGTTGATCGGCGCCGTTTGAATCGGCGCGGAATTGACCGGACCCGAAGTACTCGGCCCTGGAGTCCACGGCTCAGCGCTGATCGGCGCCGACGTGGCCGCACCAGCGCCCGGCACCATCACCACCACACCCGAATCCTGCGGCATTGCTTGAGTTGTCGCTTGGGCAGGACGCTTGACCACGGTCTGACGGAAACCGCCATTGGCCGAGATACGGTCGTTATTGGAAACGGTCGTGCTCGAGTCCACCACCGGAATCGAACCGCGCTGCACGCTGGCGCAACCGTTGAGCAAAGCCAGAGCTGTAATAGCTGGAATCCACCACTTGTTCACTTGAAACCCTCTTTGCTTAATTCATCCAGCCCTTGACCCAATCCATCACCGATTCCGCGTCAGCGGGCGCACTGCCACCGCACGCGGCGCCGGCTGGTGGCTCGCTGCCGCGAATATACGGCATCTGTACCGCGCCCGGACAGCTGGCATTGGAGCCCTGCCCCGTGTGCGGATCAATCCAGGCTTGCACGATGTTATCCGGTTGCGGCATGTTCAGCGGCAGCGGGTCAGCCTTGCGCATGAAGCTGGTCCAGACCTGCAGCGCACCGGTCGCACCGGTAAACGGTGTCTTGCCGTTATCGTCACGCCCCAGCCACACCACCGCCAGCACATCCTGGCCAAAACCGGCGAACCAACTGTCACGCGAATCGTTACTGGTGCCAGTCTTACCCGCCAGCGTCAGGTTCGCCGGCAGCACGCTGTAGACCGAACGCCCGGTGCCCTCACGCATCACGCGCTGCATGGCGTTCTGGATCAGGTAGATGGAGCCCGCATCAAAACGCTGCTGAATCTGGAATGGGTAGCGCTTAAGCGGTTCGCCCTCGGCGGTCAGCACACTGCGAATGCCGCGCATCGGTGTATTGAAGCCCCCGTTGGCGAGGGTTTGGTACATCGTGGCCACTTCCATCGGGGTCATGGCGCCAGCGCCCAACAGCATCGATGGGAAAGCCGGGAACTCACGGGTGATACCCAGGCGCCCCAAGGTTTTCAGCACATTCGGCACACCCACCTCAAGCCCCAGACGCGAGGTGGAGATGTTGTAGGAATGCGCCAGGCCCTGATACAGGAACACGGTGCCGTGGGAGCGACGATCGAAGTTCTGCGGCGTCCACACCTGGCCATCAGCACCTTTGACTGACAGCGGGTCATCCGACAGCCAACTGGTCAGGGTGTATTTGCTCGGTTTTTCCAAAGCCGTCAGGTAGACCGCCGGCTTGACCAGCGAGCCGATCGGCCGCACGGCATCCAGTGCGCGGTTGAAACCTGCAAAACTGGCTTGGCGACTGCCGATCATGGCCTGGACTTCACCGGTTTCCGGGTTGGTTACCACCATGGCCGCTTCTACTTCATCGGAGCCTTTACGGCCTGTCAGACGCTTGAAGGTGTCGTTGACGGACGCTTCGGCCTTCATTTGCAGAATCGGGTCGAAACTGGTGAAGATCCGCAGACCTTCTTCGGTCAAGTCTTCGTCGCGATAGTCTTCACGCAACTGACGTTTGACCAGATCGATAAAGCCTGGGAAGGAGCTGTCGGCCAGCTTGCCGCGGGTTGTCACACCCAGTGGCATTTTCTTCGCCGCTGCGACTTGCTCGGCAGTGGCAACGCCCTGCTGCTCCAGCACGTCAAGCACCAGGTTGCGGCGCTCGAGCGCACGCTCCGGGTTGCGGCGCGGGTTGTAATAGGACGGTCCCTTGACCATGCCCACCAGCAGCGCGACCTGATGCAGCTTCAATTCGGACAATGGTTGGCCGAAGAAGAACTGACTGGCCAAGCCAAACCCGTGCACCGCGCGCTGGCCATCCTGACCGACGAATACCTCATTGAGATACGCCTCAAGGATTTCCTGCTTGCTGTAGTGCAACTCCAGCAGCATCGCCATCATGGCTTCGGTGAGCTTACGGGTCAGGCTGCGCTCGTTGGTCAGGTAGAAGTTCTTGACCAACTGTTGCGTCAGCGTACTGCCGCCTTGAGTCATTTTGCCGCCGGAAGTGTTGACCCAGATGGCGCGGGCAATGGACTTCGGCGACACGCCCCAGTGGCTGTAGAAATCGCGGTCTTCTACAGCTACCAGGGTTTCCAGCAGATACGGCGGTACCTGATCAAGCTTGATCAGGATGCGATCTTCAAGGTTCTTCGGATAAATGCCGCCGATCAGCAGCGGTTCCAGGCGCACCACGGGCAACTTCGAGCCATTGAGCGACGCCAGCTCGGCCACATAGTCGCCTGAAAAACGCACGCGCACCGGCTGGGCTTTTTCCAGGCCCTCATAGAACTGGAAGCCGCGGGTGTTCAAGTCGACGGTATTGCCGCTGACAGCTGCCGCACCCGGGCCATTGCTCACGGGTTCGCGGCGGTAGCCCAGCGCATCGAGTTCGGTGAGGAAGTCATCCTTGCTCAGCTTCTGGCCGGTGAACAGCTCCAACGGGCGGGCGTACACCTTGGCCGGGATGGTCCAGCGCTTACCGGAGAACTTCTCCTGGACCACAGCATCGAGGTACACCGCAAAGCCGGCAAGCACCACAAGGCCCACCAGGCTGAGCTTCAGCGCCCAGCCCAGCCACGGACGCAGGCCGCGAGAAGGAGGTTTTTTACGGGAACGGGGAGATCGGGTTCGAGTCATGGCGGCGGATTATACGCACTTTATTGATGATCAACATGAACCGGACGGCGGTTTGCATGACCGCTCGTAGCGGCCATAATGCCCGCCATGATTTCCCCCAGTCTTTGAAGGATCGCCCGTGAGCCAGTCCCTGATCGCCGCCCTGCAAAACCCGGCTTTGTACCCTCATCCGGTTGAAGCGTTTCAAGTCATCGAAACCCATATTTCCTGGGTGATACTGACCGGCCCCTACGCTTATAAGTTGAAGAAACCGATGAATTTCGGTTTTCTGGACTTCACCGCCCTGAACGATCGCGGTCACTTCTGTAACGAAGAGCTGCGCCTCAACCAGCGCCTGACCGAAGATTTGTATCTTGAGGTGTTGCCAATTACCGGCACAGCCGAAGCCCCGCAATTGGGTGGCGACGGCCCGGTGATCGAGTACGCGCTGAAAATGCGCCAGTTCCCACAAAGCCAATTGCTCAGCACCTTACAAGCCAACGGCGAATTGACCAGCGCGCACATTGATGAGATGGCCAAGCAAATCGCGCATTTTCACCTCACCGCACCAAAGGTTCCGCAAAACCACCCAGCCGGTACCCCAGACGAGGTGATGGCGCCGGTACGTCAGAACTTCGATCAGATCCGCCCGTTCCTTAGCGACAAAGCCGACCTGGTACAGCTCGAAGCCCTGCAAGCCTGGGCCGAAAGCAGCTTCGAACGCCTCAAGCCGCTGCTGGCACAACGCAAGCTCGACGGTTTTACCCGCGAATGCCACGGCGATATCCACTTGGGCAACGCCACCCTGATTGATGGCAAAGTGGTGATTTTCGACTGCATCGAATTCAACGAACCGTTCCGCTTCACCGACGTTTACGCCGACACCGGTTTCCTGGCCATGGACCTGGAAGACCGCGGCCTCAAATCCCTGGCGCGTCGGTTTATCAGCCAATACCTGGAACTGACCGGCGACTACCAAGGCCTTGAAGTGCTGAACTTCTATAAAGCTTACCGTGCGCTGGTTCGCGCCAAAGTTTCGCTGTTCAGCATGCCGAGCGAAGCAAATCCGGTACAGCGCGCTACCACTCTTCGCCAATACCGCAACTACGCCAACCTGGCGGAAAGCTACAGCACCATTCCTTCGCGCTTCCTGGCGATTACCCACGGTGTTTCGGCCGTCGGCAAAAGCCACGTTGCGATGCGCTTGGTGGAAGCGCTTGGTGCGGTGCGCCTGCGTTCGGATGTAGAGCGCAAACGCCTGTTTGGCGAACAGCAGGTGGAGAACACACCACAGGCGGGCATCTATGCTGCCGACGCCAGCGCTGCTACCTACGCCCGTCTGAACGAAATCGCCGATACCGTATTGCGCGCCGGCTTCCCGGTGGTACTGGATGCCACCTTCCTGAAGCGCGAGCAGCGCGACGCAGCCGCCAAGGTTGCCGAGGCCACCGGTGCGCCGTTCCTGATCCTGGATTGCAATGCACCGCAAGCCGTTATCGCCAGTTGGTTGGCACAACGTCAGGCAGACAAAAACGATCCGTCCGACGCGACGCTGGCCGTTATCGAGGAGCAACTCGCCAATCGCGATCCGTTGACTGCCCAAGAACTGCTGCTGAGCAAACGTGTCGAGACCAATGAAAGCGGGACGCTGGACGCTTTGGTGGCTCACATTCGCCAGCGCCTGCCCGGCCTGTAAGAAATATTTCTTGGCCGTGTCACCGATCTTCGGTGCACGGCCGAGCAATAGTGGCACTATAATGGCGTCATAATTCCAACAGGAGTCGCCATCATGAGTCAGCCCAAGCTTCTTGATACCCCGCTCTACGCACTCCTGCACAAAGATAATATCCGCGGTTTCAACCAGGAACGCCCCAAAGATGGCACTGTCGACATGCGTGGTGGCGACTTCCGAGGGCTGGACCTGCGCGACTTGAATGCCACAGGCGTGGACTTCACCGACGCGTATTTCCGCTCTGCCGACCTGCGTGGCCTGGATTTGCGTGACTGCTCACTGGAAGGCGCGAGCCTGGCTCATGCGCAGATCTCCGGCACCTACTTCCCACCGGAGTTGACCGCCGACGAGATCCTGATGTCGGTCAATTTCGGTACTCGCCTGCGCTACCGTACTAAATAACACCACACCCAGCTCCCGGCTACGCGCCCAGCGGGCCGGGGGCTTCTCGCCTGCGTATCGTCAAAATTCCCGCGCCATTCTTATAAGCTTTTCAGCCGTTCCTGACCAAAGAACCACGCTTTTCCTACTGAGCGCTACACTCCTTTTCAGGCTTGCCTGGTCACGATACCCACCGCACCATTCGGCCGTCGCAAGGAGGCTTGATGAATGATGAGTTGCAACACCTGAAAAATCTTGGCAAGACGTCGGCGCAGTGGCTGCACGCGGTGGGCATCCACAGCGCGTCCGACTTGCGCCGCCTGGGAGCGGTTGATGCCTACCGAGCCGTGCGGACTCGCGGGTTCAGGGCATCGAAAGTACTGCTGTATGCAATTGAGGGCGCATTGATGGATGTGCACTGGAACGACATTCCTACGGAGCGCAAGGAAGCGTTGAACCGTCAGTTGGATGCTATTTCAGCGCGTCAGAAGAATTAGATCGACAATCAAACCCAACGTTTACGGGCATTGTGACCAAGCGATTGAGAAAACCAGCAGAGCATGCAAAACAAATGTTGACTCTCAAATGAGAATCGTTATGATTATCACAACTGGTCGCGAGATCAGCCGATAACTGAAAGACCATTGGTTCGGACTCTCAGATTATCTCCTCATCAGGCTAATCACGGTTATTTGACCCGGCTCTTGCCGGGTCTTTTTTTACCCGTGAAAAAGTTGACTTCAGCGCGCGATAATCAACGGATGCCCACGCTCCGGATGCGGTTGCACCAACACATCCAAACCAAACACAGCCTTGAGCGGATCCGGTCGCAAGACCTTTGACGGTATGTCCAAGGCATGTGGTCGCCCGTCCTCCAGCAACAAAATACGGTCACAGTAACGGGCCGCCAGATTCAGGTCATGCAGGATCACCAGCACCGCCGCGCCTCGATCGGCAAAGCTACGGACGGCTTGCAAGGTGGTGTGTTGATGCAGAGGGTCCAACATCGACGTCGGCTCATCCAACAGCAACGTCTGCCCCGCTTCACCCGGCCATAACTGCGCAAGTACCCGCGCCAGGTGCACACGTTGGCGCTCTCCGCCCGACAAGGCCAGATAACTGCGACCACTCAGGTGCCCAACATCAGCCGCATGCAAAGCTGCTTCGATGATTTCATCATCACGCACCCGACCTGTTTGATGGGGCAAGCGGCCCATGCCGACAACCTCTTCGACACGGAAGGCGAAATCCAGGGTTGAGGTTTGTGGCAACACTGCCAAGCGCTGGGCACGCTGTGAACCGCTCCAGCTCTTCAACTCTTGCTGATCCAGCCAGACCCTGCCTTGGTCCGGATGCAACTCCCCGCACAACGCACCGAGCAACGTACTTTTGCCGGCACCATTAGGCCCCAGCACACCCAACACTTCTCCCGGCAGCAGGTCTAGGGTGACGTCAGCCAACACGGTTTTACGACCGCGCCGGATCTGCAGCTCTTCCACTCGCAGCATCAGGCACGCCCCCGCAACAACAAAAAGAGAAAAAATGGCGCACCAATAAACGCGGTCACGATGCCGATCGGCAACTCCGCCGGCGCCAGGGCCAAACGCGCTACCAAGTCGGCAAACAGCAACAGGCTAGCGCCCGCCAGCACCGAAGCCGGCAATAGCACCCGATGATCCGGCCCCGATAGCAACCGCACCAGATGCGGCACCACCAGCCCGACAAATCCGATCATCCCCGCCGCCGCAACCGCCGCGCCCACACCCAACGCCGTACAGAAGACCAGCTCGCGCTTGAGCCCTTCAACATCAATCCCAAGGTGACTGGCCTCAGACTCACCCAGCAGCAACGCATTCAGTGCTTTAGCCCGACGAGGCAACCACAACGCCACACCGGCGCTCACCAGCAACAACGGCCACAACCGCGAATAGCTGGCGCCATTAAGGCTGCCCAGGTTCCAGAAGGTCAGGGTACGCAAGGTGGCGTCATCCGCCAGATAGGTAAACAACCCCACCGCAGAGCTGGCGAGCGCCGTGAGGGCGATACCGGCGAGCAGCATCGTCGCAACATTGGTCTGGCCGTTACGACGTCCCAGTCGATAGACAAGCGCCGTGACACCCAAACCGCCAAGGAATGCACACAGCGACAATAAGTACGGCCCGAACGCATCCGGCAACCCACCAAAAAAGGAACCACCAACGATGGCGATAGCCGCGCCCAACGCCGCGCCACTGGAGACGCCAACCAACCCAGGATCAGCCAGCGGGTTGCGAAACAGCCCCTGCATCGCCACACCCGACAACGCCAGCACGCCACCCACCGCCAGACCGAGCAACGTACGCGGCAAGCGAATCTGCCCCAGGATCAACTCAGCCTGCTCCAGCCCCTGAGCCTCGATCGGTACACCCATCAAGCGCAGGGCTGCCCTGAGCGTATCCAATAAAGGCAGGCTGACCGGCCCCAGGGCTAATGAGAGCCAGATCGCCAAAACACACAGCAGCGACAGACCCATAAACAGCGTTTTCGGCTTAACCAAAGTGGTCATGGGGCAGGTTTAGCCTGGGACGGATAAAACCCGGCGGACAGCTTCACCAGACTTTGCGGCAGGCGCGGCCCCAGCCCACCGACCAGCAAGGTCGGGTCCAGCTCAAACACCCGCCCATTCTTGGCTGCCGGCGTTGAAGCCAAAATCGGGTTTTCCTTGAACAAGGCCGCCCGCGCCGCGTCACCGGTAAGGGCTCGATCAGCAAACACCAGCACATCAGGACTCAACCCCGCCAGCGACTCCACCGAAAACGGCTTATAACCCGTGTGGGTCGCCAGATTGTGGCCACCCGCCTGTTGCAACATCCAATCGGCCGCCGTGTCTTTACCCGCAATCAGCGGCTTGCCACCCGCATGGCCCAGCAGCAACAGCACGCCCGGCGCCTTCTGCGTACCCTGGGCCTTGGCGACCCAGCTCTTCTGCTGCTCAAGCGCCTGCTCATATCCGGTAAACAATTCGTTGGCCTTGGCTTCACTGCCGAGCAATTTGCCCAAGTGCTGGAGGTTGGCTTTCAAGGTTGGCAAATCGGGCTGGGCCGAGAACATTTCCACCTGCACACCCGCACCGCGAATCTGCGCCAGGACCGGCGGCGGCCCCATTTCCTCGGTACCTACGAGGACTTGCGGGCGCAGGCTCAGGATGCCTTCAGCCGACAACTGCCGCTGATAACCAATGCTCGGCAACGCCTTGAGCGACTCCGGGTGCTGACTGGTGGTATCGACCCCCACCAACTTCGACTCAGCGCCCAAGGCCGTCACCCATTCCGACAGTGCCCCACCAGCGCTGACCCAGCGTTGTGGCAGTTCAGAGGCGTGTGCTCCGTGGTTGACCAGCAGTGAGGCAACAAGCGCAATAGCGCTGGTACTCAGGCGCATAACAGGGTTTCCTTCCAAGGGCAGGGCCGCTCAAGCACTCATCAATGTGACAGATAACCCCTGTCTGGCATCGTACTGAGCGCCCAGTCAGCTAACGGGCGAAGCCGGCATTTGATAATTGTTTGCATTTGAACGTCAAGGCACTTAAGGATTGAAATGAAGTTTCTCTGCCCCTCCGACACCCTCGCGCCAGACAGCAGCCTCGGCTTTGAGATCGACGGTTGCAAGCTGTTGGCCGTTCGCCGGGATGGCGTTGCCTACTTCTATATCAACCGCTGCCCGCACCGCGGTATCCCGCTGGAATGGCAGCCCGATCGCTTTCTCGATTCAAGCGCCAGCCTGATCCAGTGCGCCACCCACGGCGCGCTGTTTCTGATCGAAAGCGGCGAATGCATCGCCGGCCCCTGCGCAGGCCAAAGCCTCATCGCCCTACCCGGCCGCGAAGACGAACAGGGCCTGTGGGTTGAACTCTAGTCGCCCATCAGCACATCCAACCGACGGTCGACGTAAATTTCCTCAGGCGTGACCCGCACACCGTAGGCCAACACCTCCACACCGGCAGCCTTGGCTTCACGCAACGCGGCGGCGTAACCGGCGTCGATTTCCACCGCCGGGCGCACCGCATCGATCCCCGAGAGATTGACGCAATACAACTGCACCGCCCGCACACCTTCGCGTGCCAGGTGCGCCAGCTCCCGCAAATGCTTGGCGCCGCGCAGGGTTACCGCATCGGGAAAAGCTGCCACCGCCGAGCCATCAAAGCCTAGCGTGACGCTTTTGACCTCCACATACGCCGCCCCTTGTGGGTATTCCAGCCGAAAGTCGATGCGGCTTTTTTCCTGGCCGTAAGGCACTTCGCGCTTCAACGCAGTAAAACCGTTGAGCTCAGTGATGACCCCGGCGCGCAACGCTTCCTCGACCAACGGGTTGGCGCGCGCGGTGTTGACGCACGCCAGGCGGCCTTGCGGCGTTTCGGCAATTTCCCAAGTGCCTGGCAGCTTGCGTTTTGGGTCATCGGAACGACTGAACCAGACCTGGCCACCTTCCACCATGCAATTGAACATCGAACCGGTGTTCGGGCAGTGAATAGTCAGTAACTCGCCGGTAACGGTTTCGATATCGGCAAGAAAGCGCTTGTAGCGGCGAATCAGCCGCCCTTCTTCGAGAGGAGGATAAAAACGCATCAGCCTTGCCAGCTCCGCAAGCCACGGGCAATGCGCTCCACCGCCTCTTGTAGCCGATCGAGGTTTTGCGTGTAGGCAAAACGCACATGGTGACCGGCTTGATAGCGGCCGAAATCCAGCCCCGGGGTAAATGCCACGTGCTCGGTTTCGAGGAAGTGACGACAAAAGGCGAAGGCATCACCGCCGAACGCGCTGATATCGGCGTACAAATAGAACGCGCCCTCCGGCTCTACGGCGATACCAAAGCCCAGTTCGCGCAAGGCCGGCAGCAGAAAATCACGACGACGGCCGAATTCGGCGCGGCGCTCTTCAAGAATGCTCAGGGTTTGCGGGGTGAAGCAGGCCAAGGCTGCGTACTGAGCCATGCTCGGCGCGCTGATGTAGAGGTTTTGCGCCAGCTTCTCCAATTCACCGACTGCCGCAGGCGGCGCCACCAGCCAGCCCAGGCGCCAGCCGGTCATGCCGAAATACTTCGAAAAACTATTCAGGACAAAGGCATCGTCGTCGACTTCCAGCACGCTGGCGGCGTCGGTGCCGTAAGTGAGGCCGTGATAAATCTCGTCTACCACCAAGTGGCCGTCGCGCGCCTTGATTGCACTCGACAACCCGGCCAACTCGTCCCGCGTGAGGATCGTGCCGGTGGGGTTGGCCGGGGACGCGACCAACGCGCCCACACTGTCCTGATTCCAATGCTTGGCCACCAGATCGGCGGTCAATTGGTAGCGGACTTGCGGACCTACCGGCACCAACTGGGCCGCACCTTCTACCAAGCGTAAGAAGTGTCGGTTACAGGGATAACCGGGGTCAGCCAACAGCCAGTGTTTGCCCGGATCGACCAACAGACTGCTGGCCAACAACAAGGCGCCGGAGCCACCGGGAGTGATCAGAATTCGCTCAGGATCTACGCTGAGGCCGTAGCGTTGCTGATAAAAACCGCTGATCGCCTCGCGCAACTCGGGCAACCCACGGGCCGCGGTGTAGCGGGTTTTGCCGTTGGCCAACGCCGCCTGCCCGGCCTGGATGATCGGCTCGGCCGTGGTGAAATCCGGCTCGCCGATTTCCAAGTGGATCACGTCATGGCCGGCCGCCTGCAGCTCATTGGCTCGCGCCAGCAACGCCATGACATGAAAAGGTTCGATGGCGCGACTACGCGCACTGTAGGGCTGAGCCATTAGCCTTCCTTAACGGTGAGGACAAAATCAGGATTCTACCGAACCCGCGACGTAAAACATGTTCTATTGCCTGCTCGCCCCCTACGCGGTCCGGGCAAGCGCGTGCAAAACGACTAAAATCAACATTCGAGACGATACATTCCCAGCCACGGTGGGCTGCTAGTGTTTGCTACCCCCTTTACTGTGGGCCTCGACAACCGGGAGTGGCGCACCCCGAATCTATCTGGTAAGTTCGCCCGCTTGCAGCCGCAGGGCCGGCAGGTGTCGGTGACGTTGCAATCCTGCGCAATGGATTAGAAGAGTGAGAGGCGGTCTATTCATGTCCACCCAAGCAAAGCAACAGAGCATCAGCGGCTTCCAACCCTACGTTGAATCGAAGGGTGAGGAATACATGGGCAAGCCCATGCGCGAGCACTTCTCCAAAATCCTGAAGCAGTGGAAGCAGGACTTGATGCAGGAAGTCGACCGCACGGTTGACCACATGAAGGACGAAGCAGCCAACTTCCCGGACCCGGCAGACCGTGCCAGCCAGGAAGAGGAATTCGCCCTCGAACTGCGCGCCCGTGATCGTGAGCGCAAGCTGATCAAGAAAATCGACAAGACACTGCAACTGATCGAAGACGAGGAATACGGCTGGTGCGAATCCTGCGGCGTCGAGATCGGTATTCGCCGCCTGGAAGCCCGCCCTACTGCGGACCTCTGCGTAGACTGCAAAACCTTGGCTGAAATCAAGGAAAAACAGGTCGGCAAGTAATCCCTGCCGAACTGAACGAATGGGGCGTGCAAACGCCCCATTTTTGTTTCTGGCGTTTACCGATTTTCCAGTAGTATCCGGCCCATGACAGCCTCTACCTATATCGGGCGTTTCGCCCCCACGCCCAGCGGCCATTTGCACTTCGGCTCACTGGTCGCCGCCCTCGCCTCCTACCTCGATGCCCGTGCCAACCATGGCCGCTGGTTAATGCGCATGGAAGACCTCGACCCACCTCGAGAACAACCCGGCGCCCAGACGGCGATTCTGCATGCCCTGGAAAGCTACGGCTTTGAGTGGGATGGCGAACTGGTCCGGCAAAGCGAGCGGCATGACGCCTACGCCAAAGTACTGAACGACATGTTCAACCATGGCCTGGCATACGCCTGCACCTGCTCACGTAAACAGCTGGAGCCCTACAACGGGATTTACCCAGGTTTGTGCCGCAATGCGGGGCACGATCAGCAAGATGCCGCGATACGCCTGCGCGTCCCCGAACTTGAGTACCACTTTACCGACCGCGTGCAGGGCGAATTCCGACAGCATCTTGGCCGTGATGTAGGCGATTTCGTTATCCGTCGCCGAGACGGCCTCTACGCCTATCAACTGGCCGTGGTGCTCGATGATGCCTGGCAAGGTATTACCGATATCGTGCGCGGCGCCGACCTGCTGGACTCCACACCGCGCCAGCTGTACTTGCAGGAGTTACTGGGCCTGCGCCAACCGCGCTACCTGCACGTACCGCTGATCATCCAGCCGGACGGTAACAAGCTGGGAAAGTCTTACCGATCCCCACCGTTGGCGACCGACCAGGCCACGCCTTTGTTGTTGAGAGCATTGCGCGCTCTCGGCCAGCAACCCGGCGACGAGCTGCTTCACGCCAGCCCACGGGAACTGCTGGATTGGGGTATTGCGCACTGGGATGCTTTGCTTATCCCGCGCACACTCACATTGGCCGAAGCGCAATTGAGCTGAAGGCGCTTGCAGCTTGGCCACCATCCGTTACCATCGCCGCAGTTTTTTAATCAGAGGCCAACATGTACATCTATCGATTGGTCCTGCTGCTGGTCGTCGGGATCTACCTGTTTTCCCCCGCCATCATGGATTGGTGGATCGACGCCACAGGCGCCTGGTACCGCCCTTATCTGCTGTGGCTGATCCTGATCGTCGTGACCTTCATCCTGCAGAGCCAAAAAGATGCCGATGAGCTTTAGCCTCACCCAGATGCTGCTGATCAGCGCCGCCTACCTGGCTGCGTTGTTCGGCGTCGCCTGGATCAGTGAGCGTGGAATGATTCCGCGGGCGATCATTCGCCATCCCTTGACCTACACATTGTCCTTGGGCGTCTATGCCAGCGCCTGGGCGTTCTACGGCACAGTGGGTTTGGCCTACCAATACGGTTATGGCTTTCTTTCCAGCTATCTAGGGGTGTCCGGCGCCTTCCTGCTGGCACCCGTGTTGCTGTATCCGATTCTGAAGATTACTCGCACCTATCAGTTGTCTTCCCTGGCGGACTTGTTTGCCTTTCGTTTTCGCAGCACCTGGGCCGGTGCGCTGACCACCATCTTCATGTTGATCGGCGTGTTGCCCCTGCTGGCCCTGCAGATCCAGGCCGTCGCCGACTCCATCAGCATTCTGACTCGCGAACCCGTTCAACATCGGGTCGCCCTGGCCTTTTGCGCGCTGATCAGCCTGTTCACGATTTTCTTCGGCTCGCGCCATATCGCCACCCGCGAGAAGCACGAAGGCCTGGTATTTGCGATTGCCTTCGAATCGGTGATCAAGCTGATCGCCATCGGCGGCGTCGGCCTCTATGCGCTCTACGGCGTGTTCGACGGCCCGCAACAACTTGAACTGTGGCTGCTGCAAAACCAGACCGCCCTCGCCGCCCTGCATACTCCGTTACAGGAAGGCCCATGGCGCACGCTGCTGCTGGTGTTCTTCGCCTCGGCGATCGTGATGCCGCACATGTACCACATGACCTTCACCGAAAACCTCAACCCGCGCTCACTGGTCAGCGCCAGCTGGGGCTTGCCGCTGTTCCTGCTGCTGATGAGCCTGGCGGTGCCGCTGATCCTCTGGGCCGGCCTGAAACTGGGGGCGACCACCAACCCTGAATATTTCACCCTCGGCATCGGGATTGCCGCCAACAGCCCAGCCTTGGCACTCCTCGCTTACGTCGGCGGTTTATCAGCCGCCAGCGGACTGATCATCGTCACCACCTTGGCCCTCTCGGGCATGGCGCTCAACCACCTGGTGTTGCCGCTGTACCAGCCACCCGCTGAAGGCAATATTTACCGCTGGCTGAAATGGACACGCCGTGCGCTGATCGTCGCGATCATCATGGCCGGCTATGGTTTCTACCTGCTGCTCGGCGCCGGACAGGACCTGGCCAACCTGGGTATCGTCGCCTTCGTCGCCACCTTGCAGTTCCTGCCGGGCGTGTTGTCGGTGCTGTACTGGCCGACGGCCAATCGCCGTGGTTTTATCGCCGGGCTGCTAGCAGGCATCCTCGTGTGGATCGTCACCATGCTGCTGCCGCTGGTCGGCAACCTGCAAGGTTTCTACATCCCACTGCTGAACATGATCTACGTGCTGGACGACACCAGTTGGCACATGGCAGCGATTGCGTCCCTGGCTGCCAACGTGCTGATGTTCACCCTGATCTCGCTGTTCACCAACGCCAGCCCGGAAGAGACCAGCGCCGCCGAAGCCTGCGCAGTGGACAACGTGCGCCGCCCGCAACGCCGTGAACTGCATGCCGCGTCACCCCAGGAGTTCGCCACGCAATTGGCCAAACCCCTGGGTGCGAAAGCCGCGCAAAAGGAAGTCGAACAAGCGCTACGCGATCTCTATCTGCCATTCGACGAGCGCCGACCCTATGCGTTACGCCGCCTGCGTGACCGAATCGAAGCCAACCTGTCCGGGCTGATGGGCCCGAGCGTGTCCCAGGACATGGTGGAAACCTTCCTGCCTTACAAGGCCGGCGGCGAAAACTACGTGACCGAAGACATCCACTTCATCGAGAGCCGGCTGGAGGATTATCACTCACGTCTCACCGGCCTCGCGGCCGAACTCGATGCCCTGCGTCGCTACCACCGCCAGACCCTGCAGGAACTGCCGATGGGCGTGTGCTCCCTGGCCAAGGACCAAGAGATCCTGATGTGGAACAAGGCCATGGAAGAACTGACGGGAATCGCCGCTCAACGTGTGGTCGGTTCGCGCCTCAATACCCTGGGAGACCCATGGAAAGAACTGCTGCAAGGTTTCATCAACCTGCCTGACGAGCATTTGCACAAACAACATTTGGCCCTCGATGGCCAGACCCGTTGGCTCAACCTGCACAAAGCTGCCATCGACGAACCCCTGGCACCCGGTAACAGCGGTTTGGTGTTGCTGGTAGAAGACCTGACCGAAACCCAGATGCTCGAAGACAAGCTGGTGCACTCCGAGCGCTTGGCCAGTATTGGCCGCCTGGCAGCGGGGGTAGCCCATGAAATTGGTAATCCGATCACCGGTATCGCCTGCCTCGCGCAGAACCTGCGGGAAGAGCGCGAAGAAGATGGCGAAATCACCGAGATCAGCGGGCAAATCCTTGAGCAGACCAAGCGTGTCTCGCGCATCGTGCAGTCGCTGATGAGCTTTGCTCACGCGGGCGCCCATCAGAACCAGGACGAGGCTGTGTGCCTGGCTGAAGTAGCGCAAGACGCCATTGGGCTGCTGGCCTTGAACCGGCGCAATTTCGAAGTACAGTTCTTTAACCTGTGCGACCCGGACCACTGGGTTGACGGCGACTCACAACGCCTGGCCCAAGTACTGATCAACCTGCTGTCCAACGCCCGCGACGCAACGCCGGCCGGCGGCGCGGTACGCGTCAAGACCGAGGCTTTCGAACATACGATCGATCTGATCGTTGAGGATGAAGGCAGCGGCATTCCACAGAACATCATGGACCGATTGTTCGAACCCTTCTTCACCACCAAGGATCCAGGTGAAGGTACCGGTCTGGGCCTTGCACTGGTCTATTCCATCGTTGAAGAGCATTATGGACAAATCACCATCGACAGCCCGGCTGACATTGAAAGCCAACGCGGCACCCGTATTCGGGTGACCTTGCCGCGTCATGTCGAAGCGACGTCCGCTGTGAACTGAGACCGTCGAGAGAATTGAATCAATGCCGCACATTTTGATCGTCGAAGACGAAACAATTATCCGCTCTGCCTTGCGTCGCCTGCTTGAACGTAATCAGTACCAGGTCAGCGAAGCCGGCTCGGTGCAGGAAGCCCAAGAGCGATTCAGCATTCCCACGTTTGACCTGGTTGTCAGCGACTTGCGCCTGCCGGGCGCGCCGGGCACCGAGCTGATCAAGCTTGGCCAAGGCACCCCGGTGCTGATCATGACCAGCTACGCCAGCCTGCGTTCGGCAGTGGACTCAATGAAGATGGGCGCGGTGGACTACATCGCCAAGCCCTTCGACCACGACGAAATGCTCCAGGCCGTAGCCCGCATCCTGCGCGACCGTCAGTCGGCCAGCAGTTCGCCCGCCGAGCAGCGCCCAGCCGGTAAAGCCGCCGATAAGCCAGGTGTCGACAACAGCAACGGCGAGATCGGCATCATTGGCTCCTGCCCACCGATGCAGGACCTGTACGGCAAGATCCGCAAAGTCGCGCCTACCGACTCCAATGTATTGATCCAGGGCGAGTCGGGCACCGGCAAGGAACTGGTAGCCCGAGCGCTGCACAACCTGTCCAAGCGCGCCAAGGCACCGATGATCTCGGTGAACTGCGCGGCGATCCCCGAATCCCTGATCGAGTCCGAACTGTTCGGCCACGAGAAAGGCGCGTTTACCGGCGCCAGCGCCGGGCGGGCGGGTTTGGTCGAGGCGGCAGACGGCGGCACTTTATTCCTCGACGAAATTGGCGAACTGCCTCTTGAAGCGCAGGCGCGCTTGCTGCGCGTATTGCAGGAAGGTGAAATTCGCCGCGTAGGTTCGGTGCAATCGCAGAAGGTTGATGTTCGACTGATCGCGGCTACCCACCGTGATCTGAAGAGCCTGGCCAAGATCGGCCAGTTCCGTGAAGACTTGTACTACCGCCTCCATGTGATCGCCCTCAAGTTGCCGGCCCTGCGTGAACGTGGCGCCGACGTCAACGAGATCGCTAACGCATTCCTGCTGCGTCAGAGTGCGCGCATCAACCGTACCGACCTGAAGTTTGCCGCGGACGCCGAGCAGGCGATTCGGCATTACTCGTGGCCAGGTAACGTGCGAGAACTGGAGAACGCGGTCGAACGCGCGGTGATTTTGTCGGAGAGCCCGGAAATTTCTGCAGAGCTGCTGGGTATCGATATTGAGCTCAGTGACTTGGAGGACGACGACTTCATCGGTCTGGCCCCGCAACAGGGCGGTGGTAGCAATACCAGTCATGAGCCGACGGAAGATTTGTCGCTGGAAGATTACTTCCAGCATTTCGTCCTTGAGCATCAGGACCACATGACCGAAACCGAACTGGCTCGCAAGCTGGGCGTGAGCCGTAAGTGCCTGTGGGAACGGCGCCAGCGCTTGGGCATTCCACGACGCAAGACCGGGGTGGCCAGCGAGAGTTGAGGGTGTGCCCCCACAGGTAACACCCTCAGATGTGAAAAAACTGTTACCGCTAAATTTTCACGTAACAAAAGCCGGGGCTTACGGTAACGAAGCCCCGGCTTTTTTTCGCCTGCTGGAAACCCGAAACCACCTCAACCCCCCGGTTTTGCTGGGCGGTACAAAAGTTGGCACGCACCCTGCTATATGCTTAGTACAAAAACAATAACAAGCTTTGTACAAGACAATAAAAATAAGACGAATCGACTCACGCATAACAAAAACAACACGGCGGAGGCGCAGCTAACTGATTCTTTTGGAGAGGCGTTGCATTTGGGGCTTGCCCCGCAACCAGGCCGAGAACAACAAAAACTGCCCTAAGGCAGAGCCTGAACTGGTTGGATCGTAGATCAGCAACACAGCGACCAAAGCAATCCGTTTGCTCTTGACTCCCGATTGGGAGTGTCATGAAGGTGAAGCTTCATGGCGAGGGCGATCAACAAAAACAAGAAGCCCGCAACCAATAATAAAAATAGAGCACGCAACTACTTCTGGGGGAGCTTCGGCTCCCCTTGTAGTTTCCGGCATTTAACGTTTTAAGGCTTATGGCGCAAGGCCTGCAGCTTGTTCCTACACCATCCCCCGACTAAATGCTAGAATCCCCGCCCATCATGCGGTCATTCTTCGTTATGGCCGAACATTCCTTCAAACAGTGCATCCCATGCTGAAGAAGTTGTTCCAGTCATTCCGTTCCCCCTTGCGTCGTACGCAACACATTCGCAGCACGCCTGAAGTGCTTAACAGCAATCAGCATTCATTGCAGCGCGCTCAATTCAGCCGTTATGCGGTGAACATCGTCGAACGTTTGCAGAACGCCGGCTACCAGGCTTATCTGGTGGGCGGGTGCGTGCGTGACATGCTGCTCAATATCACGCCGAAGGATTTCGACGTCGCCACCAGCGCCACGCCCGAGCAAGTGCGAGCCGAATTCCGCAATGCGCGGATCATCGGCCGCCGCTTCAAGCTGGTGCACATTCACTTTGGTCGCGAAATCATCGAGGTCGCGACCTTCCGCGCCGGCCACCCGCAAAACGATGAAGAGGAAGACACCAATCAGTCTTCCCGCAACGAGAGCGGGCGCATCCTGCGTGACAATGTCTACGGCACCCTGGAAGAGGACGCGCAACGCCGCGACTTCACCATCAACGCCCTGTATTACGACCCGGTCAGCGAGCGCATCCTCGATTACGCCAATGGCGTACACGACATCCGCAACAACTTGATCCGGCTGATCGGCGACCCGACTCAGCGTTACCAGGAAGACCCGGTGCGCATGCTGCGAGCGGTGCGCTTTGCCGCCAAGCTGAACTTCGGTATCGAGAAACACACCGCCGCGCCGATTCGCGAGTTGGCGCCGATGCTGCGGGAAATCCCGTCGGCACGCCTGTTCGAAGAAGTGCTCAAGCTGTTCCTCTCGGGTTATGCCGCCGACACGTTCGAAATGCTCGTCGACCTGCAGTTGTTCGACCCACTGTTCCCGGCCAGCGCCGAGGCTTTGGAACACAACCCGACCTACACCCACACCCTGATCAGCGAAGCGTTGATCAACACCGATCTGCGCATCAAGCAGAACAAACCGGTGACCCCGGCGTTCCTGTTTGCCGCACTGTTGTGGCCAGCCCTGCCAAAACGCGTACTGCGCTTGCAGGACCGAGGCATGCCGCCAATCCCAGCCATGCAGGAAGCCGCTCACGAGCTGATCGCAGAGCAGTGCCAGCGCATCGCTATCCCGAAACGCTTCACCATGCCGATCCGCGAGATCTGGGACATGCAAGAGCGCCTGCCCCGCCGCAGCGGCAAACGCGCCGATCTGCTGCTGGACAACCCGCGTTTCCGTGCCGGCTACGACTTCCTGCTGCTGCGCGAAAGCGCCGGCGAGCAGACCGACGGCCTGGGCGAATGGTGGACCGATTATCAGGACGCCAATGACAGCCAGCGCCGCGACATGATCCGTGACCTCGGCAGCAAAGGCGATGGCGCCGGCGAAGGCCCGAAAAAGCGCCGTCGCAGCTCCAGCAGCAAGCGTAAGCGCAGCGCAGATACCTCGGGCGCAGCGGGCGAATAAACGTGGAGCGTATCTACATCGGCATGGGCAGCAACCTGGCTGCCCCTGATCAGCAATTGCGCAGCGCCGCCCGGGCGTTGTCGTCATTGCCGGGCACCACCGTCGCTGGCGTGTCCGCGTTCTATCAAAGTGATTCGCTGCTTGCGGGCCAACCGCGCTACACCAATGCGGTTGCAGCGCTGGACAGCAGCCTTGCGCCACTGGAACTGCTCGACGCGCTGCAAGCCATCGAGAACGACCAGGGCCGCGAACGCCTTGAGCGTTGGGGCCCGCGCACCTTGGACCTGGACATCCTACTGTTTGGCAATCGACTGATCGACGAGCCGCGCCTCAAGGTGCCTCACTACCAGATGCACCTGCGGGCGTTCGTGTTGTACCCGCTGGCCGAACTGGCGCCTGCCACCTTGACACTGCCCGACGGCCAAACGCTCTGCGAGCTGCTACTCGCTTGCCCGTTTGTCGGCCTGGAGCGCATCGCACCAGCTGAATCGCATCAGTAACAGCGGTAACACCCCACTCGTAACAATGCGGTAACACATCCAATTGACTTCCCGTGTCCTCATCACGACTATAGGCGTCCCGCTGCCGCCTACCCGGCGCTAAAGGGCGCAATCCAGGCCTTATAAGCACTGCTCTCAAGACAGTGCGCCTGTATAAACGAAGACTCACGCGCGTTACTCGCTGTTTCCAAGCGCCTGAATGAGGACCCTTTTCATGCCAGACATTACCCTGACCACCTTGCAGAGCCTCAAACTCAAAGGTGAAAAAATCACCATGCTGACCTGCTATGACGCCACCTTCGCCCACGCCAGCTGCCAGGCGGGTGTCGAGGTGTTACTGGTGGGTGACTCCCTGGGCATGGTTCTTCAAGGGAATGACAGCACCCTGCCTGTTACCACCGATGAACTCGCTTACCACACTGCCAGCGTCAAACGCGGTAACGACGGCGCTTTCATCATCGCCGACCTGCCGTTCATGGGTTACGCCACTGTTGAACAGACCCTCCATAACGCCGGTAAGCTGATGCAAGCCGGTGCGCACATGATCAAAGTCGAAGGCGCCGTGTGGCTTGCCGAATCGATCCGCCTGCTGGCTGAGCGCGGCGTGCCGGTGTGCGTACACATGGGCCTGACCCCACAGTCGGTGAACATCCTCGGCGGGTACAAGGTTCAAGGCCGCAACGAAGCCCAGGCGCGTCAGATGCGTGCAGATGCGATCGCCCTGGAGCAAGCGGGCGCGGCAATGATCGTGCTTGAATGCGTGCCCAGCGAACTGGCGGCAGAAATCACTCAAGCCGTTAAAGTGCCGGTGATCGGTATCGGCGCCGGTTCGGACACCGACGGCCAAGTGCTGGTAGTGCACGACATGCTCGGCCTGTCGATTTCCGGCCGCGTACCGAAGTTCGTGAAAAACTTCATGGCCGGTCAGGACAGCATCCACGCCGCGTTGAGCGCTTACGTCAGCGAAGTCAAAGCCGTTACCTTCCCTGGCGCTGAACACGGATTCTCTGCATGAACACCGTTAAAACCGTACGAGAACTGCGGGCCGCCGTCGCCCACGCCCGCAGCGCCGGCAAGCGCATTGGTTTTGTGCCCACCATGGGCAACTTGCACAGCGGTCATGCCACACTTGTGACTAAAGCAGCCCAGCAATCGGATTTCGTGGTCGCCAGTATCTTCGTCAACCCGCTGCAATTCGGCGCCGGTGAAGACCTGGACAAGTACCCGCGCACCTTGGCCGCCGACCAGGAAAAACTCCTGCAAGCCGGCTGCAACCTGTTGTTCGCGCCCACCGTCGAGGAAATGTACCCCGGCGGCATGACAGGCCAGACCCGCGTCAGTGTGCCGCAACTGTCTGAAGGTCTCTGCGGCGCCAGCCGTCCCGGGCACTTCGAAGGTGTGGCCACGGTGGTCAGCAAACTGTTCAACATGGTCCAACCGGACATGGCTGTGTTTGGCCAAAAGGACTACCAGCAGTTGGCAGTTATCCGCGCGATGGTCCATGACCTGAACATGCCGATCCAGATCATCGGCGAGCCTACTGTACGTGCCGCCGACGGCCTCGCGCTGTCATCGCGCAACGGTTACCTCACTGAAGAACAACGTGCCATCGCCCCGGTGCTGTACCGCAGCCTCAGCCAGATTGCCGCCGCGATCAAAGGCGGTGACCAGGATTTCGCCAAGCTGCGCGCCGAACAGATCCAACACATTGAGGCCGCAGGACTGCGCCTGGACTACCTGGAAGTGCGCCAAGGCGTGCATCTACGTCCGGCCACGGCTGAAGATCGCGATGTGGTGATCCTAGTGGCCGCCTACCTGGGTGCTACTCGCCTGATCGACAACCTGCACCTGAACCTGGCCTGACCACCCCCCGTTTTTCTCACATCAAAAACAGCCCAGCTGTTGCCCTGCCCGCTGCGCCGGTATAAAAAAGTACCGGCTACAGCGCAGACAAAGCCAAGACATATCGACACGCTAGGTTTAATGTAATCGCCCTGCGCTATGGTTAGCGCTGTCCGAGACCCAGCCCTTGATGAAAGACTGGACGTTCCGGACTTTAAAGTGTCCTAAAGGCAGTCCCCGTAATAAAAGGAAACCCGCAGCGATGGCGTACTACCGCACTCCTCATGACGTTACCGCTCTGCCCGCCTGGCAAGCGCTCAATCAACATCGCCAAGCCATGCAGGATTTCAGCATGCGCGAAGCGTTCAATGCCGATCCTCAGCGTTTTTCCCAATTCACCTTGAGCAGCTGCGGACTTTTCCTCGATTACTCGAAAAACCTGATCACCAGCGAGACCCGCGACCTGCTGGTGGCCCTGGCCAAGGAAGTCAACCTCAAGGGCGCGATCGACGCGCTGTACAACGGCGAGCCGGTCAACTCATCCGAAGGCCGCCCTGCCCTGCACACCGCCCTGCGTCGCCCAGTGGGTGACAAGCTGTCGGTCAACGGCGTGAACATCATGCCGGACGTGCACAAGGTGCTGAACCAGATCACTGACCTAGTCGGCCGCATCCACGACGGCCTGTGGCGTGGCTACACCGAGAAGCCGATCACTGACGTGGTGAACATCGGCATCGGTGGCTCGTTCCTCGGCCCGGAACTGGTCTCCGAAGCGCTGCTGTCCTACGCCCACAAAGGCGTACGCTGCCACTACCTGGCAAACATCGACGGCAGCGAGTTCCACGAGCTGACCATGAAGCTGCGCGCCGAGACCACACTGTTCATCGTCTCGTCGAAATCCTTCAATACCCTGGAAACCCTGAAAAACGCCCAGGCCGCACGCGCCTGGTACCTGGCCCAGGGTGGCTCGGAAGCCGAGCTGTACCGCCACTTCATCGCCGTGTCGAGCAACAACGCGGCGGCTGTGGCCTTCGGTATCCGTGAAGAAAACATCTTCCCGATGTGGGACTGGGTCGGCGGCCGTTATTCGCTGTGGTCCGCCATTGGCTTGCCTATCGCCCTGGCCATCGGTATGTCCAACTTCAAGGAACTGCTGTCCGGTGCCTACACCATGGACCAGCATTTCCAGAACGCACCGTTCGAACAGAACATGCCGGTGCTGCTGGGCCTGCTGGGCGTGTGGTACGGCAACTTCTGGGGTGCGCAAAGCCATGCGATCCTGCCGTACGACCACTACCTGCGTAACATCACCAAGCACTTGCAACAGCTGGACATGGAGTCCAACGGCAAGAGCGTGCGTCAGGATGGCACGCCGGTGTCCACCGATACCGGCCCGGTGATCTGGGGCGGTGTAGGTTGTAACGGTCAACACGCTTACCACCAGTTGCTGCACCAGGGGACCCAACTGATCCCGGCCGACTTTATCGTGCCGATCGTCAGCTTCAACCCGGTGTCCGACCACCATCAGTGGCTGTACGCCAACTGCCTGTCCCAAAGCCAGGCGCTGATGCTCGGCAAGACCCGCAGCGAAGCCGAAGCCGAACTGCGTGAGAAGGGTATTCCGGAAGCCGAAGTGCAGAAGTTGGCACCGCACAAGGTGATCCCGGGCAACCGCCCAAGTAACACCCTCGTGGTTGAACGCATCAGCCCACGCCGCTTGGGCGCACTGGTCGCCATGTATGAACACAAAGTGTTCGTGCAGAGCGTGATCTGGGGTATCAACGCGTTCGATCAGTGGGGCGTGGAGCTGGGCAAAGAGCTGGGCAAAGGCGTATACAACCGCCTGACCGGCGCCGAAGAAACCTTGGCTGACGATGCGTCGACCCAGGGCCTGATCAACTACTTCCGCGGTCGTCACCGCGGCTAAAGTCGGTCAATCAAGGCCAGCGTTCGTTTGGACGTTGGCCTTGAACCCTCCCCCCACTGCGTGCATCTTTATCACTTGTCGCTAAAACAAGAATAAGGACCGCTCATGTTCGATATCAGCACATTCCCCACCGCCGATGCCGTCCGCCGGGCTGCGCAACTCAGTCAAGAGGACTACCAGCGCCTCTATCGCCAATCCATTGAGCAGCCGGATACCTTCTGGGCCGAACAGGCCAAAGGGTTTCTCGACTGGATCAAACCCTGGCACACCGTTCAAACCTCAGACATCCACACTGGCGCCGCCCAATGGTTCGCCAGTGGCCAACTGAACGTCAGTTACAACTGCATCGACCGTCACCTGGCGCATCGCGCCGATCAGCCAGCTTTCATATGGGAAGGCGATGATCCTGCAAAATCTTCCAAAATCACCTACCGCCAACTTCATCAAAACGTCAGTCGCCTGGCCAATGTGCTGAAAAGCCGTGGCGTGAAAAAAGGCGACCGGGTGTGCATCTACATGCCGATGATCCCGGAAGCCGCCTACGCGATGCTGGCCTGCACTCGGATGGGTGCAGTGCACTCGGTGGTGTTTGGTGGGTTCTCGCCGGACGCCCTGCGCGACCGTATTCTCGACGCCGACTGCCGCACCGTGATCACCGCCGATGAAGGCGTGCGCGGTGGTAAGCCGGTGGCGTTGAAACAGAACGTCGACAAGGCCTTGGCCAGTTGCCCGAACGTCAGCACGGTGCTGGTGGTGGAACGCACGGGTGCGGATCTTATCTGGGTAAAAGACCGCGACCTCAAGTATCAACAAGCCCTGGACGCAGCCAGCGACGACTGCCCGCCCGAACCGATGGACGCCGAAGACCCGCTGTTCATCCTCTACACCTCCGGCAGCACCGGCAAACCCAAAGGCGTGCTGCACACCACCGGCGGTTACCTGCTGCAAGCCGCAATGACGTTCAAGTACGTACTCGACTACCGCGACGGCGAAGTGTTCTGGTGCACCGCGGATGTCGGCTGGGTCACCGGCCACAGCTACATCGTGTATGGCCCACTGGCCAATGGCGCCACCTCGTTGATGTTCGAAGGCGTGCCGAGCTACCCGGACAGCTCGCGCTTCTGGCAGGTGATCGACAAACATCAGGTGAATATCTTCTACACCGCGCCAACTGCACTGCGCGCCTTGATGCGCGAGGGCCACGGCCCGTTGGAAAATACGTCACGCGCCAGCCTGCGCCTGCTGGGCAGCGTCGGCGAGCCAATCAACCCGGAAGCCTGGGACTGGTACTTCAACGCCGTGGGCGAACAACGCTGCCCGATCGTGGATACTTGGTGGCAGACCGAAACCGGCGGCATCATGCTCAGTCCCTTGGTCAGCGCCCAGCGCATCAAACCTGGCTGCGCAACCCAGCCGATGTTCGGTGTGCAACCCGTGCTACTGGATGAAAAAGGCAACGTAATCATCGGCGCAGGCAGCGGAATTTTGGTGATCAAAGCCAGTTGGCCAGGGCAGATCCGCAGCGTCTACGGCGACCCACAGCGCATGATCGACACTTACTTCAAACCCTACCCAGGCTACTACTTCACTGGCGATGGCGCGCGACGCGATGAAGACGGCGACTACTGGATCACCGGGCGCATCGATGACGTGATCAACGTGTCCGGCCACCGTATCGGCACCGCTGAAGTGGAAAGTGCTCTGGTGTTGCATGACCAAGTGGCCGAAGCCGCCGTCGTGGGTTACCCCCATGATGTCAAAGGCCAAGGCATCTACGCGTTCGTCACGCCGATGAAGGGCGTCGAGCCAAACGATGAACTGAAAAAACACCTGCTTGACCTGGTCAGCAAGGAAATCGGCAGCTTTGCCAAGCCGGAACTGATCCAATGGGCGCCGGCCCTGCCAAAAACCCGCTCCGGCAAGATCATGCGCAGAATTTTGCGCAAGATCGCCTGCAATGAACTGGACAGCCTCGGCGATACCTCGACCCTGGCCGACCCAAGCGTTGTAGATGGCCTGATCGACAAACGCCTGAATCGATAGGAAAACCCGAGCCGCCATGGAATTTATCCGCAGCTGTATCGAAACCCAGCTGATGAGCCTCACAGGCTTGTCGTTGGGCCAACTGGACCTGGAAAACCCCAAGGGCGATCCAGGCCTGTTCGGACCGGACTCGGTCAGTTGGCAAGTCCATGGCGACTTCAGCAGCATGCTCATCGGCGGCATCAGCGCCTTGATGCTGCAAGCCTTGCACCCGCTGGCCCTGGCCGGGGTATGGGACCATTCGAATTTCCGCCAGGACATGCTCGGGCGTTTGCGGCGTACCTCGCAGTTTATTTCCGGCACTACCTTCGGCTCACGCAAAGACGCCGAATGGTTGATCGAAAAAGTGCGCACCATTCACCTGCAAGTGGTCGGGCATGCTCCGGATGGGAGGCCCTATGCGGCTAGCGACCCGGAGCTGCTGACTTGGGTGCATGTGGCCGAAGTCAGCAACTTCCTGGCCGCGCACCTGCGTTATCGCAACCCACACCTCTCAGGTCGGGACCAGGATCGTTACTACAGTGAAATTGCCTTGGTCGCCGAACAACTGGGCGCTCGGCATGTTCCACGTTCACGGCAGGAAATTTCAGATTACCTGGCACGCATTCGCCCACAATTGCTGTGCGACGAGCGCAGCCGCGAAGTGCTGCGCCTGCTGGTCAATGCGCCCGCCCCCAGCACCTTGGCCAAGCCATTTGGCAGCCTGATGATGCAGGCCGGGATCGACCTGCTGCCGGACTGGGCAAGCACTTTACTCGAACAACATCAAAGCCCGCTGCAACGCCAGATGATCCGCGCAGGGGTGAGGCGCAGTGCTCCGTTGCTGCGCTGGGCAATGCGCAATGGTTCGGTGCAACGCGCCCATCGGCGGATGGGGTTGATGTAGACGGCGGCTTATAGCTGTTAAACTCCGCGCCCGCATTTCCCTCATTTACCAGCAAGCAAGGCGCGCTCTATGTCTCCCTTGAATCAGGCGCTGCGCGCCGCCCTCGATCATCGCCAAGACCTGATCAGTGAGCTGCATGCCCAGGGCACCGACTGCTACCGCCTGTTCCACGGCAGCCAGGAAGGCGCCGGCGGCCTGACAATCGACCGCTACGGCCCGCAACTGCTGGTGCAGAGTTTCCACCAGTCCCTGGAAACGGCGGACCTGTTGGACCTGCATCAACTGATCAACCAGTACATCGGGCTCGAGCTGCTGCTGGTCTACAACGATCGCTCCCGTGGCAACTCGCGAATCGACCGTGAAGACACGGTGTACCGTGCAGAACCTGCCGCACTGGAAGACTTGGTCGGCCACGAATGGGGCCTCAATTACCGTGTACGTGGGCGTCACGCAGGGCAAGACCCGTTGCTGTTCCTCGACCTGCGCAACACCCGCGGCTGGGTCAAAAACAACAGTGCCGGCAAAAGTGTGTTGAACCTGTTCGCCTACACCTGCGGCGTGGGCCTGAGCGCGGCAGCCGGTGGCGCCCGCGAGGTGTGCAACCTGGACTTCGCCGAAGGCAACCTGGCGGTTGGGCGCGAAAACGGCCTGCTGAATCCGCAATTACCGGCAATGAATTTCGTGCAGTCCGACTACTTCCCAGCGATTCGCCAGCTGGCGGGCCTGCCGATCACCCAGCGTCGCGGCCAAAAACTACCGAGTTATCCGCGCCTTGAGCAACGCCAATATGACCTGGTATTGCTCGACCCACCGGCCTGGGCCAAGAGTGCCTTCGGCACCGTCGACCTGTTGCGCGACTATCAAAGCTTGCTCAAGCCCGCGTTGCTGGCGACCGCCGATAATGGCGTGCTGATCTGCTGCAACAACCTGGCGAAGGTCAGCATGGATGACTGGCGTGAACAGGTGCTGCGTTGCGCAGAAAAAGCCGGTCGCCCGGTACGCGACTGGCAAATCATGACGCCGGGGGTCGACTTTCCCTCACAAGACCAGCAGCCGCCGTTGAAAACGCTGATTCTGCAACTGTAAGACTTGTCTCAAAAAGCCAAGCTCTTCGGAACCGAAAACCCGTGCCATACTCCAAGGCACTCTCGTTCGACATAGATGGCGTCACCCATGCCCAAAGGATTGATTCGCGCCATAGGCGCCTTGTTGACTGCCCTTGCTCTGTACAGCTTGCTGGGCTTTTTGATTCTGCCGGGCATTGCCCTTCGCATTGCCAACCAACAGTTGGCCAATTACGCCACGGTGCCGGCGCGCATCGAGCGGATTGAGCTCAACCCGTTCAGCCTGGAGCTGACGCTGTGGGGCCTGAAGATCGGCGATCCCGGCAAGGAACAGATAGGCTTCGAGCGCCTCTACGCCAACTTGCAGATCGACAGTCTCTGGACCCTCGCCCTGCACCTGGCTGATATACAACTGGACAAGCCAAAGACCGAGCTATTGTTCGACAAGTCCGGCCAACTGAATCTGGCGCAGTTATTTAAACTGCCTCCAAGTGAACCAACCCCGACCGATCCAAACGCCAAACCGTTCCCACTGCGCATTGACCGCATTCAACTGGCGGGCGGTTACGTACACTTTCAAGATTTACGCCCCAGCGAACCCATCGAGTTTCTCTACGACAAACTCGACTTCGAGCTGAAAAACCTCAGCACGTTGCCAGAAGACAACGCCGACATGACCTTGGTGGCCGCCGGCCCAGAAGGTGGACAAATCGACTGGAAAGGCAATTTCAGCCTGGAGCCAATCACCTCCGAGGGCACGCTGAAAGTCACCGATGGCAAGATGAAAGCCTGGTGGCCGTATGTACGTGACGCTGTACCACTGGTGCTTGAAGACGGTGTGCTCAACTTCAGCACCAACTACAAATTCAGCCTGGCCAAAGAAACTGAACTGAACCTGACTAACACTGCAGCCAGCATCGCGCCTTTTGCTATCAAGGCTCCGGATGGCCGGCCTTTGGTGCGCCTGGAACGCCTGGACGTCAGCGACACCACGGTGGACCTCGCCAAGCAGCAGGTCATTGTCGGCAAAATTCGCAGTAACAAGCTGGAAACCTGGGCTGCCCGCGAGGCCGATGGGCAACTGGACTGGCAGAAATTGTTCGCCAGCCAACCGAGCAAGCCAGTCGCCAAGGCGCCGGAACCTGCCACCACACCCGCAACCGCCGATTCACCAAAAGTTGAACCCGCAGCGCCCAGCAAGCCATGGCAAGTGCTGCTCAAGGATGTACAGCTTCGCAACTACCAAGTGCATCTGGCCGACCGCCAAGTCAAACCTGCGGTAGCGCTGGAGCTGGGCCCGTTGAACGTCGACGTGCAGAACTTCGACAGCCTTAATCAGAGCCCCTTTACCTTGAAGGTCGACACCGGTCTGGGCAAGCAAGGCAAGATCCTGGCAACTGGCGAGGTCAACCTCAACCCGGTCAGCGCCAAACTGAAGGTAAACACTCAGGACATCGACCTGCGGGTCGCTCAGTCCTATATCAGCCCTTTCATTCGCCTGGAACTGCGAAGCGGCATGCTGGGTAGCAATCTGGATGTGAACCTGAAAAGCACTGAGCCATTGGCCCTTCAGGTCACCGGCCGCGCTCAGGTCGACCAACTGCATACCCTGGACACCCTCAAGACCCGTGACTTCCTCAAATGGCAGCGCCTGGTGCTGGAGGGCGTGAACTATCAGCATGGCCAAAGCCTGTCGATCGACAAGGTTAACCTGCAGCAGCCGTATGCGCGTTTCATGATCAACGATGACCGCACCACCAACATCGACGACTTGTTGATTCCGCAACCGGCCAACAGTGGCGCCAAATCAGCGGCCAAGCCTGTGGCAAGTAAAGACAAACCTTTGGCCATTCATATCGGACAGATTGCGATCAATGACGGCTCGGCCAACTTTGCAGACTTCAGCCTCACACCCAACTTCGCCACTGCCATTCAACAACTCAACGGGCAGATCGGTACGATTGACAGTCGCCAGGCCAAACCGGCCAGCGTCGACATCAACGGCAAGGTGGATCGCTACGCGCCAGTGACCATCAAAGGCAGCGTGAACCCGTTTGACCCGATGGCGGCGCTGGATATCGCCACCAGCTTCAAACGTGTCGAGCTGACGACATTGACGCCGTATTCCGGCAAATTTGCCGGTTTCCGAATCCGCAAAGGCCGCCTCAATCTCGACCTGCACTATGTGATCACCAAGGGCCAATTGAAGGCCGAAAACAAAGTAGTGATTGAACAACTGCAATTGGGTGAAAAAGTCGACAGCACCGATGCCGTGGACCTGCCGATTCGCCTGGCGATCGCGCTGCTCAAAGACAGCGACGGAAAAATTTCCATCGAGCTGCCAGTGACCGGCGACTTGAACAACCCGCAATTCAGCGTGATGCCGATCGTTTGGCAGACCCTGCGCAACCTGGTGGTACGCGCAGCGACCGCGCCGTTCAAGTTTATAGGTGGGCTGCTGACCGGGGGGGGCTCGGAAGACCTGGGTAATGTGTCCTTCGCCGCTGGCTCCAGCGATTTGAGCAAGGACGCCGAAGGCGCTCTGAACAGCTTGGCAAAAGCGCTGAAAGAACGCCCAGCCCTGCGCCTGGAAATCGAAGGCACGGCCGCCGCCAGCAGTGATGGCCCGTTCCTCGCCGCGCAACGCCTGGAACGTGAATATCAATACAACTACTACAAAATCCTTCAGCGTCGTGGCGACAAAGTCCCGGCCCAAGCGTCGTTGCTTGTCGTACCTGAGAAGGAAAAGGCGCCATTACTGGAAGGCATCTACCGTACCCGCCTGAAACAGCAACCACCGGCCGAATGGAAGGACCTGAGCAGCGATGACCGCACCGCGAAACTGCGCGACGGGATAATCAAGTTCTGGAGCGCCAGTGATGTTCTGCTGCGCCAGTTGGGCCAGGACCGGGCCAGCACCATCAAGGACTACCTGGTGGACAAAGGCCAACTGGAGGATGACCGGGTGTACTTCATTGATGCAAACCTGGGGCAGGCAGAGAAGGATGGTCGAGTGGTAACACCGATGCATCTAGATGCTGAGTAACCGGCGACCAGCACAAATCTAAATGTGGGAGCGGGCTTGCCCGCGAAGGCGGTGGATCAGTCATGTAGATGTCGACTGACACTCCGTATTCGCGGGCAAGCCCGCTCCCACATTTGATTTTCATATACCTACGAAATGTATTTCTTCCCACAATAGAACAGGCCCCGACACAAGTGCCGGGGCCTGTAATAACCACATCCGTGTGGTCGGTCGCATGAACGCCAGAGGTGCATTGGGTGGATATCTAGCTCACCCGCCGCCGCCGCCATTCAGTTCAGACGAATTGTTAAGCGTTACTCTGCTTTCAGGCCGTCGGCCGATACAGCTTTAACGCCTTTGATTTGCTTGGTGATGTTCACCGCTGTAGTTTTCTGCGCTTCGGTCACTGCGACGGTCGACGACAGGGAAACTACGCCTTTGTTGGTTTCGACTTTGATGTCGGTGCCAGGAATGCCTTTCTCGGTTACCAGGTCACTTTTCACCTTGGTAGTGATCCAGGTGTCGGAGGTCGCTTCCTTGGCCTTGGTCACTTCACCGGCGGCGACAACCATTGGAGCCTGGGAAGTTTGGGCGAACGCAACGTTAGCCATGGTCAGGGTCAGCGCGGTGGCAGTTGCAGCAGCGATAGCGAACTTCTTCATACGAGTAACTCCTGTTTTTCGAAGGTCTGCAGCGTTTCAACGTTAATGCCGCAGGGTTACCAGTACTGTTGCAGGCGTTGTGCCAAGTTTTATAAATCAATAATCCCCTTCAAAAACAATAGGTTATGAATTCATTCAACTTTTGAAATCGTGCAACTTGCATGAAGAGGGTGATGCCTGCATGCAACTTGCAGGTTTTGCAGATGGATAAACGGCTGATTTTCCATCACTTTCCGTCCCCCATAAAAAAAGGACCCCGAAGGGTCCTCTTTTTCAGCGTAAAGCCTGCGGGTAATTAAACGCCCGATGCCTTGGCTGCTGCTACGTCCTTGATGGACAGCTTGATACGACCGCGGTTGTCCACGTCCAGTACCAGCACTTCCACTTCCTGGCCTTCTTTCAGAATGTCGGTCACTTTCTCAACGCGAGCGTCGCTCAGCATGGAGATGTGAACCAGACCGTCTTTGCCCGGCAGGATGTTGACGAATGCGCCGAAGTCGACGATGCGCTCAACTTTACCGACATAGATCTTGCCGATCTCAGCCTCAGCGGTGATGCCCAGGACGCGCTGACGTGCAGCTTCAGCAGCTTCCTTGGTTTCGCCGAAGATCTTGATCGAACCGTCGTCTTCGATGTCGATCGAAGCCTTGGTCTCTTCACAGATCGCACGAATGGTCGCGCCGCCTTTACCGATAACATCACGGATTTTGTCGGTGTCGATTTTCATCGCGATCATGGTCGGAGCATTTTCCGACAGTTCGGTGCGGGACTGACCAATGATCTGGTTCATCTGACCGAGGATGTTCAGGCGCGCTTCCAGGGCTTGGCCCAGAGCAATCTCCATGATTTCTTCGGTGATGCCTTTGATCTTGATGTCCATCTGCAGCGCGGTAACACCTTTAGCGGTACCGGCTACTTTGAAGTCCATGTCGCCCAAGTGGTCTTCATCACCCAGGATGTCGGTCAGGATGGCGAACTTCTCGCCTTCTTTAACCAGACCCATGGCGATACCAGCAACCGGCGCTTTCATCGGTACACCGGCATCCATCAGAGCCAGGGAAGCACCGCAGACCGAAGCCATGGAGCTGGAACCGTTGGACTCAGTGATTTCCGACACAACACGGATGGTGTACGGGAATACGTCAGCAGCTGGCAGCATGGCGGCAATCGAACGACGAGCCAGACGGCCGTGGCCGATTTCGCGACGACCAGCACCACCCATGCGACCACACTCGCCTACCGAGAACGGAGGGAAGTTGTAGTGCAGCATGAACGGGTCTTTTTTCTCGCCTTCCAAGGTGTCCAGCAGTTGTGCGTCACGGGCAGTGCCCAGAGTCGCGACTACCAGAGCCTGGGTTTCACCACGGGTGAACAGTGCCGAACCGTGAGTCTTCGGCAGAACGCCGACTTCGATGTTCAGCGGACGTACGGTACGAGTGTCGCGACCGTCGATACGTGGCTTGCCGTTAACGATGTTTTCGCGAACGGTGCGGTATTCGATTTCACCGAATGCTGCTTTGACTTCGCTGGAAGAAGGTTGGCCTTCTTCACCGGACAGCTTGGCAACGACCTGATCCTTCAGCTCACCCAGGCGAGCGTAACGGTCGGCCTTGATGGTGATGGTGTAGGCGTCGGAGATGGCAGCGCCGAACTCGGAGCGGATAGCGCCCAGCAGTTCAGTGGCTTCAGCTTGTGGAGCCCAGGTCCAGGTTGGCTTGGCAGCTTCAGCAGCCAGCTCGGTGACGGCCTTGATGACAGCCTGGAACTCGTCGTGGGCGAACAGTACAGCGCCCAGCATCTGGTCTTCGGTCAGCTCTTTGGCTTCCGATTCAACCATCAACACGGCTTCCGAGGTACCGGCAACGACCATGTCCAGGCTCGAAGCTTTCTGTTGCTCGTAAGTCGGGTTCAACAGGTAGCCGGTGCTTTCGTGGAAAGCAACGCGGGCAGCGCCGATTGGGCCATCGAAAGGAATACCGGAGATGGCCAGGGCAGCCGAGGTACCGATCATCGCAGCGATGTCCGGATCGGTCTTCTTGCTGGTGGAAACGACGGTGCAGACAACCTGCACTTCGTTCATGAAGCCTTCTGGGAACAGCGGACGGATCGGACGGTCGATCAGTCGGGAGGTCAGGGTTTCTTTCTCGGAAGGACGGCCTTCGCGCTTGAAGAAACCGCCAGGGATCTTACCGGCAGCGTAAGTCTTTTCCTGGTAGTGGACGGAAAGAGGGAAGAAGCCTTTGCTTGGGTCAGCGGTCTTGGCGCCAACAACGGTCACCAATACGGTAACGTCATCGTCAACGGTAACCAGCACTGCGCCGGAGGCTTGACGGGCGATACGGCCTGTCTCGAGGGTAACGGTCGACTGACCGAATTGAAATTTTTTGATAACCGGGTTCACGGTGTCCTACCTTCTTTGTGGCTCTTGGGGAACTTGTCTTCTTGCGAAATTCTTGGGCAATGTCGGGAGTCGGCCCGGCCTTCGTCCAGGGTAAAACGTGTATCCAGATAAAACTTGAGGCTGGGAGCCTACCATGGGCCAGCGGGAATCCCACTGACACACGGCAGACAACCAACCTCTAGCGCAATCGCTTATTAGCGACGCAGACCCAGGCGACCGATCAGAGTCTGATAACGACCCAGATCCTTGCCTTTCAGGTAGTCCAGCAGCTTACGGCGCTGGTTTACCATGCGGATCAGACCACGACGGGAGTGGTGATCTTTACCGTTGGCCTTGAAGTGACCTTGCAGCTTGTTGATGTTGTGGGTCAGCAGTGCAACTTGCACTTCTGGCGAACCAGTGTCACCAACAGCTTGCTGATAGTCAGCTACGATTTGTGCTTTTTCTTGAACGTCGAGAGCCATGAGGCAATCCTTTTTTCAGGAAACCACCCAAAGGGCAGTTTCAACAGGCCAGGGACAAATCCCTGTATCTAAAAATGAGTGTTGACCGTGCCTGTTAACAGCCACACTCGTTCGGTCATTCTGACCGAATCAGTCGACGCGGCGCGATGCGCCCGTCTTCGCTCACTTCACCGATACCGATAAAGCGACCGTTATGATCCTGTACTCGCACCATGCCGAATTTCGGGGCATCCGGGGCACGTACCGGCTGGCCGTTGAGCCAGTAGAACGCGCTGTGCTCCGAAAAGTGCAACAACGGCCAATCCAGCAAACCGCTGTCCGATGGCATCAGGAAGCGATCAACTGCTTCATTGCCGCCTTCGGCGTGTACCGCTTCCAACTCTTCCAGCGTAACCGTCTGGGCCAAGCTGAATGGGCCGGCCTGTGTGCGTCGCAGCTCTGCAACGTACGCGCCGCAACCGAGCTGTTCACCGATATCTTCCACTAGGGTACGGATATAGGTGCCTTTGCTGCAGTCCACGGCCAAGCGGGCAGTGTCGCCTTCACAGGCAAGCAATTCCAAGCGCGCAATAGTAACAGAACGCGGTTCACGCTCCACTACTTCGCCCGCACGTGCCAGCTTGTAAAGAGGCTGCCCGTCGCGCTTAAGGGCCGAGTACATCGGAGGTATCTGACTGATTTGCCCACGAAAACCGGGTAAAGCAGCTTCGATTTCAGCACGACCAACGGTCACGTCGCGAACCTGCAAAACATCACCTTCAGCATCTGCCGTGGTGGTGGTCTTGCCCAGTTGCATCAGGGTTTCGTACCCCTTGTCGGAATCGAGCAGGTATTGCGAGAACTTGGTGGCCTCGCCGAAGCACAACGGCAGAACGCCGGTGGCAAGGGGATCGAGGCTGCCGGTGTGCCCTGCCTTTTCGGCATTGAGCAGCCAGCGGACCTTCTGCAGCGCAGCATTGGAGGTAAAGCCAATGGGCTTATCGAGCAGAATGATACCGCTGACGTTGCGACGGATACGTTTGACCTGAGCCACCGCTTACTCCTTGGCGTCTTCAGGTGTAGACGGGTGTTGGCTGTCTTCAGCCACGGCGCGCTCGATCAGTGCCGACAGGTGCGCGCCACGCACGACGCTTTCGTCGTAGTGGAAGTGCAACTGGGGAACACTGCGCAGCTTCATTTCACGGGCCAACTGCATACGCAGGAAGCCAGCAGCCGAGTTGAGCACCTTGATGCTTTGCGCGATTTCTTCGCTGCTGTCCTGACCCATCACGGTGATGAAGATCTTGGCGTGACCCACGTCACGGCTCACTTCAACGGCAGTGATGGTGACCAGGCCTACACGAGGGTCTTTGACTTCGCGACGGATCAGTTGGGCCAGCTCGCGCTGCATCTGATCGCCGATACGCTGGGTACGGCTGTATTCTTTTGCCATGTCTTGTTACCTGTTACTGCCACACGGTGAAACCCGTGGGGTCTGAAAGCGGCAAACGCCCGGCCTGACAAAAGCCAGACCGGGCGTTGCGTTTAGAGTCCGGACACTGCGCGGGGCATTTGCATGCCCACACGCTGCGTGGCTCCTGAAGTGCGCGAGTTAGAGGCTGCGAGCAACCTGAACCTTCTCGTAAACTTCGATCTTGTCGCCAGCTTTGACGTCGTTGTAGCTCTTGACGCCAATACCGCATTCCATGCCGGCACGTACTTCGGAAGCGTCATCCTTGAAGCGGCGCAGAGACTCCAGCTCGCCTTCGAAGATAACGATGTCTTCACGCAGTACACGGATTGGACGGTTACGGTGCACAACACCTTCGATAACCATGCAACCGGCGATCGCGCCAAATTTCGGCGAGCGGAACACGTCACGCACCTCGGCGATACCCAGGATGTTCTCCCGAACGTCGCTGCCAAGCATGCCGGTAAGGGCTTTCTTGACGTCTTCGATGATGTCGTAGATGACGTTGTAGTAACGCATGTCCAGGCCTTCCTGCTCGACGATCTTGCGAGCGCCTGCATCGGCACGCACGTTGAAGCCGAACAGTACAGCGTTGGAAGCCAGTGCCAGGTTAGCGTCGGACTCGGTGATACCACCGACACCGCCACCGACAACGCGCACTTGCACTTCGTCGTTACCCAGGCCGTTCAAGGCGCCGTTCAACGCTTCGAGGGAACCACGAACGTCAGATTTGAGGACGATATTAAGCGTCTTCTTCTCTTCCTGGCCCATGTTCTCGAAGATGTTTTCCAGCTTGCCGGCGTGAGCACGGGCCAGCTTGACTTCACGGAACTTGCCTTGACGGAACAGAGCCACTTCACGGGCTTTCTTCTCGTCAGCAACTACGCTCATCTCGTCGCCAGCGTCCGGAGTACCATCCAGGCCGAGGATCTCGACCGGGATAGCCGGGCCAGCTTCCTTGATTGGCTTGCCGTTCTCGTCGAGCATGGCACGTACACGGCCGTAGTTCGAACCGACCAGGACCATGTCGCCTTGGCGCAGGGTACCGTCTTGAACCAGAACGGTCGCAACCGGGCCACGGCCCTTGTCGAGGCGGGACTCAACCACAACACCACGACCAGGAGCCGATGGAGTAGCGGTCAGTTCCAGCACTTCGGCTTGCAGCAGAACGGCTTCGAGCAGTTCGTCAACGCCGGTACCCATTTTCGCGGAGACCGACACGAATGGCGTCTCGCCACCCCACTCTTCCGAAGTCACGCCGTGAACCGACAGTTCGCTACGGATGCGATCGAGATCTGCACCCGGCTTGTCGATTTTGTTCACGGCAACGACCAGAGGAACACCGGCAGCCTTGGCGTGCTGGACAGCTTCAATGGTCTGCGGCATTACACCGTCGTCCGCTGCAACTACCAGGATCACGATGTCGGTCGCCTTGGCACCACGGGCACGCATTGCGGTAAACGCGGCGTGACCAGGGGTGTCGAGGAACGTCACCATGCCACGCTCGGTTTCAACGTGATAAGCGCCGATGTGCTGGGTGATACCGCCGGCTTCGCCTGCAGCAACCTTGGCACGACGGATATAGTCGAGCAGGGAAGTTTTACCGTGGTCAACGTGGCCCATTACGGTCACAACCGGTGCACGGGAAACGGCCTCACCTTCAAACTTCAGAGACTCAGCCAGGGAATCTTCCAGGGCGGTATCGCTGACGAGGGTCACTTTGTGGCCCAGCTCTTCAGCAACCAGTTGGGCAGTTTCCTGATCCAGTACCTGGTTGATGGTGGCCGGAGTACCCAGCTTGAACATGAACTTGATGATTTCAGCTGCCTTGACCGACATCTGCTGGGCAAGATCGCCAACAGTGATGGTCTCGCCGATCTTCACTTCACGCACGACAGGGCCGGTTGGGCTCTGGAAACCGTGGGCGTTGCGTTTTTTCAGCTTGGCCTTGCCACGACCACCACGACGGAAGCCATCGCTTTCTTCGTCGGTAGTACGTGGAGCAACGCGTGGCGCAGGCGCTTTCTCTTTGACCGAGGCACGATGCGGAGCGTTTTTACGCTCGCCATCGCCACCACCACCGCGACGACTGTTATCGTCAGCACGTGGTTTGTCCGGACGACGAGGTTCGTCGCGCTTGCGAGCGTCAGCTGCAGGAGCAGGTGCGGCGGCAACCGGAGCGGCCTCACGCACAGCTTCTACTGGCGCGCTAGTCGCAGCGACTGCTTCAGTGGCAGCAGGTTGCGCAGCAGCAGGCTGGCGACGCGCTTCTTCTTCGGCGCGACGCTTGGCTTCTTCTTCAGCCTTCTGACGAGCAGCATTTTCTACTGCGCGACGTTCTTCCAGTTCGCGTTTGCGCTCGGCTTCGATTTCTTCCGGGCTGCGCTGTACGAAGACTTTCTTCTTGCGTACTTCAACGCTAATGCTTTTGCTACCAGCAACACGCAGGGTGCTGGTGGTTTTGCGCTGCAATGTAATCTTGCGCGGTTCTTCCACTTTCGCCTTGTGGCTGCTCTTCAAGTGAGTCAGCAAAGACTGCTTCTCACTATCGCTCACACCTTCATCGGCGGCGGTGTGCGGCAGACCTGCCTCACGCATCTGCTGCAACAGGCGCTCTACCGGTGTTTTGACCTCATCGGCCAGTTGTTTCACCGTGACTTGCGTCATGCACTTCTCTCCTCAGGCCGCGCCTAGTTACTCGAACCAATGGGCTCGGGCGGCCATGATCAACTTGCCGGCACGATCATCGTCAATGCCGTCGATGTCGAGCAGATCGTCAATAGACTGCTCGGCCAGGTCTTCGCGGGTAATTACGCCGCGCACCGCCAGTTCCATCGCCAAATCCTTGTCCATACCCTCAAGCGAGAGCAGGTCTTCGGCCGGATGGGCGTCTGCCAGCTTTTCCTCAGTAGCGATGGCTTTAGTCAACAAACGATCCTTGGCCCGAGCGCGAAGCTCGTTGACGGTGTCTTCGTCAAAGCCGTCGATGTTGAGCATTTCTTCCAACGGTACGTAGGCAATCTCTTCCAGGCTGGTGAAGCCTTCATCTACCAGCACCTGCGCCAGGTCTTCGTCGACTTCCAACTCGTCGATAAAGTTGCGCAGGATGTCGCCGGTTTCAGCTTGCTGCTTAGCCTGGATGTCCGATTCGGTCATCACGTTCAGGGTCCAGCCGGTCAGCTGGCTGGCCAGACGCACGTTCTGACCACCACGACCAATGGCCTGAGCCAGATTGTCTGCGCCAACGGCGATGTCCATTGCATGGGCATCTTCGTCAACGATAATTGCCGCCACTTCAGCTGGCGACATGGCGTTGATCACGAACTGCGCCGGGTTATCGTCCCACAGGACGATGTCCACACGCTCACCACCCAATTCGCCCGACACTGCCTGCACGCGCGAACCGCGCATACCAATGCAAGCACCTTGCGGATCGATGCGTTTGTCTTTGGAGCGGACCGCGATCTTGGCGCGCGAGCCCGGGTCGCGGGACGCAGCCATGACTTCGATCAGGCCTTCAGCGATTTCCGGCACTTCGATACGGAACAGTTCGATCAGCATTTCCGGCGCAGTACGCGACAGGATCAACTGAGGGCCGCGGTTCTCGGTGCGGATTTCCTTGAGCAGCGCACGCAGACGCACGCCAACACGGAAGGTTTCACGAGAGATGATGTCTTCACGGGCCAGCAACGCTTCGGCGTTGTTACCCAGGTCGACGATCACATTGTCGCGAGTGACTTTTTTCACGGTGCCGGAAATGATTTCACCCAGGCGCTCGCGATAGGCGTCAACGACTTGAGCGCGCTCGGCTTCGCGAACCTTCTGCACGATGACCTGCTTGGCAGTCTGTGCAGCAATACGGCCGAATTCGATCGACTCGATCTTTTCTTCGACGACATCACCGACCTGGGCGCCAGGATGCGTTTGCGCAACCTTGCTCGGCCAGGTTTCGATGGCCGGATCATCAAGATCGGCTTCTTCGACGACCGTCCAGCGACGGAAAGTCTCATAGGCACCGGTGTGGCGGTTGATTTCCACACGCAGATCAACTTCGTCTTCAAAACGCTTTTTGGTAGCAGTGGCCAGGGCCAGCTCCAGCGCTTCAAAAATCACGTTTGCCGGTACGCCCTTTTCATTGGATACCGACTCAACAACCAGCAGTACTTCTTTGCTCATCGTACGCCTCGCCTTTCGCAAGCCATTGGATCCGCGGGATCCGCGTCTCAGTCAAAACTGGGAATAATGTTGGCCTTGTCGATCATATCGATCGGCAACAGGAATTCATGGTCTTCTACCTGCACCACGACATCCTGCTCTTCTACACCGCGCAGAAGGCCCTGAAAGTTGCGTCGCCCTTCAAAGGGAGATCGCAGCTTGATCTTCACTTGTTCACCGGCAAATTTTGCAAACTGATCAATAGTGAACAGTGGGCGTTCCATGCCTGGCGAGGAAACTTCGAGGGTGTATTCAACGGAGATTGGATCTTCAACATCCAGGACACCACTGATCTGACGGCTGACAATGGCACAGTCGTCCACCAGCACACCGCCCTCTTTATCGATATAAACGCGCAACATTGAGTGGCGACCTTGAGCCGAAAACTCAATACCCCAGCATTCATAGCCTAGGGCCACGACCACCGGGGCCAACAAGGCCTGCAACTCTTCTAGCTTGCTCGACACCTGAACCCCCTCGTGCATGTATGTGCATGCTGTGCAAAATAAAAAATGGGCGAAACGCCCATCCTTGAAACGCCGTCGAACAGCGGCGTTGAAAGTGTCCAGCTAACAAAAAGCCCCTTAAAAGGGGCTCCGCTAAAACTGGTTGCGGGGGCCGGATTTGAACCGACGACCTTCGGGTTATGAGCCCGACGAGCTACCAGACTGCTCCACCCCGCGACAAAGCTGGGGCGGAAGTATACGACCGATCCCTTACAGGGTCAATGTAACCTTCCACCTACAAGAAAGCCCGCAACAGCGGGCTCTCCTGATAATTGGTACCGAGAAGGGGACTCGAACCCCTACACCCTATGGGCACAACCACCTCAAGGTTGCGTGTCTACCAATTCCACCACCTCGGCAATACAGCTATTACAACCCTTCTTACTTCTGCTCTTGAGCTGGAGGTACGTCAGTCGCTGGAGTAGCCGACTTTTGCTCTTGAAGCACCGGGACATCATCAGAAGCCGGTTTTGCTTTTGGTACTTCCAACACCGCTGGGTTTGGCAAACCTACTTGAGTCAGCACATGAGCTTTCTCTTTAGCAAAGTAACCTAACCCTAAGCTGGTTATGAAGAAACCGGCGGCAAGTATAGCAGTAAACTTACTAAGAAAGGTAGAGGAACCTTGGCTTCCGAACACAGTATTTGAAGCACCTGCACCGAAAGACGCACCAGCATCCGCACCTTTACCCTGTTGCAACAAAACCAGGGCAACTACGCCCAGGGCAGCCAACAGATGAAAAACGACTACGACTGTTTCCAGCATTTTTTCAGTTTCCCGCGGCGCGACAGATCGCACCGAACTCATCTGCATTCAGGGAAGCCCCACCAATGAGCCCCCCATCGATATCCGGCATGCCGAACAGTTCGACCGCATTGGCCGCCTTCACGCTGCCGCCGTATAGAAGCCGCACACCTTGTGCAACCTCAGAATTCTCTGCCGCCAACTGCGCGCGGATGGCTGCGTGCACATCCTGCGCCTGTTGCGGTGTAGCAGTCAGCCCAGTGCCAATAGCCCAGACCGGCTCGTAAGCAATTACTGCCTTTGCAAACGCACCAACACCCAGCTCCTCAATGATGCTGCCCAGCTGACGCGAGACAACCTCAAGAGTCTTGCCTGATTCGCGCTGCTCCAGGGTCTCCCCTATGCACAACACCGGAATCAAGCCACAAGCCTGTGCCGCTGCGAACTTGCGATTGAGCGTCCCATCACGCTCGCCCATCATTTGACGGCGCTCGGAGTGCCCGACAAGCACATAGGAACAACCCGCATCAACCAACTGACTCGGCGAAATCTCACCCGTCAACGCACCTTGCATCGGCTCCACCGCAGAGTTCTGCGCGCCGACCTGAATCGACTTACCTTTCAAGCCATCAACCACTTGGTTGATATGCAAGCAAGGCGGAAAAACCGCGACATCAACACCGCTAGGCAATGCCAAGTGACGAAGGCCATTGATCAGCTCAGCGACACTGGCGCGGGTACCGTGCATCTTCCAGTTACCAGCTACCATAGTGCGACGCATGCTGTACCTCGTCGGTCAAAGTGGGCGCAGATGTTACCCAACCACATCATCACTGGCAAGCCGAATTCAGGCGCAAACTTCAGTTACCAGTTTTGCCAGGTCTTCGGCATGGCCGCGAACCTGTGTTTCGTCGTCACCTTCGACCATAACGCGCACCAGAGGCTCTGTGCCGGACTTACGCAGCAACACACGGCCACGCCCCGCCATTGCAAGGGTTACGCGCTCGCAAGCCTCTTTGACAGCAGGATGCTCGATCGGGTTTTCGCCACCGGCGAAGCGCACATTGAGCAGAACCTGTGGGCACTTACGCAAAGCCTGGCGCGCCCGGGCAAGACTCTCACCACGACGACGCAGGGACAGCAACACCTGCAGCGCAGCAATAATTGCATCGCCAGTGGTCGTGTGCTGGAAGCAGACAACATGCCCGGAATTCTCACCACCTACCTGCCAGCCACGCTCCAGCAGCTCGGCAATCACATACCGGTCCCCCACATTTGCACGAACAAAGGGTATCCCAAGATCGGCCAGAGCCAACTCCAGACCCAAATTGCTCATAAGGGTACCAACGACGCCACCTTGCAGCTTGTCACGCTCATGCAGGTCGCGAGCAATGATGAACAACAACTCATCACCATCCACTACGGCACCCGTATGATCCACCATCAGGACACGATCGCCATCACCATCGAAGGCGATACCGAGGTCGGCACGCTCAGCCAAGACAGCAGCTTGCAACTGCCCCATGTGGGTGGAGCCACAGTTTTCGTTGATGTTCAAGCCATTCGGCTGAGCCGACAGCACCGTTACATCCGCACCAAGCTCATTGAATACACTCGGCGCCACTTTGTAAGTTGCGCCGTGAGCGCAATCGACAACGATCTTCAGCCCGGCAAAATTGGTACTCGTCGGCACGCTGCTCTTACAGAATTCGATGTAGCGGCCAGACGCATCGTTTATGCGCGAAACCTTGCCCAACTTGCTGGACTCGACCACCGTCATCGGCGCATCCAGCAACTCTTCGATCATCAACTCAATCTCGTCCGGCAACTTGGTGCCCTGACCCGAGAAGAACTTGATGCCATTATCATCGTGAGGGTTGTGCGAGGCACTGATCACGATACCGGCTTCAGCGTGAAAGGTACGCGTCAGGTAAGCGATTGCCGGCGTCGGCATTGGGCCCAACAACATCACATCAGCGCCGGCAGCAGACAAACCCGCCTCCAGCGCGGATTCAAACATGTACCCCGAAATTCGGGTGTCCTTGCCCACCAGGATGCGGCACGCGCCCATGCTACGGAACGCCATACCTGCCGCCCAACCCAGCTTGAGCATGAAATCAGGGGTAATCGGAAATTCGCCGACCCGACCACGAATACCGTCGGTGCCAAAATATTTTTTAGTCATAAGTGCTCCATCATTCTTATTCGGCAGATTCTACAGCGGCCATCATGCGCACCACATCGACCGTTTCAGCGACGTCGTGCACTCGCAAAATACGCGCGCCCTTAGTCACCGCAAGCGCCGCAAGTGCCAGGCCGCCGTACAACCGCTCACCCACTGGACGATTCAACGCCAGCCCTATCATGCTCTTGCGCGAAACACCGACCAATAGCGGCCGACCAAGGGCGTGCAGGGACTCCATGTGTTTGAACAGGCTTAAATTGTGCTGCAGGGTCTTGGCAAAGCCAAATCCAGGATCAAGGATGATCTTTTCGGCAGGAATCCCCACCGCAGCGCACCGAGCCATCCGCTCAGCGAGAAAACCGCTCACCTCGCCAACAAGGTCATCATAGTGCGGGCTGTCCTGCATGTTGCCGGGCTCTCCCAGCATATGCATCAGGCATACAGGCAAACCAGTTGCCGCGGCAGCATCCAGAGCGCCGTCTCGCTGAAGGGAGCGAACATCGTTGATTAACCCCGCCCCCAGGCGCGCAGTCTCACGCATCACGGCCGGGGTCGATGTATCAACCGAGATGATCACATCCAGCTCGCGAGCAATACGCTCGACTATCGGCGCTACCCGCTCCAGCTCCTCCAAGGGGGAGACAATGCGAGCACCAGGCCGGGTCGACTCGCCACCGACATCAATCAAGGTCGCGCCCGCCGCCACCATCGCCTCTGCATGACGCAATGCGGCATCCTGCTGGCTGAAGCGACCGCCGTCGGAAAAAGAGTCAGGGGTTACGTTAAGAATACCCATAACGTGCGTATGGGCCAAATCGAGAACCCGGTTGCCGCAAGGCAACCAGGTAGAGGACAACACAGAAGTCATTTCAAACCTTAGAGGTCAGCTGCCGGGCCGCCAATCGGGGTTTCAGGGCGTTCGTTCTGAGCTACAGGCGGAGTGCCCGAAGTACCCGAACCACCTTCCCAGTCACGAGGTTCACGCGGTGCGCGCCCCGCCATAATGTCGTCGATCTGCTCGGCGTCAATGGTCTCGTACTTCATCAGCGCATCAGCCATGGCATCCAGCTTGTCGCGATTGTCAGTCAGGATCTGCTTGGCAGTTCCGTAGCACTGATCAATGATACTGCGCACCTCGGAGTCAATCAGCTTGGCTGTCTCACCAGAGAAGCTGGCGCTTTGACCACCACCACCGCGACCCAAGAACACTTCGCCTTCTTCCTCGGCATACATCAAAGGACCGAGTTTTTCCGACAAGCCCCACTTGGTCACCATGTTTCGCGCAATTTGGCTGGCACGCATGATGTCGTTGGAAGCCCCAGTGGTCACACCGTCGAAGCCAAGGGTCATCTCTTCAGCAATTCGGCCACCGTAGAGCGAGCAGATCTGGCTGATCAGTGCGCGCTTGGAGAGACTATAACGATCCTCTTCCGGCAGAAACATGGTTACACCCAACGCCCGACCGCGAGGAATGATTGACACCTTGTAGACCGGATCATGCTCAGGCACAACGCGACCAACAATGGCGTGACCAGCTTCGTGATAAGCCGTGTTCTGTTTCTCTTTTTCAGACATAACCATGGATTTGCGCTCGGCACCCATCATGATCTTGTCTTTCGCCAGCTCGAACTCTTTCATTTCAACGATGCGCTTGCCGGTACGGGCAGCGAACAACGAAGCCTCGTTCACCAGGTTGGCCAGGTCAGCACCAGAAAAACCTGGAGTACCACGGGCAATCACGGCCGGAGCCACGTCGTCGCCCATCGGCACCTTGCGCATATGTACTTTCAGAATCTGTTCGCGACCACGGATGTCCGGCAAGCCAACCACAACCTGACGGTCGAAACGACCTGGACGCAGCAACGCAGGGTCCAGTACGTCCGGACGGTTGGTCGCAGCAATGACGATAATACCGTCATTCATTTCAAAGCCATCCATCTCTACCAGCAATTGGTTGAGGGTCTGCTCACGCTCATCATGACCACCGCCCATACCGGCACCACGATGGCGACCAACGGCATCGATTTCGTCGATGAAGATGATGCATGGCGCGTGTTTCTTGGCCTGCTCGAACATATCGCGAACACGGCTGGCACCGACACCGACGAACATTTCGACGAAGTCAGAGCCGGAAATGGTGAAGAACGGCACCTTGGCCTCACCAGCAATGGCCTTGGCCAGCAAGGTTTTACCGGTACCCGGAGGACCGACCATCAGCACACCGCGAGGAATGCGGCCGCCCAGACGCTGGAACTTGCCCGGATCGCGCAGGAACTCAACCAACTCACCCACTTCTTCCTTGGCTTCGTCGCAACCGGCAACATCAGCCAGGGTGGTCTTTACCTGATCTTCGGAGAGCAGGCGCGCCTTGCTCTTGCCGAAACTCATAGGTCCGCCCTTGCCTCCCGCACCGCCTTGCATCTGGCGCATGAAGAACATGAACACGGCGATGATCACCAGGATCGGAAAGCTGGCCACCAGGAGTTGAGTCCAGATGCTCTGCTGCTCAGGCTGCTTGCCTTCAACAACCACATGGTTATCCACCAGGTCGCCGATCAGACCGTTGTCCTGGATTGCCGGACGAATGGTCTTGAAGCTGTCGCCATCATTGCGTTTGCCGGTAATCACGTAGCCATCAACCGCTACGCGTTCGACCTTGCCATCCTTAACTTGCTGGATGAAGTCGGAATAGTTGAGGGTCTGCGGCTCGTTAGGGCTGGAGAAGTTGTTCATCACTGTCACCAGGACAGCCGCGATGATCAACCACAGGATAAGATTCTTTGCCATATCGTTCAATTAACTACCCTCTGAAGCAAGCTCCGCTACTGGCGCGCGCTTCGCATGATATTCACCGGCCTAACTTACTACATTACCTACAACTCTGGCAGGCACCGTCTGTAACCCTTTGTGAAACTTTGACTACACAATATTCGTAAAGCTTCGTGACGAAAGCGATATAAAAAAACCTATCGCCCCCCCTCAAATCCTCAAAGACGCTCATCACTGGCGGCGCCTTCGATGCCGCGGAAACCGCGACCCAGCAGATATTGCTCGCGAGACCGGCCTCGAGAAGAGTCTGGTTTGCGCATCTGTACCTTGTCGAACAACTTACGGATGTTCTTGTGATACTCGTCGAAACCTTCACCCTGGAAGACCTTGACCAGGAAATCACCACCCGGACGCAGTACCCGACCCGCCAAATCCAGCGCCAGCTCACACAGGAACATCGCTCGCGGCATATCAACGGCCGGTAATCCACTCATATTGGGGGCCATGTCGGAAATCACAAGGTCTACCTGCGAATTTCCCACAGCCTCAAGGATCTGAGCCAATACGGCGTCCTGGGTAAAGTCGCCATGGACGAAGGTCACATCCGGGATGCTGTCCATTTCCAGGATATCGGAGGCGATCAAACGACCTTGCCCACCAATCAGACGACTGGTCACTTGGGACCAGCCACCAGGGGCGGCCCCCAGATCGATAACGGTCATGCCAGGGCGGATCAATTTGTCCTTTTCCTGAAGCTCAAGCAGCTTGTAGCTGGCACGGGAGCGGTAGCCATCCTTCTGCGCCATTTTGACGTAAGGGTCGTTGAAATGCTCTTGCAGCCACTTAAGGCTAGTTTTGGAACGGGCCACGGGCCACCTCGAAAATAAAACGGGTCGTGATTAACTGGGCGGTCCCGGACTCGCTCGGGTAAACTGGCCGCCGCTTTTTACAAGATCAGACGCAGGGGTCAGATTATGCCGCTCACTCAAGAGCAGAAGAAACAGTACAAATCCATTGGCCACCATCTGAAACCAGTTCTGATTGTGGCAGACAACGGTTTGACTGAAGGTGTGTTAGCCGAATTCGAACGCGCGCTGAACGATCACGAACTGATCAAGATCAAGGTCAACATCCTTGACCGCGAAGCGCGCCTGGCTGCCATTGCAGAACTGTGCAAGGCAGGCAAAGCGGACCTGGTTCAGGTCATCGGCAAGATGGCGCTGCTGTATCGCAAGAACTTCAGCGTCAACAAGCAACTATCGAACGTTCATCGCTTCAAGTAAACAACAAGGGTCACGGGCGTGCTTCGCGCGCCCCGCCACTCCATCCCGGCGCCGGCTGTATAACCAGCACCAAACCGGAGAACCCTAGCACAAGATAACTGAATAGCTGCCAGCGCAACGCTTCCGGCAGCCACACATGCACAACGCAAAACATTGCGCACGCATACAGCGCCATCAACAGCAGTTGGCCGCGAATATCCCGCCACAAACTCCCCAAGCCTTCGGCCTTGATCAGCACCAGCACTTGGAGCGTCACGCACGCCGCCGCAAAACCCACCAGCAACGCACTCAGCAATCCATCGATCTCATCGATCAGCAGCGGTGCCAGGCCAATCAGACCCAGCACCGGCAGTACACCAATATGCAACAACCACAGGCCGCCTACCCAAAGCATCTGGGAGAGCTGCCAAAGCATGGCGCCCGCGTAAAGCGGGCGCCGCCTTTCAGACGTGACGAACTTCGACAATCTCGTACTCGATTACGCCGCTAGGCGTCTTCACAGCCACCACATCACCCTCTTCCTTGGCAATCAAGGCGCGGGCCAGCGGCGAACCGACGGAGATTTTACCGAGTTTGAAGTCAGCCTCATCTTCGCCCACGATGTGATAAACAACGCGCTCATCAGTCTCGACGTTGGCGATTTCCACGGTGGTGCCGAAAATCACTTTGCCAGTATGCGGAATGGTCGTGACGTCGATGATGACCGCATTCTGCATACGGCCTTCGATGTCGCGGATCCGCGCCTCGACCATACCCTGCTGCTCACGAGCAGCGTGGTATTCGGCGTTTTCCTTCAAGTCACCCAACTCGCGGGCCGTACCGATATCCTGGCTCAGCTTCGGACGGACGACCTTGGTCAGATGGATGTGCTCCTCTTCCAGGGCCTTAGCACCCTGGACGGTCATTGGGTATTTGGTCATGCCTTCAATCCTGCGTGTAGATCCTGCAAGCGACGCACGGTCTTTTCCGGACCGAACTTGAGCGCTTCGCAGATGGCTTCGCCAGCAGCAATGGTGGTGGTGCAGTAAATCTTGTGCTGCAGGGCGTTACGACGAATGGAGTAGGAATCCGCGATCGACTGGCGACCTTCGGTAGTGTTGATGATCAGAGTAACTTCGTCATTCTTGATCATGTCGACCACGTGCGGACGGCCTTCCGTCACCTTGTTCACGCGACGCACTTTCAGGCCGGCAGCTTCGATCAGCTTGGCGGTCCCGGCGGTAGCCACGACTTCGAAGCCCAAGTTGATCAGATCACGCGCCACGCCTGCAACCAGTGGCTTGTCATCATCACGCACGCTGATGAACGCAGTACCACCGGTCGGCAGCACTTCGCTGGCGCCCATCTGGGCTTTGGCAAATGCTTCGCCGAAGGTATCGCCCACGCCCATCACTTCACCGGTGGACTTCATCTCTGGGCCCAGGATCGGGTCCACGCCAGGGAATTTGGCGAATGGGAACACCGCCTCTTTCACACTGTAGAAGTTAGGAATGATTTCCTTGGTGAAGCCGATTTCCTTCAGAGTCTTACCCGCCATCACGCGGGCAGCGATCATGGCCAGGGACACACCGATGCACTTGGAAACAAACGGCACGGTACGCGATGCACGTGGGTTGACTTCGATGACGTAGATGTCTTCGCCTTGCAGCGCCAACTGTACGTTCATCAGACCGACCACGCCCAATTCCAAGGCCATCTTCTTGACCTGCTCGCGCATTTCGTCCTGGATGTGCACAGGCAGCGAGTACGGAGGCAGCGAACATGCAGAGTCACCGGAGTGAACACCAGCCTGTTCGATGTGCTGCATGATCGCGCCGATGACTACGTCGGTACCGTCACAAACAGCGTCCACGTCCATTTCGATGGCGCAGTTGAGGAAGTGGTCCAGCAGCACTGGGCTGTCGTTGGACACTTTCACCGCATCACGCAGGTAACGCTTGAGTTCTTCTTCTTCGTAGACGATTTCCATCGCACGACCGCCCAGTACGTAGGACGGACGCACCACCAGCGGGTAGCCGATCTTGCTGGCTGCACGGATGGCTTCGTCTTCGCTGCGCACAGTGGCGTTTGGCGGCTGACGCAAATTCAGGCGCTCAACCATTTGCTGGAAGCGCTCGCGGTCTTCGGCACGGTCAATGGCATCAGGGCTGGTGCCGATGATCGGCACGCCAGCAGCTTCAAGGGCGCGAGCCAGTTTCAGCGGGGTTTGGCCGCCATACTGCACGATCACGCCTTTTGGCTTCTCGACGCGACAGATTTCCAACACGTCTTCCAGTGTTACTGGCTCGAAGTACAGGCGGTCGGAGGTGTCGTAGTCGGTAGAAACGGTTTCCGGGTTGCAGTTGACCATGATGGTCTCGTACCCATCTTCGCGCAGGGCGAGAGCGGCGTGTACGCAGCAGTAGTCGAACTCGATGCCCTGGCCGATACGGTTTGGACCACCACCAAGGATAATGATCTTGTCGCGGCCCGACGGCGCAGCCTCGCACTCCTCCTCGTAGGTGGAGTACAGGTACGCGGTGTCGGTGGCGAACTCGGCCGCGCAAGTGTCAACGCGCTTGTAGACCGGGTAGATATCCAGCTTGTGGCGATGGGTGCGCAGGTTCTTCTCAGTCACACCCAGCAGCTTAGCCAGGCGCTGGTCGGAGAAGCCTTTGCGCTTGAGGCGGAACATCATGTCACGGTCGATGCTAGCCAGACCCAAGGTCTTGACCTTCTCTTCTTCCTTGATCAGATCTTCGATCTGCACCAGGAACCACGGGTCGATCATGTTCATGCCGAAGATATCTTCGACAGTCATGCCGGCGCGGAAGGCGTCAGCTACGTACCAGATACGCTCAGCACCCGGCACGGTCAGCTCACGCTTGAGCACGCTCATGCTTTCCGGATTGCTCAGGTCGAGTTTCTCGTCCAGACCGCAAACACCCACTTCCAGACCACGCAGAGCTTTCTGCAGGGATTCCTGGAAGGTCCGGCCGATGGCCATGACTTCACCGACCGATTTCATCTGAGTGGTCAGGCGCGCGTCAGCTTTCGGGAACTTCTCGAAAGCAAAACGTGGCAGCTTGGTCACGACGTAGTCGATCGACGGCTCGAAAGACGCTGGCGTAGCGCCGCCAGTGATTTCGTTTTGCAACTCGTCCAAGGTGTAACCGATCGCCAGCTTGGCAGCGATGCGCGCAATCGGGAAGCCAGTAGCCTTCGATGCCAGCGCCGAAGAACGCGATACACGCGGGTTCATCTCGATAACGACCATGCGGCCAGTGTCCGGGCAGATACCGAACTGAACGTTGGAACCGCCGGTTTCCACGCCGATCTCACGCAGTACCGCCAACGAGGCGTTACGCATGATTTGATATTCCTTGTCCGTCAGGGTCTGCGCCGGAGCAACGGTGATCGAGTCACCAGTGTGCACGCCCATCGGGTCAAAGTTTTCGATGGAGCAAACGATGATGCAGTTGTCCTTCTTATCGCGGACAACCTCCATTTCATATTCTTTCCAGCCGATCAGGGATTCGTCGATCAGCAGCTCTTTGGTCGGAGACAAGTCCAGACCGCGCGCGCAGATTTCTTCGAACTCTTCACGGTTGTAAGCAATACCGCCACCGGTGCCGCCCATAGTGAAGGACGGACGGATGATGCACGGGAAGCCCAGCTTTTCGAGAACCGCGTTGGCCTCTTCCATGCTGTGGGCGATACCGGAACGCGGGCAGTCAAGGCCGATGGATTTCATGGCCTTGTCGAAACGCGAACGATCTTCAGCCTTGTCGATGGTGTCGGCGTTAGCGCCAATCATCTCTACGCCGAACTTTTCCAGGACGCCTTCGCGCTCCAGGTCCAGGGCACAGTTCAAAGCGGTCTGGCCGCCCATGGTTGGCAGCAGCGCGTCTGGACGCTCTTTCTCGATGATCTTGGCAACGGTCTGCCATTTGATCGGCTCGATGTAAGTGGCATCGGCCATGTCCGGGTCGGTCATGATGGTGGCCGGGTTGGAGTTCACCAGGATGACGCGGTAACCCTCCTCGCGCAGGGCTTTACAGGCCTGGGCGCCGGAGTAGTCGAATTCGCAAGCCTGGCCGATCACAATCGGGCCAGCGCCGAGAATCAGGATGCTTTTTATGTCTGTACGTTTTGGCATGGGTTTGTCACTCAAATCCGCAGGTCAGTCGGCAAGCCGTCTTGAACAATCTTTGAAGAGCCTGCGGGGGCCACCGGAGTTCGGGGCCACCCGCAAACCGCTCAGTCAGCGTCGCTTGGCCATCTCATTGATGAAACGGTCGAACAGCGGCGCTACGTCGTTCGGGCCCGGGCTTGCTTCAGGGTGGCCCTGGAAGCTGAACGCGCTCTTGTCGGTGCGCTCGATACCTTGCAGGGAACCGTCGAACAGCGACTTGTGAATTGCACGGACGTTGCCCGGCAAGGTCGCTTCATCCACCGCAAAACCGTGGTTCTGGCTGGTGATCATCACAACGCCGGTGTCCAGGTCTTGCACAGGGTGGTTGGCACCGTGGTGACCATGGCCCATTTTCAGGGTCTTGGCACCGGATGCCAGGGCCAGCAGCTGGTGCCCGAGGCAGATACCGAACACCGGAGTCTCGGTTTCGAGCACTTCCTTGATTGCCTGGATGGCGTAATCGCAAGGCTCAGGGTCACCCGGGCCGTTGGACAGGAATACGCCGTCCGGCTGCAAGGCCAGTACGTCGCTGGCCGGGGTTTGAGCAGGTACCACAGTCACGCGGCAACCACGCTCGACCAGCATGCGCAGGATGTTGTACTTGACGCCGTAGTCGTAGGCAACAACATGGTACGGCAGCTCAGCAGCTTCGATAGTTGCGTGACTGTCGGTCTTCAAGTCCCAAACAGTGGAGCGCCATTCGTACTGTTCTTGGGTGCTGACAACTTTTGCCAAGTCCATGCCTTTCAGGCCGGGGAAGCCCTGAGCCGCAGCGATGGCCGCCGCCTCGGAAATGTTGTCACCGACCATGATGCAGCCGTTCTGCGAGCCTTTTTCACGCAGGATGCGTGTGAGGCGGCGCGTATCGATACCGGCGATCGCTACAACGTTGTTGGCTTTCAGGTAATCAGACAGCGACATCGTGTTACGCCAGTTGCTCGCAACCAGTGGCAAGTCACGAATGACCAAGCCGGCCGACCAGACACGATCAGACTCAATGTCTTCCGGCGTAGTACCGGTATTGCCGATGTGCGGGTAGGTCAGGGTAACGATCTGTTGGGCGTAGGAAGGATCGGTAAGGATTTCCTGATAGCCGGTCATGGCGGTGTTAAACACCACCTCTCCAACGGTTTGACCGTCGGCTCCAATGGCTTCGCCGCGAAAAATGCTGCCATCAGCAAGGGCGAGTATGGCTGGCTTAGTCAAGAAGACCTCCCGTAAATAAAGCCTGAAAGGGCGATCGCAGGTTGTAAAAAAGCGGAGTGACGTATGGACACGTCACCCCGCTTCTTCACTGAATTATTCTGCGCGCTTTTAGTGGACACACTAAAGCTGTAGCTTACAGAAAAAGGCTTTTTTGGTCCACCGCTAATGAGCCTTAAAGGCAGGAGAATGCGACAGGACGTCGCTTAGCGGGTAAAAACGGGGGCCTAGAGTAATCCTGGGGCCCCGTTTTAGCTACTGATTAGTGCAGATCCAGCACATCTCGCATGTCGTACAGACCAGGCTCACGACCTTCCAACCAGAGTGCAGCACGTACCGCCCCCTTGGCGAATGTCATGCGACTGGACGCCTTGTGCGTAATTTCCAGGCGCTCGCCTTCGGTGGCGAACAACACGGTGTGATCACCAACCACATCACCACCGCGCACGGTCGCAAAGCCGATGGTGTCACGCGCACGCTCGCCGGTATGGCCTTCGCGCCCGTAAACTGCCACTTTCGACAGGTCACGACCCAGCGCGTCAGCGATAGCCTCACCCATACGCAGTGCAGTACCCGATGGCGCATCGATCTTATGGCGATGATGGGTCTCAATGATCTCGATATCCGCCTCGTCACCCAGCACGCGCGCCGCCAGATCCAGCAACTTGAGCGACAGATTCACACCGACACTGAAGTTGGCGGCGAACACGACCGGAATATCCTTGCCCGCCTCCACCAGCAGCTGCTTCTGCTCAGCACTCAAGCCCGTGGTACCGATCACCATGGCCTTGCCCGCTTTACGACAGAAGGCCAGGTTCTTCAGCATCACTTCCGGCAATGTGAAATCGATCAGCACGTCGAACTCGTCAGCCACCTGCTCCAGGCTGCCCGATAGCGAAACACCAATACGCCCCAACGAGGCCAGCTCACCGGCATCCGCACCGATCAATGTACTGCCTGGACGAACAATCGCCGCCGTCAGCCCGGAGGCCGGCGAGCGCTGCTGCACCGCCTCGACCAGCGTCTTACCCATGCGCCCGGCAGCGCCCATTACGGCTATACGTCGCATACTCACGTCCTTACAGGTCGCCAAAGAAGCGCTTCACGCCATCGAAAAAGCCAGTGCTTTGCGGCGAATGCGAGCTATCACCATCCAGCGAACTGCGGAACTCCTCAAGCAGTTCGCGCTGACGACGATTCAGGTTGACCGGCGTTTCCACCGCCACGCGACACATCAGGTCGCCAGCACCACCACCGCGCACCGGCGCGACGCCTTTGCCACGGATACGGAATTGCTTGCCGGTTTGAGTCCCCTCAGGGATCTTGAGTTTGACCCGACCATCCAACGTCGGAATCTCCAACTCGCCACCCAAGGCTGCATCGACAAAGCTGATCGGCACTTCGCAAAACAGGTGCTTGCCATCACGCTGGAAGATCGAATGCTCGCGCACATTGATCACCACGTACAGGTCACCCGCAGGCCCACCCTGAGTACCCGCCTCACCTTCGCCCGACAGACGAATACGATCACCCGTGTCCACGCCCGCCGGCACTTTCACCGAAAGAGTCTTGTACTCCTCGACGCGGCCTTCGCCGTGGCAGGAATCACATGGATCGGAAATGATCTTGCCTTGGCCATGGCAGCGTGGACAGGTCTGCTGCACCGAGAAAAAGCCCTGCTGCATGCGGACCTGACCAATACCGCCACAGGTCGGACAAGTGATCGGCGAGGAGCCTTTCTTGGCACCAGAACCGTCGCACGGCTTGCAGTTGACCAGTGTCGGCACACGGATATTGACGCTGGTGCCGCGCACGGCTTCTTCCAGGTTCAGCTCCAGGGTGTAGCGCAGGTCGCTACCACGTTGGGCGCCGCCACGCTGACCGCCACGACCACCGCCGAAGAAGTCACTGAATACATCGCCGAAAATATCGGAGAAATTCTGACCGCCAAAACCAGCACCGCCGCCACCCATGCTAGGGTCGACACCGGCATGACCATACTGATCGTAGGCCGCGCGCTTGTTCGGATCACTCAAGCATTCATAGGCCTCGTTGGCCTCTTTGAACATCTCTTCGGATTCTTTGCTATCTGGATTACGGTCCGGGTGGTGCTTCATCGCCAGGCGACGGTAAGCCTTTTTCAGGTCTGCCTCGCTGGAGCTGCGCTCCACACCCAACACTACGTAATAGTCACGCTTTGCCATAAGTCTTTGCACTCTTAAGGACGTTCGGCGAGACCCTCCTGAGCCCCGCCAAACTCGTTGAGCCCCAATACAGGCCCGGACCCAACTCACGTCAATTCAACGATCCTGGTCATTACTACTTTTAGCCGAGACCCAGCCAAAAACGCGGTATATATCGCTCGGAAAGCAGGAGCATTCCCGATCACACCGCCAGCACCCGAACACTGTCGCATGCTGTAAAAATTTGCATATCCCAGACACACCAACGCGGGAGCAAGCTCCCGCGCGGCGACATCCTACCAGTCACCGCTTGATAGCGGTCAACCGGGCGACCAACTTACTTGTGGTCTTTGACTTCTTCGAACTCGGCATCGACAACATCGTCGTGCTTGGCTTCAGGCTCTGCATGCTGTGCAGCACCTTCGGCAGGCTGGCCTTGTTCGGCGTACATTTTCTGAGCAACTGGTGCGGAGACTTTGGACAACTCCTCAACCTTGGCTTCGATGGCAGCCTTGTCGTCGCCTTTAATAGCGGCTTCCAGGGCAACCACGGCAGCTTCGATCGCGACCTTCTCTTCAGCAGTCACTTTGTCGCCAGCATCAGCGACCATTTTGCGCGTCGAGTGAACCAGCGCATCGCCCTGGTTACGGGCACCAGCCAACTCTTCAAACTTCTTATCGGCTTCAGCATTGGTTTCCGCATCACGAATCATCTGTTGAATTTCTTCATCAGACAGGCCGGAGTTGGCCTTGATGGTGATCTTCTGCTCTTTGCCAGTAGCCTTGTCTTTGGCACCTACGTGCAGGATGCCGTTGGCGTCGATGTCGAAGGTTACTTCGATTTGTGGCACGCCACGTGGTGCTGGTGGAATCTCGGCCAGGTCGAACTTGCCCAAGGACTTGTTCTGAGCCGCTTGCTTACGCTCACCCTGCAGCACGTGAATGGTCACAGCGCCCTGGTTGTCGTCGGCAGTCGAGAACACCTGGGATTTCTTGGTAGGAATCGTAGTGTTTTTCTCGATCAGAGCAGTCATCACGCCACCCATGGTTTCGATACCCAGGGTCAGCGGGCTTACGTCCAGTAGCAACACGTCCTTCACGTCACCAGCCAATACCGCGCCCTGGATGGCAGCACCCATGGCAACAGCTTCGTCCGGGTTCACGTCTTTACGTGCTTCTTTGCCGAAGAACTCGGTCACCAGCTTCTGAACCAGTGGCATACGGGTCTGACCACCGACCAGGATCACGTCGTCGATCTTGGAAGCGTCGATACCCGAATCTTTCAGAGCAATGCGGCAAGGCTCAATGGTGCGCTGAACCAGGTCTTCAACCAGTGCTTCCAGCTTGGCGCGCGAGATCTTCACGTTCAAGTGCTTAGGACCGGTAGCGTCTGCAGTGATGTACGGCAGGTTAACGTCGGTCGACTGAGCGGAAGACAGCTCGATCTTGGCTTTTTCAGCAGCTTCTTTCAGGCGCTGCATGGCCAGCGGGTCACCCTTGAGGTTCATGCCGCTTTCTTTCTTGAATTCGTCAACGAGGTAGTCGATCAGACGAATGTCAAAGTCTTCACCGCCGAGGAAGGTGTCACCGTTAGTGGCCAACACTTCGAACTGGTGCTCGCCGTCAACTTCAGCGATCTCGATTACGGAGACGTCAAAAGTACCGCCACCCAGGTCATAAACGATCACAGTGTGGTCGCCCTTGGCCTTGTCCATACCGTAAGCCAGAGCAGCTGCGGTTGGTTCGTTGATGATACGTTTTACGTCCAGGCCCGCGATACGGCCGGCGTCTTTGGTCGCCTGACGCTGGCTGTCGTTGAAGTAGGCTGGAACGGTGATTACCGCTTCAGTCACTGCTTCACCGAGGTAGTCTTCGGCGGTTTTCTTCATCTTTTTCAAGATTTCAGCCGAGATTTGCGGCGGCGACATTTTCTGGCCGTTTACTTCAACCCAGGCGTCACCGTTGTCAGCCTTGGCAATTTTGTAAGGGACCATCTTGATGTCTTTCTGCACGACTTCTTCGTCGAACTTACGACCGATCAGACGCTTTACCGCGTACAGAGTGTTGTGCGGGTTGGTGACAGCCTGACGCTTGGCCGACTGACCAACCAGGATTTCACCGTCGTTGGCGTAAGCAATGATCGACGGCGTGGTACGCGCGCCTTCGGCGTTTTCAATAACTTTTGCAACGCCGTTTTCCAGCACGGAGACGCAGGAGTTGGTGGTTCCCAGGTCGATACCGATAATTTTGCCCATGATTTACTCTCCCGAAACTTGAATTTGGTTGCCGCAGCAGTGGTGGCTAACTGCGGTAGCACTTAAACGCTTGACTTATAAATGGGGGCCTTGCGGCGGATTTCAAGCCTGCTCATCAATAGAAGGTGCAACAGGTGCAGGAGCCTTGCTCACCACCACCATTGCAGGGCGCAGCAAGCGACCGTTGAGCTGATAGCCCTTCTGGAACACTTTCAAGACACTGTTAGGCTCCAAGTCATGGCTTTCTTGCATGGCCATCGCCTGGTGATGCTCAGCTTTAAAGGGTTCGCCGCCTTGCGGATCGATAGCTTCCAACTGATAACGTTTCAGGGTGTCCTGGAACATTTTCAGGGTCAGTTCAATCCCTTCGCGCATTGGGCGGATGTTCTCGTCGTCCGGGTTGGACAACTCAAGGCCACGCTCCAAGCTGTCAATGATCGGCAGTAGATCACCGGCGAACTTTTCCAGCGCGAACTTGTGAGCCTTCTCTACATCCTGCTCGGCACGGCGGCGGACGTTCTGCAGATCGGCGGCAACACGCAAAGACTGATCCTGCGCAGCAGCCAATTGCTCTTCGAGCACTTGCACACGAGTTGTCAGTTCATCACCGACAGCCGAATTGGCGTCTGGAGTTTGCGTATCCTGCGTCTGTTCGTCAGCCATAGATTTCTCCTTTCAAAATCATGCGCGAACTCAACTCGCGCTTCTGTTCCGGTATATGGGGCCACAATTTCCAGGTTCAAGGGCGTAGGCGTTACCAAAAGTCTTTCCAGTGCCCCAACCCAATTCCCATGCACTCATTCCTCATCGCTCTAAATGAAGAAGACATTCAAGCAAATCGAGCTAAGCACCAGGATTGTCAGCCCCGAGCAAAACACTGTATAAATAACCAGACTTAAAGCCTGGGAGCGGCCGTCATGCTCGTGCACCTGTCCGTACATAACTACGCCATCGTTGAACATCTGGATCTCGAACTGGATCGCGGGATGAGCGTAATCACAGGCGAAACCGGCGCCGGCAAGTCGATCATGCTCGACGCCCTGGGCCTGACCCTCGGCGATCGCGCCGACAGCGGCGTAGTGCGCCCCGGAGCGGACAAGGCCGATATCCTCGCCACCTTTGACCTTGCGGATATTCCCGAGGCCGAAGCCTGGCTGGCCGAGCGCGATCTTAATAATGAAGGCCCGTGCATCCTGCGCCGGGTCATCACAGCGGAAGGACGCTCACGCGGCTATATCAACGGCACGCCCTGCCCTCTGGGTGACTTGAAAGCCTTGGGCGAGTTGCTGATTGATATCCACAGCCAGCATGAACACCAATCTCTGCTGAAAACCGACACCCACCGACGCCTGCTTGATGAATATGCCGGTGCGACTGATCTTGCCCGCCAGGTACAACTGGCCGCCCAACGCTGGCGTCAGACTCGCCAGGAACTTGAGCGCCTCTCCAACTCCGGTGACGAGCAGCGCGCTCGCCACCAATTACTCAGCTATCAGCTTGAAGAGCTGGAAAGCCTGGGCCTGGGCGAAACTGAGCTGGAGCAGCTGGAGCAAGAACACAAGAACCTCACCAATGCCGAAACCCTGCTGGGTATTTGCCGCCAGGTGGTAGAACAATGCAGCGAGAGCGATTCGGGCAATGTGCTCAACGCACTAACAGCCAGCCTCAATCGCTTGTCCAGCGTGAATAGCGCGTCCGGCTCACTGAACGAAGCCACTACCCTGCTGACCAGTGCACAAATTCAGGTAGAGGAAGCCGTGGGTGAACTGAACCGCTTCCTTGATCACTTCGATGCGGACCCGGCGCGTCTACAGGAAATCGAGGAACGCCTGGACACCATCTATACCTTGGCACGCAAGCATCGGATCCAGCCCACCGAGGTGGCGACGATGCAGCAGAAATTGCTGGATGAAATCGAAACCCTGAACGCGAATGACGAGTCCATTGAGCGACTGGGCGACGAGCTCGCCTCTTTTGCCCGCCATTATAAAGAGAAGGCCCGCGAACTCAGCGACCTTCGCCATCAAGCAGCCACCAGCCTGGCCAGCGCAGTGGAGCAGGAAATCCAGCGCCTGGGCATGCCAGGCGGGCGCTTCACCATCGAATTGCGCACCAACACCAGCAACGAGCTGCAACCCCAAGGCATGGAACAAGTGGAACTGCTGGTCAGCGCCAACCCCGGGCAACCACTCAAGGCATTGGCCAAAGTAGCGTCCGGTGGCGAGCTGTCGCGGATCAGCCTGGCGATACAAGTGATCACCGCCCAAACCTCTCGGGTACCTACACTGGTATTCGACGAAGTGGACGTTGGTATCGGCGGGCCGACGGCGGAGATTGTCGGCCAGCTGTTGCGCCGCCTGGGAGATCGCGGCCAGGTGCTTACAGTGACCCACTTACCACAGGTGGCCGCCCAAGGGCATCAGCATCTGTTTGTTCATAAGGTGCGTGGCAACGACGCAACGCACACAGCCGTGTCCAAGCTGAACAAGACCGAACGCGTGGAGGAAGTGGCACGGATGCTTGGCGGTATCGACTTGACCAAGGAGTCCTTGGCCCACGCTAAAAAGATGGTCGTAGCAGCCAAGGCTTAAGCTGACAATTTCCTCTCTTTAGAAAGCACGAAGGCGACCCTAAGGTCGCCTTCAATCGTTTTGCAGAGCAAATCTGCGTCGATTTTTACTTTTTCTTACGGATGTACAGAACCAGATTATGGTCCACCAAATCGAATCCATGCTGCTCAGCGATCTGGTGCTGGAGCTTCTCGATTTCCGGACTGGTGAACTCGATAACCTCATTGGTATCAAGGTCAACCATGTGGTCGTGATGACCACCGTCAGCCAATTCGAACACTGCATGACCGCCGTCGAAATTATGACGAACCACCAGCCCTGCGGCTTCAAACTGGGTCAGCACACGGTAAACCGTAGCCAGGCCAACGTCCTCGTTAGATTCCATCAGCGCCTTGTAAACATCTTCGGCACTCATGTGGCGCTGCTCAGCAGAATCGAGCATTTGTAGAATCTTGACTCGTGGCAGAGTCACTTTAAGACCGGCTTTGCGTAGTTCGCTATTTTCAACCATGGTTAGCTTTCTCGCGGATGCTGCTTCGCAGCTTCTCTTAATACGGGTATGATCGGCGTTTACGTTGTCCCAGCCAAGATAGTGGAAGTCGCCCACCGATGCAAAACACCAAGCTCTTGCTAACCAGTTTCACCTTTGTGGGACTGCTCGCACTCGCCGGTTGTTCATTCCCCGGGGTTTACAAAATCGACATCCAACAGGGCAATGTCGTCACGCAGGACATGATAGACCAGTTACGCCCGGGAATGACCCGACGGCAAGTACGGTTTATCATGGGTAACCCTCTGCTGACCGACACTTTCCACGCCGATCGCTGGGATTATCTCTACAGCATCCAGCCAGGTGGCGGTGAGCGCCAGCAGGAGCGCGTCAGCGTCATCTTCAATGGCAATGACCAGCTTGTCAGCCTGTCCGGTGACTTCATGCCCGGCGTAAGCCGCGACGAAGCCCTGCTGGGCAAGGATAACGGCACCAACGTGGCTGCGCCTGCGCAGGAAGTCGAGAAGCCGAAGCCAGAAGCACCGGCCAAGCCAGGCTCCTTGCTGGATCAGATCCAGAAGGACGTTGATGGCGTGAAAACCGTTCCGGTTCCAGCGCCGCAGCCTCTGGACACCAGCCCGCAGTAATTTTGCGATACTCAACAAAAAGCCCGGCATGCCGGGCTTTTTGTTGCCTGCTGATTGGCAGTCTCATGAGTTCTGTTGCTTGACCATCGCCGCCTTGGCCGCACGCAGCCTACGCACTTCTTTGGGGTCTGCCAGCAAGGGCCGGTAAATCTCAATACGATCACCTGACTGCACAGCACGCACATCCGCGTCCGCAACCACCTTGCCGAACACACCCAAAGGGCATTCATCTAGCGCCAGCTCCGGAAACACCACTGCAATCCCCGACGCTTGTACCGCCGCTCTCAAGCTTGTGCCCGACGGCACCGATACCGCCAACAAGACCTGACGATCCACCGCGGCATACACCACTTCGATTTCAACCATGCAATTGTTTGGCTCGCTGACAGAACGCATCTACCAAAGTATTGGCCGCCTGATTAAACAAAGGTCCCAACGTCGCTCGCACAATCGGCCCGGCGTAATCAAAGGACAGGTCCAGGCTGATCTTGCAGGCCTTGTCAGTCAGCGCCTTGAACACCCACACACCATGCAACTGGGTGAACGGCCCTTCCTGCAGATTCATTTCAATAGATTGCCCAGGCACTAAAATATTGCGCGTGACAAAGTACTGACTGAGACCCGCCTTGGCCACCCCAACACTGGCGACCATGTGCTCATCACTGCTCTCCAGAACTTCGGCGGTGGAGCACCAAGGCAGAAATTCCGGGTAACGCGCCACGTCGTTGACCAGGTCATAGAGCGCCTGCGCCGGATAAGGCAGTAGGGCCGAACGTTGAATATGCGTCGTCATGTGAGCGTTATTTCCACAGCTGGGCGGCAAACATCGCGAAAGAACAGCCCGATTCGCGAGAGAAAAAACCAAAGAGTTGCCCACATTGTCCGGGATTCGTCCAACACGCTCAAGCACGCAGGTTGACCGTAGCCGACACGCTCGCAACTCCCTATAATGCCGCCCCTATGGCTAAACAAAAGAAACACCCCACAGGGACCATCGCGCAAAATAAAAAGGCGCGACACGATTACTTCATCGAACATCGATTCGAGGCTGGTCTGGTCCTGGCCGGCTGGGAAGTAAAGAGTCTGCGCGCCAGCAAGCTGCAGTTGGTAGACAGCTACGTATTGCTCAAGGATGGCGAGGCATGGCTGCTCGGCAGTCATATCACCCCGCTGACCACCGCGAGCACCCACGTAATTGCCGACCCGGTGCGCACGCGTAAGCTATTGCTCAACGCTCGCGAGCTGGAAAAGCTTGCTGCCGCTGTACAGCAGAAGGGCTACGCCTGCATCTGCCTGTCTTGGTACTGGAGCAAGCACCTGGTCAAGTGCGAGATCGCGCTGGGCAAGGGTAAGAAGGAATACGACAAGCGCGACACTGAGCGCGAACGTGACTCCAACCGTGAGCTGCATCGCGCCGTACGCAACAAAGGCAAGGAAGAGTAATCCTTGTGGCGATGTAGCCCTGGGTGGCTCACCCCGGGCTACATGCCTTTACGTCGCTCTGCCCGCGCCACGCGCTGAACCTCCTGACGTACTTCCTCCAGCACTTCCTGCACATACAGCAGGTGACGTGTTGAGACCTCCCGCGCCTGCTCGGCCCGCCCCTCAATAATCGCCAGATACAAATCCCGGTGCTGGCTGATCAGCATGTCACGGGTTTCCGTACGCTGCTGATACATGCCGCCGATATTGGTCACCACGTTGCGCTTGAGCAAATCAAACAGCCCGCGAATGGTGTGCAGCAACACCGCGTTATGGCTGGCCTCGGCGATGGCCAAGTGAAACCTCGCATCTGCCGCTCCCTCCTCCGCGCGACTCACCTCATCAGAACGCGTGTAGCAATCCTGCAACGCCTCGAAAGCCGCTGTCAGCCGCTCGCGATCGACTTCAGTCGCGCGCAACGCGGCGTAATAAGCGCACGAAGCTTCCAGGGTCTGACGAAACTCCAGCAGATCACGCTGAGCCTCGGGGTTGTTTTCCAACAGGTGCAGCAGCGGGTCGCTGAAGGTAGATCCCAGAGAGTCCGCCACATAGTTGCCGCCGCCCTGACGACTGACTAACAACCCCTTGGCCGCCAGCTTCTGGATCGCCTCGCGCAACGACGGGCGCGACACGCCAAATTGCTCAGCCAGAGCGCGCTCGGCAGGCAAGCGTTCGCCCGATTTCAGCGTGCCCTCAAGGATCATGCCCTCAAGCTGCTCGACAATATCGTCAGACAAACGGCGCTGACGCACCTGATCAAACCCCATAACTCACTCTCCACAATCCCGACCACTCGCCGGGGCCTCTATTCTGGCCTATCGCCGCGCTTGCAGCACCTATCAGAACACCTTCGATTTATCCGATCAGAACTTCCCGCGACCGACCCTACGACCAAAGTTTCGCGGGCGGCAAATTGACACACCCCTACCAAGGCTTTTAATCTAGCCAACAGCGATTGTAAATTGGTAATACCAATTATCCAAGCTGACCAAATAGTGCCTGACCAACAACAATTAGGGGCCATCCCATATGCAAACCTGGCAACAGCTCTACAGCCCTCTCGGCAGCCTCGGCCTGTCCGCATTGGCCGCCGTTATTCCGATCGTATTCTTCTTCCTGGCTTTGGCCGTGTTTCGCCTCAAAGGCCACGTGGCTGGCAGCATCACCCTGGCGCTGTCGATCCTGGTGGCGATCTTTGCCTTCCAGATGCCGGTAGACATGGCGCTGGCCGCCGCTGGCTATGGCTTTGCTTACGGCCTGTGGCCCATCGCATGGATCATCGTCGCGGCAGTGTTTCTCTACAAATTGACAGTCAAAAGCGGCCAGTTCGAGATCATCCGCAGCTCGGTCCTGGCGATCACTGATGACCAACGCCTACAGGTATTGCTCATCGGCTTCTGCTTCGGTGCCTTCCTGGAAGGTGCGGCCGGTTTCGGCGCCCCCGTAGCGATTACCGCCGCACTGCTGGTCGGCCTGGGTTTCAACCCGCTGTACGCCGCCGGCCTTTGCTTGATCGCCAACACCGCGCCTGTCGCCTTCGGCGCACTGGGTATCCCGATCATCGTCGCCGGGCAAGTGACCGGCATTGATGCGTTTAAAATCGGCGCCATGACCGGCCGCCAGCTACCACTGCTGTCACTGTTCGTACCGTTCTGGCTGGTGTTCATGATGGATGGCTTACGCGGTGTTCGCGAAACCTGGCCAGCGGCTTTGGTGGCAGGCCTGAGCTTTGCCGTCACCCAATACTTCACCTCCAACTTCATCGGCCCGGAACTGCCGGACATCACCTCAGCCCTGGCCAGCTTGATCTCGCTAACCCTGTTCCTGAAAATCTGGCAACCCAAGCGCACCGCAGGCGCGCAGATTGCTGGCGCGACGTCCAGCGCAGTGATCACCGCCAGCACCGGCGGATTCGGTCAGCCGCGCCAAACGATCGCTTCGCCCTACAGCCTGGGCCAGATTTTCAAGGCCTGGTCACCGTTCCTGATCCTGACCGTATTAGTCACCATCTGGACCCTCAAGCCCTTCAAGGCGATGTTCGCTGCGGGCGGTTCGATGTACAGCTGGGTATTCAACTTCGCGATCCCGCATCTGGATCAATTGGTGGTCAAGGTAGCCCCGATTGTTACCAACCCGACCGCCATTCCAGCCGTTTTCAAACTGGACCCAATCTCAGCGACCGGCACCGCCATTTTCTTCTCCGCACTGGTCTCGATGCTGGTACTGAAAATCGACATTAAAACTGGTCTTACCACTTTAAAAGAAACCTTCTACGAACTGCGCTGGCCAATCCTGTCCATCGGCATGGTGCTGGCTTTCGCCTTCGTCACCAACTACTCCGGCATGTCCTCGACCATGGCACTGGTTCTGGCCGGAACCGGTGCTGCCTTCCCGTTCTTCTCGCCTTTCCTCGGCTGGCTGGGAGTTTTCCTGACAGGTTCCGACACATCGTCCAACGCCTTGTTCAGCTCACTGCAAGCCACCACCGCCCACCAGATTGGCGTCAACGACATCTTGCTGGTAGCCGCCAATACCAGCGGCGGCGTGACCGGCAAGATGATATCCCCGCAATCGATCGCCGTGGCCTGCGCCGCCACCGGCCTGGTGGGCAAAGAATCCGACCTGTTCCGTTTCACCCTCAAGCACAGCCTGTTCTTTGCCACGATTGTCGGGCTGATCACACTGGCACAGGCTTATTGGTTCACCGGTATGCTGGTGCACTGAGACCTGCACGTAATAGGGTAAAAATCGACGCCGGACAACGATTCCGGCGTCAGCTATTTCTGGAGGACCGATGAGCCTGCCTGCTGCTTTTCTGAGCGACGTCGCACGACTGATCCCAAAAGATCGTCGTTTCGACGATCCACTTTCCACTCTCGCCTTCGGCACCGACGCCAGCTTTTACCGACTGATCCCACAGCTGGTGATCCGCGTAGAGTCGGAAGACGAAGTCGTCGCGCTGCTGCAACTGGCCCAGCGTGACCGCGTGCCCGTGACCTTCCGTGCGGCGGGTACCAGCTTGTCCGGACAGGCCATCAGCGACTCGGTACTCATCGTGCTGGGCGACAATTGGAACGGCCGCGAGATTCGTGGACAAGGCAGGCAGATCCGCCTGCAACCCGGCGTGATCGGTGCTCAGGCCAATGCATGGCTTGCACCGTTCGGGCGCAAAATCGGACCAGACCCTGCGTCGATCAATGCCTGCAAAATTGGCGGCATCGTCGCTAACAACGCCAGCGGTATGTGCTGTGGCACCGCGCAGAACACCTACCACACACTGGCAGGCATCCGCCTGGTACTGGCCGACGGCAGCCGCCTGGATACTGAAGATGCGGCCAGCGTCGCTGCATTTCGTGAACAGCAAGGAACACTGCTAGAACGCCTGGCGACACTGGGCCACGAGACGCGGGCAAACGCTGAATTGGCGGCAAAAATTCGCCATAAATACCGTCTGAAAAATACCACCGGCCTGTCACTCAATGCCTTGGTGGATTTCGACGAGCCACTGGATATCCTCAGTCATCTATTGGTGGGCTCCGAAGGTACCCTCGGCTTTATCAGCGCAGTGACTTACAACACGGTGATTGACCACCCGAACAAAGCGTCGGCGCTGATTGTGTTCCCGGATGTCGAGACCTGCTGCAACGCGGTAACGGTCCTGAAAACCCAACCGGTCTCGGCCGTTGAGTTGTTGGATCGGCGTAGCATGCGCTCGGTACAGAACAAACCCGGCATGCCTGCTTTCGTACAGCACCTATCGGAAAATGCCTGCGCTCTGTTGATCGAATCCCGCGCGGCATCATCTTCACTGCTGCATGAACAGCTGACGCTGATCATGGCGTCCCTCGCGCCTTTCCCTGTGGAAAAACAGGTCGACTTCACTGAAGACCCGGTGGAAAACGCCCGCCTCTGGGCAATCCGTAAAGACACCTTTCCTGCCGTCGGCGCCGTGCGCAAAACCGGCACCACGGTGATCATCGAAGACGTGACCTTCCCAGTCGAACAACTGGCCATCGGCGTAAACCGCTTGATTGAGCTGTTCGACAAACATCACTACGACGAGGCGATCCTTTTCGGGCATGCCCTGGAAGGCAATCTGCACTTTGTGTTCACCCAGGGCTTCAATAGCCGCGAAGAAGTCGTACGCTATCAAGCATTCATGGACGACGTGGCGCAGTTGGTGGCGGTGGAATTCGGCGGCTCGCTGAAAGCCGAGCACGGCACCGGCCGTAATATGGCGCCATTTGTCGAGCTGGAATGGGGCACCGATGCCTATCAGTTGATGTGGCAGCTCAAGCGTCTACTCGACCCGAACGGCATCCTCAATCCCGACGTAGTGCTCAGCGAAGACCCGCAAATCCATCTCAAGCACCTTAAGCCCCTGCCCGCTGCCGACGAGCTTGTGGATAAGTGCATCGAATGCGGTTTCTGCGAGCCGGTGTGCCCCTCGAAAGGCCTGACGCTGAGCCCACGCCAACGCATTGTGATCTGGCGCGATATTCAGGCAAAGAAACGCGCCGGCATCGACACAACTGAACTGGAAGCGGCCTACCACTATCAAGGCATCGACACCTGCGCCGCCACCGGGCTATGCGCCCAACGCTGCCCTGTAGGCATCAATACCGGCGACCTGGTGAAAAAGCTGCGCGCACGCGACGCAGACCGTACGAAAACTGCCGAATGGCTGGCCACCCACTTCGCCGCGGCGCTGCAAGGTGCCCGCTTCACCCTACACATCGCCAACGGCGCACGCATGCTGCTGGGCGCGCCGCGACTTGCGAAGCTCTCGGCAAAAGTCACCCAGCTGTCCAAGGGCCAAATCCCGCAATGGACCAACGCCATGCCGCAGCCGGAAAAAGCCATTCGTTTTAGCCCGGCTGTTACAGACGAGCGACCGCGCGTGGTCTACCTGGCTGCCTGCGTCTCGCGCGCCATGGGCCCAGCGGCGGGTGATCAAGAGCAGATGTCGCTATACGACAAAACCCGTGGCCTGCTGGAAAAAGCGGGTTATCAAGTCGTGCTTCCAGACAACCTGGACAGCCTGTGTTGCGGCCAGCCTTTCGCCTCAAAAGGCTACGTCGAGCAGGCCGAACACAAGCGCCAGGAATTGATCGGCGCCCTGCTTCACGCTAGCCGCGGCGGCCTCGACCCGATCTATTGCGACACCAGCCCCTGCACCCTTCGGTTGGTGCAAGACCTCGGCGAAACGCGCCTTGACCTCTACGACCCGGTGCGATTTATCCGCACCCACCTGATGGACCGCCTCGACTTCACCCCCCAGGAAGCGCCCATCGCCGTACACGTCACCTGTAGCACCCAGCACTTGGGCGAAAGCCAGGCGTTGATTGATCTGGCACGGCGCTGCTCAAAAACCGTGGTGATCCCGGAAGGTATTCACTGCTGTGGCTTTGCCGGTGACAAAGGCTTCACCACGCCGGAACTGAACGCCCACTCACTGCGATCCCTCAAAGACGCCGTGCAATATTGCAGCGAAGGCATCTCCACCAGCCGTACTTGCGAGATCGGCCTGAGCCAGCATGGAGGCATCGACTACCATGGATTGGTGTACTTGGTGGACCGGGTAACACAGGCCCGCGCACATTAAAAACCTGCGAAAAACGAACCCCTGCGCACCGGCGTAGTCATCTGCATAGGCCTCTGCGAACGAGGCCCATCAGTGATGTCGCTGGCAGGCCTTGAAAGCCAGCAGCGTCGAGCCCTTTTTCGCAAGGAGATACCCTATGAAGCGTTCCGCTCTTGCTGGCTTGTTCATTACCGCTGCGATGCTGGCCTCTCCCGTTTTTGCTGCCGGCGACCCGGACCTCTGCAAGATCAACCTGGACAGAATCAACAACGGCAAAGCCCTGCTCGCCACCAACACCAGTGGCAAAAGCGGCGAAATAGACACCGCCGTCTCCCAGGCCAAGGCCGCTCACGCGGCCGGCGATGACAAGAAGTGCATCGAGATCACCTCCAAAGCCATTCAAGACTTGCAGAACAGCGATAAAGGCGGCCAATAGGCGCCTCATCCGCTCACGGCCAACCTTCGGGTTGGCCTTCTGTGACCGTATGGCGTACACTGCAAAGGCTTGTCACTCACTATGAAACAACGAGTTACAAGCACGGGGCCGTTTAGGATTCGACGCCGGTCGCGAAACTTTAGGTGCATGCCGAGTTGGTAACAGAACTCGTAAATCCACTGTTGCAACTTCTTATAGTTGCCAATGACGAAAACTACGGCCAGGAATTCGCTCTCGCTGCGTAAGCAGCCTTAGCCCTGAGCTTCTGGTACCTTCGGGTCCAGCAATCACCAGGGGATGTCTGTAAACCCAAAGTGATTGTCATATAGAACAGAATCGCCGTGCAGTACGTTGTGGACGAAGCGGCTAAAACTTACACAACTCGCCCAAAGCACCCTGCCCTTCGGGTCGCTGAGGGTTAACTTAATAGAAACGGCTACGCATGTAGTACCGACAGCGGAGTACTGGCGGACGGGGGTTCAAATCCCCCCGGCTCCACCACTTCAACATCTAAAGACGTCCAAGGGCGTCTTTTTTTGTGCCTGAAATCCAGCAAATACGCGGGTTTCACGTCCGGCGGGGTCCGATGGTATCTGAGCACATCCTACAATTCGTGTATTCCACGTGGTATTCCAAGCCCACGACTGCTATTTTTTGGAATACACGCAGTACCGGAGATTCTCATGGGTGCCCAAGCCACTCGGCTTTCAGACGTCAAAGTCAAAGCAGCAAAACCAAAGGAAAAAGACTACATCCTCACTGATGGCGACGGCCTCCAGATGAGAGTGAGGGCTAATGGCTCAAAGCTCTGGAATTTTAACTACATTCACCCAGTCACCAAAAAGCGGATCAATATGGGCCTTGGTACGTTTCCGGAGGTGAGTTTGGCTCAAGCCAGGAAACGGACGGTAGAGGCCAGGGAGCTGGTGGCGCAGGGGCTTGATCCAAAAGCGAAGCGTGACGAGGATCGGCAAACGTTAAGAGCGACTACGGAACATACCTTTAAAAACGTAGCCACCGCTTGGTTCGAGCTCAAGAAAGACTCAGTTACTACTGCTTATGCTGAAGACATCTGGCGCTCTCTCACGCTGCACGTTTTTCCCGACTTGGCCGCTACCCCAATCTCAGCGATCACTGCCCCGGCGGTTATCAAATTGCTCAGACCGCTTGAGACAAAAGGCAGTCTTGAGACCGTGAAGCGACTGAGCCAGCGTCTTAACGAGATCATGACTTATGGCGTGAATTCCGGCTTGATTCACTCAAATCCATTGAGCGGAATTCGCTCTGTCTTCAAGAAACCCAAGAAGACGAACATGGCAGCGCTTGCGCCAGACGAACTCAATGAACTAATGGTGACGGTGGCAAACGCAAGTATCAAAAGGACCACACGCTGCTTGATTGAGTGGCAACTTCACACCATGACTCGCCCCGCAGAAGCAGCCACCGCACGATGGGCAGATATCGACATCGGCAAGAAAATTTGGACGATACCGCCTGAGCGGATGAAAAAGCGCCGGACTCACATCATTCCACTCACGGAACAAGCTTTGGGACTCTTGGAAGCTATAAAGCCCCTTAGCGGGCACCGCGAGTATGTCTTCCCGGCTGATCGTAATCCCCGTACTCATTGCAACAGTCAAACAGCCAATATGGCTCTGAAACGCATGGGTTTCGAAGGCCGCTTGGTTAGCCACGGCATGCGCTCAATGGCCAGTACCATCCTCAACGAACACGGCTGGGATCCTGAACTAATCGAGGTTGCCCTGGCTCACGTGGACAAGGACGAGGTGCGCAGCGCCTATAATCGGGCAGATTATATAGAGCGCCGAAGGCCAATGATGAAATGGTGGAGCGAGCATATACAGGAAGCGGCTACCGGGAACCTTTCTATGTCCGCAACCAATGACAGCCGGAAAGTAGCCCACTAGTGTAATACACACGATTTTGCATGATATGACTTACGTGTGAATCACGAGGCGCGGTGCCCGATCGTCCTCTCGAGACCAGGCTGGGGAATGTACTCATTTCCCACGTAAGGTATGTGAGATGGCTATGGCGCATGATAAAAGCGACCAGACCGAAGGAGCTTACTCCCGCTCAGACTTTCTCGGTAAGCGGCACGCCTTGGTGGCCGACTGGAGCAAATTTACCAACACTGCAAAAAGCCTACAAATCTAGAGTTTGAGTTATCCTCCCACTACACGCGTGCAAAAGCAGCAGCATATTACTCGTCATCACAACGCCAGCTAATGAAGCGCGAAACTGTATTAATGATCAACAACAAGGAATAAATAATGATTAAACGAGCCCAGCCGCTATTTGCACCGCAAGAAGTTACAACAAACATGAATGAACGCATAGGCAACACTACAATTGATGAAGCTATAGCTAGAAATCATGACTTAATTGGTCATCACTTTTTCGACTCCCTACTTAATCTCGACGACTATACTCAATTGCTTGAGAGCATCCGCGCAGTCACAGGCCACCCTGCACTACAAGCTGAATTAGAAACTTGCTGGGAAGAACAACACATACAGCAGGATGAAGAATTCAACACACTGTTGCATCAAGTGAGATATGCGTGCCTTTACCTTGAGCTGGGGAGCACCGCTGAGGCACAAAAAAATCGTGATCGGGCATGGGCTTTCACCAACTATGCCAGTGTAATGGTCGGCGAGATCATAGAAAAATCTGCAGCCTTCCAAAATGCAATCGAAGCAGATAATCGTTCGAGCCAGAACAGTAGAAATGCTCAAGCACGAAACAAATCTATCCTTCTGGTAAAAACCGAGGCAGCAAGACTACTGGTGGAGCGACAACCTGCGGATGGGTGGCCAACAAAGATTAAAGCCGTTTACCACCTTGAAGATCCTTTGGCCGAATTTATTGAAAAAAATAACATTCCTGCTCTAAAGATTTCAAATATTGAGAAATGGCTGACCGCGTGGCTACGTGAAGATGTACTCGTTAATCAGGCTTGGGAAAAAACCAAGCATGCTAAAGCGCGATAAAGTCTAGATTAGCGGCATTGAATTTTATTCATCGACCAGACTGCCTTCACCGCCTCTAAGAGGCCTCTGCGGTGATGCCCCTAGACCATGGCACTCCCTTGACAACGAAACAGCCCTTGGCCTACCACGGACGCCTTTGGGGGCAGGGCTTAACCCTTTGCCCATACCCCGGCCTTGAGTTTGCAGCTTCATGTAAAGGTCCGTTTTCGTGAGGTAGATCACCGCGCCTCGCAAAGCCTCACGTAACGCGGACTGAGTATGGTCGATCATCCCGACCCCACAGGTCTTGTAGGCGTGCTTGTTCGCATTGCAGTTGAAATACAGACCACGCCCTTTCGTGACTACATCCGCCCAATACTCACCCACCCGCCTAGCCAGGGTCACGTCTTCTCGAACCTTGGATCCATCAAAGAAAAACATCATGTGGTAATGGAAGCCCTTCTCCGGCCCGTGCTCCAGCTTCCAGATGTGGCCCACCATGTCGGCAAACAATTTGTTCGACCTCGCGTTTCCGAACAGACGCTCTCGATCTTGCTTAGCAACTGCCTGCGTAGTTTTGGAGTTCTCTTTCGAGTAGGAAAGATCAACCCTCAGCACCAGCAGCCTGGAGTAGCGCTCAAATAAAGCATCAACGTACCCGGTGAGCTCCTTGTAGTTTTTGTTGCTCGACCGCTGATAGCTGTTGAGCCGTGCCTGGAAAGCTTTGGTCTTGACACTCTCACGAATCTGATTCACGCACTCATTTAAATGCTTCATGAGCATTTCAACTTCACTCACCGGCCCTGTAGCCCTCCAGGACGAGCAGAGCTGATACAGACCGAACTCCTTAACCTTACCCATCGCCATCTCCAGATATGGCTCAAGCGTATAAAGGGCGTTGAACCGGTTATCGTCCGGCATGTGTAGCCTTACCAACCTGAGCAACAATTTACCGGAAGGGTAGCTTTCAAGACCTGCGTAACCGTACTCATCTGTTGCAGTTAGTCTGAATGCGTCTCCTTGCGACTTTACTAGCCTTCCTACACAGAAAGAAGCGTCTTTCAATGTACAGATCAATCCTGCGTCTACAGCTCCTACCTGACCGACACCTTTTATGTGTACGTCCATCTTACTCACGAGCGCCGTATAGCGCTCCTCAATATCAATACTCATAATCACATCCTGATTTCTTCACATACTCGGCACTCAATTGGAATTACTGACTTACTCAGTTACTGATCAACCCTATCCACTTCGTTTATCTAAACATACCTCCTACTCACATACTCATGCACATCAACAGTCATAGGTTGTCATTAAGAATGACAACACCTACTTATTAACGGCACCATTAAGAACACCACCAATACACTACTATTTACTAATAACATATAAACCAGAAATAATAGCGCGACAAAGCCCTAACCAAAGCACTACCGACAACGGGCCTTTCAATCTAAACAGGAAAGAATTCTATATACAGAGTTAGTGCGAGATCTCAACATAAAATAGCTAAGGCTTTTTCAGCCCAACCACCTGATAACGTTCCAGTTCTATACTCAGCGCGCCTCATTAGCAGACATGCGCTGCTCAATCCAGGTGGTGATTTCGGAGTCAATCCAGCCGATAGCCGAGGCCCCCAATTTGATCGGTTTTGGAAACGTAGCGTCGTACCTTGGTGACTGGGCGTCCATGCGGTCATAGATCGTTGACCGGCCTAGACCTATGCGTTCGCTCAACTGCTTGAGACGTAAAATTCTCGGGTAGGGAACAGATGTTGAATTTGTCACTTGCCTTCTCGCTGTTGGCTTGGGAGTGATCGAACTTTAAATCTCTCTCAATCCAACAAAAAGGTCGGCAGCGACGAGTATTTTTTTCCTGAGCCCGGGATAGATTTTCTGATTCAAGCTGAGCAAGTGCTTCGCTGTAGAAGTCGTATACCGGCCTGCTGCTTGCAACGACGATAGGTCACCTTTACCGTGGGTCTCTGGGCCCTGACATGCCTTGAGCTACCCCGGACACTCAGCAGCTTCTCGTGCATCCAGGCACTGCTCAGCTTTATGGGGCTGTTCTGATCTTTCAGATGGAAGACTTAATGTGGGCCAGTGCGTATGCCATAACGCATCCGGGTAGTTTTTCCCCAGCAAACCACTCCAGCCGAAAATGCAGTCAAAAAGCGCCGCAAAGGCGAGCAAAGAACTAACTCTGCACATCGAGCACTGGAGTCGTTTTCAGCAGGAACTAACTCCGTATAGCATTTACAGAAAACTGCCGGTTTTTGGCACCGCCACAAGGTGCACACCTGTTCTTCCCCGAAAATTAGAACGGTTTTTAAGCCTATATCACGACACTGAACATCCACCGTGGAATCCAAAACCATGCCATTTCAGTGCCCTCGCTGTAACTCCAAAGAGATTGCTTTCCTCAGAATAGCCATGACGATCGGGGCCAGTGTTGGTGCCGTAGGCGGTGCTGCGCGAGGAGCGAGTACCGTACTCACGGGTAGCCAAATAGGCGCCACTGTCGGCGCGCTTGCCGGACCGCTCGGCATCACCATCGGTACAGTCTCGGGCGCCCTGCTTGGCGGACTCGGTGGCGGTGTAGGTGGTTGTGCCATTGGCGCCCAGCTCGGCGAAAAACTGGATCGCCATGTATTGGCAAATAACCACTGCTTGGTCTGCGGGCATCGCTTCAACCTGCCTACTTAAATCCCCTCTTTCCTCAACATTAAACCCGGATCGTGCTGTGCTCTGTGCAGCACTTATGCCGACCTGCACTCAAAGGAATCTTTCCCATGGCTCACCTCATTGAACAAATGGCTTACGTTGGTGCTACTCCTTGGCACGGCTTGGGCAGTCGCCTTACCGAAAAACAACCATTAGAAGTCTGGCAGCGCGAAGCGGGGATGAATTGGCAGATTCAAGACAGCCCGGTTCATTTCAAAGCCGAGGCTGCCGGTCCCTTGGGCAGCATTCATACCTTCCCGGAACAAAAAGTGCTTTATCGATCAGACACCAAAACCCCGTTGTCAGTGGTCTCCAATCGCTATCAAGTTGTGCAACCCCGTCAAGTGCTGGAGTTCTACCGAGACCTGACGGAGTTCTCTGGCTACGAGCTGGAAACCGCCGGCGTGTTGAAAGGTGGACGCAAGTTCTGGGCTCTTGCCAGAACGGGGCAAGCGACCACACTGAAGGGCAATGATCAGGTCAGCGGTTATCTGCTGCTAGCAACCTCCTGTGACGGCACACTGGCGACTACCGCCACTCCCACCACAGTGCGGGTGGTTTGCAACAACACCTTGAGCATTTCTCTCAACGGCGCCACTCACGCCATCAAGGTTCCGCACAGCACGCGCTTTGATCCTCGAACTGTCAAAAAGCAACTGGGTATCGCCGTCTCGCAATGGGACGAGTTCATGTATCGGATGCACATCCTCGCCGAACGCAGAGTTCAGACCAAAGAGGCCCTAGGTTTCTTTATGGACGTACTGTGTGACACCAGCGCCCATGACCCAATACCTGAAGTGCTGCCCAACAAGCGAGCGGTGGAGAAAGTGCAAAGTCTGTATGAAGGAAAAGGTCGAGGTGCGGATCTATTGTCCGCACGCGGTACCGCCTGGGGATTGCTGAACGCGGTAACGGAGTACGTGGATCACGAGCGTCGAGCCCGAAACTCGGAGTATCGAATGGATTCCGCCTGGTTTGGTCAAGGTGCGGCGATCAAACAGAAAGCCCTGAATGCTGCACTGCAACTCGTGGCGTGAGCCTTGGCGCATGCATCTATTCAAGCTCTATGTAAACGACATCTCTCAAGACCTGGAAACCAGCTAGCCCTACCACAACCTGACATGGGAAAGACGCTCGCAGCCTGGTAGGTACCTGGACTCTGGACCATGTTGTTTTCGGTGCAGAAGTCCACGTGTCACTCGCCGAACTCCGTTTTTCTAGACGCCACCCAATAAACATCCCCCCCCCCAGTGACTCCCACTTAAAGGTTCCAATACAGGAAATACGTCTATGAGAGTACTTCGATTTTTCCTCACGTTGTTCACGTTCATTTGCCTGCTTGCCGGTAGCAGCATCGTGGTAACGACCATTTGCCTGATGTTGCGCTTCCCACCCCTACTGTTTGCCATCGTGTTGGGCTGTGTTCTGTTGGTCATCATTCTAAGAAAAATTCGCGCGCATTACCGCACGGCGGTTTGATACCCATAACGACATGCTCAGCACTGCATTCACTTATTCAGATAGAGGCCTCGTATGAACCCACACTGCTTCATATGTGAGTCTTCAGCTGTCCTTAGCCAAGACAGCGCCAAGGCGATCGCTCAGTTCTTTACTGTGCTAAATAGCTTCGCTCGCGAAAGGCAAACAACCTCTTCCACCAAGAGCATGCACACAGTGGAGCCTATGGCGTGGTTTCTGCAGAACATGACGACGGCGGTGGCCAGCGCCACCTCAGCGTTTAGCGCCAGTAACAGGTTTATTCAGGACATGCACAAATATCAATTCGGCTCCTTTACCTATTTTTGCTTACGCTGCGGCGCCCACTTTGATTCCGTCGACCCATGATCACGCTTTAAGTCGATTAACTAAAAGCTCGACCAGTTCGACCACCAATTGTCTATCGGACTGATTCAAAGATGCCAATAAATGACTGATCCGACTCGCCTGGTCATCGACCAGTGGGCTCACTTCACTCAGTAAGTCAGCCGCCTCACAGCCAAAAATGTCGGCGAACTCCAAAAGCCGAGTGATATTTGGCATCACGATCCCTCGCTCAATGCGAGAAACCGCCTCGTTCCCCACCCCCAACTGTTCTGCAACCGCCTCCTGGGTTAGTCCGCTACGCACCCGCTGTTTAGATATGGCGCGCCCTACTGTGCCCGCCAATTGCTTCTGATCAATTTCAACCATTTTGCCCTCCCATCTCAACCTAGATGGTTGGGCATCACCTCATTGACATGAAGAACATCAAAAGTTGAAAATCACCCTTAAAGGTTGTTACCCATCCTAAAACTACACATTAGCCTCCTTGAGAAGGAACATGCCCATGAATACTAAAACCCTACTAATGGTGGCGCTTAGCGGCCTGGCTGCAAATACCGCTTCTGCCGGAACCAATATTTGGACCTCGGGCTGGGCGATGGGCACCGCCGAATATGCCGTCGACGACGGTAACGGCAACGAATTAGTGATTGCATGCCCCAGTGATGACGACCGCTATGTCTCAGCCAGCGCCACCGTAAGTGGCCGGGGGTATAGCTCAGAAGACGGACGAGGTTTTGACCTCATCGTGGATGGAAAAACCTTCCATAACCCGTTTTACACAGACTGTCGTGCCTGCAGCAGCATCTTCACTCATGAGTTCTGGGGGGCCTTGCGCAACGCCAATCGGTTGCAGTTCAGCGCTCAAGGCAAAGTCTTCAACCTACCCACTGAGAACCTTAAGGCGGCATTGCCAGCTCTGAACGACGAAAACAACAGCTGCTTGGCTGCCTGGTAACTCACCTGCCAATCATCACAAAAGGAGAATCACGTGTCTCAACAAGGCGAAAACCCACAGAGCAGCGTCAACGAAGAAGACCGTAGTGCAAGCAGCATCAGCCCAGCCATGATTGGCTGGGGTGTGGCAGCGGCGGTGTTGGCAATAGTGAGTGTGACCTTCAATACCTCGTCCATGGTCTTGAGCGCAGGCTGGTTTGCTAAATTCGTGGCCGTTCTGGTCGGCGCGATTTTGGGCTGGCTGGGTGCCATGGCCGGTGATGCGATCCGTAAATTCGCTCATCCAGATGCAGTCTTCACCAATGGTGGCATCCTGAGCCTAATTTGGATCAAGGTGTTTTGGGCAGTTGGCCCGCAAGTACTTGGCTTATGTGTGGGCGTATTCTTCGGCTGCGCCATGGTGCTGCGCTAATGCACAGAGTCAGCCTGCACCCAAGATGCAGTTTGACCGCCCCGCTGTTTCTACTGGTAGGTTGCTCCGATGAAAGCTCGCAAACCAGAGGGAGTTCCTTTCTGGTTGCGTACAGAGCGGAGTACCTAAAGCTACGTGCCAGCGTGCCTTTCAGAAACTGGACGCGAAGTACTCTCCAGCGGAGCTTCGCTCAGGTAGATCGGACAACTTACTTCAGAACGTAATTATTGCCGGGAGCGCCTGTCGGAAAGGATGATCGTCAAATTTTCAGCCAGAATAACGACAAGACGAACCAATTTTATAAGTAGAACGCCTGAAGAGCCGCCCCTATAACTGGGTTAGCCCTTCAGGTTTTTTTTTGAGCTTTGCGAAAGTCTTTTCACTAAGCAACATCTGAATTTGCGCTCCGACGCCTGAAAACTTGGATCTGAGCAGAATTATGAATCGATCGTGTTGCCGCTTACCGAAAACTGACCCAGTAGAGGCTGGTGGGTCAGTTTTCGGTAAGCGGCGACAGGGCTCGCCAGACATAACCTCACTCAGCTATTCATCATTCATCTTGACGGAGAGTGACTATCAGGCGCTCGCGTCGAGAGTGTTGCTAGATCAGCGGCTTTTGAGACGCGGCGCTGGATTGGTTAGGTGATTTGAATGGCTAGCTTTTAAGCTGGCTCAACATCATCGAAGAAATTTGCGTGAAGGTCGTACTCCAGCGAGCCGAATCGCGCAAGCAGGTCGGCCCTCAGCTCACCCTGAGCTTCCGGTTCAAAATTGATCCAGTAGCTGTACACAAACCCATCATCCGACTCGTGGGCCGTGATCTCTGATCCGGCTAAGAGCTCACCGTCTTCAACCGATATCCCAAACTCGCTTGCGAGCGCTTGCGCCATGGACATGCAGTTGCAACTTCGAGCCGCATCCGCCTGAACCCAGTACTCCTGCTCTAACCTACGATCTCGATCAGCATCCAACTCGATACTGGAGATGGATATGCCGACGAAATAACCGGCTCACTGCTAGCTCGGCGATCTCGCATGTAGTAGCGTTGCGCCATACGATGTAGAACCAGGAGTCCCACTCCGGCCATGCCCAGTCATTACAAGTTTCCTTCAATGCGCTTCTAAAGCCGCAGTTTCACGCGCCTTCGGAAAGACGATTAAGCCCTTATTACGATATGGATATCCGATGCCTAACTCTATTTTCGACGCTCAGATCGACAACTCCCTCATAGATCAGTTTGTGATTGATGGGCCTGGCTTCCCCGATCAAACCATGCTGAATCCTGAAACAGGCGTGCGTGACCCGTCCGTGCTCGACCGAATGATCGGGATGACTCGCGCCATGCGACGCGCAGAGGCTGCCAAACACAAGGAAGGGCAGCGCCTGATGGACTATATGCCTCTCCCTACAGGTCGAATGCTTCTTTTGATTAACGACCTGCACATAGCGCAACAGGTCATGAAGAAGAAATCGAAAGCCTCGCCAGCATTTCGCAGCTGGGAAATGGTTGTACTGAGTAAAACAGAAGCCTCATGGTTTGATCCCACCGGGGCCGCAGCTCAGAGATTCGATGCCTTTTCCGAGGAAGACCGCCAAGCGCTAGATGAGATGGCAGAGCCTAGGCTTACCTGGATGCAGAGCCTCAAAAAAACCTCTCCCCTAACAGCAGAGTTCATGAAAAGCCGCTGGTATTACCCTCAACTTGCCGGGATGGTTGGCCTGCTGCTGGATCGGCTGGAGCAATGGGAAGCATTGGACAGTGACGCAAGACAAGCTCTCGCAAACGGCGCCCATGCTTGCGCGACTCCGTTTGGCTACAAACTTTTTGGACTCTTTCTCACTAAGCAACCCGAGCTGATGGGCTACTTCACCGAGATGCTTAAGGATGCTCGGGCAGCAAAAGCGCAGGAGGCAGATGCATCTCAGGAGCAAAAGATAGAACCTGCCCCAGCTAAGACTGACTCGAACACGGAAGATACGTCTCCCCTGAGCCTTTTTAATCTCTACAGCGAACTCTTCCGAATCGCCCAGAAGGCTCAGGCCGACGCAAGCAACCTTCACTACGCCGAGCAAATTGAAGCACTCATCACTGCGAATCTTCCGCGTCTCAAGCAAGAGTACTCGCTAGGTGAAGAGGCCATTCGTAAAATATTGGGCGAATGCATCGGTGTACTGGAAAGCATCGGCCGCCGCCTGTCTTTGATTGAGTTCGACGACGAAGAATTCCTTACAGTCTTCAGGTCAGCGTGGCTCGATTACTTCAATAAGCGGCTGATGGAAGATGTCCCTCAGACGCTACTCGTTGACGTCACCGAGGAGCGGCAGGCGGTTTCTGAAGAGCTGCAGACACGGCTGAAAACAGCAGAAGACATTCGCCTCTCAGCCAGTGCAGACCTAGCGGTGCTCAATGAAAAACTTTTGAAGGCGAGCTTTCGCGAAAAAAACGACCTGCGCAATAGCATCACTGAGGCGGAAGAATTACGCGTTAAAGGTAATAGACAGCATCAGGACGCGGAGCAAGAAGGGTACAACCTTTTACTGCCGCCAGGCCTGTCGCTGGACTCTCTACCTGAAATTAACGAAATCGCACTGGCCACCGAAGGCTACCACCCAAGCGCGAAAGCCGCGTTTGTGGCATGGGCCGGCCGGATCATAGAAGTCGAGGCTGGTAATGGCGCCCTTGTAGCCGACGAGCCGACTGACCCAGCTACACTAGCCTTTATCGTCGGAGAGCCACAGCCGGTTGAAGATGAAGCCGTGCGTGCAGACGATGCCGAAGCTGAGGCCTCTGAACAGCAGATCCTCGCCACAACTATCGACATCCCGGAGCCTGAACCCGAGGCCCAAGTTGAGCCAGCGCCTCATATCCAGCTCGTGCAAGAAACTGAGATCGTGGACGTCCTGTTACCGCCTGATGAGCCGACGGAAGTAATCGCAGAGGGGCTGGAAGAGGAAGGGATCAATGTTTCTCAGTTCCTCAAGACCCCGTCTGAGGCACGGGAACGTTTTGATATCTGCACCCAAACTATGGACGCAGTTCCCGCCATTGCGGTGGAAAACATAGCACTGCTCTGGATCAAACAAGGGCATATGCCGCTGGCCAGCAAGACCTTGGAGGTTGCTGGAAGGATGAGGCTCATCGGGGAGCTCCTATCCTTACCTTTGGTTCAAGCAGCGTATCAAGGAACGCATGTTTGGCGTGGCGATGCCGCGAGCGTTACGCGAGTGCAGCAAAACTTGAGTCAGCTTTCCGCAGAAATCATCGAGACTTGGATCTACCGGCGCCCCGGGGGACGGGTTGTTCCCTATCTCGTGTTCGCGGCTGCCTTCCAGCCTGCCTTGTTCTGCGGCCATATGACGAATGCGCCGCGCCTGCTGTCCGCGGTGGCAACCAACTTCGACGGCCCAATAGTCCGCCTGATCGAAGAGGTCGTTGCCTTCTCCAGTCATAATTTGCGCTTTGATATTGATACCCTGAGGGCGCAGCCTAGCAGCAACGACAAAGCGCAGCGTGTCAAGCTGGCTGCGCGGGTTGTCGAGTGGCACGACCGTATACAGAACAAACTGACAGGCTGGGCTCCGGCCCGCAAAGCCATGAAGGAATGCCTCGAACACGAAGACTTTGCCCTCGCGTACGAGAGTATCGCCAAGGATGACGCATCTGCACTTGCTGAGGTGCGCGCCTTCGCAGAAAAGTACCGTGACAAGGAGGAACAAAACCGCTTGATGCACGCGGAAATTCTCAAAGTCATGAACGAGAGTACTGCCGCTCCGCAAATTGAAGGCAATGCTCGCAACTGGTTCCTGCGCACGGTCGACGAGATAGTTGAGATCGCTGACGACTGGATCGAGCGTCATCCGCCGCAGGGCCAGCGCAACGACGAACTTAACAGGTTCGCCCCCAGACTCCTGACAATGGTCGCCAATGGCCTGACCCACGTCAGTGAGCGACTGAAACGCACCGATGATCTTGAGCATCTAGCCGGACTCAAGATTGTTCAGAAGATCCTTCGCGATATCGCGAGAGCCGCTGAAAGTCGTGATGACCTCAACTGGGAAACAGCTCGCGTAAGCGGCTGGCTCGCGTGGCCCACCGAGTGGCTGGCAACCCAGAACTCCCATGATGCCAACCAGCAGCTAGAGCTATTGAGTACGCTGCTTGAGGAAGGCATGGACGATCTGTCTCTAGCGGAGCAGGCGCTGACACGCAAGAATTTCCGCCATGCACAACTTCTGACGCTGCACCATCAGGACGAAACTGGTAAGTCCGCTGGTGAAACGCTTGATGGGATCAAGCGCCTGTTCTCCGAAGAGGTGCACCAATGCAATCTTCGAAGCGTGAAGATGAAAGGACTGCTGGATAACGCGAACGTGGCTTCACTCATTGATGATGAACGCCACTATCAGCTGCGTGGGGAGGTTGAGCACCTCCAGGATCAGCTCAATGGCCTTCGCATTCTGGATGATCTCAGCGAGATCCATGGCAACCTTGACTATCTGGAATCAAGCATTGTCACTAAATTTTCGGCCAAAAGAGAAGAACTGCAAGAGGCACTAGACGCGCTGATGACCCAGGCCTTGGTAGGGCGAGGCGTCGATTGGGTGCCGGCTAACTGGGTGGAACAGATCAACAGTGCGCTCGCGACTCATGACACCACCGTTGCTGAAGAAATGTTGGGACACCTGAAGCATTCTCTTGAGACTGGTGATCCACTCTCGGGCCAGCCGGAACGCGGTACCGAGCTATTGCAACTGTTCCTGAGGGCAGAACCGAAGCTGTCTACAGCCTTGAGCGAAAATCATAACCCACGTGAGATAGCCCGATATCTGGCAGCGCAGCAGATCGAGGGATTATCACTCGATCCCCTCCCGGCGTATTTCAAGCGGGCAATCGAAGACCTCATAGGTTTGCGTGGGCGACTCAAAACCCTGGACAGGCTGACATATGAACAACTTGTACATGTGCTGCATGCGTTAGGGCTGGAAGCGGTTACTCCAACATTCGACGGCACAATGCCCCATAAGACAGGGTTCACTGCGCATAACAAGTTTTGCCGTCTCACTTTGTCTGTACGACGAAAGGAGACCGGCCGGGGTATCGTCTTTTTCAACCAGAAATCTGAAGAGCAGGCGATCAACGTGCTGATCGCGACTGGCGAATGGACAGTCGCCGAGCTACGTGTGCTGTTAAATGAGCACACGCAGTTTTTGCATGACCGAACCATCCTGATTTCGGCCAGAGACCTATCAAACGACGAGCGCAATGACCTCGCAAGCCTCTCAAAACGCGAGCGACATACGCTGTTCCACGCCGACCCGGTCTTGCTTGCTGTTCTGGCCGGTCTGAACGTCCAAGACACCTCTCGCCTGAAGACCTTTTTGCAGCTGAGCCTACCCTGGACGTACTACAACCCGTACACGGGTAATCAGATGCAACCGGCGCCACCTGAGATGCGTTACGGTCGTGAAAATGACATAAAAATGCTGACCACGATGCGCAACGGCGCAGCTATGATCTTCGGCGGCAGGCAGCTGGGCAAGACTACGCTGCTCAACGAAACTCAGCGTCGGTTTCACAATCCTGAGCAACGATCCCACGCCTTCCTCCACCAGATGGATGGCAACCTTGACCGAGCCGACTTGTCCGGCAATGAGCTGGATAAACACCGGACTAAGGTATGGAAAACCATTTACTCCTCTGCGGTAGCCAGCAAGCTGATCAAGGATACTTACGGGCTTGATACCGCAGGGCAGGTTGCAGCCTTGCAGGAGTATTTCGGCCGGGAAAGTCCGGATGCGTTTATGGTGTGCCTCGATGAGATTGATCCGATTCTTGGCTTGGACGCCGCCAACGGCTTCCGGATTTTCCGCGAGCTGAGTGGGTTGGTTAATAACAGCAATGGCCACTTTAAGGTGATCATCGCAGGCCTAGAAAACGTACGCCGCTTCGCTGATGCGCCCAATTACCCGCTGCACCAGCTCGGAAGCGCGATCCAGGTGTCGATCATGACGCCGACCGAAGCTCTTCAGCTGATTCGTGAGCCATTGGGGCATCTGGGTTATGAGTTCGAAACGCCGCTGCTAATGAACCGCATCCTGGTGGAAACCAATCGCCACCCAGGGCTGATTCACATCGTTTGCCATGAACTCATTCAAACTTTGAGCGCCCGCCATCAGAACAAGATCGGCAGCCTTGTTATCACAACGGATGACATCGAACAGATTCGCCGAGATCACCACATCAACCAACTGATCTGTGATCGCTTTGACATCACTCTCAACCTTGACCTGCGATACAAACTGATTGCCTACAGCTTGATCTCTCAAAGCACGCGAAGTTTCTCTCCGAGCCGAGCCAAGGCGATAGTCGAAGAATGGGCTCCGGAAATTTTCGAACCAATGACTGTCGCGTTGTTTGAAGCGTTTCTCGATGAGTTGTGTGGTTTGGGTGTTCTGCAATGCATGCGCCGCAACGAGGGCGGCAAAGAATATTCCCTGCGCAACGCCAACATCATGAACTTGGTAGGAGGCCCGCAGAAGCAAGTAGAGGACAAACTCCTCGAAGCCATCGACGCGATCAATGAAAACGATCCACTCTCCGCCCATGCTTATCCCGAAAAAGCCCTGCGCCCGTCTCCTCTAACTTTGCGGGATGAAAAGCTGCTAATTAGCGAAGAGAAAAGCGAGAAAAACCAAGAAAGTACCGTTGCAGCAAAATCGTCCAATTACTCAGTGGGCGTCCTCACGGGGTCAGAAGCACTTGGTTTGAATCCCACGTGGATGGTGGAGTCGCTTCCTGCGATCGGAGAAGAAGAACCTGTCCTCAATAACAATCAGTATGGGCGCTATCTTCCAGCCCACAAAAAAGACACTGGTATCGAGACCGCGGGCGATTTCAAAAAGTTACTGAACGAAGGGATTCTGGGTGTCCAGGCGCTTACCAAACACATCATGTTGTTCGTGGAGCTGACAGGTGACCAACCCATCAGCCACACGCTGGATCTGCTTGACATAGCACACGAGGCCCGGCTCAACATCAACCCCAAGCGCTGCCGAGTCCGAGTCATCTTTCTCATGACTCCAAAAGCTCTTTGGCAGTGGGAAAGTCATCCCGATCTGATCGCAGGACGTGAATCGATGCAGCCGTTCGTGGCGCTGGATGTGTGGAAGAACACAGCGCTCGCTCATCTTCTGAACAAACTTGAGCTTGAGAACACCTCAACGTCTGTCAAGACTCTTGAAGCCTTCAGTCAGGGTTGGTACTTCTCGCTGGACAGGCTGTTTGAAGCCAAAAAGAAAAAACCTGATGTGTTGCGAGTGAGCTCCTTCGGGCAAAGTTATCAGTCACTGCTGCAAGCCAAGCCTAAAAGTATGGAAGAATTTCTCATCAAGGCCGGCGTTGGCGCTGTTCCTTGGGCTCGGCCTGTTTTGAGCGCGGTATGCGAGGAAGAAAAATTCGATGAGGACGATATTGCGCTTCAACTCATGGACGTCTTCCCCGATGTTAATCCACAAAATGCGCTTCGCTGGCTGTCTAGGCTGCGCCTGATCGCTCCAGTGAAGAGTAAGAAGAATTTTTACAAGGTGCCGGAAAGTATCAAGGCTGCTCTGCTGGCCAAATCCGTGCAAGAAGCTAAAGCCTGATCATGGCCACGGAAATCACAAACCGCGCCGAGTGGATCACTCAAATGCAGGCCAGCTGGGGGGCTGTGCCCGCAGCAGAGCTGCTGCAGCCCTCCTCCGACGCCTGGGCCAACCTTGGCCTGTCGCCCCCAGATATTGGGGAGGCCGCAAGCTTCGCTGTGGCGGGGCGCGCGTTGAAGTACGGGCAATCAGTAGCTCTCGCGTTGCCGGTACTGAGCGGGGAAGGCATCACACGACTAATGGTTTACCTGCACCGCATTCGGATGGATGCGCTTCAGGGCGGCATTCGTGCTCCATGGCTCAATCCCGGAAACGTTGAACAGTGCCCAGATATCGTGTTCGTTTCCAGGCCTCGCCAAGGTTCTCAAGATCTCTCGCGAGTAGCTGCCCTGCATGCACGAGTCCTACGCCCTGCACATCTAAAAGAGCGTAAAACCCTTACCACCTCCCAAACTCTGGTGGTGGATGGATCTGCTGATTTAATGGAGCTTACTGACCTTATCAGCCGAGGAAGCCGCCCAGTTGTCATCGTGGTGGATGGCACGCGTGGGGGTAACGATAACGCGTGGGCAGTGGATAGTGCGCTGGAGGAATGCTTTGCTCACATACCGCGGATCGTTTTGCTGTCCTTGGGCGATGGCGAGGCTATCGCCAAAATGCGGACAAATCGAACGCGCACTCACCTATGGATCATGCGCCTCTCAGACAGGGCAATGATCGAATCTACGACACCCACTGATCCGAACTTTCAGCAAGCACTGATCAGCGACGAAACAGCAAATGCCAGTCTCCTAAATATCGCCAACCGTTATTTTCACCTGCGCCGGGAGCTTGACCGCTCTAAAGATCCCGTCCTGAAGGATCGGCTGACCATCATCGGGAAAGTGTTTCGTGGACTAAACGAGTTGGTCGTTCCTCTTGCCCGCCTTGAAGGGGTGCTTCAGGCAGCCACCCGGCCCGGCCTGTTTCCTGTGCGGTGTTTTCATCGCTGGCTGGAGCTCGCAGAAAAAGGAACATGTCAGTACGGCGAAACTGACATGGCATCTCGCTTCCTCATCAAGCAGATTTCTGACGTACACGAGTTGCTGATGAAATCGGTATCGGGCAAGGCTGGATGGCTAAAGCGACGCCTGGCTCAAGCCCGCACAGATGGGGTGAAAACGCTAGTCTTGTGTGGCAGTCAACACGAGGTTTTGGCGTTAGGGAACTGGTTGGATGACTCACTACATGCTGAGTGGATCGAGAACATTCAGCTCACGGCGATGGATGGCGTAAAAGCCTACCGGCAACACCACGGCATGTTTGATGAGGTCATCATCACTGGCATGCTGTGGCCAACACGTCAGCACTGGCTCGCCCTTCCGTGCAGGAAGATGACGGTACTCGCCTATGCCTATGAAACCGATCAGATTCAGCGACTGCTCCAGCGCTGGTGGCTGGAACATGGGACGGCAAGCGCAAGTGCAGGGGACAAATTAAAGCACTGGCAGCTTGATTGGGGAAGGAGCGGCTGCAAAGACGGAGAAACACTATCTCATCCTCTTGTACTCACGATTGTCACCGAACCCGACCACAGCGAGTATCCACCTCGCAAGCATCACGCGGTTATTCCGTTGGAGATGAAGCTAGATAACTGGCTTGAGCTTTTGCTTGAGCAGCCGGTAGAACCCATCCCAGACGTCCAAGACGGCGAGATTCTGAGCCCGGAACTTGTCTGGATAACGACAGATGAATCGCCTGCTCCATTGCCATGGAGCAGGAAACGGCCGGTTCTGGTGCTCAAGAATGATGACATCCATCCAACTCCTGCTGAGCAGCTCGAAGAAGGTGATTTGATCATCTTGCTCAAATACACCGATGAACGCCTTGCGACTCAAGAAAAGCTTTTCGAGATGGTCGCGCTATCGGAGGGCATGCAGCAGATGATTCGTGCAGCCGATCGGTGGAAGTTAATCGTGGATGCGGTATCCGCTCGTTTCAAGCCCTCTCAGGTGCAAGTTCATCTGAAGAAGGAAAATGTCAGCGTAAGCGACGCTACCGTTTGGAACTGGTACAGACATAACGTGTACGGCCCCCGCGATCGTGCCGCCGTCTTGGTGTTCGCGCGCCTTGCAAACGTCAATCAGCCGGAGAATGCAGCTGTCTATATTTCCAATGCTATCGAGCAGGTGCGCAGCGCGCATCAGCAGGTTGGAAAACAGCTTAGAAAAGCGCTTTTGGATCGAAGTAAAGGCGCCACCACCATCACCATTGGCACGCTCACATTAGACGGCCATACCTTTGACGACATGATTGAAATCGCCACCGTGAGGTCGATCCGGTCGCCGGTTACTCAAGCCGTTGCGGTGAAGGACGAGGGGTTGTCGGAGGTCGTGAACAGCATCCTTACACTGCACCCACAGCGAATCTATCTAACAATCCCTGCGCTCAAGTCCATGCGTGACTCGGTCTACAGGGACACTGCCAAGTTTCGGGCGTGCCTGTCGCTCATGGCCACCAAGCTTTACGAGCATTACCGGGACAAGACCGATCGCCTGCACGACGTCCTTGAACACTTCACTCAGGAAAGCATCGACTTTCATCCCAAGATGTCCAGCGTGACGATGGGACAGTATTCCGATAACCGCAAATACAAAGGCAAGCCTGCCAATATCAACAGACACTTTTGCCTGGGCAACGCACGCGATCCCTCGCGCACCTTACGCATCCATTTTGACTGGGATGATGAGGACAAACTTATTGTGATCCACCATGCCGGTAAACATCTGGAAACCACACAATCTTAAGGACGATCCATGACGCTCAATTATCGAGAAGAGATGGGACTGACAGCCGCATTTCTCAGCGAAATGCGCTTGCGGCTCAGCGACAAGGATGCAGACGTATTACCCCCTGAAGGCAAACTGTATGACGGCACCGAGCCTAACCGGCTCAGCCTGGTGGGTTGTATTGGCCCATCACCGGACGTGGACTACACAGGGCCACAGCCACCTAACTCGGTAGGAATCGTGCTTCTGGTGTCTCCAGATGGCGAAGGTTTTGTCGAATGCGAGCTGAACGGCCAGTTTGACGTCGTTCACCGGTACATTCCCGACGTGAGCAGCATGGCTCGCGACATCATGCTCGATGGTACCGATCCACGGAAGAGCCAAACCATCTCTGTGACGTTCAAACGTTACACAGTCTGCTTTTCTGGAATCACGCTGGCGTTTGATCCCGCAAAACCTAACGAGTGGATATCCGCAAAAGCGACGGTAACCGCCACCCTAGACAATGAAAAACGTCGCTGGTTGGACGATCCGCGGATAATGCGACGCTGTCGTTTGAATCCAAACGGAGGCGCCCGATTAAATTTTGAATGGAGTGCAGCTGCTTTAGCCGATCAACCTGGACTGAACCGGGTGGTGTACGAGCAGATCATCTCCGATCCAAATGAAATTCTGAGCTATGAGGTCAATGTACGCGGTCGCTTGCGCCCAGCTCCCAGCGCATTCGGAGCGAATATGGAAGGCCGCTTTCTGCTGGAGCTGTTTCTGGAGAACCAGACGACCACTGCGCATGCGCGTGCTTTTGGCGTGGAGTTCCCCTACCTGCTCGATGCTCGATTGGTAGCAAAACTGGTGGCAGGAACCAGCCACAAAGTTCCTCACCGCTTGCAACCTGAAGATTATCGCTACAGAGATGATGACGGTTTGCCTGGCTACGGGGTCAGCTGCGGAGTTATCCATCTCGACCACAATGAGTTCATGACTGACGGGATGCCTACTTCAGCTCAAGCGCGGGTGGATGCGCCACGCCCGGGCGATGTCGGCATGACCCACGCTCCAGACTATGAGCTTCTCGCGCGCGATCCCTTAATCGTTTGCGACAGTTTTCTTAGTGCTCAAGAGCAGTACCTAGGGCTCTGGGCGACCCGCATCCAGTCTTTAGAGTCTGCAGGGCTCATGGCTGATCGCGATATTGCGATGAAAGACAGGGATTCATTCCAATTTGAAATCAACAGAATCCGAGATGGTGTAAGCCTGCTGCGAGATAACGACGATGTGCGTCAGTGTTTCCAGTGGATGAATGAGGCCATGGCGGGCGCCATCAAAATGCAGGGTAAGAAATTTACAGGCTGGCACCTGTTTCAGCTTGGATTCATTCTGACCCAGATACGCTCGATCTTTGAGCGCCATGCCCCTGTCGCAGAACTGCGAGGGAGCATGGAGACAGCAGATGTACTGTGGTTTGCAACCGGCGGCGGTAAAACGGAAGCGTATCTCGGCATCATCAGCATGGCGATGTTATTGGGAAGGCTCAAAGGGCGGGATCACGGCACAACCGCATGGATGCGCTTTCCCCTGCGCATGTTGTCGGTACAGCAATTCCAACGACTCTCGTATGTGCTGGCACAGACGAACAAGATCCGCCAGCGTGAAGACCTCGGCGGATGGCCGTTCACGATCGGCTACTACACTGGTGAAGGAACACCCAACAGCATTAGCAGCAACTTTGGCGAGAACGTTCAGAAAGGCTTCCTGCCTGCTATAAGCGAAGATCGGCTTAAGACCTACCAGTTCATCAGTGACTGCCCCTACTGTGGTTCAGTTGGCTCCATAGGCATCCAGAAAGACCTCACCAGAGCACGTATCAAGCACGTGTGCAGCAACCAGGATTGTTGGTCGAACGTGCAAGCCGATGCAGGCAATCACGGCGAAGGAATTCGGGGCGAAATTGGCATCTACGTATCAGATGAGGAATGCTATCGGTACCTGCCATCGGTGCTCGTCGGTACCGTGGATAAGCTAGCTGTCATTGGCCACAACAAGCGCTTCGTGAACTATTTCGGTGGAGCACGCTACTATTGCCCCGAGCATGGTTTCACACAAAAAACCGCATGCGAGCACCGTCGAATGGTTCTGAAAAACGACGTTTGGGAAGCGGTGCAATGCGGCAATAACACCCGAACAAGCGAGCTTAAAGTAGTTGCAGTAGCGCCGATGAAAGATCCGGGCTTCGCACTCCTCGTGCAAGACGAATTGCATTTGCTGAGGGAGTCACTTGGGAATTTCGACGCCCACTATGAGACGTTGCTGAGTAATCTTCAGATCAGCCATCAAGGCCGAGCCCCTAAGGTGCTGGCAGCCACGGCAACCATCAAAGATTTCGAAGACCATATCCATCACCTGTACCTGCAACAGGCGGTGAGATTTCCGGCACCAGGAGTCAATCAGGGCGAATCTTTTTACGCCCGCAAAGTGCGAGACAGCGAAACCGAAATGCCACTGATTCGTCGGTGGTTCGCTGGCATTCTTCCCATTGGCCGAGGAAGAATTGCGATGCAGGCGGTGGCTGAAATCAGCTCAAGATTTCTGGATCAGGTTGATCAATGGCGAGCCCGCCTTGCCGCCGGTGATGCTTCATTGCTTTCCCAGATTGGACTCACCGCTGCGCAGGCCAGCGATGCCCTGCAATACGTTGAGAAGAATCTGAACACTGATCTGGTGTACGCGAACAGCAAGCGCAACATCACGGAAATCATGCGCTACATGGAAGAGGTCAACAATAAGACGGGGGCCGAGCGCAACGCCCGCTTGCTCGATGGAGAGACCCGTCTGGATATGATCCTCGATGCGATTCGCCACGTTGAGACGAAATCCCCGGACGATACCTGCCGACACATCATTGCCACCAGCGTTGTGTCACACGGGGTCGATATCGCTGAGCTGAACTTCATGATCATGGCCGGGTGGCCAAAATCTACGGCTGAATACATTCAAGCATCTGCACGCAGCGGGCGTGTACACCCCGGGATTGTGTTCTGCGTGCTCTCATCGCACCAGCTGTTCGAGTCGGGTGTTTTCATGAACTTCGGCGACTACCACACCTTCTTGGATCGTCTTGTCGACTCGGTTCCAATTAACCGTTTTGCACCCAACATCATTGATCGCACGCTGCCAGGGATTCTCTCATCGGTCATCCTGAACTGGGCACGCCAACAACCGTGGGGATCGGATATCTCGAACTACGTTCGACCACTGGTCTCCTTGCTGCGTGAGAGCAATGGCAAGGTAGTCGCAGAGCAAATCAAGAACGTAGCCATCAACTCACTTCGCATTCCAACAGCGCTGCAACCTCGATTCGATCAACGGGTGATCTTAGGATTCAATGCCGCTCTGAAAGAGCGTATCGACAACGCGTTTTTCCAACTGGAAAACTGGCCGGGCAACAAAAATGATCAAACGCTGAGTGAAGCTTTGGGGGACATTTTTGGTTACGCCCCCTTCCGCTCATTTCGGGATATCGAAAATCAGATTTTGATTAAACCGGTTAACGGTTCAGCCGACCAAGTTCTAATGGCATTGGCCAGGTAAGGATACGAATATGGAAAAGGAATATGTAAGCCGAAGCCGTCTTTTCCGGGAGTCGTTTCTCCCTGGCGCCTACACACGATTACGAAATCAAGCCTATGGCCGCGTCGCGGGTGTCCTCAGCAATGGCTCAGCGCTGGAGGGTGTAGACAAAGAGCAACTGCGCGAAGCCGTACTTAACTTCGTCAACGACTGGGTCAGGTTAGGTGGGGCTGTCGATCCCGCTTTTATGACAGCTGCCGAAAAGAAGCGCCTTGAGATTCAATCGCCGTCCGAGATCTCGGTCACGCCAGCGCCGCTGATGCTCACCTGCAAGATATGCAAGGTGATCGATTTTCACGAGTCCTGGTTAACCGAAGACCAGGCGCTTGCCAAGATCGAATCAAGGATCAAAAACCGAGCCGGGAGAAGCTATATCTCGTGCAAGCGTTCAGGTTGCCCTGGGGAGATGATCCAGATTCCATATGTGGCTGTGCATAGGTGCGGCCATGACAGCCCAATCTATATTCACCATTCGGCAAGGCGCAACAAAAATATCGGTTATAGAGACACTGGCTCGTTCATTCACTCCTCCTTTTTTGATGTCGAAACCAACGACAAGCTTGCAGGTTCGCTCCAGGAAACCTGTCCTGCTTGCGACGACCGATATCAACAAGAAATCAACAAACGGGGCACACCGCTAACCAGCGGGGAGTCCTTTTACGCTCAGAGCACTCAGTACATTGCTTTGAGCGAGGAACGAGGAAAACTCATTGCGAAATTGCTGCAGTGCCTCCAAGAGGAACAGTCACCAGATGGCGGGCGGGTACAGGACATCGCGGAAGGTGTTGCACTTGCGCTGCTTCGAAAAATAACCGGACGGGAGCTTGAGGAAAAACTCACTCATTTGCTGTCCTCAAATGTTGCTGACGTTGCTGAACAGGCAGCGCTTCTGGAGAGCCGAGCTAAAAAGCAGGAAAGCGTCCTAGCGTGCACTCAGCTCGCCGAAACCAATCCCTTCATCGCAGAGATGCTGGAATCCACAAGAAAGGAAATTGGGGAGATCGATGCCAAACTAGCGAGCGCGGCCGGTTGCTTCAAGGAGGTACATACGCTGGTTCCCGATCAAAGGACCCTAATCGGATTGATGCAGCATCGCCGGGCGCTTGAGGCAGTATTTCTTCAGCATGACGTCACTGGCATATCGTTTCAGCAGCACATTACGGCAACAGCCGATCCCATGGAGCGAGACGCTCTGCTCGCGCAGTGGAGCAGCGTACAAACGCGCTATGGCATTGAATCGATCTCTCACATCCCCGATTTGCGCGTTGTCTTGGCAACGCTTGGGTATTCGAGGGAAAAAAGTAGTCCATCCGTCACTGACGGGGTTCCGCCGGTAGTGCTCAACGCCTTTGCTGACCGTGTCGACGAGTCAATGAGAGGCAAGACCTCAGTGTATGCCATGGCAGCGAAGACCGAGGCGCTCTGGATCAGGCTCGATCCTCGCAAGGTGCTGCAATGGTGTGTCGACTCAGCGCATCTGGCATCTCCAGGCGACGATATTTTCACTGACAGATCCAAGAGCCACGCATACCTACTGAGCGAGTACCCTGTTCTGTCGATGCATCCTGGCTTGGTTTCCAAAGCCATTCCTCAAGCCCATCCGGAAGAAGGTACTCCGTTTCACTTGCTGCATTCGATCAGCCACTCCCTGATGCTCACGGCGAGACGTCATACAGGCTACGACTCCAAGAGCATTCAGGAATACCTGCTGCCGATGGACTTGTCAGTGATTCTGTACGTCTCGTCCGTGCAGAACTATACAGCAGGCGGTTTGTTGACCCTTTTCCAGCACTATCTGCAGCGCTGGTTTGATGATGCCAGCATGTTCGCCTTCAATTGTGCCTTTGATCCGGTATGCACAGACGTCGGCAGCTCCTGCAGCGGCTGCGTTCAAGTTGAGATCGGGTGCGAAACCTTCAACCAAGGTTTGTCCCGGGCATACATCCATGGCGGGCCGGCTAACAGAGATGCCTCATTGGTCATCCCAAAAGGCTTTTGGAGCGCGCCTTAACATGTGTAGGTCGCCAGAGCTGTCAGGTGGTGGCGGCCTGGCCGCCTCGTGTTCACGGAGTAACCCAAATTCAATCGAAGCGGAACGGTTCATCTCAATCTGATCGGTCGGATAAACATCCCCAGCTGCCTCCAAGGTAAACCGCATCACTTGGCACAACTCCATGACTTGGGTAGGCGATGAGATGTCACCACATTAGCGCGTATTCGCCCACGGCGACCCTTTCATAGTGGCGTTTACAACAGAGAATTTAGAGTGAGAGCCAAAACTTGCAACACCTTACGCAGATGGTGGCTCTTTGGAATCGTTACAGGTAAATTGACCTCCCCCTGCAGATTGGATCCTCTTAAAAGTCTGCGTTATCGACCTCGCTGACAGCGAACAAAATCAAGAGAAGGAACGATGACTAGCAACGCGAGTGCAAGCGCGGCAGGTTTCGGCTACCAATATGAGCGAGCGCTACACCGGATTTTTCACAGCACTAATCCTGGCACGTACTTCGGTATCGAAACTGCGGACGATGTGGAAGAGCAGATCCCGGGTGCCAACGGCACAACCACTATTTGGGAGCAGAACAAGCTAACCACCGGCAAAAAATACTCCCTGCAGGACAGCAGTAAGAACGTCTGGAATACGTTGCGTAATTGGCTCAAAAAGCTGGCTGATGCCAGTAGCAAGTACAACTCTATTGAGTTCGTGCTTGTGACCAATCGAACGGTACCGGACAAAGCACTAGTCAGCACGCTCTCAAAGGCGGACACACCTTCAGCAGTCGCTGCGGCGGTCAAAGCTTTGCGCGATCATGCCAGCAAGATGTCGGGTGTGGCTGGGGAAATAGCCGCTGAGGTTATGACGTATACCGATGCCGATCTCACATACGTGATATCGCGCTTTCATGTCGCGGACAGCATGAATGATCAGACGCTAAAGGATGCGATTTACGCCGCCCTGCAGTTTCCAGAAGGAATGGAGGACAGCCAGCATCTGGTATATGAAGGCCTAATGGGTCAGCTGTTTAACGAATGCCAGACAGCTTGGAAAAAAGGCACACCCTACTGGACAACCGCAAAACCATTTTTCAATCGGAAGCACATGCTGATTGAAAAATTTCTAGAGGATTATTGGAAGCCGTTGGCCCAGGCCGATACTGAGTTCAAAGCGCTGATAGACGAGTACCCTGAGATTAAGCCTGCGTTTATCGAACAGCTCGAAAACATAAACCTGCGACCTAAGCTTCTCCAAGAAGAGCTTGGCCACTATTGGGCTGCATACTCCGAACGTGCCCGCCTGCTCAGGCTAAACAGAATTTTGCCCAGCGATTTGAGTGCGGTTGAGGAGGAGTTGTGCGACAAGTGGAAGGCCAACCAGGCCGCGCGGTGCGTACAGGAAAATAAGGATCCAGAGGATTTCAACGCACAGGATTTCTTATCCGTTTACCAACTGACATCCACTCCACACACCTTCGAGCTGGAGATAGGTCGCGTCAAATCTAAATTCAGATACCTGTTTATGGGCACCTATCACCACCAGGCGAATGGGGGCGACGGCATAGAGCACCCCATTCACTGGCACAAAGACCCGGAGGGTGATCAATGAGCGCGCCTTTCATGGATCGTCATTTGATCCACAACACCTCCTTGGCCTGCTTCCTTCTTGCGTACTTCATAAACGAATACGAGTCAGCAGATCACCCTGTTGACCTTCCAAAGCTTTTGCTGGTGCTCCCCATCGTTTGGAACCCGGCAAGCAGCAGTGCGCTTTCATCCCGAAACACTGCCTCTGCCATAGACAGCGTGCTCCGAGACTCGCCTGTGCTGAAGATTGATCTGGAGCGCCGGGTTCAGGAGTACACCGCCTCGACGTTTCAAGGACTGAACCTTGCGGTATCAGCCAAGTTGGTAGTGAAGAAACCAGGCGTAGACGGTGATGTGTTCACAGGTCTCGTGACTCGTTGGCCGAATGCCACCAAAGCCTCGATACCGCCTGAGATGCTTAAGACCACCAAGCAGCTCTCAAGCTGGCTAGCCAGCGTCTCAACCCCTCAAATCTATAAGCTGCTGTTCGGAATTCCCAATGAAATTCGAAATTAATGCCGTCCTGCTGTGGCCCCAGAATCAAGCTAATTCTGTTAGGGAGATCACGTTCGAACCCGGCAAGATCAACATCATTCATGGTCTGAGCGGCACTGGTAAATCGTCGATCATCCACATCATCGATTACGCCCTCGGCTCCAGCAAATGTCAGATCCCGATCGGTTTCATTCGAAACCAAGTCGAGTGGTTCGGTCTGAAAATCACTATTCGCAACGAAACCTGGGTTGTTGCAAGACGCACACCCGGCAACAGGCAGACGTCCAGTGACTACTACCTCTCGCCTTTCACAGGCGACCTGCCCGACATCCTGCCGTGCAATTTGAATGCAAACGCCTTCAAAGACAAATTCAACAGCCTGGTCAGGATGAGCGATCTGCCGCACTCTGACGACGAAGAACCTGGAAAGCTCGACAGCCGCAGCTCGTTTCGGGACATGGCCGCCTTCAACTATTTGCCTCAGCACATTGTGGCCAACCCGAACACCCTGTTCTTCAAAACCGATTCGTGGACACACAAAGAGCGCCTGACTCGGGCGATGCCCTACGCGCTTGGCATCGTGAATGCGAATTACGTAATGACTGAGCGTCGCCGCGAAGAGGCAGCAAAAGAGCGAGAGAGCCTCAATAAAGAGCTTGTTCTCCTCGATCGGACAAAAAATAACTGGAATTTCGAAGTAAATCGGATGCTGAACAGCTGCATCGAGATTGGTTTGCTCCCTGCCAAAACTCCTGCGGGCATCGACAGCAGGATTGCGTTACTGCGATCCGTTGTCGAGGCTTACAATGCAGGACGGCTGGAACAAACGCTTCTTCAGCCTAACCGTCTGCACACTAACGAGACGTTCGAAGTTGCCCTTGCCAAAGAAGCTGCCCAGCAGGATATCGTGGAAAACTTGGCTGCCGACATCAGCGGTTACAGCAGCCTGAAACAGAGTGGCGAAAAATTCGTTGATGCGATCCGCTTAGAGCAATCTCACGTGATTGGTTTGGACTGGCTGAAGAAGAATGTCCAATCAAAAGGCGAGTGCGTGGCATGCGGCTCCGCCACTTCTGTTCTTCCCGAGGTGATCGATAAGCTTGAGGTCAAGGTCAACAAGATCACGCAGATCTCGGAAGTGCTGCAAGAAAACCCAGTCGTCGACAATCGACTGTCTACCCTAAAACGCAATCTGTCGGCAGAGGAAAAAAAGCTTTTTAAATTGAGGGCTGAGAAAAATGAGATCCTCAGTCGAGACAAAAAACTCAAAGATGTGATCGGGCAGATCTATTTCCTCGCAGGCGACATATCCGGTCTGCTAAAACGCATAGGCTCGACGTCAGCAGATGACACCGTGGTTGCGCGACTGAAAGAGTTGGATGGCATCATTCAAAAATTCGATCGCACCCTGAGTTTGACAAATCGCGTCGACAAGGAGCGTCGAGTCGACTACCTGATCGGAGAGTTGATCGGTGACTATGCTGATGCATTCGGGGGCCTAGAGGCACCTGAAGGATCGCAGATCAAACTCGACAGGAAGGAGTTGACGCTACGTTTCGATAGCGAACCAAACCGCAAGGATTACCTGTGGGAGGTCGGAAGCGGTGCTAACTGGATGGGCTACCACATCGCAGCTTTCCTCGCGATTCACGAATTCCTGTCCCTAGAAGAAAACAAGGAACTGCCACCCTTCAGCTTCTTGGTAATCGACCAACCCAGTCAGGTGTATTTCCCAAGCAGCCATAGCGGCGACAACGGCCTTGATGAAGATATTCGGGAGCTCAAGCGTACCCGGCCAACAGACGTCACTGCGACCCAACGCATTTTCAGCGTCTTAGCTGAAGGGCTCCGACGCTCCAATAACCACCTTCAGATCATCGTGCTTGAGCACGCCGGCAAGGAAATCTGGAAGGACATCCCCCTTACCCACTCAGTTGAAAGCTGGGACGTGAAAGGTGATGGGCTCATCCCAGATACTTGGGTCTAACCGCAGCATTTGGATACTCGTTGTCGCCCGACATGGCTGATCGGCAACGAGTACGCAGACCGGCCTCTGGATACTGGCCGTTTCCGTCAAAGTCATCGGTGCTGGAAATGAGAGCGGGCCGAGCTGGTCATAGTGTGAGCCTTCAGTTGCCTACACGGATGCCTTACCAAAGATCGTCGTAACACCGTTGATAACAAGTACGGTAAAGGGATATCTGCTTTGATCGGATCCCCTTGGATGTGGTGGAATCTCATCGGCCTGGCCGATCACACCTCAGGGCCTTGCAAATGGACTTAGTATTCCAAAGAGTATTCCAATCAAAAAATAGAAACAAATAAAGCTTTAAAAACAATAGGTTATATATCGCGTTCAGATTACCCCGGCCCACCAATTCAAAGCATCGACAGAACCCGCCTAGTGCGGGTTTTGTTGTTTCTGGGGGGACACAGCCATTCACCAGGATTCCTCAAATACCCACGCAATAACAGACGACAAAAGGCGAGTCGCCTCACAAGGCCCCGCCCTCTGGAATCCCCCCACACTTCCCATTAACCTGACAGCCTTTATCAGACAACCGGAAGTCCGATACCCGTGCTCAAGCCCCTCGCTGTCATCGTCCTCGCCTGCGCGCCATTGCTCGCCTCCGCTGCCGAGCTGGCAGGTGTCTGGAAAGGCACTCTGGGCAAATCCGCCATTACGGCCTGTTTCAACGGGGCCCATGGATCCAACGGCAGTTACTACTACCAGCGCATCCTCACCCCTATCCAACTGACCCAAGCCAACGCCAGCGAACCGTGGGCCGAAGAAGGCAATACCGGTTTCTGGCAGTTGGACGAACCCCAAGGTGACACGCTGGCGGGAACCTGGAGCAAAACCCTCGGGGGTAAAAGCCTGGTACTGGCGCTGAAACGTGCTGATGCGGACAGTTGCGCCAGCGACACCTACAACAACCCTCTCGAGGCGGCGCCACCTCCCGTAACGGTTGAGAAGAAGACCTTCAGCGAACATCCCTATCAAGTGAAAACCCAAGGTGGGCAGGTCATCTTGAAACTCGAAGGTGAGGGGCCGGCAATCGAGAAGATCAATCGCGACCTCGCGCAGTTGGCTGTCAGCCCCGAGGGCCAGGCCGATTTCTATCGCGAGCGGCGCAATGCCTTGGACCAAAGCGGCGGCACCTCAACCAGTGAGATCACGGTGGAGCCGTTCTACTGGTCTTCGCAGTGGATCACCGTGCGGTTCTACCGCTGGACCGCCGGTTATGGTCGCGGCGGTATCAGTTGGGGTCTGCATAGTTGGAACCTGCAAACCGGTGAAAGCGTTGACCCGTGGGCTTGGCTCGGAGGGCATCAAGAATGGTATGACGCCTACTCCGGTCACTTGAAGCTGCCAGCTAAATTCAGCATGTGGCTCGCCAAACAAACCACCACCGACGAAGGTTGCCCGGCCGTGGCCCACTACTCCACCTTCGATCTGAGCTTCAACACCCAAGGCCTGCAGCTCTCGACGCCTGCCACCGGAGACGGCTGCGACAACGACTTGAGTTTCACCTGGGAGCAATTGGAACCTGTCCTGACAGAACAAGGCAAAGCGGCACTGCCCAGCTTGAAATCTCCCTGAGTCACTGGCTCGACTATTCACTTGGTTCGCCTTACAAAATCTCCACAGTCATTCACGAAATATTAAGAACTACTCTCGTATACTCCCCGATTGCCCAAGACCGATCCCCCGGCCGGTCCCTACTCCCGGTAGCCAGAATCCATGACGCGTCCCGTTCCTCTGCTGCTCCTTCTCGCAGGTTTGTTGTTCTTCTTCGCCCTTGGCAGCCATGAACTGCAAGGCTCCACCGAAGCTCGTGTGGCCGGGATCGCCATGGCCATGCACCTGGACAATGACTGGGTGATCCCGCGCCTGTTTCGTGAACCCTTCCTGGAAAAACCACCCCTGAGCTTGTGGTTGGACGCCGGGGCCATTCGCTTGTTTGGTGGGACTACCTGGGCTGTGCGCCTGGCTTCGGCGTTTGCCGGGCTGTTCAGCGTGATGTTGTTTTACGGGATGCTGCGCAAGTTCGGGCGCCCGAAGACAATGGCTTTCTGCGCGGCTCTGATCCTGGCGACCATGGCCAGTTATTGGGGCAACGTGCGAGGCGTGGGCGAAGACTCGCTGCTAAGCCTCGGCGTGACCACGGCACTGCTGGCGTTCTACCAAGCCATGCGCCCCGAGTCCGAGCGCCAAGGCTCCAACGCTTGGGCCTGGGCGTTGTTTACCGTCGGGATGGCGATCGCCACACTGAGCAAAGGTGTGCTGGGCCTGGCCATGCCGGGCATTGTGATCTTTGTATACCTGGTCAGCACCAGCGTGATGGATAAACGCTTGCGCATCGGTGACTGGCTCAAGCCGGGGTTGTTTACACTGCTGGCACTGGTGCCGCTGCTGATCTGGCTGGGGTTCCTGTTCCAGCGCGGCGGCATGCAGGCCGTAGCCGAAGTGTTGTGGACCAACAGCGTCGGGCGCTTCAGCGGCTCGTTTGTCGAAGCCGGGCATTACGAACCCATCTATTACTACATCGCAAAACTGCCCGAGGCGTTCTTGCCTTGGAACATTCTGGTGTACCTGGGCCTGTGGCACTTCCGCAAAAGCCTGGTGCGCAACCGCTATCGCCTGTTTTTCAGTGTGTGGTTGGTGGCGCAGTTCACCCTGCTGACCCTGGCTTCCAGCAAACGCGTGGTTTACCTGATGGCACTCACCCCCGCTGCCGCCGTACTTGCAGCGGAATATGCAGGGGTGTTGTTGGAGTGGCTCAAAGCGCATAAACCGGCGCTGTATCGTTATCACCGAGGCGTGATCAGCGGTGTGTTCACGCTACTGATCGCCAGTTACATGACAGCCGCCTTCTGGTTTGCACCAAAAGCCGACCTACGTGAGTCCTTCGTACCGGTGATCAGCCAGGCCAAGGCCTATCAAACCGAAGGCAAGGAAGTGGTACTGTTCCAACCCAACGAGCGTATCGCCGGGGCCAGCGTGTTCTATTTGCAGGGCTACTTGCCGATCCTGCAAACCGAAGCTGAGTTGCGCAGTTTTCTCGCTGCCAAGCCTGGCAACATGGCGCTACTGGGCCGCACCGAGCAACTGGCTGAGAAGGTGACTGTGATCAAAGAGATGGCGATCGGTCGCCAGCCTTACTACTTCGTCGAGCAGTAAGACTGGCGCGGGGCATCAGTGCTTGGTGAGCTTGTCCAGGTAACCCATGGCAAACGCCGAGATCACGAAGGTCATGTGGATGATCACGTACCACATCAAATGCTGCGGATCGACGTTCTTGGCGTCCATGAAGATGCGCAGCAGGTGGATGGACGAAATGGCAACAATGGAGGCTGCCACTTTCATCTTCAGCGAAGAAGAGTCCATGGTGCCCAACCAGTTGAGCTTTTCTTTGCTTTCATCGATATCCAGCTGCGAGACGAAGTTCTCGTAGCCGGAAATCATCACCATCACCAGCAAACCACCGACCAGGGCCATGTCGATCAACGACAGCAGCACCAGGATCAGCTCCGACTCGGCCATCGAGAACACGCTCGGCAGCAGGTGAATCACTTCCTGGAAGAATTTCAGCGCCAGCGCCAGCAACCCCAGGGACAAGCCGAAATAGATCGGCGCCAGCAGCCAACGCGAGGCGTACATAGCATTTTCGATAAAGCGTTCCATTGGATCTCACACAGCTTGGCTAAAAATGGCGGCGAGTATACCAGCCACTCACAAACACCTGTAACCGTGAGAAAACTGACCTAGACCGCATCTGTAAGAGATTTTTTCTGCTAGTGTCGAGACCATTCACTCGGCTCGATGATGTCGGACAGGAAGATTCAGATGACGGATGTGCGATCCCCTTTGGCCACTATCGGCCTGTGTGCGGTGTTGCTGATGGCCAGCGGCTGCTCCCCCAAAGAAGAGCAGAAGCAGGCTACCCTCGAAGAGAAAACCGCGAAGTTCGAACAATCGCTGGACAGCATTCAAGACCCCAAGCTCAGAGACGCCGTCGCCGACCTTGGCGGCTCGCTGCTGTTGCTGGAACGGGCACGGAGCAAACTCGCTACCAAGCCCATCGAGGCTGAATACGGCGAAGACACCCTGGCCTTGCTCACGCACTACCCCACGCCCCAAGCCTTGGTAGACACCTACATCAATGGCCTGTTCGTGCTGCGCAAAGCTTCACACTCCGACTACCTGACGGATTTGCAGCCGGTCTTCCCGTTCAGCTTCAACACCCCGGACCAGTTCCCCTTCCCACACGGCCTGGAATGGCAGTCGGTGACCTTGAGCAACAACAAAGTCATCCCCTTCCAACCGGAATGGTCGGAAACCGACCCGGGTATACAGCTCAGCCCGAGCAGTTCCAACCTGACCAACCCCGATGACCTGACGATCACCTACCCATTCATCGAGGGTGTCGAGACCGAGAACAAGAGCCAGCCACAACCCGTCAGCCTTAAAGGCGCGGTTGAAGTGATCGCGCCAGGCAAGGTACTGACCTTCGACTTGTCGAAAAAAGACGTAGGCCACAAACGCACCGAGGGCAATATCACCCTCAACCTGCTGCTGCTTGAGAAAAATTACGCCGAGATCGAGATGACCAACAGCGCTCCATTGGCGCCGGAAGTCGGTGACGAATCCCCCAACCCATTGCTGGTGCAGGCACGCGACAGCACCGGGCAATTTCTAACCCGCTCAGGCTCAATCAACGAGAATGCCGCACAAGTGGCCTTCTACGAGAAACAGCTGGCCGAGATGCAAAAGCAGAAAGCTTGGTCAGATGCATTTGAAAAGCAACTGACGGACGAGCAGAAAGCGTTCGAACACAAACAGAGCAGCCATTACGCCAAGGTGTATTTCAATGGTTTGATCGACAACCTGCAGGTCAACGTCCTGGACTTTTCCAAGGCCACCCTCACCCGCAAAGACCTCGACCTGCCGGTACTGCGTTTCGACAAGAACAGCCTGCAGAAAACCGTACAAGCTTTGCCGATGCCGGTCACGGTGTATGACGACAGCGCCGTCAATTGGCTCAAAGACGCATCAATGACCGAAGACCAGCTGAAAAAAAGCGTCACCATCAGCCAATCGACCGAAGACGCCAGTGCCGCGAAGATCGTGTTTGACCACCCCTTCACGTTCAATGACGACCTGGTCGGCGCCGAACGCAACAGCAGCGAAGCCCCTATCACCTTCTTCACGGCGGACGACAAGGGCGAACGCGGGGAGCCCATCGAATTGCCGGCCGAAGCCTTCGAGTTGAACGCGGGAAGCGGCACGCTCACCTACGACCTCAATCTGTTCCCGGAAAACCCGGCCTTTGTAGTCGGCTCGGTCCCGTTGTTCCTGGCCACCATCGACAAAGCCACGATTGACGTCGCCAAGCTGCCCAAAGGCCTGTCGCTCAAGGACAACGCGCTGATTGTCGATCAGAAAGAGTTCCCCGCCGACAGCTGGCGCTTCTACGCCAAGGACGCCAGCGGCAAGTACCTCAAGGAGATCCTCGGCGTCAGCCACCGCGCCGAGGAGTACGGCACGGCGCTATTTGACGTGCATTATTTCTACGGCCAACCGACCACGCTGGAAAGCTACCAGCGCACTGAGCTGAACACCGTGCAATACGGCTTTGAGGTCAAGCTGGACAAGCCCGAAAGCAAATAAGGCTCAGTGGTGGGTATCACTGAGCGTCTGCACCCGCCCGCCATTGAGCTGTCGCAAATGTGCTTGCAGGTGCAGGCACCAGATCTGCGGGTCGTCCGCCAGCGCGTAACCGTGCAGCGTCAGGCTTTCCACAATCGATTCAAGAATGGTTTCTGCCACGAAGGGCCCATGAAACGGGCCTTGAGACTTGATCGTGGAAGGCTGTTCGCCGGTCATTCCGGCGGCAAACAACAAGGTCCACATCCCGTTATCCCCCGCGAGAGGGCGAATGGAGCATTCGATACGGGTGACTAGACCCAGGCATTGGCGGGTAAGGCAAAGGTTGCGCGGCATGGCGGCGACCCTCGGTAGTTCGGTGTTCAACCTCAACGCATGGCGAGGCTGTCTCTATCCTGCGACTCCTGTGGATATCCCTTGAGGTGAGAATAGAAGAAAAACCGTACAAACCAAGGCTGTAGGGACCAACGGTGTTGGCCCCTCAGGCTGGAGTCAATTTTATGGCAGGCTTGCAGCTCTGTGGCGAGCCCGCTCACCACAAAAGCTGCCTCAACACAAAAAGTCAGCTTGGTTTGGCTTCAGCCAACGCCTGCTGCGCCAGCTCCTTCTCCGCTTCCTTCAAGTCCTCCTCGCTGATCATCTCGGCAATCGCGCGCAAACGCTCTACCACGCGCGCATTGACGGAGCCTTCCGGGAATTGCCCCTCGGCGTCCGGCTCACCGGCAGGCTCGCCAACCAACAAGCTCAACGCCTCATCCGCCTGACGCACGGCATAGATGTGGAACTGCCCAGCCCGCACAGCCTGTAGCACCTTCTCGTCGAGCATCAGCGTGGCGACGTTGGCTTGCGGGATGATCGCCCCCTGCTCACCGGTCAACCCGCGCGCTTCGCATAGGCGGAAGAAGCCTTCGATCTTCTCGTTGACCCCGCCCACCGCCTGCACTTCACCAAACTGGTTGATCGAGCCGGTGATGGCAAAGCACTGCTTGAGCGGCGTCTTCGACAGGGCCGAGATCAAGGTGCAAGCCTCGCCCAAAGATGCGCTATCGCCGTCCACGTAACCGTAGGACTGCTCCAGCGCGATACTTGCCGAAATCGCCAACGGGAATTCCTGGGCATAACGGCTGCCCAGGTAACCGGTGAGGATCATCACGCCCTTGGAGTGAATCGGCTGCCCGAGGTTAACCTCACGCTCGATGTCGACAATACCGCTGCCGCCCGGGTACACCGTGGCGGAAATCCGCGCCGGCACGCCGAATGCCGAATCACCGACCTCCAGCACGGTCAGCCCGTTGCACTTGCCGACCGCAGCGCCTGCCGTGTCGATCAGGATGACCCCGGCGAGCATGTCGTCGAGAATCCGCGCCGACACCCGCCCGGTACGCGTGGCCTTGGCCTTGAGCGCGCGCTCGATATGGCCGGCATCGGTCATCTCGTCACCCGCCAGATGACGAACAAAATCCGCCTCGCTGACCAGTTGGAACAAGTCGCCAATGCGCGCCGACAAACGCTCCTGGTGTTCAGCCAGCCGTGCGCTGTAAGTAGCCAGGCGCACTACCGCGTCCGCCGTCAGCGGCGCCATGCCCTCCTCCGAAGTACGGGTTTTGAGCAACTGGGCGAACTGCTCCAGGCTTTCGTCCACCATCGGGATGTCTTCGTCGAAATCCACCAACACCCGGAACATTTCCTGGAAGTCCGGATCGGCATCTTGCAACGCGTAGTACAGCTGGCGGGAACCGATGATGATTACCTTGACCTGCAACGGAATCATTTGCGGGTTGAGGGTCACGGTAGCCAGACGCCCCATCTCACCCAGCGGCGACTCCATCTTCAGCTTGCGCGACTGCAAGGAACGCTTGAGCGCGTCCCACACAAACGGCTCACTGAGCATTTTCTCGGCTTCGAGAATCAGGAAGCCGCCATTGGCGCGGTGCAACGCACCCGGCCGCAACTGGCGATAGGTGGTGTAGAGCGCGCCTTGGTCGGTGCTGTATTCGATACGGCCGAACAGGTTGTCGTAGGTCGGGTGCGGTTCAAACACCACCGGTGCGCCGCCGTTGACCGGATGCCCCACCACCAGGCTCGGGCAGTACTGCTCTTCGAGCAGCTTGCGCGCTTGGGCGTCGGTCTTGGCGTCGTCCACCAGTTGCTCGACCACGGTTTTCAGCAAGTACACCTGCATAGCTTGCAGGTAACCGCAGACAGCGGCGTTTTCTGCGTACTTTTCCGACAGCGGTGCCAGCAAAGGCTGGAGAGCCAGGGTGATGGTTTCTTCGTTGAACTGACGCAGTTGGTTGTTGGACTCACGCTTCCACTGCGGCAGGCTGGCAAGCTCTTCGTTGAGGCGCTCTTCCAGCTCAGAAATATCGGTGTGGAAACGTTCGCGATCGACCTCCGGCAGTTGCGAGAACTCCGCCTCGTCCAGCGCCTTGCCGTCGAGCATCGGGGTAAACGCGATGTTGGAACTGTCGCGGTACAGCGCCACGTCCTTTTCCAGGGCCAGGCGCTCGATCACGTCCAACGCCTTGTCGTAACGCTGGTTGAAGGCGCGGTCGATAGCGCTTTTACGCTGTTGATACGTCGGGTGTTCGAAGACGGCCGGGAAAGTCGCCACCAGGTTGTCGACCAACCCGTTGATATCGTTGATGAACGCCGCTGCGCCGCCAGCAGGCAGTTCCAGTGCACGCGGTTCGCGAGGCTCATCGAAATTATTGACGTAGACCCAGTCAGCCGGGGTCTGCAGGCGTTTGCCTTCGGCCTTCAGGTAGCGTTTGACGAACGAAAAGCGGCCGGTACCGGGCTCGCCCATGACAAACACGTTGTAACCGGGGCGCGGCATGGCCACGCCGAACTGCAACGCTTCAACTGCACGTTCCTGGCCAAGCACACCGCGAAAGGGCTCCAAATCATTAGTGGTCGAGAAGCTGAACTGTTCAGCGGAGAAAGGGCGGGTCAGCGCTTCAGGCGCTAGACGCAAGCTGGCAGCAACAGGATCAGGCATCGGGCTTCCTTACATCAGGCGGGGCAGATGACGGCATTCTGGCTCCCGGTTACGCGCTCTGGCAAGGCGCACCTGTGGGAAAGCCTAGACACTGGATGCGTCCTACAAAAAAATCGCGATAACGCTGATTGTTTTATAAAAAATAACGGAACCCCTGGATCATGCCTAAACTCCAAACTGCGCGGGTTGGACTAATAACTGGCCCCTAGGGCGCTGCGATGCGCCTACCCCCTTGTCTATTGGTTTGCACACAAAGAGAACAAAGCTATGAAACGGATCCTTCTTGGTACTCTCTTCACCGTCGTCTCCCTCAATGCAATGGCAGAAGCACCCGGTGGCCCGAACTGCGGTTGGGGCAACATGTTGTTCGACGGCCAGCGCGGCACTCCGGCTCACTTCCTGGCATCCACCACCAACGGCACCTCGGGTAACGCCACCTTCGGCATGACCTCGGGCACCAACGGCTGTAACACCAACAGCAAGCTGACGTACGGCGGCAAATCGTGGATTGCCATGAATGGCATGATGAACGAGCTGTCCGAAGACATGGCCAAAGGCAACGGCGAAGCGCTGACCACCTACGCGGTGGTACTGGGCGTCGCCCCTGAAGATCGCGAGCACTTTGCTGCCGTGACCCACGAGCACTTCCAGCAGATCTTCAGCAAGGCCGACGTGACCGCTGACGACGTACACACCAACACCCTCGCCGTTCTGAAAGGCGATGCACGCCTGGCGAAATACGCAACCCAAGCTTAAGCTCGACCCGCCCGCGCCTTCCGAGGCGCGGGCTCTATTTTTGGGCCCGCCTCCCCTTTGGGTCTCACTTTTTCAGACTTAAGTTGCCCCTATGCTCAAACGCCTTGCCTGGTTGGCACTCTTTGCCTGCGCCCCGCTGTACGCGGCCCCGCCTATTGATGATCAACGTTTGCAGCAACTGGCCAACGACCCGTTCTGGCTATCTTTGGGCCATTACGAAGCCGGCAAACTCAAAGGCTGGCGCAGCTATGTCAGCGATAAAAAGTTTTTCCTCGCACCCGACGGTGCCCACCACCCGGACGCCGAGCTCAAGGCCACCGTTGAAGCGCTGTACGCTCCGGCCAGCCTGGGTGAACAACACGCCCAATGTGTGTACCCCGCACGCACGCGCTGGCTCAAGGATCAGTTGCACCTGACCGACGTGCCCGCCGTAGACTGCAAAGAATTCAAGCAATGGTTCAAGGACGTCGCGCCCCACAGTGCGGTGCTGATCTTCCCGGCGGCCTACCTCAACAGCCCGTCGTCGATGTTCGGCCATACCCTGCTGCGCATCGACCAGGCTGACGTGCAGAGCAACAACACCGCCCTGCTCAGCTATGCGATCAACTTCGGCGCCTATATCGAAGGCTCGGACAACAGCATCCTCTATGCCTGGAAAGGCCTGATGGGCGGTTACCCCGGCCTGTTCGCCCTGGTGCCTTATCAGGAAAAACTCTCGGAGTACCGCAGCCTCGAAAACCGCGACCTGTGGGAATACCGCCTGAACCTGACCCAGGCCGAAACCGAGCGCATGGTCGAGCATGTGTGGGAGCTCAAACAGATTCAGTTCGACTACTTTTTCTTCGATGAAAACTGCTCCTACCGCCTGCTGGAACTGCTGCAAGTGGCCCGTCCCAGCCTGCGCCTGACCGAGCAATTCCCGCTGACGGCCATCCCCACCGACACGGTCAAGGCGGTAAAAGACGCCGGCTTGGTGGAGAAGATCGATTACCGCCCCTCTCGCGAACGCGAACTGCTGGAGCGCGCCAAGCCGCTGGACGGCGACGAGCAGCAATGGGTATTGAAGATCAGCGACGACGCCAAGCAATTGCAGGCTCCTGCGTTCAAGGCCATCGCCAAGGATCGCCAAGCCTTGATCATCGACGCCGCCTACCGCCTGGGCCGCTACCGCGCCAATGGCTTGGAACGCGACACCGAACGTTCCCAACGCAGCTTCGAACTGCTGCGCGCCATCAACCAGAACCCCGCGCCCGACCTCAAAGTCGAACGCCCCGGCCTGCCGGAAAATGGCCACGAGTCGCGCACCTGGCAAGCCGGCGTCGGCACCCGAGGCAGCAAAACCTTTGGCGAGTACGGCCTGCGCATGGCCTACCACGACCTCAACGACAACGCCGAAGGCTTCCCCCTCGGCGCGCAGATCGAAATCCTGCAAATGAAACTGCGCCAGTACGAAGGCAATCACTGGCAACTGCAACAACTGGACCTGGCCACCATCCGTTCTCTGACCCCACGCAACGCCTTGCTGCAACCCTGGTCATGGCAAGTCACCGGCGGCCTGGAACGCGTGCCGGGCAAACACGATGACGAAACGTTGGTCGCCCACGTCAACGGCGGCGCCGGAGGCACCTGGCAGCTGAGCGACGACATGCTCGGCTTCGCCCTCGGCACCGTACGCGTGGAACACAACAACGACTTCAACGAAGCTATCTCCCCGGCTGCCGGCTTCAATACCGGCGTACTGTGGAAGAACCCACTGGGGAATTTGAGCTTGGAAGCCAAGGGCGATTTCTTCACCAATGGCGAAGTACGGCGCAGTATCAGCCTGAATCAGCAGTGGGAGTTATCGCGCAACCTGGGCCTGCGACTGAGCGCGCAGCGCGAATACAGCCACTTATCGACGCCGGTAAACGAAGTGATGCTTGAGGTGAAGTGGTACCACTACTAACTAAAGTCAAACAAAGATCCAAAATATGGGAGCCCCATCAACATGGACGTTAACTGCACCAGCCTCGAACAAGTCCGCGAAAATATCGACCGCCTCGACCAGCAAATCGTCACCCTGCTGGCCGAACGTGGCCGTTACGTCTCCCAGGCAGCACGCTTCAAAAAAGACACGGATGGCGTCAAGGCGCCGCAACGGGTTGAACAGGTGATCGCCAAAGTGAGGGGGTTATCTCAAACAGTGGGTGCCAACCCGGAAGTCACTGAACAGGTGTATCGCGCGATGATTGCGGCGTTTATCCAGCAGGAGTTGAACGAACACGCGGCGCTGGCGATCCATCCGGCGACCTAGAGCCCTGTGGCGAACCCAACACCTTTCTCACCACCCTTTCACACCCCCTCAACAAACCCTTACCTAAACTTGCCCCTATCAGCCTTGAAACGGCCAGGGAGCTAGCAATGTGGCGGTATGCGGTAATGCTATGTGCGGTGGTGTGGCTGACGGGCTGCCAATCAACCCATCAGGATTTACTGGCCAAGGGGTATCCACCGGCCTTTGCCGACGGCTTTGACGACGGCTGCAGCAGTGGTCGCCAGGCGGCAGGGGTGATTACCGGGGAGTTTCGCAAGAACGTTCCTCGTTATCTGAAAGACCGCGAATACGCCGAGGGCTGGGAAGACGGTTTTCGCCAGTGCAAGGCGATGCGTGAGAGCGAAGAGTTACGCGACTACAAGGACAATCACTGGGACGATCGTGAACGCGCCTGGCAGCAGGAAAAGGACCGCGACGCAGCCAGGGCCTATCGCTCGCAATAGGTCGCTTTCAGACATCCGTCGAAACTAAAGCCCGGCGAATATGGCCCAAACTCCACAGAGGGAGAACCTCATGAGCCGAGCCTTTGTAAATGAAGACAATGCCGCTGCCCAGGCTGACCAGCCAGTGGAGCGTCAAATCAGCGAGCAGCCCAACCGCCTCACCGCGCAAGGGTTGGTGCAGTTGCAGGCCAAGGTCGCGCAGTTACAACACGAACACAGCGCTGAGTCCGCCAAGGGTGAGCAGATGGATAAGCAGCGTCAGGCCGACCTTGAGCGGGATTTACGTTACTTCAACCAGCGGGTGCAAAGCGCCCAAGTCGTAGCGCCAGCGACCTCCACCGACAAGGTGCAGATCGGCAGCTGGGTCACCTTCGCCAACGAACAAGATGGGCAGCAGCGCATTCAGTTAGTCGGAGAAGATCAGGCGGATGCCACAGTGAGCTTGATCAATTGGGGCTCGCCCCTTGGTCGGGCGTTGCTGGGCGCCCAGGTGGGCGACGAGGTGCTGTGGAAGCGCCCCGTCGGGGATCAGTTGATCGAGGTGCTGCTGATCGAGCCCGAGAGCCAGAGTCCTCCCCCGTAGCCGTTGTCGAGCGCCAGCGAGGCTACGTCAGCAGCACCGCCGCTACCTGGTCAGACATAAATACTGCGTCGCGCCCAACGCAGCCTCGCTAGGGCTCGACAGCTGCTACGAGGGTTTGGCGCATGTATCTGCGGTTTAAACGATGCCTTGGGCCAGCATTGCGTCGGCCACTTTCACAAAACCCGCGATATTCGCGCCCTTCACGTAGTTGACCCGACCGTTTTCTTCACCGTAGTGCACGCACGCGTGGTGGATCGACTGCATGATGTTGTGCAGTTTGCTGTCCACCTCACCGGCGGTCCACAGCAAGCGCATGGCGTTCTGCGACATTTCCAAGCCACTCACGGCCACACCACCTGCGTTGGACGCTTTGCCCGGCGCAAACAGAATGCCCGCCTCGATAAAGATATCCACAGCCGCAAGCGTGGTCGGCATGTTGGCGCCTTCGGCCACGCAGATGCAGCCATTGCGCAACAAGGTGCGGGCAGCGTCGGCGTCGAGTTCATTCTGCGTGGCACACGGCAGGGCGATGTCGCAGGCCAGTTCCCATGGCGTCTTGCCCGCACGGAATTCCAGGCCGAAACGCGAAGCCAGTTCGCTGATGCGACCGCGCTGCACGTTTTTCAACGCCAGCAGGGCCGACCATTGCTCCTCGGTCAAACCGCCTTCGGCGTACAGGGTGCCTTCGGAGTCGGACAGGGAAATCACCTTGCCGCCCAAGTCCATGACCTTGCGTGCCGCGTATTGTGCGACGTTACCCGAGCCCGAGACGGCCACGCGCTTGCCTTCAACCCGCTGGCCGTTGCGCTTGAGCATTTCTTCGGCGAAGTACACGCAGCCGAAACCGGTGGCTTCGGGACGAATCAAGCTGCCGCCGTAGGCCATGCCCTTGCCAGTCAGCACTGAGGTGAACTGATTGCTCAGGCGTTTGTACTGACCGAACAGGAAACCAATTTCACGGGCGCCTACGCCGATATCGCCGGCCGGTACGTCCACGTCCGCGCCGATATGACGGTACAGCTCGCTCATGAAGGCCTGGCAGAAGCGCATGACTTCGGCGTCGCTCTTGCCCTTGGGATCAAAGTCCGAGCCACCTTTACCGCCACCCATGGGCAGCGAGGTCAGGGAATTCTTGAAGGTCTGCTCGAAGGCGAGGAATTTCAGCACGCCCAAATTCACCGATGGATGGAAGCGCAGGCCGCCTTTGTAAGGACCAATGGCGCTGTTCATCTGGATACGGAAGCCACGATTGACCTGGACCTTGCCGTGATCATCCACCCAAGAAACCCGAAAGGTAATCGCGCGCTCCGGCTCACAAATGCGCTCCAGGATGCCCGAGGTCAGGTAGTGGGGGTTGGCTTCAAGAAACGACCACAAACTGCGCAGGACTTCTTCTACGGCCTGGTGGAATTCAGGCTGGTCGGGGTCGCGTTTCTTGAGGCGAGCGAGGAAAGATTCGACAGATTCGATCATGAAAATTCTCGGCAAATTTATTGTCATTAGGGGCGATTTGACTCGGACCTTAGCAACTCGTGCCGCACCTGAAAAGCGCAAAATGTCGCCTTTGTGAATTTAAATGGTGCATTGGATATAAATAAATCACAAAAAAGCATCATTTGCGCACCTTAAAAGGGATCACCAATCAAAGGAATGCACCAACAGATGAACCCACCTCGGTCCGCCTGAAAAATGCGCAAAAAAAAGCGGAGCCCAAAGGCTCCGCTTTTTTCAAACCACCGACCTGAATCAGGCCAGCTTTTTGTGCCGTACACGGTGCGGCTGGGCAGCGGCATCGCCCAAACGCTTTTTACGGTCCGCTTCGTACTCGGTGTAGTTACCTTCGAAGAACACGGCTTGAGAGTCGTCTTCGTAGGCCAGGATGTGAGTCGCGACGCGGTCAAGGAACCACCGATCGTGAGAGATCACAATGGCGGCGCCCGGGAAGTCCAACAGGGCTTCTTCCAGGGAACGCAGGGTTTCAACGTCGAGGTCGTTGGACGGTTCGTCGAGCAGCAACACGTTGCCGCCCTCTTTCAAGGTCAGGGCCAGGTGCAAGCGACCGCGCTCACCACCGGACAGGTCCTTGACGAACTTCTGCTGGTCGCCACCCTTGAAGTTGAAACGGCCGACGTAGGTGCGCGACGGGATTTCATAGTTGCCGATACGGATCTGGTCGGAACCATCGGAGATTTGCTGGAATACAGTTTTGCTGCCATCCAGGTCTTCGCGGCTCTGATCCACACAAGCCAGCTGCACGGTTTCGCCGACTTCGATGCTGCCCGAGTCCGGAGTCTCCTTGCCCATCAGCATGCGGAACAGCGTGGATTTACCCGCACCGTTACCACCGATAACGCCGACGATCGCGCCTTTTGGCATGGAGAACGACAGGTTGTCGATCAACACGCGGTCGCCATAGCCTTTGGAAACGTTCTTGAACTCGATGACCTTGTCACCCAGGCGCGGACCGGCCGGGATGTAGATCTCGTTGGTTTCACTGCGCTTCTGGAATTCCTGCGATTGCATTTCTTCAAAGCGTTGCAGACGAGCCTTGGATTTGGACTGGCGGGCCTTGGCGCCTTTGCGCACCCACTCCAGTTCTTCCTTCATGGCTTTTTCATGGGCCGATTGCTGCTTGGATTCGGCGGCCAGACGGTCGGACTTGGCTTCCAGCCAACCAGAGTAGTTGCCCTCGTAAGGGATACCCGCGCCACGGTCGAGCTCGAGGATCCAGCCGGCAACGTTGTCCAGGAAGTACCGGTCGTGCGTGATCGCAACCACGGTGCCTGGGAAATCGTGAAGGAAATGTTCCAGCCAGGCGACGGAATCGGCGTCCAAGTGGTTGGTTGGTTCGTCGAGCAGCAGCATGTCAGGGGCCGACAGCAGCAGGCGGCACAGGGCCACACGACGTTTCTCACCACCGGACAGGAATTCGACCTTGGCGTCCCACGCCGGCAGGCGCAGCGCATCGGCGGCGACTTCCAGTTGGCGCTCCAGGTTGTGACCGTCGCTGGCCTGCAGGATGGCCTCGAGCTTGGCTTGTTCAGCCGCCAGTTTGTCGAAGTCGGCGTCTTCTTCAGCGTAAGCCGCGTAGACCTCGTCCAGACGGGCCTGGGCGTTCTTGATCACGCTGACGGCTTCCTCGACCACTTCACGTACGGTCTTGGTCGGGTCCAGGATCGGCTCTTGCGGCAGGTAGCCGATGTTCAGTTCAGGCATCGGGCGAGCTTCGCCTTCGAACTCAGTGTCGACGCCGGCCATGATTTTCAGCAGCGTGGACTTACCCGAACCGTTGAGGCCGAGCACGCCGATCTTGGCGCCTGGGAAGAAGGACAGCGAAATATTTTTCAGGATTTCCCGCTTCGGCGGAACAACTTTTCCCAGCCGATGCATGGTGAAGACGTATTGAGCCATGGTGAACCTAGCGTCAGTGACTGATGAATTAAGCGGGCGAAGCCCGTGCCAGGCCATGCGCCGCGCGGGCCGTTGACGGAGATCAATGCCTGCGAGCGGAAAAAGCCTGAGTGTCTGGGGCTGGAACGCCCCCGCGTAACCGGCAAAGCTACCTGAATGCGCTTGACCAGTCCAGCCAGGCGGGGCTGGCACTTTGCCACAAGTCAGGGCATGCTAGCCGCCCTTCGGGCGTCCGGCTTATAGTGCACGTCGCGCGCCAGTCCAGCCAAACCGCAGGATCACAGTTTGTCCAAAGTCACACCGCCAACTCCACTGCGCGCCGCTCATATAGCGCCGGGAGCGCCCCTGCACGGCACCCTCAAAGGCGCATTGGCGACGCTTGTCCTTATGCTGCTCGCCTTATTGTTCTGGCAACTGCTGGACCAGTTGCAGCAGAACCAGAAAAACCAGCAGCAATACACCATTAACTACAGCGCCGACCTGGCTGAGCAGATCAGCCTGAACATGGCTCTAAGCGCAAAAATAGCGCTGAACCTGCTGCCGATGGTCGAGCCACCGCGCGACGACGAACAGCAACAGGCCCTGATGCGCACCTTGCAACGCTCGCTGCCGGAGCTGCGCAGCATTGCCCTGCTGGCCCCCAGCGGCGCAATGATCAGTGACAGTGCCAAAGACAGCCAAGACGGCGCCTGGCTTGAAGAGCTGGTCCAGCGCAGCCACTCTCAACCTTATTACCTGAGCAACAACAACGACGGCACCCTCATTTATCTGTTGCTGCACCAGCCCAGCGGCGGCTCAAGAATGTACTGGGCCCTGCGCCTGGCGCCTGACTACCTGGCCAACCTCACCCGCCAGGACGGCCAGGGCCAGCGCCCGATGTGGGCCATCGAGAATCGCCTGAACCATCGCGTGGTCAGCCGTGACAGCGGCATGCCGGCGCAGTGGGCCTCTGCGCTGACACCGGATGAGTTGAATAAAAGCGTGCTGGTCACGCCCCTGAGCAAAAGTGACTGGCAATTGCGCGGCTTATTCGACCGCAGCGCCGTACTGGAGCAATTACTGCCGGCGTTTATCGGTAAATGCTTGCTGGGCCTGGCCTTCTCGCTGATTCCGGTGATTGTGCTGCTGAACATGCGTCGCCGTCAGCGCCAAGTGCACGAAGGCCGACGGCGCTATCAGGATATCTTTGAAGGCACTGGCGTGGCCTTGTGTGTGCTTGACCTGTCGGAGCTGAAGGCGTTCTTCGACAAGGCGCAAATACAGACGCGTGAGCAACTGCACACCTGGCAGCAAGACAACCCCGAAGAGCGCCAACAACTGCTCAAGGAACTGCGCATCACCGAGGTCAACCAAGTGGCCGTGCGCCTGCTGAACGTGGGGTCGTGTGACGAAGCCTGGGAGCGCCTGATCGATGATTACCCGCGCAACGCCACGGCCATCGGTTACCAGGTGCTCGAAGCGGTGCTGACCCAGCAAAAACAGCTGGAACTGGAAATCCAACTCAACGATGTGGCCGGCAACGAGCAATACTTGTGGCTGGTGATGCGCCTGCCGGAACAACAGGCCGACTTCAAGGCCGTGATCCTCAGCATCAGCGACATCACCAGCCGCAAGCTGATCGAACTGTCGTTGGTGGAGCGTGAGAGCTTCTGGTCAGACGTGGTACGCACCGTCCCTGATCACTTATATGTGCAGGACGTGATCAGCCAGCGCATGATTTTCAGTAACCACCATTTGGGCCACACCCTTGGCTACAACAAGGCCGAATTGCAGCAAATGGGTGAGTACTTCTGGGAAATACTGCTACACCCCGAAGACGCGGGGTATTACCACGACTTACGCCAGCAGCAACGCCAGGTCGGCTATTCGACCCAATTGCAGTGCCAATTACGCTTTCGTCACCGCAATAACCAATGGCGACGCTTTGATATCCGCGAGCAAGCCCTGGCCCGAGACAAGACCGCGGTGGTCACACGGATCATCGGCGTGGCCAAGGACATTACCGATCAGATTGAAGCCAGCGAATCCTTGCGCGACAGCGAGCAGCGCTACCGCATGCTGGCCGAAAGTATCAGCGACGTGATCTGCTCCACCGACAGCCAACTGGCCCTCAACTACATCAGCCCGTCGGTCAACACTGTGTTGGGTTATGACGTGGACTGGGTATTCAAGAACGGCTGGCAGTCAATCATTGCTAACCCGCAACAACTGACCGGCATTTATAGCCTGGTGGAACAGGTCAGCCGCGCCCTGGGTGACCCCGCTGCGTTGAACAAGCTGCGCGATGAGGTCCAAACCCAATTATTCCTGTTCGACTGCCTGCGTGCCGATGGCCGTAAAGTACCGATCGAGCTGCGCCTGGTGCTGGTCTGGGATGAGCACGGCGCATTTGAAGGCATTCTTGGCGTTGGTCGTGATATCAGCCAGCAGCGCCGCGCTGAAAAAGACCTGCGCATGGCGGCCACGGTTTTCGAGCACTCCACCTCCGCGATCCTGATCACCGACCCGGCCGGCTATATCGTGCAGGCCAACGAGGCGTTCAGCCGGGTCAGCGGGTATGCGGTGAGCGATGTGCTCGACCAGCTGCCGAACATGCTCACCGTCGATGAACAACAGGAAGCCCACCTGCGCTACGTGCTCAAGCAGTTGCACCAGCACAGCACCTGGGAAGGCGAAGTCTGGCTCAAGCGGCGCAATGGCGAGCATTACCCGGCCTGGGTCGGCATTACCGCCGTGTTCGACGATGAAGGCGACTTGGCCAGCTACGTGTGTTTCTTCAGTGATATCAGCGAACGCAAGGCCAGCGAACAGCGCATCCACCGCCTGGCGTATTACGACGCCCTGACCCACCTGCCTAACCGCACTCTGTTCCAGGACCGCCTGCACACGGCACTGCAGTCAGCCGAGCGACAGAAGTCGTGGGTGGTGCTGATGTTCCTCGACCTCGACCGTTTCAAACCGATCAACGACTCCCTGGGCCATGCCGCCGGCGACCGCATGCTCAAGGAAATGGCCACCCGCCTGCTGGGCTGTGTGGCCGAAGACGACACCGTAGCGCGCATGGGCGGCGATGAATTCACTCTGCTCCTGCAACCGCGGGTCAACCGTGACATGGCGCTGAACCGCGCGATTCACGTGGCCGAGCAGATTCTGGCCAGCCTGGTGAGGCCGTTTGTGCTGGAAGGCCGCGAGTTCTTTGTGACCGCCAGTATCGGCATCGCGCTCAGCCCGCAGGACGGCAATGAGCTGAGTCAGTTGATGAAGAACGCGGACACCGCGATGTATCACGCCAAGGAGCGCGGCAAGAACAACTTCCAGTTCTACCAGGCCGACATGAACGCCAGCGCCCTGGAACGCCTGGAGCTGGAAAGCGACTTGCGCCATGCCCTGGACCAGAACGAATTCGTGCTGTACTACCAGCCGCAATTCAGCGGCGACGGCAAGCGTTTGACCGGCGCCGAAGCCCTGCTGCGCTGGCGCCACCCGCGCCGAGGCCTGGTGCCGCCGGGTGATTTTATTCCGGTGCTGGAAGAATTGGGGCTGGTGGTGGACGTAGGTGATTGGGTGCTCAGCGAAGCCTGTCGCCAGCTCAAGACCTGGCACCAGAACAAAGTACGAGTGCCGAAGGTCTCGGTGAACATCTCGGCGCGGCAATTCTCCGATGGCCAGTTGGGTGAGCGCATCGCTACCATCCTCAAGGACACTGGCCTGCCGCCGGCGTGCCTGGAGTTGGAGCTGACCGAAAGTATCTTGATGCGCGAAGTCAACGAAGCCATGCAGATCCTCGCCAGCCTGAAAAACCTCGGCCTGAGCATCGCGGTCGACGACTTTGGTACAGGCTATTCGTCACTGAACTACCTCAAGCAATTCCCCATCGACGTGTTGAAAATCGACCGCACTTTCGTCGATGGCCTGCCGTCCGGTGAGCAGGATGCGCAGATAGCCCGCGCCATTATCGCCATGGCCCACAGCCTGAACCTGGCGGTGATCGCTGAAGGCGTGGAAACCCATGAGCAGTTGGACTTCCTGCGTGAGCATGGGTGTGATGAGGTTCAGGGGTACCTGTTCGGGCGGCCGATGCCAGCGAATCGGTTTGAAGCGCAGTTCAGCAATGATGCGCTGTTCATGTTCGACTGATTTACCGCTTATGTGGATCGTTCCCACGCTCCGCGTGGGAATGCATCCCGTGACGCTCCGCGTCACAACCTCAAGAGCAGACGCGGAGCGTCCGGGTGGCATTCCCACGCAGAGCGTGGGAACGATCAACACACCACTGATCCCCAGATGAAAGCCACTTGTCCGCGACATGATGTCCTTTCATATGCCATCTAAAACCCATTGAGTTAGAATGCGCTTCTTTTCTGCCCCGATCCTTGAGGACCGCCATGTTCAGCCGTGATTTGACTATTGCCAAGTACGACGCCGATCTCTTTGCCGCCATGGAGCAAGAAGCCGTGCGCCAGGAAGAGCACATTGAGCTGATCGCTTCGGAAAACTACACCAGCCCTGCGGTCATGGAGGCTCAAGGTTCGGTTCTGACCAACAAGTACGCCGAAGGCTACCCAGGCAAGCGCTACTACGGCGGTTGCGAGTACGTCGACATCGTTGAGCAGTTGGCCATCGACCGTGCCAAGGAACTGTTCGGTGCCGATTATGCCAACGTCCAGCCACACGCCGGCTCCCAAGCCAACAGCGCCGTTTACCTGGCCCTGCTGCAAGCGGGCGACACCATCCTGGGCATGAGCCTGGCCCACGGCGGTCACCTGACCCACGGCGCCAGCGTTTCCTCCTCCGGCAAGCTGTACAACGCCGTTCAGTACGGTATCGATGGCAACGGCCTGATCGACTACGACGAAGTCGAGCGCCTGGCTGTTGAACACAAGCCAAAAATGATCGTGGCCGGTTTCTCTGCCTACTCGCAGATCCTGGATTTCCCACGTTTCCGCGCTATCGCTGACAAGGTTGGCGCGTACCTGTTCGTCGACATGGCCCACGTAGCTGGTTTGGTTGCCGCCGGCGTTTACCCGAACCCGGTTCCTTTCGCTGACGTAGTGACCACCACTACCCACAAGACCCTGCGCGGTCCACGTGGCGGCCTGATCCTGGCTCGCGCCAACGCCGAGATCGAGAAGAAGCTGAACTCCGCTGTGTTCCCAGGTGGCCAGGGTGGCCCGCTGGAGCACGTGATCGCGGCTAAAGCGATCTGCTTCAAGGAAGCCCTGCAGCCTGAGTTCAAAACCTACCAGCAACAAGTGGTGAAAAACGCCAAGGCCATGGCCGGTGTGTTCATCGAGCGCGGCTTTGACGTGGTCTCCGGCGGTACTGAGAACCACCTGTTCCTGCTGTCGCTGATCAAGCAGGACATCTCCGGTAAAGATGCTGACGCTGCCCTAGGCAAAGCCTTCATCACCGTGAACAAGAACTCCGTGCCGAACGACCCACGTTCGCCGTTCGTCACCTCCGGCCTGCGCTTCGGCACCCCGGCTGTGACCACTCGTGGCTTCAAGGAAGCAGAGTGCAAGGAACTGGCCGGTTGGATCTGCGACATCCTGGCTGACCTGAACAACGAAGCCGTGATCGACGCGGTACGTGAGAAGGTCAAGGCCATCTGCAAAAAGCTGCCGGTATACGGCGCTTGATTGCAGTTGCTTGAATGAAAAGCCCGGCTCTTGAGCCGGGCTTTTTTATGCCTGAAGCAAACACTTACGATCGTTCCCACGCTCTGCGTGGGAACGCCTCTTGTGACGCTCCGCGTCACGCTTTGGGACGCGGAGCGTCCTAGGCTGCATTCCCACGCAGAGCGTGGGAACGATCACTGGTAAACGCGGGTAAAGCCTTCGCGAATCTTCTGTTCCGGCAGTTCATCGGCAATAAACACAATCACACTTTCCCGCGCCTCGCCCTCGGCCCATTCAGTGTCCCAGTCGAAGCCGTAGAGTTTGAGCACGCCCTGGAACACCATGCGCCGGTCTTCCCCGGCAATGTTCAGCACGCCCTTGTAGCGCAGCAGTTGCTTGCCGTGGTCTTCCAGCAGTTCATTCATGAACTCGCTGAGGCGGTCGATATCCAGCGGCTGGTCGGTACGCAGCACCAGGCTTGCGATGCGGTCGATGGACGGCGCAGCGCTCACCGGGCGCAGGCTCATGCCTGCGTTGAGGTTGAAGCCGCGCACATCGAGCAATTCAGCCAGGTCGATGTTGCCATGGTCGACTACGCGAATCGGCGCGCGACGGTTGATGCGGGTAAGGCGCTGGCTGAGGGCATCAAACGTCGCCTCGTCCACCAGATCGCGCTTGCTCACCAGCAGACGGTCGGCGAAACCAATCTGGGCCTGGGCGATAGTTTGGGTCAGGTGATGCTCGGCATGGGCCGCGTCCACCAGGGTGATGATGCCGTCAAGAATGTAGCGCTCGCGCAGTTCTTCATCGATGAAAAAGGTCTGGGCCACCGGCGCCGGGTCAGCCAGGCCAGTGCATTCGATCACCAACCGGTCGAAGGCGATCACGCCACTGTCCAGGCGCTCCAGCAGCAGGTACAGGGCCTTGGTCAGGTCGGTGTGAATGGTGCAGCAGACGCAGCCGTTGGACAGCGTCATGACTTGCACCGGTTCTTCGCCCAACAGCTGGGTGTCGATACCGGCATCACTGAATTCGTTTTCGATCACGGCGATTTTCAGGCCGTGCTCAGCCTTGAGCAGATGGCGCAGCAAGGTGGTTTTGCCGGCGCCGAGGAAGCCGCTGAGGATGGTGACTGGGATGGGAGAGGACAAAGACAGTTCTCCTTATAACTGAAGGAACACAAACAAATGTGGGAGGGGGCTTGCTCCCGATAGCGGTGTGTCAGGCACTTATAGGTCACTGACACACCGCTATCGGGAACAAGCCCCCTCCCACAAGGAATCACTACCCACCCGAACTATCGGGTCAGCAGCACTTAGGCCCACCCTTGCCGCCGTAACGGGCTTCCTGACGTTCCCGGAAGAACGTCTTGTAGTCCATCATCGGCTTGTCCGGGTGCTTGGTTTGCATATGCTCGACGTACGTGTCGTAGTCGGGCATGCCGACCATCAGGCGCGCGGCCTGACCGAGGTATTTACCGAGGCGACTGATGTCATTGAACATGGTTGCAATCCTCGATTACGCGTCCGGTACGGCCTGGAACGGGGCTTCTTTATCCGTACGTTCTTTGTTGCCCCAGGCGGCAACACCGACCTTGAGCGCATAGAACAGAATGCTGAATACCACGAACAGGAACAGCGCCGTCAGCGTTGCGTTGGTGTAGGCGTTCCAGATCACATGCTGCATCTGGTCGACGTTCTTGGCCGGTGCCAGGATCTGGCCGTTGGCCAGGGCATCGCTGTACTTCTTGGCCAGCGACAGGAAGCCGATCGCAGGGTTGGCATCGAACAGCTTGATGAAGCCCGCCGTGGTGGTGCAAATCAGCAGCCATACCGCCGGCAGCATGGTCACCCAGATGTAGCGTTGGCGTTTCATTTTGATCAGCACAACCGTGGCGAGCATCAGCGCGATACCGGCCAGCATCTGGTTGGAGATACCGAACAACGGCCACAAGGTGTTGATACCGCCCAGTGGGTCGATCACGCCTTGGTACAACAGGTAACCCCACATCGCCACACAACCGGCTGTAGCAATCAGGTTGGCAGTCCAGGACTCGGTGCGCTTGAGCGAAGGCACAAAGGAACCCAGCAAGTCTTGCAGCATGAAGCGACCGGCACGGGTACCGGCGTCGACCGCCGTCAGGATGAACAACGCTTCGAACAGAATCGCAAAGTGGTACCAGAACGCCATGGTGTTTTCACCTGGCAGCACACTGTGCAGGATCTGCGCGATACCCACCGCCAGGGTTGGTGCACCGCCGGCACGCGCCAGGATGGTGGTTTCGCCGATGTCATGGGCCACCGCAGTCAGCGCTTCCGGGGTAATTGCAAAGCCCCAACTGCTGACGGTTTGCGCCACAGCCACCACATCACCGCCGACCACGGCCGCCGGGCTGTTCATGGCGAAATACACGCCAGGCTCGATCACCGAAGCGGCAACCATGGCCATGATCGCCACGAACGACTCCATCAGCATCGCGCCGTAACCGATGTAGCGCGCGTTGGTTTCGTTATCCAGCAGCTTGGGCGTGGTGCCCGAGGAGATCAGCGCGTGAAAACCCGAGACCGCGCCACAGGCGATGGTGATGAACAGGAACGGGAACAGGCCGCCCTTCCACACCGGGCCAGTGCCATCGATGAACTGGGTCAGGGCCGGCATTTTCAGCTCTGGCATGGTGACCAGGATGCCGATTGCCAAGGCAATGATGGTGCCGATTTTCAGGAAAGTAGAAAGGTAGTCACGCGGTGCAAGGATCAGCCACACCGGCAGTACCGCAGCCACAAAACCGTAGCCGATCAGCATCCAGGTAATCTGGATTCCGGTAAAGGAGAAGGCCTTGGCCCAGACCGGGTCAGCGGCAATTTGCCCGCCCAGCCAGATCGAACCCAGCAGCAACAGCACGCCGATAATCGAAATTTCACCGATACGACCCGGGCGGATGTAGCGCATGTACACGCCCATGAACATCGCGATCGGGATGGTTGCCATCACGGTAAAGATGCCCCATGGGCTCTCGGCCAAGGCTTTGACTACGATCAGGGCCAACACCGCGAGGATGATGATCATGATCAGGAAGCAGCCAAACAGCGCAATGGTCCCGGGAATGCGGCCCATCTCTTCGCGGACCATGTCCCCCAGGGAGCGACCATTGCGACGAGTGGACAGGAACAGAACCATGAAGTCCTGCACCGCACCGGCCAGCACCACCCCGGCAATCAGCCACAGGGTGCCGGGCAGGTAGCCCATTTGCGCCGCCAGTACCGGACCGACCAGAGGGCCTGCACCGGCAATCGCCGCAAAGTGGTGACCGAAAAGGATGTGTTTGTTGGTCGGCACATAGTCCAGACCGTCGTTATTGAGCACTGCGGGGGTGGCCCGCCGTGAATCAAGCTGCATCACATTATTTGCGATGAACAGACTGTAGTAACGGTACGCAACCAGGTAGATGGCCACAGCTGCGACCACAATCCACAAGGCGTTGATCGCCTCGCCGCGGCGCAAGGCCACTACGCCCAGGGCGCACGCTCCTACGATTGCCAGCACCAGCCAGGGTAGGTGGCGTAGCAGGCTATTATTATTTTTCATTTTTATATTCCAGCCAGGGTGGACAGAAAGGACAGCCGTTCCGAGTTTAGCGCTGTTGGCCTCAAAGGCCACCCCCCTACGTTGGTCTAGAGCCTTCACGAGGCAAAAAAAGCAGAAAAACCGGCCCAATAGTGGCGCAGGGCTACAATCCCCCTATCCACAGAGGGTTTCACCATGACCGAGCAACCGTCTGATCGCCGCCGTTTTCGCCGGATAGCCTTTGACGCCAAGACCGAACTTCGGCAAAACGGCAGGGAGTGGCCGGTGCAATTGGTGGATCTGTCGCTGAAGGGCTTGTTGGTGCAACGACCCGAAGGCTGGAAGGGGAATAAAGCGCTGCCATTCGACGTCGACATACGCCTGGACCCAAAGGCCCATATAAAGATGCAAGCCCGGCTGACACACGAAGATCATGGCCAACTGGGCTTCGTGTGCCAACACATCGACCTGGACTCGATCAGCCATTTGCGGCGGTTGATTGAGTTAAATCTGGGTGATGAGGATGAACTGCATCGTGAGTTGGCGGCGTTGCTGGGAATTTGAACATTGACGCCGAGCCAATGTGGGAGCAACTGTCTTGGTGATTTTTAACTGACACGCCCTAATCGCGGTCAAGCCCGACTCCCACACTGAACCCTGCAGGCCGTGATATCGGTGGTTACTCGAACAACGCATCCAACGCCTGCTCCAACCGCGTCACCCCAATAATCTGTATTCCCGGCGGCGACTCCTTCGGCGCATTACCTTTGGGCACGATCGCGCGTTTGAAACCGTGCTTGGCCGCTTCTTTCAGTCTTTCCTGGCCGCTAGGCACCGGTCGCACTTCACCGGAAAGGCCGACTTCACCAAACACCAGCAAATCGTGGGGCAGCGGTCGATTACGCAGGCTGGACATCACCGCCGCCATCAAGGCCAGGTCAGATGCAGTTTCCAGCACTTTGACCCCGCCGACCACGTTGAGGAATACATCCTGGTCGTGGGTGGGAATGCCGCCGTGACGGTGCAATACCGCGAGCAGCATCGCCAAGCGGTTCTGATCCAGACCGAGGGTTACCCGGCGCGGGTTGGCCAGATGGCTGTCATCCACCAGCGCCTGGACTTCCACCAGCATCGGCCGAGTACCTTCCCACGTCGCCATTACCACACTGCCCGGGACTTCTTCCTGGGCGCGGGTCAGAAAAATTGCCGACGGGTTGGAGACTTCTTTCAGCCCCCGGTCAGTCATGGCAAATACGCCCAGTTCGTTCACCGCGCCAAAGCGGTTCTTCACCGCTCGCAGCAAACGCAAACGACCATCGGACTCGCCTTCGAAATACAGCACGGTGTCGACCATATGCTCCAGCACGCGTGGCCCGGCCAGTGCGCCTTCTTTGGTCACGTGGCCGACCAGGAAGATCGCCGTGCCGCTCTGCTTGGCATAGCGCACCAGCAGCGCCGCACTTTCGCGCACCTGGGACACGCCACCGGGTGCCGACTGCAATTGTTCGGTGAAAATCGTCTGGATCGAGTCGATCACCATGACCTTGGGTTTTTCGATCCGGGCCGTGGCGATGATGCTTTCGATGCAGGTTTCGGTCATCACCCGCAGTTGGTCCTGGGGCAAGCCTAGCCGACGGGCACGCATGGCCACTTGTTGCTGGGACTCTTCACCGGTGACATACAGTGCCGGCATGCGGCTGGCAATGCTGCACAGGGTTTGCAGCAGGATCGTCGATTTACCGATGCCGGGGTCGCCACCGATCAGCACCACCGAGCCGTCCACCAGGCCACCGCCGAGTACCCGATCCAGTTCGCCGGAAGCCGTGGAGAAACGCGGGATCTCTTCGACGCTGACTTCGGCCAGGGTCTTGATCTGCGCCTGTTGCCCGGTCCAGCCTGCGCGGCCGGAGGGGGCCGCGGCGCCACCGCTTTCAATCATGGTTTCAGTCAGGGTGTTCCACGCACCGCACTCGGTGCATTGGCCGGCCCACTTGGGAAAGGTCGCGCCGCACTCCGTGCAGCCGTACATGCGCTTGGCCTTTGCCATTTGAGAACCTCCAACCGAAAAACCGCGATGATAGCTCAGCGCGGCGCCGGGGTCCGGATTTCACCGCTGGCCAATCGTGAAGCGCTGTTGCCGATCGGGTCCTCTGCGTTGAGGTCGGCGCCTCTGGCTTTCAATTCATCCAGCAGTTCGACGCGCTTGAACAACCCGGCGTACATGGCGGCAGTTTGCCCGGCACCGTTACGCTGGTCGGGGTTGCAGTCGGTCGCCAGCAGTCGCTGGGCGATTTTCAGTTCGCCCTTGAAGATCGCGCCCATCAGGGCGGTGTTGCCGCGTTTGTCCTGCACACAGGCGTCGGCTCCCGCGTTGAGCAGCCGCTCCACGAAGGGCCCCTGGCCGTGATAAGCAGCGAGGATCAGCGCGGTGTAACCCTTGTCGTCCTGGGTGTTGAGGCCATAGCCGGATTCGATAAAGGTATTAAGCATGTCGATATCGCCACGGCGGGCGGCATCGAAGTAGTAGTCCTGCAATTGTGCTTTGAGTGCGCTCGGGTCGGGGGACTCGGCGTGGGCGACAAAGGCAAGCATGGCCATTAGTAAACCAATAGAAACTCGCACAGGTTTTCTCCTAACTGGGGTCGACGCCCTCTTTAGAGCGTCGACCGGAACAGACGTCAGTCGGTCAGTTTTTCTGCCAGCGCTTTAACGCGAGCCAGGTCGCCCTTGGCCACCTTGGTCACGCCGGTGCCGTACTCAGGGTCTGCCTTGTAGAGGAACGACAGGATGATGTGCTTGCTCTCGTCATCGGTAGTGGCCAGGGAGCCGCCGAAGTTATCGATCAAGTCCTGACGTTCTTTCTTATTGAAAGAGCGGTACAGGTCACCCGCCTGCTTGAAGTTCTGCTCACGCTGGATCTTCGCCTGCTGAGTGCTGCCCACCAGCGCCGACTGGCTGTAGCGCGCGGTTTGCGGTTCTTCCCGTGGCAACAGGCGGCTTGGCTGGTAGTTCACGCCCGTGGTGGTTTTGCCAAAGTTCATCGCGCCATCCTGGTTACCGTTGTTGACGGTGACCCGAGGAGCGTTGATCGGCAGTTGCAGGGCATTCGGCCCCAGGCGGTACATCTGCGTGTCGGCGTAGGAGAACACTCGGCCTTGCAGCAGGCGGTCTTCCGAAGGCTCGATGCCCGGCACCAGGTTGGCCGGGGCCATCGCCACTTGCTCGGTTTCCTGGAAGACATTCGCCGGGTTGCGGTTCAGCACCATCTGCCCGACTTTGCGCTCCGGCACGTTCGGCCAGATCTTCGTGGCATCCAATGGGTCGAAATCGAACTTGGCCAGGTCTTCAGGCTTTAGCACCTGTACGTACAGGTCCCACTTGGGGAAGTCGCCCTTGTTGATATGGGTGACCAGGTCGTTAGTCATATGGCTGTAGTCACGCCCCTGCACCTCGGTAACTTGCTTGGGATCAAGGTTCTTGATGCCTTGCAGGCTCTTCCAGTGGAACTTGACGTAGTGCACTTCGCCCTTGGCGTTGATCAACTTGTAGGCATGTACGCCATTGCCATCCATTTCCCGGTAACTGGCCGGGGTGCCGGAGTCGGAATACAGCTCGGTCAATGTACGGGTTGACTCTGGAACATGGGAGAAGAAGTCGAAACGACGCGAGTCATCATCCAAGTTAGTCCGTGGGTCGGGTTTAAAGGCGTGGACCATGTCCGGAAACTTTATGGCATCCCGAATAAAGAACGTTGGGAAGTTGTTTCCCACCAGGTCCCAGTTACCGTCAGCGGTGTAGAACTTGGTGGCGAAGCCGCGCGGGTCACGCAAGGTTTCCGGGGAATGGTTGCCGTGGACCACAGCCGAGAACCGCACGAACACTGGAGTGGCTTCACCGGCGGCGAATACTTTGGCTTTGGTCAGGTCGCTGAGGTTGTCGGTGACGGTGAAAGTGCCGTGGGCACCCGTGCCACGGGCGTGTACCACGCGCTCCGGGATACGCTCACGATCGAAGCGTTGCAGCTTCTGAATAAGCTGCACGTCTTGCAACAGCACCGGACCGTTGGCGCCGGCGGTTTGCGAGTTCTGGTTATCGCCAACGGCGGCGCCGTTATCGCGAGTCAGGTTGGCGGCGTGTACGGAGAGGGAAAGCAGGCTGGCGGTCATCAGTACCAACGCGTATCGCGCTGGAGCCGGACCACGGCTCATTGGATTTTTCATCGAGGTTTCCTCTGGTTTTTTTAGTGCACATTCAGTTGTGCTTGCCAGAGGCTAGTGACCCGAGAGTCAGAAGATAAATAGAAAAGCCGTACCACCTCGATTAAGAAAATAGTGTGGTAAGCCACTGAAATGACGCGTATTCCGCGCGCGATTGATGGCACTTTGCAAACTTTTTGCGATTTAATGTGTCGATAAAAATCAACAGTGTTAACAGTTGTGTCGCGCAAGCCTGCTACGACTGACTTACACTGACCTCCACCCTTCTCATCTGTAACAAGGAATAACACATGGGCGTGCTTAGTGAGTTCAAGGCCTTCGCGGTCAAAGGTAATGTGGTCGACATGGCCGTCGGTATCATCATCGGTGCCGCCTTCGGCAAAATTGTTTCCTCTTTTGTAGGCGACGTGGTGATGCCACCTATCGGCCTGTTGATCGGTGGCGTGGACTTCGCTGACCTGGCCGTGACGCTCAAGGCGGCACAAGGCGGAGCTCCGGCCGTGGTCATGGCTTACGGCAAGTTCATCCAAAGCATCATCGACTTCGTGATCGTCGCGTTTGCGATCTTCATGGGCGTGAAAGCGATCAACCGCCTCAAGCGTGAAGAAGCGGTGGCCCCTACCCTGCCGCCAACGCCGACCAAAGAGGAAGAGTTGCTCTCGGAGATCCGCGACCTGCTCAAGGCTCAGAACAGCAAGCCGCTTTAACCGGCTGATCAAGAAAGGCGCCTCATGAGGCGCCTTTTTTCTACCAGTAGTTTTCCACTGCCACTTGGCCTGGGCGTCGACTCAGGCTCAGTTGCATATCGCGCTGCTTGAGCAGTTGCCGTGTGTCATCGACCATCTGCGGGTTGCCGCAAATCAGTACGCGGGAGTGCTCCGGGGTCAGCTCGACGCCGGCAGCGCGCTCCAGCTCTCCATTTTCGATCAGCGTGGTGATGCGTCCGTTGAGCGCGCCCGAATGGTGTTCACGGGTGACGATGGGGATGTAGGTGAGTTTATGGGCGAACTCAGCCAAGTATTCACGTTCACCTAACTCTTTGATCAGCGACTGATACGCCAACTCCTTGGCCTCACGGGCGCTGTACACCAGGACGATGCGCTCGAATTTCTCCCAGGCTTCGAAGTCCTGCAGGATCGACAGGAACGGGGCCACGCCAGTGCCGGTGCCCAGCAGCCACAAATCACGCCCATCCACAAAGCGATTCAACGTCAGGAAGCCTGTGGCCTGGCGCTCCACCATCAACGTATCCCCCACTTGCAGGCGGCTCAGCTCACTGGTGAACTCGCCCCCCGGAACAACGATGGAGAAAAAGTCGAGGTGCTCGTCAAACGGCGAAGACACGATGGAGTACGCGCGCCACACCGTGCTGCCGTCCGCCTTGGTCACCCCCAGGCGCACGAATTGGCCGGCGGTAAACCGAAAGCCGGGGTCGCGGGTGGTACGCAGGGTGAAGAGGCTGGAGGTCAGCGATTGCACATCGAGCAAGGTCTGGCGGGTAAATTTCTCAGCACTGGCCGTCATGGGGAACTCCGTTATGCACAGGGCCCTAGTGTCCCTCAAAGCCGCACGCGCAAACACCGTTGATTTGTACTGGCATTACAACCTTCAAGGTTTTTGAGCCCTCGTCAAGGGACCTTGCGTTCAGTTTTCGAGAGCGTAATACGGACATTTCGCACATAAAATACAGACTAATTATTTGGCTATTAATACACTCAGAATCCATTACCAAATGATCTTACACACTTAATGAATATCACCTTGGCATTACTGATAACTCACTAAAACAAATAACAAATACCTCACCCGCATTATTTTCTTATACAAAAACACATTTTCTGTACAAGAACGAGAAATTCAAGGCCATATCACACATGACTCTTTTTTCATTTCAGCGTGTAGGCAATATCCTACACTCAACTTCGTGTTGCTTTGGGAGATCAGGACGTACCCAAATATTGGAGAAACCTATGGAGAGTTACCGATGGTCAACTGGCGTAATACAAAGCTCCCCAAACTAGAAGGTGAGGACAAGATAGCCACTGTTTTTGAGATGGTCATCAACAAAACCTATGAACTCGGCTTCCAAGTCTGTTCTTTTACGATGAGTTCTCAATCGTCTGACAATAAGATAGAACCGCTTCAATTCAACAACTACTGCAAGGAGTGGAATGATATCTATAAAAGAGCGCACTTATTCGATGTAGACCCTGTTGTAACTCACTGTAAACATAATGTGTTTCCTTTCGTCTGGGAGGAGAAAGCCTTCAGCGCCGCGCCTAACTTGTGGGATTTGGCAAAAACATTCGGTGTGCAACAGGGCTGGACCCAGCCGGTTCACGATTTCCGGGGCGTATTCAGCATGCTGACGCTAGGGCGCAGCAAGGGCGAAGTCACCCCGGAGGAGCTTTACGAAAAGGCCGGCCAGGTGTTGTGGATGTGCCATACGATGCATGCGGTAGTCGCGCAAAAATACGCCGACAAGCCCTGCGTCATCCCCTCCAGCAAGTTAACGCTGCGGGAAACGCAAATTCTCAAATGGTCGGCAATGGGCAAGACAGCAGACGAAGTTGGCAGCATTATGTCGATCACACCACGCACCGTAGGCTTTCATGTCAGCAGTGCCATGAGGAAATTGGGCGTCAATAGCAAGATTGCCGCAGTGCTCCGTGCCTCGAAAGCCGGACTGTTTGACTGACATGCAAACACCCCATGTATTCCCGCTGAAAAAAAAGTAAGATTTGCGACCCATTCTGAGTGTTGACGCAGCTCTACCGGAGCCGCCTCGCCGTTCACTCAGACGGTTCCGCCGGTGCTTTATACCGCCTGCCGAACACCCAACGATTACCCAGAGCCTCCCCCGCCATGCCCCTGCTCGACAGCCCCTTCGCCCAGCTCGATCTGATCCGCCAGCCAGAGCAACACAATGACCCGCTGCAAGCGTTCGACGCCGCCGACGAGTACCTGCTCAGTCATATGGCCGAGCAGCAGCCCGGCGCGGCAACCCGCGTGCTGGTGCTCAATGACAGCTTCGGCGCCTTGGCGGCCAGCCTTGAAGGGCAAGTGCAGGTGACGTCCAGCGGTGACTCATTCCTCGCAGCCCTTGGCCTTGAGAAAAACCTGGTACGCAACGGCAAGGCCTTTGATGCAGTGACCTTCATTCCTGCCAGCCAGGTGCCGACGGGGCCTTTTGATCGGGTGCTGATCCGTGTGCCGAAAACCCTGGCCTTACTCGAAGAACAGTTGATCCGCCTGCAAGGGCAGTTGGCGCCGGGTGCCGAAGTGATTGCCGGGGCAATGGTCAAGCATCTGCCACGGGCGGCGGGCGAGTTACTTGAGCGCTACATCGGGCCGATGCACGCCTCGCTTGCGGTCAAAAAAGCCCGGCTGCTGATCGCGACCGTTGAGGATCGCCCAACAGCAGCTTCGCCCTACCCCACCCGTTACACCGTGGACACACCGACCATCGAGTTGCTGAACCATGCCAACGTGTTCTGCCGCGAAGGCCTGGACATCGGTACGCGCGCTTTCCTCCCGCACCTGCCGAAAAACCTGGGCAGCGCCCGTGTGGCGGACCTGGGCTGCGGCAACGGTGTTTTGGCAATTGCCAGTGCGCTGCAAAACCCCGATGCGCACTACACCTTGGTGGACGAGTCCTACATGGCCGTGCAATCGGCCGCCGAGAACTGGCAAGCCGCGCTGGGTGATCGCAATGTTGTGGTGCGCGCCGGCGATGGCCTAGCCGGCCAGGAGCCGCAATCGCTGGATGTGGTGCTGTGCAATCCACCCTTCCACCAGCAACAGGTAGTGGGCGACTTCCTCGCCTGGCGTATGTTTCAGCAGGCACGGGAAACGCTGGTCGTCGGTGGCGCCCTGTATATCGTCGGTAACCGTCACTTGGGTTATCACACCAAGCTGGCGCGGTTGTTCCGTGGCGTCGAGCAAGTCGCTACCACGCCAAAGTTCGTGATCCTCAAAGCGCGCAAATAAAAAAACCCTGCCTTTCTCACAAAAGGCAGGGTTGAAAGCCGGGCCGCGAGGCCCGGATTGGGATGTCAGTGAGTGCTCAGGCCGGCCGCATTCATGAACATGCGCATCAGGCTGGCCACGACAAACAGGGCCAGCACGCTGCCAGTCCAAATCATCGCGAGCCACCCCAGGCGCCGCCACAACGGCTGTTTCTCGGCCTGTTCGATATCGTGCAACGAAGGTTTGCCGGACATGCTACGACCCTCCTAGTGATAACCGTCTTCGTGGGTGACCTTGCCGCGGAACACGTAGTAGCTCCAGAAGGTGTAGCCCAGGATGAACGGGATGATGAACAGCGTGCCCACCAGCATGAAGCCCTGGCTTTGCGGCGGCGCGGCGGCGTCCCAGATCGAGACAGACGGCGGAATGATGTTCGGCCACAGGCTGATCCCCAGACCGCTGTAGCCGAGGAAGATCAGCACCAGCGTCAGCAGGAACGGCGTGTAGTGCGCATTACGTGCCACCGCGCGGATCAGCCCGTACATGGTCACCAGCACCAGAATCGGCACCGGCAGGAACCAGAACAGGTTCGGCAGGGTGAACCAGCGCGAGGCGATTTCCGGGTGTGCCAACGGGGTCCACAGGCTGACGATACCGATCACCGCCAACACCACGAACGCCAACGGCCGCGCCAGGTTGTGCATCTGCTCCTGCAACTTGCCTTCGGTCTTCATGATCAGCCAGGTGCACCCCAACAGAGCATATGCGACAACCAAGGCCACACCACAGAACAGCGTGAACGGCGTCAGCCAGTCCAGCGAACCACCGGCAAATTGACGATTCACCACCGGGATACCGTCGATAAACGCCCCAAGCGCCACGCCCTGGAAGAACGTTGCAGCCAGAGAGCCGCCGATAAACGCCTTGTCCCACAGGTGGCGCTTGTCGTCCTTGGCTTTGAACCGGAACTCGAAGGCCACGCCGCGAAAAATCAACCCGATCAACATCAGGATCAGCGGCAGGTACAGCGCCGACAACACCACCGCATAGGCCAGCGGAAACGCACCAAACAACGCCGCGCCACCGAGTACCAGCCAGGTTTCGTTGCCGTCCCATACCGGGGCGACGGTGTTCATCATCACGTCACGGTCGACTTTGCCCGGGATAAACGGAAAGAGGATCCCGATACCCAGGTCGAAGCCGTCCATGACCACATACATCATGATGCCGAAGATGATGATCACGGCCCAGATCAGCGGAAGATCAATACCCATCTCAATGCCCCTTGTGCTGGATGTGGGTGTGGTCGTCATCGCTGCCATCATCGGCGGCAGACAACGGACGGGCCGGCGTGCGTTTCTGGCCAGGGCCACCGTGGGTCGGCTCGCTGCCTTCGTGGGTCTGAGGACCTTTGCGTACCAGGCGCATCATGTAGCCCAAACCTGCACCAAACAGCGCGAAGTACACCACCACGAACATCACCAGGGTGATCGTCATCTGCACCAGGCTATGCCCGGATGAAGCATCCGCCGTGCGCATCAACCCGTAGACCACCCACGGCTGGCGGCCGATTTCGGTGGTGAACCAACCGGCGAGAATCGCGATCAGGCCGGACGGGCCCATCCACAACGCCAGGTACAGGAACGGCTTGGACGTGTACATCTTGTCGCCCTTGCGCAGCCAGAGGCTGAACAGACCGGTGAAGATCATCAGGAAGCCCAGGCCGACCATGACCCGGAACGACCAGAACACGATGGTCGAATTGGGGCGGTCCTCAGGCGGGAACTCCTTGAGCGCCGGTACCTGTTTGTCCAGGGAGTGGGTCAGGATCAGGCTGCCGAGATACGGAATCTCGACGGCAAACTTGGTTTTTTCAGCCTTCATGTCGGGCCAGCCGAATAGGATCAACGGCGTCGGTTCGTTGCCGATGTTTTCCCAGTGGCCTTCAATCGCGGCAATTTTCGCCGGTTGATGCTTCAGGGTGTTCAGGCCATGGAAGTCGCCGATCACGGCCTGGATAGGCGCGACAATCAGGGCCATCCACATCGCCATCGACAACATGGTGCGGATGGCCGGGTTGTCTTTGCCACGCAGCAAGTGCCAGGCCGCCGAAGAACCGACGAAGAACGCGGTGGCAACAAAGGCTGCCGTGGCCATGTGCATCAGGCGGTAGGGGAACGACGGGTTGAAGATCACTGCCAGCCAGTCGGTAGGAATCACGCGGCCATCAATGATTTCAAAGCCTTGTGGCGTCTGCATCCAACTGTTGGAGGCAAGGATCCAGAAGGTGGAAATCAACGTGCCGACGGCCACCATTACCGTGGCGAAGAAGTGCAGCTTGCGCCCTACCTTGTTCCAGCCGAACAGCATCACCCCAAGGAAGCCGGCCTCAAGGAAGAACGCCGTGAGCACTTCGTATGTCAGAAGCGGCCCGGTGACGGCGCCGGCGAAGTCCGAGAAGCGGCTCCAGTTGGTGCCGAACTGGTAGGCCATGACCAACCCGGAAACCACACCCATGCCGAAGTTGACGGCAAAGATCTTCGACCAGAAATGGTAAAGGTCACGGTAGGTGTCGTTGTGAGTCTTGAGCCACAAGCCTTCCAGCACCGCGAGGTAACTGGCCAGGCCGATGGTGATCGCCGGGAACAGGATGTGAAAAGAGATGGTGAACGCGAATTGAATTCGGGCGAGATCTAGCGCCTCCAAACCGAACATAAGTCTTCCTCTGTCAGGTAATACCGGCTGCTGGCTGGGAGCCTGCACCCACTGCCCCCACGGATATGGAGTGTGGCGAATTCAAATTCGTTTCTTTTTTAACCAACCACGTAGGGAATCAGGCCTCTCGGCCGCCAGAACAATCCCGGGGCTGGTTTTGATCTGGATCAAGCATTGGTGAAAGAGTAGTCCCATTTTCAAGATTGAACTGTGTGGTCTTTTGCCGCGTGACAGGCTGCCTCACTCGACTTCTCGCAACTCTTTGTTACAGCTTGATGCTAATCTCGCCGTTCCCCCCCGGTCCTGACCTGAATTCCCGATGCCTAGTGAACCCGCGTTGCTGTTGCGTCACCACCGCCCTTTCATCGCGTTCTGGCTGGCGCGGATCTTCACCGCCAGCGGCTTCCAGATGCTCACCGTGGCTATCGGCTGGAACCTTTACCAACTGACCGGCAACGTACTGGACTTGGGTTTGGTCGGCCTGGTGGAGTTCATCCCGCGCGTGCTGTTCATGCTGCACACCGGGCACGTAGCCGACCGCTATGAGCGGCGCAAGGTCGCCGCCATTTGCCAGACCGTTCAGGCGCTGATCGCACTGTCCCTGGCCATCGGCGGCCTGACCGGCAACGTGACCCGCGAGATGATCTTTATCCTCGCCTTCCTGCTGGGCGCCGCACGCTCCTTTGAAATGCCCACCACCCAGGCGCTGCTGCCGAGCATCGTGCCTACCGCGCTATTTCCGCGGGCCGTGGCCTCGTCGCAATCGGCCCAGCAACTGGCGACCATCGTCGCACCAGCCCTCGGCGGTTTGCTGTATGCGTTTGGCAGCGTGTGGGTGTATGGCCCCACCGTGGTGCTGTACCTGATTGCCTGTGTGCTGACCCTCAACCTGCCCGCCCGCCAGACCCCGTTGAATAAAGGCAAGGCCACCCTGGATTCGCTGCTGGCCGGTATCCGCTTTATCCGCAGCCGGCCGGACATCCTCGGGGCGATTTCCCTCGACCTGTTCGCGGTGTTGCTGGGCGGCGCCACCGCGTTACTGCCGGTGTTCGCCAAGGACATTCTGCTGACCGGCGCCTGGGGCCTGGGCCTGCTGCGCTCGGCACCGGCGGTGGGCGCGCTGTTGATGTCATTGTGGTTGGCCCGGTTCGCGGTGGACCGGCATGTCGGCCGCGTGATGTTCACCGCCGTTGGCGTGTTCGGCGTGGCGACCATCGCTTTCGGCCTGTCGACGTCGTTCTGGTTTTCCCTGGCGGTGCTGGTGGTGCTCGGCGCGGCGGACATGATCAGCATGGTGATCCGTGCCTCGTTCGTGCAGTTGGAGACGCCGGATGAAATGCGAGGGCGGGTCAGCGCAGTCAACGGCCTGTTTATCGGCGCATCCAATCAACTGGGCGAATTCGAATCCGGGATCACCGCCCACTGGTTCGGCACCGTGCCCGCCGTGGTCATGGGCGGGATCGGTACGCTGGTGGTGACGGGGGTGTGGATCAAGCTGTTTCCGAGCTTGGCCAACCGCGACCGCATGCATGTGCCGGTGGAAGAGACGAAGCCTTGATCAACGGATGTTGAGCATCGTCTTCAAGGTGTTTTGCGGGCCGTTGATCGAGGAATTGCTGTACTCGAACCAGCCTTGGGCTTCGACGTTCAGGTCAAACACATAGATGTACCCCATTACCGTGCCTGCCCCATTGCAGGCCTGGCTGATGTTACCGACCTGGCACACCGGCGTGCGCTGTCCGTCCAACTCCGCGCCATCGAAGCGGCCCATCGGATTGTTGCCCAGGCCGACTTCCATCACCGAGACCCTGACGTGCCCACGGTGTTCGCACATCTGGGTGCTGCTGGCCCGTTCGGGAATGGTTTCAGAACAACGCGCCGACTCGACCTTGAACACGCGCACCTCGCTCAAGGCCGGTGCAGCCGCGCCCCATGCCGGTGCCGCACCTAGCCACAGGCTGATACAGGCGATCAGAGCTAGACTCCACGCGTTGGCTTTTTTCATGCTGTTGATGACCTTGTAATAAACGTCGGCGCAGTATGCCTCAAGGCCATGATTCACAGCCATGCGCCACAAAGCCAACCCCGTGCGCCACAGGGCCTCGGCTGCTGGTATGATGCGCCGCTTTTTCCGATCCTCTCTGAAACCACAGGCGCTTGGCGCAGTTTGTGCTTTGACTTAGAGGTCAACAAATAACGACGCAAAATAGCGTCACAGGGAGCCGGCATGCTGGAAAAGCTGTTTCAACTCAAAGCACACAATACAAACGTGCGCACCGAGATTCTCGCGGGTATCACGACCTTTCTGGCCATGGCCTACATTCTGTTCGTGAACCCGAGCATCCTCGGCGAGACCGGCATGGACAAGGGCGCGGTGTTTGTCGCGACCTGCCTGGCAGCCGCCATCGGTTCGACCGTGATGGGCCTGATCGCCAACTACCCGATCGCGCTGGCGCCGGGCATGGGCCTCAACGCCTTCTTTACCTACACCGTGGTCCTGCACATGGGCCATACCTGGCAAGTGGCGCTGGGCGCAGTGTTTATTTCGGCGGTGCTGTTCTTCCTGCTGTCGATCTTCCGCATCCGTGAATGGATCATCAACAGCATCCCCCTGCCCCTGCGCTCGGCGATTGCCGCGGGTATCGGCCTGTTCCTGGCGCTGATCGCCCTGCACAACGCCGGCATCGTGGTCAGCAACCCGGCCACCATGGTGGGCCTGGGCGACCTGAAACAACCGGCGCCGATCCTCGCCACCCTCGGTTTCGCGCTGATCGTTGCGCTGGAAGCCCTGGCCGTGCGCGGCGCGGTGCTGATCGGCATTCTGGCGGTGACCATCGTTTCCATCGCCATGGGCTTCACCCCGTTCGGCGGCGTGACCTCGATGCCACCGTCCCTGGCTCCGACCTTCCTGCAACTGGATATCAAAGGCGCGCTGGATATTGGCTTGGTCAGCGTGATCTTCGCGTTCCTGTTCGTTGACCTGTTCGACAACTCCGGCACCCTGATCGGCGTCGCCAAGCGCGCCGGCTTGATGGGCAAGGACGGCCACATGCCGAAAATGGGCCGTGCGCTGATCGCCGACAGCACCGCCGCCATGGCCGGTTCCCTGCTGGGTACGTCGACCACCACCAGCTACATCGAATCCGCTGCGGGCGTGAGCGCCGGTGGCCGTACCGGTTTGACCGCCATCGTGGTCGCGATCCTGTTCCTGCTGGCGCTGTTCTTCTCGCCACTGGCGGCCAGCGTTCCAGCATTCGCGACGGCACCGGCACTGCTGTTCGTCGCCGTGCTGATGACCTCGGGCCTGGCGGAAATCGACTGGGATGACATCACTGTTGCAGCGCCGGTGGTGATCACCGCCCTGGCGATGCCCTTCACTTACTCCATCGCCAACGGCATCGCCTTCGGTTTCATCGCCTGGACCGCCATCAAGCTGCTTTCGGGCCGCTACCGTGAGCTGAACCCGGCACTGGTGATCCTGTCGATTCTGTTCGTGATCAAGCTGGGCTGGTTCAACGCATGACTTTTGACGCCGCAAGCTACACCGCTCAACTGCAAGACAAGGTCACGCGCTTGCGTGACCTGCTGGCACCGTTCGATGCACCCGAGCCACAGGTATTCGACTCGCCGCTGCAGAACTTCCGCCTGCGGGCGGAGTTCCGCCTGTGGCGCGAAGGGGGTGAGCGCCACTACGCGATGTTCTCCCAGGACGACAAGCGCACGCCGATCCTGATCGAAGAGTTCCCCATCGCAGGCCTTCGTATCAACCAGTTGATGCCGCAACTCAAGGCTGCCTGGCAAGCCAGCGCCGCGTTGAGCCATAAGCTGTTCCAGGTGGAGTTCCTCACCACCCTGGCTGGCGACGCGATGATCACCCTGTGCTATCACCGCCCGCTGGATGAGCATTGGCACACCGCCGCGAACAAGCTGGCTGCCGACTTGAATGTCAGCATCATCGGCCGCTCCAAGGGCAAGCGCGATGTGATCGGCCAAGACTACGTGGTCGAGAAATTCGAGGTCGGTGGTCGCACGTTCAGCTATCGCCAACCCGAAGGCGCGTTTACCCAGCCCAACGGCACGGTGAACCAGAAGATGCTCAACTGGGCGTATGCAGCGCTGGGCGATCGCCCGGATGATTTGCTTGAGCTGTATTGCGGCAACGGCAACTTCACCCTGCCCCTGGCGACCCGCGTGCGCAAAGTGCTGGCCACCGAGATCAGCAAGACCTCGGTGAATGCGGCCCTGAGCAACCTTGATGAAAACGCGGTGGATAACGTCACCCTGGTGCGCCTGTCTGCCGAAGAACTCACCGAGGCGCTGAACGAAGTGCGCCCGTTCCGACGTTTGCACGGCATCGACCTGAAAAGCTACGCGTTCGGTAGCGTGTTCGTCGACCCGCCGCGCGCCGGCATGGACCCGGACACGTGCGAACTGACCCGACGCTTCGACAACATCCTCTACATCTCCTGCAACCCGGAGACGTTGGCGGCGAACATCGCGCAGTTGCACGACACTCACCGTATTACCCAGTGTGCGATGTTTGACCAGTTCCCGTGGACGCACCATATGGAATCCGGTGTCCTGCTGACCCGCCGATAAACTTGCCGGACACCGCCCCCCTTTAGGAGCTGGCTTGCCAGCGCCTAAAGGGGGATTTGTGTATTTCATGCCGACGGCTGGAAATACCCCGCCAACGCCTGCAAGTCCTGCTCGCTGAGCAACCCCGCGTAATACTTCAACTGAATCCTCGCCAACAAATACGCATGCCGTGCATTCGCCAAATCTCGGCGGGCGGTGAACAGTTGTTGTTCGGCGTCCAACACGTCCAGGTTGACCCGCTCACCGCCACTGACGCTTTTCTGGGTCGCCGTCACCAGGGCAGTGGCGGAGCTGACAGCCATTTCATAGGCGCGCACTTTCGCGGCACCGCTGGTATTGAGGTTAAATTGCTTGCGCAGCTCCACCAGCGTGGTGGCGGTATGCGCATCCAACTCGTATTGAGCCTGGGACAGCTGATTCGCCGCCTGTCGCGTAGAGGCCGAAACCGAGCCACCGGCAAACAGCGGCAGGCTGACCTGGATACCGACGCTGTTGGTGTCGTACTTCTGGTTATAACTACTTTCTGAATCGGAACGGGTCTGGCGACTGCTGGCGTACAGGCTGACCTTGGGCAAGTGGCCGGCGCGCTTGCGCTCCACTTCGTACTCGGCAACGTCCAGGGCGTGGTGCTGGGATTTGAGCTCCGGGTTGTTGGCCATGGCCAACTCACGCCAGGTGTCGAAACGGTTGGGCTCCAGCGGCGGGATATTGAATTGGCGGGTCAGCGGCGCCAGCTCTTCGACTTGCAGCGGTTGGCCGACGATGGCTTCCAGCTCGCGCAGGGCACTGTCCTGGGCATCCAATGACTCAATCTCTTCGGCCTGGGCCAGGCTCAACCGCGCTTGGGTTTCCAGTACATCGGTGCGTGTACCTTCCCCGCCTTTGAGCAGGCGTTCATTGAGCTGCAGGCGTTCGGCAAATGCGCGTTTCTGCGCGCGGCTCAACTCGATCCGTTCCTGAGCCAGCAAGGCCTGGCTGTAGGCACTGAGCACGCGAACGGCCAGTTCCTGGCTTTGACTGCGAAAGCGCTCGTCAGCCATCAGCGCTTGCGCGGTACCCTGGCGAAAGCGCGCGTAAGCTTCGTAATCCAGCAGCGGTTGCTGCAAGGTCAGGGTCGAGGCGTAGCTGCGGTAATCCCGGTCGCTGGTGGCATTGCCCGCCGTCACTTCGGACTCGTTACGCGAGTTGTTGTAGCTCCACGACAAGTTCGGAAGCAGCCCCGCGCGGCCGATCACACGATTCTCTTCACCGGCCTCACGCGCCTGGATCGCCGCCTGAAACGTCGGATCGTTGCGTAGGGCAAGGTCATAGGCATCCAATAAACCCAAGGCGTGCGCGGCCGGTGCACAGCTGCAACACAGGATAAAAAACAGCGCCTTCATTCTTCCACCAACGCCATATGGGTGCGATCCAGCAACGGTTTGAACAGGTAGTTAAGCATCGAGCGCTCGCCGGTTTTAACGAAGGTTTCCACCGGCATGCCTGGGCGAATCTGCACGCCGCTCAGTTGCTGCATGCCCGCCGCGCTGACCTGAGCGCGCAAGGTGTAATAGGGCTCATCGGTGCGCTCATCGACCTGGCGATCCGCCGAGACCAGCATCACCTCACCGGCCACCCGTGGCGTAGTGGCTTGGTTGAATGCCGAGAACAGCAGCTCCACCGGCAAGCCCGGGTGCACCTTGTCGACCATCTGCACGGGCACCCGCGCTTCCACCAGCAGCGGCTCGCCCTGGGGCACGATGTCCATCAGCGCCTGGCCAGGTTTGATCACGCCGCCTTCGGTGTACACGTCCAGCCCCACCACCACGCCGGAAGCGGGCGCGCGTATCAGGCTGTTGGCCAGTTCAAACTCGGCGGAGGCCAGGCGATTGCGCAGGTCATCGCTGCGGGTGCGGGTGTCGGCCAACTGGCTGCGCAGGTCTTTCTGGAAGTCTTCGCCGAGTTGACGAATGCGCAAACGCAGCTCGAGAACCTGGCGCTGCAACTGGCCAATGCGGCCAAAATCCTCGGCGATGGTGCCGTCGATCTGGGCGTACAGGCGCTCGCTGTCGAGCAGGCGATTACGTGGGATATAGCCATCGCGGGCCAATTCACGCAGGCCTTGCAGTTGCTCATTCAGCGCCGCACGTTGCTGGACTTTGCTCGCCTGGGAATCCCGCGTGCCACGCAACTGCGCCTCGGCCCCGGCGATGGTTTCACGCAGGCCTTGTTGCTCGGTGGCCAATGCCTGGGCGCGGCTGGCGAACAGTTGCCGCTGCAAACTCAGGGTGTTGGCGGCATCCGGTTCATTGAGCAGTTCAGGGCCAAAGTCGATGGCTGACAACCCTTCGCTTTCCGCACTCAAACGCGCTTCGCTGGCAAGTGACGCCAGGTACTGGCTGCGCAGGGACTGCATCTGCCCACGCAACGGCGTTTCCTTCAAACGCAGCAACACCTGACCCGCGCTGACCACATCACCCTCACGCACGTCGATGCGCTCAACGATGCCGCCGGAAGGATGCTGCACGGTCTTGCGATGGCCCGAGACCATCACTTTGCCGGACACGGCCACGCCCTTGTCCAACGGCGCCAATGCCGCCCAACCGAGGAACCCGGCAAAACCACCGAGCACCAGCAGCCAGCCCAGGCGCGAGTATTTTTTGTCATCCAGCGCCAACACATTATTCGGCACGACTTTGATCTGGCTCATGCCTGTTTTCCTTCACCGAGCCGGTAGCTCATGCTCATGGTCGACACTGGCTTGGTCACCGGCGCGGCGTGTTTCTGTCGCGCTTCGAGTACCCGTGCGGTCGGGCCGAAGGCTTGCAATTGGCCGTCCTTGAGGATCAGCAACTGATCGGTGAGGCTCAGCACGTTGGCTTTGTGGGTAATCAAAATCACCGTGCGGCGTTGCTGCTTGAGCTGGGCGATCGCCTGGAGCAAGGCTTGCTCTCCCACCTCGTCGAGGTTGGCGTTGGGTTCATCCAGCACGATCAGCGCGGGCAGACCGTAGAGCGCACGCGCCAGGGCCACGCGCTGTTTCTGGCCACCGGACAAACCGGCACCGCCCTCTCCCAGTTGGGTGTCGTAGCCCTGGGGCAGTTGCAGGATCAGTTCATGGACGCCAGCCATCTGCGCGGCAGCGAGGACTTTGTCGGCCTCCACCTCGGCAAACCGCGCGATGTTTTCTGCGATGCTGCCCGCGAATAACTGAATGTCTTGAGGCAAATAGCCGATGTGTGGACCGAGCTGCTGCTTGTCCCATTGGGTCAGGTCCGCGCCGTCCAGGCGCACCTTGCCGGCCAGCGGTGCCCACGCGCCCACCAGCACGCGGGCCAAGGTGGATTTACCGCAACCCGATGGGCCGATCACGCCCAGCACCTCACCCGCAGGCAAACTGAAACCCAGGTTGCTGACTGCCGGCCGACGATTGCCGGGCGCACAGGCGCTGACCTGCTCCACGGTCAGTTGGCCCTTGGGCACCGGCAAGTTCATACGTGCTGGTCGCGCCGGGTTGGCCGCCAGCATGTGCGATAGTCGCTCGTATGCCAGGCGCGCTGAACTCCATTGCTTCCACACGCCGATCAACTGATCGATGGGGCTCAGCACCCGGCCCATCAGGATCGAGCCCGCAATCATCATCCCCGGCGTGATATCGCCCTGCACCGCCAGCAACGCGCCCAAACCCAGCACCAGCGACTGCAACGCCAGGCGCACGCCCTTGGACCAGGCGGTGACGGCAGCGGTCTTTTCACTGGCCAGGTTCTGCTGGGCGAGAAACGCCTGATGCTGGTTGAACCAACGCTCGCGTAACGTGGCGAGCATGCCCATGGCTTCGATGGTGTCGGCATTGCGCAGGTTGGCCGTGGCTTGCTGGCTGGCGCTGATCGACAGTTGGCTGGCCTGAGCCATCGGCGCCTGGCTGACGTGATGGTTGATCCACGCCAGCGCGATCAGAATCACCGCTCCGCCCAAGGCCAACAGCCCGAGCCAGGGGTGGAACAGGAAGATCACCAACAGGTACACCGGGAACCACGGCGCATCAAAAAACGCGAACAGTGCCTGGCCGGTGGCGAACTGACGCAAGGTGGTCAAGTCATGCAACGCCTGGCCCGCCGCTTGGGTGCCGCCCTTGAGTTGCGCTTCGAACGCGGCGTCGTACACCCGCTGGTTCAAGCGCATATCCATTTGCGTGCCGAGGCGGATCACCACCTGGCTGCGCACCCACTCCAACGCGCCCATCAGGCCGAACAGGCCGAGGATCATCAACGTCAGCATCAGCAGGGTCATCTGATTGCCCGAGGCCAGCACCCGGTCGTACACCTGCAGCATGTAAATCGCCGGGGCCAGCATCAGCAGGTTGATCACCGCCGAGAACAGGCCGATGTTGAAGAAGCCACTTTTATAGGCCGTGAGGGCGGCCAGGGTTTCGTTGCCGGCGTGGCGCATCGGGGAATTCTCGTGGGGTTAAGCGAGGGGCGCCGCAGCGTTGACAGGCAATACGGCGCTCCGCAGAATTTGGCACCACCGTCGCTTGAAGAGTTAGAAGGCTTGGCGACGGTGGTGTAATGCGGCGAATGGGAGAGTGATCTTCCATTCGCTTTTTTCATGCAGCAGCGCTTCAGGCAGCGAGTGCCCAGTCCTGCGCCACGTCTTGTACGCCGACCAAGGCGACGTCAGCGGATGGAGTCGCGTGACCCAGACCGGCAGCGGCCAGTTGGTCGAAGGTCGAGGCAGTGGACAGGCCGAAGTCGTCCAGCAGGTTGTTGAGCACGGTTTCGAGACCGGCAACATTGCCTTTCATCAGGTTGAAGATCACGTCCTGTACGGCATTGCCCGCACGGCCGGCGCCTTCGGCAGCGGTCAGGTCCAGGCCATTGAAGGCGACCTTGTAGCCATCCAGTGCGAAATCACTGCCACTGCCGCCGCTCAAGCCCTGGCCCAGCTCGACGTTATCCAGGTTGCCCCACAGGTAGTGGTTCTGGTTGTCCGAGGCAGGCAGGGTCGGATTGAACACGTAGTGCAGGCCGTTGCTGGTGTTGCTGTCGGCAATGAACGCGTACTCGGAACCGTTGGCACCGTGAGTCGAGTACTGGTCGCCGCTGAACGTGCCGTTGCTGAAGCCACCGGTATTACCGGTGCCGTGACCTGCGGTCTTGAAGCCCAGAGCCCAATCCGTCAGGTAGTCCGACAGCGAGATAGAACCGAGAGCCGACTCGTAATTAACAGAAATAGTCATCACTAAACCTCGTTATAAACAACGCTATTGATCAGCACGCGCTCCGGCGCACTTTTTGCCCACCCTTGGGCAAAACCGTTTATTGATTGCGCAACTCGCGCACTCAATCAGAATTTGTATTCGAGCATTCCACTCAAGGTGCGGCCCCGGGCCAGGCTCAGGTTGTTGGCATCACCCATGGCGACGAAATAGGCTTCGTCAGTGGCGTTTTCCAGGGCCAGGGCAATGTTCAAGTGGTCGGTCATCCAGTAACTGGCGTACAGGTCGTACACCGTGTACTTGGGCCACATGGCCTGGTCGATGAAGTCGTAGCCCTGGTTGTTCAGGTTTTCACCGTTGCCGGAGCTGTAGCGCACGCGCATTCCGGTATCCAGGCGCTTGTCCAGGAACCGCGCGCCCACGGTCAAGGAGCCGCGGTCAGCCGGCATATAGGTGGCGTTGCCCATAATGCGGCCGCAGCTTTCCTTGTCATTCGCAGCGGTGTCATCCAGCCACTCGTAGGTGCTGACCAGGCGCAGGCCGCTAGTGCCATTGGGGCGGGTGTAACGCTCATATTTTGAGCTGAGCGTCTTGCCCCTTTTCTTCGCGCCACCCATGTAATAGTTCTTGGAGCAGAACTCGTTACTGCCAATCATGTGGGTGTAACTCAAGTTGGTATACGCGCGGCCCATGTCGTAGTTGAGTTGGTATTCCATACCGCGAAAACGTGTGGGGTTCAGGTTGTTGGTGTACGCCATGATCCCGGTAAAGCCGCCCACGTTAGTCTCGGGCAATGTGACGCTGTGATTGAGGAACGAGAAGTTCTCTATCCGGGTATCAAAGTAGGCCACTTTTATCCCCAGCCTATCGTCATTGAAGAACAACGATTCCTTGAACACATTGACGCCCATTTCCCAGTCTCGCGACTCCTCGGGCTTGAGGAAGGGATTGGGAAATACCCGCTCCCCCGAAGCCCCGCCGTGGGGTCGGCCGGTCATGAAGGTTTCCGTGACCGCCGGCGGGCGCCAGCCTTTGCCCCAACGGGCATAGAGCTGCAACCAGTCGAGGCCGGGCTTGATGCCGATACCAAACGTTGGGGAGAACCGGCCTTCCTCCCGATCAATATCAAACACCTCGTCGACACGCCGGGCACCCTCAACACTGCTGGCAATCGCAGGGCGCTTGTAGAGCGTCATCCCGGTTTCGCCTTCCAGTCGGTAACGGTCGTAACGCAGGCCGGCATCGAGCGTCAGCCAGCCGTCGTATTCGTACTGCAGGTTGTTAAACAGGCTATCGATGGTTCGCTTGCCGATTGGGTTGGCACCTTCAACATACGGCAACACACCGCTGGCGCCATTGGTCGACTCAACCTTGTTGCTGTGTGGCTTGAACGTGTCCTGATACACCTCCACACCGTAGTTCCAACGCACATGGCCAAAGGCGTCAAAGTCAAAGCGCGAGGTGTTGTCAGCCTGCAGGCCCCAGGTATCGGTTTGAAAATGGTCGGTGTAGCCGGAGGTGTAATTTCCCGAACTCACTGACGCCGTATTCGGCGCATTGGCACGGTCTTCCTGGGTAGTGACGAAATACGCCTTGGCCTTGAAGTCGATCAACGGGTTATCCGGCGTATAGCGATAATCCAGCGCAACGTTTTTTGCGTTCAGGTTGTTTTTGCTGTTGCGCAAATAATAGTTACTTTGGAGATCCTGAGAGATATAGCCCCAGGTATCGTTGCTGTCAGTGTCGCTCTCCAGATAGCTCAACTGCACCCGCTGATCATTGGGCAGGTTCAGCCCGAACTTGAGCATTTGCGAACGGGTTACGCTGCCCGAATCCCCAACTTCGCTGTTCAGCCAATGGTCGAATGCAGCCGGAGCATATTTCCTGGCACGCAGGTTAGTACCCAGGTTTTGGTCGTTGTTGCGTCCTCCTCGGTAGTCACCGAAGTGCCGCTCGCTGTAACCCAGCAATACATCGCCACGCTCATCACCAAAGGCAAACACACCGCTGCCATTGAAGTAAGTCCCGTTACCCAGCTCGCCGATGCCGCTGCCTGCGCGAAAGCGTCCGCCGATCTCTTTACCGTCTTTGAGAAACTCACTGGCTTCCAGGGTCTTGAACGACGCAATCCCGCCCAACACCGCCGCCCCGCCCTGCCCTGACTGGCTGCCTTTGTCGATCTCGATGCTGGAGATGAATTCCGGGTCGATCAACATCGTGCCGTTGCGCTGCTGATGGCCGTTGACGTTGAAGTTCTGGCGCATGCCGTCGATGTTCATGTTCACGCGGCCGTAGTCCTGCACACCGCGGATGTTCACCGACAGGCCAGGATCGCGCTGGTTGACGGCGGTGTACACGCCCGCGGTTTCTTCGAGCATGTCGGCGGCGTGACGGGGCGGGCGTTTATCGATCATGTCACGGCTGATCACCGCCACGGACTTTGGGGTTTGATACACCCAGTCACTGGCTTGACCGTTGGTGTTGCCAGTGATGGTGGTGGTGCCCACGGTCATGGCGCCGTCGTGGTCGGCAGCGACGCGATTGAGGGTCACTTGGCGTTCGCCGGTAAAGCGGTATTCCACCGGCGCGCCACCGAGTAAACGGCCCAGGCCTTCCTGCACGCTGAAGCGGCCTTTGAGCGCGGTGCTGCTCAGGCCTTGCAGGCGCGGGCTGTCGAACAACACTTGCAGGCCGGCTTGGTCGGCGAAGGCCAATACGGCACTGCCAAGGGATTGCGCAGGCACATCGAACATCATCACGGCAGGTTGGGCGGCGCCCGCTTGAGGCTGTGCGGCGTACGCCGGAGCCGCTACGGTGAACACGCCCAAGTGAATGGCCAGGGCTAACCGACTTCCGGCGATACGCCCCTTGGTGAGTGCTGGCATTTCTGGTCTTCCCTGCGCTATGCATTTTTGTTTATGCGAATACTTCTCACCTAGGAAGACGTGCGAGGCGCGGGAAGTCAGTAAGATTTTTTTGAAAGTTTTTAGGAAAGGGGGTCGCGGGCGGTGGGAGGGCGCTCTCCCACCGGGTCATCAATAGATCAGGCTGAGGCCTGCCAGGTCCAAGCGTTGCACTTGAAGTTCCTGGGTCAAGGTGCCGAGGGCCGTGTCGAGCATGTCGAGTCGGAACACCCCGCTGACTTCGCGATCGCCCAAGGCTGAGTCGGCCAACACCACGCGCCCTGGGCGATAGCGGTTGAGTTGTTCGATAACCTTGGCCAACGGCAGTCGATCAAAGATCAACACGCCGCGCCGCCAACTGGTGGCGCGCTCCACATCGAATGGATCCAGGGGTACTACGCCGTCCTGAGGACTGTAGCGTGCGGCCTGTCCCTCCTTGAGTACTCGCTCGGTCGGGCCTTTTTTCGGTATGGCTTGTAGAGAAACTTCGACGCTGTGTTGCAACACGCCAACCCAGGCCTGGCGATCACCCTCACGCTCGACCACAAACCGCGTGCCCAACGCGCGGGCCTGCCCACCGGCGCTTTGCACCACGAATGGCCGTGTTTCCTCGCCCACCATGGGCGCCACGTCGAAAATCGCCGAACCCTGAATCAGGCTGACGCGCCGCTGTACGCCGTCGTAGTCCAGGCGAATGGCGCTGGCGGAATCCAGCTCCACCTTGCTGCCATCGGCCAGCAGCACCGTGCGTACTTCGCCCTTCTGGGTGACGTAGTCGGCCTGCATGCGTAACAACGCATCCGGCCCGCGTACCCAGCCAATGCCCGCCACCACCACAACCAGCGCAACCGCGGCCACGCGTTGCCATGGCCTGCGCCGCTTGGACCGGCGCACGGGCAACGCCGCCGAAGACGAACGCTGGCGGCGCACCGGCGCCTCCTGATGCACCTCGCCCAAGGCGGCCCACGTCTGCTCGGCAAAGCGCAACGCCGCTTCGTGGCGGCTGTCGCAGGCGATCCAATGTTGCAGCTCGGCCTGCTCCTGGTCGGTCAGGGCACCGGCGTGCAGGCGCACCGCCCAATCGGCAGCCGCCTCGGTAATGCTGTGCTGTTGGGGACCCTGGCTATTCACGTGTGAATCTCGAATTTTCGTTATGTAAACGCTGTGACGTCTGAGCCCAGGTTTTTCCGTAATTCATTCGTCGGATGGCGTCACCTCGCTATCCTGCAGGCGCTGCATGACATAGGCCAAGGCCTTGGCCAGATGTTTTTGCACAGAGCTGTCGGAAATGTCCAGGCGCCGGGCAACCTGGGCGTGAGTCAGGCCCTCTATGCGATTCAAACGGAAAATCTGCTGGGTTCGTGCCGGCAATTCCGCCAGTGCCTGCTTCAATGTCTGTCGCTGTTGCTGCGCCATTGCCTGAGCCTCCAACCCGGCCACGTCATCTTCAATCTCGGCCAGCGCCTCATGGGGCACGGAGTCAGTCTTGCGCCGCGCTTCCTGACGAATATGGTCGATCAGCAGATTACTCGCCGTTCGATAGAGATAGCCCTGGGAGTTGTCGATACGCTCGCCGGCCGGTTTTTCCGCCAGGCGCAGGAAACTCTCCTGCACCAGGTCTGCGGCCAATTGCGGGTCCCGAACCTTACGCGCCAGATACCCGCGCAGGGTATCGGCATGCTTGAGAAACAGGCCTTTGAGATCCACGTCCGACAAACCGACTCCCTGGATGTTTAGGAAACAGGCGGGCATCTTAAGCGTTGTCGAGAATTATTTTCAATTGATATCTAATCTGATTCTTCCGTGGGAAGGCTCTGAATAACGGTTCGATAATCGAACACATCCCGTAAGGATGCATCCCCGTGAATTGACCAAATTAACCATTCAGTACATTTTATCCCCACAACCAATAATAAGTGTGGAGATACGCCTAATGCCGCCCATCGTGCTGGTGCTCAACGGCCCCAATCTCAACCTGCTCGGCACCCGCGAGCCTGCCACTTACGGCCATGAAACCCTGGCCGACGTCGCCGCTTTGTGTGGTCGTAGCGCTGAAAAATTCGGGTTGAAAATCGAATTCCGCCAGACCAACCACGAAGGCGAATTGCTCGACTGGATCCACGGCGCCCGCGCCCGGTGCGCCGGTATCGTGATTAACCCAGCGGCCTGGACCCACACCTCGGTAGCGATTCGCGATGCGTTGGTGGCCAGCGAAGTGCCGGTGATCGAAGTGCATTTATCCAACGTGCACGCGCGCGAGGCGTTTCGGCATCACTCCTTTGTGTCGCCCATCGCCAAGGCGGTACTCGCCGGTTTTGGCAGCCATGGCTACCACCTGGCCCTGGAACACTTCAGCCACACCCTGAAAGGATGAAACCGATGAAACCGCGCATCCTCGCCGGCCTGATCGGCGCCGGTATCCAGGCCTCCCGCACCCCAGCACTGCATGAACAGGAAGGCGATGCCCAGGGCTTGCGTTACCTGTATCGCCTGATCGACCTTGAACTTCTGCGCCTGGACATCAACGCCCTGCCCGATCTGCTGCACGCTGCCGAATTGATGCACTTCACCGGCTTGAACATTACCTACCCGTGCAAACAGGCGATCCTGCCGTTACTCGATGAACTGTCAGACGAGGCCCGGGGAATCGGGGCGGTCAATACCGTGGTGTTCAAGGAGGGCAAGCGCATCGGTCACAACACTGATTGCCTGGGATTTGCCGAAGGTTTTCGCCGGAACTTGAGTGATGTCGCCCGCCAACGCGTGGTGCAGATGGGCGCCGGTGGCGCAGGCGCAGCAGTGGCTCATGCGCTGCTGGCTGAGGGTGTGGAGCATTTGAGTATTTTTGACGTGGACGCCGACCGCGCCCGCGACCTTGTGGATAACCTCGCGCAGCGTTTCGGCGCCGGTCGCGCCCAGGTCGGCAACCATCTGGAAAACGCCATGGCCGAAGCCGACGGTGTGGTCAACACCACGCCGATGGGCATGGCCAAGCTGCCCGGCACGCCCGTGCCGGCAGCCCTGTTACGGGCTGAACTATGGGTCGCGGAAATCGTGTATTTCCCACTGGAAACCGAGCTGCTGCGCGACGCCCGCGCCCTGGGTTGCCGCACCCTGGATGGCGGCAACATGGCGGTGTTTCAGGCGGTGAAGGCGTTTGAGTTGTTCAGCGGCGAAACGCCGGATTCAGACAGGATGCTGGCGCACTTCCAGAGCATGAACACCTGACTGTAGAACCCACATTTGTTCTGCGGTGGGCTCAGGCCTGTAGGTAGCGCATCACCGACTCACAAATCATCTCTCGATGCCGCTGTTTAACCGCCTCATCCGACAACTCGATCTGAAAGATCTCACTGAACGTATGGCGGTTAGACACCCGGTAAAAACTGAATGAGTTGATCAGCAGGTGCACGTCCATCGGCTCCAGCCCGGCGCGGAACAGTCCCATCTCAGCGCCGCGCCGCAAGGTGGTGCCCAGCGCTTCAAGGATGTTGCTGTTCATCGCCTTGATCGACTCCGAACGCTTCACGTACTCGGCGTTGTGGATATTCTCAATGCTGACGATGCGCACGAAATCCACGTTCTGATCGTGGTGATCAAACGTGAACTCCACCAGCCGACGGATCGCTTCACGCGGTTCAAGGGCGGTAAGGTTCATGCGGGTTTCGGTGTTGCGGATGTCACCGTAGAGCTTTTCCAGCACCTCGACGTACAACTGCTCCTTGCTGCCGAAGTAGTAATAGATCATGCGCTTTGAGGTGTGGATACGCTCGGCGATCGCATCCACGCGGGCGCCGGACAGGCCCTGCTGAACAAACTCGACGATGGCTTCCTGGAGAATGTTTTCGCGGGTCTTTTCCGGATTGTTCTTGCGACTCTTGCGCGGTGCGTCTGACACCGCGGGGAGTTCGGGACTCGAGGTCATGGTGCGCTCACGGCCATTGTTATGCAGGCAGTGATTATGGGCTGCGGCGCTCGCCGAAGGAAGCACCTGGCCAGCCGTTATAACCGCGCCTGGCGCACCGCGCCGCTGCGGGACTTGGCCATTGCCGCCAGGCGCACCGCCACGTTGGCCGCGCCGTAACCGGCATAGCCGTTCTTGCGCTGGATGATCTCGAAGAAAAACCGCCCTTCGAACGGCTCGGTGTACACGTGAAACAACTCACCGCCCTGGGCGTCACGGTCGTACAACACGTTGTAATACGCCAGTTCGCTGAGGAACTCGTCATCGAAATCAAAGCGCGCCGCCAAATCGTCGTAGTAGTTGAGCGGGATATCCAACAGCGGCACGCCCGCCTCCTTGGCCCGGCGTACTTCGGCGAAAATATCCGCGCAGTCGAAGGCAATGTGGTGCACGCCCGAGCCGCGATAGCTCGATAGCGCGTGGGAAATCGCGGTGTTGCGGTTCTCGGAAATATTCAACGGCAGGCGAATCGAGCTGCAACGGCTGCGTAACGCGCGGCTTTTCACCAGGCCATAGGGGTCAGGCAGCACCACTTCATCGTCGGCTTCAAAATCCAGCAGGCTCTTGTAGAACAGCACCCAACTGTCAAGGCTGTCGGCCGGCAGGGCCATGGCCATATGGTCAATGCGCAACAAGCCACCGCCGGAAGCTGAGGCGGGTTGCAGATTGAAATCGGTGTCGTACAACTTGCCCTCGGTAGGGTCCACCAGATAAATCAGGCTGCCATCCGGGGCACGTACGGCCGCCAGCTCCAGCTCGTTGGGTCCGACCAGGCCGCGATAAGGCTGGCCTTTGTAAGCCACCGCTCGCTCCAGGGCCTTGGCGCTGTCCTTGACCCGAATCGCGGTGGCGCACAACGACGGCCCGTGGGTTTCGAAAAAGTTATGCGCGAAGGAATAGGGCTCGCAGTTGAGGATCAGGTTGATATCACCCTGGCGCAACAGGCTCACGCTCTTGGAGCGGTGCTGGCCAGCCTTGACGAAGCCCAGGCGCTCCAGCCATTGCGTCAGCTTGGCGCCAAGGTTTTCATCCACGGCAAACTCAAGAAACTCGATGCCGTCGTATTCGCTGGCGGCGGGCGTATCAAACAGGGTGTCGACAGGCTGGGCAGGCGCTTCCTGCTTCAGCCGTGCACGGGTTTTTTCTTCCAGGTACAACAGCGAACGCAAGCCATCCGCCGCATTCGCCCGGGTTGGCGCCGCGCGGAAACCGTCATTGAAAATTTCCAGGGACAGAGGCCCCGTGTAACCACTCTTGATGATCGGCGCCAGGAACCCTGCCAGGTCAAATTCCCCCTGCCCCGGGAAGCAGCGGAAATGTCGACTCCACTCCAGCACATCCATAGCCAGGATCGGCGCGTCAGCCATTTGCACAAAGAAGATCTTGTCGCCGGGGATCTCGGCGATGGCACTCGGGTCGCCCTTCAGCGACAGGGTGTGGAAGCTGTCGAGCAACACGCCGAGGCTGGGGTGGTCGACCTGGCGCACCAAATTCCACACCTGCTGCCAGGTGTTCACATGCTTGCCCCAGGCCAGCGCTTCGTAGCCAATGCGCAAACCACGACGGCCTGCGTGCTCAGCCAGCAGGCTGAGGTCGTCCAGCAGAATGCGTTCATCGCCGACCGAGTCCGCCGAAGCATTGCTGCACACCAGCACCAGGTCGGTGCCCAGCTCCTGCATCAAGTCAAACTTACGTTCGGCGCGCTCCAGGTTGCGCGCCAGTCGGTCGCGGCGGCAGCCTTCAAAGTCGCGAAACGGCTGGAACAGGGTAATGGCGATGCCGAGGTCAGCACACATCTGCCTGACTTCCCGCGGGCTGCCGTCGTAATACAACAAGTCGTTTTCGAAAATCTCAACGCCATCAAACCCGGCGGCGGCAATGGCTTCGAGCTTTTCCGGCAGGGTACCGCTCAAGGAAACGGTGGCAATGGAACGTTGCATGGGGCGACTCCCGGCAATTGTTATTTGCGTTAAATTATTCGCCCCCAGTCTACGCACAGCAATTAAAATGTACGAACCGGTTAGTTTTTGGTGCGATTATCGAACACTATGCCGCTTTGGCGAATTGACGATTTTTTAACCGCTGCGCACCATCGATCTCGCAACAAGACCCAGAACACACCATAAGAATTTCAAAAAACGGGTACGACCTCATGCCTTCGCAAAACTCCGTCCTGGCCGCGCGCCCGGCCAACCCGCACGCCGGCATCGGCGACAAAATCCGCGGCGCCATGGCCGTGGGTAAAACTCGCTGGGGCATGCTGGCCCTGGTGTTCTTCGCTACCACCCTCAACTACATCGACCGCGCCGCCCTGGGCGTGATGCAACCGATCCTGGCCAAGGAAATGAGCTGGACGGCGATGGATTACGCCAACATCAACTTCTGGTTCCAGGTCGGCTACGCCATCGGCTTTGTGCTGCAAGGCCGCCTGATCGACCGAGTCGGCGTGAAGCGCGTGTTCTTCTGCGCGGTGCTGCTGTGGAGCATCGCGACGGGTGCCCACGGCCTGGCCACGTCGGCTGTCGGCTTTATGGTGTGTCGTTTTATCCTCGGGCTGACCGAAGCCGCCAACTACCCGGCGTGCGTCAAGACCACACGTTTGTGGTTCCCGGCCGGTGAGCGCGCAGTGGCCACCGGTATCTTCAACGCCGGCACCAACGTCGGCGCGATGATGACGCCAATGCTGCTGCCGCTGGTCCTCCATGTGTGGGGCTGGCAGGCCGCGTTCCTGTGCATGTCGGCACTCGGCGGTATCTGGCTGCTGTTCTGGGGCTTGAAGTACTTCAACCCGGAAGACCATCCGACGGTTAAACAATCCGAACTGGACTACGTGCAACAGGAAGCCGAGCCGGAACAACCGAGCGTGCCGTTCAGCCGTATCCTGCGCATGCGCGGCACCTGGGCATTCGCCTTTGCCTACGCAATGACCGCACCGGTGTTCTGGTTTTACCTCTACTGGCTGCCGCCGTTCCTGAACCAGCAATACAACCTGGGTATCAACGTGACCCAGATGGGCATTCCGCTGATCATCATTTACCTCACAGCCGACTTCGGCAGCGTGGGTGGGGGGATTCTGTCTTCCTTCCTGATCGGCCGCGGGATGAACGCGATCAAGGCGCGCCTATTGTCGATGCTGCTGTTTGCCTGCTGCATCGTCGGCGTGATCATGGCGGCCGGTTCCAGCGAGCTGTGGGTCGCGGTGTTCGCCATCTCCCTGGCCATCGGTGCGCATCAGGCCTGGACCGCCAATATCTGGAGCCTGGTGATGGACTACACGCCCAAGCACATGATGAGCACGGTGTTCGGTTTCGGCGGCATGTGCGCGGCCATCGGCGGCATGTTCATGACCCAGATCGTCGGCCACATTCTCACAGTGACCAACAACAACTACACCGTGCTGTTCACCCTGATCCCCGCGATGTACTTCATTGCGCTGATCTGGATGTACTTCATGGCGCCGCGCAAGATCCCGACCGTAGACGTGTGATTCACCGCCGCCGCTGCTGCCAGGCAGCGGCCAACCCGCTCATGCAGATCACCCCGATGCCGACCACCGTGGTCACGTCGGGGGTATGGTTGAACACCAGCCAGCCCAACAACCCCGCAAACACGATCTGGCAATAGCCGAACGGTGCCAGCAAGGCTGGCGCCGCAAAGCGGAAGGCCTGGGTCAACATCAAGTGCGCGGTCATCCCGCAGGTCCCCAGCGCCAGCATCAACGCGCCATGCCCCAGCGTAGGAACCTGCCAGAAGAACGGCACCAGCGCACTCATCACCAAGGTATTGCACAAGCCGGCGAAGAAGTTGCTGGTGGTCGGTGTGTCGTATTGACTGAGGATGCGTGTGAGCAGTTGGTAAAAGCAGAAGAACAATGCCGAACACAGCGGCAACAGCACTGCCGGCGTAAACAGTTCACCGCCGGGATGGATGATCACCAGCACCCCGATAAACCCGCAGATCACCGCCAGCCATTGGCCGCGTGTCACGTGCTCGCCGAGCAGGGGCACGGAAAGCGCGGTCACCAGGATCGGCGCCAGGAAGTTCACCGCCGTGGCTTCCGCCAGAGGGATATAGTGCAGCGCCGCAGTAAAAAACAGGCTGGTGCCCAACAGGCACAAGGCTCGCACCACCTGCATCCCCGGCCGCTTGCTGCGCAGCACCCGCAACCCCGACTGCGGGAGGAAGATGCCGGCCATCAGCAAGGTATGCACCAGGTAACGCGCCCACACCACCATCACAATCGGGTAGAACCCGGCCAAGTATTTGGACAAGGCGTCATGGCTGGAAAACAGAAAGGTCGCCAGCACAATCAGCAGGATACCTTTGAAGGGTTGGTTGACACCGGAGAGGGGGGTACTGACGGTCATTGAATTCTCTTGCATGGCGGGCTGAACGCTACGGTACTCAACCCGGTAATCTAGCAGCCGGGCCTGCGTCGGCCCCAAGAGCATAACCAAACACCGTGCGAACAGCGCACTAAATCATGGGATCCGAGTCCAACGCTGCACCTCAGCCCGCGCGTTGCACATTTTTTAACCAAGGCCTGCCCGCTATGAAAAAAACCCTGTTTATTCTTTCTGCCCTTGCACTGCTGACTGCCTGCAACAAGGAAGCAAAGGAAGCGCCCAAACCCGCACCGGCTTCCGTGCAAGCGACTCTGGTACCAGCAACCCCTCCCACCGATAAATGGGTCGGCAAATGGGTGGGCGTCGAAGGCCTGTACCTGACCATCGCCAAGGACGACAGCATCGGCCGTGGCCATTACCTTCTGACCATGCAATACGGCGTCGACGCCGACGACTCCGGCACGTTCAAAGGTGAGGCCAACGAAGAGGGCATCACTTTCACCCGCCCGGACGGCCCGCAACTGCTGCACGCCGGCGACGGTGAAGCCACTGGATTGAAATGGTTGGCCGATAAAAAGGACTGCCTGATCGTTGATACTGGCGAAGGGTATTGCCGCTAATAACGACCATACTCAATCAAGATCTTTGCAGGACCGTTCATCAAGAGGATTGCCCCATGCTATGGAAAAAAGGCCGACGCAGCGACAACGTGGTGGATGAGCGCGATGACAGTGGCGGTGGCGGCGGTGGCGGCATGCGTTTTGGTGGCGGCAAAGGCCTGAGCCTGACGGCGATTGTGCTGATCGTCGGCATTGGCTGGCTGACCGGCCAGGACCCGTTGCAGATCCTCGGCCAGTTGACCGGCCAGATGGAACAAGCGCCGTCGGTGAGCACGCAAACGCGCCAAGCACCGCCGGCCAATGACCAGCAGGCTGATTTCGTGCGCGCCATCTTGGGCGACACGGAAGACACCTGGGCCCAGGTCTTCCAGGAAAACGGGTTGGTCTACAAGAACCCGAAACTGATTCTGTTCCGTGGCCGGGTGAACTCCGCCTGCGGTGGCGCCACCTCAGCCAGCGGCCCGTTCTATTGCCCGGCCGACCAGCAGGTGTACCTGGACCTGGACTTCTTCCGGGAAATGTCGCAACGCTTCCACGCCGCCGGCGATTTCGCCCAGGCCTACGTGATCGCCCACGAAGTCGGGCATCACGTGCAAACGCTGCTGGGTATCTCGGCCAAGATTCAGGCGGCGCGCCAACAAGGTCGGCAGATGCAAGGCGACGGCGGCCTGCTGGTCCGCCAGGAACTGCAAGCCGACTGTTTTGCCGGCGTGTGGGCCAACCGCGCGCAAAAGCGCCTGAACTGGCTGGAGCCCGGCGATATTGAAGCCGCACTGAATGCGGCCAACGCCATTGGCGATGACCGTTTGCAGCAACAGAGTCAGGGCCGTGTGGTGCCGGACTCGTTTACCCACGGCACCTCGGCACAGCGGGTTCGCTGGTTCAAAACCGGCTTCGCTCAGGGGCAGATCACTCAATGCGACACCTTTACCGCCAAGAGTCTCTAAATGAATAAACGACTGGGATTGCTGCTGGGCGTATTAATCACCTGTTCTTCTTTCACCTGGGCCGCCGAGAAAGAACATGGCGTGAAGGAAGTCAGCCCCGATCGTTTTCACCTGGAGGCCGGCGACCTCAGCCTCGGCTTGAGCCAGGACTGGAGCAAGCCCCTGCCCCAGGTCACCCGCGCGCTGATCATCGTGCATGGTCGCCTGCGTAACGCGCAGACCTACCTGAAAAGCGGTGAAGATTCCGCCGAGCACGCCGGGCTTGCCGCCACTACGTTGGTGATCGCGCCGCAGTTTCTTAACGCGTCCGACGTGAAGCGCAACCACCTGGACAACCAGGTGCTGCGCTGGAAGGGCAATGACTGGATGGCCGGCGAGCCCTCCGTCAGCCCGGGCCAGATCAGCTCGTATGGTGCTATCGACCAGATCATCAAGCACCTGGGCAACCGCAAGCTGTTCCCGGCGCTGAAAGAAATCGTGGTCGCCGGGCACTCCGGTGGTGGCCAAGTGGTGCAGCGTTTTGCCCTCACCGGCCACGACCACCCTACCCTGCAAACCGAAGGCATCAGCCTGCGTTACGTGGTGGCCAACCCATCGTCCTACGCCTACTTCAGCCCGCAGCGTCCGGTGAAGTTCGATGTCGCCAGTTGCCCAGGCTTCAACGACTGGAAATACGGCATGCAAAATCTGCCGGCCTACGCCAAAGGCCAAAACGCCGAGCAGCTTGAGCAGGCTTACGTATCACGCAACATTACCTATCTGCTGGGCCAGCAGGACACCGACCCGAACCACCCGGCGCTGGATAAAAGCTGTGAGGCCGAGACCCAGGGCGCGTATCGCCTGATTCGTGGGCACAACTACTTTGATTACCTCAAGCAGCGGCATCCGCAGTTGAGCCACACGCTGGTGGAAGTGCCGGGGGTTGGGCATGACGGGGATCGGATGTTTACCTCGCCTGAAGGGCAGAAAGTGCTCTTCACGCAATAACTGACGACATCCAATAAAAAATGTGGGAGCTGGCTTGCCGGCTCCCACATTTGATATTCAGTGGGCGATTTAGATCATCCGGCGCAAAACCGCGCAGTCTTCAGCATGCCAATCCGCCAACTCAGGCCACGGATTCTCCGGCAAATTAACCAACACCGTCCGCGTCCCGGCCGCCCGGCCGCAATCCAGGTCAAAGCGGTAATCCCCCACCATCACCATCTCGCTCGGCGACACATCCCAGGCTGAGGCGAGCTTCAACAAGCCACCCGGGTCCGGCTTGGGCGGCGCATCATCACGCCCCAGCACGTCCTCGATGGCAAAGCAGTCCGCCAGGCCAATCGCCTCCAGCGTGACATGCGCCAACTCCCGCGCATTGCGGGTCAGGATGCCCAGGCGATAGCCACGCCCAGCCAGTTCCCGCACCAACTCCACCGCACCTTCGGCCGCGACTGAGCCCAGCGCCAGCTCCCGCTCATGTTCCAACAACCAGGCATGCTTGGCCGCCGCAACCTCCGCCGGCAACGCCGCCAGATGAGTGAGGATGTCGTCCTCAGGCGGAATCTCCAGGGCCACGCGAATGGCTGCAAAGTCATGCACGGCCACCGTCAAGGTGCCGTCCATGTCAAACACCCAATGCTTAACTTGCGACAGACTCATGCCCAATCCTTGCGATGGCGAATCAACCCTTCCTGGGTCACCGACGCCACCAACTGCCCGGCGCGGTTGAACACACTGCCGCGCGAGAAACCACGGGAATTGCCGGCCCACGGGCTGTCCATCGCATAAAGCAGCCAGTCATCGGCGCGCAAGTCGGCGTGAAACCACAGCGCGTGGTCGAGGCTGGCGACCTGCATGTCTTTCTGCCACACGGTCTTGCCATGGGGCAGCAGAGACGTAGTCAGCAAACCAAAGTCCGACGCGTAGGCCAGCAGGTATTTGTGCAGCGCCGGCGAGTCTGCCAGGGCGCCGTCGGCGCGAAACCACACGTACTTGACCGGGTCGGACGGCTGCGGGTTGTACGGGTCCTTTTCAGTCACCGGGCGCACTTCGATCGGCTTGGGGCACAGCAACTTGTCGCGCATGTGCTCGGGGATCAGGTGCGCACGCAGCTTGGTCAGCTCCAGCTCCGACGGCAGGTTTTCCGGGCCAACCACCACGGGCATGGTGGTCTGGTGCTCGAAGCCCTCTTCGTCGTATTGGAACGAGGCGCTGCAGGTAAAAATCGGGTTGCCCTTCTGAATCGCCGTCACGCGACGGGTGCTGAAACTGCCGCCATCGCGCACACGGTCCACCGAATACACCACTGGCAACGAGGCATCACCAGGGCGCAGGAAATAACCATGCAACGAATGCACGTGGCGCGCTTCTTCTACGGTCTGGCTGGCCGCCGACAGCGACTGGCCGAGCACCTGGCCGCCGAACAGTTGTCGAAAACCCAGGTCCTGGCTGCGGCCGCGAAAGAGGTTTTCCTCGATCGGCTCCAGGGTCAGCAAGTCCACCAGATCTTCCAATACTTGGCTCATAAAGCAACTCCTACAAACGATGGGGCATTCCGGGCTGCTTATCCGTGCAGTGTGTCCAACCATTGGGCGCGGGTGATGCGGTACAAAACATGATGGCGCAGCGCATCATCGGCTGCGACCTTGGGGTGTTCAAAATCTGCCTGGGGATCGTAATGCATACCGATGGCCTGCATGACTTTTTGTGAAGGCAGATTGGCTTCGGTGGTGAAGGCCAGGACTTCATCCAACTGCAACCGGTCGAAACCACAGCGCAGCGCGGTCCATGCCGCCTCGCTGGCGTAACCCAGGCCCCAATGCTCACGGGCCAGGCGCCAACCGATTTCTACCGCCGGGGTAAAGTCGGCTTCGAAACTGACATTCAACAGCCCGGTCAGGCCGATAAACTCGCGGGTGTCCTTGCGCTGCAAGGCCCAAAAGCCAAAGCCATACTCGGCAAAATGGCCACGAATTCGGCCGATCAGCGCAGCGCTTTCCAGGTGACTCAACTTGGCCGGAAAATAACGCATCACCTGCGGGTCGGCGCACATGCGCGCAAATTCCGGCAGGTCACTGTCGCGCCATTGGCGCAGCACCAGGCGTGCGCTTTCCAATTCCAGTATCGGCTCCATGGGTCCCCTCCCTTGCCATGTGCATGAGTGTACAACGCGGGTAAGATCCGTCGCAGGTTCCCGTCAGAAAATGCCATGCCACTGCCCTTGATCTACCACGATGACTACAGCCCCGAATTCCCGGCGGACCACCGGTTCCCCATGGACAAATTTCGCCTGTTACGCGACCACTTGGTGGACAGCGGCCTGACCCAGGACAGCCAACTGCTGCGCCCGCAACTGTGCCCATCTGAGATTCTGGCCCTGGCCCATGACGCTGGGTATATCGAACGCTACATGGGCGGCGAATTATCCCGCGAAGACCAACGGCGCCTCGGCCTGCCCTGGAACGAAGCCCTGGCCCGGCGCACGGTGCGCGCCGTGGGTGGCTCTATCCTCGCGGCCGAGCAGGCCTTGGAACATGGCCTGGCCTGCCATTTGGCGGGCGGAACCCACCATGCCCACTACGATTACCCGGCGGGCTTTTGCATCTTCAATGACCTGGCGGTGATCAGCCATTACCTGTTGGCCAGCGGCCAGGTCAACCGCGTGCTGATCTTCGACTGCGACGTGCACCAGGGCGACGGCACCGCCCGCATCCTCCACGACACGCCGGATGCAATCACTGTGTCGTTGCACTGCGAAAAGAACTTCCCGGCACGCAAAGCCCAGAGCGACTGGGACATCCCGTTACCCATGGGCATGGGCGATGCCGACTACCTCAAGGTGGTGGACGACGCACTCAACTACCTGCTGCCGCTCTACCAACCCGACCTGGTGCTGTATGACGCCGGTGTCGATGTGCACAAAGACGACGCCCTCGGCTACCTCAAGCTGACAGACGAAGGCGTCGCCGCCCGTGATGAGAGCGTGATGCGCCATTGCCTAGGTCGTGACATTCCGGTGATGGGCGTGATCGGTGGCGGCTACAGCAAAGACCGCCCGGCCCTGGCCCGTCGCCACGGCATCCTGCACCACAGCGCACAACGGGTGTGGACGTCATCAGGTTGTCATTGATCTGTGGGCTTTACCCACAATGCCTGTGGAACGGCCTGTGGATAACTTGAGCGTAAGCGTCTGCAAGCCAACAACTGTATAGCCTGCGGGAAGCTGTACGTTTTTTGATCAGGCAGCTGCGTCGTCCTCGGGTAGAATGCTCGGCCTATTCAAGCAACCGTAGCCCTGCCCATGCCTGACACCCCAACTCAACACGTCACCATTATCGGCGGCGGCCCTGCCGGGCTGATGGCCGCTGAAGTCTTGAGCCAGGCGGGCGTGCGGGTGGACCTGTATGACGGCATGCCGTCGGTGGGGCGCAAGTTCCTGCTGGCGGGTGTGGGCGGCATGAACATCACCCACTCCGAAGCGTACCCGGCGTTCCTGTCGCGCTACGCCGAACGCGCGCCGCAGATGGCGCCGTTGCTACGGGCGTTTGGTGCCGAGGCGTTGTGCGAATGGATTCATGGCCTGGGCATTGAAACCTTTGTCGGCACCTCCGGCCGGGTATTTCCTACGGACATGAAAGCCGCACCGCTGCTGCGCGCCTGGCTCAAGCGCCTGCGGGACCAAGGCGTGGTTATCCACACGCGCCATCGATGGCTGGGCTGGAATGCCGACGGTGGCCTACTTATCCACAGCCCGGAAGGCGAGAAAACGGTCCACAGCGATGCGGTGTTGCTCGCGCTCGGTGGTGGCAGCTGGTCGCGCCTGGGTTCCGACGGTGCCTGGCTCAAACTGCTGGACGACAAAGGCGTGCCCTGCGCCTCGCTGCAACCGAGCAACTGTGGCTTCGAGGTGTCAGCCTGGAGCGAATTGTTGGTCAGCAAATTCGCAGGCGCACCGTTGAAAAACGTCGCCATCGGGTTGAGCGATGACAAACCTCGGCTGGGGGAATGCGTGGTCACCGCCACCGGTATCGAAGGCAGCTTGATCTACGCGCTGTCGGCGCCGATTCGGGAGGCGATCAACCGTAATGGCTCGGCCACGGTGCATATCGACCTGCTGCCGAGCAAGCCGTTGGACAAGGTGCAGGCTGCCTTGGCCAAGCCACGCGGCTCGCGGTCGATGAGCAAGCATTTGCACAGCCAGTTGGGGTTGGATGGGGTGAAAGCGGCGCTGTTGCGTGAGCTGGCGCCCGCTGAGCACTTCAATGATCCGACGCTGTTGGCGGTGGATATCAAGGCGCTACCGCTGACCCTGGTGAAAACCCGTCCGATGGATGAGGCGATTAGTACGGCGGGTGGCGTGCCGTTTGAGGCGTTGGATGAGCAGTTGATGCTCAAGCAATTGCCGGGGGTGTTTTGTGCGGGAGAGATGCTGGATTGGGAAGCGCCGACCGGTGGGTATTTGTTGACCGGGTGTTTTGCCAGCGGGCGGGTGGCTGGGCGTGGTGTGCTGGAGTGGCTCCAACACTGATCATTGATCGTTCCCACGCTCTGCGTGGGAATGCCGCCCTGGACGCTCCGCGTCCGCCCTTAAAGTCGTGACGCGGAGCGTCACAGGATGCGTTCCCACGCAGAGGGTGGGAACGATCGGGTTACTTCTTCTTACGCGGGCCTGTGTTGAATACCGGCACCTTACGCACCGGCTTGATCGAAGGCTCCACCGGCGCCGCGTCCCCGCTGTCCACCCACTTGCCCAGGTTGCGCTTACCACCGCCACCACCCGACGCCTTAGGCTTCTTCGGCTTTTTCGGCTTCTTCACCACCTGCCCACTGGCATCGGTATCCGGCACCCGGTGTTCCGGTTCGAAATCCTGCTCCATATGCCGGGTCAGCGTCTGACGCGTCAGCATCTCGATGGCCGACAGCATGTTCACTTCATCGGCACACACCAGGGAAATCGCCTCACCGGTGTTACCCGCACGCCCGGTACGGCCGATACGGTGGATGTAATCCTCGGCCACGATCGGCAGGTCAAAGTTGACCACCATCGGCAAATCTTCGATATCCAAGCCACGGGCCGCTACATCAGTGGCCACCAGGATCTGCACTTCACTGGCCTTGAAACGGTCCAGCGCACGTTGGCGAGTCGCTTGCGGTTTGTCGCCATGGATGCCGTCGGCATTGATGCCCAGGCCCTGCAACTTATCCACCAACGCGTCCACACCGTTGCGGGTTTTGGCGAACACCAGCACCTGCTTCCAGCGGCCTTTGCGCATCAGGTGCACAAACAGCTCCGCCTTGCGCTTCTTGTCCACCGGCACCACCCACTGCTTCACGGTGTTGGCGGCGACGTTGCGCGGGCTGACTTCAATGCTCAGCGGGTCGTTGAGCATCTGCCCGGCCAGCAGGCGGATGTCATCGGAGAAGGTCGCGGAGAACAACAGGGTCTGGCGCTTTTTCGGCAGCATGCGGTAGATGTTCGCCAGCTCTTCAGAGAAGCCCAGGTCGAGCATCCGGTCGGCTTCATCCAGCACCAGGGTTTGCAGCTGGTTGAGTTTCAGCGCGTTCTGGCGGAACAGGTCGATCAGGCGGCCAGGCGTGGCGACCAGAATGTCGACGCCCTTGCGCAGCTTCATCATCTGCGGGTTGATGCTCACGCCGCCGTACACCGCGTAAGTGGTCAGCGGCAGGTTTTGTGCGTACTCGGCGACGCTGGCGTGAACCTGCTCGGCCAGCTCGCGGGTCGGGCAAAGGATCAGCGCACGCGCCGAGTTGGCGGCGACTTTCGGCCCTTCCATGGTCAGCAGTTGCAACAGCGGCAAGGCGAAACCGGCGGTCTTGCCGGTGCCGGTCTGGGCCGCAGCCATCAGGTCGCGACCGGCCAGCACCGCCGGAATGGCTTGCGCCTGCACCGGCGTCGGGGTCTGGTAGCCAAGCGTCTCAAGGGCGCGCAGCAAGGGTTCGATCAGGCCAAGGGTGGCGAAAGTCATGTGTTTACCGTAGGAAAAATTCAGCGCAAAGGCGTAATGCGCCGCAGTTTACCTTATTTCCGGCTTCGGCTTACGCCACTGGGGCAGGCTGATCAGCAGTACAGCGCTGATGATCACCAGCATCGCCAGCGCTTCTTCCATGCCGATGGTCTCGCCGACGAACACAATGCCCAGCAACACCGCCACCGCCGGGTTCACATAGGCATAGCTGGTCGCCGCCGCCGGTCGCACATGCTTGAGCAGGTACATATAAGCGTTGAAGGCAATGATCGAGCCGAACACGGCCAAGTAAGCCAAGGCAAGCCAACCCTCAACCGGCGGAATCTCGTGCAGGCGCTCACCTGTCAGCGCGCTGCCCACCAACAGCAACACACCGGCGATCAGCATTTCCGCCGCACTCGCCATAGCGCCCGGCGGCAGCGGCAAATGCCGGCTCCATACCGAACCGAAGGCCCAAGAGGCGGCGGCAAACAGCAACAACAATGCACCGGTCGGGCTTGATTGCAGGTTGGAGCCCATGTTGAGCATGGCGATCCCAATAATCCCCAGGATCACGCCAGCCCACTCCAGACGCGTATTACGCGCACCCCAGAAATACCCGCACAGCAAGGTGAACAACGGCACCGTCGCCACCGCCAGCGCGGCAACGCCCGACGCTACGCCCGTGTGCTCAGCCACACTCACCGCGCCATTACCGAAGGTGAGCAGCAAAACGCCGATCTTGGCGGCGGCCTTCCACTGCTCCCACGTCGGCGCAGGCGCCCCACGCCAGCGCAAAAAGCCATACATCACCGCACCCGCCGCCAGAAAACGAATCCCGCCCAGCATCAACGGCGGCCAGTACTCAACGCCGATACGGATCACCAGGTAGGTGGAACCCCAAATCACATACAACGCAAAAAAGGCGGCGATCAACGGTAAGGGGAAGCGACGTGGGCCAGGCATTGGGTAGCTCTGCGGCAGGGGACGGGACGCTTATTCTAGAAAAGCAGCTCGGTAAACATAAGTTACAAAACCTGTTTAAAGCGCCCGTACACTTTTCAAAGCATGGTTGTGAAGGCTATAAACCATGCTTTCGAAAGCCCTGCGCAATTGGAGCCTTATCATGGACAAATACGACCGCATGCTCCTCAGCGCCCTGCTCGAAGACGGCCGCGCCTCCTACGCGCAACTGGCCCGCACGGTAAACCTCTCCGCCCCCGCCGTGGCTGAACGCGTGGCCAAGCTGGAGGCCAGCGGCGTAATCACCGGGTATCAGGCCAAGGTGGATCTGTCCAAAGTGGGCTTGCCGATTCAGTGTGTGATTGAACTGCGCCTGACCAACCATGGCAGCCAGAAGGTGTACGACGCGTTGGTGGAAATTCCTGAACTGACGGAATGCCACCGGGTGACGGGTGATCCGTGCGTAATCATGCAAGCGGCGGTGGGTTCGATGCCGGAGCTGGAAAATCTGATCAATCGAGTGGCGAAGTTCGGGTTCAGCAAGACCTCGATTGTTCTGTCGAGCGCGATAGAGCGGCGGGTGCCGTTGGGGCAGTTGGAAAGCAATGGCAAAATCACCTGACCCCGATCGTTCCCACGCTCTGCGTGGGAATGCCGCCCTGGACGCTCTGCGTCCGCTTTTAGAGGCGTGACGCAGAGCGTCACAGGATGCATTCCCACGCGGAGCGTGGGAACGATCAAATGTGGAGCTTGCCTGCAGTGGCTTCAACGTAGAGCTCGGCGCTCAACAATCAAGTCCACAACCTGCTTGATGGTGGTGATGTGATCCCAATCCTCCTGAGTCGCTTGCAGGTTGAATTGCCATTTGACCTGCATGACAAAGCAGGTCAAATCATCATCAATGATCTTAAAGTCATGGATGAAATCCGTTTGCTCCGTCACCTGGCTTCGATCGATAAAGCCAATGATATCGACGAATAGTTGGATAACTTTTTCGCTGATCTCAGCTCTAGCATGGCTACCTTCCATTTCTTGCCTCATAGGCACACTTACCAATACTGACCAGGTCAAAGACAGCCAACCCCGCAGCAACGAAGGGAATGCCTCGCCCAATAATGCCAAATACCCGGACGGTGCCAAACGTTGCTTTTGCCATCCTGGCCATTGTCGGCTGCCTGATCAATGTACGAGGGAAAAAGCGCATTCCGATGAGACTTGCCAGGTTCGTCGTCTTGCTGGAACCAACGTGAACCCAAGTACCTACGGCAATTTTGCTGATCGGTATGCCTGCCGCGCCAGTGATCACCGTTGCCGCCGTCAAACCGTAGTGCTGCTGTGTACATTTCCAGAGTTCATCAAGCGTAGTGCTCGGAACCGTGGAATCAGCATGAATAGGCCTAAGTAACCGGTAATTGGCGCGATTGATAAGGCCCAGTGAATCGGGCAAAACCATGACGGCTGGACAGCTTGTCATCGCGCTTCCCAAATGAAACGCCATGCTTGAAGTTGAGCCGAAATTGATGCCATTGCGTTCGAGTTCGAACTGGCTTCGCATGATTGCTGTGTGGAGGTCGCTTTCCTGCATGACGTCGTCCTGTACGTAAATGACAGGCGCGATGGTAGGTCGCTGCGATGGGCGATTGAGGGGCGAAGGGAAAAAGCAGAAAGGTCTGACGAGGCAACAGAGCCCAGCCTACTGACTATTCAGAAAACAGGTAAAAGCCGCCCAAAAAAGCTGATGTTTCAGTGGCCAGCAAGACCGATCCCTTTCATTTGCGGGACGTTTCCTAGAGAATTCCACGGCCTTGTTTCCGTCGGATTCGGTAGCTAGTCTCGCTCAGTGATCGATCACTTGATGACCGGACGTGCAAGTCCGACCAAACAAAAGCCGCTCAGATGTCTTAATCCATCGATACCGTTTTTTGAAACGTGGCGTCGATTTGTTATGGCAGTCGTGCGCGGGAGATCTTCGGATCTGCTGGGTTTATCTTTTGTCCCGGTCTTGCACACCCGCGTACTGCTGCCACCCTATTCGCGTGCAAGCGAACGGGTGCAGCTCCTTACAATACAAAAGGAGTTTCACCATGGTCAAAGTAACCCCCGATCCACCTGAGTTCCTCAGCGAAGACGCCCTGCTCAATCGCCGAGCCATCGACTACTACCTCAAAGCCTGCGCCCCGGATGCGCCCAATTTCGCTCTGAACGACAACCTGAGTTTCGAAGATGCCCTGGCCCACGCGGCGGATTTGCTGCATTGCGCGGTGGAGACGGCGCCTTCGCTGGATGAGGCGGCGAACCCGCAGCAGCGGGCGGTGATGCATTTGGTGGGGATGGCGAAGGAGGTGGTGGATCGGGCGTTGGAGTGTGTAAAGCCTCGATAACACACCACTGATCGTTCCCACGCTCTGCGTGGGAATGCCGCCCTGGACGCTCTGCGTCCGCTTTTAGAGGCGTGACGCGGAGCGTCACAGGATGCATTCCCACGCGGAGCGTGGGAACGATCAGCGCCAGGCTTTAGAACCCGCGATGTTTCTTCAGATGCTCGTTGATCTTCGCCGCCGGTACTTTCTGCAAAGTGCACAGCAAATCGTGGGACAACTCACGCAACCCATGAGTACCGCGCAGTTCCTGGGCCAGATGCGCCGTCAGGTTGGCCGCCATCTCGGCATCCGCCATCGCCCGGTGAGCCTTGCCGGTGTGGGGCAGTTGGGCGAACGCATTCAGGGTGCCGAGCTTGTGGTTGGGCGCCGAAGGCATCAACCGGCGCGCCAGCAGCAAAGAACAAGCAAATTTCTGCAGGCGGGTGCGGCGGATCAGGCCCAGTTCGTAATCCCAGAACTTCTGGTCAAACGCCGCGTTGTGCGCCAGCAACGGCGTGGTACCGACAAACTCGTTGACTTCATTCATCACCCGCTCAGCCGGTGGCGCGCTGCGCAGCATGGCGTTGCTGATGCCGGTGAGTTGTTCGATAAACCCCGGCACGCGCACGCCGGCATTCATCAGGCTCTGGTAGCGGTCCACGATCTGGCCACGCTCAAGGATGACCACCGCGATTTCCGTGGCTCGGCAGTGGTTGCTTGGGGTGATGCCGGTGGTTTCAAAGTCGATGACCGCTATACGTTCCAAACCTGTTCCAACTCCGTCTAACAATGTATTAAGCCGCAGCGCTTATTTGAGCAGCAGCGCGCCTTCGATCGGCACGTAGCGGCTGGCAGCGCGTATCAGCGAGTTGGCCGTCAGCCCCGGCACGCCGTAGGCCACGGCTTGAACGCCATGCTTTTGGATGATGCGCTCGAGCAGCATGTCGAAATCACCGTCACCGGAAGCCAGCACCACTTCGTCGACGTGGTCGGCGGCGTCCATGATGTCGAGGGTGATGCCCACGTCCCAGTCGCCCTTGGCCGAACCATCAGCGCGCTGGATATAGGGTTTGAGTTTTACCGTAAAGCCCAGGTTGCGCAGGATCTGCTGGAATTGCTGCTGCTTGCTGTCGCCACGGTCGATGGCATACGCATACGCCTCGACGATCTGCCCGCGCGAGCTGATGTCAGCCCACAGGGCGGCATAGTTGAAGTGGCAGCCATACGCCTGGCGCACGGTGTAGTAGAGGTTTTGTACATCGGCGAACACCGCAATTTTCTTCACCGCACTTCCCCATGGCTGCCGCTTGGACCTCGGACGCGAAGGTCCGCAAAGGCGCCAGTATGCCAGCCATGGGAAAGTTTCAGCGAAAAATCAGCCCAGGGTGACGAAGCGCCCCGGGCTTGGGTGTGTCAGACGAAGGAGTCGTCGTCGCCGAACGAGGAATCGTCGTTGTCAGCGAAGTTGTCCGAGGCGTTGTCACTGCCCCAGCTGTCATTGCCGGCAAACTTCTGGTCATCGTTGCCCCAGTTGCCATTGTCACTGGCCGGCGCCGGCTCTTCGCGGATGATTTCTTCCACAACTTGCGGCTGTTGCGAGTTGTGGTTGAACAGGCTGCTGATGCCTTCAGCCAGCATCACACCACCGGCCACGCCTGCGGCGGTTTTCAGCGCGCCACCGAGGAAGCCACTGCCAATCGGGGCAGCGGGCGCTTGCTGCGGCTGTTGGTAGTTCTGCTGCGGGGCGCCGTAGCTCTGTTGCGGAGCACCGTAGTTTTGCTGCGGCGCAGGCTGGCCAAACGAAGGCCGAGCCGGTTCGCGCCAGCCGCCACCGGAAGAGGCCGGAGCGCTTTGCGCGGGTTGCGAGTCACGGGAACCGCCGCCAAAGATGCTCGACAGGAAGCCACCACTGCTCGGCGCAGGCTGTGCTGCCTGGGAACGGGCTTGTTGCAACTCATCCTGCAATTGCTGGATCTGCTGCGCCTGCTGCTTGTTTTGCGCGTCGAGGCTCTTGATCGCGTGCTCTTGCACCAGGATCGACTGGGTCATGTAATACCCGGCGGCTGGTTGGCGAGTCAGGTGCTCCTTGATCCGCGCTTCGGCCAGGGCGTCGCGGGGGGCTGAGTCCGTTTCGGCTTGCTGCAACCGTGAAAACAGTCCATCGATCAGGGTTTGCTCTTCGCTGTTCATGGCGACCTCGTTAGATTGCCGGTAAAAATCAGGGGCCCGCCTGAGATCAGGCAAGGTGCACCCTAGTTATGGGGGTGCTACCAGACGTTTCAATGGTCTTTACGTAAGGTTTACGTTTGCTTACGGCAAGTGTTGATCGGTTAAAGTGTTGTCCTTGCTTTCTGGCCTGCGATGAACCTGATGAATCCGTTAGACATACTGCGCGACTCCTTTCGTTTCACCCAACGCAACCTGGGCGCCATCGTCCAGCTATGCCTGCCGCTGGTGATTCTCGAAGCCCTGCTGCAACAGGTGCTCGACCACACGCTGGGCCCGGATGCGTTCCCCGGTTACAGCGTGGTGGTTGGGCTGTTGGTGTACCCGCTGTACACCGGCGCCTTGATCCTGTTTCTCGACGCCCGCACCCGTGGCGAGTCGCCGCGCACGAAAGATGTGTGGGCCATGGCCCTCACCCTGTGGCCGCGCTTCGCCCTGCTGACAGCCATCAGCACCTTGCTGATCCTGCTCGGGCTGTCGTTGTATTTCCTGCCGGGCCTGTGGCTGATGGTGGTGCTGGCCTTTGCCGAGTACCTGTTGGTGTTGCGCGGCATGTCGGCGCTGGAGGCAATGAAGGAAAGCTTTCGACTGACCCGTGGGCATTTCTGGCGAATCCTGGTGTGCCTGCTGTGCGTGATGACGCCGCTGTGGCTACTCAAGGGCGCGAGCGTCGCGGCTTATCCAACGCCGGCGCCGCTGCTGGGGGTGTTGATCGACAGCGCCCACAGTTTCCTGCAACTGTTTACCAGCGTGGTGCTGTTCCGTTTATTCATGCTGATCGGTGGCGATGCCGACGCGCGGTGATATGCTCCGTGCCACTTCTGAAACGCTATAAGCCGAGCCAATGACCCGTTTATTGCGCATGACCCTGTTGGGCCTGTTGATCATCGCGGGCCTGCTCACAGCCCTGATCTACAGCCTGACCTGGCGCCCCGACGAGAAGCAAATCCTGCCCGTGAGCTGCGTCGCGCCGCGCGCGCCGACCTTGCTGCCCGGGCAGGCGCTTAAGGTCATGACTTGGAACGTGCAATACCTGGCCGGCAAGAACTATGTGTTCTGGTACGACACTGCCGACGGCAGCGGCCCGGACGACCGCCCCACCATTGAAGACATGGCCTCAAGCCTGGACGAAGTCGCGCGGGTGATTCGTGACGAACAGCCCGACATCCTGTTGTTGCAGGAGCTCGACGAAGGCGCCAAATCGTCCCACTACCAAGACCAGGTGGCGTTGCTTCAGGAACGCTTGGTCGACCTCTACCCTTGCAGCGCCCAGGCCTTCGACTGGAAAGCCGACTTTGTGCCCAGCCTGCATATTTTCGGCAGCGTCGGCCGCAAACTGGTGACCCTGAGCCGCTACCAGATCGAACACGCCGAACGCCTGCAACTGCCCGCGTCCCCGGCCAACTTCATCAGCCGCCAGTTCCAACCCAAACCTGCCTTGTTGCTCACCTATTTACCGTTGAGCGATGGCGGCCAACTGGCCGTGCTCAACACCCGCCTGGACGGTGATATCCCTGGGCGCAGCGCGGTGCAAGAGCAAGTCAAAACCACAGTGAAACTGCTGGATAAGTTCGAAGGCCGTGGCACGCCATGGCTGATCGGCGGGGATTTCAACTTGCTGCCGCTGGGGCAATTCCTGCGCCTGGATGCCAGTAAGCGCGGGCAGTATTCGCCGGACAGCGAGCTGCATCTGCTGTGGGACAAATACCCGATGATCCCGAGCAACAATCAATCCAGTGGAATCGACCGTGAGCAATGGCTGACGAATTTCCCGAATGACCCAAGCCTCGATGGCCCGGATCGCACCTTGGATTACCTGTTCTACAGCCCACGCATCAAGCGGATCGAGGCGAAGGTGCGACAGGAGGATACATTGCGTATCTCCAATCATTTACCGGTGATTGCGCGGTTTTTACTGCCCGCCGCGCAATAACAAGCACCGTAAAATCCTGTAGGAGCTGGCTTGCCTGCGATCGCATCGCTGCGAAATCACTGACAGACCGCATCTGTCTCAAGCCAGCGCCCACAATTGATCTCTGTCGTGGCTATTTACGGGGTTTTATCCTGGCGGTTGCCTCTGCCACCAGTGGATCATCCGGCCAGTAATGCTTCGGATACCGTCCCTTCAAATCCTTCTTCACCTCGGCGTAAGTACTGCGCCAGAAGTTCGCCAGATCCTGCGTCACCTGCACCGGCCGCCGCGCCGGGGACAGCAGGTGCAACTTGACCACCTGACGCCCGCCGGCAATACGTGGTGTGTCCGCCAGCCCGAACAATTCCTGCAAGCGCACCGCCAGAATCGGCGGCTGTTCGCTGTAATCCAAACGCACCGACGAGCCCGACGGCACTTTCACATGCTGCGGCGCCAGTTCGTCCAGGCGCTGGGGCAGCGGCCAAGGCAACAAGTTGTGCAGGAAGCTGGAGATATCCAGGTTGGCGAAATGACTGAGGCGCGAGACTTTGCCCAGGTAAGGCATCAGCCAGTGCTCCAGACTTGCGAGCAAGGCGCTGTCACTGATGTCGGGCCATTCGCTGGTTTTGCCGGCGTCCAGGTGGCGCAGCAACATGACGCGGGCTTGCCATTGACGCAGTTCGGGCGTCCAGGGCAGTAGCTCCAGGCCTTTGCGGCGTACCAGGTTGACCAGCGCTTGGCTTCGCGCGGACTCGTCGAGGCCGGTCAGCGGTTCGCGGCTGAGCACCAGTTCACCGACTTTGCGCTGGCGCTCGGCGCGCAGGACACCTTCGCGTTCGTCCCAATCAAGCTGGTCGACGTTGCGCACTTGCTCGGCAAGCACAGTATCGAACAGCGCCGGATCAAAATCCGCTGCGAGGTAGATGCGTTCTTCGCGCTGACCCTGGCGACTGCCCAGGTCGGCGATCACCAACCACGGTTGCTTCATCAGGCTGTCGGCTTCGGCGAACAGAGCGGCGCGGCCATTAGCCAGGCGATATTCAGCGCCACCGGGGCGACGTTGTTGGGCGACACGGTCCGGGTAGGCCAGCGCCAGCAAGGCGCCGAGCCAGCGCGGATGGTCGGGGTCGCCCACCGTTTGAGTCGCCTTGCCCCTTAAATAGCCACGGTATTGCCGCGCCAGTTGCTTGGCCCGCTGCACGCCACCTTGGGTGCCGCGCGCGCGTTCTTCGCCGCTGAGCAAGGCCAAGCGACTGTGCAAATCCGCACCGCCGCCGCGCAAGATATCGCGCTCACCCAACAGAGCGGCGACATCACAGGCGGTGGTCGCCAGCCCCAGGTCTTGCCCGCGCAACAGCAGATGGGCGATACGCGGATGGGCCGGCAGTTCGGCCATCTTCTGGCCATGGGCGGTCAATTTTTCTTCATTCAAGGCACCGAGGCGCACCAGCAAATCCTGGGCCTGGGCATACGCGGCGGCCGGCGGCACATCCAGCCAAACCAGTTGCGTAGGCGTGACGCCCCAGCGCGCCAGTTGCAAGGCCAGACCTGCGAGGTCTGCCGCAAGAATTTCCGCACTGCCATAGGCGGCCAGGCCTTCATGCTGGTCCTCGGACCACAACCGATAGCACACGCCCGGCTCCAACCGCCCGGCCCGACCGGCGCGCTGGGTGGCGCTGGCGCGGGAGATGCGCTGGGTGTCGAGGCGGGTCATGCCGCTGCCGGGGTCGAAACGCGGTACCCGCGCCAGCCCGGCGTCGATCACCACGCGCACGCCGTTGATGGTCAGGCTGGTCTCGGCGATGTTGGTCGCCAGCACCACTTTACGTTTACCGGCCGGGGCCGGGTCGATGGCGGCGCGTTGGGCGTTGAGGTCCAGCTCGCCATGCAGCGGGCATAACAGCACATCGCTGCGATCGCCCAAGGCGTCGGCCAGTTGCTGGTTGACCCGGCGAATCTCGGCCTGCCCCGGCAGAAACACCAGCACGCTGCCGGTTTGGTCGTGCAGGGCTTCAAGGATGGTTTGCACCACGCGCGGCTCGATAAATTCACCCGCCTGATACGGTCGCCCCCAGCGCATCTGCACCGGGAACATGCGCCCTTCACTGCGCAGGATCGGCGCGTTATCCAGCAGGCTGGCCAGGCGCTCGCCTTCGAGGGTGGCGGACATCAGCAGGATTTTCAGGGGTTGCTCATCGCGAAACAGGTCGCGGCCGTTGAGGCTCAGGGCCAACGCCAGGTCGGCGTCGAGACTGCGTTCGTGGAATTCGTCGAAGATCAGCAGGCCCACGCCATCGAGCGCCGGGTCGTCTTGCAGGCGACGGGTGAGGATACCTTCGGTGACCACTTCGATACGGGTGTTGGGGCCGACCTTGCTGTCGAGGCGAATGCGATAGCCGACGGTTTCACCGACCTTTTCCCCCAGCTCACTGGCCAGTCGCTCCGCGGCAGCGCGCGCGGCGAGGCGCCGGGGTTCGAGCATCAGGATGGTTTGCCCGGCCAGCCAAGGCTCGTTCAACAACGCCAAGGGCACGCGGGTGGTTTTACCGGCGCCGGGCGGCGCTTCCAGCACGGCTTCATGGCGATTCGCCAAGGCGTCACGCAACGCGGGTAAAACATCATCGATCGGCAACGAATTCATACTGGCTCCAAAGCAGAGCGGCGAGTATAACGGCGAACTGATGGATGCCGACGCTGGTCTCAAGGGCAGTGCTATATAGTCTCGTATCAACCGTATTCAGGAGAGTCTTCATGCGTATCGCTTCCCGTGTCATCGGCGGTGTCCTCGCCGTCACCCTGCTGAGCCAACTGACGGCCTGCGGTTCGATTTTCTACCCGGACCGCCGTGGCCAGATCGACGGCAAGATTGACCCGACGATTGCCGTGCTCGACGCTGTGGGCCTGCTGTTCTACGTGATCCCCGGCCTGATCGCGTTCGGCGTCGACTTCGCCACCGGCGCCATCTATTTCGAACCGGGCAAGACCGCCCAGGTTGCGCCAGAGAAACTGCAAGAAGCCATCGGCGCCGACGGCAAGGTCGACAACGCCAAGTTGCAAACCATCATCCAGAAAGAAACCGGCCGCAGCCTGCCGCTGGACGACCCACGCATGATCCAGTTCAAGGGCAGCGTGCAACAACTCGCGTCCCTGGGCCTGCAACCTGCCGCTTAAGGATTCGACCCGCCTATGACCAGCAGTCCCGAACACGCCAGGCTCTTGCGCCTGGCCACCCGCGCTTCGGTGGGCGTGGCCTGTGCGCTGATTATCACCAAGGCCATCGCCTGGTGGCTCAGTGGCTCGGTGAGCATGCTCGCCGGGTTGACTGACTCGCTGCTTGACGGCGTGACCTCACTGCTGAATTTGCTGGCGGTGCATTACGCACTGCGTCCGGCCGATGATGATCACCGTTACGGGCATGGCAAGGCCGAGTCGCTGTCGGGCATGGCCCAGGCTTTGTTTATCGCCGGCAGTGCGGTGTTGATCGCCTTTCAGGCGTATCAGCGCTTGCAGCACCCGGAACCGGTCGGTGCACCATGGCTGAGCATCGGCGTGATTGTGTTTTCGCTGGTAATGACCGTGGCGCTGCTGATGCTGCAACACCGGGTAATCCGCGAAACCGGCTCCAACGCGGTGCGTGCGGACTCACTGCATTACCGCTCGGACTTGATGCTTAACGGCAGCATCCTGGTGGCGCTGGTATTGGCGGGCATGGGTTTTCATCAGGTAGACGCCTGGTTCGGCCTGGGGATTGCCGCTTACATCCTGTGGAGTGCGATCCAGATCGCCCGCGAGAGCTTTGCGGTGCTGATGGATGAGGAACTGCCGCCGGAGGTCAGCCAACACATGTTGGAACTGGCTCGGGGTGTACCGGGCGTGCTGGGTGCGCATGACTTGCGCACGCGAATATCCGGCAGCCACTGGTTTGTGCAATTGCACCTGGAGTTACCGGGGGAGTTGACGCTGTCAGTGGCCCATGGCATCAGCGACCAGGCCGCCGATGCCATTCACAACGTCTACCCGCGCGCCGAAGTGCTGGTGCACGCCGACCCACGGGAAGTGGTCACGGGCAACAAGGCCTAGTACTGCACCTGATACCCGCGACTGGTCAGGCAGTTGCCCTGGGCCTGGCGATAGGTTTGCACCACTGCCGGGTCAGGGGCGTAGGTGACGGTCCGAGGATCGAAACCACTTTGTTGCACAGCCCAGCGATAACAATCGTAACCGTCCTGCTGCACTTGGGCCGGTGATTGGCCGTTGGCAGGATAAGCGACAACGTCATAGCTATTACCCTGGGGCGCAGGCGCTTCCGTTGGCTGTTGTACGACTACGTACTGCTGGGAGCTGCTTTCGTAGGTGTAATAGGCGCCGGCCGCGACGAAGAACAGCGCACTGCCTATCCACACTTCCCGTGCGTAGTCCGGCAGGTATTGCACGCGAATGCCGTAGGGCGGCGTCACCACTACATAGCGCGGGCCCTGCGGGCGATACCAATAACCACCGGAGAAGAAATAGTCCTGGCCACGGTAAGGCACACGGTAATTGCGGTCGGTGAAGCGGTCGACGCTATAACCTGGGCGATATTGCGGGCCTGGGCCCCAGCCGTTGCCGTGTCCATCGGGACGGCCAGGCCAGCGGGTATCATTGGGATGTCCATTGAAACCGCCACCTGGCCGTGGGCCTGGGCCACCCCCGGCTTGCCAATGCTGATTGCCATCATTGCGGCGCGGGATGTCCTGATAGTTGCCCTGGCGCGGTTCCTGGGTTTGGCGAACCGTATCCGGACGGCCCTGGATCGGCAGGTTATTCGCCGGCTGCGGTTGCGGCGCCGGCCGAGGTTGCTCGGCGCCTTGCGGACGACCTTGCCATTGCCCGCCCCCCCGCTGCTCCGCACGGTCAAAATGCTCGTTTTGCGGGCGCGGCTGGTTATTCTCGAAATGCTGGTTCTGCGGACGCGGCTGATTATTTTCAGGACGCGGTTGATTGTTTTCCTGACGCGGTTGATTGTTCTGCGGGCGCTGTTGGTTATTTTGCGGCCGCGGCTGCTCGTTACCTTGCCGCCCGCCTTCCTGCCCTCTTTCATGCTGACCACCGCCTTCAGAGCGCGGGTCGTCGGCCATCACTTGCGTGCCGACGCTGACCATCAGCAAACCTACACCTGCCATACGCCAGATGCGCTTCATGCTATTCCTCACTGCGGATTAGGGCCTAGAGTGTCCGGCCTCATAACATGAGACTGGAAAAGCCTCGCCCGGTTCTGAAACAGGTTATCAGTCGCTCACTATTTTCGTAGGTAAAAGACGCGCGCAAAGAAAAGGGGTGACCCGTCGGCCACCCCTTGAGAATTTCGTCCTGGCTCAACGCTTATGACGTTGGCTCACCTCACGCCGTCTTGTGGACAGTGTGCAGCCTGGAGGCCGGCTCAACCCTACTGGGGCGGCGGCCGCAGCAGGCCTGATTGGGCGAGCTGCAGTGGACTGTTGTCCAGGCGGTGATTCTGTTGATAAACATACAGGCCCGCGCCCGACAGATGATTGCGAAGATTGCGTCAATAAACAGTGCTTGCGCAATTTTTAACCCTTCATAGATAATTCGCCGCAATAGTTACGACAAAGGCCAACCCAATGAGCAAGCTTGACCGATACGACCTGAGTATTTTGGCGGAATTGCAGCGCGATGCGAGGATCTCCAACCAAGAGTTGGCCGAGCGCATCGGCCTGTCGCCGTCGCCCTGCTCACGCCGGGTCAAGCAGCTGGAGGACGATGGCTACATCGCACGCCAAGTCGCGTTGCTCGACCGCAAGATGCTGGGTTTGAGCCTGACCGCGTATGTGCTGATCGGCATGGACCGCCACACCCCCGAACGTTTCGAGAATTTCGAAGCGGCAATCCGCACCCTGCCGCAAGTGCTGGAATGCAGTTTGGTCACCGGGATGGATGCGGACTACCAGTTGAAAGTGGTGGTGCCGGACATGGATCACTATCAGAAACTGCTGTTGGGTCATCTGACCCGCATTGAAGGCGTGACCAGCGTGCGGTCGAGCTTTGTGCTGAACCAGGTACTGAACAGCACCGAGTTGCCGCTGACCCACCTGCGCACCTAAGATCATTGGAGATCAAATGTGGGAGCTGGCTTGCCTGCGATAGCATCAGCGCGGTGTGACTGAAAGACCGAGTTGCCTGCATCGCAGCGATGCGGCGACCCGACAAGCCAGCTCCCACATTGGCCGCGACCGACTCAGGTCAATGTTGCGCTGTTGACGCTGCTTTATACTGCCCGCCTGCCCTGTCGGAAAAACACGCAATGAACTCCATAGACCCCGCCCTGTTTGAAGAATGGATGATGACCGGCCTGGTCACCATCCTGATCATTTTCATGGGCTTTATCGTCTGGGACCTGGCGAAGAAGTCCAAGGCCGGACGCTTTGGCTCGTTCATCCTGTTTTTTGTGTTAGGGCTGGGCGTGGCCGCATTCATCATCAAGAGCGTGGTGATCGGCCTGATCGAGTCCGGCGCTCTATAAGCGCGCCGGCACTTCCTTCCACTGGCCCTGATCCAGGCCGTCGATCGACCAATTGCCAATCCGCACACGCACCAGGCGCAAGGTCGGCAAGCCCACCGCAGCAGTCATGCGCCGCACCTGACGGTTACGCCCCTCACGAATCACCAGCTCCAGCCAATGAGTCGGCACGCTTTTGCGAAACCGTACCGGCGGGATACGCGGCCATAACTCGGGCTCGTCCAGCTGCCGCGCTTCGGCGGGCAAGGTCATGCCGTCGTTAAGCTCCACGCCGTCACGCAGGCGTTGCAGCTGCTCTTCGGTCGGCTCGCCTTCCACTTGCACCCAATAGGTTTTCGCCAGCTTGTGCTTGGGGTCGGCGATCCGCGCCTGCAACTGGCCATCGTTGGTCAGCAACAACAGGCCTTCGCTGTCACGGTCCAGGCGGCCAGCCGGGTAGATGCCGGGGATGTCGATAAAATCCTTGAGGGTCGCCCGCCCGCCTTCGTCGCTGAACTGGGTCAGCACGTCGAACGGCTTGTTGAACAGGATCAGCTTCGGCTCAGCCGGTGGCGCCTTGGCGACGCGACGAGCAGCGCAGTGCACAGGTTTCACGCCAGGGCGGCGGGAATCGGGACGAGTGGGACGGGACATGGCAAAGGAACATCTAACGGTCAGGACCGACAATGCTAGTGGCCTGACCGTTAAATAACCATCCCAACCGCTTAGCGGAACGGCGGTTCGTCGAAACTGCGCAGCTTGCGCGAGTGCAGCGAGTTGAGTTCGGTGCGTAACAGGTCCACCGCCTCGATGCCGATTTTCAAATGCTGGCTGACCGCACGCTCATAGAACGCGTTGGCCGAACCCGGCAATTTGATCTCGCTGTGCAGCGGTTTATCCGACACGCACAACAACGTGCCGTATGGCACTCGCAGCCGGTAACCTTGAGCGGCGATGGTGCCACTTTCCATGTCCACGGCCACGGCGCGGGACAGGTTGATCAGCGGTCGCTCCTGAGCCCAACGCAGTTCCCAGTTGCGGTCGTCGTAGGTCAACACGGTGCCAGTGCGCAGGCGTTTTTTCAGTTCTTCGCCTTTTTCGCCGGTGACGTTGGCCGCCGCTTGCTGCAAGGCCATCTGTACTTCAGCCAGGGCCGGGATCGGAATGTTCGGCGGCACCACGCGGTCGAGAATCCCGTCGCGGCGCATATAGGCGTGGGCCAGTACGTAGTCGCCGATGGTCTGGGATTGGCGCAGGCCACCGCAGTGGCCGATCATCAGCCAGCAATGCGGACGCAGCACGGCCAGGTGGTCGGTGATGTTCTTCGCGTTGGACGGGCCAACACCGATGTTCACCAAGGTCACGCCGTGGCCGTCGGTGGCCTGCAAGTGATACGCCGGCATCTGATAGCGGTGCCAGACCACGCCTGCGGCAATCGCCGACGCTTCGCCGTGGTCCATGCTCTTATCGATCACCACGTTGCCCGGCAGCACCATGCGGATAAACCGTGGGTCACTGCGCAGTTGCTCCAGGCCATGCAGGATGAACTGGTCGACATAGCGGTGGTAGTTGGTCAGCAAAATCCACGGCTGCACATGGCGCCAGTCGCTGCCGGTGTAATGCACCAGACGGCGCAGGGAAAAGTCCACGCGAGCCGCGTCGAACAACGCGAGAGGCAGCGGGTCAGTGTTTTCCCAATCGTAGAGGCCATCGGCGATGCCGTCGGTGGCGGCCGACAGGTCAGTGCTGGGGAACACGCGCGCCAGGGTCGCAGCGGTCACGCCGGAACCCGCCAGTTCGTCGCCCTGCTCCACCACATACGGGTACGGAATGTTCTGCTTGCTGACGCCCACTTCCACCGTCACGGTGAAGTCGTGCATCAGCGGCACCAGTTGCTCCAGCAAATACTTACGGAACGCAGCGGGATGAGTAACGGTAACGCTGTAGGTCCCCGGCAACTGGACCTTGGCATACGCCCGGGTGGTCTGCGGGACTTCGCCCTGCACCAGGTAAGTCAGGCGCAGTTCCGGGTAGCGAAACATCGCGCGTTGTTCGGCGTCGGGCTCGACGCGGTCCTTGAGGTATTGCTTGAGGGCTTGGTTGAGTGCGCCGGTGGCACGCTCATGCAGAGCCGCCAGCCGATCCACGGCTTCTTCAGCGGTTTGAACGACAACAAAAGCTTCGGTCACGGTAAGCATCCTGTGTTCTGACGTGCAGACCTTTATCTTGCCTGTATCCCGGGCTCACTGAAACAGTAGGATTGGAATGCGGTTAATAATGTGGGAGCGTCTACGCAGATGGATTAGGTGTAGATCGAGCGACAATCGCCGCCACATCCACCCCACGCGGCAAAGTGCCGTACACCCGGCCGGACAACTCACCCAGTCGGCTGGCTATAAACCCATCACTGACCGACGCATTACCCGCCTCCAGCAACAGCTTGGCCTGCAACGCTACGGCAATATCTTCGGTCAACTGACGCGCGCGGTACTGGATATCCTGGGTGTCCATAAACGCTGACTTGAGCTGCTCGATATGCTGCGCCAGCCGCTTGTCGCCATGCCCGTCGCCCAGTTCGACAAACAACGTTTCCAGCACACCCGGCTCTTTCGACAGTGCGCGTAACACGTCCAGGCACTGCACATTGCCGGAACCTTCCCACGTCGAGTTCACCGGTGCTTCACGGTACAGGCGCGGCAAGATACTGTCCTCGACATACCCAGCACCGCCCATGCACTCGGCGGCTTCGTTGATCATTGCCGGCGCGCGTTTGCAGATCCAATACTTACCCACCGCCGTCACCAGCCGGGCGAACTTGGCTTCTTGCTCATCATCGAGGTGATCCAGCGCCCGGCCCATGCGCATGCTCAAGGCCAGGGAGGCTTCGCTTTCCAGGGCCAGGTCGGCCAACACGTTTTGCATCAGCGGCTGCTCGCTGAGTACGCGGCCACCTACCGAGCGATGGGCGCAATGATGGCTGGCCTGGGTCAGCGCCTGGCGCATCAAGGCGCTGGAGCCGACCATGCAATCAAAACGGGTCATGGCGACCATCTCGATGATGGTCGGTACGCCACGGCCTTCTTCGCCAATCATCCAGGCCAGGGCGCCGCGAAACTCCACTTCGCTGGATGCATTGGAGCAGTTGCCGAGTTTGTTTTTCAGACGCTGAATGTAGAACTCGTTGCGCGTGTCATCCGGGCGGTGCCGGGGCAGCAGGAAACAGGTCAGGCCCTTGTCGGTCTGGGCCAGGGTCAGGAACGCATCGCACATCGGTGCCGAGCAGAACCATTTGTGCCCCACCAGTTCATAGGCCTGCCCAGGGCCGCCCGGGCCCACGGGGTAAGCACGCGTGGTGTTGGCGCGCACGTCGGTGCCGCCCTGTTTCTCAGTCATGGCCATGCCGATGGTGGCGCCGGCCTTGTGGGCGATGCCAACGTTGCGCGGGTCGTATTCGGTGCTGAGGATTTTCGGCAGCCAGGTCTGCGCCAGGTCCGGTTGCAGGCGTAGCGCTGGGACGCTGGCAAAGGTCATGGTCAGCGGGCAACCGGTGCCGGCTTCAGCCTGGCTGTGTAGGTAGGTCATGGCGGCGCGGGCCACATGGGCACCGGGCTGCGGGTGAGCCCACGGCAGCGATGGCAAACCGTGTTCGACGGCCGTGCGCATCAGTTCGTGGTAGGCCGGATGAAACTCCACGAGGTCAATCCGATGACCATAACGGTCATGGCTGCTGAACACCGGTTTGTTCTGATTCGCCAGAAACCCAGCCGCCATTAACGGCCCGCCAGCCAGCGCGCCGTAAACATCGATACGCGCCTGCGCCCAACCGGCGCCAAAGCGTCGCGACCATTCTTGCAATGGCAAGTCGATGCGGTACAGGTTGGTGCCGTCCAGGGACGGCGGCTGGTTGGTGACGTCGTGGGTTTCGGCGAACGGGTGCAGGTTCATGACGGGCCTCCTGGAAAAAGGCCGCGTGCAGTTGAGGCCTGAATTTCAGTTAAGCACCGTCACCCGGCTTAAAAAAGTGGCATACGCGCCGAATGCACGGCGCTTTCACCCTCTAACGAACATAACAAGTGGCGCTCCAATACCGCCTTTAACGCCTCGAAACGCACCGGTTTGGCTAGACGATCAGTGACGCCCACGCCATGACAGCGCTCTCGGTCAGAGGCTTGCAACGATGCACTCAAAGCGATCACCGGCAGCTCACCGCAACCGGGCAGCGCACGAATCTGACAACACAACGAGAAACCACCCTCAGGCACATCCAGCAGCACGGCGTCGAAGGTTTCAGCCTGCAAGGTCGCCAACGCGAACGGACCGTTGTCCACCGTTTTCACCCGGTAACCGAGCTTGAGCAGCATGCCGCGCACCGCCAGTTGGCCCACGCTGTTGTCGTCCACCAACAACACTGCGCAATTTTGCGGCGCACGTTGCATACGCGGAATTTGCTCCGTCGATTTGGGCTCTTGAGGCACCGGGCTGACGTGTAGTTCCAACTGGAAACGACTGCCCTTGCGCGGCTCTGAATGATGGGTCAAGCGCCCTCCCAGCAGTTCGATCAACTGCCGACAAATCGCCAAGCCGATACCCAGGCCGCCGTATTCACGGGTCATCGAGCCATCGAGCTGGAAGAAGCGTTGGTACAACGTGGCCTCGTCGAGGAAAGCAAAACCGATACCGGTGTCGGTCACGATGAAACTCAAGCGCACGCTGCCATCACTGTGCGGCACGCCCACTACACGCACGCGCACGGAACCTTCGTGGGTGAACTTAAACGCATTGTCCAGCAGGCAATCCAGGCACTGAATAAGTTTGCCGGCATCTCCGACCACCCGATCCGGCAGCTCATCCGCCACGTCGATGGAAAACGCCAGCCCCTTGCTTTGGGCGCTGGCGGTGAATTGCTGGCGCAAGGTGTCTAACGTACCGCGCAGGCTGAATACCTGAGGCTGGGCAGTCAGGCGCCCCGCTTGAAGTTCGGTCAGCGTGAGGATGCCGTTGACCATGCGCATCATGTCCCGCGCAGAACCGGCGGCGGTTTGCTGGTACTGCGCCAGGTCATCGTCCAGGGGCACGGTTTGCATAAGCTCCAGCGAGCCAATCACCCCGTTCATCGGGGTGCGCAACTCGTGGGTCAGGGTGGCGAGGAATTCATCCTTGAGACGGTTACTGCGAGCCAGTTGTTGGTTGAGCACTTCGAGTTTCTGACTGGCATCAAACAGGATTTGCGCCTGCTGCTCACGCATGCCGTTGATGCGGTCCGCCAGGGCCAGGGACAACAGCGCCACTTCGATGGCCGAGCCGAGCTGGCTGGCATACATGGTAAGGAAGACGTTGGGCAGGTAGCCCAGCACCATCATCGTGTTGACGACCCCGCCCAACAGGAACGCCGACCAGGCGATGATGAAATAGCGCGCCATGCGCTGGCCGCTGTACCAGGCCTTAATCGCGGCGATGAAGATGGTCACGGTAAACACCAGCGCCAAACCGGTGGCCAGGCGCAGGGCCACGGCGTAGCTGGTCAGCAGCGCCAACACCATCACCGCCCCGCCGCAGGCAGCAAGCCCCAACAATATCCAGTCGAGCCAGCGGCTGTGTTGTGCGGTGTGCAGAAAGCTGCGGGCGAACAAACTACCGAACAGCGCCGCCGAACCGATCAGGAACGGCACCGCCGCATTCGCCCACCACGGGTTATTCGGCCAGAAATACTCCATCGCCACGCCATTGACCGACAGTTGGTACAGGCCAAACGAGGCGATATAGAAGATGTAATAGAGGTAGCTGGTGTCGCGCACGCTCAGGTAGATAAACAGGTTGTAGATCAGCATCCCCAACAACACGCCATAGATCGCCCCCAGCACATACAGGCGCAGCGGTTGTTCTTCCAGGTAGGCGGTGCTGGCCCAGAGCGTCAGCGGCGCCTGGATCGAGCCTTCACTTTGCAGGCGCAGGTAGATCGTATTCTGCTGATCGGGCACAAAGTTGAGTTTGAACAGGTAGTTGCTCTGGCGCACTTCGCGGCTGGAAAACGGCAGCGTGCTGCCGGTGCGGGTGGTCAGCCGGTAGTTACCGGTATCGTCACGCTGATACAGATCCAGACGATTGAGGGGTGGGTACGCCAGCTCCAGGAACCAGATGCGGGGTGCGCGCGGGCCTTTGGCAGCGTAATGCAGGTCCACCTTGAGCCAGAACACCGAGCGCGAATAGCCCGCATTGAGGGTGGCTTTGTTGTGAGGTTTGAACTGTGCAGCGTAGGCGGGGGAACTGACATCGGCGATGGTGAGGGCGTCGGTTGGATCTTCGAGTACTTGCATGACCCGACCCAGCGGCAGACTTCGAGTGTCCTGATTAAACTCGACGGCGCTGGCGAGCATCGGCAGCCCGCACAATATTAAAATCAGCAAATAGCGCATAGAGCCCCAGCGTGGCCTGTCCGGTTATGCCAAAAGCCCCCCATTCCTTTTGAGATGACGTACACCGGCGATACAGTAAGTTGTTTCGATCCACTCTAGCATAGCCGGTAAAGGCCATTGGACACTATTGAAATAATTTTTTGAAAGGCTCTAGGACGCGGCTTTCAGTGCATTTTTTCGGTTAACCAAGCGCCTGAAAAACCCACCGGCAGGGGGCAAAATTCCCCCTTCGCCAGACAGCCACGCAAAAAGCGTTTGGTGGTAAGCTCGCGCACCATGAATATCTACAGCTCTCGCCCCGTTGTCCTCTGTCTCTCCGGCCATGATCCCAGTGGTGGCGCCGGCTTGCAGGCAGATATAGAAGCCCTGCTCGCCCAAGGCTGTCATGCGGCTCCGGCCGTCACCGCCTTGACCGTGCAGAACACCGTCAATGTCAGCGATTTCCGCGTACTCGACCGCGAGTGGGTACTGGCCCAGGCCAATGCCGTGCTCGGCGATTCCGAAGTGGCGGCAGTCAAGCTGGGCATGCTCGGCTCCACCGCGATGGTCGACACCGTGGTCGAACTGCTGCAGGCGCACCCGCACCTGCCGGTGGTCTGCGACCCGGTGTTGCGTGCCGGTGGCGGTGGCAGCCTGGGCAAGGACGAAGTCGGCTATGCGATGCGCGAGCGGTTGTTGCCGCTGTCGCTGATCGCCACGCCTAACCTGCCTGAAGCACGCATCCTCGCCGAGCTGCCTGAAGGCACGGCGGACGAATGCGCCGAGAAGCTGCTGCCGTTTATCAAGCACCTGCTGATCACCGGTGGCCATGGCGACGAGCATGAAGTGCACAACCGCCTGTACAGCCGCGACGGCACATCCCAGACCTTTACCTGCCAGCGCCTGCCCGGCAGCTATCACGGTTCAGGCTGCACACTCGCCAGTGCGCTGGCCGGTCGAATCGCTCAAGGCGAAGGCCTGGTCAGTGCTGTGCAATCGGCGCTCAACTACACTTGGCGCACCCTGCGTGACGCCGAACAACTCGGCCAGGGCCAGTTCGTACCGCGCCGTCTGCCGCTGGATTTCTGCTCGTAAAACCAAGAGGCCTGCCCGATGAAACTACGTGGCCTTTACGCCATTACCGACAGCCAACTGTTGGCCGGCAAATTCCTCGACTATGTCGAAGCAGCGCTGGACGGTGGTGTGACCCTGCTGCAGTACCGCGACAAAAGCAGCGACGAAGCCCGCCGCCTGCGTGAAGCCGAGAAGCTGCGCGAGCTGTGCTCGCGCTACAAGACCCAACTGATCATCAACGATGACGCCGAATTGGCCGCGCGCCTGGGCGTCGGCGTGCATCTTGGGCAAACCGACGGCCCACTCACCCCGGCCCGCGCGTTGCTCGGTTCCAAGGCGATCATTGGTTCCACCTGCCACAGCCAAATAGAACTGGCAGAGCAGGCCGCTAAAGAAGGCGCCAGCTATGTCGCCTTCGGCCGCTTCTTCAACTCCAACACCAAGCCCGGCGCCCCCGCCGCCACCGTCGAAATGCTGGCCCAGGCCCGCGCGCGGTTGCAGCTGCCGATCTGCGTGATTGGAGGCATCACCCTGGAAAATGCCGAGCCATTGGTGGCGCACGGTGCCGACCTGTTGGCGGTGGTCCACGGCCTGTTTGGTGCCGAGAACACCCAGGAAGTCACGCGCCGCGCCCGCGCGTTCAACGCCCTTCTTAAGATTTGATTTCAGAGAGCTCAATCATGTCCCGTTCCGAAACTCTGTTTGCCAATGCCCAGAAACACATCCCCGGCGGTGTGAACTCCCCCGTGCGTGCGTTCAAGAGCGTGGGCGGCACACCGTTGTTCTTCAAGCATGCAGAAGGCGCCTACGTCACCGACGAAGATGACAAGCGTTATGTGGACTACGTCGGTTCCTGGGGCCCGATGATCCTCGGCCACAGCCACCCGGACGTGCTGGACGCGGTGCGCCAGCAGTTGCAACACGGCCTGTCCTACGGCGCCCCGACCGCCATGGAAACCGAGATGGCCGACCTGGTGTGCTCGATCGTGCCGTCGATGGAAATGGTGCGCATGGTCAGCTCCGGCACCGAGGCCACCATGAGCGCCATTCGCCTGGCCCGTGGATTCACCGGCCGCGACAGCATCATCAAGTTCGAAGGTTGCTACCACGGCCACTCCGACAGCCTGCTGGTGAAAGCCGGCTCCGGCCTGCTGACCCAGGGCGTGCCAAGCTCGGCGGGTGTGCCGGCCGCATTTGCCAAACACACCCTGACCCTGCCGTTCAACGACATCGCCGCCGTCGAGCAAATGCTCAATGAAGTGGGCCAGGACGTGGCGTGCATCATCGTCGAGCCGGTGGCCGGCAACATGAACTGCGTGCCACCCGCACCGGGCTTCCTCGAAGGCCTGCGCGAGCAGTGCGACAAGCACGGCGTGGTGCTGATTTTTGACGAGGTGATGACCGGTTTCCGTGTCGCCCTCGGCGGCGCCCAGGCTTACTACGGTGTCACACCGGACCTGAGCACCTTCGGCAAGATCATCGGTGGCGGTATGCCGGTGGGCTGCTTCGGGGGCAAGCGCGAAATCATGCAGCACATCGCGCCGCTGGGCCCTGTGTACCAGGCGGGTACTTTGTCGGGCAACCCATTGGCGATGGCCGCCGGCCTGACCACCCTGCGCCTGATCAGCCGCCCGGGTTTTCATGCCGAACTGACCGACTACACCACCCGCCTGCTGGACGGCCTGCAACAGCGCGCCGATGCGGCTGGCATCCCGTTTGTCACCACGCAAGCGGGTGGCATGTTCGGCCTGTACTTCAGCGCTGCCGACGATATCGTCACCTTTGATGACGTGATGAGCAGCGATGCCAACCTGTTCAAACGCTTCTTCCACCTGATGCTGGAAGGCGGCGTTTACCTGGCACCGAGCGCATTCGAAGCCGGCTTCACCTCGATCGCCCATGGCGAAGCCGAGTTGAAACTGACCCTGGATGCTGCCGAGCGTGCTTTCGCGGCCCTGAAATAAGTGACGCAAAAATCTGACGTTGCCCCCGGCGACGTCAGATTTGCTACTTTGCTTACAGAGATTTCCTGCATTTTTCGAGAAATCACCTGCAATCCGGCAGATAACTTGCCCACGCAGCAGAAAAACGAGTAAAGACTTTGTAAGCAGAGGCCTGCTTATTTCATAATGCGCGCTTATTGGACCCCCGAGGGTCCGCGTGCCCCGTCAGAGGTAAGTCGATTCCCATGAAACGCACCGGCCGCACCCTGGTTCTGGGCTGCCTGTTGCTCCTTCAGCCGCTGCTGGCACATGCACAAGCAGGCGGCAACTCGTTGTTAATCCCAGCGATGGGTCGTTGCACCCTCAATACCCAGCCAGACAGCCAGGCCGAAGCCCTGAGCGCGTGCCAGAAACAGGCCGACGGCGGGGATGCGCAGGCGCAATACGAGTTGGGCGAGTACTACCACGACAGTAAAAACCCCGCCCGCGACCTCAACCTGGCCTTGAGCTACTTCGAGAAAGCGTCGTTGCAGGGCCACGCCCAGGCGCAGTTCCAGTTGGGCACCATGTTCTTCCACGGTGAAGGCGTGCCGGCCAATAACGTCCAGGCGTATATCGTGTTGAAGATGGCGGCGGTCAATGGCGCCGAAGACGCGCTGGACACGGCCGACGAAGTCGCCGAACACATGCAACGCGATGAGCTGGAAGTGGCGACCCAAGTGCTGGGCCAGATCTTCCGCAATTACTTGCAGGAATTGCAGAGTGCCGATGGGCGTTCGCCCTTTTCGCCCCTGCCCTAATCCTCAGTGCCTTTGATCGTTCCCACGCTCCGCGTGGGAACGCCGCCCCGGACGCTCCGCGTCCAGCTCCCAACTCAAGCCCTGCGCACTGGTGACGCGGAGCGTCACTGGATGCATTCCCACGCAGAGCGTAGGAACGATCAGGTGTGTTACTTCTCAGGCATCGGCATCGGAAATGGCATCACATTGCTGGTGCCACGCGCCTCGCTGATCTTCGGCGTGCCCAGGCGCTCGACTTCATCAATACGCACAATCGAATGCATCGGCACAAAACTGCGCACCACACCCTCAAACTGCGCCTTGAGTTTCTCTTCGCCCGGGTCGACGACCAACTGGGTGCGCTCGCCAAAGACGAACTCTTCCACTTCCAGGAAGCCCCACAGATCACTTTGATAGATCTGCTTGGCGTACATTTCGAACACCTGGCCCTGGTTGAGGAAAATCACCTTGTAGATTGGAGCTTCACGTTTGGTCATGGTGGGCGAGCAACACATCGGGGATATAAAAGAGGGCGCGAACTATAGCATGGCACCCGATGCACAACGCTAGGAACCAATGGGCATGCCCCCTATAATGCGCGGTTCTTTACCACCAGTTGACGATTCCCATGGCCAAGAAGCTTTACATCGAAACCCACGGTTGCCAGATGAACGAGTACGACAGCTCGCGCATGGTCGACCTGCTGGGCGAACACCAGGCCCTGGAAGTCACCGCCCGCGCCGAAGATGCCGACGTAATCCTGCTCAATACCTGCTCGATTCGTGAGCGGGCCCAGGACCGTGTGTACTCCCAGCTGGGCCGCTGGCGCGAACTGAAACTGGCCAACCCGGACATGGTGATCGCCGTCGGCGGTTGCGTGGCCAGCCAGGAAGGCGCCGCAATCCGCGACCGCGCGCCCTATGTCGACGTGGTCTTCGGCCCACAAACCCTGCACCGCCTGCCGGAAATGATCGACGCCGCGCGCATCACCAAGCTGCCGCAGGTAGATGTGTCGTTCCCGGAAATCGAAAAATTCGACCATTTGCCCGAGCCACGTATCGATGGGCCGAGTGCTTATGTGTCGGTGATGGAGGGCTGCAGCAAGTACTGCACCTTCTGCGTCGTGCCTTATACTCGTGGCGAAGAAGTCAGCCGGCCGTTTGACGACGTGCTGTCGGAAATCATCCACTTGGCCGAAAACGGCGTGCGCGAAGTCACCCTGCTGGGCCAGAACGTCAACGGCTATCGCGGCCAGACCCACGACGGGCGCCTGGCAGACTTGGCAGAGTTGATCCGCGTGGTTGCCGCGGTTGATGGCATCGAGCGTATTCGCTACACCACGTCGCACCCACTGGAATTCTCCGACAGCCTGATCCAGGCCCACGCCGAAGTGCCGGAGCTGGTCAAGCACCTGCACTTGCCGGTGCAATCGGGCTCGGACCGCATTCTCTCGGCGATGAAGCGCAACCACACCGCCCTGGAATACAAATCCAAACTGCGCAAATTGCGCGCAGCGGTGCCAGGCATATGCATCAGCTCGGACTTTATCGTCGGTTTCCCCGGCGAGACCGAGAAAGACTTCCAACAAACCATGAAGCTGATCGAAGACGTCGGCTTCGATTTCTCCTACTCCTTCGTTTACAGCCAGCGCCCGGGTACCCCGGCCGCCGACTTGGCGGACGACACCCCGGAAGCGCTGAAAAAAGAACGTTTGAACGCATTGCAACACCGACTGAACCAGCAAGGATTCGAGATCAGCCGACAAATGGTCGGTTCGATCCAACGCATCCTGGTCACCGACTATTCGAAAAAAGATCCGGGCGAGCTGCAAGGCCGCACCGAGAACAACCGAATCGTCAACTTCCGCTGCGACACTCCAACCCTGATCGGCCAGTTCGCTGATGTGCACATCGATGCGGCGCAACCGCACTCGTTGCGCGGGTCGCTGGTGTAACAGCGGTTTTGTGATCATTCGCCAGCCGTAGGCTTAGCTATATAAGTGCTTTCGCACACCGGCGGCTGGCGTTATCCTCTCTTTACCTCAACTGCCAAAGGGCGGCTAAAAGCGACCTTGAACGCACCCATAGTAGAACCCCATCGTTTTCTCCTCGAGCCCTTTGAGGCTCGCCGTTTCGCCAACCTGTGCGGACAGTTCGACGAGCACCTGCGCCTGATCGAACAACGCATGAGCATCGAGATCCGCAACCGCGGCAATCAGTTCGAGCTCATCGGTGAAGCCCCGCACACCAAGTCTGCAGAAAACCTGCTCCGCCGCCTCTACCGCGAAACCAAGGGTAGTGAGCTGTCGCCGGAGACCGTACACCTGTACCTGCAGGAGTCTGCCGTAGAAGATTTGGCCAACAACCCGGTGGCGGAAGCCAGCGTGGCCTTGCGCACCAAAAAAGGCATGATTCGCCCAAAGGGCTTGAACCAGCAGAAGTACGTCAAGGCAATCCTCGGCAACGACATCAATTTCGGCATCGGCCCCGCCGGTACCGGCAAGACCTACCTGGCCGTGGCCTGCGCAGTGGATGCCCTTGAGCGCGAGCAAGTGCGCCGCATCCTGCTGGTTCGCCCGGCGGTCGAAGCGGGCGAAAAGCTCGGTTTCCTGCCCGGCGACCTCGCACAGAAGATCGACCCGTACCTGCGCCCGCTCTACGACGCGCTCTATGAAATGCTCGGCTTTGAATACGTCGCCAAGCTGATCGAGCGCCAGGTGATCGAGATCGCCCCGCTGGCCTACATGCGCGGCCGTACCTTGAGCAACAGTTTCATCATCCTCGACGAAAGCCAGAACACCACCGTCGAGCAAATGAAGATGTTCCTGACCCGCATCGGGTTCGGCTCCACGGCCATCATCACCGGCGACATCACCCAGGTTGACCTGCCCAAGGGCACCAAGTCGGGTTTGAGTCACGTGATCGAAGTGCTCAAGGACGTGCCGGGCATCAGTTTCACGCACTTCTCGCCCAAGGACGTGGTGCGTCACCCGCTGGTGCAGCGCATCGTCGAAGCCTACGAGCGCTTCGAACACCGTGACGATGGTTTGTCCAAGGATGCCCGCCGCGATGCTTGAGCTAGACCTGCAACTGGCCACCCAAGCGCCCGCCCCCAGTGAAGAGCAGTTCCGTCAATGGTGCGCCCTGGCCCTGCGCCAGCGCACCGCCGACTCGGAACTGACCATCCGCCTGGTGGATGAGCCCGAAGGCCGCGAGCTGAATCACACTTGGCGCCAAAAGGATTACGCGACCAACGTGCTGTCCTTCCCCGCCGACGTACCGGACGAGTTACTGGATATCCCACTGTTGGGCGACCTGGTGATCTGCGTCGAAGTGGTGGAGCGCGAAGCGAAGGAACAAGGCAAGGAACTTGAGGCCCATTGGGCCCACCTGGTCATCCACGGCTGCTTGCATCTCTTGGGTTACGACCATATAGACGATGACGAAGCCTGGGAAATGGAAACACTGGAACAAACGTTGCTTGCAGAATTGGGTCACCGTGATCCTTATGCAGATGACGAAAACTGATCAACACTTAACTGACACAACAAAGGATTTAGAGTAATCGCTATGAGCGAAGACCGATCGAGCAACGGGCAGAAGTCATGGCTGGGTAAACTGACCCAGGCTTTTGCCCACGAGCCGAAAAACCGCCAGGAGCTGCTGGAGCTGCTGCGCGAGGCCCATCAGAACAAGTTGCTGGACAGCGAAGCGCTGGCCATCGTCGAAGGCGCCATCCAGGTGGCTGACCTGCAAGTACGGGACATCATGGTCCCGCGCTCGCAGATGATCAGCATCAAGGCGACCCAGACCCCACGGGAATTCCTCCCGGCCGTGATCGACTCGGCGCACTCGCGCTACCCGGTGATCGGTGAAAGCCATGACGACGTCATGGGTGTCCTGCTGGCCAAGGACCTGTTGCCGCTGATCCTCAAGGAGAACGGCGACAACTTCAACATCAAGGATCTGCTGCGCCCGGCCACCTTCGTGCCTGAATCCAAACGCCTGAATGTGCTGCTGCGTGAATTCCGCGCCAACCACAATCACATGGCCATTGTGATTGACGAATACGGCGGCGTAGCGGGTCTTGTGACCATCGAAGACGTGCTGGAACAGATCGTCGGCGACATCGAAGACGAGCATGACGTTGAAGAAGACAGCTACATCAAGCCGCTGCCAAGTGGTGATTTCCTGATCAAGGCACTGACGCCGATCGAGAATTTCAACGAGTTCTTCGACAGCGAGTTCTCCGACGATGAGTTCGACACCGTCGGCGGCTTGGTGATGAGTGCGTTTGGCCATCTGCCTAAGCGTAACGAGATCACCGAGATTGGCGCGTATCGCTTTCGCATCTTGAATGCCGATAGCCGCCGGATTCACTTGATTCGCCTGACACCTATTGCCCGCTAAGGACTGACATGCGCCGTCTCATCGCACCCGGCTGGCCCGGTAACTTGCTGGCCGTGGTGGCTGGCGCCATCACTACCCTGGCGCTGGCGCCGTTCGATCTGTGGCCGTTTGCACTGGTGGCAGTCGGATTGTTCTATATCGGGCTGCGGGATTTGACGCCACGCCAGGCCCTGGGCCGTGGCTGGTGTTTCGGCTTCGGCCTGTTTGGCGCCGGCACCAGCTGGATCTACTACAGCATCCACCACTTCGGCGGCGCTTCGGTGCTGCTGGCTGGCTTTTTGATGCTGTTGTTTACCGCCGCCATCGCCTGGTTCTTTGCCCTACCCGCCTGGCTGTGGGCACGCTGGCTGCGCCGCAATGAAGCGCCGTTGGCCGATGCCCTGACCTTTGCTGCGTTGTGGGTCGGCCAGGAAGCGTTTCGTGGCTGGTTCCTCACCGGCTTCCCGTGGCTGTACTCCGGCTACAGCCAGCTGGACGGCCCGCTGACCGGCCTCGCGCCGCTGGGCGGAATGTGGCTGATTTCCTTTGCCCTCGCGCTGACCGCCGCGGTGCTGTGCAACCTGCCGCGCCTGCTGGCAACCAAGCGCAACGGCTTTATCGGCGCTGGCCTGGTGCTGTTGGTTGCGCCGTGGGCCATTGGCCTTGCGCTCAAGCATCACGCTTGGACCGCACCGTCCGGCGCACCACTGAGCGTGGCTGCGATTCAGGGCAACGTCGAACAAAGCATGAAGTGGGACCCCGAGCAGCTCAATGCACAGTTGGCGCTGTACCGGGACATGAGCTTCAGCTCCAAGCGTGTCGACCTGCTGGTGTGGCCGGAAACTGCAGTACCGGTGCTCAAGGATTCCGTCGAAGGCTATTTGGGCATGATGGGCAAGTTTGCCGCCGACCGGCACACCGCGCTGATCACCGGCGTACCGATTCGCCAGGAAGTGCACCATCAGAAGCGCTACTTCAACGGCATCACTGTGCTGGGTGAAGGCGAAGGCACTTACTTGAAGCAGAAGCTGGTGCCCTTTGGCGAATATGTACCTCTGCAAGACATGCTGCGCGGGCTGATTGCCTTCTTCGACTTGCCGATGTCGGACTTCGCTCGTGGCCCAGCCGACCAAGCCATGTTGCAGGCCAAGGGCTATCAGATTGCGCCGTTCATTTGCTATGAAGTGGTGTACCCGGAATTCGCTGCCGGCCTGTCGGCCCAGAGCGATCTGTTGCTGACCATCAGCAACGACACCTGGTTCGGCCGTTCAATCGGCCCACTGCAACACCTGCAAATGGCGCAAATGCGCGCGCTGGAAGCTGGCCGCTGGATGATCCGCGCGACCAACAATGGCGTGACTGGCCTGATCAACCCGTTTGGACAGATCACCGAGCAAATCCCGCAGTTCGAGCGCGGAATTCTCTACGGCGAAGTCGTACCGATGCACAACCTGACGCCGTACCTGCAATGGCGCTCGTGGCCATTGATCATTGTGTGCCTGGTGTTGTTTGGCTGGGCGTTGCTGGCAGGTCGGATGTCTAAAACCGTCTAGCAGGCAAACACAAAACCCAATGTGGGAACTGGCTTGCCTGCTTCCACATTGGGTCTACTGTGCTGCGACTTACCGGTAAAACAACCGATACCCCACCTGCCCCACCGCCTCATTGATCAGTTGCCCGCTGCGCCACACCGACACGAACTCGGGCATCCAGCCGCCCAATGGCCGGGCATTGTCCACGCCCAGAAAGCCCACCGGCCCTGGCACCACGGTGAAACCGGCCTTTTCAAAGCTCCACACCGAGCGAGGCATATGCCAGGCCTGGGTCACCACCACCACACGCTTGATGCCTTGCGGCAACAGAATCTCGGCACTCATCTGCGCGTTTTCCCAGGTGGTACGGCTGCGTTCTTCCTTCCAGCGCACCGTGACGCCGAAGTCATCCTGCATCGACACAGCCATCAGTTCGGCCTCACTCGGCGGGGTGCCATAGTGCAGGCCGCCGCTGGTCAACACTGGCAACCCAGACGCCTTGGCCAGTCGCGCGGCATAACGCTGACGTTCAAGCCCAACCCCGGTGGGTTGGTCCGAGCCCCACGCGGGGTCACCACGCTCTCGCCCAGAGCCCAGCACCACAATCGCGTCGGCACGCTGAGCCAGCGTTGCCCACTCTTCGCGGGTCAAGGGCGGCTCCGTTTCCAGGGCATGCGCGCCCCACTGCACCATCACCGGCAAGCTCATCAGCCACATACCACCGAAGCCTGCGGCAAAGCAGAACCCGGCCAGGCGGGGACGGCTTTTACGAAACCACCAGGCAAACGCGAGCAACAGCAAGAAAATGCCGGGCGGCAACAGCAATTGTTTAATGAAATAACGAAAAGGCATCGGGCATCTCCAAAGATGCCCGAAGCCTAAATGCAACGTGATTTAGCGACAATCTTTACCAGCACATATCGAGAAGGCTAATGGATAACACTGTGCTTCACTTGCACCGTACGGCCCGAAGTTTTTCAGGCCCGCGGCCAGCAGCCACATCCTTCAGCCATATAACCTTGGCCGAACGCGAGAGCTCTTGGGCTGGCGGGGAAGCCTGCCCATAAGAGGCACGGTAGTGATTCAACGCCAGATAACCCTTGATCAATTCAAGTTCTGCCTGGCTCAAGCCTCGCAACTCCAATTCCACAGGCCGCTCATCACGCAATCGGCCAGCGGTTCTTGCTGCATCCAATGCCAGACCCAAACGGTCGATCAGTCCTTCGTACAACTGCGGTTTCGTTAAAGTTCGCTGCGATTCAACCATCCCCTCACCTCATTGAAGAAAGACTTGCTCCCCAATAAACAGCGTAGTCCCCGTGGCTGCGCCTGCCTGACGCCGCGACAGACGGCCTCGGCCGCGTAATCAGGGTTTCCCTCGATAGAGTGGGGTCATGTATGCTACGGCGCTTCCTGTAACTCCACTTCCCGCAGGGTTTGGGCACGGACGCGCCACTTTTTGGTGTCGATCATCCTGAACGCTGCACCGAAGAGGATTAGGCCACCCCTATTCAGTTCAAAAGTAGCCATGCACGAACAATATCAGCCCCGTGAAATAGAAAATGCCGCCCAAACCTTCTGGGACGAGCAAAAGTCCTTTGAAGTCAGTGAACAGCCAGGCAAGGAGACTTTCTATTGCCTATCGATGTTCCCTTACCCCAGCGGCAAGCTACACATGGGGCACGTGCGTAACTACACCATCGGTGACGTGATTTCCCGCTACCAGCGCATGCTCGGCAAGAACGTCCTGCAACCTATGGGTTGGGACGCCTTCGGCATGCCGGCGGAAAACGCCGCGATGAAAAACAACGTAGCGCCCGCCAAGTGGACCTACGAAAACATCGCCTACATGAAGACCCAACTGCGCAGCCTGGGCCTGGCGGTTGACTGGTCCCGCGAAGTGACCACCTGCAAGCCGGATTACTACCGCTGGGAACAATGGCTGTTCACTCGCCTGTTCGAAAAAGGTGTGATCTACAAAAAGAGCGGCACCGTGAACTGGGACCCGATCGACCAGACCGTTCTGGCCAACGAACAGGTCATCGACGGTCGCGGCTGGCGTTCCGGCGCGCTGATCGAAAAGCGCGAAATCCCGATGTACTACTTCAAGATCACCGCCTACGCGGATGAACTCTTGTCGAGCCTCGACGACCTGCCGGGCTGGCCTGAACAGGTCAAGACCATGCAGCGTAACTGGATTGGTAAATCCAAGGGCATGGAAGTGCAGTTCCCGTACAACGTCGATTCGATCGGCGAAGCGGGCGCACTGAAAGTCTTTACCACCCGTCCGGATACTTTAATGGGAGCGACTTACGTCGCCGTGGCCGCCGAACACCCACTGGCCACCCAAGCCGCACAGAACAACCCTGAGCTGCAGGCGTTCATCGCCGAATGCAAAGGCGGCAGCGTGGCCGAAGCCGACGTTGCCACACAAGAGAAAAAAGGCCTGCCGACCGGTCTGTTCGTCGAGCACCCGCTGACTGGCGAGAAGTTGCCGGTATGGGTCGCCAACTACGTGCTGATGCATTACGGCGATGGCGCAGTAATGGCAGTACCGGCCCACGACGAGCGCGACTTCGAGTTCGCCACCAAGTACAGCCTGCCGATCAAGTCCGTGGTACGCACCAGCTCAGGTGACACCAACCCGGCCCCGTGGCAAGACGCCTACGGCGAGCACGGCACCCTGATCAACTCCGGTGAGTTCGATGGACTGGATTTCCAAGGCGCTTTTGACGCCATCGAAGTCGCGCTGATCAAGAAAAACCTCGGTGCCTCGCGCACCCAGTTCCGCCTGCGCGACTGGGGCATCAGCCGTCAGCGCTACTGGGGCTGCCCGATCCCGATCATCCACTGCAAAACCTGCGGTGACGTGCCGGTGCCGGAAGACCAATTGCCGGTAGTCCTGCCGGAAGATGTGGTACCGGATGGCGCAGGTTCGCCACTGGCACGCATGCCCGAGTTCTACGAATGCAGCTGCCCGAAATGCGGCCAGCCTGCCAAGCGTGAAACCGACACCATGGACACCTTCGTCGAGTCCTCGTGGTACTACGCCCGCTACGCCTCGCCACACTACGAGGGCGGCCTGGTGGAAAAATCAGCGGCCGACCATTGGTTGCCGGTGGATCAGTACATCGGTGGTATCGAACACGCCATTCTTCACCTGCTCTACGCGCGCTTCTTCCACAAGCTGATGCGCGACGAAGGCTTGGTGAGCTCCGATGAGCCGTTCAAGAACCTGCTGACCCAAGGCATGGTGATCGCCGAGACTTACTATCGCCGCGAAGCCAATGGCGCCTACACCTGGTTCAACCCAGCCGACGTCGAGCTCGAGCGTGACAGCAAAGCCAAGGTCATCAGCGCCAAGCTGATCGCCGACGGCCTGCCGGTGGAAATCGGCGGCACCGAGAAGATGGCCAAGTCGAAGAACAACGGTGTCGACCCTCAGTCGATGATCGACCAGTTCGGTGCCGACACCTGCCGCCTGTTCATGATGTTTGCCTCGCCGCCTGACATGAGCGCGGAATGGTCCGACTCCGGCGTCGAAGGCTCGCACCGTTTCCTCAAGCGCGTCTGGCGCCTGGCCCACGCCCATGTCAGCCAGGGTCTGCCGGGCAAACTGGACGTGGCAGGCCTGAACGATGAGCAGAAAGCCATTCGTCGCAGCACTCACCTGGCCATCCGCCAAGCCAGCCAGGACGTGGGGCAGAACCACAAATTCAACACCGCCATCGCCCAGGTGATGACGCTGATGAACGTGCTGGAAAAAGCACCGCAAACCTCCGAACAGGACCGCGCGCTGGTACAGGAAGGCCTGGAAACGGTCACCTTGCTGCTGGCACCGATCACGCCGCACATCAGCCACGACCTGTGGAGCCGCTTGGGCCACAGCGGCGCGGTCATTGATGCCCGCTGGCCGGTACAGGATGACAGCGCCCTGGTACAGGACACGCTGCAACTGGTGATCCAGGTCAACGGCAAACTGCGTGGCCAGATCGACATGCCAGCCAGTGCCAGCCGTGAAGACGTCGAAGCCGCCGCGCGCATCAACGAAAACGTGCTGCGTTTTACCGAAGGCCTGACGATCCGCAAAGTGATCGTAGTGCCCGGCAAACTGGTCAACATCGTCGCCAGCTAAATCGGATCGGGCGCAGGGCTTGAGCCCTGCGCCGAACAAAACCTCCAAGGCCTCGATAAGGCCGACATGGTTTCAAGGGGAGCAACAAAATGATCAAACGCAATTTGCTGGTGATGGGCCTTGCTGTGCTGCTGAGCGCTTGCGGCTTCCAGCTGCGCGGTACCGGCACCAATGAACTGACTATCAAGGAACTGGACGTCAGCGCCCGCAACGCCTATGGCGAGACGGTGATTCAACTGCGCCAGACCCTGGAAAACAGCGGAGTGCACGTTTACACCGGCGCGACCTACAAACTGTTCCTGGCGGACGAGCAAGAAACCCAGCGTAACCTCAGCTACGCCAGTGCCGGCCGTTCGTCGGACATTGAGCTGAACACGAAGCTTGTCTATGAACTGCGTGGCCGCGACCAATTGCCATTGATGGGTGACAAGGTTGAAGTGCAGAAGGTCGTCAGCCACGACGGTAACAACCTCGTGGGTTCGGACTCGGAAGTCACCCAGGTCCGCAAGGAAATGCGTCGTGAGCTGATCCAGCGCCTGATGGTCCGCCTGCAGCAACTGACTCCAGAAAAACTGGAAACACTGCAGCAGACCGCCGACAACAAGGCCAAGGCTGACGCCGACGCCCTGAAAGCCGCGCAAGAGTACGAAAACAACACGCCGAAACAATCGCCTGTTGAAGTCCCTGCCGAGTAAGCCAGACGGGGCGCCCCAAGCGCCCCGTTCGACCCGCCTATGAAACTCGCCCCCGCCCAACTCGCCAAACACCTGCAAGGTGGCCTCGCGCCTGTCTATATCGTCAGCGGTGATGACCCGCTGCTGTGCCAGGAAGCAGCCGATGCCATTCGCACCGCCGCCCGCCAGCAAGGCTTCGATGAACGCCAAGTGTTCAGTGCCGATGCCAGTTTCGACTGGGGTACGCTGTTGCAAGCCGGCGCGAGCATGTCGCTGTTCGCCGAGAAACGCCTGCTGGAACTGCGCCTGCCTTCGGGCAAACCGGGTGACAAGGGCGCGGCGGCCTTGATGGAATACTGCTCGCGGCCTGCTGAAGACACGGTGTTGCTGATCAGCCTGCCCAAGCTTGACGGCAGCGCGCAGAAAACCAAGTGGGGCAAGGCGTTGGTCGAGGGCCCACACACCCAGTTCATCCAGATCTGGCCAGTGGACAGCAACCAGTTGCCGCAATGGATCCGTCAGCGCCTGTCCCAATCGGGGCTGTCAGCGACGCAAGACGCCGTAGAGCTGATCGCCGCCCGGGTAGAAGGCAACCTGCTGGCCGCCGCCCAGGAGATCGAAAAGCTCAAACTGATGGCCGAAGACGGACAAATTACCGTCGAAACCGTTCAAGGTGCAGTGGCGGACAGCGCTCGCTTTGACGTGTTCGGGTTGGTGGATGCGATCCTCAATGGCGAACCCGCCCACGCGCTACGCATGCTCGAAGGGCTGCGTGGCGAAGGTGTTGAGCCACCGGTGATTCTCTGGGCGCTGGCTCGGGAGTTGCGGGTGCTGGCCAATATTGCCCTGCAATACAGCCAGGGCACGCCGCTGGACAAAGCCTTCAGCCAGGCCAAGCCACCTGTGTGGGACAAGCGCAAACCCCTGATGAGCAAAGCCTTGCAACGACACTCCGCGCAACGCTGGGCGCAACTGTTGCTGGAAGCGCAACGCATCGATGCGCAGATCAAGGGCCAGGCGGCGGGTTCGCCGTGGATGAGCCTGAGTCGTTTGTCACTTTTGATGTCTGGGCAGCGCCTGTCACTGCCTGCGGAATAGCCCTACCTCTCGCCGGGCTTTACAGCGGCGCAACTTCGGCAGATGATTTGCACCGCTCCATCCCCTACCGAGAGTACCGATCATGAGCAAAAAGCCATCCAAGCATGGCCCCAACAAGGCCAAATCCATCATCGCCCAGCCACTGTTCCGCAGCCGTCAGGAACGCGCCGGCAAGGGCAAAGGCAGCTACCGCCGCGAAGCCTTCCAGTCTAATAGCTGGGAGGCTTCTTACTTTCTGGCTGCCTGAAGGCAAGTGCCCCTCCGGCATGATAAGGTCTGCACCTGATTTGTAATCCCTGGACCTGTGCATGCCCTCTAGTCTTTCCCGTCGTTGGCACCTTCGCCAATTGATCGCTGCCTCCAGCCTCATTCTGCTTGTCGCCTGCGCGGAAAAACCCACCGCCGCGGACGCCCAACCTCTGCCAAAACTCCAGACCGCACCGGCCGTAGCGCCTGCCGTGGTTGCCCCATTGGCCGTGGACAATCTTGATATCCAACCGACCCAGACCTTTGCCGAATGGATGGCGGGCTTTCGCGTTGAAGCGCTCAAAGCCGGGATCACGCCCGCCGTCTTCGATAACGCCTTTGCCGGCGTCACCCCCGATATGGCGGTGATTCGCGCCGATCGCAGCCAACCGGAATTTTCCCGGCCAGTTTGGGAATACCTCGACGGCGCCCTGTCACCGGTGCGCGTGCGTAATGGCCAAGCCTTGCTGATCAAGTACGCCGATATCCTGCAGCGCATTGAAGACCGCTACGGCGTTGATCGCCAGGCGCTGGTTTCGGTGTGGGGCATGGAAAGCAACTTTGGTCAGTTCCAGGGCAATAACTCGGTGATCCGCTCCTTGGCGACCTTGGCCTACGAAGGCCGTCGCCCGGCATTCGCCCAGGCGCAACTGCTGGCGGCGCTGCAGATCATCCAGCATGGCGATATCTCCGCCGACCAGATGAAAGGGTCCTGGGCCGGGGCCATGGGCCAGACCCAGTTCATCCCGACCACCTACAACACCCACGCCGTCGACTTTGATGGCAACGGCCGCCGCGACATCTGGAACAGCCCGGGCGACGCCCTCGCCTCCACCGCGCACTACCTGCAAAGCTCCGGCTGGCAGAAAGGCCAACCGTGGGGCTTTGAGGTGAAACAACTGCCGACGAACTTCGACTACGCCCTGGCGGATGGCGGCGTGCGCAAGACCGTCGCCGATTGGTTGAAACTGGGCATCCAACTGCCGCCTGGCGCGAGCATGCCGGCCAATGTCGACCAACTGTCAGCCGCCCTGCTGTTGCCGGCAGGCTACCGGGGACCGGCCTTCCTGGTGTTGGACAACTTCCGCGCGATCCTCAAGTACAACAACTCGTCGTCCTATGCGTTGGCAGTGGGCCTGCTGTCGGAGCGGTTTGGCGGGGGTGGTGTGATTCGTGGCGATTGGCCGAAAGACGAACTGCCGCTGAGTCGCTCCCAGCGCATCGATTTGCAGACAGCGCTCAGCGCTAAAGGGTATGACGCAGGTAACCCGGACGGGATTATTGGTGCCAATACGCGTAAGGCGATTCGAGCCGCACAGCAGTCGCTGGGCTGGCCGGCGGATGGTTATCCGACGGTGAAACTGCTGGAGTCGTTGCAGAGCCAATAAATCGGCTTATGGCAACTACCGCCATCGCAGGCAAGCCAGCTCCCACATTTGGAATGCATTTCCCCTGTGGGAGCTGGCTTGCCTGCGATGGCGGCATTACAGGCGACAACTTCTCAGGACTTGAACACCACATCCTGCTCCAACACCAGCCGCTGCTCCCCCGCATCCAACCGCACCAACGCGCCCATCGGCAGCGTCAGGTTCGGATCGCAATGCCCGCTGCGCCAACCGGATAACACCGGGATACGCAGTGGCTCGAAGGTCTGCTTGAGCAGTCGCTCCAACGCAACGTTATCCACACCCGCCACGTCCCCCACCAGCACACCGGCAACCTGGGCCAGCTTGCCTGCCAGGCGCAAATGGGTCAGCAGGCGGTCAATGCGGTAGATCGGCTCGTTGACGTCTTCAATCAGCAGGATGATGCCCTCGGCATCAATTTCGTATGCCGTGCCCATCACCGCCGCAATCATCGACAGATTGCCGCCCAACAAGCGTCCACAGGCGATACCAGGCTCGATCGTAGTCAACGGATAAGCCGCCGGGTGCGCCAGCACGCTGCCCGCGCCAAGCTGCCCACGTAGCATGCTGAACAGTGATGACTCGGTGGGTTGCTGCTTATCGCCGAGCAAGTCGGCATTGAACATCGGCCCGTGAAAGGTCACAAAGCCGGCGTAACGGCTGATTGCCAGATGTACGGCGGTGAGGTCGCTGTAACCGACGAAAGGCTTTGGATTGGCGCGCAGCAGGTCGAAGTCCAGGCGATCGAGCAAGCGCGGCGTGCCATAGCCGCCGCGCAGGCAGAAGATGGCATCGATTTCGGGGTCGGCAAAAGCGGCGTGGAGATCGCGCAGGCGCACGTCGTCGCTACCGGCCAGATAGCCGTCACGTTCGTACACGCCAGGGTAGATCCGTAGTTCGTAGCCACGGGCACGCATCCATTGCCCGGCTTTTTCAACGTCCAACGCGACAGGGCCGGCGGGGGCGATCAGGCCGATCACGCCTTCGGCGCGCAGGGCAGGTACGGCAGCCGCGAGTTGAGTCGTCATCCATGTTCTCCGTATCGGTGTTGCACAACGAACTGTGGGAGCTGGCTTGCCTGCGATGCAGACGCCTCGGTACATCAGTTGTACCGAAGTGATGCTATCGCAGGCAAGCCAGCTCCCACAGTTGAGCAGCGCCGTCGTTAGGAAACCAGGCTCGCCTTAACCAGCTTGGCCTGCTCGTCCGCGTGGTACGAGGAACGTACCAGCGGGCCCGACGCCACGTTCTTGAAGCCCATCTTGTAACCTTCCTCGGCGAACCAGGCGAAGGTGTCCGGGTGCACAAAACGCTGTACCGGCAAGTGGCTGCGAGACGGTTGCAGGTATTGGCCCAAGGTGAGCATGTCGATGTCGTGTTCGCGCATGCGCTTCATGACTTCGATGACTTCTTCGTCGGTTTCACCCAGGCCCAGCATCAGGCCGGATTTGGTCGGAATGTGCGGCATCATCTGCTTGAATTTCTGCAGCAGGGTCAGCGACCACTGGTAGTCCGAACCCGGACGCGCGGCCTTGTACAGACGTGGCACGGTTTCCAGGTTGTGGTTAAACACATCCGGTGGCTCGGCCGCGGTGATTTCCAGCGCGACGTCCATGCGGCCACGGTAGTCGGGCACCAGGGTTTCGAGCATCACGTTCGGCGACAGCTTGCGGATCTCGCGGATGCAGTCGGCAAAGTGCTGGGCACCGCCGTCACGCAGGTCGTCGCGGTCAACCGAAGTGATCACCACGTATTTGAGTTTCAAATCGGCGATGGCGATGGCCAGGCTTTCCGGTTCGTTGACGTCCAATGGCTTCGGCCGGCCATGGCCGACGTCACAGAACGGGCAACGACGGGTGCAGATGTCACCCATGATCATGAAGGTCGCGGTGCCACCGGAGAAACACTCGCCCAGGTTCGGGCAGGAGGCCTCTTCGCACACGCTGTGCAGCTTGTGCTTACGCAGCAAGGCCTTGATACGGTCAACTTCCGGCGAAACCGGGATGCGCACGCGGATCCAGTCAGGTTTCTTCGGCAGTTCGGTGGTCGGAATGATCTTCACCGGGATGCGTGCAACCTTCTCGGCGCCGCGCAGCTTGACGCCGGCTTCCACCTTGGCACGCGGGGCCGGGGCCGGACGGTCAGTAACGTCCACCGTCGGGATCATGGTTTGCACTGCATCAGTAGTCATAATCAGTCGATTCCGCCCGTGAGGGTCGTCTGCTCAGCATAGTCGAGGTGTTTGACGAGCTGCGCACGCAGCCGGGCACTTACCTCGGCAAATTTAATCGGTGTGGCGTGGTCGCTCAGTTGGGTCATCGCCAGCCCGGCATAGCCGCACGGGTTGATCCGACGAAACGGCGCCAGGTCCATGTCCACGTTCAGGGCCAGGCCGTGAAAGGAACAGCCGTGGCGGATGCGCAGGCCCAGGGAGGCGATTTTCGCGCCATCCACGTACACGCCAGGTGCATCGGGCTTGGCCGCGGCGGTCACGCCGTAGCTGGCCAGCAGCTCGATCAGGCATGTCTCCATGCGGCTGACCAGGTCGCGTACGCCAAACCCCAGCTTGCGCACATCCAGCAATAGGTATGCGACAAGTTGACCCGGGCCATGGTAAGTCACTTGGCCACCTCGGTCGACCTGCACCACCGGAATATCCCCCGGCAGCAGCAAGTGCTCAGCCTTGCCGGCCTGGCCCTGGGTGAACACCGGCGGGTGCTCCACCAGCCAGATCTCGTCAGGGGCCGAAGTACCGCGCTCGTTGGTGAACCGCTGCATGGCGTGCCAGACCGGCTCGTAGGCCATCCGGCCGAGCTCGCGAAAGCCCAGAACCTGTGACATCACAGCACCATGTGCACGAAGCCGGTGGCCCGCAGTTCGCTGTTGATGTCATAGAGCTGGTCTTGACCTGTCGCAACGATGTGCAACTGGATCGTGGTGTACTTACCGTTGGTACTGGAACGCTCGTCCACACGGTTGTCGTTGATCGTCGCGTGTTTGCGCACGATCTCGAGGATCTTGTCTTTGTTGCCCACGCCGGTATCGCTGATCACCTTGACAGGATAATCCGTCACTGGGAATTCGATCTTTGGCGCCTTTACTTCGGTATCGGTCATGGCGTAACGGCCTCGTAAGCGTAAGCCGTGGCGACGGGCAAAGCCCCGTGTCGGATCAACACGGGGCTTTGCAGGTGCACACTTATCAGTTGAACAAGCTGTAGAAGAATAGACGGATGCTATCCCACACGCGGCGGAAGATACCACCTTCGTCGACGGCGTCCAGGGCGATCAGGTCAGCGCTGTGCACGACCTTGTCGTCCAGTTTCACTTCGACCTTACCGATCACGTCACCCTTGGCGATTGGCGCAACCAATTGCGGGTTCATGGTCATGCTGGCCGCGAGCTTTTTCAGCTGGCCTTTAGGCATGGTCAGGGTCAGGTCTTCAGCCAGGCCGGCCTTGACTTGATGGGTAGCGCCTTTCCATACCGGCGCCTGCGCCAGTTCAGTGCCCTTCTGGTAGAAGGTCTGGGTTTCGAAGAAACGGAAACCGTAGGTCAGCAACTTTTGCGTCTCGGCCGCACGAGCCTGCTCGCTGTTGGTACCGAAGACGACAGCGATCAGGCGCTGGCCATCACGTACAGCGGACGACACCATGCAGTAGCCGGCTTCGTCGGTGTGACCGGTTTTCAGACCGTCGACGGTCTTGTCACGCCACAGCAACAGGTTACGGTTAGGCTGTTTGATGTTGTTCCAGAAGAATTCCTTCTGGGAGTAGATCGCGTAGTGCACCGGGTCGACACGAATGATCGCGCGCGCCAGGATCGCCATGTCGTGGGCAGACGAGTAGTGCTCAGGGTTCGGCAGACCGGTCGGGTTCATGAAGTGACTGTTGGTCATGCCCAGGTCAGTCACGGTTTTGTTCATCATGTCGGCGAACGCGTCTTCGCTGCCGGCGATGTGCTCGGACAGAGCCACGCTGGCGTCGTTACCGGACTGGATGATGATGCCGTGCAACAGGTCGCTCACAGTCACCTGCGAACCAACCTTGATGAACATCCGCGAACCGCCGGTGCGCCAGGCGTTTTCGCTGACGGTGACCGGGTCATTCTCGCCGATCTGGCCGCGACGGATTTCCAGGGTCGCGATGTAAGCCGTCATCAGCTTGGTCAAGCTGGCTGGGGGCAGACGCTGGTCACCGTTGTTCTCGACCAGCACGTTGCCGCTGGCGGCATCCATGAGGACCCAGGCCTTGGCGGCCAGTTGCGGGGAAGCCGGCACCATTTCAACCGCCCAGGCGGCCGGTGTGATGATCAGCGAGATAAGCAGGCACGTGCGTTTGGCTAAGGTGGTGATGTTCATCCGTCTCTCGAAATTACTTATGGAAACTTGCCCGCGCGGGCAAAACTTATTCAGACAGCCCGTTGCCAGACTGTCGCGTGTTCGATTGCCTGCTCACCCCTTGCCCCTGGGTTTTTATTGTTCAACGAGCCAACAACCAAGGCTCAAGCCCGTATTCGAACCTGAACCATCAATCCTTTATTACTTATTCGGCGGTGACCACGCTGGGTTGCCCCAGGTTGGCCAGGCGCACGCTGTTCTGTACTTGCGCCACTTCACTCGGCGAGCCGATCGGGCCCATGCGCACACGGTGCAGGGTCTGTTGGTTGCGCACGATGGAGCTGATAAACACTGGCGCATTGACCATGCCGCTGAGCTTGGACCTTAACAGTTCTGCCGCATCCGGGTTGGCGAAAGCGCCCACTTGCAAGTACTGCCCTCCCACGGTCGAAGCCCCAGGTGCGGCGTGAGGCACGACCACGGTGTCCGGTGCGTGCTGCGCCGGTGGTGGCGTCCATTGTTCAATTTTACCGGCCGACGCGGTCACTTGCGGCTGCTGCGTTTGCGGCTCGTTGAGCATCAACGGTGCCGGTTTGCCACGCTGGGCCCAGTATTGCGCAGGGTCGATACCTTCAACCTTCACGCGCGCGGTGCCGATTTCGGCATAGCCGAGTTTCTTGGCGGCGGCGTAGGACAAGTCGATGATCCGGTCCGAATAGAACGGCCCACGGTCGTTGACCCGCAGGATTACCGTGCGGTTGTTGTCGAGGTTGGTGACACGCACATAGCTGGGCAGCGGCAGGGTTTTGTGAGCCGCGCTCATGCCGTAGAGGTCATACACTTCGCCGTTGGCGGTGTTCTGGCCATGGAATTTGGTGCCGTACCAGGACGCCGTGCCCGATTGCACGTAGGTCTTGGATTCTTGCAGCGGGAAGTAATTCTTGCCCAGCACCGTATACGGGTTGGCCTTGTATGGGCCAGTGTGCAAGGTTGGCGTGGCGTCCGGGATTTTTGAAACGTCGACGTCCCACCACGGCGCGCCGTCTTTGTGCGCGCGGTTGATGTCCAGGCCCGGCTGAGAACGGACGACAGCGCCGCCGGACTTCTGCGCCGGACCGCGACTGGTGGAGCAACTGACGACCAGCAAGGACAATGCGGCGAACGCCACCAGCTTGAGCGGTTTATTGAACGGCGATACCCGCATTACTTGTTGCCCCGTGCTTGGACCAGCATGTCTGACAGCTGATGCACGGCCATGGCGTACATCACACTGCGGTTATAACGCGTGATTGCGTAAAAGTTCTTCAGGCCCATCCAGTATTCCGGGCCGTTTTCGCCTTCCAGGCGGAACGCCGTCACCGGCATATCATCGCGTGGCGCATTCTGACTCGACCAGCCCAGCGCCCGCAACTCCCCGACCGTCTTGGCCGGCTCAATGCCCTGGGTCAGGCCTTCGTCGGCGCGATCCCCGGTCACATCGGCGCGCACCACCACCGGCTCACCGGCTACCCAGCCATGGCGCTTGAAGTAGCTGGCCACGCTGCCGATGGCATCGTCCGGATTGCTCCAGATATTGATGTGGCCGTCGCCGTCGAAATCCACCGCATAGGCGCGAAAGCTGCTCGGCATGAACTGCGGCAAGCCCATCGCACCGGCGTAAGAGCCCTTGAGGGTCAGCGGGTCGACCTGCTCTTCGCGGGCCAGCAACAGGAATTCGCGCAGTTCCTTGCGGAAGAACTCGGCGCGCGGCGGGTAATCGAAACCCAGCGTCGACAAGGCGTCGATCACCCGGTAACTGCCGGTATTGCGCCCATAAAAGGTTTCAATGCCAATGATCGCGACGATAACCTGGGCCGGCACGCCGTATTCCTGCTCGGCGCGAGCCAGCACTGCTTCATGCTGACGCCAGAAGTCCACACCACGGGCAATACGCGCGTCGGTGAGGAACATCGGGCGATATTCCTTCCACTGTTTCACACGTTCGGCTGGACGGGAGATGGCGTCGAGAATCGCCTGCTTGCGCTGGGCTTCACGGAATACGCCCATCAGTTGCTCACCCGCAAAACCGTAGTCACGGGTCATTTCACCGACAAATTCGGCGACCTGGGGCGAGCCATCGTAGTCACCGGCCTGCGCCTCTTGCGTCGCGCCCAGCAGCCCAATCAGGCCCATCCAGGACGCATGCCGAGTCACCCAGCCGCGCATTACTTGCATTGACATCTTCACCTTATTCAAACCTGCGCGATCCACTTGCGATGCGTATGAATCGACATCAAAACCCCAAACGCTGACAGCAATGTCACCAGCGAAGTTCCGCCGTAGCTAATGAATGGCAACGGCACCCCAACCACCGGCAGCAGGCCACTGACCATACCGATGTTGACGAAAACATAAACAAAAAAAGTCATGGTCAGGCTGCCGGCGAGCAATTTGCCGAACAACGTCTGCGCCTGCGCGGTAATTACCAGGCCGCGACCAATCAACAGCAAATAAATCAGCAACAGCGCGCAAATGCCCACCAAGCCGAACTCTTCGCCCATCACCGCGATAATGAAATCGGTGTGGCTCTCGGGCAAAAAGTCCAGGTGCGACTGGGTGCCCAGTAACCAGCCCTTACCAAATACCCCGCCGGAACCGATAGCCGCCTTCGACTGAATAATGTTCCAGCCGGTGCCCAGCGGGTCGCTCTCCGGGTCGAGGAAGGTCAGGATCCGCTGCTTCTGGTAGTCGTGCATAAAGAAGAACCACATGGCCACAGCCACGGGCACAGCTGCGGCCAGTACGCTGAGGATCCAGCGCCAGCGCAAACCACCCATAAACAGCACGAACGCGCCGCCCGCGAGGATCAACAGCGAAGTACCAAGGTCGGGCTGGCGCACGATCAGGATAAACGGCACGCCGATCAGGATCAGGCTGATCCCCACATGCTTGAGCTGGGGCGGCAAGGTGCGCTTGGACAGGTACCAGGCGATCGTCGCCGGCATCAGAATCTTCATGAATTCCGACGGCTGGAAGCGAATCACCCCCGGAATGTTAATCCAGCGGGTCGCGCCCATGGCGTTGTGACCCATCACGTCCACCACCACCAACAGCAACACGCCGGCGACATAACCCAGCGGCACCCAACGCGCCATGAAGCGCGGCTCCAGTTGGGCGATCACCACCATCGACAACAGGCCCAGGCCGAACGAAGACGCTTGCTTGATCAGCAAGTCCCAGTTCTTGCCGCTGGCCGAATAAAGGACGAACAGGCTGCCGGCTGCCAAGGTCAGCAGCAGGATCAGCAGCGGGCCATCAATGTGCATGCGCTGCAACAACGTCGCACGACGACGCATCACATCTTCGCTGGAGAGGATGCGGTCAAAATTACTCTTCACGGGCCGTAACCTCGGTGCTTGAAGGGGGGCCGCCATATTCGGGTTTGAGCCTGCCGTCGTCGGCCAACAGCCAGGCGTCCATGATCTGGCGCACCACGGGCGCCGCAACGCCGGAGCCGGACTCGCCGTTTTCGACCATTACCGCCACGACGATTTTCGGGGCATCGGCCGGTGCGAAGCCAACAAACAAGGCGTGGTCGCGGTGACGTTCTTGAACCTTGGAGCGGTCGTATTTCTCGCCCTGCTTGATCGCAACGACTTGGGCGGTACCGCTCTTGCCGGCAATCCGGTACTGCGCGCCGACCGCCGCCTTGCGCGCGGTGCCACGGGCGCCGTGCATCACTTGCTGCATGCCGTGGTTGACCTTGGTCCAGTCCGACGGGTCGCGCAGTACGATGTCGGGGATCGGGTTTTCATCCACAGGCTTTTCGCCTTCGATGGTCTTGGCCAAGTGCGGACGGTTCCAGATGCCTTTGTTGGCCACCAACGCCGTAGCCTGGGCCAGTTGCAGTGGTGTGGCCTGCATATAGCCCTGGCCAATACCCAGGATCAGGGTTTCGCCCGGGAACCACGCCTGACGACGGGTCGCGCGCTTCCACTCCCGCGACGGCATCAGGCCGGGGGATTCTTCGAACATATCCAGGGAGACTTTCTGACCGAGGCCGAACTTGCCCATATAGGCAGAAAGGCGGTCGATACCCAGCTTGTGGGCCAGGTCATAAAAATAGGTGTCGTTGGAACGCATGATTGCGGTGTCCAAATCGACATAGCCGTCACCGGTGCGGTTCCAGTTACGGTATTTGTGATCGTAGTTAGGCAGCATGTAGTAGCCGGGGTCGAATACCCGACTGGAAGCCGTAACCACGCCCGCATCCAGGCCGGCAATCGCCACTGCCGGTTTGATGGTCGAACCCGGCGGATACAGGCCGCGCAGCACCCGGTTGAACAGCGGCCGATCGATGGAGTCACGTAGCTCGGCGTAGGCCTTGAAGCTGATGCCGGTCACGAACAGGTTGGGGTCAAAGCTCGGCTGACTGACCATCGCCAGCACTTCGCCCGTCGTCGGGTCCAGCGCCACCACCGCACCACGTCGCCCGCCCAGCGCCATCTCGGCGGCTTCCTGCAACTTGATATCCAGGCTCAGCACAATGTCCTTGCCCGGCACCGGATCGGTCCGTTTGAGCACCCGCAGCACGCGACCACGGGCGTTGGTCTCAACCTCTTCGTAACCCACTTGGCCGTGTAACTGGGGCTCGTAGAAACGTTCGATGCCGGTTTTGCCGATATGGTGGGTGCCGCTGTAATTCACCGGATCGAGGGTTTTCAGCTCTTTTTCGTTGATCCGCCCCATGTAGCCGACGGAGTGGGCAAAGTGCGGCCCTTGCGGGTAATGCCGCACCAACTGCGCCACCACTTCCACACCCGGCAAACGGAACTGATTCACCGCGATCCGCGCGATCTGCTCTTCAGTCAGCTCAAACAGGATCGGCACCGGCTCGAACGGCCGTCGCCCCTGCTTCATACGCTTCTCGAAGATCACCCGGTCTTCCGGGGTCAACTGCAGTACTTCGACGATCACATCGAGGATCTGCTGCCAATCTCCGGAGCGCTCGCGGGTCATGCTCAAGCTGAAGCTGGGCCGGTTATCCGCAACGACCACGCCATTACGGTCGAAAATCAGCCCACGGGTTGGCGGAATCGGCTGCACATGCACCCGATTGTTCTCCGACAACGTGGAGTGATAGTCGTACTGGATCACCTGCAGGAAATACAGGCGGGCAATCAGCACCGCGATCAGAGCCACCACCAGAAAGGCGCCGAACACGACTCGAGCGCGTACCAGACGTGCGTCTTTCTCGTGGTCCTTGATGCGGATCGGCTGAGTCATCGGGAGGGGCGCAGACTATTTGTGGTAAGGGTGCCCGGACAGAACTGTCCAGGCGCGATACAGCTGTTCACCGATCAGAATCCTTACCAACGGGTGCGGCAACGTCAGCGCCGACAGCGACCAGCGCTGGTCCGCCCGTGCACAGACTTCCGGCGCCAGCCCTTCGGGGCCGCCGACCATGAAGTTGACCGTACGCGAGTCCAGGCGCCAGCGATCCAGTTCCACCGCCAGTTGCTCGGTGCTCCAGGGCTTGCCGTGCACTTCAAGAGTGACGATGCGCTCGTTGGGGCCGACCTTGGCCAGCATCGCTTCGCCTTCCTGACGGATAAAGCGCGCCACGTCGGCATTCTTGCCTCGGGTGTTGAGCGGTATTTCCACCAATTCCAGCGACAGCTCAGCGGGCAGACGCTTGGCATATTCATGCCAGCCTTCTTCCACCCACTTGGGCATGCGTGAACCGACAGCGATCAGACGCAGGCGCACAGCCGTTCCTTATTCCTGGTCTTTGTTGAGCTTGTCGAAGTGCGCGTGGCCCACTTCCGGGCTGTGGTGTTTGCCATCAGCCGCACGGCTCTGCTCGGCGCCTTTCCACAGACGCTCCAGGTCGTAGAACTGACGGGCGTTGGAGGTCATCATGTGAACGATCACGTCGTCCATGTCCAGCAGTACCCAGTCGCTGTCGCCTTTGCCTTCTTCACCCAGCGGCTTCACGCCTTGGGCTTTGACGGCTTCGCGAACCTTGTCCAGCATCGCGCCGATCTGGCGGTTCGAAGTACCGGTAGCGATGATCATGAAGTCGGTGATGCTTTGCTTGTCGCGCACGTCCAGCACCTGGATGTCCTGGGCTTTAACGTCTTCCAGGGCAGCCACGGCCACTTTTACCAGCTCTTCGCCGGCCAGTTCAGGGCCAACATGGGCTTCTACCGGCAGCGGGGCGCTTTTGAAGGTGCCTTTGCGCTTAACTTTGCTTACGTCTTTGTTCGTCATATAAAACTCGTTTTGCTCGTATGTTCGGGCGCTCGCTGTACGACTGTTCGTACGTTCAAGCGCGCCTTTTCAGTTCGACGCACGGTAAAGCCCGTGCGCATCGATGTAGGCCAGGACCGCGTCAGGCACCAGGAAACGTACCGACTTACCGCTGGCCAGCAGTTGACGGATCTGGGTGGCGGACACCGCAAGCGGGGTCTGCCAGACGAATGCAATATTCCCGTTCGGCCCGGTCAGGGCCAAGGGGTCACTTACCGACCGCGCGGCCAGCAGGTTGCGCAAGGCATCCGGCGGTTCGCTGTCGGCATCCGGGCGTTGCAAAACCAGGATGTGGCAATGCTGGAGGAGTTCCTCCCAGCGGTGCCAAGAGGGCAGGCCGCAAAATGCGTCCCAGCCCAAAAGCAGAAACAACTGGTCGTCCGCGGCCATTTCAGCGCGCATCACTTCCAGGGTATCGACAGTGTAGGACGGTTTATCACGCTTGAGTTCGTGGTCGTCCACCACCAACGGCGCTATGCCGTCTACGGCAAGGCGCACCATTTCCAGGCGTTGCTGCGCAGACACCTGCGGCGTATCGCGATGCGGCGGCCGCGCGTTAGGCATCACGCGCAGCTCATCCAGCGCGAGGGCATCCGCAACTTCCAGGGCACTGCGCAAATGGCCGATGTGCACGGGGTCGAAGGTGCCGCCGAGCAGCCCGATGCGTTTACCCATCAAGTGCGCACATGACCGTCGCCGAACACCACGTACTTCTCGCTGGTCAGCCCTTCCAGGCCAACCGGGCCACGGGCGTGGAGCTTGTCGGTGGAAATACCGATCTCCGCCCCCAGGCCGTACTCGAAGCCGTCGGCAAAACGCGTCGAGGCGTTGATCATCACCGAAGCGGAATCCACTTCGTTGAGGAAACGCCGGGCATCGCTGAAATGCTCGGAAACAATGGCATCGGTGTGCTTGGAGCCGTAGGTATTGATGTGTTCGATGGCTTCGTCCAGGTCGTCGACAATCTTGATCGACAGGATCGGTGCCGTGTATTCGGTGTACCAGTCCAACTCGGTCGCTTCGATCACGTCCGCACCCAACAGCGCGCGGGTACGCTCGCAACCACGCAGCTCAACGCCTTTGTCGCGGTAGATGGCAGCCAGTGGCGGCAGCACACGATCGGCAATGCCTGCGTGCACCAGCAGGGTTTCCATGGTGTTGCACGGGGCGTAGCGGTGGGTCTTGGCGTTGTCGGCAATGCGGATCGCCTTGTCGATATCGGCGGCGACGTCAATAAACACGTGGCACACGCCGTCCAGGTGCTTGATCACAGGCACCTTGGCATCGCGGCTGACGCGTTCGATCAGGCTCTTGCCTCCGCGCGGCACGATCACGTCGACGAATTCCGGCATGGTGATCAGCGCGCCAACGGCGGCGCGGTCGGTGGTTTCGACCACTTGCACCACTTCAGCCGGCAACTCGGCCACAGCCAGGCCCTGCTGAATGCACACAGCAATGGCACGGTTGGAATTGATCGCCTCGGAACCGCCACGCAGGATGGTCGCGTTTCCGGACTTGAGGCACAGGCTCGCAGCGTCAATGGTCACGTTAGGGCGCGACTCATAAATGATGCCGATCACGCCCAGTGGCACGCGCATCTTGCCGACCTGGATGCCGGACGGCAGGTAACGCATATCGCGGATTTCACCGATGGGGTCAGGCAGCTTGGCCACCTGACGCAGGCCTTCGATCATGTCGTCAATACGTGCCGGGGTCAGCGCCAGGCGGTCCAGCAGCGCCGGCTCCAAGCCATTGGCGCGGCCGTTGGCCAGGTCCAGTTCGTTGGCGGCGGTCAACTCGGAGCGCGAAGCATCCAGAGCGTCGGCAGCTGCCAACAGGGCACGGTTCTTCTGCGCGGTGCTCGCACGGGCGATCAACCGCGAGGCCTGACGGGCAGCGCGACCCAGGCGGGTCATGTAGTCAAGAACGGACTCAGTCATGGTCAGGGAGTCTTGGCAGGGAGGAAAGCGGCAGATTATAGCTGTGACGCCGCCCGACTGACAGCGGTGAGGGGCGGATGGTCGAAATGAACTGTAAAAACTTGGGGTTCAGCGGTAATTAAGGTGGGAGTTGTTATTATTCGGTCACATTTAGCCGTATTAACCCCTGACCGCCATGTCCAGTTTTGCCCCCCACCTCCCCGCCAGCGCCCTGCCCGACAGCTTCTTCGACCGCGATGCGCAAATTCTTGCGCGAGAATTACTCGGAAAAGTCATACGTCATCGTGTCGGAGATACCTGGCTTTCAGCGCGAATTATTGAAACCGAAGCCTATTACGTGGCCGAAAAAGGCAGCCATGCCTCACTCGGCTACACAGAAAAACGTAAGGCTTTGTTTCTGGATGGCGGGCATATCTACATGTATTACGCCCGAGGTGGTGATTCACTGAACTTCAGCGCCCAAGGCCCCGGCAATGCCGTGTTGATCAAATCGGGCTATCCCTGGGTAGACGAAATGTCTGGCCCGGCCAGTCTGGCGCAGATGCTGTTGAATAACCCGGATGCCAATGGCAGCCCTCGCCCCTCGCAGAAGCTGTGCGCCGGCCAGACGTTGCTGTGCAAGGCATTGGGTTTGAAAGTGCCGATGTGGGATGCCAAGCGCTTTGACCAGGAATTGCTCTACGTTGAAGACGTGGGCCAGGTGCCGACGCAGATCATTCAGACCACGCGCCTGGGCATTCCCAGCGGGCGCGACGAACACCTGATGTACCGCTTCGTCGATGCCGGCTATGCGCCTTATTGCACACGGAACCCGCTGCGCCGAGGCCAGGTCGAAAGCCGCGACTATTTTTTGATTTGAATTCGCCCGCACACGGATGGAGTTGATTATATGGGCCAATGGCTCGATAGCATTACCGGTTGGCTGACCCTGAACCCCGAATGGCTGGCAGTGGCGGTTTTTATCGTCGCGTTCGTGGAGTGCCTGGCCATCGCCGGGTTGATCGTGCCGGGCACGGTGTTGCTGTTTGCCATCGCCGCATTGGCCGGCAGCGGTGCACTGTCCCTGAGCGAAACCCTGCTGCTGGGTTTCCTGGGTGGGTTGCTCGGTGACGGGATTTCCTACTTCCTGGGCCGCCATTTCCATCAGAACATCCGACGCCTGCCGGGCCTGCGTCACCATCCTGAATGGATGAACGGCGCAGAAACCTACTTTCATAAGTACGGTATCGCCAGCCTATTGGTAGGACGTTTCATCGGCCCACTGCGGCCAATGCTGCCAATGGTCGCCGGGATGTGCGACATGCCGGTCCCGCGATTCGCCCTCGTGAGCATTGTGGCCGGTGCCGGCTGGTCGGTAGTTTATCTATTGCCTGGCTGGGCGACCGGCGCTGCGTTCCGTCTGCCTTTGCCGGAAGGCTTCTGGCCGGAAGCGGGGATTGTCGCGGCCTGTTTGGCGGTATTGCTGGGGCTGAGCTTGAACAGCAGCCTGCGCGGCCATCGTCGTGCCACCTTGTGGATTGGTTGCGCCAGTCTGACGCTGTTGATCGCCCTGTTTATCGGCTACCCCCATCTCAACGACTTCGATCAGGGCCTGAGTGCACTGGTGCAGGAACATCGCAGCCCCTGGCTGGACGACGTGATGGTACGGATCACTCAACTGGGCGAATTCAAGAAAATGTTTATCGCCAGCGCCGTGTTCACTGGCCTGCTGTTACTGGCTCGGCAATGGCGCCATGCCGTGTTTGTAGGCGCCACACTGGCCGGGGCTGCGGTAATCAACACTGGCACCAAGCTGTTTTTCGCCCGTGGCCGCCCGGAAATCCTGACAGACCCGCTGACCAGCTTCAGCATGCCCAGCGGCCACGCCTCGGGCGCATTTGCGTTCTTCCTGGCATTGGCGGTGCTGGCCGGTCGCGGTCAACCCACCCGTTTGCGTCTGACCTGGCTGCTACTGGGCTGCATTCCCGCAGCTTTTATTGCCCTGTCACGGGTCTATTTGGGCGCCCACTGGCCCACCGACATTCTGGCCGGCACGCTGCTGGCAATGACGGTGTGCGCGTTCAGCCTGACCGTCAGCCAGTATCGAAGCCCGCTGCCGCCCATGCCGCAAAAAACCTGGTGGCTGCTGTTACCGGTCATCGTGGTGGTGCTGAGTGTTATCGCCTTCATTGGCACTTCGCACGCCATGCTGCGCTACGCCTACTGAGCGAAGAGTTCACCTTGCAACTCATCAAGCAACATTTGGATCGCGTCCAGCCGTTGTTGCGGATCATCGAGTTGCAGCAGGTCGATCTTGTCGGCCTCGGTGAACGGCAGCAGATAGGCCAACTGATTACCCAAGGCTTGCTGGCCATCGGCGTGAGTGCCCATGTCCAGCGAGGCGACCATCGGATGCTCAGCCAAAGCATGGAGCAAGGCCAGCAGGTCGGCATCCTCTTCTTCCAGTGCTTGGTCCGGCAGTTCTTCCAGCCATTGCACCTCGGCCACCAGTAACTGGTCCTTCTGCACCCCGGCATCACGTACGCGAAATCTGCGCCCACCTTCGACGCGAATCCCCAGCAGGCCATTGTCCTGCTGCTTGAAGTCGCGAATCAGCGCTTCGCAGCCGATCAGCGCGTAGCCGTCCGGGGCCATGCCCACTTCCCTGCCGTCGAAGATGCACACCACGCCGAAGCTTTCGCCCTTTTTCATGCAGCGGCTGATCATGTCCAGGTAGCGCGCCTCAAACAGCTGCAAATCGAGGGTGCAGCCAGGGAACAGCACAGTATTGAGCGGGAACAGCGCCAGACTCATAAAGGTTTCCTTAAACCCGATTTAAACGATCACCGACACGGCCAGCGGCAGAAACACCGCCGTAGCCACGCCCATCAAACTCATGGCCAGCGCCGCAAAGGCACCGCACTCTTCGCTTTCCTGCAACGCCACCGAGGTACCGACGGCGTGGGCGGTCATGCCCAGAGCCATGCCGCGCGCTTCGGGGCTGTGCACACCCAGGCGTGACAGGTACGCCGGGCCGATCATCGCGCCAATCACACCAGTGATCAGCACAAATACCGCCGCCAACGCCGCCACGCCGCCGATCTGCTCGGCCACCAACATGGCAATCGGCGAGGTCACCGACTTGGGCGCCATGGTCATCAGCATCATGTGTTCGGCACCAAACCACCAACCCAGCAGTACACACAGTCCCGTGGCCAACACCCCGCCTACCACCAGCGTAGTAAAAATCGGCCAGAACAATTGACGAATCCGTCGCAGGTTCAGATAGAGCGGCACCGCCAGGGCCACCGTCGCGGGGCCGAGCAAGATCCCCATGATCTCGGTGCTCTTGCGGTACTCGGCGTAGGTCAGACCACAGGTGAGCAACACGCCGATCACCAGCAGCATGGAAACCAGCACCGGCTGCAGGAAGATCCAGCGAGTTTTTTCAAAGGCCGCCAACACCAATTGATAGGCGCCGAGGGTGATACCGATGCCGAACAACGGATGATGAATCACCGCCGTCCACGCGCCCTGCCAGTCAACGGTCATTGGCCCTCCTCCCGCCGCGCCTGGCGCTTCACCAGTTTTTGCATCAGCACGCCGACAAAGCCCATAGCGATCACCAGCGACAGCACCAGTGCGCCGATGATGGCCCAAAAGTCCGCGACGATGTCCTTGGCATACACCATCACCCCCACCGCCGGGGGCACCAGCAACAGCGGCAAGTAACGCAGCAGGCTGCTGGCGGCGAGACTCAAAGGCTCGCCGACTTCGCCGCGCCAGATCAGGAATCCCAGCATCAGCAACAAGCCAATGATCGGCCCCGGCAGCACCGGTAACAGCAAATGGTTGATCGCGGTACCGATCAATTGAAACAGCACCAGCCATGTCAGGCCACGTAACAGCATCCGCTCTCTCCCCCTCAAAGCTTGCCCGCATTATAAGCACGCCCGTCCTATGCTTCGGCATTCGCCAAAAGCATGGTGGGTTGACCGGGCTGAATGCTCATGATGATCTAACATGGATGTCGCACACCTATAAAAACCGATGACCCAAGGAGAGTCGCAATGCCCTATGTACCTGTAGCGCAGCTCAAAGATTATGTCGGCAAGGAACTGGGACGTTCCGAATGGCTCACCATCGACCAGGCACGTATCAACCTGTTCGCAGAAGCCACCGGCGATCATCAGTTCATCCACGTTGATCCGGTCAAGGCCGCCAAGACGCCGTTCGGCAGCACCATCGCCCATGGTTTCCTGTCGCTGTCACTGATGCCCAAACTGATGGAAGACATCCTGATCATGCCGGAAGGCCTGAAGATGGCGGTCAATTATGGCTTGGACAGCGTGCGCTTTATCCAGCCGGTGAAAGTGAACTCCAAGGTCCGCCTGAACGTCACCCTCACCGACGTCACCGAGAAAAAACCAGGCCAATGGCTGTTCAAGGCCACCGCGACGCTGGAAATCGAAGGCCAGGAAAAACCCGCTTACATCGCCGAGTCGTTGTCACTCTGCTTCGTATAAGGCCGTGCCTGTGGTGAGGTGATAATCCTCACCACAGCGTATGTAAATTTGTGTATGAAACTCGCAGCTGCGGCATACTCGGCGCTCAATTATCCGGATCCCGCTATGCGCCCACTCGCTCCCCTTGCCCTTGCCCTGTTGCTCACCGCTTGCGGAGACGGCGAATCGCTGTTGCCGCCTGATGCGCGTCTGCCCGATGGCGGCCGCTACCGTGGCGATGTAGTCAATGGCTTGCTGCAAGGCCAAGGCCGCGTGGACTACCCCAACGGCAGTTGGTACGCCGGCCAGTTCGACAAAGGCCAGTGGCACGGCCAGGGCGAATGGCATGGCAGCAACAGCGAGGTCTATAAAGGCCAGTTCCAGCAGGGTTTGTTCGACGGCCAGGGCAGCCTGACCACCTCGGGCAGCAGCTATGTCGGCGGGTTCAAAAACGGTCGACGCAACGGCGAAGGCACCCTCAAAGAGGGGCAGATGACCTATCGCGGTGAATTCAAAGACGACCAGTATTCCGGCCTCGGCCGCCTGGAGCTGGCTGACGGCAGTCAGTACCAGGGCCAGTTCGCCCACGGCAAACCGAATGGCGAAGGCCAGCGCAACGACGACAGTGGCAACCAGTTCAGCGGCCGCTTTGTCGATGGCCAACTCGAAGGCAACGGCACCTTCAACAGCGCTGACGGCGATATCTATGTCGGCCAGTTCAAACAAAATCAGCTCAACGGTAAAGGCCGCTATGAAAACGCCGACGGCGACGTGTGGATCGGCCAGTTCAAGGAAGGCGCACTCAGCGGCAAGGGCGAGTTGATCGGCATCGATGGCAGCCACTATGTCGGCCATTTCAGCGACTGGCGCTTCACCGGCGAAGGCCGCCTGAACCTCACCGACGGCAGCTTCTATGTCGGCGGCTTCGACAGCGACAGCTATCAAGGCAACGGTACTCTCGTTCTCACCGACGGCACCGTACAGGCCGGCACGTGGGCCAATGGCATGCGCGTGCGCGACGCCGACGGCAAGTTGCTGCCTGACCCACTGGAGGTTGGTGTATTGGCGCAAGGCCGCTTGCTCGATGCCGCCCTCGCCGCCGTGCCACCCTCAAGCCCTGCCGTCGAGCTGTACACCCTGGTACTGGCTGGCGACGGCAAACAGAGCGTGTTTCTGCGCGAAGCCGATTACGTCAGCAACATGCTCGCCACCCGTTTTGGTGCTCGTGGGCAGATCCGCCTGGTCAACCACCGCGACCATATCGCCGACCGCCCCCTGGCCACCCGCGAAAGCCTGCGCCGTGCGGTGCAAACCCTGGCCGAACGCACCGGGCCGCAAGACCTGGTGTTTATCTATCTAACCAGCCACGGCACCCACGAACACGAACTGGTGCTGGACCAGCCGCGTATGGAACTGGCCGACCTGCCGGCCGACGAGCTGGCAGCCGTGCTCGCACCGCTGAAAAACCGCGACAAGATCATCGTGATTTCCGCCTGCTATTCCGGCGGATTTATCCCCGCCCTGAAGGACGAGCACACCCTGATCATGACCGCCTCGCGCGCCGATCGCGTGTCCTTCGGATGCTCCGAAGAAGCGGATTTCACCTACTTCGGCGACGCCCTCTTCGCCCAAGCCTTCAACCAGACCGACGATTTGCAGCAAGCCTTCAAACTGGCACAACTGCACGTCGCCGAACGCGAACAGGCGGACAACTTCGAAGCCTCAGAACCGCAGATCTGGGCCCCCAAAGGTGTGATCGCCCATTGGCAATTATTACGTAAACAGCAAGCACGAAAGGCGCTCGAAAGCGTCTCTATGAGTAGCAAGGAAGCCAAAGGCAACTAAGCTGTAACGTGTAACAAGGGGGAATTACTATGTACCTGACACCTCAACATATATTGCTCGCCGGAGCCTCTGGCCTTACCGGCGAACACCTGCTTGACCGACTGCTCAACGAACCCACGGTGACTCGCGTGCTGGCACCCAGCCGCAAGCCACTGGCCGAACACCCACACCTGGAAAACCCGGTGGGCGACCCGGCGGTGTTTCTGCCGCAACTGAGCGGCCGTGTGGACATCGCCTTCTGCTGCCTGGGCACCACCATCAAACAAGCAGGCTCCGAGGCTGCGTTTCGCGCCGTTGACCTGGACATGGTCGTGGCCTTTGCCAAGCGCGCACGGGAAATGGGCGCGCGGCATCTGATCGTGATCAGCGCGATTGGTGCAGACCCAAAATCCTCGATCTTCTACAACCGGGTCAAAGGGGAAATGGAACAGGCGCTGAAGACTCAGGGCTGGCCACAACTGACCATCGTGCGGCCGTCATTGTTGCTGGGAGAAAGACTGGAACCACGCTTGGCCGAACAACTGGCCGGGCCGTTGTCGCGGTTGATTCCGGGCAAGTACCACGGCATTGAAGTCTGCGAGTTGGCCCGGGCCATGTGGCGTCTGGCACTGGAAGAGCAGGATGGAGTGCGGGTGGTGGAATCGGATGAGCTGCGTAAGCTAGGTAAATAAGGCCGGACATCGCTGATCGTTCCCACGCTCTGCGTGGGAACGATCTAAGGTCGGTGCTAGAGCCCGCCTGTGGCGTTAAACCCAACCCCCAACACCGTCAACACCGACAGCGGCAACAGCAGCGTGTCGAGTACGGCACTGGCCGGCAGGTCGACATGCGGATAGCTCGGCGCCTCGACGCCAAAACGATCCTTGGCGCAGCAGCCTCCATTAATCGCATACAAATCCAGCCGCGTACCGGCATACACCACCGGCGCGCCGGGCTGCGCTGCATCCAGTGTGCGAGCAGTGGCGCAGCCCGTCAGTTGCAGCGCCAACACCACCAGTAGCGCCTTATTCATCGCTGCTCAAATGGTGCTCGCCCCAACGCGGCAGCATGTCCTGCGGGATATTCAGCAGATTGAGAATGCGCGCCACCACAAAATCCACCAGGTCATCGATGGTCTGCGGCTGGTGATAGAAGCCGGGAGACGCCGGCAAGATGGTCACACCCATGTTCGACAGCTTGAGCATGTGCTCCAGGTGAATACTCGAATACGGCGCCTCGCGCGGTACCAGGATCAACTGGCGACGCTCTTTCAAGGTCACGTCCGCCGCACGCTCGATCAGGTTGTTGCAGGCACCCGTCGCAATCGCCGACAAGGTGCCAGTGGAACACGGCACCACCACCATCGCCGCCGGCGCACCGGAGCCGGAAGCCACAGGCGACATCCAATCCTCTTTACCGTAAACCCTGATCTGCCCTGCCGCCGCACCGGTGTACTCGGTCAGGAAGGCCTGCATCATCTGCACCTTGGCGGGGAGCGCGACATCCGTCTCGGTAGCCAGCACCAACTGCGCCGCCTTGGAGATCAGGAAGTGCACCTCGCGGTCCTCGCGCACTAGACAATCCAGCAGGCGCAAGCCATACGGCGCACCGGATGCGCCAGTCATCGCCAGGGTGACGCGTTCCGGTCCGCTCATTTCAGCGCCTCAGCCAATTTGCCATGGAGGCCACCGAACCCGCCGTTGCTCATCACAACCACATGGGTGCCAGGTTTGGCCTGATGTTTGACGTGCTCAATAATGCCTTCGATGGTGTCACACACGATCGAGGGCACCGTGCACAACGCGGCAATCGCCGGCAGGTCCCAGCCGAGATTGACGGGCGCATACCAGACCACTTGGTCGGCGTCGTTGACGCTTTCCGGCAGGCCATCACGGTGCGCGCCAAGCTTCATGGAGTTGGAGCGCGGTTCGACAATCGCGATGATCTGAGCATCACCAACCCGCTTGCGCAAGCCATCCAGCGTGGTGGCAATCGCCGTCGGGTGGTGGGCAAAGTCGTCGTAGATGGTAATCCCATTCACGTCGGCCACTTTTTCCATGCGGCGTTTCACACTTTTGAACGCGCTCAATGCCGCGATGCCCATGGAGGGCACCACGCCAACGTGCCGCGCGGCGGCCAGGGTGACCAAGGCGTTGGCGACGTTGTGCTGACCGGTCATGTCCCACTCGACAATGCCTTGCGCTTCGCCTTCAAACAGCACTTCAAACCTGGAACCGTCTTCACTGAGCAACTTGACCTGCCACTGCCCGCCCGCACCGGTGGTTTGCACCGGGGTCCAGCAGCCCATGTCGATCACACGCTGCAAAGCAGGCTCGGTGGTCGGATGGATGACCAGGCCTTCACTTGGAATGGTGCGCACCAAGTGGTGGAACTGGCGCTCGATGGCCGGCAGGTCAGGGAAGATGTCAGCGTGATCGAACTCAAGATTGTTCAGGATCGCCGTGCGTGGACGGTAGTGAACGAACTTGGAGCGTTTGTCGAAGAAGGCGCTGTCGTATTCATCCGCTTCAATCACAAAGAACGGCGTATCGCCCAGGCGCGCCGACACCGAGAAGTTTTGCGGCACGCCGCCGATCAGGAAGCCAGGGCTCATGCCCGCATGCTCAAGCACCCAGGCCAGCATGCTGCTGGTGGTGGTCTTGCCGTGGGTGCCGGCGACCGCCAGTACCCAGCGGCCTTGCAGCACATGGTCGGCCAGCCACTGTGGGCCGGAGACATAAGGCAAACCTTTATTGAGTACGTATTCGACTGCCGGGTTACCACGCACCATGGCGTTGCCGATGACCACCAGATCCGGCACAGGGTCGAATTGTGAAGGGTCGTAGCCTTGGGTCAGTTCAATGCCCTGGGCTTGCAGTTGCGTGCTCATGGGTGGGTAAACGTTGGCGTCGGAGCCAGTGACGTGATGGCCCAGCTCTTTGGCCAGAACCGCCATCGAGCCCATGAATGTGCCGCAAATACCGAGAATATGAATGTGCATAGTCGACCTCGTAAAACATCGAGGCAGGTTAGCGCAGGGAGGGGGAAATCGCACCCTTTATGCGGCCAGTGGCCGAGCGACATGCACCGATGCATGCCGTTCGGCCACGGGTTGTGTCAGGCAGTGATTGGGGCCTTTCCTCTTGCTCGCTTTGTTTGATCGCTACGAAGACTCGCAACTTCTCGTAAGACTCAGTCATTCGCTCCAGTTTCTCTTCCATCCGTTCAAGACGCCCTTTCACGTCCTCGGGAATGGGCTCACCAGGCTTATAAGGCTTGAACACAATCCCGTTCTGCCGAGTGGTTTTTTTCAGGTGCCGTTCCGAGATGTGCAGTAGCTTTTCCAGCTTGCTCAAACGCCAGGACTCTTCTTTGGCCAACTTCCATTTTTCGTTCCGCGGAACAATTCACTGCGCGGCGTATAACACGTTCGCAATGACGATAGGCCAGCGCTTCAACGGGCCGTTTGAACTGACGAGTACCGACAGTGGCGATCGTGCATATGTCTTGATGATCGCCACTCTTCAGGCCGCTCTGGCAATCCTACCTACTTAGGCAGCGTTGCTTTTTTGCTCGCCTTCGGCTTCCGGCGCCTTGGCAGGCTGGGGGGGTAGTGACTGGCCAGACGGAACGCTTCCCTGTTCGTCTATGTAGCTTTTTACACCATCGACAGTCTTTATTGAAGAACCAACGTCCAGACGAAGATCATCCAGTTCTTTTACGGTAATGGGTGTGAATTTTTTCAACTCGGGGCCGTAGGGCGTCAGGGTATTAGGGTCAAGGGCAAACCATTTGCCATCTTTTTGCGACGCCACAACGGAAATGACACTGCCATCCTCACCTAATGGTCGGTAAGTACCTTCAGCGATCGTCTGCTTGTATCCACCATGGGGAATATTCCAGCTGCCGCTGCGGCCGGACATAGAACGCAGGCTGTCAAAATCAAACGACGGAAGCTTAACGGTCGGCAGCGTTTTAATGGCGGTTTTACCCAATTTGAATAAACCACTCCCCGCATCATAAATACTTCCCACCGGATTAGCCGCCTTGAGCCCTGCCTTGGCAAATTCTTTAACAAATTTCAACGCGTTGGTAGTCGCGCCGACGCCCAACTTGACGGCGCCAGCGCCTCCTTTAAGACCTGGCAAAATCAAACCAACAAAATCAAAAAGCCCATTAACGACCGCTTCGTGCTTATCACCTATAACTATACTTTTTATAAAGTCGTGAAAAGGTACAAGGCTTAACACAAAACCCTGGAACGCCTGTTGTTTCCGGCGTGTTTTTTCTAAGTCGGTTTCACCCTTGGCCGCCTCTCTGAATTCTTCTATAGCCGCTTTGTAATTAAGGCTAATGATGCCACCTATCTCTTTGATCCTTTCCGATGACGTCAGCCCCGAGGGCAGAATATCGGATTTAGAAGCCGGAAGAGTTCTGCTTCCCGCCCAATGTGCTTTTAAACCAAAAAATTTACCACCCACCTCCACACCCCAGAGTGGATCCTCGGGGCGTTTACCGCGCCGTATACGCCACCCTTCAGGGACGCCGGAAATATATTCGCCCTGCTTGAGAATTTTCCCCAATATCGGCGAATATACATAACTAACGGATTCACCATTCAACACCGTATCAATAAGAACCGCGCCCCGTCCAAAATGCTTAAACAAGGGGTGATCTTCACTGCCTTTCGGAAATTCCGAACTAGAAGATTCTCCCACATGCATCATACTCACCTGGCCGAGCTCGAACCTCTTCCGGTCTTCATCCGGCAACTGCAAGATTTGATGTTGGAGCAATGCACCTGCAGCCTTGCCAAAGCTGTCGGTATGATCGTCAAAGGCCTGCTCAAATACTTCTTTTATTTTAGGCAACTGGCTGAGACCTGCCAAGAGTTTCGACGTTGGGAAGGCAGGATCTTTCGAAGCCCAGACACGATAAAGTTTGCCAGACATATAAAGGTCCAACAGTGACGTATCTTTACGGTTATAACCACTGCGCTGCATTATGATTTTTTTCTCAAACAGATGCGCGTTTTCTGTGCCGTAAACTTTGGTTAGTTCTGCCAATGCCAGTTCCCGACGGGTTGGCACAGCCGCTGCAACCTGTTTGAGGGTTTCCACCGTACTTTCAGCCAGCTTTTGCATGGCAGCGGAAGCCTTCTCGATGACTTCATCGCTATAGCCCTCGCTGTTTTCCTTGATAACGCCGTTGGCGATACCCCAGTCGATCACTGATTGCAGTGCGGCAACTTTCGACTGGTATTCTTGTTCCGCTGTAACAGGTTCCAGGACATCACGTTGTCTGATCTGATTGTAGGTCTGCCCGACTGTCGAGCCTGGAAGCTCCTGTTCGCGGAGGGATATTCCCGCGCTGAACGCGGCCCATGGCAGGGTGCCATACACCAATGTGTCAGGCATGCCTTTGACCAAAAACTCCGGCGCTGCCATGGCCAGTAATTGGAAAGCCGCGACTTTCGCCATTTCTGGGCTGAGTGGCCCCTGTAGGTGCGCTTCAAAACGTTTGGCAATTTCGGCCGGCGATCTGCCCTTATTGTCTTGCTGGCGCAGGTTATAGCCGGCCAGATTATTGCGGTCCAGCCCCCCTGCTGGGTCGACCTCCAGCACGAGCGCCGCAAGCAATGCTTCCTGGGCACTGGTAGCGGTGGGCAAGGCGCCAATCGCCTCCTGCAGTTGCTTACCCAGCGCGCGGGCTTGAGGGGTATCGATCATGGCGTTGAGAAACGCCTGTGGATTGCTGTCGGCCAGCCCCCTCAGCGACTCCGGAACCGAGCGTTTTAGATAATCGAAAAGGTTTACAACCTTGCCTCCTGCGCCCAGCGGCACCTGAGTTTGACCGACCTTCCAGGTGCTGACGGTTTCGATTATTTTTTTCTGAGCGTCTTCGCTTAATGGCACGCCTTTACTCAGCAACCCGCCATAGTCACCTGCACTTGGCACCGACAACGACGGAGCGAACAATACGCGCTCCAGATTGGCCAGTGCTTCCAGGGTCGTTGGGGCGAACAAACCGTAGGCCGTTATCAGTTGTTTGAGGTTCATCGTGAAGGGTTGCGGCTGATCTGCGCGCCAATAGACGGAGTGCGGCGCGACCTCCACGGCGATGGATTCCATGTCTGACTTCGTACCAGGCGTCTCAATGTGCTTCTTCAAAGCGGCGAGCAGGTTATGCCGCGTTTCGGCTTCGCCGGTTTGGCTCAAAATATCGGCAGGTACATGGCTGTCAGGCAATGCCTTCGGGCCTGGGCCATATAAAAACTGTTGAACCATGTTCGAATCAACTGTGTCCTTGCCGAGCGCGCCCAATGTATAAGCGTCATGGCGGCTGAAAACGCCAGAAGGCGCTAGCTTTCTGGCAATCACCATCAAGTTTTCAAACAGCGCTTTACCACCCGGTAGATCGTTTAGCTCTGGGGAGTCCATGTTTATCTTTTTATACCCGCTGTCGAACCAGATCTCACCCTTCGTGTGGTCAATATGAGTAAATGCCCCCTTGCCTCCAAACACTTGTTCCAGGCGCTTGAACACCGAAGAGTTGACGGCTCCGCTCAGTGCCTCCAGCCAGCGCCCCAATGTAGACTCTGCCGGAACCGACAGGCGTGCGCCTGATGAAGGCTGCGCTAAATAAGTTTGCTGCAATCGGGCATCAGCCGCCGCTCGAGAAGCCTCGGTATCCGCCGGTGAAATACTCTCACTCCTGGCAGACGGCGCACTGTTCACGTTATCGTTCGCTTGAGGAGCAGCATTTTTTGCCGAGCCAAAGCCCACTACGTTTATAGTATTCACGGTCATATTTTATCTCTATCACAGTTTCGATGAACGGCCCGCCATCGCACGAAGTGCACAGTGCAAAAAGCGGACAACGCTATATAGAGCCGATAAAAGTTAACGCTCAGTTAATAGAAACGAGCGCCAAACTCCACGACCATTTCTCGAACACCCCAAACTGGTGAGCTAAATCAATTCCCTTATAAAATGCGCACGAACCAGCTGACCAGTAAACTAACCAGACAATGTCCGACATTGAAGAAAGACGTCCTCCGACGTTCAACTATTACGTGGCCTTCGTCACCGAAGTAGTTCCAGAGCTACTAAGCCATGAAGGCGTTATATCGATTGAATATAACTAACAACCCTATAGCGAACGCCTATTGAAACCAGATTAACTTTTAAGCACTTTCCTATATACCCACTAATGATGACGCTCAGACGCAACAATCCCATACTTGCGCAACTTGCGGTACAGCGTGTTACGGCTGACCGCCAGCAGTTGCGCCGTACGGGTTATATGCCAACGCTGCTGTTCAAGTGCAGTCAGCAGGGTTTTACGTTCTGCCTCGTCCAGGGGCGAAACATCAACAGGTGTGGCAGGCACGAGGCTCGGAGTACGTACATTTGCCGGCAGATCACCCAAAGCAACTCGGTCGCCCTCAGCCAACGCCACCAGCGTGCGCAAGACCATGCGCAATTGCCGCACATTGCCCGGCCAGGCGTAAGCGAGCAGCGCCTCTCGTGCCGCCACGTCGACTGTGACTGGCTGCCCAGCAGACTCCTGGCCCAGTATGAAATCCAGCAATTGAGCCTTGTCAGTGCGCTCACGCAGCGCCGGCAGCGCCACCTCCAAACCATTGAGCCGGTAATACAAATCCTCGCGAAAGCTGCCGGCCTGAACGCGCTCAAGCAAATTGCGGTGGGTGGCGCTGATGATTCTGACGTCCACCGCCTGCGGTGCCCCGCCGATAGGCACCACCATGCGATCTTCCAGCACCCTTAAAAGACGAGTTTGTAATGCGAAAGGCATGTCGCCAATTTCGTCGAGAAACAAAGTGCCACCGTCGGCCTGTTGTAATTTGCCGCGCATGCCCTCTTTAAGCGCGCCGGTAAAGCTGCCGCCGCGATAGCCGAACAACTCGCTTTCAATCAGGTTTTCGGGGATGGCGGCGCAGTTGAGGGCGACGAAAGGCTTGCTGGCACGTTGGCTGGCCTGGTGCACGGCCTTGGCGAAAGCCTCTTTGCCGCAGCCGGTTTCGCCGTTGATCAGCAGCGGCACGTCGCGCTCGAACACCTTCAGCGCCTTACGAAAATCATTTTGCAGCGCGGGGTCGCCCAGACAAATACCAGGCAGGCGTGACACCTCAAGCTTGGCCGGCGGCGGCGGCGGCAGGCTGCGTGCCTGACCACGCAGTGCCGCGAATAAATGCCGGCCATCACGGGTTCGCAGCGGCCAACTGGCCGTCGCGTTGGCGCTGGCGCGGCCGAGCAACTGGTCGAGGGAGCAGTCGAAAAACGCCTCCACCGGCTGCCCCAGCAACCCGCCACAAACTTGCCCCAGCAGGTTCAGCGCACTCTGGTTGACCGCACAGATCCGCCCGTCGCCGTCAAACGCCAGCAGCCCTTCGCTGAACAACCCCACCGACTCGGCTTGCAGATGAAAGCGCAGCAGCCAGTGGTTTTCAAAATGGCGCAGGAAGTAACAACTCTCGATCATCTTCGCCGACAGGTTCACCAGCGCCATGGTGTGGAACTGGCTCTGACGCGACACCGCTTCGCGCGCCGATGACACGTCCAGCACGGCCAACAGTTCACCGTGGGGGTCGAACACCGGGCTCGCCGAACAGGTCAGCCCTGTATGGCGGCCACGAAAGTGTTCATCGCGATGAATCGTCAGGGACTGGCGTTCCACCAGGCAGGTGCCAATGCCGTTGGTGCCTTCGCACGCCTCGCTCCAGTCAGCGCCCAGCCACAGCCCCGCGCGCTCGAAAATCTTGCGTTCGGACGGCGCGGTGACACAGTTGAGGATCACTCCGCGCGCGTCGGTCAGCAGTACCGCGTGACCGGCGCCAGAGAGCTGCTGGTGCAGGCTGTTCATCTCGCTGCCGGCGATGTGCAGCACTTGTTGCAGGCGTTCGCGGCTTTCCAGCAGGCGCCCGTGTTCGAGCACGGTGGGGGCGATAGTCAGCGCGGGGTCGAGGTGATAGTCCTCCAGGCAACGCAGCCAGGAGCGGGCGATGGAAGGGTCGCTGCCGGGGCCCTGGGAAAGGTCCTGCCCGCGCGTGACGGTCAAGACTTGCTGGGCATGGCGGCTGAAATGATCGTTTTGCATATTCTTATTATTCTCCCTGCGTGAGAACGGCCAGCATCCCCCAGCCACCCTACCATTGCAATCCCGACTCGACCCATCAGTCATTGGCTGTACCGTTTATGGCACAAACTGTCACTCTCGCTGTATCAGCAGTGCTACAGCAACGCCTTGCAACAAACCCCAACCCCTTGATTTACCTGGCTTGCAACGCAGTGGCCCAACCTTTGCTCTACGCTTTATATGCGCTTGCTGCGCTGCACTCCCAATAAACATAAGAGCCAGGAGATACCCACCATGCGTTACGCACACCCCGGTACTGAAGGCGCGATCGTTTCGTTCAAGGCCAAGTACGGCAACTACATCGGTGGCGAATTCGTTGCACCGGTCGACGGCAACTATTTCACCAACACCTCGCCGGTCAACGGCAAGCCTATCGCCGAATTCCCGCGCTCCACTGCCAAAGACATCGACAAAGCGCTCGACGCCGCCCATGCCGCCGCTGACGCCTGGGGCAAGACCTCGGCCCAGGATCGCTCGCTGGTGCTGCTGAAAATCGCCGACCGCATCGAACAGAACCTCGAACTGCTGGCCATCACCGAAACCTGGGACAACGGCAAGGCCGTGCGTGAGACTCTCAACGCCGACATCCCCCTCGCTGCCGACCACTTCCGCTACTTCGCCGGCTGCATCCGCGCCCAGGAAGGCACCAGCGCCGAGATCAACGAACACACTGCGTCCTATCACTTCCACGAGCCGCTGGGCGTGGTGGGCCAGATCATCCCGTGGAACTTCCCGCTGTTGATGGCCGCGTGGAAACTCGCGCCAGCCCTGGCTGCCGGTAACTGCGTGGTGCTCAAGCCCGCCGAGCAAACCCCGCTGGGCATCAACGTGCTGCTGGAACTGATCGGCGACCTGCTGCCGCCGGGCGTGCTGAACGTGGTGCACGGTTTCGGCAGAGAAGCCGGTGAAGCCCTGGCCACCAGCAAGCGCATCGCCAAGATCGCCTTCACCGGCTCCACCCCGGTGGGCTCGCACATCATGCACGCGGCGGCCGAGAACATTATTCCGTCCACCGTTGAGCTGGGCGGCAAATCGCCGAACATCTTCTTCGCCGACATCATGAAAGCCGAACCCTCGTTTATCGAGAAAGCCGCTGAAGGCTTGGTGCTGGCGTTCTTCAACCAAGGCGAAGTGTGCACCTGCCCATCCCGCGCGCTCGTGGAAGAGTCGATCTACGACGACTTCATGAAAGTGGTGATGAAGAAGGTCGAGCAGATCAAACGCGGCGACCCGCTGGACACCGACACCATGGTCGGCGCCCAAGCCTCGGAACAGCAGTTCGACAAAATCCTGTCCTACCTGGAAATCGCCAAGGGCGAAGGCGCGCAACTGCTGACCGGCGGCAAGGTTGAGAAACTCACGGGCGATATGGCTGGCGGCTATTACATCCAGCCGACCCTGCTCAAGGGCACCAACGAAATGCGCGTGTTCCAGGAAGAAATCTTCGGCCCTGTGGTGAGCATCACCACCTTCAAGGACGAAGCCGAAGCCCTGGCGATTGCCAACGACACCGAGTTCGGCCTCGGCGCCGGTGTATGGACCCGCGACATTAACCGCGCCTATCGCATGGGCCGCGCGATCAAAGCGGGCCGCGTATGGACCAACTGCTACCACCTGTACCCGGCGCATGCCGCGTTTGGCGGTTACAAGAAGTCCGGCGTAGGCCGTGAAACGCACAAGATGATGTTGGATCACTACCAGCAGACCAAGAACTTGCTGGTGAGCTACGACATTAATCCGCTCGGGTTCTTCTAACTCACCCACTGCTCGTTCCCACGCTCTGCGTGGGAATGCATCCCGTGACGCTCCGCGCCACCTTGCGCAGGACTTGAATTCTGCGCAGGCATCGGGACGCGGAGCGTCCGGGGCGGCATTCCCACGCAGAGCGAGGGAACGATCTCACTCGTTGCATAAAATAATAAGAATGGAAGGTACTTTCCCATGCCTAGCGAACCCACTGGCTCTTCTGTCGACTTCGAAAAAGTCGGCACCGACTACTTCCAACAACGCGAACTGAAAAAAGGCGCCGCCGGCTGGGTGCTTTTAGTCGGCCTTGGCGTTGCCTACGTCATCTCCGGCGACTACGCCGGCTGGAACTTCGGCTTGGCCCAAGGTGGCTGGGGCGGCATGTTCCTCGCCACGTTGCTGATGGCCACCATGTACCTGTGCATGTGTTTTTCCCTGGCCGAACTGTCTTCAATGATCCCAACCGCCGGCGGCGGCTACGGTTTTGCCCGCAGCGCTTTCGGCCCCTGGGGCGGGTTCCTGACGGGCACCGCCATCCTCATCGAATACGCCATCGCCCCCGCCGCTATCGCGGTGTTTATCGGTGCTTATTGCGAGTCGTTGTTCGGCATTGGCGGCTGGATGATTTACCTGGCGTTCTACATCATCTTTATCGGCATCCACATCTTTGGCGTGGGTGAAGCCTTAAAGCTGATGTTTGTGATTACCGCCGTCGCGGCCATTGCCTTGGGCGTGTTCCTGGTGTCGATGGTGCCGCACTTCAACGTCGCCAACTTGCTGGATATCCCGGTGACCGAGGCCAAGGGCGCCAGCACCTTCCTGCCGTTCGGCTACGTCGGCGTGTGGGCGGCTATTCCCTATGCCATCTGGTTTTTCCTCGCGGTAGAAGGCGTGCCGCTGGCAGCCGAAGAGACCAAGAACCCCAAACGCGACCTGCCCCGCGGTTTGATCGGCGCTATTGTGGTGCTCACCAGTTTTGCCCTGCTGATTCTGGTGATCGCACCGGGTGGCGCGGGGACTTACGCATTGATCAAATCGGGCAATCCGCTGGTTGAAGCACTGGCGTTGTCCTACGGCGGTTCAACCTGGATGGGCAGCTTCGTCAATCTGGTGGGCCTGGCGGGATTGATCGCGAGCTTTTTCTCGATTATCTACGCCTATTCGCGGCAGATCTTTGCGCTGTCTCGCGCAGGCTACCTGCCACGCAAACTGTCCCAGACCAACAAAAGCAAGGCACCGGTGCTGGCACTGGTGATCCCCGGCATTATCGGTTTCGGCCTGTCGCTGACTGGCCAAGGCGATTTGCTGATTCTGGTCGCCGTGTTTGGCGCGACCATTTCCTACGTGCTGATGATGGCCGCGCACATCACGTTGCGCATCCGTCGCCCCAAAATGGACCGTCCGTACCGCACACCGGGTGGCATTTTCACCTCAGGCATTGCCTTGGTACTGGCCTGCGTGGCCGTAGTGGCAGGCTTTTTGGTGGATCCACGGGTCGTGATTGGCGCCGCGATCATCTATGGAGTATTAATTGCTTACTTTGCTTTCTACAGCCGGCATCACTTGGTAGCAGGCACGCCCGAAGAAGAATTCGCGGCGATCCAGGCCGCAGAGGCCGCCTTGCACTAACTGCCGTAAACCTCGACGCGGGCGCCTTGCCCGCGTCGCCAAGGAGACACTGTATGGCAAGCTTTTCCCACGCGGTGGGTGCAATGACCTACCGCTTTGACAGCCTCAAGGACGTGATGGCCAAGGCCAGCCCCGCACGCTCCGGGGATTTCCTCGCCGGTGTGGCCGCGCAGAACGACGGCGAGCGGGTGGCGGCGCAAATGGCGTTGGCGAATATCCCGCTCAAGCATTTTCTGGAAGAAGTGCTGATCCCCTACGAAAGCGACGAAGTCACCCGGCTGATCATCGATACCCACGATAAACAGGCGTTTGCCGTGGTCAGCCATCTGACCGTCGGCGGCCTGCGCGATTGGCTGCTCAGCGACGCCGCCGACGAATACACCCTACGCGCCCTGGCGCCAGGGCTGACACCGGAAATGGCCGCGGCCGTCTCGAAGATCATGCGCGTGCAGGACTTGGTGCTGGTGGCGCAGAAGATCCGCGTGGTCACGCAGTTTCGCGGCACCATGGGCCTGCGCGGGCGCCTGTCGACCCGCCTGCAGCCCAACCACCCGACGGACGAACCGGCAGGCATCGCCGCAAGCATTCTCGACGGACTGCTCTACGGCAACGGCGACGCCATGATCGGCATCAACCCGGCCACCGACAGCATCGCCTCAATCTGCGCCATGCTGGAGATGCTCGACGCGATTATCCAGCGCTACGAAATCCCGACCCAGGCCTGTGTGCTGACCCACGTCACCACCTCCATCGAAGCCATCAACCGTGGTGTGCCGCTGGACCTGGTGTTTCAGTCGATTGCCGGCACCGAAGCAGCCAACGCCAGTTTCGGCATCAGCCTGAGCGTGCTGCAGGAAGGTTATGACGCGGGTTTGAGCCTCAACCGCGGGACCTTGGGCCAGAACCTGATGTATTTCGAAACCGGCCAGGGCAGCGCGCTGTCGGCCAACGCGCACTTTGGCGTCGACCAGCAAACCTGCGAAACCCGCGCCTATGCGGTAGCCCGGCATTTCAAACCGTTTTTGGTGAACACGGTGGTCGGTTTTATCGGCCCCGAGTACCTGTACAACGGCAAGCAGATCATCCGCGCCGGCCTGGAAGACCACTTTTGCGGCAAATTGCTGGGCGTGCCGATGGGGTGTGACATCTGCTACACCAACCACGCCGAGGCTGACCAGGACGACATGGACACCCTGCTGACCCTGCTGGGCGTGGCCGGGATTAACTTCATCATGGGCATCCCCGGCTCCGACGACATCATGCTCAATTACCAGACCACCTCGTTCCACGACGCCTTGTACGCCCGCCAGACCTTGGGTTTAAAGCCGGCGCCGGAGTTTGAACAGTGGCTGGCGAAAATGGGCATCTTCACGCAAGCCGACGGCAAGGTGCACTTTGGCAATAGTCTGCCTCCAGCGTTTCGCCACGCCTTGGCGCAATTGGGATGAAGGAGCCGCCTGTGCAACTCGACCTACCTGAAAACCCATGGCTGGAACTGCGCCGTCTCACCCCGGCGCGTATTGCACTGGGCCGCACCGGCACCAGCATCCCCACCAGCGCGCAACTGGACTTCCAGTTTGCACACGCCCAAGCGCGGGACGCCGTGCACCTGCCCTTCGACCACGCGGGCCTCAGCAGCCAACTGGCCGAACTCGGTCGCAACAGCCTCTTACTGCACAGCGCCGCCATTGACCGGCATAGCTACCTGCAACGCCCGGATCTGGGGAGGCGCTTGAGTGATGAGTCGGCGCAAAGCCTGCGCGACTACGCGGCGGCCAATCCTGGCGGTGTGGACCTGGCCGTGGTGGTGGCCGATGGCCTCTCGGCGCTGGCCGTGCATAAACACACGCTGCCGTTTCTCACACGGATGGAGGAACAGACCCACGCCGAAGGGTGGTCTTTGTCGCCGGTGATCCTGGTGGAACAGGGCCGTGTGGCAGTGGCCGATGAAGTTGGCCAGTTGCTGGGCGCCAAAATGGTGGTGATCCTGATCGGCGAACGGCCGGGGCTCAGTTCACCAGACAGTCTGGGGCTGTATTTCACCTACAACCCCAAGGTCGGTCTCACCGACGCCTATCGCAACTGTATCTCCAATGTACGCCTGGAAGGCCTGAGCTACGGCATGGCGGCGCATCGCCTGCTTTACTTGATGAGAGAGGCGTGTCGCCGGCAACTGTCGGGAGTCAATCTCAAGGACGAAGCGCAGGTTCAGACGATCGAATCAGATGATCCTGACCTGATGAAAGGTAATTTCCTGCTCAGCCCACCGGATGACCGATAGCTGCGTGATTGCGCTTTTTAGCGCCGTTTGGCAGCATCGAGTCACGGCCGCTTGTGTGGTCATTCCCCCTTTGGAAGTTGAGGCCTGGCATGCGGATTACTCAAGCGACCCTGGAACACCTGGACCTATTGACCCCGCTGTTCGTCAAATACCGCGAGTTTTATGGCGCTTTGCCGTTCCCGGACTCGTCGCGGGCTTTCCTGGAGAAGCGCCTACGGCGCAAGGAGTCGGTGATTTACCTGGCCCTGGCGGATGATGACGACAAGAAGCTGCTTGGGTTTTGCCAGCTGTACCCAAGCTTCTCCTCGCTGTCACTTAAACGGGTGTGGATCCTCAACGACATCTATGTGGCCGAAGATGCGCGTCGGCAATTGGTGGCGGATAACCTGATGCGCACCGCGAAGAAAATGGCCAAGGAAACCCACGCGGTGCGGCTACGGGTGTCGACCAGCAGTGACAACGCAGTGGCACAGAAGACTTACGAGTCCATCGGCTTTCGCGAGGACACCGAGTTCAAGAGCTACGTGTTGCCGATCAGTGAGGACTGACCTCCAAAACACCACAAATCCCCTGTGAGAGCTGGCTTGCCTGCGATAGCGGTGGGCCAGGAAATCATGCATTAGCTGACACGCCGCTATCGCAGGCAAGCCAGCGACCACAGTTTGACCCATGAGAACTGGCGATCTGACGCGCTGCAAACTTGCGACATCCCCCGCTACAAAACCAACACGCTTTTCACTTGCCAATCCGTATAATGCGGACCTCTTAGGATTGTAAGAATCACGACATACGCTTGTAGCCTAACTTACCCGTAGCCCCCCGCACTGGCCTGCTGAGCCGGGCCATTCACACAGGTGCCATTCATGGATTTCAACCCGCTCGACCTTATCCTGCATCTCGACGTGTATCTCGACATGCTGGTGAAAAACTACGGTGTGTGGATCTACGCCATTCTATTCCTGGTCATTTTTTGCGAAACCGGCCTTGTGGTCATGCCGTTCCTGCCGGGTGATTCGTTGCTGTTTATCGCCGGTGCAGTTGCCGCAGGCGGCGGCATGGACCCGGTATTGCTGGGCGGCCTGTTGATGCTGGCGGCGATCCTCGGGGACAGTACCAACTATGTGATCGGGCGAACGGCCGGAGAACGCTTGTTCAGCAACCCGAACTCGAAGATCTTCCGCCGCGACTACCTGCAAAAAACCCACGATTTCTACGACAAGCACGGCGGCAAAACTGTGACCCTGGCGCGCTTCCTGCCGATCCTGCGTACTTTCGCACCGTTCGTCGCCGGCATCGCCAAAATGCCTTACCCGCGCTTCTTCGGGTTCAGCGTGTTCGGCACCATTATCTGGGTCGGCGGCCTGGTGACCTTGGGTTACTTCTTCGGCAACGTGCCATTCATCAAGAAAAACCTGTCACTGCTGGTGGTATTCATCATCCTGCTGTCCCTGGTGCCGATGATCATCGGTGTGCTCCGCAGCCGCTTTGGCCGTGCGTCCTCCGAAGCCAAGCCGCAGTAATCTGCAATGTGGTCCCTCAGCGCCTGGCGTCGCCGGCGCCTGTTGGCCAAGCACCCGATTGCCGATGACACCTGGCAACGGGTGCGCCACCACCTGACCTTCCTCGACGGTATCAGCGCCGAGCAGGACCAGTGGTTGCGCGAAGCCTGCGTGGTGTTCCTCAACGAAAAACACCTCACCGCCCTGCCCGGCGTCGAACTGCACCAGGAACAACGCCTGCTGCTCGCCGCACAGGCGCAATTGCCGTTGATGAACCTTGGCGACCTCGACTGGTACCAGGGTTTCCACGAAATCGTGTTGTACCCCGACGACTTCCTCAGCCCGCAGCGCCATCGCGATGCCAGCGGCGTCGAACACGAATGGGACGGCGAACACAGCGGCGAAGCCTGGCAACAAGGCCCGGTGATCCTCGCCTGGCCGGGCGTGCTGGCCAGTGGCAATTGGGAAGGCTACAACCTGGTCATTCACGAGCTGGCGCACAAACTCGACATGCTGAATGGCGACGCCAACGGGCTGCCACCGCTGCACCACGACATGCGTGTGCAGGAATGGGCCAGCGTAATGCAAGGCGCCTATGACGACCTCAATCGCCAGCTGGACGCCAACCCGGACGTCGAAACCGAGATCGACCCCTACGCCGCCGAAAACCCGGCGGAATTCTTTGCCGTCACCAGCGAATACTTTTTCAGTGCCCCGGATTTACTGGTCAGCATTTATCCACAGGTGTACGCGCAATTGAGCCTCTTTTATCGCCAGGATCCCTTGGCACGCCTGACCCAACTGCAAGCACACGACCCGCGCTACCCGCCGCAAGGCGAATGACCTTACGACGTCCGGCGCATGGCATCGGCGTCAGAATATGCCTATAATCGCCGCCACTTTTAGGCCAATCCGGCCATGTTCAATGGTCAACTACGGGGGCATCGCCCAATGAGCTACAGCAAGATTCCGGCTGGCAAAGACCTGCCGAACGACATCTACGTCGCCATCGAAATTCCGGCCAACCACGCGCCGATCAAATACGAAATCGACAAAGACAGCGACTGCCTGTTCGTTGACCGTTTCATGGCCACCCCGATGTTCTACCCGGCCAACTACGGTTTCATCCCAAACACCCTGGCTGACGACGGTGACCCCCTCGACGTGCTGGTTGTAACCCCTTACCCGGTTACCCCAGGCTCGGTTATCCGCGCACGTCCAGTCGGCATCCTGAACATGACCGACGACGGCGGCGGCGATGCCAAAGTGATCGCGGTACCCCACGACAAGCTGTCCCAGCTGTACGTGGACGTGAAGGAATACACCGACCTGCCGCCACTGCTACTGGAACAGATCAAGCACTTCTTCGAGAACTACAAAGACCTCGAAAAAGGCAAATGGGTGAAAATCGAAGGCTGGGGCAACGCAGACGCCGCCCGCGCCGAGATCATGAAATCGGTTGCAGCCTACAAAGGCTGATAACCGCTCCTCATTGCCCTGGCAATCAAAAAAGCCCCGATCATTCGGGGCTTTTTTTGTGGGAAAAATTAAACGCCAAGTTCAATACTTAATACTCAGCGTTCAACTAAGTTTTAAATCTGACAAATCAGGCTACAACTAAGCAAACTCCTACGCGCGCGATTCAACGCATGGTTTATTTGATGTGTTTTCCCGGCCAGTAAACTCTGCGTTTATGAATACATCAGGTGATCGACTAAAAGCACTCCTACGGGAAGTTCATCTTTCCGCCTCCGACTTCGCCAAGAACCGCGGCGTCACGCCTCAACACGTGAACAACTGGTTCAAACGCGGCGTGCCCATGGGCCGACTCAACGAGATCGCAGAACTGCTGTGCATCTCCAGCCGTTGGCTACGCACCGGCGAAGGCCCTAAACATCCACCGGCCAACTTCCTGCTCGAAGGCCACGACACAAGGAACGTAATCCCCATCCGCGAGGACGCAGGTAAATACCTCACCGGCCCACCCTGCCCTCCAGAAAAAACCGACGTGGAGATTCCCCTCCACCCCACCTTCACCTCCGTCGAGCGCGTGCGCGTCTCCCTGCACACCCTCAAAACCTTAAACGTAAACCCCGACCGCGCAGTAGGCGCCTACATGGTCGACAACAGCATGACCGACATCATCCAGCAAGGCGCCACTCTCGGCATCGACAGCGGCCGCACCCAAATCATCGACGGCGAAATTTACGCCGTCGAACACGACGGCATGTTGCGCATCAAATACCTCTACAACCGACCGGGTGGTGGTTTGCGTATGCGCAGCCACAACGCCAGCGAACATCCGGACGAATACCTCACTCACGAGCAACGCTTCGAACAGAACTTCCAGATCGTGGGGTGGGTGTTCTGGTGGTCTACGTTGAACAACCGCCGACCGGTGCCGCTGGATGAGCATCTGTTGGGTTGGGAAGGCTCTAAATCGGATCCGGAGGTGGGCATTTGAGGTGAATGTGGGTATCATGCGGCCCACATTTGGCAGGGGGTGGCTTCAGGCTATTCACCCTGTCCGGCGATGCGGAGGAGTTCCCGCTGATGCCCCTTTTATTCAGCCTGACGCAATGTGGGCTGAGCGATTTGAAGGCTGGTGAGGTTTGTCAAAAACAAGCTGAAGCAGTCCCCGAGAAGCCGGCCACAAGCCGGCTTTTTAATGTCTAGAACAATCCTGTCCTATTCGAGGCGCGAGTTCTCAGACAATCTGTCAAGTCGTGTTCGGTCATCCCTGACCAAGACGGACTGTCTCAATCCAGAATCAAGTGCGGCAAAAACCGGCTCGAATCCTTGGTAATCAAACTATTGTCCTCCCGCACCCCTATCCCCGCTGCCTGGTCACCAATCACCCACGACCCAATCAGCGTATAGCTGTCCCCAAACCGCGGCAGCGGCGCAAACTCCTGAAGGATAAACGGCGCATCCGTATAGGGCCCGTCCTCTTTCACGATCAGCCCGTCAGCCGTTTGCAGCTCGATGTTCGCCCCTTCCCGCGAGAAGAACGGCTTGCGCACCCAGCCCTTCGGCACGGCTTTACCTGGGTCGGTATCCAGGTGGGATGCGAGCAAGTTCGGGTGGCCTTTGTTGAGCTCCCACAACAGCGGCAGGATGCCTTTGTTGGAGATGATGGATTTCCACGCAGGCTCAAAAAACTGCGTGTCACTCTCGGCAATCGCAGCACCAAAAGGCTCGTGGAAGATGAACTCCCAGGCGTGCAGTTTGAACAGGTGCGGAATCCAGCGATCTTCCAGGTCAACGAAGCGGCCTTCGGCGGTCAGGCCGATGTCTTCGATGTCGATGTGACGTGATTCGATGCCGACTTTTTCGGCGACGAGGCGCAGGTAGTCGGTGGTGCCTTTGTCTTCGATCGAGTCTTTCATCGAGGCGAAGTAGAACGGCTGGTTGACCTGCAATTGCGCGAAGGCCTGATGCAGTTTGGTGTCGATGCTGTTGAACTGGTCGGCGTGCTTGGGCAGCAACCCGCGTTCGATGCACTGCTCCAGCCAGCCCCACTGAAACGCGGCCGCCTCGTACAGGCTGGTCGGGGTGTCGTAGTTGAGTTCGAGCAACTTGGCGGGCCCGGTGCCGTTGTAGGAGAAGTCCATGCGCCCGTACAGGTGCGGGTGGCCTTCGAGCCATGAGGTGCGAATCATGTCGAAGAACGGCGCGGGGATGCTCAGGCGTTCCAGCAGTTCTTCGCTTTGGACCACGCGGGCCACGAGGTCCATGCACATGTCATGGATCTCGGTGGTCGGGTCTTCGAGGTCGTGCTCGATTTGCTTGAGCGTGAACTGGTAATACGCGCTCTCGTCCCAGTAGGGTTCGTCGTCGATGGTGTGGAACAAAAAGCCGAGGCTGTCGGCGGTCTGTTTCCAGTCATGACGCTCTGCACAATGGATTTTCTTCATGGCCCGGTTTCCTTAACTGCTCGACCCGCCGCCGCCCCAGCCGCTGCGTGCGCTGGCCTTGCTGCCGAAACCGCCACGAGAGGTGGAGGACGCAACGGACACTGGTTTGCTGGAGGAGCGCAGCGTGTTCGAATAATTGCTGCTGCCGTACCTGGCCTGGTTCGAGCGACCAAATGTCGCGCCATTCGACACCCGCTGATTGAGCGTTGAGGAACCGTAACTGCCGCGATCATCGCGGTAGCGATACACCGGTTCGGAGCGGTAGCTGTTGCGATTGTTGCTCAGCATGTTGCCGATCAGCAGCCCGGTCAGCAGGCTGCCGGTGGAGAAGCCTGAGCCTCCACTGCTCGCTTGTGCGCCAGGCACTTGAGCGTTGGCAGCGTCGACCTGGGATTGGGTCACCTGGCCTGCGGCGGTCAGTTCGAAACCGCCGAGCTTGGGGATGAACTTGCCGGTGGAGTCCTGCTGGCACCAGTCGGCGACAAAGTCAGCATCGCAATCGGCCTGGTTGTCGTACACCGGAGCAATACGGCGATGCTCGGCCATGGCCGTCATGTAGGCGTCCGAGCAGACGTCCACCGGAAGTTTTTCATCGGCACACTGCTGAACAGACTGGAAGTTGTACTTCTTCTGCAAATCGTAGGTTTTTTCCGTCGGCCCGCAGCCGGATATCGCCATCGCGACCGACGCAGCCAGCGACAGCTGGACGTACTTGCTTCGTTTCATCGGGAGCTCCGTGCGAGATCAGTTCTGGGTAGGCGTCATGCACGCGGCGTTCAACATGCCGACGCTGATGGCCACGGCGGCCACGTAGATGCCGGCCGCGAGCTCGCCGTTCTTGATGCGCTCGGACGTGCCTTTGAGCACCAGGCTGGTCAGCAGAAACGCCAACAGTTGGACGACGGCAGCGATCACCGCCCAGACGACGAAGTCGAGGATGCTGATCGAGTAGGCAATCACATTGCTGGCCGGAATGGCGAAACCGATGATCGCACCGCCCAGCGCCACCGCAGCCGCAACGTTGCCCGAACGGATCAGTTCGAACTCTTTATGCGGGGTGATGCGGGTGTAGATGAACTGGAACAGGCCGAACAGCACGGCAGCCCCCAACAGGTAGGTGACAAACCCGAACACGGCCGCTTTGTTCAGGGAGATGGAGAGAGCTTCTAGCATGGGTTTCTTCCTTTTTTAGAGCGCATTCAAGTCGGTTGTGTACAGCGAAATGCCCAGCGACGTGCTGAGGCTGATGGTGCCTTCAGCATCTTCTTCGACGGAAAACAGCAGAAACTCTCGGCGATCGGTCAGGCCTGTTTCTCGGGCATACAGCATCGAACGGTGCTCGACGGTGTAGGAGTCCTCGGGATTTATCACCTGTTCGCTCATCGCCACTAATTCTGTCTGACCATTCTCGCTTCCCCAAACGCGGGCGTATTCGACACCGTTGTGGGTGTAAGTCGGCAGCCCGATCAGACTCTGTGGGCCCGCCAGCCGACGCAGTTCCGCCTCACTGCTGAGGGTGACGTAGCTTAAGTAATTGAACAGGATCACCGACTCGACCTGCCCGGCGATGTCGCCCGTGGTGTGCACCTGCAACCAGTAATCTTCATCGTTCATGTAGTAGCGCGACAGCCAGGTCGACTGCCCGAGGTCAACGGTGCCGTTGCTCCAGATTTCCTGGGAGCTGGGGATCACCACCGAGGTTTTATCATCGAGCAACAATTTCAGGGTCGCGTCGAACATCACGCCTTTACCCGGTGCCAGGCCCAAAGGTCCGGTGACCGGCAGGGTCAATTTCGATTCGGTATTCGCTTGCGGGGCCTCAAGCCCCATCAACTGTTTAAACCATCCCATTAGAACGCTCCTTGAGGCGGGTGGAGAGAAGTACCTTGGCGGCAATAAACCCGGCGAACGCACCAAACAGATGCCCCTCGAAGGAAACACCCTGACGCGGCAGGAAGCCCAGGACCAAACCGCCATAGAGTAGCGCCACAACACCGGCGGTGATCAGGTTGCCCCAACTCCTGTGGAACCAGGCGCGCGACAACAGGTAGGCCCACAGCCCGAATACCCAGCCACTGGCACCGATGTGTACGCCGGAAAAACCGAACAGCCAAACCAGCGCGCCGCCCAGCAGGATAATGATCGCGCTGACGCTGATGAAACGGTTGAACCCTTCGATGATTACCAGGGTGCCCAGGACCAAAAAGGCGATCAGGTTCGCGCTCAGGTGAGCAAAAGACCCATGCAAAAACGGTGAAGTGAGGATGCCGAACAACCCCTGCACCGTTCTCGGGATCAGGCCGAATGCCATGAGACTGTAGCCGGTCGCCACATTGAACAGTTGCAGTGCGACCATCAACAGGGCCAGGCCTGCGATTGTCTTGAAACCCTTGAGGGCGTCCATCCTGACCTCGACGTAAAAAGAAAGGGCCGAGAATAGGCCCTTCCTGTTGCAGCGTTGTTTACTCGGCCGACTTTTGCTTCAGGCGTTCCAGAATCGCATTGGCGCTGCCTGTATCCGGCGTGATGCCGGCTTCGCGCAGCTTGCGCTCCAGGTCGGTACCGGTGGATGCCTCGGCCAGTTCGTCCTGGGCTTGCAGTTCAGCGGCGCGTTGCTGCTGCTTGGCCTGCAAACGGTTCAGCGTACCGACTGCGGTTTCCAGCTTGCCATTGGCACCGCCACTGGCGATGGAAGCGCTGACCTGGGCCTTCTGTACGCTTTCGCGCGCCTTGGCCATGTCCACTTGCTGGCGCAGGCTTTTGATCCGGCTTTCGGCCTTGGTGATGTCTTTGCGCATGCTTTCAGCGTACCCACCGAATTCGGTGGTCTGCTTTTGCTCGACGTCGCGTTCGTTGGTCAGGGTCGAAATGGCTTCAGCCACTTCCAGGGCCAGGTCTTCACGATTGGCCTGGATAGCGGCCATCGCCTTGGACTCCAGGTCTTTGATCTTGGCGTCGTATTCGCTGACGCGATCAGCCGCCAGTTTGTGCTTGGCCATGATGCTGACCAGTTCGCGCTTGGCGTTGGCCAGCGCAGTGTCAGCATCGCGAATTTCCTGGTCAAGGATGCGCAGGGCTTGTTGGTCGACGATCGATTCGCCGACTTCGCTGGCACCGCCACGCAGCGCGGTGAACAATTTACTCCAGATGGACTGAGTCATTGGATACTCCTGAATACTTAATTGAAGAAACGTTCGAAGGCTTCGCTGGCGCGCTGCACGTTGTCGACGAGGGTTTTCACCTCGGTCACGATGTTGGTCAGGCTGGAGTCGGAGCTCAACGCGCCGAACATGTTGTAAACAACTTGCCCGTTAGGCATGGACTCGATACCGATCGAGGACAGCGGGAACATTTCCCGGCTGCGCAGCACTGCGTCATTGAATGTCGGCACGTCGTTGATGGACTCGACGTCAACCAGAACGGTGTCCACGATGATTTGCTCGCCCACCACTGCGATGTAAATCGGCAAGCCTCCGAAGTCGTTCATCTCCAACTTGATGCTGGACTCGGAGCCTTGAACCAGAGAAAGCGTGATGTCGTTGGAAACCACTTCGTCCAGGGCCTGAAGCGCCGTGAACAGTCGATCGATATTCCAGTTAGTACCTGCGCTCATGTAATTCTCCGACATGAATGAGCCAGCCAGAATCGGCTGGCGAAGCTGTTTCTCCATCTGCTTGAGCAGGCTTCGATTTTCGGGAAGCACCCAAGTCTCGTGTTTCACATAACCGGCGGCCGCCAGGCCCGCGCGCATCTGCTTCATGTAAAAGCTTGATGGCTTTTTCGCGGACGGCTTCAAGCGCTCTCCCTGAAGGCTTGCTGAATCAGTATCGGGCCCTGCCGACGGGCTCGATGGAGAGCTGCTTTTCATGGTACTGACCTCGTTGTGAAAAACTCACGCGTGAGAAAATCTACAGGCAATTTTCGTCAGGCTCAATAGCTCACGCGTGAGATTTTTTGTCTTACTTTTCCCGGCCAGGAAAAGAACCCGTACTGCTGGCCACTCGATAATTGTCTCCTCTGAGTTGACGGTATTACACATCCCACCCGATTTATCCCCTGCCACCCGCCCATTAATCTGTGCCCATGTTGAACGCAACGCCAAACCCACTTAAACAAAAAAAGGATTCAACCATGAGCGCTCCAACCTACAACCGCTTGAACAAAGACGACGCCATCGTGTTGCTGGTCGACCACCAAACCGGCCTGATCTCTCTGGTCCAGGACTTCTCGCCTAACGAGTTCAAGAACAACGTGCTGGCCCTGGCCGACCTGGCCAAGTTCTTCAACCTGCCGACCATCCTCACCACCAGTTTCGAACAAGGCCCCAACGGCCCGCTGGTGCCGGAGTTGAAGGAGATGTTCCCGGACGCGCCGTATATCGCTCGCCCTGGTCAGATCAATGCCTGGGACAACGAAGACTTCGTCAAGGCGATCAAGGCCACCGGGCGTAAGCAGATCATCATTGCCGGTGTGGTCACGGATGTGTGCGTAGCGTTCCCGACGTTGTCAGCGCTGGCGGAAGGGTTTGAAGTGTTTGTGGTGACGGATGCTTCGGGCACGTTCAACACCACGGTGCAGCAGGCGGCGTGGAGCCGGATGACACAGGCCGGTGCGCAATTGATGAACTGGTTCTCGGTGGCGTGTGAGTTACACCGCGACTGGCGCAACGATATCGAAGGCCTGGGCAATCTGTTGTCCCAGCGCATTCCTAACTATCGCAATTTGATGAATGGTTATGCGGCGCTGACGGCTGGTAAGAACTAAGCCAACTGAGACTCACGATAAGCCTGCCCTGAAAAGCAGGCTTTCGTTGTTTCAACCTTGACTCTCCCCTATACGGCACCCCCTACCCTGAAAGCCTCATTTTCAGGACCCACCCCATGACTCAGCGTATCCTGGTCATCCTCGGCCACCCTTCCAGCACCAGCTTCTGTTCAGCCCTCGCAGACACCTACATCCACGCCGCAAAAACCGCTGGCCATGAGGTACGCGTCCTATGCTTGGGCGACCTCGCCTTCGACCCTGTTCTTCATAACGGCTATACCCAGATTCAGCCGCTGGAGCCCGACCTGCTCAGCGCCCAATCCGACATCCTCTGGGCGAACCATCTGACATTTGTGTTCCCGATCTGGTGGGGTGGCATCCCTGCTTTGATGAAGGGCTTTTTCGACCGTATTTTCCTTTCCGGTTTTGCCTTCAAATACCGTAAGGGCAAAGCCTTCCCCGATAAGCTACTGCAAGGTAGAACCGCACACTTGTTGGTGACCCTGGACACGCCCCCGTGGTATTACCGCTGGTTCTACCGCATGCCTGGCGTACATCAGATGCGCAAGACCACGCTGGCGTTTTGTGGCATCCGGCCGATCAAAACATTGATGTTCGGGCCCGTATTGGGATCCACATCGGCGCAGCGGGATAAGTGGCTGAAACAGGCCGGCGCATTAATTGAAAAAGGGAGTTTTCATGTACATCGGCAAAGCCGCGCAACTGTCGGGCACGACCATCAAGGCGATTCGGCACTATGAAGCCATCGGGCTGTTGCCGGCGCCGCAGCGTCAGGGGCAGTACCGGGTCTATTCGGAGCAGAACGTTGAGCTGTTGATGTTTATCAAGTGCGCACAGCAGTTGGGGTTCAAGCTCAAGGAGTTGCAGGAAATTCTTCAAGACCGCCAAGGCGATGTATTGCCTTGGGGGCGGGCCAGCCTGGCTATCGCTGACAAAAAACAGGAGCTGGCCCTGAAAATTGCCGTAATGCAGGAAATGCATCAGGGATTGCTGACATTTGAAGCTCAGTTGAAAGAAGCGCACGGAAAGTGCTCATCGATGGCGCAAAGACCCTGACCGGCTGTGAGCCGAATAAAATGGCTAATCGGCTCATTGGATGAGCCGAATAGGCCGTTCATTCGGCTCACTGGCGTCCATGTCCGCCCCGCTCATTTGCCCAGAATCCCCATGTCTGCTAGTGTCGCGCCGGTTTACCGTCTACCGGAATTGCCGCCATGGCCCGCAAAAAAGTTGCACTCGATTTCGAACAATCCCTCGCTGACCTGCAAACCCTGGTCGAGCGTCTGGAGAACGGCGAGTTGTCGCTGGAGGACTCGTTGACGGCGTTTGAGCAAGGCATCGGCCTGACTCGCGACTGCCAGAGCGCGTTGGCGCAGGCGGAGCAGAAGGTGCAGGTGCTGCTGGAGCGTGACGGGGAGTTGGCCGAAGAACCTTTCGATGCGGAACAACCGGAATGATCGACGCGTATCAGGCCAGTAGCCAAGCCCGGGTCAATGCGGCGCTCGAGCCCTTGTTTGTTGCGCCAAGCCCGGAAATGAACCGCCTCTATGAAGCCATGCGTTATAGCGTGATGAATGGCGGCAAGCGTGTGCGCCCGTTGCTCGCGTACGCCGCGTGTGAAGCCTTGGGCGCGCCTGCCGAGCAGGCCAACGGCGCGGCGTGTGCGGTGGAGTTGATTCACGCTTATTCCCTGGTGCATGACGATTTGCCGGCGATGGACGATGACGATCTGCGTCGCGGCCAGCCGACCACCCATAAAGCCTTTGATGAAGCCTATGCGATCCTGGCCGGTGATGGCCTGCAGAGCCTGGCGTTCAGCGCATTGCTGGACCCGCGCTTGAGCAGCGTCAATGCCGAGATCCGTCTGCGCATGGTGACCGCATTGGCTCACGCCGCAGGCCCGGCCGGTATGGTCGGCGGGCAAGCGATCGACATGGGTTCGGTCAGCCTCAAGCTGGGCCAGCAAGCCCTCGAACATATGCATCGTCACAAGACCGGTGCGCTGATCGAAGCGGCCGTGGAACTGGGCGCCCTGGCCAGCGGCCGTGCCGAAACCGCACAGCTGGCTGCGTTGCAGACCTACTCCCGGGCCATCGGCCTGGCATTCCAAGTGCAGGACGATATTCTCGACGTGGAAAGTGACACCGCGACCCTGGGCAAACGCCAAGGCGCCGATATCGCACGGGACAAACCGACCTATCCGGCCCTGCTCGGGCTGGACGCCGCCAAGGCTTATGCCCTGGAACTGCGCGACCAGGCCCTGGACGCCCTGCGACCTTTCGACGCGGCGGCCGAGCCTCTGCGTGACTTGGCGCGGTATATCGTCGAACGTCGCCACTGATAACGGCGGCCATTGCAGCCGCATATCAGCCAAGTTCGGCGCTCTGCGTGGGCAGTTTGCAATGCTTGAGGTAAACTGCCGCCTCTTCTTATACCTATAACGATTCGCCTGATGCCCACGACGTTCCAAGAGATTCCCCGCAAACGCCCGTCCACGCCCCTGCTCGACCGTGCTGCCACGCCGGACGGCCTGCGTCGACTGGGTGAAGCCGAGCTGGAAACCCTGGCCGATGAGTTGCGCCTGGAATTGCTCTACACGGTCGGTCAGACCGGTGGGCATTTCGGTGCAGGGCTGGGCGTCATCGAGCTGACCATCGCCTTGCATTACGTGTTCGACACCCCGGACGACCGGCTGGTGTGGGACGTGGGCCACCAGGCGTATCCACATAAAATCCTCACCGGCCGTCGCGAGCGCATGGGTACCCTGCGCCAGAAGGACGGCCTGGCTGCCTTCCCGCGTCGCTCCGAGAGCGAGTACGACACCTTTGGCGTCGGCCACTCCAGCACCTCCATCAGTGCAGCACTGGGCATGGCAATTGCCGCCCGCCTGCAAGGCAGCGATCGCAAGGCGATTGCCGTGATTGGTGATGGTGCACTGACCGCTGGTATGGCCTTCGAGGCGCTGAACCATGCGCCGGAAGTGGACGCCAACATGTTGGTGATCCTTAACGACAACGACATGTCGATTTCGCGCAATGTCGGTGGCCTGTCGAATTACCTGGCAAAAATCCTCTCCAGCCGCACGTATGCCAGCATGCGTGAGGGCAGCAAGAAGGTGCTCTCGCGTCTGCCTGGCGCGTGGGAAATTGCCCGTCGCACCGAAGAATATGCCAAAGGCATGCTGGTTCCCGGCACCCTGTTCGAAGAGCTGGGCTGGAACTATATCGGCCCGATCGACGGCCATGACCTGCCGACCCTGATCGCCACGCTGCGCAATATGCGTGACCTCAAGGGCCCGCAGTTCCTGCATATCGTCACCAAGAAAGGCAAAGGCTTCGCCCCGGCGGAAGTCGACCCGATTGGTTACCACGCGATCACCAAGCTGGAGCCGCTGGACGCTCCCGCCGCCGCACCGAAAAAAGCCAGCGGGCCGAAGTATTCCGGTGTGTTTGGCGAATGGCTGTGTGACATGGCCGCCGCCGACCCGCGCCTAGTGGGGATTACTCCGGCGATGAAGGAAGGCTCCGACCTGGTGGCGTTCAGCGAGCGTTTCCCGTTGCGCTACTTCGACGTGGCGATTGCCGAGCAGCACGCGGTGACCTTTGCCGCTGGCATGGCCTGTGAAGGCGCCAAGCCAGTGGTGGCGATCTACTCCACCTTCCTGCAGCGCGGTTACGACCAGTTGGTTCACGACGTGGCGGTGCAGAACCTCGACGTGCTGTTCGCCATCGACCGCGCAGGCCTGGTGGGCGAAGACGGCCCGACCCACGCCGGCAGCTTCGACTTGTCCTACTTGCGCTGCATCCCTGGCATGCTGGTGATGACGCCGAGCGACGAAAACGAACTGCGCAAGATGCTCAGCACCGGTCACCTGTACAACGGCCCGGCCGCCGTGCGTTACCCGCGCGGCAACGGCCCAAATGCCGTGATCGAGAAGGACCTTGAGCCTATCGAGATCGGCAAGGGCATCGTGCGTCGCCAAGGCAGCAAGACCGCCTTCCTGGTGTTCGGCGTGCAACTGGCCGAGGCCCTGAAAGTCGCCGAGAAAATCGACGCCACCGTGGTCGACATGCGTTTCGTCAAACCGCTGGATGAAGCCTTGGTGCGCGAGATCGCCGGTAGCCATGAGCTGCTGGTGACTGTCGAAGAAAACGCCATCATGGGCGGCGCAGGTGCGGCGGTCAGCGAGTTCCTGGCGCGAGAGAATATCCTCAAGTCGGTGCTGCACCTTGGCTTGCCGGATGTGTATGTCGAACACGCCAAGCCGGCGCAGATGCTGGCCGAATGTGGGCTGGACGAGGCCGGCATTGAGGCTTCGGTGCGCGAGCGCAGGGTGCTGCTCGGCCTGTAACCACCGAAAACCTGTAGGAGCTGGCTTGCCAGCGATAGCGGCGGCACATTCAACATCAATGTGTCAGACAGACCGCCATCGCCGGCAAGCCGGCTCCTACAATGCTATGGACAGCCCATGAACCGCCTTCGCTTCGCCCTGCCCTTGTTGTTGCTCCCCGCCCCTCACCTGCTCGCCGAGTCCTTCGAGCGCGACGACGCGCTGAAGCTGCCCGACGTGGTCATCAGCGCCAACCGCCAGGTCCAGGCACGCAACGACAGCAGCGCGGCCAACACCGTGTTCACCCGCGATGACATTGACCGTTTGCAACCCACTAGCGTGAGCGACTTGCTGAGCCGAGTGCCCGGCGTACAGGTGGCACAAAGCGGCGGCCGTGGCAGCGCGACCAACGTTTATATTCGCGGCACCTCCACCGCCCAGAGCCTGGTTCTGGTGGATGGTCAGCGCATCAGCAGCTCCACCACCGGCACCAGCAATCTGCAATACCTCAACATCGACCAAATCGAGCGTATAGAAGTGCTGCGGGGTTCGCGCTCGGCGATCTACGGCAGCGATGCCATTGGCGGGGTGATTCAGATCTTCACTCGACGCAATACCGAGTCTGGCCTGCAGCCCCGTGTACACCTGGGGTTTGGCAGCCAGCAGACATGGGAGCGCAGCGTCGGCTTATCGGGCGGTGATGGTCAAACCCGCTTCAACCTCGGCGCCAGCCTGGATGACACCGCCGGGATCGACCGCACACGAACGTCCTACCCCAGCGATGGCGACCATGATGCCTATCGCAACCAGTCCACCAGTTTCAGCCTGAGCCACGCCTTCAACGATGACCTCGAAGCCGGCGTGAACGTGCTGGATAACCGTGGCAAAAGCGAATTCGACAGCCCGTTCGGGCGCGTTGATGCGATCACATTCCAAAGCTTCCAGCAAAAGCCTTACACCGACTTCACCGTAAGCAGCGTCAGTAGCTATGTCGACGCACGTATCAACGACGCATGGAAATCTCGCGTAGAACTCGGCCACAGTGAAAACCGTGAAGAGACACTCGATAAGCTCAGCGACGAACGCAGCGTATTCAACACTTACCGCGACTCGCTGACCTGGCAAAACGACTTGACCCTCAATGATCAGAACAGTCTGATCCTGGGCGCAGACTGGTATGAAGACCGGGTCAACAGCAGCGCCCAACTGAATGAAGACCATCGCTGGAACCGCGCTGCGTTTATCCAACACCGTTTTCAAGCGCAATCTTTCTCCACAGAACTGGGCCTGCGCCGTGACCAGAACCAACAGTTCGGCGGCCACAACAGCTGGAGCGGCACATTCACCTTGCCGCTGAACCCGGACAATGATCTGTTGCTTAGCTATAGCGAAGGCTTCCGGGCGCCGACGTTCAACGACCTCTACTACCCGGATAACAGCTACGGGAAAAACAGCAACCCGAACCTGAAGCCCGAAACCTCGAAAAGCTACGAAGTACAGTGGCGCAGCCAGCTCGGCGACACCAGTCGACTCGAAGCCTCGCTGTACCGGACCGATATTCAAGATGCGATTGTTTTCGCCAGCGGCGGCCCGCAAAACGTCAGCTCGGCGCGCATCAACGGTTTCGAAGCCGCCCTCAAGCAAGAGCTGTTCGGCTGGCAAAGCAGCCTCGCCATTGCACTGATAGATCCACGAGACCGCGACACCGGACACACATTGGCCCGTCGCGCCAAGCGCACCGTGAGCCTGGACCTGGATCGCCAATTTGATCGGTTCGGCGTTGGCGCTAGCTGGCAAGCGGTCAGTAGCAGCTACGACGATGCGGCTAACAAGCAACCCATGGGCGGTTATGGCTTGCTAGGGCTACGGGGCAGTTGGGCGGTGACTCACGAGATCAAGCTGGAAATGAAGCTCGATAACCTGCTGAACAAAGATTACAGCCGGGCGCTGTACCAGTATCAAGGCCAACAGTATGGCTATCGGGAAGAAGGCCGGGCGCTGATGTTTGGGGTGACCTGGACGCCAGAGCTCTAACGCGGCGAAATCACTTCACACAGCCGTGCCACCGCTTCCAACATCTGCCCGCTGGGCCGCTCCAGGCCTTTATCCGGCACCAGCAGCAAGCGCCTCTGCGCCACGGCGGCAACCTGCGGCCAAGCTTTCCAGGCATCCAACTGCGGCTGATCACCCGCCAGGATCGCCTCGGGATTGCGCTGCAACACCGACTCGATGCTGACCTGCGGCGCTGGCAACTTGAGGTCATCAAACACATTGCGCGCACCGCACACCGTCAGCGCATCGCTGATGATCTGCCCACCCCCCACGGTGTACAGCGGCTGGTTCCACACCTGATAAAACACCCGCAACGGCTCGGCACGCTGATAGCGTTGACGCAACTCGGCCAGGCGCTGGCGCAATTGCGTGGCCAGCTGTAGACCCGCCTCAGCACGCCCCAATTGCTGGGCAATGGCCTGGACTTGGGTGGTCAGTTGTTCAAGGCTATGGGGTTCGGCGACGTACACCGGGATATTCAGACGCTGCAACTGCTCACGCTGCGCCGGGCCTACGCTGCCGGGCCAGAGTAGGATCAGGTCGGGCTTAAGGCTGAGCAGGCGCTCCATGTCCAACTGCCCGTAACGCCCAACCGATGGCACTTTCGCCAGCGCCGCTGGCCGATCACCACCGTCGAGAACGCCCACCAGCAAGTCGGCAGCACCCAGCTCAACCACGATTTCAGACAGCGATGGCGCCAGGCTGACGACGCGCTCGACCGCCAACGCCTGGGCAGCGAATGCCAGCAGCAGGACCGCCAGCCAGTGGCGCATCATCCCAGTTGACGCGGAATGCGGTAGAGGTAGAACAGGACCAGAGTTGACAGGGCCAGCAGGCACAGCGGCACGGCTTCCAGGCCGACGAATACCGCCAACGCGCCGATCCAGGCGGGTACGGCGGCGACCAGCAAGGCCGTGCGTCGACGGGCCGCGAGAGTAATCCAGGCGGCTGGTTCTTCTGGGGTATCGAGGGCTTTGGACGTGGCGATCAGCGCGTGTTTATAACCATGAAAATAGCGCAGGCTCAGAAACATCGAGGCCACGCCGGCGATAAAGAACGGCATGGCCAGCACGGGGAGCAGGAATTCGGCTTGGCCAAATACCAGGTTGATCACGAACAACGGGAGCAATGCCAGGGCCAGGTACTGCCACCAGTTGAAGGACAGTCGCCGTTTTACCTGGCCACGGGTCACGCGCGGTCGACCTCGCCCTGATGCTCGTTGCCCATCATGTGGTCGAGCTTGCTGGCTTTGGTGGCCAGGTAGAGTTTGTTGTGCGGGTTGTGCCCGGTGTGCAGCGGCACACGCTCAGCAACGGTGATGCCCATCTCGGTCAAGGCTTTGACCTTGCGCGGGTTGTTGGTCATCAGGCGCAGTGACTTCACACCCAGATGCTCCAGCATCGGCAGGCAGATCGCGTAGTCACGCTGGTCGGCGGCGAAGCCCAGGCGTTCGTTGGCTTCGACAGTGTCGGCGCCGCCATCTTGCAGCTCATACGCGCGGATCTTATTCATCAGGCCAATACCACGGCCTTCCTGACGCAAGTACAGCAACACGCCACGGCCTTCACGGGCGATGGCGCGCATGGCAGCTTCCAGTTGCGAACCGCAGTCGCAGCGTTGGCTGAACAGCGCGTCGCCGGTCAGGCACTCGGAGTGCACACGACCCAGCACCGGCGCGCCGTCGGCGATGTCGCCCAGGCTGAGCACAACGTGCTCACGGCCGGTGGCTTCTTCGAGAAAGCCGTTCATGGTGAACGTGGCAAAAGGGGTAGGCAGCTTGGAAGCGGCGACGAAAACGACGGGCACCGTGTGCTCCTGATTTCAGATTTCACAGAGGCTGTCATTGTAACAGCAGGTTCCTACAGACGCTTAAGCTGAATTATCGCTGATAAAGATCAATCGGTTCGATTGGCCTTCGTCTCGGTTCTATGCAGTTCAGAACGGATATGGCTGTTTCCAGCGCTCGAAAATCGGCTTCAGCTCGCCACTGACGACCAAGGCGGCCATGCGCTGGTCATACACCGCCATCAATGCCCGGCCTCGTTCGTTATCGGCAAAACCTATATAGAGCGGCAGCTCGGCGATGTGGGTGAGCTTGAATTTCGACGGTTCATCCGACTGACCGAGCACGTACTTGGCTTCGGAATGGGCATCGATATAGAAGTCAGCGCGACCATACTGCAGCATCGGCAAAATACCGTCGCGGCGCTCGATCTGGTTGAAGCGGTGGATGTTGGGCAAATACTCTTCATATTTGTAGCCGCGCACCCAGGCCAGGCGGTAGTTGCCCAATGTGGCAATGCTCGGCGTCGGCGTCGTTGCCAGCCCGAGGGCGTAGATGTGGTCGGAATCGAAATTCCAGTGTGGGTACAACACGCCGCTGGCTTCATCGCGGTAGGAGCCGACCCAACCATCCACCTCACCACGCTGGGCCAGACCGACCGAACGGGTATAGGGCACGCTGCGGGTTTGCAGCGTGATGCCCGCAGGCTCGAAGACCTGGCGCAATATGTCCCAGGCCAGGCCGCTGCCGTCTTTGTTGGTGTAGTCGTTCCATTCCTCACTGGCCAGCATGACCTTGCCGGGAACCTGAACATCCTCCGCCTGCACCAGCGACGCGACGGCACACAGCACAATCAGCAGCCAGTGGCGCACATCCATAGTAACGACCTCCTACAGCTTGATAACCGCATAGAGGGTAGCGCAGGTCGCTGGCTTACGGCGTTTCGCGAAAGTGCTGATAGCCGCGCACGGCCGGGGTGATGTCCTGCCCATTGGCATCGAGCAGCGTCACGCCCTGCCCGGCCTCGACCCGGCCAATCACATGGATCGGCCAGTTACTCGCCAGTAACGGCGCCAACTCGGCCGGTGGCAGGGTGAACGCCAGCACGTAGTCGTCGCCCCCGCTCAACGCGGCCACACGGGCCTGGTCATCACCGACAAACGCCAGCAACGCCTCTGACAACGGCAACTGCTGACGCTCGATCAACAAGCTGACAGCCGACGCCTTGGCGATATGCCCGCAATCGGCTAACAACCCGTCGGAGATATCCATGGCAGACGTAGCCTTGCCCCGAAGCGCCAGGCCCAGCGCCAACTGCGGTTGCGGCGACCAGTAATGGGCCAGCAACGGCTCGGCGATGGCGGCGTCAGCGGTGCGCTGCCCCAACACCAACGGCAAGGCGCCAGCGGCATTGCCCAGTTCACCGCCCACACACAACAGGTCACCCGGCTGTGCGCCGCTGCGCTTCAGGGCCTGCCCGGCCGGTACACGGCCAAATACGGTCAGGGTCAGGCTCAACGGCCCGCGCGTGGTGTCCCCCCCCACCAGGCCTACGCCACAACTTTGCGCCATGGCGTTTAAACCTTGGGCATAGCGTTGCAGCCAATCGGCATCGACTGTCGGGGTAGTGAGTGCAAGGGTAAACGCGAGGGGGTGGGCGCCCATGGCGGCCAAATCGCTGACTGCCACAGCCAACGAGCGCTGGCCGAGCAGAAAGGGATCGCAGGGGTCGGCAAAATGCACGCCGGCCACCAGGGTATCGGTGGAGATTGCCAGTTGCTCCCCGGCGGGGAGCGCCAGCAAGGCGCAGTCATCGCCGATCCCCAGAGCAATGCCTTCACCGCCTTGCGCACAGGGCGCGGCGGCGAAGTATTTGCGGATCAGCTCAAACTCACCCATCAAGGATTCAAGCGCGAATTAGCGCTTGTACGCCTTCACTTCGGCTTCACGCAGGCGCGGGGCCAGCTTGTCGAGCACACCGTTGACGAACTTGTGGCCGTCGGTCGAACCGTAGACTTTTGCCAGCTCAATGCCTTCGTTGATCACCACGCGGTACGGCACGTCGACGCGATACAGCAGTTCCCAGGTGGACAGGCGCATCACGCACAGTTCAACCGGGTCCAGCTCTTCGATGGTCAGGTCCAGGCATGGTGCCAGGGCCGTGTCGATCTCGCTCAGGTGCGCATACACACCGTGCAGGATGTCGTGGAAGTACGGCAGGTCGGCGAAGGTGAAGTCGTTGTCGACGCGAAACTGCGCTTCGATTTCGTTCAGCGACGCACCGGCCATCTGGCGCTGGTACAGCGCCTGGGTGGCCAGTTGACGAGCAGCGCGACGCTTCTCGTTTTTCGATGGCTTGCCAGCATCGGCTGGACGTGGCTCGCGCGGGTTGAAGTTGTCGCTCTCGTCGGAAATCACTTGGCCTCCAACTGCGACAGCAGGCTGACCATTTCCAGGGCGGACAAGGCAGCTTCAGCGCCTTTGTTGCCGGCCTTGGTGCCGGAACGCTCGATGGCTTGCTCGATGGAATCTACGGTCAGTACGCCGAAAGCGACTGGCACACCGAACTCCATGGAGACTTGGGCCAGGCCCTTGGTGCATTCGCCAGCTACGTATTCGAAGTGCGGGGTACCGCCACGAATGACTGCGCCCAGGGCGATGATCGCCGCGTATTCACCCTGCTGAGCAACTTTTTGCGCAACCAGTGGAATTTCGAAGGCGCCAGGGGCACGGATAATGGTGATGTCGCTCTCGCTCACACCGTGGCGAACCAGGGCGTCCACGGCACCGCTTACCAGGCTTTCAACCACGAAGCTGTTGAAGCGGCCAACCACTAGGGCATAGCGGCCTTTGGGGGCGATGAAGGTACCTTCGATGGTCTTCAGGGTCATTCGACAAATCTCTTAAAGAGCAGGGACGCGAAAAGTGCGTCCCTCAGTGATGTTTTAACCGCGAACAAGGGGCAAAAATCGCCGGCTTTTATTCGGAGGGCACGTATTCTACAACTTCCAGGTCGAAACCGGATATCGCATTAAATTTCATTGGCGCGCTCATCAGGCGCATTTTGCGCACGCCGAGGTCGCGCAGGATCTGCGAACCGGCACCGACGATGCTGTAGGTGGTCGGTTTTTTCACCGGCGCGTGGTCAGCCGTTTCGCGGATATGCGCCAGCAACACATCGCCATCCAACGGGTGGCCGAGCAACAACACTACGCCACTGCCCGCCTCGGAAACCGCAGCCATGGCGGCCCGCAAGCTCCAGCGACCCGGTTGCTTGACCATCAACAAGTCACGCAGCGGGTCCATGTTGTGCACCCGCACCAGGGTCGGCTCTTCCGCGCAGATGTTGCCCAGAGTCAGGGCCATGTGCACGTCACCTTCCACTGAATCACGGTAGGTCACCAAATTGAATTGGCCCAGTTCGCTGTCCAGTGGCTGCTCGGCAATCCGCTGAACGGTACGTTCGTGGATCATGCGGTAGTGAATCAGGTCGGCAATGGTGCCGATCTTGAGGTTGTGTTCGGCCGCGAACGCTTCGAGTTCAGTTCGACGGGCCATGGTGCCGTCGTCGTTCATCACTTCGCAGATCACACCGCTCGGCTCGAAACCGGCCATGCGCGCCAGGTCGCAGGCCGCTTCGGTGTGGCCGGCGCGCGCGAGCGTGCCGCCCGGTTGGGCCATCAGCGGGAAGATGTGCCCAGGGCTGACGATGTCTTCGGCCTTGGCGTCTTTCGCGGCGGCGGCTTGCACCGTGCGTGCGCGGTCAGCCGCGGAGATACCAGTGGTGACACCGGTGGTCGCCTCAATGGACACGGTGAACTTGGTGCCGAAACCCGACCCGTTGCGCGGCGCCATCAACGGCAACTTGAGCAACTCGCAGCGCTCACGGCTCATGGGCATGCAGATCAGCCCACGGGCGTGCTTGGCCATGAAGTTGATGTGCTCAGCCTTGCAGAGCTCGGCGGCCATGATGATATCGCCTTCGTTCTCGCGGTCTTCGTCATCCATCAGGATGACCATCTTGCCTTGGCGGATGTCTTCAACCAGTTCTTCGATGCTATTGAGCGCCACGTGGCACCCCCTTGGTCAGGATTTCAGGTAGCCGTTAGCGGCCAGAAAACTTTCAGTGATGTTCCCGGCAGTTGGCTCTGCGGCCTTATCGCCCAACAACAGGCGCTCCAGGTAACGGGCAAGCAAGTCCACTTCCAGGTTCACCCGGCGACCCGGCTGGTACGACGCCATGATGGTTTCGCTCAGGGTGTGGGGAATAATGGTCAGTTCGAATTCGGCGCCATTCACGGCGTTCACGGTCAGGCTGGTGCCATCGACGGTGATCGAGCCTTTATGGGCGATGTACTTGGCCAGCTCTTTTGGCGCGCGGATACGGAATTCCACGGCACGCGCATTTTCGCTGCGGGCAACCACTTCGCCGACACCGTCGACGTGGCCGCTGACCAGATGGCCGCCCAGGCGGGTGGTCGGGGTCAGGGCTTTTTCCAGGTTGACCGGGCTGCCGGCCTTGAGGTCATTCATCGCCGTGCAGTCCAGGGTTTCCCGGCTGACGTCGGCGGCAAAGCCGTTGCCCGGCAGCTCGATGACGGTCAGGCACACGCCGCTGACGGCGATGCTGTCGCCCAGTTTGACGTCGCCCAGGTCCAACTTGCCGGTTTCAACCAGCAGGCGTACGTCGCCGCCTTTGGGGGTCATGGCGCGGATGCTGCCGATGGATTCGATAATGCCGGTGAACATGGCCTTCTCCTGGAAAACGGGGCTGCGCTTAGCGCAGGCTGGAATTATACGCTCGCTGGTGGCACAGGGATGGCAGTGACTCGCCAGTCGTCGCCTACAGCGCGCATTTCAGTGATCTTGAGTTGGGGGGCGTCGCTGAGTTTCTCAAGCGGCCAGTCCAACAAAGGTCGGGCAGCGGAGCCTAGGAACTTGCCCGCAACAAAAATGACGTACTCGTCCACCAGCCCCTGTTGGGCAAACGCGCCCGCCAGGCTTGGGCCAGCTTCCACCAGCACCTCGTTGACGCCACGGGCGGCCAGAGCTACCAGCGCCGAGCGCAGGTCAACCTGGCCGTCGACGCCCGGCACCACCAGGCACTCAGGTCCACGTGGGAACTGGTTTTCCGGGGTCACGCAGGTGATGACCAACGCCGGGCCAGCCTTGAAGAACGGGGCATTCAAAGGCACACGCAGACGGCCGTCGATCAACACCCGCAAGGGCGGACGCGACATGGCGAGCGCAGTGGTTTCTTCATCCAGGCCGAGCTCAGCGGCGCGGACCGTCAAGCGGGCGCCATCGGCCAGCACCGTGTCGGCGCCGGTCAGCACCACGCTGGCCTCGGCACGCAGGCGCTGCACGGCGGCGCGGGCGGCAGGGCCGGTGATCCATTGGCTTTCGCCGCTGGCCATCGCGGTGCGGCCGTCCAAACTCATCGCCAGCTTGACCCGCACGAAGGGCAGGCCGTGTTCCATGCGTTTGAGAAAGCCTGGATTCAGCGCACGGGCTTGGCTTTCCAGCACGCCGCTACGGATTTCGATACCGGCTTGGGCCAAACGCTGCATGCCGCGACCGGCCACTTCCGGGTTCGGGTCCTGCATGCCCGCCACCACGCGCGCGACACCGGCACTCACCAGCGCGTCGGCGCATGGCGGCGTACGCCCATGGTGGCTGCACGGTTCGAGGGTCACGTACACCGTGGCGCCACGCGCCTTGTCGCCGGCTGCGCGCAGAGCATTCGGCTCGGCATGCGGTTCGCCGGTGCGCTCATGCCAGCCTTCGCCGACAATCTGCCCATCGCGCACAATCACGCAGCCCACCCGAGGGTTGGGATGGGTGGTGTACAGGCCCTTGCGCGCCAATTCGAGGGCGCGGGCCATGTAATGGGCGTCGAGGACAGCTTGTTCGGCAGACGGTGGGTTCATTCTTTGGCAGGCTCACGGGCCAGGCGGTCGATTTCTTCGCGGAACTCATTGAGGTCCTGGAAGCGTCGATACACCGAGGCGAAACGGATATAGGCGACTTCGTCGAGCTTTTGCAGCTCGCCCATCACCAGTTCTCCCACCACCAGGCTCTTGACCTCGCGCTCGCCGGTCGCACGCAGCTTGTGCTTGATATGCACCAGCGCCGCCTCCAGCCGCTCGACACTCACCGGGCGTTTTTCCAGGGCGCGCTGCATACCGGCGCGCAGTTTGTCTTCGTCGAAAGGCTGGCGGCTGCCGTCGGACTTGATCAGACGTGGCAATACCAGTTCGGCGGTTTCGAAGGTGGTGAAACGCTCACCACAGGCCAGGCATTCGCGCCGGCGACGCACTTGATCGCCCTCGGCGACCAGACGCGAGTCAATGACCTTGGTGTCGTTGGCACCGCAGAAGGGACAGTGCATGGTTGGCAGGCAACAAAAAAAGGGAGGGCCATGGTAGCGCATCCCCGTGGCAAGACAAGCCATAGCCTTTACGGTATATAGGCAGGCTTATATGTTTGTTAATTTTCAAGTCACGGATTTTGTCCTTTCTGGAGCCGTACATGCAGTTACGACCACTTGTTTTACTCACCCTGTTCAGTTTTCTGGTCGCCTGCAGCAGCCAAGCCCCCAAGCCTGCCGCGCCTCAACCCACGCCTGCACAAGAGAAAAAAGTGCCTGGCCTTGAAGACCTAGGCCCATTGCCGGCTTACCAGCGTGAAATCAACGGCACCCTGAACGGCGTGCCCGCCGGTGCCGAAGTTGAATTGGCATTGTTGGTGATTGACGACCGTTCGCGCCCGCAACAGTTGCTCGCCAGCAGCGTGCTGACCGGCAATGACAAGCCCCTGGCCTTCCGCCTGCGCTTCAACCCGCAAGCCTTCCCGGCCGGTGCACGGGTTGAATTGCGCGGCCGCGCCAGCCAGTCCGGCCAGTTGATCCTGCACCTGCCCGCCGTGCGCATCACCCAGGCGATCACCCAGACCACCGGCCCCCTGCAACTCGTCAAAGCCCCATGACGCCACCGCTGGGCCTGCAACGTGCCTTGAGCGAACTGATCGGCGACGCCCAACTGGTGCCCTGCCCGCTGCCGGGCACCGAGTTATCGTTGTGGCTGCTGGACGCGGACAATATGGACCGCGCATTCAGCCCCGAGGAAACCCGGCGCATCCTGCATGAACCGCCCTACTGGAGTTTTTGCTGGGCCAGCGGCCTTGCGCTGGCGCGGTACCTGGCGGCGAATCCCGAGTGGGTGGCAGGTAAACGCGTGCTGGACTTTGGCGCCGGTTCCGGCGTGGCCGGGATTGCCGCCGGTAAAGCGGGTGCGCGGGAAGTCGTGGCCTGCGACCTCGATCCGCTGGCCCTCGCGTCCTGCCGGGCGAATGCCGAACTCAATGGTGTGGAGCTGGGCTACTCGGCGGACTTTTTCGCCGAGGCCGATCGCTTCGACCTGATCCTGGTCGCCGACGTGCTTTACGACCGGGCGAACCTGCCGTTGCTGGATCAATTCCTCACCCGTGGCCGTGAGGCGCTGGTGGCGGACTCGCGGGTACGGGATTTCCAGCACCCGGATTATCAGCGCCTGGAAATCCTCGATGCATTGACCTTGCCGGACCTGGCCGAGCCTTGGGAGTTTCGCAAGGTGAGCCTGTACCATTCGCGGCGCCAGCCCTTATAGTTGCCCCATTCCCGCTTTATTCGAGACGCCCCATGAGTGAGCCCACGCCGTACATCTTCGACGCCACCACTGCCACGTTCGACCAGGCGGTAATTCAAAACTCATTCGAAAAACCCGTGCTCGTGGACTTCTGGGCTGAGTGGTGCGCGCCGTGCAAGGCGTTGATGCCGATGCTGACGCAGATTGCCGAGAGCTATCAGGGCGAATTGCTGCTGGCCAAAGTCGATTGCGATGCCGAGCAGGACATCGTCGCGCGCTTTGGCATTCGCAGCTTGCCGACGGTGGTGCTGTTCAAGGATGGCGAGCCGGTAGACGGGTTTGCCGGGGCGCAGCCGGAGTCGGCAGTGCGGGCGATGCTGGAGCCGCATGTACAGATGCCACCACCGGCGGCGGCCGATCCACTGGAACAGGCTCAGGCGCTGTTTGCCGAAGGGCGTATCAGCGATGCCGAAACGGTGCTGGTTGCGCTGCTGGGCGAGGACAACACCAACGCCGCCGCACTGATCTTGTACGCGCGCTGCCTGGCCGAACGCGGTGAATTGGGTGAAGCCCAAACCGTGCTCGACGCCGTCAAAAGCGATGACCACAAAGCCGCCCTCGCCGGGGCCAAGGCGCAAATCACCTTCCTGCGCCAAGCTGCCGACTTGCCGGACGCCGCTGACTTGAAAAGCCGCCTGGCGCAAAACCCGCTGGATGATGAAGCGGCCTATCAACTGACTATTCAGCAACTGGCGCGCCAGCAATACGACGCCGCGCTGGAAGGCCTGCTCAAGCTGTTTATCCGCAACCGCAGCTACAGCGAAGGCCTGCCGCACAAGACCTTGCTGCAGGTATTCGAACTGCTGGGCAATGACCACCCGCTGGTCACGGTGTACCGCCGCAAGTTGTTCGCCGCGTTGTACTAATCGCCGATCCAGCTGTACAGCGGCGTATCCCCGCCGCTGGCCACTTTCACGTTCGAACTGTGGCGCAGACGCACCAGCAGGCGCTTGCCTGACGCGGCATCGCCGGCCAAACCTTCCAATTGATCAAGCAACTCCAGCCCGCTGAGTTGCCCGGCCTTGCGTAACAGGTCTTGGGCGTTCTGCCACAGATCATCATTGTGTTTGACCGGCACAACCGGCACGGCGGCCGCGCTTGACCCCGAGGTCGCCTGCAACTGCGCACCCAGCCGTGCCCAATCGCCGTCATCCAGCTCCAGGGTCAAGTCCACCGGCAGGTCGCCGACGGTTCCACGAATTCGCAACATCGCGCTTACTCCCGCACTTTTCCGACAGGCATGCTCCCACGCGACTTGCGCAACGCCAAGCGGGCGTTCAAACTCCCGCCATTATTGTTATAAGATCACATAACAAAACTTTCATGTTCTGGAGCTTTCTCATGCGCCGTCTGCTGCTCGCTTTGCCGTTTGCCCTGTTGCCACTCGCCATCGCCCACGCTGCCGACGAGCACGATCATGAACACGGCAGCCTCGGTGCCCACGAACACGGGATCGGCCGTCTCAACGCCGTGCTCGACGGCCAGGCGCTGGAATTGGAATTTGACAGCCCCGCCATGAACCTCGTGGGTTTCGAACACAAAGCCACCACCCCGGCCGACAAAGCCAAGGTCGCCGCCGCGCGCAAGCAGTTGGAGAACCCACTGGCTCTGTTCAACCTGCCCAAGACCGCCGGTTGTGTGATCAGCACCCAGGAACTCAACAGCCCGCTGTTCGGTGACAAGCCCGAAGCCGATCATGATGACGACGATGATGACCACGCCACCGACGGCAAAGGTGCCGCTGCCCACGAGCATCATCACGACCACAGCGAAATCCACGCCCACTACCAATTCACCTGCGCCACGCCGACAGCCCTGAGCAATCTCGACCTGACCCAGGTGTTCAAGACCTTCCCCGCGACCCAGAAAATTCAGGTACAACTGATCGGCCCAAGCGGCCAGCAAGGTGTCGAAGCGACGGCCGCAGCCGCCACCCTGAAGTTCTGAGTTCACATGACCCAAGCACTTATCGAACTGTCTGACCTGGGCTTCAACTGGCCCGGTCACCCGCAGTTGCTGGACATCCCCGCGTTCCGCCTGGAAGCGGGGGAAACCCTATTTCTCAAGGGCCCGAGCGGCAGTGGCAAAACCACGTTGCTTGGCTTGCTGGGCGGCGTGCAGAAACCCAGCCGGGGCAGCATTCAACTGCTCGGCCAGGAACTCACCGAACTCTCGGCCGGCGCCCGCGACCGGTTTCGCGTCGACCACACCGGCTACATCTTCCAGCAGTTCAATCTGCTGCCGTTTCTGTCGGTGCGCGAGAACGTCGAGCTGCCCTGCCACTTTTCCAAGCTGCGCGCGCAACGGGCGATTCAGCGCCACGGCAGTGTCGACCAGGCCGCCGCAACACTGCTGGCGCACCTGGGTTTGAAGGATAAAAACCTGCTTGAGCGCCGCGCCGACTCGCTGTCCATCGGCCAGCAACAACGGGTGGCCGCCGCCCGCGCGTTGATCGGCCAGCCGGAGCTGGTAATCGCCGACGAACCCACCTCGGCCCTGGACTACGACGCCCGCGAAGCCTTCATTCAGTTGCTGTTCGCCGAATGCCGCGAAGCCGGTGCCAGCCTGCTGTTTGTCAGCCACGACCAGAGCCTGGCGCCGCTGTTCGACCGCAACCTGTCGTTGGCCGAACTCAATCGCGCCGCCACGCCCGCAGAGGTTTGAGATGTATTTGTTTCGTCTAGCCATGGCCAGCCTGGCTAACCGCCGCTTTACCGCGATCCTCACCGCCTTCGCCATCGCCCTGTCAGTGTGCCTGTTGCTGGCGGTGGAGCGCGTGCGCGTTGAGGCGCGTAACAGTTTCGCCAGCACCATCAGCGGCACCGACCTGATCGTCGGCGCACGCTCCGGCTCGGTCAACCTGCTGCTGTACTCGGTGTTCCGCATCGGCAACGCCACCAACAACATCCGCTGGGACAGCTACGAGCACTTCGCCGCCAACCCGCAGGTGAAATGGGCGATCCCGATTTCCCTCGGCGACTCGCACCGCGGCTACCGCGTGATGGGCACCAACGAATCCTACTTCGAGCACTACCAATACGGCCGCAAGCAAAACCTCGAACTCGCCAGTGGCCGCGCCTTCGCCACCGACCCGTTCGAAGTGGTACTCGGCGCCGAAGTGGCCGACGCGTTGCACTACAAGCTCGGCGACAAGCTGGTGCTGGCCCACGGCGTGGCAGTGGTCAGCCTGGTGAAGCACGATGACAAACCGTTCACGGTGGTCGGCATTCTCAAGCGCACCGGCACGCCGGTGGACCGCACGCTGCATATCAGCCTCGGCGGCATGGAAGCGATTCATATCGACTGGCACAACGGCGTGCCGGCCCAGGGCAAAGGCCGCATCAGCGCCGACCAAGCGCGCAATATGGACCTCACCCCGCAAGCCATCACCGCCTTTATGCTCGGCCTGAACAACAAGATTTCCACCTTCGCCTTGCAGCGCGAGATCAATGAGTTCCGTGGCGAACCGATGCTGGCGATCCTGCCGGGCGTGGCGCTGCAAGAGCTGTGGAGCATGATGGGCACCGCCGAAAAAGCGCTGTTCGTGATCTCGCTGTTCGTGGTGCTGACCGGCTTGATCGGCATGCTCACGGCGATCCTCACCAGCCTCAATGAACGCCGCCGCGAAATGGCGATCCTGCGTTCAGTAGGCGCACGGCCTTGGCATATCGCAACGCTGCTGATCTTCGAAGCCTTCGCCCTGGCCTTCTCCGGCGTCGTTGCCGGCGTGGGTTTGCTGTACGTGTGCATCGCCGCATCGCGCGGCTATTTGCAGGCCAACTATGGCCTCGACTTGCCGATGTCGTGGCCGAGCGAATATGAATGGACGTTGCTCGCCGGTATCCTGGCCGCAGCACTGTTGATGGGCAGCGTCCCTGCGTGGCGTGCCTATCGACAATCTCTGGCCGACGGCCTGTCCATACGTTTATGAGGAAGGCTTCGATGCGTCGTGCACTGTTTGCCCTGTTGCTGCTGGTGGCGTTGCCCACTTGGGCAGCCGACCAGCCCAAGGACCTGTCGTGGCAGGAGATGATCCCGCCGGATGCTCCCCCGGAAATCCCCAACATGAAACCGCTGCACGACCTGTCGAACATGGCCGACGCGTTGTCGGTCGAGGCCGCACCAGCCGCCAAGCAGGACCTGCCCAACGCACCGGTGGTGCAGAGCCTCAACGGCAAACACATTCGTTTGCCAGGCTATATCGTCCCGTTGGAAGTCAGTGAAGAAGGCCGCACTACCGAGTTTTTGCTGGTGCCGTATTTCGGCGCCTGCATCCATGTGCCGCCACCGCCGTCGAACCAAATCGTGCATGTGAAAAGCGAAGTCGGGGTGAAACTCGATGAGCTGTATCAGCCGTATTGGATTGAGGGCTCGATGCAGGTCAAGCCGTCTTCCAGTGAACTGGCAGATGCGGGTTATCAGATGGATGCCGAGAAGATTTACGTCTACGAACTGCAGGAATAACGCTGATCGCCCATTCATTGAGCTGAGTCAAAAGATCGAACGGAACGATCTTTACCATTGGACGTACAACTTTTAACGTCCTTTTGGAGCTCCCATGAACAAGTCCCTGCTCGGCGCGTCCCTCTTCGCGCTCGCCCTCGCCGCCCCCGCCGTTCACGCTCACGAAGCCGGTGACATTCTGATTCGCGCGGGTGCAATCACCGTGAATCCGAAGGCCGACAGCAGCAGCGTCAAGGTTGACCAAGGTCCATTGGCGGGCACCAACCTGGGCGGCAAAGCGACCATGAGCAGCGACACCCAGCTGGGCTTGAACTTCGCCTACATGCTGACCAACCACATCGGTATCGAGCTGCTGGCGGCCACGCCGTTCGAGCACGACGTGAGTATCAAGAACACCGCCCTGGGCGCCGCCAACGGCAAGCTCGGCACCCTGAAGCACCTGCCGCCGACCTTGAGCGTCGTGTACTACCCGCTGGACAACAAGTCGGCGTTCCAACCGTATGTGGGCGCGGGTATCAACTACACCTGGATCTATGACGAGCACGTCGGCAGCCGCGCCGAACAAGCCGGTTTCAGCAACTTCAAGGCTGAGAACTCCTGGGGCTGGGCCGCGCAGATCGGCGCCGACTACATGATCAACGACAAGTGGATGATCAACGCCCAGGCGCGCTACATCGACATCAGCACCAAGGCCACCGTGGACAACAACGCGCTGGGCCAAGGCACACGCGCCAAGGTCAATGTGGACGTGGATCCGATGGTTTACATGGTGGGTATCGGCTACAAGTTTTGATATAGACTCTCAATCTTTCAAAAAACAAGGCCCTGTTTTGCAGGGCCTTTTTTTGCTCAACTTTTCGGCCGCTCAAATACAGGCCTTACATTACTTAAACACGCAAACTCACCTTGCAGAAGTCCGAATAGACATTCACGGCAACCCAAGAGCTATTTGAATTGTTTTAGCCGCTACGTCAGCCCCCACTTTTGTTGCCACATCAAATGCCCACTTTCCGGCGGACTTCAGATGTTCTAACACCTTTGCGCCGTCTTGTACCTTTGCTGCATTTTCTGCGGCACCGATACTGGCAACTGCTTGGTCGTGTTCAACATCAGTAGCGTGCTCACGCATAAATCGGCGAAGTGTCGCAAGCTCCACTGCAAGCGCAGGTAGATCCAGGCTAGACAGTGCCGGCTGCAGTACTTGAGTAAAAGTATTGCCTTGAGCGGAGGCATTGGGGCCGACAGCTCCAGCCTGTCCCGTTACATAGTATTGATCACCCATGGAAACATTCCCAATAAGAAAATTTTTGACTTCCAACCTTTGCTCCCACGGAATCGAGTTTTCGTAGACATCTACGTGCACACCGCAAGGGGTTGTAGTGTCGTCTTTAAACTCGGCAACCGCGAACTTTTCGGACGAAATCAGGAAATCCACCTCTAAAGAAAAATCGAAAGTACCAAATGAAGAGCGGCACTCAAGGTAAAGAATAAACCTCTGCCGATGATCATCACGAACGATAGATTTTTTGTACTCTCGATTGTTTCTCGGGTCGCAGAACACTACCTTTGAGGGTATAGCATGCTCTGGAAGGCAGAGAGCATAGTAACTAAGGCGATACTCCTTCGTTGGAATCCCAGCCCAAGACGAAACAAAGTGATAAGTACCATTTTTGTTTGAAAATTTTGAATGGGATAAGCGACGGCTATCGCATTTAGCAAACGCTTTCTGAAATTCACGTTCGTGACCATTATCTAAAAAATGGAACGGGCCACTTCTGGACTCATCATACTCACCGGCGAACGCAACAATCAGCGGCTGGGGGTACTTGGCTTGCATACGAAACGTTCGCAGCGTCCCATTCGAGTCAAGCTGCTCAACAATGACTGCAGCAACATCCATTTAAAAAATCTCCATAAGGTGAATGTAAACTGTAAGTAGGCTTTAAAAGTGACTAAGCTTTCACTGCGGTTATAGCAGTGAAACCCTTATTCAAGAACAGCGCCTAACCGGCACCTTTTTATGTTTTCCCATGCCGGTAGAACCGGTCCAACAACGCCGGCAAACCCGCCCGCCATGCCCGTGGCTTGATGCCAAAGGTGTGGAGGATTTTCTTGCAGGCCAACACCGCGTGTTGCGGCTCATCAGCCGCATCCGGCCGAGCGGCATGCGCCTGGGCGGTGGGAGACTCGATAGCCAGCGGATGGAAGTTGCGCGCTTCAGTGAGAATCGCTTGGCCCAGCGCCAACGGCGTGGTCGCCTCGTGACCGGCGTAGTGATAAGTGCCCCACAGCGGCGCCGCGCAATCGAGTTGCTTGAGCACCGAGATGATTACCCGCGCGGCATCGTCCACCGGTGTCGGGTTGCCACGACGGTCGTCCGCCATCAGTAACTCATCCGGCTTCTCGGCCCGGGCCAGGAAGCGCCCAAGCGTGCCATCAATGCTGTCATCCAGTAACCAGCCAAAGCGCAGCAACACATGTTGCGGACAGGTGGCGCGCACACTTTGCTCGATACGCCACAACGCCTGGCCGCGCAGGCCCAAGGGCACAGGCTCGTCTTTTTCGCTGTAGGCGGTGGCGCGGGAGCCATCGAACACACGGTAACTGGACGGTTGCAGCAAGGTGATGTTGTGGTGCTGGCACAGTTCGGCCAAGCGTTCGATGGCGAACTCCTGGGCGGCCAAGCGGGTTTCGCTGACCGCTTCGGCCTGGAACCAGTCGAAATAGTAGGCGAGGTTGATCAACGCATCGGGACGGGTGTCGTCGAGCAATTGGGTGAGGCTCGCGGCATCCCAGCCGTCTTGGGGCGGTTTGGGTGCGAGGAAACCGATGTCTTCCTCTGCACCGAGGCGAATCAGCGCCTGCCCGAGGGCATTCCCGCCGCCCAATAACATAAGGCGCATTCGCATAGATTGAGCAGGCCCGGTCTGTTTGGAACGATGGCTATTGTCGGCAGCCCAGTGAAGCCTGCCGTAGGTATTTGCCAGAATCGTTGCATTTTGCGGGTTTGTAGCGCAACCGTCACGGATAAAGTGCGGGGTTGCAACTTGTTGGAGGCGGCGGCATAACTGAAGCATGAACCTTCCCGAACCCACGGACAGTGTCTTGAACGGCTTCCACCCCGCCGTCAGCGCCTGGTTCCGCAGCACGTTTCCTTCGGTGACCAGCGCCCAGGCCCAGGCATGGCCGCTGATTCGCCAGCGCCGTTCGACCCTGATCGCCGCGCCCACCGGCTCCGGCAAGACGCTGACGGCGTTTCTCGCGGTACTGGATGACCTGGTCCACCAAGGCTTGGCCAGTGGCGGTGAACTGCCGGATGAAACCCTGGTGGTGTATGTGTCGCCGCTCAAGGCGCTGTCCAACGACATCCAGATCAATCTGCAAAACCCGCTGACCGGCATCACCGAGCAGTTGCAACGCCTGGGCCTGCCGCCGCTGGTTATTCGCACCGCGGTGCGCACCGGCGACACCCCGCAAAAAGACCGCGTGCTGATGCGCAAGCGCCCGCCGCATATCCTGGTGACCACCCCGGAGTCGCTCTATGTGCTGCTGGGCTCGGACTCCGGTCGGCACATGCTCGCCAGTACGCGCACGGTAATCGTCGACGAAATCCACGCGATCGCGGCCAGCAAACGCGGCAGCCACCTGGCCTTGAGCCTGGAGCGCCTGCAAGGCTTGTGCGCCGAGCCGCTGACGCGCATTGGCCTATCGGCCACGCAAAAGCCCATCGGTGCGGTCTCGCGCTTTTTGGTAGGCACTGACCGTGATTGCGACATTGTTGATATCGGCCACGCCCGCCCGCGCGACCTGGATATTGAAGTGCCGCCGGTGCCGCTCTCTGCGGTGATGGCCAACGATGTCTGGGAGTTGGTCTACGACCGCCTCTCGACCCTTGCCCGCGAACACCGCACCACGCTGATTTTCGTCAACACAAGGCGCTTGGCCGAACGTTTGGCCCGGCACTTGAGCGAACGCCTGGGCAAGGCCGCCGTGGCCGCTCACCACGGGAGCCTGGCCAAGGAACTGCGCCTGGATGCCGAACAACGGCTCAAGGCCGGTGAGTTGCAAGTGTTGATCGCCACCGCCTCCCTGGAGCTGGGGATTGATATCGGCGATGTCGACCTGGTGTGCCAGATCGGCTCGCCCGGTTCGATCAACGGTTTTCTGCAACGGGTCGGACGATCCGGGCACCAGGTCGGCGGCACACCCAAGGGGCGCCTGTTCGCGACGACCCGCGATGACCTGATCGAATGCGCCGCCCTGCTCGACTGCGTACGCCGGGGCGAGCTGGACACCTTGCAAATCCCGGTGGCACCGTTGGACGTACTGGCCCAACAGGTCGTCGCCGAAGTCAGCGCCCGGGAATGCTCTGAGCAGGCGCTGCTGGACCTGATCCGCCGCGCCTCACCCTACGCCGAGCTGGATGAACGCCACTACCAGGCACTCCTGCAAATGCTCGCCGACGGCTACAACGGCCGCCAGGGCATCCGCAGCGCCTACCTGCACCGCGACGCCGTGACCCGCACACTGCGCGGCCGCCGTGGCGCCAAGCTGACCGCCGTGACCAGCGGCGGCACCATCCCCGACAACGCCGACTACAGCGTGCTGCTGGAGCCCCAGAGCCTGAATATCGGCAGTGTCAACGAAGACTTCGCGGTGGAAAGCATCGCTGGGGATATCTTCCAGCTCGGTAATACGTCCTACCGGATCTTGCGGGTAGAAACCGGCAAGGTGCGCGTCGAGGATGCCCACGGCCAGCCGCCGACCATCCCCTTCTGGCTCGGCGAGGCACCGGGCCGCAGTAACGAATTGTCGGCGGCGGTCGCGCGTTTCCAGGGGCAATTGGATGCCTTGCTCAGCGAGACGCCGGGCGACCTGCAACCGGCCCTCGACTGGCTCACCGAAACCTTGGGCCTGAACCGCGCCAGCGCCGAGCAACTGCTGGATTACCTCGCCCGCGCACGTCTGGCCCTGAGTGCTTTGCCGTCCCAGGACACGTTGATCATGGAGCGGTTTTTCGACGAGTCCGGCGGCACCCAGTTGATCATCCACACGCCATTCGGCAGTCGCATCAACCGTGCCTGGGGCCTGGCGCTGCGCAAGCGTTTTTGCCGTACGTTCAATTTCGAGTTGCAGGCGGCGGCCAGCGAAAATGCGATCGTGCTGTCGCTGTCCACCAGCCACAGTTTTGCGCTGGATGAAGTGTGGCGTTATCTCAACAGCAATAGCGCCGAACACCTGCTGATCCAGGCTGTGCTGGATGCGCCATTGTTCGGCGTACGCTGGCGCTGGAACGCGAGCGTGGCCCTGGCGTTGCCGCGTTATACCGGCGGGCGCAAAGTGGCGCCGCAGATCCAACGCATGAAAAGCGAAGACCTGATCGCCAGCGTATTTCCCGACCAGATTGCTTGCCTGGAAAACCTCGCAGGCGAGCGTGAAGTGCCCGACCACCCGCTGGTGGAACAGACCCTCGACGACTGCCTGCACGAAGCCATGGACAGCCACGGCTGGCTGGCCCTGCTGCGGCGCATGGAGCGCGGCGAAGTACGCCTGATCAGCCGTGATTTACCTGCGCCGTCACCCATGGCCGCCGAAATTCTCAGCGCGCGCCCCTACACCTTTCTCGACGACGCGCCGCTGGAAGAACGCCGCACCCAGGCCGTGCTCAACCGGCGCTGGAGCGACCCGCAGAGCACCGACGACCTTGGCGCGCTGGATGCAGACGCGATCGCCGGTGTGTGCGAAGAAGCGTGGCCGGCGCCCTATAGCCTGGACGAAATGCATGAGGCGTTGATGAGCCTGGCGTGCATCGCCGCCAGCGAAGTCACGCCGCAATGGGATGAGTGGCTGCACGCCCTGGCCAAAGGTGGGCGCGCCTATCAATTGCACAACGGCCTGTGGGTAGCCGTGGAACGCTTGAGTTGTTTGCAGGCGATCTACCCCAACGATTTACCGCTGTTGCCCGGCTTCGATGAACCCTGGGCCTTTGATGAAGCACTGGTGGAAGTGCTGCGCGCCCGCCTCGGTGGTTTTGGCCCGCTGACCTTGAGCGAGATCGCCGCGCCACTGGCTTTACGGGTGGCCGACGTGACCCAGGCACTCACCCGCCTGGAGCAGGAAGGCTACGTGCTGCGCGGTCGTTTCAGCCCCGGCGCCAGCGACGAACAATGGTGCGAACGTCACCTGCTGGCTCGTATTCATCGCTATACAGTCAAGCGCCTGCGCCGGGAAATCGAACCGGTGGCGTTGCAGGACTTCATGCGTTTCCTGTTCGACTGGCAGCACCTGTCCGAGGGCACGCGCGGCCAGGGCAGCACGATGTTGGCGCAGATCGTCGGGCAGTTCGAAGGTTATGCCGCTGCGGCCTCGGCCTGGGACAGTGACTTGCTCAGTGCGCGGCTTAAAGATTACTCATCCACCTGGCTCGACGAGTTATGCCGCAGCGGCAAGTGGGTGTGGACGCGTCTGAACAACAAGGCCAGCGCCATTGCATTGCGCAGTACACCCGTGGTGTTGCTGCCGCGCGGCCAGGTGGCGCTATGGAGCGGGCTGACCGAACTCACCGACGCCACGACACTGTCGCCCAAGGCGCAGAAAGTCCATCAGGCCCTGAGCGACCACGGCGCGCTGTTTTTCGATGAACTGGTGCACGAAGCCCATCTGCTGCGCAGCGAACTGGAAACCGCCTTGCAGGAACTGGTGGGCGCCGGGCTGGCAAATGCCGACAGCTTCGCCGGCCTGCGAGCCTTGACCACGCCAGCGAGTAAGCGCCAGGCGCGCAGCAGTCGCCGTGGGCGTGGGGCGTTTGTCGGCGGCATGGACGACGCCGGGCGCTGGGCCTTGGTACGGCGTTCGTCGACAGCTGCCGGCCCACACTCGGCCGAGACGCTGGAGCATGTGGCAATGACTCTGCTGCGCCGTTATGGCGTGGTGTTCTGGCGGTTGCTGGAGCGTGAGGCGGATTGGTTGCCGAGCTGGCGCGAGTTGCTGCGCACGTTCCATCGGCTGGAGGCGCGCGGCGAGATTCGCGGCGGACGGTTTGTGAGTGGGTTGGCGGGCGAGCAGTTCGCGCTGCCGGAGGCGATACCGTTGCTGCGCGAAGTAAGGCGTCGTCCCCAAGACGGCAGTTTGATTGCCGTGTGCGGGGCTGATCCACTGAACCTGGTGGGCACGCTGCTGCCCGGCAGCAAGGTACCGGCGTTGAGCGGTAATCGGATTGTGTACCGCGATGGCTTGCCGGCGGCGGCGATGATTGGCGGTAAACAGCAGGTGCTATTGGAACTGGATCAGCAGGCCGCCGGGTTGGTGCAGCAAAAATTGATCAGGCATTGAGTTCGAGCATGACTCACACGCCAAACCGGCTGCGGTAGTCACTGGGTGCCAGGCCGGTAATCTTCTTGAAGGTGGCGCGAAAAGCGCTGGGGTCCTGATAGCCCACGGTCCAGGCGATATGGTCGATGGTGCCGTTGGTGAACTCCAGCATCTGCCGCGCCTTGCCCACACGCAGGTGCTGACAATATTCGGTAGGTTTCAAGCCCGTGGCATTGCGAAAACGCCGAAGAAAAGTGCGCTCTTCCAGACCCGCCTCCTGCGCCATCGCCGCAACGGAAACATCCACCGCACCGCTGGTTTGCAACCAATGCTGAACCTTGAGAATCGCGCTGTCGCCATGCCCCAGAATCGGCGCAAAGTTGCTGCCGCATTGGCTGGCACTGTCACTGTGTTCAATCACCAGGAAGCGCGCGGTGTCGGCAGCGATGCTCGGGCCCATCAGGCGGTCAACCAAACGCAGGCCCAGTTCGGACCAGGCCATCAGGCCAGCAGTCGTAATCAAGTCACCGTCGTCGACGATGGGTTTATCCGCTTCCAGACGCACGGCCGGGTAACGACTGGCGAAGGATGTGGCGGAAGACCAGTGAGTGGTAGCGCTGCGCCCGTCCAACAGCCCACTGCGTGCCAGCATGATCGACCCGATGCACACGCCTCCGAGCACAGTCCCCCCAGCGTGTTGCTGGCGAATCCATTCCAGCAACGCAGGCGGTGACTGCTTTTCGGTGAACTCGCCAATCGACGGTGGCACCAGCACGGCCATCATTGGCTGCTCCGGGCCGGGGTGGCTGTCGAATACACGCGTAGGTGTACCATCGGCGTCCACTTGCCAATGGCTGACTCGCAGCAGAGGTAACTGCGCGGACTGGTGTTCGGCGGCAATCCGGTTGGCGACGCCGAACAGGTCGGTCAAGCCATGCACCGCCGCCAGTTGCGCGCCCTCGTAGATCAACACACCCAGCTCAACGATCGAGCGTTCCACAGCCATTGTCAGTTTTCCCCCTGTTATTGTCGGTGCAGCCAATCCCCGGCCCCGGCGCCAGCTAAGATACTGGGCCCATCAACCCATCACGAGGCAACACACATGGCTAAGCACGCGCTCATCCTAATCGATATCCAGAACGACTACTTCCCCCAGGGCAAGTGGCCGCTAGACGGCGTGGAGGCCGCGGCGGACAAGGCTGCTCAGGTGTTGCAGGCATTTCGCCAGGCGGGGGACGCAGTGATTCATGTGCGCCATGAGTTCACGTCCGAAGACGCACCGTTCTTCGCACCGGGCTCCGAGGGCGCGCATCTGCATGCCAAGGTGCTGAACGAGGGTAATGAACCGGTGGTGCTTAAACACTTCGTGAATGCGTTCCGCGAGACCAATCTGCGGGCGTTGCTGGAACAACGCAGCATCACCGACGTGGTGGTGGTCGGCAGCATGAGCCATATGTGCATCGACGGCGTGGTGCGGGCGGCGGCGGACTTGGGCTACAAGGTCACGGTCATCCACGACGCATGTGCCACGCGGGACCTGGAGTTCAATGGGCAGGTGATTCCGGCGGCGCAAGTGCACGGGGCCTACATGGCATCGTTGGCCTTTGCGTATGCGGGCGTGGTGTCGGCGGATGAGTATTTGAAGGCACAAGCGGCGGCGGCATGACCGCCACTTGTTTGACTGGCCTTAACGGGTAGCGATGATGAACAGGCGCGGAAATGGCAGCAATACGGTGCCATCACTCAGGGCAGGATAAGCCTGGGTAATCCGCGCCTGGTACTCCTGTAAGAAAGCGGCTTTTTCACTATCGGTCAACGGTGCGAGAAACGGTCGTAATGCCGAACCCTTGAACCACTCCACCACCGCTGCGTGATCCGCCAACGGATGCTGGTAGGTGGTACGCCACACGTCGACGGTGCTGCAGTGTTTGCTCAGCAGCTCAAAGTAGTAGCTCGCCGTGTGCCGCTCATTGTGTTTAACCGCACCGATCTTTGCAGACCATGGACCATCGGCCGCGACTTCACGAGCGAGCCGGTGAGCAGGTTCATCCAGGTTGTCCGGGGTTTGCACGGCCAGCGTGCCGCCAGGCGTCAATTGGTCAACCAGATGCGGGTAAAGCGTGGCGTGGTTGGGCAGCCATTGCAGTGAGGCATTCGCCAGGATCACATCGAATGTTTGCCCAGGATTCCAGGCGCCGATATCTGCCAGCTCGAAGTTCAGTGCCGGCAAACGCTTGCGGGCGTCGACCAACATATCGTCGGAACTGTCCATGCCGGTGACGTGCGCCTGTGGGAAGCGCTCGGCTAACACTTCGGTGGAGTTGCCAGGGCCGCAACCCAGGTCAACGGCGGTACGTACTTCGGTATTCGGAATGGCCGCGACCAGGTCACGGACGGGACGGGTGCGCTGTTGTTCAAACAGGCTGTACTGCTTGGCTGACCAGGTCATCGCGGCTTTCCTTCTTTTTTAGAGGTTGGTGACAGCCTAAATCTTGTGAGCCATGAGAACAAATGCCAGGATTGGAGCCCTCCCATACCTGAAAAGTATCCCTATGTTGGAGCTTCGCCAGCTTAAAGCCTTTGTAGCGATTGCCGAGGAAGGCTATATCACCCGCGCAGCAGAACGCCTGGGGATGCAGCAGCCACCGTTGACGCGGATGCTGCAAAGCCTTGAGGCCGAGCTGGGCGTAATGTTGATGGAGCGCCTGCCCCGTGGCGTGCGCCCTACCACCGCCGGGCTGGCATTGCTCGATGAAGCCCGGGCCATTCTCGCCCAGGTGGACGGCGTAGCCGATGTGGTGCGCCGCGCCGCGCGGGGTGAGCGGGGCCGATTGGCGATCGGTTTCACCAGCTCTGCCGCGCTGCACCCGTTCGTACCCAGCGTGTTGCGCCTGTTTCGCGAGACCTTTGTCGGCGTCTCGGCGGTGCTCGAGGAAGCGGGCACAGGCGAACTGTTGGACGCACTGGTGCATGAAAAACTCGACGCGGCGTTTATCCGTTCGCCGCTCAGCGGTACTCAATCGCTGCAGGACGAACCGATCCTGGTGGAGCCCATGCTCTTGGCGCTGCCCACTGATCATCCGCTGGCAATCGACTCGGCATCTCCCCTGCCCTTGGCGGCATTGGCGACTGAATCTTTCGTGCTCTATCGACGACGCGTGGGGCTGGGTTTGTATGACGCGATTCTGGTGGCCTGCCGTGAGGCGGGGTTCAGCCCGCAGGTGGTCCAGGAGGCGCCGCGCATGACCGCGACATTGAGCCTGGTGGCGGCGGGCCTTGGGGTGTCCATCGTGCCGGCATCAATGCAACGGTTGCGTGGAGACGGCATCGTCTATCGGGAACTGACGGAATGCCAGAGCCTGGTAGCGCCGCTGCATTTGGCGACGCGGATCGGTGACGGCTCGGCGGTCTTGCGGCGGTTCAAGGAGATGGTGGTGACGGCGGCCTCGAGGGACGCCTGATCACGGGCAATAAAAAACCCCCGAGGCCTTGGCCAACGGGGGTTTTGCTCGTTCCGGGCGTTAGGCCTAGAACGGGATATCGTCATCAAAGCTGTCGAAATCCGGAGCCGGTTGCGGAGCGGCCTGTTGTGGCGCTGGACGCGACTCACGCTGTGGCTGCTGGCTTGGCTGCGGACGGGACTGCTGCTGTGGACGCGGAGCCGAGTTGGACATGCCGCCCTGGCCCTGTTGGTCGCCCTGTGGACGGCCGCCCAGCAGTTGCATGGTGCCTTGCATGTCGACCACGATTTCAGTGGTGTAACGCTTGATGCCGTCTTTTTCCCACTCGCGGGTTTGCAGTTTGCCTTCGATGTAGACCTGCGAACCTTTACGCAGGTATTCACCCGCGATCTCTGCCACCTTGCCGAACATCGACACACGGTGCCATTCGGTTTTCTCGACCTTCTGGCCGGTCTGCTTGTCGGTCCACTGCTCGCTGGTCGCCAGACTCAGGTTGGTCACGGCGTTACCGTTAGGCAAGTAGCGAACTTCGGGATCCTGGCCGCAAGTACCGACCAATATGACTTTGTTAACCCCACGGGCCATAACGTTCTCCTAGGCTGGGCGCGCTGTCGGCACTGGGTTGACCAGTTGCTCGAGCGTCGCGCGATCCAATAATTCGGTGTCCAATTTGATGTAGATGGCGGCTTCTTCAGCAATAACCACGGCATCCGTAACCCCAACGACGGCCTTAAGGCGCTCAACCAGACCGGCTTCGCGGATCGCTTCTGGCGATAACGGCAAACGCAGGCTCGTCACATAGGGAGGTTCGCGCATGGTAACAGCAAAGGCTAGCCAGAGGGCAGCCAGACCTGCGCATCCCAGGAACACAACCGACAAACCGCCATGCTGGAACATCCAGCCACCCATGATGCCGCCCAATGCAGAACCGAGGAACTGGCTGGTGGAATACACCCCCATCGCCGTGCCCTTGCCACCGGCCGGTGAAACTTTACTGATCAGCGAAGGTAATGAAGCCTCCAGCAGGTTGAACGCGGTGAAGAACACCACCGTGCCGACTACCAGCGCTCGCAGGCTGTCGCCGAACTTCCAGAAGAATAGCTCAGTGAGCATCAGCGTCGCGACGGCGCCGAGCAAAACTCGTTTCATTTTGCGTTTCTTCTCGCCATAGATAATGAACGGGATCATGGCGAAGAACGAAATCAGCAGCGCGGTGAGGTAGACCCACCAGTGTTGCTCCTTGGGCAAGCCGGCTTTTTCGACCAGGGCCAAGGGCAAAGCGACGAAGCTGCACATCAGCATTGCGTGCAACACAAAGATACCTAAATCCAGGCGCAGCAGGTCCGGGTGCTTGAGCGTCGGAAGTAACGCCTTGCGCGCAACGCCCGACTCACGGTGCTGCAACGTGCCGGTGGAGCGCGGCACCATAAAGGCCACGATCACAATGCCAAACAGCGCCATTCCCCCCGTTGCGAAGAATAGCCCGTGCAAACCAAACGCGCGCGTCAACAATGGACCGACGACCATGGCCACGGCGAACGACAGGCCGATGGTCATGCCGATCATGGCCATCGCTTTGGTGCGGTGTTGTTCACGTGTCAGGTCCGAGAGCAACGCCATCACCGCCGCGGAAATCGCCCCGGCGCCTTGCAGGACGCGGCCGGCAATCACGCCCCAGATAGAGTCTGACTGCGCCGCGAGCACACTGCCGAGGGCGAACACGATCAGCCCGAGGTAAATCACCGGGCGGCGGCCAATACGGTCGGAAATGATCCCGAACGGAATCTGAAAAATCGCCTGGGTCAGGCCATAGGCGCCAATGGCCAGGCCGATCAGGGCGGGGGTCGCTCCTGCGAGATCCATTCCATAGGTCGCCAGCACCGGCAACACCATAAACATGCCAAGCATACGGAAGGCGAACACCAGGGCCAGACCGCTTGCCGCTCGGGTCTCGCCGCTACTCATGCGTTCGCTGTGGGGATCGTGCATGGAAAAACCTCGTGTGAACCGGCGGCGATTCTACCAGTCCCATCGATTGAGAGGGTATATGCGGCGCTTTGCCGCGCAGCTTTCATGTAAGGCTGCAAGCGGCCTTTTGACGGTGTATATTCATCCAGTCTTTAGCCGTATACTCCTGCATTATTTACGCCCGCCGTGCGAGGCCATCTTGGACAAGATCCTGATTCGTGGGGCTAGAACCCACAACCTGAAGAACATCGACCTGACCCTGCCCCGGGACAAACTGATCGTCATCACCGGCTTGTCCGGGTCCGGCAAATCGTCCCTGGCATTCGATACGCTGTATGCCGAAGGCCAGCGGCGCTATGTGGAGTCGCTGTCGGCCTATGCCCGGCAGTTCCTGTCGATGATGGAAAAGCCCGACGTCGACACCATTGAAGGCCTGTCGCCGGCGATTTCCATCGAACAGAAGTCGACCTCCCACAACCCGCGCTCCACCGTGGGCACCATTACCGAAATCTACGACTACCTGCGCTTGCTGTATGCGCGGGTGGGTATTCCACGTTGCCCGGACCACGACATTCCCCTGGAAGCCCAAACCGTCAGCCAGATGGTCGACCTGGTGCTGGCCCAGCCGGAAGGCGCCAAGCTGATGCTGCTGGCACCGGTGATTCGCGAGCGTAAGGGTGAACACCTTTCCGTCTTCGAAGAGCTGCGTGCGCAAGGTTTTGTGCGCGCGCGCATCAACGGCAAACTTTATGAGCTGGATGAAGCGCCGAAGCTCGACAAGCAGAAGAAGCACTCCATTGATGTCGTGGTCGACCGATTCAAAGTGCGGGCGGACCTGCAGCAACGCTTGGCGGAATCGTTCGAAACCGCCTTGAAGCTGGCGGACGGTATTGCCCTGGTGGCGCCGATGGATGATGAGCCGGGCGAAGAGATCATCTTCTCCGCGCGCTTCGCGTGCCCGATCTGCGGCCATGCCATCAGCGAGCTGGAACCCAAGCTGTTTTCCTTCAACAACCCGGCAGGTGCTTGCCCGACCTGTGATGGCCTGGGGGTTAAGCAATTCTTCGACATCAAGCGCCTGGTCAACGGTGACCTGACGCTGGCGGAGGGTGCGATACGCGGCTGGGACAGGCGTAACGTCTACTACTTCCAGATGCTGGGGTCGTTGGCATCTCACTACAAATTCAGCCTGGAAGTGCCTTTCAACGAACTGCCAGCGGAACAACAGAAAGTTATTCTGCATGGCAGTGGCTCGCAGAACGTCGACTTCAAATACCTGAACGACCGCGGCGATATCGTTAAACGCTCCCACCCGTTCGAAGGGATCGTGCCGAATTTGGAGCGTCGCTACCGCGAGACTGAGTCGGCGAGCGTGCGAGAAGAGCTGGCGAAATTCCTCAGCACCCAACCATGCCCGGATTGCCGAGGCACTCGCCTGCGTCGCGAGGCGCGGCATGTATGGGTTGGTGAGAAGACATTGCCGGCGGTGACCAACCTGCCGATCGGCGATGCCTGTGAGTACTTTGGTGTACTGAAGCTGACGGGACGCCGTGGCGAAATTGCCGACAAGATCCTCAAGGAGATCCGTGAGCGTCTGCAGTTCCTGGTTAACGTTGGCCTGGACTATCTGTCACTGGACCGCAGCGCCGATACGCTGTCGGGTGGCGAGGCCCAGCGGATTCGTTTGGCCAGCCAGATTGGCGCAGGCCTCGTGGGCGTGCTGTACATCCTCGATGAGCCGTCGATTGGTTTGCACCAGCGGGACAATGACCGCCTCTTGGGAACGCTGAAGCATTTGCGGGATATCGGTAACACGGTGATCGTGGTTGAGCACGATGAAGACGCGATTCGCCTGGCGGATTATGTGGTCGACATTGGCCCGGGCGCCGGCGTGCACGGTGGGCATATTGTCGCCGAGGGGACGCCAGCCGAAGTCATGGCCCATCCGGACTCGCTGACTGGCAAATACCTCTCTGGCCGCGTGAAAATTGAAGTCCCAGCCAAACGCACACCGCGCAACAAGAAGCTGGCACTGCACCTCAAGGGCGCGCGCGGCAACAACTTGCGCAATGTCGACCTGGAAATTCCTCTCGGCCTGCTGACGTGCGTGACCGGTGTTTCCGGTTCGGGCAAGTCGACGCTGATCAACAACACGCTGTTCCCCCTGAGTGCGACCGCCTTGAACGGCGCAACCACACTGGAAGCGGCTGCCCACGACAGCATCAAGGGCCTGGAACACTTGGACAAGGTGGTCGACATCGACCAGAGCCCTATTGGCCGTACTCCGCGCTCCAACCCGGCGACCTACACCGGGCTGTTCACGCCGATTCGTGAGCTGTTCGCTGGTGTTCCGGAATCACGCTCACGGGGTTATGGGCCGGGCAGGTTCTCGTTCAACGTTAAGGGCGGGCGCTGTGAAGCGTGCCAAGGCGATGGCCTGATCAAGGTTGAAATGCACTTCCTGCCGGACATCTACGTGCCGTGCGATGTGTGTAAAAGCAAACGTTACAACCGCGAAACCCTGGAGATCAAGTACAAGGGCAAGAGCATCCACGAAACCTTGGAGATGACCATCGAGGAAGCGCGGGTGTTCTTCGACGCGGTCCCGGCCTTGGCGCGCAAGCTGCAGACGCTGATGGATGTCGGCCTGTCTTACATCAAGCTGGGGCAATCGGCGACCACGCTGTCTGGTGGTGAGGCACAGCGCGTGAAACTATCTCGTGAGCTGTCCAAGCGCGATACGGGCAAGACCCTGTACATCCTCGATGAACCGACAACGGGCCTGCACTTCGCAGATATTCAGCAACTACTCGACGTACTGCACCGCCTGCGTGATCACGGCAACACTGTGGTGGTGATTGAGCACAACTTGGATGTGATCAAGACTGCTGACTGGCTGGTAGACCTGGGGCCGGAAGGCGGCTCCAAGGGCGGCCAGATCATTGCGGTGGGTACGCCGGAGCAGGTTTCCGAAATGCCGCAGTCGCACACCGGTTACTACTTGAAACCTCTGTTGGCGCGCGACAAAGCCTGACTTATCGGGCTCATGAAAAAGCCCCTGTCACCTTGCGGTGACAGGGGCTTTTTTGTAGCCGGGAATCAGAACTGCGATTGCAGGTAATTCTCCAGACCGATCAGCTTGATCAGGCCCAACTGCTTCTCCAGCCAGTAGGTATGATCTTCTTCGGTGTCTGCCAACTGTACTCGCAGGATTTCGCGGGTGACATAGTCGTTGTGCTGCTCGCAGAGCTCAATGCCCTTGCAGAGTGCGGCACGTACCTTGTATTCGAGGCGCAAGTCGCTGGCGAGCATCTCAGGCACCGTGGTGCCGGTATCCAGGTCGTCAGGACGCATACGCGGCGTGCCTTCGAGCATCAGGATACGGCGCATCAGCGCGTCGGCGTGCTGTGCCTCTTCTTCCATTTCGTGGTTGATACGCTCGTAGAGCTCAGTAAAGCCCCAGTCTTCGTACATGCGCGAATGGATGAAATATTGGTCACGAGCTGCCAGTTCGCCCGTCAGCAACGTGTTGAGGTAATCGATTACGTCGGGATGACCTTGCATCGCCCTACATCTCCCTGCTTGAAAGTCTGTAGTTTGAACCATGATGACTTGGAGGTCACGGGACCAACGGCAGAAAAGTGAAGATTTTCTGAGAAAAGTAGCTGAAATAACGCAAAAACCGCCCTAATGAGGGCGGTTCTGCTTCTCGTTTAGAGTCAGCTAATCGTTACGCCCAATGCTCTTGCGATGCGCTGCCCGTAATCAGCATCGGCTTTGACAAAGTGCTGCAGCTGCCGCTGGACCACATCGCTGGTCACTCCAGCCATGGCACCGGCAATGTTGTTGATCAGTAGGGTTTTCTGACCATCGTCCATCAATCGATACAGCGCACCGGCATGGCTGTAGTAGTCAGTGTCCTCGCGCTGATCATAACGATCTGCAGCGCCGCTCAGCGCCAGAGATGGCTCAGCGTACTGTGGTGCTTGTTTTGGCGCATCAGCAAAGCTGTTTGGCTCATAGTTAGGAGACGCGCCACCGTAACCAAAGGACATGGAGCCGTCACGCTGATTGTTATTGACCGGACTTAATGGCGCATTGACCGGCAACTGTTGGTGGTTGGTGCCTACACGATAGCGGTGAGCATCCGCATAAGCGAAAACACGACCTTGAAGCATGCGGTCTGGCGACAAACCAACACCCGGAACCATGTTGCTAGGGCCAAAGCATGCCTGCTCGACTTCAGCAAAATAATTCACTGGATTACGGTTCAGCTCCAGTTCGCCAACCTCGATCAACGGAAACTCCTGCTGCGACCAGGTTTTGGTCACGTCGAAGGGGTTTTCGTAGTGAGCAGCGGCCTGAGCCTCGGTCATGACCTGGATATTGACACTCCACTTGGGAAAGTCTTTGCGCTCAATGGCGCTAAACAGATCGCGCTGAGCGTAATCAGGATCAGTGCCAGCAATGCGAGTCGCCTCCTCAGGTGTCAGGTTCTTGATACCTTGCTTGGTTTTGTAGTGCCACTTGACCCAATGGCGCTCGCCTTTGGCATTGATCAAACTGTAGGTATGACTCCCGAAGCCATGCATATGACGGTAGCCATCTGGGGTGCCACGATCCGAGAACAAAATTGTGATTTGGTGTAATGCCTCTGGAGAGAGCGACCAGAAGTCCCAGACCATCTGTGCACTTTTGAGGTTCGTTTGCGGCAAACGCTTTTGGGTATGAATGAAGTCCGGAAACTTCAGCGGGTCACGAATGAAGAACACTGGCGTGTTGTTGCCAACGATGTCCCAGTTACCCTCTTCGGTATAGAACTTCAAGGCGAAACCGCGCGGATCACGAGCCGTATCCGCCGAACCGCGCTCGCCACCAACGGTGGAGAAACGCAGGAAGGTTGGGGTCTGCTTCCCAACAGCCTCAAACAGCTTGGCGCGAGTGTACTGGGTGATATCGCGGGTGACCGTGAACGTACCGTGGGCGCCCGAACCCTTGGCATGTACACGGCGCTCAGGAATGTTTTCACGGTTGAAGTGCGCGAGCTTCTCGATCAGATGAAAGTCATCGAGGAGCAACGGGCCACGCGGGCCGGCGGTCCGGGAGTTCTGGTTGTCGGCAACGGGTGCTCCGCTGGCGGTAGTAAGGATTGTACTCATGCTCAATCTTCCTCAGGTCAGTCTAGGAACTGCCGGCTAATCGGCTAGGAGGGAGTATTGACCATCAAGATGACACCATCAAATTCATTAAATCATGGACTTTGATAGAGAATAACTAATGAACCGCCAGAGCAAATAGCTATTGGTTTAATCAGAACGTCGGCAGCGACGTGAGGAATATAGTCCGGTTTTCTTCCGCCCACAAAAAACCGGGCACTAGGCCCGGTTCTTCGTTACAGCTTATCGTTTTACTCGGCGCTTACAGCTTCGCCGGCAGTAGCACGATCAACCAACTCGACGTACGCCATAGGCGCGTTGTCGCCAGCGCGGAAACCGCACTTGAGGATGCGCAGGTAGCCACCCTCACGGGTAGCGTAACGCTTGCCCAGGTCGTTGAAGAGCTTACCAACGATAGCTTTCGAACGAGTACGGTCGAAAGCCAGGCGGCGGTTAGCCAGGCTGTCTGTCTTGGCCAAAGTGATCAGCGGCTCAGCAACGCGACGCAGTTCTTTAGCTTTCGGCAGTGTAGTTTTGATCAGCTCGTGCTCGAACAGCGACACCGCCATGTTTTGAAACATGGCCTTGCGGTGCGAGCTGGTACGGCTCAGGTGACGACCACTTTTACGATGACGCATGGTTCATTCCTTACCAAACTCACGTTCGGTGATTACGACGATCAGGCAGTCGCCTTGTCGTCCTTCTTAAGACTTGCAGGCGGCCAGTTGTCGAGGCGCATGCCGAGGGACAGACCGCGGGAGGCCAGAACGTCCTTGATTTCAGTCAAGGATTTCTTGCCCAGGTTCGGAGTCTTCAACAGTTCTACTTCGGTACGCTGAATCAGGTCACCGATGTAGTAAATGTTTTCCGCCTTAAGGCAGTTAGCCGAACGTACAGTCAGTTCCAGATCGTCAACCGGGCGAAGCAGGATCGGATCGATCTCGTCTTCCTGCTCGATTACCACTGGTTCACTGTCACCTTTGAGGTCGACGAACGCAGCCAACTGCTGTTGCAGAATGGTTGCAGCGCGACGGATAGCCTCTTCAGGATCCAGAGTACCGTTGGTTTCCAGATCAATAACCAGCTTGTCCAGGTTAGTACGCTGCTCGACACGGGCGTTTTCCACCACGTATGCGATACGGCGAACCGGGCTGAACGAAGAGTCAAGCTGCAAGCGACCAATGCTGCGGCTTTCGTCTTCATCGCTCTGACGCGAGTCGGCCGGTTCATAACCACGACCACGAGCTACGGTGAGCTTCATGTTCAGGGCGCCGTTAGACGCCAGGTTAGCGATTACGTGATCGGGGTTAACGATCTCGACATCATGATCCAGCTGAATATCGGCAGCGGTAACCACCCCCGAACCCTTCTTCGACAAGGTCAGCGTAACTTCGTCACGGCCGTGCAGCTTGATAGCCAGACCTTTAAGGTTCAACAGGATTTCAATTACGTCTTCCTGTACACCTTCGATGGCGCTGTACTCGTGGAGCACACCGTCAATCTCGGCCTCGACTACTGCACAGCCGGGCATTGAGGACAACAGGATGCGGCGCAGCGCGTTGCCCAGGGTGTGGCCAAAACCACGCTCGAGAGGCTCGAGAGTGATCTTGGCGCGGGTTGGACTGACAACCTGCACATCAATGTGGCGGGGTGTCAGGAACTCATTTACCGAAATCTGCATGGATGCACCTATTTTCTAGCCCTTACTTGGAGTAGAGCTCGACAATCAGGCTTTCGTTGATGTCGGCGGACAGATCACTGCGAGCAGGAACGTTCTTGAAAACGCCCGACTTCTTCTCAGTGTCTACTTCTACCCATTCTACGCGGCCACGTTGGGCACACAGATCGAGAGCTTGGACAATGCGAAGTTGGTTTTTTGCTTTCTCGCGAATCGCGACTACGTCACCAGCACGAACCTGGTAGGACGGAACGTTAACGGTTTGGCCGTTTACGCTGACGGATTTGTGCGATACCAGCTGACGGGATTCGGCACGAGTCGAACCAAAGCCCATACGGTATACAACGTTGTCCAGACGGCATTCGAGCAGTTGCAGCAGGTTTTCACCGGTTGCACCTTTCTTGCCAGCAGCTTCTTTGTAGTAGCCGCTGAACTGACGCTCGAGAACGCCGTAGATACGACGGACCTTCTGCTTTTCACGCAGTTGGGTGCCGTAATCGGACTGGCGACCGCGGCGTTGGCCGTGGATACCAGGTGCTGCTTCAATGTTGCACTTCGATTCGATCGCGCGCACGCCGCTCTTCAAGAAGAGATCGGTGCCTTCGCGACGAGCGAGTTTGCATTTTGGACCAATGTAACGAGCCATTCTTTACAATCTCCTGGATTACACGCGGCGCTTCTTCGGCGGACGGCACCCGTTGTGCGGGATTGGCGTCACGTCGGTGATGCTGGCGATCTTATAGCCACAGCCGTTCAAAGCACGGACAGCAGACTCACGACCTGGACCTGGACCTTTGACGTTGACGTCGAGGTTTTTCAGGCCGTATTCCAGCGCAGCTTGACCAGCACGTTCAGCAGCTACTTGAGCAGCAAACGGGGTGGACTTGCGGGAACCGCGGAAACCCGAACCACCAGAGGTAGCCCAAGACAGCGCGTTACCTTGACGGTCGGTGATGGTCACGATGGTATTGTTAAAAGAAGCATGGATGTGGGCGATGCCATCAACCACTGTCTTTTTAACTTTTTTACGAGGACGAGCAGCAGGTTTTGCCATGATAATTTTCCTGTCGATTCGCGTGGGCGATTACTTGCGGATCGGCTTACGCGGACCTTTACGGGTACGCGCGTTAGTCTTGGTACGCTGACCGCGCACTGGAAGACCACGACGATGACGCAGACCACGGTAGCAACCGAGGTCCATCAAACGCTTGATTTTCATGTTGATTTCGCGACGCAGGTCACCTTCAGTGGTGAACTTCGCCACTTCGCCACGCAACAGCTCAATCTGCTCGTCGCTCAGATCTTTAATCTTTGCGGCTGGGTTTACCCCAGTGTCTGCGCAAATTTTCTGCGCAGTAGTGCGACCAACACCATAGATGTAGGTCAGCGAGATAACAGTGTGCTTGTTATCTGGAATGTTAACGCCTGCAATACGGGCCATTCAGTGGGACTCCAATTGACAGCTACCTACGCCCCGGAAGCCAAGAAATAGGGCGCGAGATAATATCGCTGTAATAACAAATAATCAACCCGGCAGCGCACTAGCTGCCGGGCTTCAAGCGGATCACACTCAGCCTTGGCGCTGTTTGTGACGCGGTTCCGCGCTGCAAATTACTCGAACAACACCTTCGCGGCGAATAATCTTGCAGTTACGGCACAGCTTTTTCACCGATGCACGAACTTTCATCACCAACTCCTCGAACCTTATGGGTACTCAGCGCAACATGCCGCTGCCGTAACCCTTCAGGTTGGCTTTCTTCATCAGGGATTCGTACTGGTGCGAAACGAGGTGCGATTGTACTTGGGACATGAAGTCCATCACAACCACGACCACGATCAGCAACGAGGTCCCGCCAAGGTAGAACGGAACGTTTGCTGCAACCACCAGGAACTGGGGAAGCAAGCACACGGCCGTCATATATAGAGCACCGAACAGGGTCAAACGAGTCAGAACACCATCAATGTAGCGTGCAGACTGCTCACCCGGACGGATACCCGGAATAAAGGCACCGGACTTCTTCAGGTTTTCCGCTACGTCTTTCGGATTGAACATCAACGCCGTATAGAAGAAGCAGAAGAAAATAATCCCTGCACTAAACAGCAGAATATTCAACGGCTGACCAGGAGCGATCGACTGAGAGAGGTCCTGCAGCCAGCCCATATTTTCAGACTGACCAAACCAGGTACCCAACGAAGCCGGAAACAGCAAAATGCTGCTCGCGAAAATTGCCGGAATAACACCGGCCATATTCACTTTCAGCGGCAAGTGGCTGGTCTGCGCGGCAAAGACCTTGCGGCCCTGCTGACGCTTGGCGTAGTGAACAGCAATACGACGCTGGCCACGCTCAATGAACACCACAAAACCGATAATCGCTACTGCCAGCAAACCGATGGCAACCAAGGCGAAGATATTAATATCACCCTGACGTGCAGACTCGAAAGACTGCCCAATTGCTCTCGGAAGACCGGCGACGATACCTGCGAAAATCAACATCGAGATACCGTTACCAACACCACGCTCAGTAATCTGCTCACCCAGCCACATCATGAACATCGCACCAGCCACAAAAGTGGATACCGCGACGAAATAGAAGCCAAAGTCACCAGTGAACGCAACACCCTGCCCGGCCAGGCCAACGGACATGCCGATAGCTTGAACCAGAGCGAGGATGACAGTGCCGTAGCGGGTGTACTGGCTAATCTTGCGACGGCCAGCTTCACCTTCCTTCTTCAACTGCTCCAGCTGCGGGCTGACGGCGGTCATCAGTTGCATGATGATCGATGCCGAAATGTACGGCATGATCCCCAACGCAAAGATGCTCATCCGTTCCAGCGCGCCGCCAGAAAACATGTTGAACAAGCTAAGAATGGTCCCCTCATTCTGTCGAAACAGGTCTGCGAGTCGGTCCGGGTTGATACCTGGAACCGGGATGTGTGCGCCTATTCGGTAGACGATAATCGCCAGGAACAGAAAACGCAGACGAGCCCAAAGTTCAGACATACCGCCTTTGCCGAGCGCTGAGAGAGCACCTTGCTTAGCCATTTATTCCTCGAACTTGCCGCCAGCTGCTTCGATAGCCGAACGCGCACCTTTGGTGGCGCCGATTCCCTTGCCGATAGTGACAGCGCGAGTCACTTCACCGGACAGCATGATTTTCACACGCTGTACGTTGACGTTGATCACGTTGGCATCTTTCAGGGTCTGCACAGTAACGATGTCGCCTTCCACTTTAGCCAGCTCAGACAGACGCACTTCTGCGCGGTCCATGGCTTTCAGGGATACGAAACCGAACTTAGGCAGGCGACGATGCAGCGGCTGTTGACCGCCTTCAAAGCCTGGAGCAATGGTACCACCGGAGCGGGAGGTTTGACCTTTGTGGCCACGGCCACCAGTCTTACCCAAACCGCTACCGATACCACGGCCCGGACGATGCTTTTCGCGACGGGAACCCGGCGCTGGACTCAGATCATTGAGCTTCATCGATTAACCCTCTACACGCAGCATGTAGTAAGCCTTGTTGATCATCCCGCGATTCTCGGGAGTATCCTGGACTTCTACAGTGTGACCGATGCGACGCAGACCCAGACCTTTAACGCACAATTTGTGGTTAGGGATGCGGCCGGTCATGCTTTTGATCAGCGTTACTTTAACGGTAGCCATGATCAGAAGATCTCCTTGACAGTCAGACCACGCTTTGCAGCGATGGACTCAGGAGATTGCATAGCTTTCAAACCCTTGAAAGTGGCGTGAACCACGTTTACCGGGTTAGTCGAGCCGTAGCACTTGGCCAGAACGTTCTGAACGCCAGCAACTTCGAGGACAGCACGCATAGCGCCGCCAGCGATGATACCGGTACCTTCAGAAGCAGGTTGCATGTACACCTTCGAAGCGCCATGGGCGGACTTCATTGCGTACTGCAAAGTGGTGCCGTTCAGATCAACTTGGATCATGTTGCGACGAGCAGCTTCCATTGCCTTCTGGATCGCAGCAGGCACTTCACGCGACTTGCCACGGCCGAAGCCAACACGCCCTTTACCATCACCCACCACGGTCAACGCGGTGAAAGTGAAGATACGGCCGCCTTTAACGGTTTTGGCTACGCGGTTAACTTGAACCAGCTTCTCAATGTAGCCTTCGTCGCGCTTTTGGTCGTTATTTGACATAACTTAGAACTCCAGCCCAGCTTCACGAGCAGCATCAGCCAGCGCTTTCACGCGGCCGTGGTACTTGAAGCCAGAGCGGTCGAAAGCCACTTGCGAGACGCCAGCGGCCTTAGCACGCGTAGCGACCAGCTGGCCAACCTTAGTGGCCGCGTCGATGTTGCCGGTGGCACCATCACGCAGTTCTTTATCCAAAGTCGAGGCGCTTGCCAAGACTTGGTTGCCGTCGGCCGAGATGACCTGGGCGTAGATGTGCTGCGACGAGCGGTACACGCAGAGACGCACGACTTCGAGTTCGTGCATTTTCAGGCGTGCTTTGCGAGCGCGACGCAGTCGAGTAACTTTTTTGTCGGTCATTTGCTATGCCCTACTTCTTCTTGGCTTCTTTACGACGGACGACTTCGTCCGCGTAGCGCACACCTTTGCCTTTGTACGGCTCTGGTGGACGGAAGTCGCGGATCTCAGCGGCCACCTGACCTACCAGCTGCTTATCAATACCCTTGATCAGGATATCGGTTTGGCTAGGGGTCTCAGCGGTGATGCCTTCCGGCAGTTCGTAATCCACTGGGTGCGAGAAGCCAAGGGCCAGGTTCAAAACCGTGCCTTTTGCTTGCGCTTTGTAACCAACACCGACCAGCTGGAGCTTACGCTCGAAGCCTTGGCTTACGCCTTGGACCATGTTGTTTACCAACGCACGCGTGGTACCGGCCATTGCGCGAGTTTGTTGATCGCCATTGCGAGCAGCGAAACGCAGCTCACCAGCTTCTTCAACGATCTCAACGGACGAATGGATGTTCAGTTCAAGAGTGCCCTTGGCACCCTTCACCGAAAGCTGTTGGCCTGCGAATTTGACTTCGACACCGGCTGGCAGCTTAACGGGGTTCTTAGCGACGCGAGACATGCTTATCCCCCCTTAGAACACAGTGCAAAGAACTTCGCCGCCGACACCGGCAGCGCGCGCAGCACGATCCGTCATCACACCTTTGTTGGTGGAGACGATAGACACGCCCAGACCGCCACGAACTTTCGGCAGATCTTCAGCGGACTTGTACTGACGCAGGCCTGGACGGCTAACGCGCTTCACTTCCTCGATGACCGAACGGCCTTCGAAGTACTTCAGCTCGATGGACAGCAGTGGTTTTGTTTCGCTGCTGATCTGATAACCCGCAATGTAGCCTTCGTCTTTCAGGACTTTGGCAACAGCTACCTTCAACTTGGAAGATGGCATGCTTACGACGGACTTTTCAGCCATCTGGGCATTACGGATACGAGTTAGCATGTCCGCTAACGGGTCCTGCATACTCATGGGCTAGACGCTCCTAATACAAAAAAATTAGCCTTGCGGCTACATATGTCGCCGAGAATCTCCGGGCATAAAAAACACGGGCTCAGGCGAGCCGCGTATTTTAGACATACTCCAGAAATGAAACAAGCCCCAAAAGGGGCTTGATCCAGATTCAAGGCCACCGGCGGTCAGTATCTTGCGATTCTGCCCACCGGGACGCTGAAAGTACTTACCAGCTGGCTTTAACCAGACCTGGTACGTCACCACGCATTGCCGCTTCACGCAGTTTGTTACGGCCGAGGCCGAACTTGCGGTAAACGCCGTGTGGACGACCGGTCAGGCGGCAGCGGTTACGCATGCGCGAAGCGCTTGCGTCACGTGGCTGCTTCTGCAGAGCTACTGTCGCTTCCCAACGCGCTTCTGGACTTGCGTTCAGATCAACGATGATTGCTTTCAGTGCTGCACGCTTTTTGGCGTACTTGGCAACCGTGAGCTGACGCTTCAGCTCGCGGTTTTTCATGCTCATCTTGGCCATGGTCCTACTCCAATCAGTTGCGGAACGGGAATTTGAAAGCACGCAACAGGGCGCGACCTTCATCATCGTTCTTGGCAGTGGTGGTCAGGGTGATGTCCAGACCGCGGAGAGCATCGATCTTGTCGTAGTCGATTTCCGGGAAGATGATCTGCTCTTTCACGCCCATGCTGTAGTTACCACGACCATCGAAGGACTTGGCATTCAGGCCGCGGAAGTCGCGAACCCGAGGCAGGGAGATCGACAGCAGACGATCCAGGAATTCGTACATACGCTCACGGCGCAGAGTCACTTTGACGCCGATCGGCCAACCTTCACGGACTTTAAAGCCAGCGATGGATTTCCGAGCGTAAGTCACAACGACTTTTTGGCCGGTGATCTTTTCCAGGTCAGCTACAGCGTGCTCGATGACTTTTTTGTCGCCGACCGCTTCGCCCAGACCCATGTTCAGGGTGATTTTGGTAACGCGTGGAACTTCCATCACGTTCGAAAGCTTAAGTTCTTCCTTAAGTTTCGGTGCGATTTCTTTCCAGTAAATCTCTTTTAGTCGTGCCATGGTCTTCTACCTAGCAGTGTTCAAGCATCAACCGCTTTTTGGGTCGACTTGAAGACACGAATTTTCTTGCCATCTTCTACTTTGAAACCAACGCGGTCAGCCTTGTTGGTTTCGCCATTGAAAATAGCGACGTTAGAAGCGTCCAGTGGAGCTTCTTTTTCGACGATACCGCCTTGTACGCCCGACATCGGGTTAGGCTTGGTATGACGCTTAACCAGGTTCAGACCACCGATAACCAGACGGTTATTGGCGAGAACCTTAAGCACCTTACCGCGCTTACCTTTGTCTTTGCCGGCGATCACGATGATCTCGTCGTCACGACGAATCTTTTGCATGTCGGATCTCCTTACAGCACTTCTGGGGCGAGCGAGACGATCTTCATGAACTTCTCAGTACGAAGTTCACGGGTCACTGGCCCAAAGATACGGGTGCCGATCGGCTCTTGCTTGTTGTTCAGAAGAACAGCAGCGTTGCCATCAAAGCGGATAATGGAGCCATCAGCACGACGTACGCCGTGACGAGTGCGGACTACAACAGCAGTCATCACTTGGCCTTTTTTCACTTTACCGCGAGGAATTGCTTCCTTCACGGTAACTTTGATGATGTCACCGATACCAGCGTAACGACGATGGGAGCCACCCAGCACCTTGATGCACATAACACGGCGAGCGCCGCTGTTATCGGCCACATCGAGCATGGATTGAGTCTGAATCATATAATTTCTCCGACCCCTAGTCCTTAGACTTCCACAGCGCGTTCGAGAACATCAACCAGTGCCCAAGACTTGGTCTTGGCCAGCGGACGAGTTTCACGAATAGTGACTTTGTCGCCGATGTGGCACTGATTGGTTTCGTCGTGCGCGTGCAGCTTAGTCGAACGCTTAACATATTTACCGTAGATCGGGTGCTTAACGCGACGCTCGATCAAAACGGTGATGGTTTTGTCCATCTTGTCGCTGACAACACGGCCAGTCAGCGTACGGACAGTCTTTTCGGCTTCAGCCATGATCACTTACCTGCCTGCTGGTTAAGCACAGTCTTCACGCGAGCGATGTCACGCTTAACTTGCGAGAGCAGATGAGACTGCCCCAACTGGCCAGTTGCTTTCTGCATACGCAGATTGAACTGGTCGCGCAGCAAGCCGAGCAATTGCTCGTTCAGCTGCTGTGCGGATTTTTCACGAAGTTCATTCGCTTTCATCACATCACCGTCCGTTTAACAAAGGAGGTGGCGAGCGGCAGCTTTGCAGCAGCCAGGGCGAAAGCCTCACGCGCCAGCTCTTCAGTAACACCCTCGATTTCATACAGGACTTTGCCTGGCTGAATCTGGGCAACCCAATATTCCACGTTACCCTTACCTTTACCCATACGAACTTCGAGGGGCTTTTTGGAGATAGGCTTGTCCGGGAATACACGGATCCAGATCTTGCCGCCACGTTTAACGTGACGGGTCAGTGCACGACGCGCTGACTCGATCTGACGAGCGGTGAGACGACCACGAGCTACAGACTTCAGCGCGAACTCGCCGAAGCTGACTTTGCTACCGCGCTGAGCCAGACCACGGTTGTGGCCTGTCATCTGCTTGCGGAACTTCGTACGCTTAGGTTGCAACATTTGGCGTACCCCTTACTTAGCAGCTTTTTTACGAGGCGCTGGTGCTTGCGGTTTCAGTTCTTCTTGGCGACCACCAATTACTTCGCCTTTGAAGATCCAAACCTTTACACCGATCACACCGTAAGTGGTGTGAGCTTCGTAGTTGGCATAGTCGATGTCGGCACGCAGGGTGTGCAGTGGCACACGACCTTCGCGATACCATTCAGTACGTGCGATTTCAGCACCGCCGAGACGACCGCTCACTTGGATTTTGATGCCTTTGGCACCAATGCGCATGGCGTTCTGTACAGCGCGCTTCATAGCGCGACGGAACATTACGCGACGCTCCAGCTGCTGAGCTACGCTCTGCGCAACCAGCATACCGTCGAGTTCCGGCTTGCGGATCTCTTCGATATTGATGTGCACAGGCACACCCATTTGCTTGGTCAGGTCCTGACGCAGTTTCTCAACATCTTCACCTTTCTTCCCGATAACGATACCTGGACGAGCGGTGTGGATGGTGATACGTGCAGTTTGTGCCGGACGATGGATATCGATACGGCTTACGGACGCGCTTTTTAGTTTGTCTTGGAGATACTCACGCACCTTCAGATCAGCGAACAAGTAGTCCGCATAAGTCCGACCGTCTGCGTACCAGACGGAGGTGTGCTCCTTGACGATTCCCAGGCGAATGCCAATGGGATGTACTTTCTGACCCATCTCTTCGACTCCGTTACTTGTCAGCAACCTTGACAGTGATATGGCAAGACCGCTTGACGATGCGATCAGCACGGCCTTTGGCACGTGGCATGATGCGCTTCAGCGAACGCCCTTCGTTGACGAAAACGGTGCTGACCTTCAGGTCATCAACGTCTGCGCCTTCGTTATGCTCGGCGTTGGCTACGGCCGACTCCAGCACTTTCTTCATGATCTCGGCGGCTTTCTTACTGCTGAAAGCCAACAGGTTGAGCGCTTCGCCCACCTTCTTCCCGCGGATCTGGTCGGCGACCAAGCGGGCTTTCTGGGCGGAGATTCGAGCGCCCGACAACTTAGCGGCTACTTCCATTTCCTAACCCCTTAACGCTTGGCTTTCTTGTCTGCCACGTGCCCACGATAAGTGCGGGTACCGGCAAACTCGCCCAGTTTGTGGCCGACCATGTCTTCGTTAACGAGAACTGGGACGTGTTGACGACCGTTGTGTACTGCGATGGTCAGACCGACCATTTGTGGCAGGATCATCGAACGACGCGACCAGGTTTTAACTGGTTTGCGATCGTTCTTTTCCGCCGCCACTTCGATCTTCTTCAGTAGGTGAAGATCAATAAAAGGACCTTTTTTCAGAGAACGTGGCACTGTCGTATCCCTCTATTTACTTGCGACGACGGACGATCATTTTGTCGGTACGCTTATTACCACGAGTCTTCGCGCCCTTAGTCGGGAAGCCCCATGGCGATACCGGATGACGACCACCAGAGGTACGACCTTCACCACCACCGTGTGGGTGGTCAACCGGGTTCATGGCAACACCACGAACGGTTGGGCGAACGCCACGCCAGCGTTTGGCACCAGCTTTACCCAGCGAACGCAGGCTGTGCTCGGAGTTCGAGACTTCACCCAGGGTCGCGCGGCATTCAGCCAGCACTTTACGCATCTCACCAGAACGCAGACGCAGGGTCACGTAGACACCTTCACGAGCGATCAGCTGAGCCGAAGCACCAGCGGAACGAGCGATTTGCGCGCCTTTACCTGGCTTCAATTCGATGCCGTGTACGGTGCTACCAACTGGAATGTTACGCAGTTGCAGAGCGTTGCCCGGCTTGATCGGTGCCAGAGCACCTGCGATCAGCTGGTCGCCAGCGCTCACGCCTTTAGGGGCGATGATGTAGCGACGCTCGCCATCTGCGTACAGCAGCAGAGCGATGTGAGCAGTACGGTTTGGATCGTATTCGATACGCTCGACAGTGGCAGCGATGCCATCTTTGTCGTTGCGACGGAAGTCGACCAGACGATAATGCTGCTTATGGCCACCACCGATGTGACGAGTGGTAATACGACCATTGTTGTTACGACCACCAGTCTTCGATTTTTTCTCGAGCAGCGGTGCGTGAGGAGCGCCTTTATGCAGCTCCTGGTTGACCACCTTGACCACAAAACGGCGGCCAGGGGAAGTCGGTTTGCATTTAACGATTGCCATGATGCACCCCTTCCTTACTCAGCACTGCTGCTGAAATCGAGATCTTGGCCTGGCTGAAGGGAGATAACTGCCTTCTTCCAGTCATTACGCTTGCCCAGACCGCGAGCAGTGCGCTTGCTCTTACCCAGAACATTCAGGGTAGTAACACGCTCTACTTTCACGCTGAACAGGCTTTCGACGGCCTTCTTGATTTCCAGCTTGGTTGCGTCAGTTGCAACCTTGAAAACGAACTGGCCTTTCTTGTCAGCCAGAACCGTAGCCTTTTCGGAAACGTGCGGGCCAAGCAGAACTTTAAATACGCGTTCCTGGTTCATCCCAGCAGCTCCTCGAATTTCTTCACGGCCGACACGGTGATCAACACCTTGTCGTATGCGATCAGACTAACTGGATCGGAACCTTGCACGTCACGGACATCAACGTGTGGCAGGTTGCGAGCAGCCAGGTACAGGTTCTGATCAACAGCTTCAGACACGATCAAAACGTCGGTCAGGCTCATGTTGTTCAGTTTGCCCAGCAGATCTTTGGTTTTTGGACTTTCAACAGCGAAGTCCTGAACCACGACCAGACGATCAGTACGCACGAGTTCAGCAAGGATGGAGCGCAGTGCTGCGCGATACATCTTCTTGTTGAGCTTCTGCGAGTGATCCTGCGGACGAGCTGCGAAAGTGGTACCGCCGCCGCGCCAGATTGGGCTACGGATAGTACCGGCACGAGCACGGCCAGTACCTTTCTGACGCCAAGGGCGCTTACCGCCACCACGAACGTCGGAACGGGTCTTTTGCTGCTTGCTACCTTGACGGCCGCCGGCCATGTAGGCCACGACTGCTTGGTGAACCAGCGTCTCGTTGAACTCGCCGCCAAACGTCAGTTCGGAAACTTCGATCGCTTGAGCGTCATTTACATTTAATTGCATGTCAGCTTCCCCTTAACCGCGAGCCTTGGCCGCTGGACGTACAACCAGGTTGCCGCCAGTAGCGCCAGGAACAGCACCCTTGACCAACAACAGATTGCGTTCAGCGTCGACGCGCACTACTTCGAGGGACTGCACGGTCACGCGCTCAGCGCCCATATGACCGGACATTTTTTTGCCCTTGAATACACGACCAGGAGTCTGGCACTGGCCAATAGAGCCCGGGACGCGGTGGGAAACGGAGTTACCGTGAGTGTTATCTTGGCCACGGAAATTCCAACGCTTGATCGTACCCTGGAAGCCTTTACCCTTGGACTGACCGGTTACATCAACCAGTTGACCAGCGGCGAAGATTTCAGCGTTGATCAGATCGCCAGCCTGGTAGTCGCCATCTTCAAGACGGAACTCCATAACAGTACGACCAGCTGCAACGTTTGCTTTAGCGAAGTGACCAGCTTGAGCAGCAGTCACGCGCGAAGCACGACGCTCGCCGACAGTGACTTGCACTGCACGATAGCCATCGGTCTCTTCAGTTTTGAACTGGGTGACGCGATTCGGTTCGATCTCAATGACCGTGACCGGAATGGAGACACCTTCTTCGGTGAAAATACGGGTCATACCGCATTTACGACCGACTACACCAATAGTCATGTTGTAAACCTCATGAGTGTACGGGGCTTTCACCCGCTATGGCCGCCCATTTCAGAGCGTTACACGACTAAGACCCAAGTCTTAGCCGAGGCTGATCTGTACTTCCACACCGGCCGCCAGATCAAGCTTCATAAGTGCATCAACGGTTTTATCCGTTGGCTGGACGATGTCCAGTACGCGCTTATGAGTACGGATCTCGTACTGGTCACGCGCGTCTTTGTTGACGTGCGGGGAGACCAGAACGGTGAACCGCTCTTTACGGGTAGGCAGTGGAATTGGACCACGCACTTGAGCACCAGTACGTTTCGCGGTTTCCACGATTTCCTGGGTGGATTGGTCGATCAGGCGATGGTCAAAAGCCTTCAACCTGATACGGATTTGCTGATTTTGCATTGGATTTCAGACTCCGGCTGCTATTCCCAGCGAGCGCAATACGCCCGTTAAAAGGAGGCGCAATTCTATAGACGCCCCAGATGGGTGTCAACCCAATAAAAAAGGCCCCCGCTAAGCGGGGGCCTTCTCAAAAAAACCGAGCTATCTCAGAAGAGATAATTACTCGATGATTTTAGCTACAACACCAGCACCAACGGTACGGCCGCCTTCGCGAATAGCGAAACGCAGACCGTCTTCCATTGCGATGGTTTTGATCAGGGTAACAACCATTTTGATGTTGTCGCCCGGCATTACCATCTCAACGCCTTCCGGCAGTTCGCAGTTACCAGTCACGTCAGTAGTACGGAAGTAGAACTGTGGGCGGTAGCCTTTGAAGAACGGAGTGTGACGACCGCCTTCTTCTTTGCTCAGCACGTACACTTCAGCTTCGAACTTGGTGTGCGGCTTAACCGAACCCGGCTTAACCAGAACCTGGCCACGCTCAACGTCGTCACGCTTGGTACCACGCAGCAGAACGCCGCAGTTCTCGCCAGCACGACCTTCGTCGAGCAGTTTACGGAACATTTCAACACCGGTGCAGGTGGTGACGGTAGTGTCACGCAGACCAACGATTTCCAGTGGATCTTGAACCTTAACGATACCGCGCTCGATACGACCAGTTACAACAGTACCGCGACCGGAGATCGAGAATACGTCTTCGATTGGCATCAGGAACGGCTTGTCGATAACACGAACTGGATCTGGGATGTAGCTGTCCAGAGTCTCAACCAGTTTACGGACGGACGTAGTGCCCATTTCGTTGTCGTCTTTGCCTTCCAGAGCCATACGAGCAGAACCGATGATGATCGGAGTGTCGTCACCTGGGAAGTCGTAAGTGCTCAGCAGATCGCGCACTTCCATCTCAACCAGTTCCAGCAGCTCAGCGTCGTCTACCAGGTCAGCCTTGTTCAGGTAAACCACGATGTACGGAACGCCTACCTGACGGGACAGCAGGATGTGCTCACGGGTTTGTGGCATCGGACCATCAGCGGCCGAGCAAACCAGGATTGCGCCGTCCATCTGAGCAGCACCGGTGATCATGTTCTTCACATAGTCAGCGTGACCTGGGCAGTCAACGTGAGCGTAGTGACGGATCAGCGAGTTGTATTCAACGTGCGCAGTGTTGATGGTGATACCACGAGCTTTTTCTTCTGGTGCGCTGTCGATTTTATCGAAATCAACGATTGCGGAACCGAAAACTTCGGAGCAAACGCGAGTCAGAGCAGCAGTCAGAGTGGTTTTACCGTGGTCAACGTGACCGATGGTGCCAACGTTGACGTGCGGTAGGGAACGATCAAATTTTTCTTTAGCCACGACAATTAACTCCTTGCCTAAAGGACTGAATCAGCCTTGTTTTTTGGATACAGTTTCAGCGATGTGCGCCGGAGCTGTGTTGTATTTTTTGAATTCCATAGAGTAGCTTGCGCGACCCTGGGACATGGAGCGAACGTCGGTCGCATAACCGAACATCTCACCCAACGGAACCTCGGCGCGAATCACTTTGCCGGAAACCGTGTCTTCCATACCCAAGATCATGCCGCGACGACGGTTAAGGTCGCCCATGACATCACCCATATAGTCTTCAGGTGTAACAACCTCTACCGCCATGATTGGCTCAAGCAACTCACCGCCGCCCTTCTGGGCCAGTTGCTTGGTTGCCATGGAAGCAGCCACCTTAAACGCCATCTCGTTGGAGTCGACGTCGTGGTAAGAACCGTCAAAAACGGTTGCCTTCAGGCCGATCAGCGGATAGCCGGCAACAACACCGTTCTTCATCTGCTCTTCGATACCCTTCTGGATAGCCGGGATGTATTCCTTAGGAACAACACCACCAACCACTTCGTTCACGAATTGCAGACCTTCCTGACCTTCGTCAGCAGGGGCAAAACGGATCCAGCAGTGACCAAACTGGCCACGACCGCCGGATTGACGAACGAACTTGCCTTCGATTTCACAGTTCTTCGTGATGCGCTCACGATAGGAAACCTGAGGCTTACCGATGTTGGCTTCGACGTTGAACTCACGGCGCATCCGGTCAACCAGGATGTCCAGGTGAAGCTCGCCCATGCCGGAGATGATCGTTTGACCAGTCTCTTCATCAGTCTTGACGCGGAAAGATGGATCTTCCTGAGCAAGTTTGCCCAGAGCGATACCCATTTTTTCCTGGTCATCCTTGGTCTTAGGCTCTACGGCAACCGAAATAACCGGCTCCGGGAAGTCCATACGAACCAGGATGATTGGCTTGTCAGCGTTGCACAAGGTTTCACCAGTGGTGACGTCCTTCATGCCAATCAAGGCCGCGATGTCGCCAGCGCGCACTTCCTTGATCTCTTCGCGGGCGTTTGCGTGCATTTGCACCATACGACCCACGCGCTCTTTTTTACCCTTAACCGAGTTGATTACGCCGTCGCCGGAGTTCAACACGCCCGAGTAAACGCGGACGAAGGTCAGGGTGCCCACGAATGGGTCAGTGGCAATTTTAAATGCCAGAGCGGAGAACGGTTCTGCGTCGTCTGCATGACGCTCCAGCTCAATAGTCTCGTCATCCGGGTCAGTACCCTTGATGGCAGGAATATCCACTGGCGCCGGCAGGTAGTCGATCACAGCATCGAGAACCAGGGGAACGCCCTTGTTCTTGAACGAGGAACCGCAAACAGCCAAGACGATCTCACCAGCGATAGTACGCTGACGCAGAGCAGCCTTGATTTCCGCGTTGGTGAGTTCTTCACCTTCGAGGTACTTGTTCATCAGCTCTTCGTTGGCTTCGGCCGCAGCTTCAACCATGTTGTTGCGCCATTCGTCAGCCAGTTCCTGCAACTCAGCAGGGATAGGCTTGCGAACAGGAACCATACCTTTGTCAGCATCGTTCCAGTAAACAGCTTCCATGGTCAGCAGATCGATCTGACCCTGGAAATTGTCTTCGGAACCGATAGCCAACTGGATTGGCACCGGGGTATGACCCAGACGCTGCTTGATCTGACCGATCACGCGCAGGAAGTTGGCACCAGCACGGTCCATCTTGTTTACGTAAACAAGACGTGGAACGCCGTATTTGTTGGCTTGACGCCATACGGTTTCCGACTGAGGCTCAACACCCGAAGTACCGCAGAACACTACGACAGCGCCGTCGAGTACGCGCAGGGAACGCTCAACTTCAATGGTGAAGTCTACGTGGCCCGGGGTATCGATTACGTTGAAGCGGTGCTCGTCTTTGTACTGCTTCTCGGAACCTTTCCAGAAGGCGGTGATAGCAGCAGAAGTAATGGTAATACCACGCTCCTGCTCCTGAACCATCCAGTCTGTGGTCGCGGCGCCGTCATGCACCTCGCCCATCTTGTGACTTTTGCCGGTGTAAAACAGTACGCGCTCAGTGGTGGTGGTTTTACCAGCATCCACGTGAGCAACGATACCGATGTTACGGTAGCGGCTAATCGGAGTAGTACGAGCCATAAAGCCCTCGCAAAATTAGTGAAGCTAAGATTAGAAGCGGTAGTGCGAGAAAGCTTTGTTAGCTTCAGCCATACGGTGCACGTCTTCACGCTTCTTAACAGCAGCACCTTTACCTTCAGCAGCGTCCAACAGTTCGCCAGCCAAACGCAGGGCCATAGACTTCTCGCCGCGCTTACGGGCGAAGTCTACCAACCAGCGCATTGCCAGAGCGTTACGACGGGACGGGCGAACTTCAACCGGAACCTGGTAAGTAGCACCGCCTACACGGCGCGACTTTACTTCGACCAGCGGAGCGATGGCGTCGAGAGCTTTCTCGAAGATTTCCAGGGGGTCGCTGTTCTTGCGTTCTTTAACCTTTTCCAGCGCGCCATAAACGATACGCTCGGCAACGGCTTTCTTGCCGCTTTCCATCACGTGGTTCATGAACTTGGCCAGAATTTGGCTTCCGTATTTTGGATCGTCAAGCACTTCGCGCTTGGCTGCTACGCGTCTTCTTGGCATGGATAAGCCCTCAAACGGTCTTCAGGTTCGTTCGGAATCGGTGCCCTTTCGGGACGCCTCCGACCTTACTCTTATCGACTCAGAAAATAAGATGATTCAATTTTACAAAAAGCCGCTACTACTTAGGCTTCTTGGTACCGTACTTCGAACGACCCTGGTTACGACCTTTAACGCCGGAAGTATCCAAGGAGCCGCGTACGGTGTGGTAACGAACACCTGGCAAGTCTTTTACACGACCGCCGCGGATCAGTACCACGCTGTGCTCTTGCAGGTTGTGACCTTCACCACCGATGTACGAGGAAACCTCGAAACCGTTGGTCAGGCGCACACGGCATACTTTACGCAGTGCCGAGTTAGGTTTTTTCGGCGTGGTGGTATACACACGGGTGCATACGCCACGACGTTGCGGGCAGTTCTGCAGCGCAGGTACGTCGGATTTCTCGACGATACGCTTACGCGGCTGACGTACCAGCTGGTTGATAGTTGCCATCTACTAGCTCCACTGTTGTCTTGCGACGCTATTGTCTTGCAAGAAAAGCAAAATGGCAGGAACGAATTCCCGCCAAATTTAGGGGTACAAGAGTCTAAAGAGGATCTTGTCCCCAGTCAAGACAAGGCCCCGACCTCCCCTCTCATCGAACTGCGGCAAAATTGCCGCGATCCGACGAATGGGGCTGCCAGGGCCCGGTCTTATTTATCGCAGAACTCAGTTACCGCTTGAGTTCAGCGCTTCGGTCAGTGCAGCTTCCACTTCACTGGCGCTTACGCGCAACGGCTTGTCAGCATCACGGCGGCGTTTGCGCTCGCTGTGGTAAGCCAAACCGGTACCGGCTGGGATCAGACGACCCACAACCACGTTTTCTTTCAGGCCGCGCAGGTAATCGCGCTTGCCGGTTACCGCTGCTTCGGTCAGTACGCGAGTGGTCTCCTGGAAGGAGGCCGCCGAGATGAACGACTCAGTGGACAACGACGCCTTGGTGATACCCAGCAACACACGAGTGAACTTGGAAACAAATTTGTCTTCCGCGCCCAAACGCTCGTTTTCTACCAGTACGTGAGTCAGTTCCATCTGGTCGCCCTTGATGAAACTCGAATCGCCGGATTCAGCGATTTCAACTTTACGCAACATCTGACGCAGGATGGTCTCGATGTGCTTGTCGTTGATCTTCACGCCTTGCAGACGGTAAACGTCCTGGATCTCGTTAACGATGTACTTGGCCAACGCACTCACACCCAGCAGACGCAGGATGTCGTGTGGATCGCTTGGGCCGTCGGAGATAACTTCGCCGCGGTTTACCTGTTCGCCTTCGAAGACGTTCAGGTGACGCCACTTCGGAATCAGCTCTTCATACGGATCGCTACCGTCGTTCGGGGTAATGACCAGACGGCGCTTGCCTTTGGTCTCTTTACCGAACGCGATGGTGCCGCTGACTTCAGCCAGAATCGACGCTTCTTTCGGACGACGAGCTTCGAACAAGTCGGCAACACGCGGCAGACCACCGGTGATGTCACGGGTCTTCGAAGTTTCTTGCGGGATACGCGCGATAACATCACCGATCGCGATCTTCGCACCATCCGCTACACCGACCAGGGCGTTGGCTGGCAGGAAGTACTGAGCGATTACGTCAGTGCCTGGCAGCAACAAGTCCTTGCCGTTGTCATCGACCATCTTCACGGCAGGACGAATGTCTTTACCGGCAGCTGGACGATCTTTCGCGTCGAGTACTTCAATGTTGGTCATACCGGTCAATTCGTCAGTCTGACGCTTGATCGTGATGCCTTCTTCCATGCCCACGTAGGTCACGGTACCTTTCATTTCGGTAACGATTGGGTGAGTGTGCGGATCCCACTTGGCCACGATTGCGCCAGCGTCGACCTTGTCACCTTCTTTAACCGAAATCACAGCACCGTACGGCAGCTTATAGCGCTCACGCTCACGACCGTAGTCATCAGCGATTGCCAGCTCACCGGAACGGGACACAGCAACCAGGCAACCATCCACTCGCTCAACGTGCTTCAGGTTGTGCAGACGGACGGTACCGCCATTCTTCACCTGAACGCTGTCGGCTGCGGAGGTCCGGCTTGCCGCACCACCGATGTGGAACGTACGCATGGTCAGCTGGGTACCCGGCTCACCGATGGACTGAGCAGCGATAACGCCGACCGCTTCACCGATGTTCACCTGATGACCACGAGCCAAGTCACGGCCATAGCACTTGGCGCAGATGCCGTAGCGGGTTTCGCAGCTGATCGGCGAGCGAACAATCACTTCGTCGATGCTGTTGAGCTCGATGAACTCGACCCACTTCTCGTCCACCAGGGTGCCGGCAGGAACAATAACTTCCTCGGTACCTGGCTTGAATACGTCACGGGCAATTACTCGGCCCAGTACGCGCTCACCCAACGGCTCTACAACGTCACCGCCTTCGATGTGCGGAGTCATCAGCAGACCGTGTTCGGTACCGCAGTCAACTTCAGTCACAACCAAGTCTTGCGCAACGTCTACCAGACGACGTGTCAGGTAACCGGAGTTAGCGGTTTTCAACGCGGTATCCGCAAGACCCTTACGAGCACCGTGAGTGGAGATGAAGTACTGAAGTACGCTCAAACCTTCACGGAAGTTCGCAGTAATCGGCGTTTCGATGATGGAACCGTCCGGCTTGGCCATCAGGCCACGCATACCGGCGAGCTGACGGATCTGCGCAGCAGAACCCCGTGCGCCCGAGTCGGCCATCATGTACATCGAGTTGAACGACTCTTGATCGACTTCTACGCCATGACGGTCGATAACCTTCTCTTTCGAGAGGTTCGCCATCATCGCCTTCGACACTTCGTCGTTGGCCTTGGACCAAAGGTCGATCACTTTGTTGTACTTCTCGCCCTGTGTTACCAGGCCCGAGGCGTACTGGCTTTCGATCTCTTTCACTTCATCGGTAGCAGACGCGATGATGCGGGCTTTTTCATCCGGGATAACGAAGTCGTTAACACCGATGGAAACGCCGGAAATGGTCGAATAAGCAAAACCGGTGTACATCAACTGGTCAGCGAAGATCACGGTCTCTTTCAAACCAACCACGCGGTAGCACTGGTTGATCAGCTTGGAGATCGCCTTTTTCTTCATCGGCAGGTTGACGACATCGTACGACAGACCTTTTGGCACAACTTGATACAGCAGCGCACGGCCGACAGTGGTGTCGACGATACGGGTGCCGCTCACGCTACCACCATCACGGTCATTGACGGTTTCGTTGATCCGCACTTTGACCTTGGCGTGCAGTGCGGCTTCGCCGGCACGGAACACACGGTCAACTTCTTGCAGGTCAGCGAACACACGACCTTCGCCTTTAGCGTTGATCGCTTCACGAGTCATGTAATACAGACCCAATACAACGTCCTGCGACGGAACGATGATTGGCTCACCGTTGGCTGGCGACAGAATGTTGTTGGTCGACATCATCAACGCACGCGCTTCCAACTGGGCTTCCAGTGTCAGCGGTACGTGCACGGCCATTTGGTCGCCGTCGAAGTCGGCGTTGTACGCAGCACAGACCAGAGGGTGCAGCTGGATAGCCTTACCTTCGATCAGTACCGGCTCAAACGCCTGGATACCCAGACGGTGAAGGGTCGGTGCACGGTTGAGGAGAACCGGGTGTTCGCGAATCACTTCAGCGAGAACGTCCCAAACCTCTGGCAGTTCGCGCTCGACCATTTTCTTGGCCGCTTTGATGGTGGTCGCGAGACCGCGCATTTCCAGCTTGCCGAAGATGAATGGCTTGAACAGCTCAAGTGCCATCTTCTTAGGCAGACCGCACTGGTGCAGACGCAGGGTCGGGCCTACGGTAATTACCGAACGACCGGAGTAGTCAACACGCTTACCGAGCAAGTTCTGACGGAAACGACCCTGTTTACCCTTGATCATGTCAGCCAAGGATTTCAGAGGACGCTTGTTGGAACCAGTGATAGCACGGCCACGACGGCCGTTGTCGAGCAAGGCATCGACAGCTTCTTGCAACATACGCTTTTCGTTGCGCACGATGATGTCCGGAGCGGACAGATCAAGCAGGCGCTTCAAGCGGTTGTTACGGTTGATCACACGGCGGTACAGGTCGTTGAGGTCGGACGTCGCGAAACGACCACCGTCCAACGGTACCAGCGGACGCAGGTCTGGCGGCAGAACCGGCAGAACGGTCAGCACCATCCACTCTGGCAAGTTGCCGGAACCCTGGAAGGCTTCCATCAGCTTCAGACGCTTGGACAGCTTCTTGATCTTGGTTTCGGAGTTGGTTTGCGGAATTTCTTCACGCAGGCGGCCAATCTCGTGCTCCAGGTCGATAGCGTGCAGCAGTTCGCGGACAGCTTCGGCACCCATGCGGGCATCGAAATCGTCACCGAACTCTTCCAGCGCTTCGAAGTACTGCTCGTCGTTCAGCAACTGACCTTTTTCAAGGGTGGTCATGCCTGGATCGATAACGACATAGCTCTCGAAGTAGAGAACGCGTTCGATATCACGCAGGGTCATGTCCATCAGCAAGCCGATACGGGACGGCAGCGATTTCAGGAACCAGATGTGGGCAACCGGCGAAGCCAGCTCGATGTGCGCCATGCGCTCACGACGAACTTTAGCCAGTGCAACTTCAACGCCGCACTTCTCGCAGATCACACCACGGTGCTTCAAGCGCTTGTACTTACCGCACAGGCACTCGTAATCCTTAACCGGGCCAAAGATCTTGGCGCAGAACAGGCCGTCACGCTCAGGTTTGAACGTACGGTAGTTGATGGTTTCCGGCTTTTTAACTTCACCGAACGACCACGAACGGATCATCTCAGGCGATGCCAACCCAATACGGATGGCGTCGAACTCTTCGACTTGACCCTGGTTTTTCAGCAAATTCAGTAGGTCTTTCAAGGCCTTTCCTCCTGGCGGAGCAGAGAGCGGGCTAAACAGCCCCGCTCTCGATTCGCGTCACGTGTTATTCGGTTTCCAGATCGATATCGATGCCGAGGGAACGAATTTCTTTGATCAACACGTTGAAGGACTCGGGCATGCCCGGCTCCATACGGTGATCGCCGTCCACGATGTTTTTGTACATCTTGGTCCGACCGTTCACATCGTCCGACTTCACTGTGAGCATTTCTTGCAGAGTGTAAGCAGCACCGTATGCTTCCAGTGCCCAGACCTCCATCTCCCCGAAACGCTGACCACCGAACTGAGCCTTACCACCCAGCGGCTGCTGGGTAACCAGGCTGTACGAACCGGTAGAACGAGCGTGCATCTTGTCGTCTACCAAGTGGTTCAGCTTCAGCATGTACATGTAGCCAACAGTAACCGGGCGCTCAAACTTGTTGCCGGTACGGCCGTCGAACAGCTGCATCTGGCCGCTTTCTGGCAGGTCTGCCAGTTTCAGCATGGCCTTGATTTCGCTTTCCTTGGCACCGTCGAACACCGGGGTAGCCATTGGAACGCCGCCGCGCAGGTTCTTCGCCAGATCCAGGATTTCCTGGTCGGAGAAGGTGTCCAGCTCTTCGTTGCGACCGCCGATCTCGTTGTAGATCTCGTGCAGGAACTTACGCAGGTCTGCGACCTTGCGCTGCTCTTCGATCATACGGTTGATCTTCTCGCCCAGACCTTTAGCCGCGAGGCCCAGGTGGGTTTCAAGGATCTGACCAACGTTCATACGCGAAGGTACGCCCAACGGGTTGAGGACGACGTCGACCGGGGTGCCATTGGCATCGTGCGGCATGTCTTCAACCGGCATGATCACAGAGACCACACCTTTGTTACCGTGACGACCGGCCATCTTGTCGCCCGGCTGGATGCGACGACGGATTGCCAGGTAAACCTTGACGATTTTCAGCACGCCTGGAGCCAGGTCATCGCCCTGCTGCAGTTTGCGCTTCTTGTCTTCGAACTTGTCGTCCAGCAGACGGCGGCGATCGACGATGTAGGCCTGAGCCTTCTCGAGTTGCTCGTTCAGAGCATCTTCAGCCATGCGCAGCTTGAACCACTGGCCGTGCTCAAGACCGTCGAGGATTTCGTCGGTGATGTCCTGACCTTTCTTCAGACCTGCGCCGCCTTCAGCCTTGTGGCCTACCAGCGCGGAACGCAGACGTTCGAAGGTCGCGCCTTCAACGATACGGAACTCTTCGTTCAGATCCTTACGGATCTCGTCGAGCTGGGTCTTCTCGATGGACAGTGCACGAGCATCACGCTCAACGCCGTCACGGGTGAAGACTTGCACGTCGATGACAGTACCCTTGGTACCGGTAGGTACACGCAGGGAAGTGTCTTTAACGTCGCTGGCTTTTTCACCGAAGATGGCACGCAGCAGCTTCTCTTCCGGAGTCAGTTGGGTCTCGCCTTTCGGAGTGACCTTACCGACCAGGATGTCGCCTGCGCCAACTTCAGCACCTACGTAAACGATACCGGCTTCGTCCAGCTTGTTCAGTGCAGCTTCACCCACGTTCGGGATGTCTGCAGTGATTTCTTCTGGCCCAAGCTTGGTATCACGAGCCACGCAGGTCAGTTCCTGAATGTGGATCGTGGTGAAACGGTCTTCTTGAACAACACGCTCGGACAGGCAGATGGAGTCTTCGAAGTTGAAGCCGTTCCATGCCATGAACGCGATGCGCATGTTCTGACCCAGAGCCAGTTCACCCATGTCGGTGGACGGGCCGTCGGCCATGATGTCGCTACGCTGAACGCGATCACCCTTGCTCACCAGCGGACGCTGGTTGATGCAGGTGTTCTGGTTCGAGCGGGTGTATTTGGTCAGGTTGTAGATGTCGACACCGGCTTCGCCGGTTTCAACTTCGTCATCGGCAACACGAACCACGATACGGCTGGCATCAACGGAGTCGATCACGCCGCCACGACGAGCCACGACGCAAACGCCGGAGTCACGGGCTACGTTGCGCTCCATGCCGGTACCTACCAACGGCTTATCAGCACGCAGGGTTGGTACAGCTTGACGCTGCATGTTGGAACCCATCAACGCACGGTTGGCGTCATCGTGCTCCAGGAACGGGATCAACGACGCAGCAACCGAAACTACCTGCTTCGGCGAAACGTCCATCAAGGTAACGTCTTCCGGCGCCTTGACGGTGAACTCGTTCAAGTGACGAACAGCTACCAGTTCGTCGATCAAGACTTTCTTGTCGTTCATCGTGGCCGAAGCCTGAGCGATCACGTGATCAGCTTCTTCGATGGCGGACAGGAACACGATCTCGTCGGTGACCAGAGCGTCTTTCACCACGCGGTATGGGCTCTCAAGGAAGCCATACTGGTTGGTGCGCGCATAAGCGGCCAGGGAGTTGATCAGACCGATGTTCGGACCTTCCGGCGTTTCGATCGGGCAAACACGGCCGTAGTGCGTCGGGTGTACGTCACGAACTTCAAAGCCTGCACGCTCACGGGTCAGACCGCCCGGGCCCAGTGCGGAAACACGGCGCTTGTGGGTGATCTCGGAGAGCGGGTTGTTCTGGTCCATGAACTGCGAGAGCTGGCTGGAACCGAAGAACTCTTTCACCGCCGCAGCCACTGGCTTGGCGTTGATCAGGTCTTGCGGCATCAGGCCTTCGCTTTCAGCCATCGACAGACGCTCTTTGACCGCACGCTCAACACGCACCAGGCCAACGCGGAACTGGTTTTCAGCCATCTCGCCTACGCAGCGAACACGACGGTTACCCAGGTGGTCGATGTCATCGACGATGCCTTTGCCGTTACGGATGTCGACCAGAGTCTTCAGGACCGCAACGATATCTTCCTTGCACAGCACGCCCGAACCTTCGATCTCGGTACGACCGATACGACGGTTGAACTTCATCCGGCCGACCGCAGACAGGTCATAACGCTCAGGGCTGAAGAACAGGTTGTTGAACAGGGTCTCGGCAGCGTCTTTGGTTGGCGGCTCGCCAGGACGCATCATGCGATAGATCTCGACCAGCGCTTCCAATTGGTTGCTGGTGGAGTCGATCTTCAGTGTGTCGGAGACGAACGGACCGCAGTCGATGTCGTTGGTGTACAAAGTCTCGATGCGAACGACCTGAGCCTTGGCGATCTTGGCCAGGATCTCGGTGTTCAGCTCGGTGTTGCACTCAGCCAGGATTTCGCCTGTAGCCGGGTGAACGATGACCTTGGCGGTAGTGCGACCCAGGACGTAGTCCAGAGGCACTTCCAGCTCTTTGATACCGGCTTTTTCGATCTGGTTGATGTGGCGCGCAGTAATACGACGACCAGCCTCAACAATGACCTTGCCCTTTTCATCCTGGATGTCCAGGACGGCAATTTCACCACGCAGACGCGAAGCGATCAGTTCCAGCTTGAGGGTTTCGCCCTTCAGGCTGAACACGTTGGTGGTGTAGAAAGCATCCAGCACTTGCTCAGTTGTGTAGCCGAGCGCGCGCAGCAATACCGAGGCCGGCAGTTTACGACGGCGGTCGATACGCACGAACACGCAGTCTTTCGGGTCGAACTCGAAGTCCAACCACGAACCACGGTACGGAATGATCCGCGCGGAGTACAGGAGCTTACCGGAGCTGTGCGTCTTGCCGCGGTCGTGGTCGAAGAACACGCCCGGGGAACGGTGCAGCTGGGAAACGATTACACGCTCGGTACCATTGATAACGAAGGTGCCGTTTTCAGTCATCAACGGGATTTCGCCCATGTAGACTTCTTGCTCTTTGATGTCCTTGATCGCTTTGTTCGACGATTCTTTGTCGAAAATGATCAGACGGACTTTTACCCGCAAAGGTACGGCATACGTAACACCGCGCAACACGCATTCTTTGACATCAAATGCCGGTTCGCCCAGGCGATAACCGACGTACTCCAGCGCAGCATTGCCGGAGTAGCTGATGATCGGGAAAACGGATTTGAAGGCCGCATGCAGGCCCACGTCGCGGAACTGATCTTTAGTCGCTCCCGCCTGCAAGAATTCACGATACGAATCCAGCTGGATAGCCAGAAGGTACGGGACATCCATGACGTCCGGCAACTTGCTAAAGTCCTTGCGGATACGTTTTTTCTCAGTATATGAGTAAGCCATCAGCGTTCCCCAGCTTGGTCACCTGCTTGTTTGGCCCCTCCCGACGGGAGCAGCCAGAAAATCTCGCAAACCCCATGGTTTGCACCACCGCATCGGGTGGCTACAGCGCGTTAATGGCGGCGACCGAGTCGACAGCCAAGAACGGAAAAAGGCCGGTGGCATGAGCCACCAGCCATCAGCCTTCAGCTTAACGCTTGGGCTGGAGACGCAAGGTCGATGCTTACTTCAGCTCGACTTTAGCGCCTGCTTCTTCCAGTACTGCTTTGGCTTTGTCAGCGGCGTCTTTCGACACTGCTTCCAGAACCTGGGCAGGAGCGCCGTCAACTACAGCCTTGGCTTCTTTCAGGCCCAGACCGGTCAGTTCACGTACTGCCTTGATCACGTTTACTTTCTTCTCGCCAGCTTCCAGCAGCATGACGTTGAATTCGGTTTGCTCTTCAGCAACAACTGCAGCAGCAGCTGGGCCAGCAGAAGCAGCGGCAGCGGAAACGCCGAATTTTTCTTCGAAAGCTTTGATCAGCTCAACAACCTGCAGAACCGACATTTCAGCTACGGCGTTGAGGATATCGTCTTGGGAGATAGACATTGCTGTATTTCCTGAATTGGGGGACGGCCTACGCGGCCATCGAAATAAACAAAAAAACGCGAGAGAAAATGCTCAGCCTTAGGCTGCGGCAGCTTCTTTTTGCTCGCGAACTGCGGCCAGAGTACGAGCCAACTTGCTGGTAGCGCCTTGAATCACGCTCATCAGCTGAGAAATAGCTTCGTTACGGGTCGGCAGTGTTGCCAGTACGTCGATTTGGTTAGCTGCGAGGAACTTGCCCTCGAACGCAGCTGCCTTGATCTCGAACTTATCCTGACCCTTGGCGAATTCCTTGAACAAACGGGCAGCAGCGCCAGGATGGTCAGTGGAGAACGCAATCAGGGTCGGGCCGGTGAACACGTCGTTGAGGACACTGTATTCAGTGTCAGCAACAGCGCGCTTGAGCAGGGTGTTACGTACAACACGTACGTATACGCCAGCTTCACGAGCCTCTTTACGGAGTCCGGTCATAGCGCTTACTGTCACACCACGGGCATCAGCCACGACAGCGGACAGAGCAGCTTTGGCAGCCTCGTTGACTTCAGCGACGATGGCCTTCTTGTCATTGAGATTAATTGCCACGGGTTTAACTCCTGCTTGTTACCGTTTCATCTGGCCGAAGCCGGATGTCGTTTTGGTGTCTGATTCGGTAAGGAACCGGGAGCACCATCTGCGTAGGCTTGTGGTTTAAGACTTGCGTCGCCTACGGTCTTGGATAGCCCCCGCCAGGCAGGGACCCCAATTTTTTCAATTGGCGCAATCGCTTGCGCCAACTTGTGTCTTATACGTCCAGCGAGCCTTGGTCGATGACCAGACCTGGGCCCATAGTGGTGCTCAGGGTAACGCGCTTGACGTAGATACCTTTCGAGGAAGCTGGCTTGATACGCTTCAGATCAGCGATCAGGGCTTCAACGTTTTCCTTCAGCTTGACGGCGTCGAAGCCGACTTTGCCAACGGAGGTGTGAATGATGCCGTTTTTGTCGGTGCGATAACGAACCTGACCAGCCTTGGCGTTTTTAACCGCGGTAGCTACGTCTGGAGTTACGGTGCCGACTTTAGGGTTAGGCATCAGACCACGTGGACCGAGGATCTGACCCAGCTGACCTACAACGCGCATTGCATCCGGGGAAGCAATAACGACGTCATAGTTCAGGTCGCCACCTTTCATTTCGGCAGCCAGGTCATCCATGCCAACGCGATCGGCGCCGGCGGCCAGAGCAGCTTCAGCTGCCGGGCCTTGGGTGAAGACAGCAACACGTACAGTCTTGCCAGTACCGTGTGGCAGCACAGTAGCGCTACGAACGACCTGGTCGGATTTACGCGGGTCAACACCCAGGTTTACAGCAACGTCAACGGACTCGCTGAACTTGACAGTCGACAGCTCGGTCAGCAGAGCAGCAGCGTCTACAAAGTTGTAGGACTTGCCCGCTTCGATTTTGCCGGCGATAGCCTTTTGGCGCTTGGTCAGCTTAGCCATTACACACCCTCCACGTTAAGGCCCATGCTACGAGCAGAACCGGCGATGGTACGCACGGCTGCATCCATATCAGCTGCAGTCAGATCCGCGTTTTTGGTTTTCGCGATTTCTTCCAGCTGAGCACGAGTTACGGTGCCAACCTTAACGGTGTTAGGACGAGCGGAACCGCTAGTCAGACCAGCAGCCTTCTTCAACAGAACCGAAGCCGGGGTCGACTTGGTTTCGAAAGTGAAGCTACGGTCGCTGTATACAGTGATGATCACTGGAGTCGGCAGACCTGGCTCAAGACCCTGAGTACGGGCGTTGAAGGCCTTGCAGAATTCCATGATGTTCACGCCGTGTTGGCCCAGAGCTGGACCGACGGGTGGACTTGGGTTGGCCTGAGCGGCCTTCACTTGCAGCTTGATGTAAGCGGTAATCTTCTTGGCCATGAGGCACTCCAATTACGGGTTCAAGCGCCTCGAAAGGCTCCCCGGTTACTTGCGCGTATATCCCAGTGACGACAAAACCCCACAGCCTAAGGCTGCGGGGTTGGGATGCTTGCTCAGCTAGACCTTCTCGACCTGGCTGAACTCCAACTCTACCGGAGTAGAGCGACCGAAAATGAGCACTGCCACTTGGATCCGGCTCTTTTCGTAGTTAACTTCTTCGACGGTGCCGTTGAAATCAGCAAACGGACCATCTGTGACACGAACAACCTCACCCGGCTCGAACAACGTCTTCGGCTTAGGCTTGTCGCTACCATCAGCAACACGACGCAGAATCGCTTCTGCCTCTTTGTCGGTGATAGGAGCAGGCTTATCAGCGGTACCGCCGATGAAACCCATGACACGAGGGGTATCTTTGACTAAGTGCCAAGTACCTTCATTCATGTCCATCTGAACCAGCACATAGCCTGGAAAGAACTTGCGTTCGCTTTTACGCTTCTGACCATTCCGCATTTCAACCACTTCTTCAGTGGGAACCAGAATTTCGCCGAAGCCATCTTCCATGCCTGCCAGCTTTACGCGCTCCAGCAAAGAGCGCATAACATGCTTCTCGTAACCCGAGTAAGCATGCACAACGTACCAACGCTTAGCCACGGGACACCCTTAGCCAACAATCAAGGAAACAAGCCAGCCGAGCAGGGAATCAAGCCCCCACAACAGCAACGCCATAACCAGAACAACAGCCACAACAATCAACGTGGTCTGCGTGGTTTCTTGGCGAGTCGGCCAAACGACTTTACGAATTTCGGTGCGAGCTTCCTTTACCAGGACCGCGAAAGACTTGCCTTTGGCAGTCTGCAGGCCTACAAAGGCAGCTACAGCAGCAAGAGCAAGCAAAGCGAGCACGCGGTACAGGATCGGCGAAGCAGAGTAGTACTGATTGCCAACAACGCCTACGACCACCAACGCGACTACGGCGAGCCACTTGACGAGATCGAAACGAGAGCTTTGAGCTTCAGCCTTAGGAGTCATCTATGAAGATCCTGTGAAAAGAAAGCCAGACACACCACGTGAATCTGGCAGGTCAGGAGGGAATCGAACCCCCAACCTACGGTTTTGGAGACCGTCGCTCTGCCAATTGAGCTACTGACCTAAAACAAAATCAGGCCGACCATTATGCAGGCCTGAAAAAGACTTTACAACAACCAACCCCACTAGACTTGAAATCACCTGACAACAAAGCCAGATACAACACCAACAAGCCGAGGCAGCTGTTAAAACAAAGGCAGATATTTTCATATCTGCCTTGTTATATGGAGCTCTTGAGCGGATTTGAACCGCTGACCTCACCCTTACCAAGGGTGTGCTCTACCAACTGAGCTACAAGAGCGAAACACCTTGCACAACCTGCAAACTTGGAGCGGGTAGCGGGAATCGAACCCGCATCATCAGCTTGGAAGGCTGAGGTTCTACCACTAAACTATACCCGCGGAGCTTGCAGCTCACGCTAAAAATGGTGGAGGGGGAAGGATTCGAACCTTCGAAGTCGTAGACGTCAGATTTACAGTCTGATCCCTTTGGCCGCTCGGGAACCCCTCCTAAGCGAGCCGGCATTTTACATCACGCCGACCTTCTGTCAAGCATTTTCTCATTTAAAAATATGAGGTTAGCTGCGTTGACCTTCGCCCCACACCGTAGACCGTAAAGGCCTTCACTGCGAAGCGGGCGCCATTCTATGCAAACTATTCGAGAGTTGCAACGCCTTCGCACAACATTATTTTATGTTTTAACTCATTGAATTCCTTAGCAAGGTTTTCAAAGGGCAGATCGTCAGCCAGGCGCCTGCTTTCAGGAGCAACACGGAGCCAGTAGCCCGAAGCGTCCGGCGTGCTCAGCAACTGGACCTTGACCTTTATATCCAGGCTAATAAGGCGCTGCTCAACCGACTGGGCTTGCACCTGATCAGCAAAGCCACCTATGTACAAACAGGTGCTTTGTGGATCAGTGGCTTTTGTTCGATCACGCCGCGCCAGGGAATCAGGAGACTCACTCAACAGACGTATATCCTGCTGAGAGCTCCGATAGAGGCTCAAAGGCGTAACATCCTTGGCACGCAGCGGTGCATCTTGTTGATGCCAGATGTAATAGAAGGCATTGAGAACGAGCAAAAGCAAAAACAGCCAACGCATAAGCACCTCAGGACAAAGGGCACGCCATAGCAAGCCCCACAAAAACCAAATCCGGAACGAACCGAGCCTGCGGCGCAGCACCCAAGACTAGGTCAGCATCCCCACCGGTCAGGAAAACGGTGAAGTCATCCCCCCAGTAACTTTTCGCCAGCTCGAGCTGAGTAAGCACAAACCCCCTAAGCATCAGCGTACAACCGCGCTCAACGGCCTCGACAGTTGTGCGACCCGGAGAGAGACGCTCAACGGCCTTCTCAGCCGCCGCATCGTCGTAGCGAATTTTACGTGTATGGGTTCGCAACTGGCTGCGCATGAGCGGCATCCCCGGACAGATGAAGCCGCCTAGATGCTCGCCATCCGCCGCAATAAAGTCTGCGGTCGCCGCAGTGCCAAAATCGAGCACCAAGCAAGCTCCCGGCGCAAGCTTGAATCCGCCGAGCATTGCCAACCAACGATCGAGCCCGAGGCGCTCGAACTCTTCATAGCCGTTGCGCACTCCCGCCATCTCTCGTGCAGAGACCGCACACGACACCGCAATGCCAAAAGCGCCCTTCAACGCCTTGACCAGCTTATCGGTCTCTTCCAACGCTCGAACACTTACCAGCCGGCAACGCGTCAGCATCAGATCAGGAATCGCCTCCAGGCTTTCAATCAATGCGACATCCGAACCAACAACACCCTCTACAGAGGCATCAGCCTTATTCGACTCAAGTACACGCCACTTGATAAAGCTATTCCCGCAGTCGAGTTCAAGAATCATCACGCAACCTCAGACTTAACTCACCACCGCTGTATATTTTCTCGACGCCGTCAACGCGCAAGCGCAACGCACCCTGACGATCAACACCCAGTACCACGCCGTCAATCTGGTTTACGCCCGCAATTAGGGACACTGCCCTCCCCTGCCACAGGTGATGTTGCTCCCACTCCCCCTGGAGTGCGGCAAACCCGGAAGCCTTATGTCGATCCAGATAGTCTTGTAACTGCAGACTCAACTGTGCTGCCAAATAGTTACGATCAACCGGAGAACCCTTTTCAAGCCCTACCGAGGTCCATTGTTGATCAACCTCATCCGCCTTCTGCATATTCACGTTAATACCTATCCCCAGGACAACGTGACAAATATCAGCAGGATCCCCCACCAGCTCCAGCAATATACCGGCTATTTTCTTCGTCCCAACCAGAACGTCGTTTGGCCATTTCAAGGCAGCATCTTGCACTCCCACCCCACGCAAAGCGTGCATGACCGCCAAACCTACAACGAGACTAAGACCCTCCAGCTGCCGCAGGCCGCCCTCAATGCGCAATACAAGGCTGTAATACACATTCTGAGCGAAGGGGCTGACCCACTTGCGACCTCGCCGCCCCCTTCCGGCCGTTTGTTGCTCCGCAAGCACCAGAAACGGCGCGGCGCAACCACCCCCCACAAGACGCAAGGCTTCAGCGTTGGTGGAATCAATAGAGTCGAAAATATGAATCGGCCACGCCAAAGAAGCCGCATTAACCGCTATGTCCTCAGCATTCAAAAATACCAAGGGTGAGGCCAACTGATATCCCCTGCCACGAACCCTATGAATCGGCAAACTCAATTCGGCCTCAAGATGCTGGAGTTGTTTCCAGACAGCACTACGACTGACGCCCAAGGCCTCGCCCAGCGCTTCTCCAGAGTGGAATCGGCCATCTTTCAGAAGTTTCAACAACGTCAGCATGCAAGTATCGCCTCACAATGAGGCACGCATGATAGCCATGCGTAAGGGCATTGCATAGAAACCGCCGGACTTTAGCACTGAAGGTAGCCGCAATAAGCCCCTTTGTACTTTTCGACCGCCCAAAACAAAACCCCTGTCTGCGTTAGCAAACAGGGGTTCTGGAATTTAATCTTGACGATGACCTACTCTCACATGGGGAAACCCCACACTACCATCGGCGATGCATCGTTTCACTACTGAGTTCGGGATGGGATCAGGTGGTTCCAATGCTCTATGGTCGTCAAGAAATTCGGGTACTGAGTCGTGACAAGAATGCCTCGCTTCAGCAAATTGGGTATGTGACAGCTTTCGGTGTTTTGTGAGATTCGAACTTTCGGTTCTATCGTCTTCACACACCGCAATCTGCTGCTCTGTATTAAAGAGCCGACGCAAATTGCTTGGGTGTTATATGGTCAAGCCTCACGGGCAATTAGTATTGGTTAGCTCAACGCCTCACAGCGCTTACACACCCAACCTATCAACGTCGTAGTCTTCGACGGCCCTTCAGGGAACTCAAGGTTCCAGTGAGATCTCATCTTGAGGCTAGTTTCCCGCTTAGATGCTTTCAGCGGTTATCTATTCCGAACATAGCTACCCGGCAATGCCACTGGCGTGACAACCGGAACACCAGAGGTTCGTCCACTCCGGTCCTCTCGTACTAGGAGCAGCCCCTCTCAAATCTCAAACGTCCACGGCAGATAGGGACCGAACTGTCTCACGACGTTCTAAACCCAGCTCGCGTACCACTTTAAATGGCGAACAGCCATACCCTTGGGACCGGCTTCAGCCCCAGGATGTGATGAGCCGACATCGAGGTGCCAAACACCGCCGTCGATATGAACTCTTGGGCGGTATCAGCCTGTTATCCCCGGAGTACCTTTTATCCGTTGAGCGATGGCCCTTCCATACAGAACCACCGGATCACTAAGACCTACTTTCGTACCTGCTCGACGTGTCTGTCTCGCAGTCAAGCGCGCTTTTGCCTTTATACTCTACGACCGATTTCCGACCGGTCTGAGCGCACCTTCGTACTCCTCCGTTACTCTTTAGGAGGAGACCGCCCCAGTCAAACTACCCACCATACACTGTCCTCGATCCGGATAACGGACCTGAGTTAGAACCTCAAAGTTGCCAGGGTGGTATTTCAAGGTTGGCTCCACGCAGACTGGCGTCCACGCTTCAAAGCCTCCCACCTATCCTACACAAGCAAATTCAAAGTCCAGTGCAAAGCTATAGTAAAGGTTCACGGGGTCTTTCCGTCTAGCCGCGGATACACTGCATCTTCACAGCGATTTCAATTTCACTGAGTCTCGGGTGGAGACAGCGCCGCCATCGTTACGCCATTCGTGCAGGTCGGAACTTACCCGACAAGGAATTTCGCTACCTTAGGACCGTTATAGTTACGGCCGCCGTTTACCGGGGCTTCGATCAAGAGCTTCGCGTTAGCTAACCCCATCAATTAACCTTCCGGCACCGGGCAGGCGTCACACCCTATACGTCCACTTTCGTGTTTGCAGAGTGCTGTGTTTTTAATAAACAGTCGCAGCGGCCTGGTATCTTCGACCGGCATGAGCTTACGGAGCAAGTCCTTCACCCTCACCGGCGCACCTTCTCCCGAAGTTACGGTGCCATTTTGCCTAGTTCCTTCACCCGAGTTCTCTCAAGCGCCTTGGTATTCTCTACCCAACCACCTGTGTCGGTTTGGGGTACGGTTCCTGGTTACCTGAAGCTTAGAAGCTTTTCTTGGAAGCATGGCATCAACCACTTCGCTAACTAAAAGTTAGCTCGTCATCAGCTCTCGGCCTTAGAATCCCGGATTTACCTAAGATTCCAGCCTACCACCTTAAACTTGGACAACCAACGCCAAGCTGGCCTAGCCTTCTCCGTCCCTCCATCGCAATAACCAGAAGTACAGGAATATTAACCTGTTTTCCATCGACTACGCTTTTCAGCCTCGCCTTAGGGACCGACTAACCCTGCGTCGATTAACGTTGCGCAGGAAACCTTGGTCTTTCGGCGTGGGTGTTTTTCACACCCATTGTCGTTACTCATGTCAGCATTCGCACTTCTGATACCTCCAGCAAGCTTCTCAACTCACCTTCACAGGCTTACAGAACGCTCCTCTACCGCATCACTTACGTGATACCCGTAGCTTCGGTGTATGGTTTGAGCCCCGTTACATCTTCCGCGCAGGCCGACTCGACTAGTGAGCTATTACGCTTTCTTTAAAGGGTGGCTGCTTCTAAGCCAACCTCCTAGCTGTCTAAGCCTTCCCACATCGTTTCCCACTTAACCATAACTTTGGGACCTTAGCTGACGGTCTGGGTTGTTTCCCTTTTCACGACGGACGTTAGCACCCGCCGTGTGTCTCCCATGCTCGGCACTTGTAGGTATTCGGAGTTTGCATCGGTTTGGTAAGTCGGGATGACCCCCTAGCCGAAACAGTGCTCTACCCCCTACAGTGATACATGAGGCGCTACCTAAATAGCTTTCGAGGAGAACCAGCTATCTCCGAGCTTGATTAGCCTTTCACTCCGATCCACAGGTCATCCGCTAACTTTTCAACGGTAGTCGGTTCGGTCCTCCAGTTAGTGTTACCCAACCTTCAACCTGCCCATGGATAGATCGCCCGGTTTCGGGTCTATTCCCAGCGACTAGACGCCCTATTAAGACTCGCTTTCGCTACGCCTCCCCTATTCGGTTAAGCTCGCCACTGAAAATAAGTCGCTGACCCATTATACAAAAGGTACGCAGTCACCCAACAAAGTGGGCTCCCACTGCTTGTACGCATACGGTTTCAGGATCTATTTCACTCCCCTCTCCGGGGTTCTTTTCGCCTTTCCCTCACGGTACTAGTTCACTATCGGTCAGTCAGTAGTATTTAGCCTTGGAGGATGGTCCCCCCATATTCAGACAAAGTTTCTCGTGCTCCGTCCTACTCGATTTCATGACTAAGAGATTTTCGCGTACAGGGCTATCACCCACTATGGCCGCACTTTCCAGAGCGTTCCGCTAATCTCAAAGCCACTTAAGGGCTAGTCCCCGTTCGCTCGCCACTACTAAGGGAATCTCGGTTGATTTCTTTTCCTCAGGGTACTTAGATGTTTCAGTTCCCCTGGTTCGCCTCTTACGCCTATGTATTCAGCGTAAGATAACCATCTTATGATGGCTGGGTTCCCCCATTCAGACATCTCCGGATCAAAGTCTGTTTGCCGACTCCCCGAAGCTTTTCGCAGGCTACCACGTCTTTCATCGCCTCTGACTGCCAAGGCATCCACCGTATGCGCTTCTTCACTTGACCATATAACCCCAAGCAATCTGGTTATACTGTGAAGACAACATTCGCCGAAAATTCGATAATACTCAAAACTGAGTAACTCACAAATTTTACCTTAGCCTGATCCGTTACCAGTGAAAGTAACGTTCAGTCTATCTTTCTATCACATACCCAAATTTTTAAAGAACGATCTAATCAAAGACTAGAAATCAACATTCACCATCAACCTGATGGAATGCTCATTTCTAAGCTTTCATAACGTAGAAGCAGTAGTGGTGGAGCCAAACGGGATCGAACCGTTGACCTCCTGCGTGCAAGGCAGGCGCTCTCCCAGCTGAGCTATGGCCCCGTATTTCTACAGGCGTTTCCCACACAAAATTGGTGGGTCTGGGCAGATTCGAACTGCCGACCTCACCCTTATCAGGGGTGCGCTCTAACCAACTGAGCTACAGACCCAATTTCGGGCTGCTTCTTATCGTCTTCTTCAATGAATCAAGCAATTCGTGTGGGAACTTATGGAGCAGCTGATGTCGTCGATTAAGGAGGTGATCCAGCCGCAGGTTCCCCTACGGCTACCTTGTTACGACTTCACCCCAGTCATGAATCACACCGTGGTAACCGTCCTCCCGAAGGTTAGACTAGCTACTTCTGGTGCAACCCACTCCCATGGTGTGACGGGCGGTGTGTACAAGGCCCGGGAACGTATTCACCGCGACATTCTGATTCGCGATTACTAGCGATTCCGACTTCACGCAGTCGAGTTGCAGACTGCGATCCGGACTACGATCGGTTTTATGGGATTAGCTCCACCTCGCGGTTTGGCAACCCTCTGTACCGACCATTGTAGCACGTGTGTAGCCCAGGCCGTAAGGGCCATGATGACTTGACGTCATCCCCACCTTCCTCCGGTTTGTCACCGGCAGTCTCCTTAGAGTGCCCACCATTACGTGCTGGTAACTAAGGACAAGGGTTGCGCTCGTTACGGGACTTAACCCAACATCTCACGACACGAGCTGACGACAGCCATGCAGCACCTGTCTCAATGTTCCCGAAGGCACCAATCTATCTCTAGAAAGTTCATTGGATGTCAAGGCCTGGTAAGGTTCTTCGCGTTGCTTCGAATTAAACCACATGCTCCACCGCTTGTGCGGGCCCCCGTCAATTCATTTGAGTTTTAACCTTGCGGCCGTACTCCCCAGGCGGTCAACTTAATGCGTTAGCTGCGCCACTAAAAGCTCAAGGCTTCCAACGGCTAGTTGACATCGTTTACGGCGTGGACTACCAGGGTATCTAATCCTGTTTGCTCCCCACGCTTTCGCACCTCAGTGTCAGTATTAGTCCAGGTGGTCGCCTTCGCCACTGGTGTTCCTTCCTATATCTACGCATTTCACCGCTACACAGGAAATTCCACCACCCTCTACCATACTCTAGTCAGTCAGTTTTGAATGCAGTTCCCAGGTTGAGCCCGGGGATTTCACATCCAACTTAACAAACCACCTACGCGCGCTTTACGCCCAGTAATTCCGATTAACGCTTGCACCCTCTGTATTACCGCGGCTGCTGGCACAGAGTTAGCCGGTGCTTATTCTGTCGGTAACGTCAAAACAGTTACGTATTAGGCAACTGCCCTTCCTCCCAACTTAAAGTGCTTTACAATCCGAAGACCTTCTTCACACACGCGGCATGGCTGGATCAGGCTTTCGCCCATTGTCCAATATTCCCCACTGCTGCCTCCCGTAGGAGTCTGGACCGTGTCTCAGTTCCAGTGTGACTGATCATCCTCTCAGACCAGTTACGGATCGTCGCCTTGGTGAGCCATTACCTCACCAACTAGCTAATCCGACCTAGGCTCATCTGATAGCGCAAGGCCCGAAGGTCCCCTGCTTTCTCCCGTAGGACGTATGCGGTATTAGCGTCCGTTTCCGAACGTTATCCCCCACTACCAGGCAGATTCCTAGGCATTACTCACCCGTCCGCCGCTCTCAAGAGAAGCAAGCTTCTCTCTACCGCTCGACTTGCATGTGTTAGGCCTGCCGCCAGCGTTCAATCTGAGCCATGATCAAACTCTTCAGTTCAAACATCTTTGGGTTTTTAAGAAACCCTAAACTTGGCTCAGCAATCGTTGGTTACATCTTTGATTTCTCGCGGAGTAACTTGTGATGCTGATAATCTTGTTGACTATCAGTCTGACTCCACAAGCACCCACACGAATTGCTTGATTCAGTTGTTAAAGAGCGGTTGGTTAAGATCTTTCGTCTCAACCGAGGCGCGCATTCTACAGCAGCCTCATTTGCTGTCAAGTGATTATTTTCAGAAGCTTTCGAAGATTTCTTCAACAACTTCAACCACTTGCGC
>NZ_MDDR01000034.1 GCF_001870435.1 Pseudomonas costantinii | reverse complement strand
CCGGCAATGACTCCAGAGTTGGTGATGGGGCCCAGAGTGCCTAACTTATCGTTGTAAATCGCAGCATATTGGCCGGTGATGGTGCCGCTGTTGGTCAGCGAGTCGATGCTGCCGGTATTGTAAATGCCCGCGTTGCCGGTGACGGTGCCACTGTTGGTCAGCGAGCCGATGCTGCCGCCGTTGTGAATGCCCTCGGTGCCGCTGCTGGTGATGGTGCCGCTGTTGTTTAGGGTACCGATGCTGGCGTCGTTGGAAATGCCCGCGGTGATGCCGCTGATGGTGCCGCGGTTGTTTAAGGTGCCGATGCTGGCGTTGTTTGCAATGCCTGCGGTGATGCCGCTGATGGTGCCGCTGTTGTTTAGGGTGCCGATGCTGCCGGCGCTGTTAACGATGCCAAAGCTGCTGCCGCTGATGGTGCCGCTTAGATTATTGTCCAGCTCGGTGATGCTGCCGGTGTTGTCAATGCCCCTGTGGCTGCTGATGCTGCCACTGTTGCTCAGGGTGCCGATACTGCCGCTGCCAATGTTGTAAATGCCAGTGCTTTGGTCGCCGCTGATGGTGCCGGTGTTAGCCAGCGTGCCGATGCTGCCGAGGTTGCTAATGCCAACACGTACGCCGCTGATGGTGCCGCTGTTAGCCAGCGTGCCGATGGAGGTGCTGCGATTGTTGTAAATGCCCCTGTCACCGCTGATGGTGCCGCTGTTGTTCAGGGTGCCGATGCTGCCGAAGTTGTTGAGGATGCCAAAGCTGCTGCCGCTGATGGTGCCACCCAGGTTGTTGTCCAGCTCGGTGATGCTGCCATTGTTGTAAATTCCCCTGTTGCCGCTGATGGTGCCGCTGTTGCTCAGGGTGCCGATACTGTCGCCGCTGGGGTTGAAGATGCCGACGGTGCCGCTGCTGACCGTAATGCCAGAAGGGACTATAACGTCGCGAACAGTTGCCTGGGCGATCCCGGATTGGCCTGCCGTTAGCGCCGAAGCGATGGCGACGGCCAAGAGGGCTCGGCGTCCCGGTGTGCGGTGTGCTGGTCGATTGTGCATGCTCATACTGTCTCCCCTGAAAATTTGGTTGCTGCGAGCTCTAGGGGTTAAGTGGCCAAACAGTTGTTCTAGAGCTGCTGATAGTTGGTTTTTTAGGGGCAGATCATATCGACGCTTTTTCGACGGCTTTGACCGTGCGTCTCAGTTTTCAAAGTTTATTTTCAGCAGCAGCCCTTATTTGTTCGTCGCAACGGCAATGGCCAGCTTGAACGTTGGCAGAGACACTTAAATGCCCAGTTCTATACCCAGGAACAAACCGTTTCCGGTTTCGCCGATTGTTCGGCCCAGCCACCATCACTTCAGCGTGCGATCAGAGCCTGTGCCACGTCAGTGGTTGGCATGGCGGGGCGGGTAGGGCATGTCATCGAGGTATTACCCTCACTGGCGCATAGACTGATAAAGCGGAATCGATATCCTGCCTTTAAAAATGCAGGCACAAAAAAGCCAACGCTATAAACGCTGGCTTTTTTGTGTAGCGTGATTCAACTATTTGCGAATTAACGCATTTAACGTGTGAACTACACCTGATCAGAAATCCAGGTTGGAAACCGCCAGGGCATTACTTTCGATGAAGTCACGACGAGGCTCGACCGCATCACCCATCAGGGTGTTGAAGATCTGGTCCGCGCCAATGGCGTCTTCGATGGTCACACGCAGCATACGACGCTGAGCAGGGTCCATGGTGGTTTCCCACAGCTGATCCGGGTTCATTTCGCCCAGACCTTTGTATCGCTGGATGGTGTGACGCTTGGTGCTTTCGGCCATCAACCAGTCGAGGGCTTCTTTGAATTCCTTGACCTGCTTCTTGCGCTCACCACGTTGGATGTAAGCACCGTCGTCCAGCAAGGTGCTCAGCTGCGCGCCCAAAGTGACCACAGTCTTGTAGTCATTGCTGCCGAAGAAGTCGCGGTTGAAAGTGACGTAATTCGACAGGCCGTGGGAGATCAGTTCGACCTCTGGCAGCCACACGTTACGTTCACGGTCTTCACGCAAGCTGGCTTTGTATACCAGGCCAGACTTCTCGACGGTGCGCAGGCGAACTTCGTACTGGGCCAGCCAATCCTGCATGTGTGCGTGATCGCCCAACTGCTCCAGGCTTACAGGCGGCAGGTAGATGAAGTGCTCGGTCAGCTCCTGAGGGTACAGGCGCGACAGACGCTTGAGAGTCTTCATCACCATGCGGAAATCGTTAACCAGACGCTCCAACGCCTCACCGGAGATGCCCGGGGCTTCGTCGTTCAAGTGCAGGCTGGCATCTTCCAGGGCCGACTGCGTCATGTACTCTTCCATGGCGTCGTCGTCTTTGATGTATTGCTCTTGCTTGCCCTTTTTCACTTTGTACAACGGTGGCTGAGCGATGTAGATGTAGCCGCGCTCGATCAACTCCGGCAACTGACGGAAGAAGAAGGTCAGCAACAGGGTACGGATGTGCGAACCGTCGACGTCAGCATCGGTCATGATGATGATGTTGTGGTAACGCAGCTTGTCGATGTTGTACTCGTCACGGCCAATACCGCAGCCCAATGCCGTGATCAAGGTGCCGACTTCCTGGGAGGAAATCATCTTGTCAAAACGCGCCTTCTCGACGTTGAGGATCTTACCCTTCAACGGCAGAATGGCCTGGGTGCGACGGTTGCGACCCTGCTTGGCGGAACCGCCAGCAGAGTCACCTTCCACCAGGTACAGCTCGGAAAGGGCAGGGTCCTTCTCTTGGCAGTCAGCCAATTTGCCTGGCAGGCCAGCAATATCCAGCGCGCCTTTACGACGGGTCATCTCACGGGCTTTACGCGCCGCTTCACGCGCACGTGCCGCGTCGATCATCTTGCCGACGACCAGCTTGGCTTCGTTCGGGTTCTCCAGCAGGAAGTCGGAGAAGTACTTACCCATCTCCTGTTCCACTGCCGTCTTCACTTCAGAAGACACCAGCTTGTCTTTGGTCTGGGAGCTGAACTTAGGATCCGGCACTTTTACCGAGATAATTGCAGTCAGGCCTTCGCGTGCATCATCACCGGTAGTAGCAACTTTGTGCTTCTTGGCCAAGCCTTCGGCTTCGATGTAGGTGTTCAGGTTTCGCGTCAATGCGGAACGGAAACCCACCAAGTGAGTACCGCCGTCGCGCTGTGGAATGTTGTTGGTGAAGCACAACAGGTTTTCGTTGAAGCTGTCGTTCCACTGCAGGGCGATTTCCACGCCAATGCCGTCTTCACGCTGAATGTTGAAGTGGAACACTTGGTTGACCGCAGTCTTGTTGGTGTTCAGGTATTCAACGAACGCACGCAGACCACCTTCGTACTTGAACAGCTCTTCCTTGCCGCTGCGCTCGTCCTTGAGGACGATACCCACACCGGAGTTGAGGAAGGACAGCTCACGAATACGCTTGGCCAGGATGTCCCAGCTGAAGTGGATATTTTTGAAGGTTTCATCGGACGGTTTGAAGTGGATCTGCGTGCCGGTGGTTTCACTTTCACCAACGATCTTCATCGGCTCTTGTGGAACACCGTGGACGTAGGTCTGTTCCCAGATCTTGCCGCTACGGCGAACAGTCAGAATCAGCTCTTCGGACAGTGCGTTCACTACCGACACACCTACACCGTGCAAACCGCCGGATACTTTATAGGAGTTGTCGTCGAACTTACCGCCGGCGTGGAGCACGGTCATGATGACCTCTGCCGCCGAGACACCTTCTTCTTTGTGCACATCGACCGGAATGCCGCGACCGTTGTCGCGCACGGTGATGGATTCATCCGGGTGGATGATGATGCTGATGTCGTCGCAGTGACCGGCCAAAGCTTCGTCGATGGAGTTGTCGACCACCTCGAACACCATGTGGTGCAGACCGCTACCATCATCGGTGTCGCCGATGTACATACCAGGACGTTTGCGTACGGCATCCAAACCTTTCAGCACTTTAATGCTGGTCGAGTCGTACGTGTTTTCTTCGCTCATGCCTTCACTCCCGATGGTCGTGGGTCTGGGTGATACGGCCTTGTTCCACGTGGAACAAAGCGACTGGCGTTTCCGTCTGCCAGCCTTCCCTCAATAATTCGTGGTCTACACAGGTGATAAACACCTGGCAGCGTAAGTCTTCCAACAAGCGGCATAACGCGCGGCGGTGTTGCTCGTCGAGCTCTGACGGCAAGTCATCCACCAGATAAATACATTGACCGCGTCGGGCCTGGCTAACCAGATGTCCCTGGGCGATCCGCAATGCACACACCACCAATTTCTGCTGACCACGGGACAAGATATCCGCGGCATTGTGTGCGCCTAATCTAAGACGCAAATCAGCCCGTTGGGGGCCGGCCTGGGTGTGGCCAATTTGCTGATCCCGCTGCAAGGACGTGGCGAGCACTGCACTCAGTTCACGCTCTTTATCCCAACCACGGTAGTAGCTCAACGTCAGCCCCTCGAGATCCAATAGCTCGCTCAAGGTCTGCTCAAAGACTGGTTTCAAGGCTTTGATGTAGGTGCGGCGGTATTCATCTATTTCGTCGCTGGCCAGGCACAGTTCCCGGTCCCAAGCTGCTTGCGAAGCGGCGTCAAGTGTACCATGCCGCAGCCACGAGTTCCGCTGCCGCAGGGCCTTCTGCAGGCGCTGCCACGTGGACATGAAACGTGGTTCCACGTGGAACACTCCCCAATCGAGGAATTGCCTGCGGATTTTTGGTGCACCTTCCAACAAACGAAAGCTGTCGGGGTTGATCAATTGCAGTGGCAGGATTTCCGCCAGTTGCGCCGCACTGCGAGCATTCTGCCCGTCGATGCGAATTTGAAACTCCCCGCCGCGGTCACGGGATATCCCCAGGCTGCTGTGTCCGCCTTCAGCTAATTCGACTTGGCCAAACACCGTGCACGCCAACTGTTCGTACTGAATCACAGGCAGCAAGCGAGCACTACGAAAGGAACGTGCAAGGCCTAGCAGGTGAATGGCTTCCAGCACGCTGGTTTTGCCACTGCCGTTAGCGCCATGGAGAATATTGATGCGGGGGGAGGGGGAGAAGGTCACCGGGTGCAGATTGCGCACCGCGGTGACCGAGACGCGACTAAGCGACATCTAGCTTCTGCTGAGCATGATTACAGGCGCATCGGCATAACAACGTAAGCCGAGTCGTCGTTATCGGATTCTTGCACCAGCGCACTGCTGTTGGAGTCAGACAGAATCAGGCGAACCTGTTCGGTGGTCATCACACCCAACACATCCAGCAAGTAGCTCACGTTGAAGCCAATTTCCAGCGAGCCACCGTTGTAGTCGACGCCCACTTCTTCTTCCGCTTCTTCCTGCTCCGGGTTATTAGCCTGGATCTTCAACTGACCATTGGCCAATTGCAGACGAATACCACGGTACTTTTCGTTCGACAGAATCGCAGTACGGCTGAACGCTTCACGCAAGGCCTGACGATCACCGATCACCAGCTTGTCGCCACCTTTAGGCAGCACACGTTCGTAGTCTGGGAACTTGCCGTCGACCAGCTTGGAGGTGAAGGTGAACTCACCAGTGGTTGCGCGAATGTGGTGTTGACCCAAAACGATGCTGACGTTGCCATCCGGCTCAGTCAGCAAACGAGCCAGCTCAAGGATACCTTTACGCGGCACGATGACCTGATGGCGGTCCGGCTGGCCGATATCCGCCTTCATCGAGCACATAGCCAGACGGTGACCATCGGTAGCCACAGCGCGAATGATGCCTTCCGACACTTCCAACAACATACCGTTGAGGTAGTAACGTACGTCTTGCTGGGCCATCGCGAAGCTGGTGCGCTCAATCAAACGACGCAGTCGGCTCTGCTCCAGGCTGCAGGTCAGCGAGCCTGGGCCCTCTTCAACGGTCGGGAAATCATTGGCCGGCAAAGTCGACAGGGTGAAACGGCTGCGACCGGCTTTGACCACCAACTTCTGCTCGTCGACTTTAATATCGATCAGCGCATCGTTTGGCAGGCTTTTGCAGATATCCATCAACTTGCGCGCCGGCACGGTGATCTCGCCAGGTTCGGCGGGTTCTTCGAGCTGCACACGACCAACCAATTCGACTTCCAGGTCGGTACCGGTCAGGGACAATTGCTGGCCTTCGACAACCAGCAATACGTTGGAGAGCACCGGCAAGGTCTGTCGGCGCTCGACGACGCCTGCGACCAGTTGCAGGGGTTTCAACAGGGCTTCGCGTTGAATGGTGAAATGCATGGTCTAGTCCCTTGCCTTAATAAGCTGCGCTGGTGTCATCAAGTTGTCAGTGTACGCAGCAGGTTCTTGTAGTCCTCGCGAATATCCGCGTCGGATTCCTTAAGTTCGTTGATCTTGCGACATGCATGCAAGACCGTGGTGTGGTCGCGACCGCCAAACACATCACCAATTTCCGGCAGGCTGTGGTTGGTCAACTCTTTGGAGAGCGCCATGGCCACTTGACGCGGACGTGCCACCGAACGCGAACGGCGCTTGGACAGCAAGTCGGAAATCTTGATTTTGTAGTACTCGGCCACAGTGCGCTGAATGTTATCCACACTCACTAGCTTGTCTTGCAGGGCCAGCAAATCTTTGAGCGATTCGCGAATCAGCTCGATGGTGATGTCGCGCCCCATGAAGTGCGAGTGCGCGATGACCCGCTTGAGTGCGCCTTCCAGTTCACGCACGTTGGAACGAATGCGCTGAGCAATAAAGAAAGCAGCATCGTGAGGCAGGTCGACTTTGGCCTGGTCGGCCTTTTTCATCAGGATCGCGACGCGGGTTTCCAGTTCCGGCGGCTCTACCGCAACGGTCAGGCCCCAGCCGAAACGCGATTTCAAGCGTTCTTCCAGACCTTCGATTTCCTTCGGGTAACGGTCACTGGTCAAGATGACCTGTTGACCGCCTTCGAGCAGGGCGTTGAAGGTGTGGAAAAACTCTTCCTGGGAACGCTCTTTACGGGCGAAGAATTGAATGTCATCGATCAGCAACGCATCAACGGAGCGGTAGAACCGCTTGAACTCGTTGATGGCATTGAGCTGCAAGGCCTTGACCATGTCAGCCACGAAGCGCTCCGAATGCAGGTACACAACCTTGGCATTCGGGTTCTTCTTTAATAGGTGGTTACCCACAGCATGCATCAAGTGCGTCTTACCCAAACCAACGCCGCCATAAAGGAAGAGCGGGTTGTAACCGTGTTTGGGGTTATCGGCGACTTGCCAGGCGGCTGCGCGAGCCAGCTGGTTGGATTTACCCTCAACAAAATTTTCAAAGGTAAACGTACGGTTCAGGTAACTGGTGTGCTTGAGCGCACCTTCAACCTGCACTGTGCGCTGTTCGGCACGGACCGGTGCTTGCTGGGAACTGGCACCCGCCATCGGGTCAAAGCTGTCGCGGGACGGCTCTTCATTTTCTGCTGCATTTTTCTGCGCAGACGATTTGGACGGAACCGGTGCAGGAGCAGGCGAACTGGTAGCCGGTGCGGCAGAGGCCTGGGCTTGCGACGCAGCAGCGGCCAATGGCGCATTTGGCGCAGCACGAGGTGCAGAGCTTCGTTTGCTACCTATTAATAAGGAAAGCACGGGAGACAGGCCGTTGCCATGTTCATCGAGCAATTCGAGGACGCGGCTCAGGTACTTCTCGTTGACCCAGTCGAGAACAAAACGATTGGGTGCGTAGACACGCAACTCGTCGCCTTCGGCTTCGACCTGTAGCGGACGGATCCAGGTGTTGAATTGCTGGGCAGGCAGCTCATCGCGCAAAAGCTCCACGCACTGCTGCCAAAGTTCCACTGACACGGATATCCCCTAAGTTGAAAGCCGGTGAGGCAAAAACAGCCGCCATTGTAGCGGCCAGTCGTCCACTTATCCACATGTAGGTTGCTCACAGGGCACCCAAAATCAATGCTTTAACCACAAAAAAGGCGACCAATGGTCTGTGCATAAGCTCTGTGGATAAACGTACCTAAGCTCGTTGTACAAGTGGGGTCAAAAGTCTGTGGGTAACTGGCCTGTGGATAACAACCCATTCCACACACAGCTTATCCGACAGTGCAGCACAGGGAGAGCACCGTTTTCCCCCGTAGTTGTCATTCTCTGTACAGCAGGTGGAATATGGCCTTAAGGCACTTATCCACAGATGATTGGCTCCCTAGCTTTTATAAGCTTTACAGAAAAGCTTTAAATAACTTCCTTCTTTATTTTTATATCTATGGCATTGCTCACGAAAGCCCAGAGGACAGAGAAAGGCCTCATTACCTATAAAGACCTAATTGAAGGAAAAGCTGGTTGGAAATTGACCTAGAGGCTTGCTTTCTCTAGAATCGCCGGTCTCTTAAAACGGGGGCCATTCCGGCCCGTTGTGGACGAACCAGGTAACAACGCCATGAAACGTACTTTCCAACCAAGCACCATCAAACGCGCCCGCACTCACGGCTTCCGTGCTCGCATGGCTACCAAGAACGGCCGTGCCGTCCTGTCGCGTCGCCGCGCCAAAGGTCGTGCGCGTCTGGCAGTTTGATAATCCGGTACTGGTGGTGAGTCAGGACTTCAGTCGGGAAAAGCGTTTGCTAACCCCCCGGCATTTCAAGGCAGTCTTTGACTCCCCCACCGGCAAGGTTCCGGGGAAAAATCTCCTGCTCCTTGCGCGTAACAACGATCTGGATCACCCCCGTCTCGGGTTGGTGATCGGCAAGAAGAGCGTAAAGCTCTCCGTTGAGCGCAATCGCCTCAAGCGTCTGATGCGCGAATCGTTTCGCCTCCACCAGGACACTCTGGTTGGTTGGGATATTGTTATCGTCGCGCGCAAAGGCTTGGGGGATGTAGAAAACCCCGAATTGATTCAGCATTTCGGCAAGCTCTGGAAACGTTTGGCGCGTACCAACAAGCCAGCACCAGCAGTCAACACCGAAACTGTAGGGGTAGACAGCACCGATGCGTAAACTGGTCCTCGTTCCGATCCAGTTTTATCGCTATGCCATTAGTCCCTTGATGGCCAATCACTGTCGTTTCTACCCCAGTTGTTCCTGCTACGCGTTAGAGGCCATAGAAAATCATGGTCTTCTGCGCGGTGGCTGGCTGGCCTTTCGTCGTTTAGGTCGCTGTCATCCGTGGAATCCCGGTGGTTATGACCCGGTTCCGCCTATCCCTACCTCCCGTTCTTCTTCGATGGCCGAGTAATCATGGATATTAAACGCACGATCCTGATCGTCGCCCTGGCAATCGTGTCCTACGTCATGGTTCTTAAATGGAACCAGGACTATGGCCAGGCTGCCCTGCCGACTCAGAATGTTGCTACCAACCAGGCTGCGCCGGCTATTCCGGACACCCCGCTGGGTAACAATGCTTCCGCCAGTGCCGATGTACCCAGCGCGAATGCCGATACCAGCACCCCTGTAGAAACGCCAGTGGTCACTAACAAAGACCTCATCCACGTGAAAACGGATGTGCTCGACCTGGCGATCGACCCACAAGGTGGTGATATCGCCCAGCTGAAGCTGCCGCTGTATCCACGTCGCCAAGACCATCCGGATGTTCCGTTCCAACTGTTCGATAACGGTGGCGAACGTGTTTATCTGGCGCAAAGCGGCCTGACCGGCACTGACGGTCCGGATGCTCGTGCTACCGGTCGTCCGGTTTATTCGACCGAACAGAAGACTTATCAACTGGCTGATGGCCAGAACCAGTTGAACGTTGACCTGAAATTCAGTCACGACGGCGTCAACTACATCAAGCGTTTCAGCTTCACCCGCGGTTTGTACGATCTGAAAGTCACTTATCTGATCGACAACGAAAGCAGCAAGCCGTGGACGGGTAACCTGTTTGCCCAGCTCAAGCGTGACAACAGCGCTGATCCTTCTTCCAGCACTGCCACCGGCACCGCTACTTACCTGGGCGCCGCCCTGTGGACAAGTAGCGAGCCGTACAAAAAAGTGTCGATGAAAGATATCGACAAGGGCGCGCTGAAAGAAACTGTACAAGGCGGTTGGGTTGCCTGGTTGCAACACTACTTTGTGACCGCATGGATCCCGAACAAGGGTGAAGCCAACCTGGTTCAAACCCGTAAGGACAGCCAAGGTAACTACATCATTGGTTTTACTGGCCCGGCATTGACTGTCGCTCCAGGTGCCAAGGCTGAAACCAGCGCTACTCTGTACGCCGGCCCGAAAAGCCAGGCTGTGCTGAAAGAGTTGTCCCCAGGTCTGGAACTGACTGTGGACTACGGCATTCTGTGGTTCATTGCCCAGCCGATTTTCTGGCTGCTGCAACATATCCACAGCATTGTCGGTAACTGGGGTTTCTCGATCATCTTCCTGACCATGCTGATCAAGGGGATCTTCTTCCCTCTGTCGGCAGCCAGCTACAAGTCGATGGCGCGCATGCGTGCCGTGGCCCCAAAACTGGCCGCGTTGAAAGAACAACATGGTGACGATCGGCAGAAAATGTCGCAGGCCATGATGGAGCTGTACAAGAAAGAGAAGATCAACCCGTTGGGTGGATGCTTGCCGATTCTGGTGCAGATGCCGGTGTTCCTGTCGCTGTACTGGGTACTCCTGGAAAGCGTGGAAATGCGTCAGGCTCCATTCATGCTGTGGATTACTGACCTGTCGATCAAAGACCCGTTCTTTATCCTGCCGATCATCATGGGCGCTACCATGTTCATTCAGCAGCGTCTGAACCCAACCCCGCCGGATCCGATGCAGGCCAAGGTAATGAAAATGATGCCAATCATCTTCACCTTCTTCTTCCTGTGGTTCCCAGCTGGTCTGGTGCTGTACTGGGTGGTCAACAACGTGTTGTCGATCTCTCAACAGTGGTACATCACACGTAAAATCGAAGCGGCTACCAAAAAAGCTGCGGCGTAATTTACTCTGTGGATAACCACTCAAGACGCCCCCTAGTGGGGCGTTTTGCTTTCCGTCACTTTTGTTCTGGAACCTGTTGATGAGCGCTCCTCGTGAAACCATCGCTGCTGTCGCTACCGCTCAAGGTCGCGGCGGTGTCGGTATTGTGCGTATTTCGGGGCCGCTTGCCGGCGTTGCAGCCAAGGCTATCAGCGGCCGTGAGTTGAAACCGCGTTACGCCCATTACGGCCCATTTCTGGACGCGGATGAAACTGTGTTGGATGAAGGTCTGGCCCTCTATTTCCCAGGACCTAATTCTTTCACCGGCGAAGACGTTCTGGAATTGCAGGGTCACGGCGGCCCCGTCGTATTGGATATGTTGCTGCAGCGATGCCTGCAATTGGGCTGCCGCCTTGCCAGGCCGGGAGAGTTCAGCGAACGGGCATTTCTGAACGACAAGCTCGATCTGGCCCAGGCCGAAGCTATTGCCGACTTGATCGAGGCAAGTTCTTCACAGGCCGCGCGCAATGCATTGCGCTCGCTGCAGGGCGCGTTTTCCCTTCGCGTGCATAACTTGACTGAGCAACTGATCAGCCTGCGCATCTACGTAGAAGCGGCGATTGATTTTCCAGAGGAAGAAATCGACTTCCTTGCTGATGGCCATGTCTTGGCGATGCTGGATAAGGTCCGCGACGAGTTATCCACAGTACTGCGTGAAGCCGGGCAGGGCGCCTTGTTACGGGATGGCATGACGGTAGTGATTGCCGGTCGGCCTAATGCCGGCAAATCCAGTCTGCTGAATGCCCTCGCGGGGCGTGAAGCAGCCATCGTTACTGAGATTGCCGGTACAACTCGGGACATTTTGCGCGAACATATCCACATCGACGGTATGCCATTGCACGTGGTCGACACTGCGGGTTTGCGCGATACCGATGATCAGGTTGAAAAGATCGGTGTAGAGCGAGCACTCAAGGCCATCAGTGAAGCAGACCGTGTATTGCTGGTGGTGGATGCCACGGCGCCCGAAGCGGTTGATCCATTTGCACTGTGGCCGGAATTCCTCGAACAACGGCCGGACCCGGCCAAAGTCACCTTAATCCGTAACAAAGCCGACCTCACAGGCGAAACCATTGCGATGGAAACCAGTGAGGATGGCCATGTCACCATCAGCCTGAGCGCGAAGTCCGCTGGCGATGGTCTGGAGTTGCTACGCGACCATCTCAAAGCCTGCATGGGTTACGAGCAGACCTCGGAAAGCAGCTTCAGTGCACGCCGCAGGCATCTGGAGGCGCTGCGCCATGCCAGCGCGGCGTTGGAGCACGGTCGGGCACAGCTGACCTTGGCGGGGGCTGGTGAGCTGCTAGCTGAGGATTTGCGTCAGGCGCAGCAGCTTTTGGGGGAAATTACCGGGGCATTCAGTTCTGATGACTTGCTGGGCCGGATCTTTTCCAGCTTCTGTATCGGTAAATAGACCTTCGTTGTTCACAGACGGGCCGTTCGTGCCCGTCTGTTTCTCTCGCTTCAGCGTACCACCTTCCTTTTTTGACTAATCACCAAGCTCTTGGGGGCTTCCGCGTGGGCACTATTTGCCTTGGCGCACGAGTTTCTGTGGATTAAGCCCTGTGAATAACCGGCCCTGTGCCCAGTTGATAACAGGGCTTGAAACCTGAGTAAAAACCTATCTGTGGATAACCACCTGTTTAATCCACAGGCTTAAAGCACTTATCCAAGGGCCTTATTGGTACATGACCACAGACTTTTGAATCGCTGTACATAGCGTAAATAAAGGGCTGTATAGATCTATCCACAGAAAGTAGGCTCAGTAGAAATAAACATAAAAACAAAGATTTAATAAATTTCTCTCTTTTAATTTCTATTGTCTGTGATTCATCCACAGCTGGTTAAATTTTGTGCAAAGGGTTCTTTAGAACGGGCTAAGTCCCTATACTTGCCGCCAAAGCTCTAAAACCCTTTCAACAAACAATTCCTGATTACCTACATAAGCAGGCACGAGGTGCGTGGTGGATTTCCCTTCCCGTTTTGAAGTGATCGTCATCGGCGGCGGTCATGCCGGTACCGAGGCAGCACTGGCGTCAGCACGTATGGGCGTAAAAACCCTGCTGCTGACGCATAACGTGGAAACCCTCGGTGCCATGAGTTGCAACCCCGCTATTGGTGGGATCGGCAAAAGCCATTTGGTCAAAGAAATCGACGCCCTCGGCGGCGTGATGGCCATGGCTACCGATAAGGGTGGTATTCAATTTCGCGTGCTTAACAGCCGTAAAGGCCCAGCCGTGCGCGCTACCCGGGCACAAGCCGACCGCATCCTGTACAAGGCGGCGGTACGCGAAACCCTGGAAAACCAACCGAACCTGTGGATATTTCAACAAGCTGCGGATGACCTGATCGTCGAACAAGACCAGGTACGCGGTGTTGTCACTCAAATGGGCCTGCGTTTTCTCGCGCAATCCGTGGTGTTGACCACCGGTACGTTCCTCGGCGGACTTATCCACATTGGTATGCAGAACTATTCCGGTGGTCGCGCCGGGGATCCTCCGTCGATTGCCCTGGCAAAACGCCTGCGTGAATTGCCGTTGCGTGTCGGTCGCCTGAAAACCGGGACCCCGCCGCGTATCGATGGGCGTTCTGTGGATTTCTCGGTGATGACCGAACAAGCCGGCGATACACCGATCCCGGTGATGTCGTTCATGGGCTCCAAAGAACAACACCCGAAACAGGTCAGTTGCTGGATTACCCACACCAACGCTCGCACCCACGAAATCATTGCCGCGAACCTCGACCGTTCGCCGATGTACTCCGGGGTGATCGAGGGTATTGGCCCGCGTTATTGCCCATCGATCGAAGACAAGATCCATCGCTTTGCCGACAAGGAAAGCCATCAGGTCTTTATCGAGCCCGAAGGCTTGACCACCCACGAGCTGTACCCGAACGGGATTTCCACTTCCCTGCCGTTCGACGTGCAAATCCAGATCGTGCAATCGATTCGCGGTATGGAAAACGCCCACATCGTGCGCCCGGGCTACGCCATCGAGTACGACTACTTCGACCCGCGTGATCTGAAGTACAGCCTGGAAACCAAAGTGATCGGCGGTTTGTTCTTTGCTGGGCAAATCAATGGCACTACCGGATACGAAGAAGCTGGCGCCCAAGGTTTGTTGGCTGGGACCAACGCAGCGCTGCGCGCGCAAGGCAAAGACAGCTGGTGCCCGCGTCGCGATGAAGCGTACATCGGCGTGTTGGTTGACGACCTGATTACCCTGGGTACCCAGGAACCGTACCGGATGTTCACTTCCCGGGCGGAATACCGTTTGATCCTGCGCGAAGACAACGCCGACCTGCGCCTGACCGAAAAAGGTCGCGAGCTGGGCCTGGTCGATGACGCGCGCTGGGAAGCCTTCTGCAAAAAACGCGAAAGCATCGCGTTGGAAGAACAGCGCCTGAAAAGCACCTGGGTTCGTCCGGGTACCGAACAAGGCGATGCGATTGCCGAAAAATTCGGCACGCCGTTGACCCACGAATACAACTTGCTGAACCTGCTGTCCCGTCCGGAAATCGACTACGCTGGTCTGGTCGAAGTGACGGGCAACGGTGCAGAAGATCCACAGGTTGCCGAGCAAGTCGAAATCAAGACCAAATATGCCGGTTACATTGATCGCCAGCAGGATGAGATTGCTCGTCTGCGCGCCAGTGAAGACACCAAGCTGCCTGCGGATATCGATTACACCGGGATTTCCGGGCTGTCGAAAGAAATTCAAAGCAAGCTGGGGATAACTCGACCAGAAACCCTGGGCCAGGCTTCACGTATCCCCGGCGTCACCCCGGCAGCGATCTCGCTGTTGATGATTCATTTGAAAAAACGCGGCGCGGGCCGTCAGTTGGAGCAAAGCGCTTGAGTTCGTTGGTCACCTCGCAACACGCCGAAGAGTTATCCACAGGTGCGCGTCAGTTGGGCGTCGACCTGACCGCAACCCAGCACGAATTGCTGTTGGGCTACCTGGCCCTGTTGATCAAATGGAACAAGGCTTACAACCTGACCGCGGTGCGTGATCCGGACGAAATGGTTTCCCGTCACTTGCTCGACAGTTTGAGCGTGATGCCGTTTATCGAAAACGGCCGCTGGCTCGATGTGGGCAGTGGCGGTGGCATGCCCGGCATTCCCCTGGCTATCCTGTTTCCCGGGTCGCAAGTGACTTGCCTTGACAGTAACGGCAAGAAAACCCGCTTCCTGACCCAGGTCAAACTCGAACTCAAGCTGGATAATCTTCAAGTTATCCACAGCCGGGTCGAAGAGTTCACGCCTGAACTGCCTTTCAACGGGATTGTTTCCCGGGCATTCAGCAGCATGGAGAATTTCAGTAACTGGACCCGCCACTTAGGCGACCGCGACACCCGCTGGCTGGCAATGAAGGGCGTTCATCCAAGCGACGAGCTGTTAGCATTGCCGGCAGACTTCCACCTCGATAGCGAACACGCCTTGGCCGTACCTGGTTGCCAAGGCCAACGCCATCTGCTGATACTGCGCCGCACGGCATGATTGGGAACACAAGCAAGAATGGCTAAGGTATTCGCGATAGCGAACCAGAAAGGTGGCGTGGGCAAAACCACCACCTGCATCAACCTCGCAGCATCCCTGGTCGCCACCAAGCGCCGGGTGCTGTTGATCGATCTCGATCCACAGGGCAACGCCACCATGGGTAGCGGTGTGGATAAACACGGCCTGGAAAACTCGGTCTACGACTTGCTGATTGGCGAGTGCGACCTGGCCCAGGCCATGCACTACTCCGAACACGGCGGTTATCAACTGCTGCCGGCCAACCGCGATTTGACCGCGGCGGAAGTGGTGCTGCTGGAAATGCAGATGAAAGAAAGCCGTCTGCGCAGCGCCTTGGCACCGATCCGCGAGAACTACGACTACATTTTGATCGACTGCCCACCGTCGCTGTCGATGCTGACACTGAACGCGTTAGTGGCTGCCGACGGGGTGATTATCCCCATGCAGTGCGAGTACTTCGCGCTGGAAGGCTTGAGTGATCTTGTGGATAACATCAAGCGTATCGCCGAGTTGCTCAACCCGAACCTGCAAATCGAAGGCTTGCTGCGCACGATGTACGATCCGCGCCTGAGCCTGATGAACGATGTGTCGGCGCAGCTCAAGGAACACTTTGGCGAACAGCTTTACGACACCGTGATTCCACGCAACATCCGCTTGGCCGAAGCGCCAAGCTATGGCATGCCCGCGCTGGCGTACGACAAATCATCGCGTGGTGCCATTGCCTACCTGGCATTGGCAGGCGAGATGGTTCGCCGTCAACGCCGCAACTCACGCACCGCTGCAGCCCAGCCAACTTAAGGAATCCCCATGGCCGTCAAGAAACGAGGTCTCGGACGTGGACTGGATGCACTGCTGAGTGGTCCGACTGTCACATCGCTTGAAGAACAAGCGGTGCAGGCCGACGAGCGCGAGTTACAGCACCTGCCACTGGACTTGATCCAGCGCGGCAAATACCAGCCACGCCGGGACATGGATCCCCAGGCACTGGAAGAACTGGCTAATTCGATCAAGGTTCAGGGCGTGATGCAGCCGATCGTGGTACGCCCGATCGGTGGTGGGCGCTTTGAAATCATCGCCGGTGAACGCCGCTGGCGCGCCAGCCAGCAGGCAGGCAAAGAAACCATCCCGGCGATGGTGCGCGATGTGCCGGATGAAACCGCCATTGCCATGGCGTTGATCGAAAACATCCAGCGTGAAGACCTCAATCCGATCGAAGAAGCGATCGCCTTGCAGCGTTTGCAGCAGGAATTCCAGCTGACCCAGCAACAAGTGGCCGAGGCGGTGGGTAAATCCCGCGTGACTGTGTCCAACTTGCTGCGTCTGATTGCGTTGCCGGAAGTCATCAAGACCATGCTGTCCCACGGCGACCTGGAAATGGGTCATGCCCGTGCTTTGCTCGGTTTGCCGGAAAATCAACAGGTTGAAGGGGCGCGACACGTTGTCGCACGAGGTCTCACCGTTCGTCAGACCGAGGCCCTGGTTCGCCAGTGGCTCAGCGGCAAACCTGCACCGGTCGAAACCGCCAAACCTGATCCGGATATCGCGCGCCTCGAGCAGCGCCTGGCTGAGCGCCTAGGCTCTGCGGTGCAGATTCGTCACGGCAAGAAAGGCAAAGGGCAATTGGTCATCGGATATAACTCGCTAGATGAGCTTCAGGGCGTCCTTGCCCACATCCGCTGAAACATTTGCTTATGTAGCGCGCGATCGGAAAACACTACCCGACAGTTGAATAGGGGCTGAACCGCCCCTATACTCTGCGCGCATTTTGTCGGCACAAATTATGCCAAGTTATTGATTTCCGGCAGCCGACCATTGAGGAGCAAGAGTGATGGAAACCCGCACGCCAAACACGTTGCCGTTCCATCGCTTGGCCGTTTTTCCGGTTTTATTGGCTCAATTTGTCATTTTGCTGATCGCCGCATTGGCGCTTTGGTACTGGCATGGAGTCGTTGCCGGATATTCAGGACTCTGCGGAGGCCTGATAGCCTTGCTGCCCAATATGTATTTTGCTCACAGGGCCTTTCGGTTTTCCGGCGCCCGAGCAGCCCAGGCTATCGTCCGGTCTTTTTATGCCGGCGAGGCAGGGAAACTGATTTTGACGGCAGTGCTGTTTGCACTGACCTTTGCAGGTGTGAAGCCATTGGCGCCGCTGGCTGTATTCGGCGTCTTCGTGTTGACCCAACTGGTCAGCTGGTTCGCTCCCCTGCTAATGAAAACAAGACTTTCGAGACCTTAGGGCGTTTGAGGCAACCATGGCAGAAACAACCGCTTCGGGCTATATCCAGCACCACTTGCAGAACCTGACCTTCGGTCAGCTACCCAATGGCGGCTGGGGCTTTGCCCACTCCGCAGCAGAAGCCAAAGAAATGGGTTTCTGGGCTTTCCACCTGGATACTCTGGGCTGGTCGGTCGCATTGGGTCTGATTTTCGTCCTGATTTTCCGCATGGCGGCAAAGAAGGCGACTTCCGGTCAGCCAGGTGCTTTGCAGAACTTCGTTGAAGTATTGGTCGAATTCGTCGATGGCAGCGTGAAAGACAGCTTCCATGGCCGTAGCCCGGTGATTGCACCGCTGGCACTGACCATCTTCGTCTGGGTGTTCCTGATGAACGCCGTCGACCTGGTACCGGTCGACTGGATTCCTCAACTGGCCATCCTGATTTCCGGCGATCACCACATTCCATTCCGTGCGGTTTCCACCACGGACCCTAACGCCACCTTGGGCATGGCCCTGTCGGTGTTTGCGTTGATCATTTTCTACAGCATCAAGGTCAAGGGCATCGGTGGCTTCATCGGCGAACTGACCCTGCACCCGTTCGGCAGCAAGAACATCTTCGTTCAAGCCCTGCTGATCCCGGTGAACTTCCTGCTGGAATTCGTAACGCTGATCGCCAAGCCGATTTCCCTGGCTCTGCGACTGTTCGGCAACATGTATGCCGGCGAGCTGGTGTTCATTCTGATCGCTGTGATGTTCGGCAGTGGTCTGCTCTGGCTTAGCGGCCTGGGCGTAGTTCTGCAGTGGGCGTGGGCTGTGTTCCACATCCTGATCATCACCCTGCAGGCCTTCATCTTCATGATGCTGACCATCGTCTACCTGTCGATGGCGCACGAAGAGAACCATTAAGACCAGTCTCGACTAGTCTGATGTCCTTCCCGGTCACTCGGGAAGGTGGGCCCTACCGGGCTATGAAACGATTTGTTTTACCGCTTTAAAATCTAAAAAACCTAAACCATACGACGTAAAAGTCGGGAGGAAAGATGGAAACTGTAGTTGGTCTAACCGCTATCGCTGTTGCACTGTTGATCGGCCTGGGCGCCCTGGGTACTGCCATTGGTTTCGGCCTGCTGGGCGGCAAGTTCCTGGAAGGCGCAGCGCGTCAGCCAGAAATGGTCCCAATGCTGCAAGTTAAAATGTTCATCGTCGCCGGCCTGCTCGACGCCGTGACCATGATCGGCGTTGGTATCGCTCTGTTCTTCACCTTCGCGAACCCTTTCGTTGGTCAACTCGCTGGCTAATCACTCGAATTTTTCGAGTTGATTGGGGTGATGGACAACGAATGAGCGAGGTGTTGGCGTGAACATTAATGCAACCCTGATTGGCCAATCCGTTGCGTTCTTCATTTTTGTAGTGTTTTGCATGAAGTTCGTGTGGCCTCCGGTCATCGCGGCTTTGCACGAACGTCAGAAGAAGATCGCAGACGGCTTGGACGCTGCCACTCGTGCAGCTCGCGACCTGGAGTTGGCCCAAGAGAAAGCGGGTCATCAACTGCGCGAAGCTAAGGCACAGGCAGCTGAAATCATTGAGCAAGCCAAGAAACGCGGTAACCAGATCGTCGAAGAGGCTGTTGATAAAGCCCGCGTCGAAGCTGACCGTGTGAAGGCTTCGGCTCATGCCGAGATCGAACAGGAACTGAACGGCGTCAAAGACGCGCTGCGTGCCCAACTGGGTGCTCTGGCGGTCGGCGGTGCTGAGAAGATCCTGGGTGCCACAATCGATCAAAACGCGCACGCGGAGCTGGTTAACAAACTGGCTGCTGAAATTTAAGCGAGGGCGATCATGGCAGAACTGACCACGTTGGCTCGACCTTACGCTAAGGCAGCCTTCGAGCACGCCCAGGCCCACCAGCAACTGGCCTCTTGGTCAGCCATGCTCGGCCTGGCTGCAGCAGTGTCGCAAGACGACACCATGCAGCGCGTGCTCAAGGCCCCGCGCCTGACGAGCGCAGACAAGGCCGCCACTTTTATTGAAGTGTGCGGCGACAAGTTTGATGTGAAGGCACAGAACTTCATCCACGTCGTTGCCGAAAACGACCGTCTCCCGCTTTTGCCGGAGATCGCCGCTCTGTTCGACCTGTACAAGGCCGAAGAAGAGAAATCGGTAGACGTTGAAGTGACCAGTGCTTTTGCATTGAACCAAGAACAGCAAGACAAACTCGCCAAGGTTCTCAGTGCACGACTCAATCGGGAAGTGCGCCTGCAAGCTTCGGAGGACGCATCCCTGATTGGTGGTGTCGTTATCCGTGCCGGCGACCTGGTTATCGATGGCTCGATTCGCGGAAAAATCGCGAAACTTGCCGAAGCATTGAAATCTTGAGTTTGAAGGGGCAGCAGAGCAATGCAGCAACTCAATCCTTCCGAAATAAGTGAAATTATCAAGGGCCGCATCGACAAGCTCGATGTGACCTCCCAAGCCCGTAACGAAGGCACTGTCGTCAGCGTATCTGACGGCATCGTGCGGATTCACGGTCTGGCCGACGTAATGTACGGCGAGATGATCGAGTTTCCGGGCGGCGTCTACGGTATGGCCCTCAACCTGGAGCAAGACTCCGTAGGTGCCGTTGTATTGGGCTCCTACCAGTCTTTGGCCGAAGGCATGAGCGCCAAGTGCACAGGCCGCATCCTGGAAGTTCCGGTTGGTAAGGAACTGCTGGGGCGCGTAGTCGACGCACTGGGTAACCCTGTTGACGGTAAAGGTCCACTGGGCAACACCGAGACCGACGCGGTCGAGAAAGTTGCTCCAGGCGTGATCTGGCGTAAGTCGGTAGACCAGCCTGTACAGACTGGCTACAAGGCTGTCGACGCCATGATCCCTGTCGGCCGTGGCCAGCGTGAGCTGATCATCGGTGACCGTCAGATCGGTAAAACCGCTCTGGCGATCGACGCGATCATCAACCAGAAAGACAGCGGCATTTTCTGCGTCTACGTAGCCATCGGTCAGAAGCAATCGACCATCGCCAACGTGGTTCGCAAGCTGGAAGAAAACGGCGCCCTGGCCAACACGATCATCGTGGCTGCCAGTGCTTCGGAATCTCCTGCGCTGCAATTCCTGGCACCGTACTCCGGTTGCACCATGGGCGAATACTTCCGCGACCGCGGTGAAGACGCGCTGATCGTTTATGACGATCTGTCCAAGCAAGCAGTGGCTTACCGCCAGATTTCCCTGCTGCTGCGCCGTCCACCAGGCCGTGAAGCTTACCCAGGCGACGTGTTCTATCTCCACTCCCGTCTGCTGGAGCGCGCATCCCGCGTTTCGGAAGAGTACGTAGAGAAGTTCACCAACGGCGCAGTGACCGGCAAAACCGGTTCCCTGACCGCACTGCCGATCATCGAAACCCAGGCTGGCGACGTTTCCGCGTTCGTTCCGACCAACGTGATTTCCATCACCGACGGTCAGATCTTCCTGGAATCGGCCATGTTCAACTCGGGCATCCGCCCTGCAGTGAACGCCGGTGTTTCGGTATCCCGTGTGGGTGGTGCCGCTCAGACCAAGATCATCAAGAAGCTCTCCGGTGGTATCCGTACCGCTCTGGCTCAGTACCGTGAACTGGCGGCATTCGCCCAGTTCGCTTCTGACCTGGACGAAGCGACCCGTAAGCAACTTGAGCATGGTCAGCGCGTTACCGAGCTGATGAAGCAGAAGCAATACGCCCCAATGTCGATTGCTGACATGGCGTTGTCGCTGTATGCCGCTGAGCGTGGGTTCCTGACTGACGTCGAAATCACCAAGGTCGGCAGCTTTGAACAAGCGCTGATTGCTTACTTCAACCGCGATCATGCCGACTTGTTGGCCAAGATCAACGTGAAGGGTGACTTCAATGACGAAATCGACGCTGGCATGAAAGCCGGTATCGAGAAGTTCAAGGCCACCCAAACCTGGTAAGCCGCAGCGGGAGCCGCAAGGCTCCCGCTTGCTAACCTGATAGGTGTTACATGGCAGGCGCAAAAGAGATTCGCAGTAAGATTGCGAGCATCAAAAGCACGCAAAAGATTACCAGCGCCATGGAAAAAGTGGCGGTCAGCAAAATGCGCAAGGCACAAATGCGCATGGCTGCTAGCCGTCCTTATGCGGAGCGTATCCGCCAGGTAATTGGGCATTTGGCCAACGCCAACCCGGAATACCGCCACCCATTCATGATCGACCGCGAAGTTAAGCGTGTAGGTTATGTGGTAGTGAGCAGTGACCGTGGTTTGTGCGGTGGTTTGAATACCAACCTGTTCAAGGCCCTGGTCAAGGACATGACGGTAAACCGCGAAAAGGGCGTCGAGATCGATCTGTGTGTTGTTGGTAGCAAGGGTGCGGCCTTTTTCCGTAACTTCGGCGGTAACGTCGTTGCAGCTATCAGCCACCTGGGTGAAGAGCCGTCGATCAATGATTTGATCGGCAGTGTGAAGGTGATGCTGGATGCGTACCTGGAAGGCCGGATTGACCGCCTGTCCGTGGTATCCAACAAGTTCATCAACACCATGACCCAGCAGCCAACCGTGGAGCAATTGATTCCACTGGTGGCGACTCCGGATCAGGAACTCAAGCACCACTGGGACTACCTCTACGAACCAGACGCCAAAGAGCTGCTTGACGGCTTGATGGTGCGCTACGTGGAGTCGCAGGTGTACCAGGCGGTGGTCGAGAACAACGCAGCTGAACAAGCGGCGCGGATGATCGCGATGAAAAACGCTACCGATAACGCCGGTGATCTGATCAGCGATTTGCAGCTGATCTACAACAAGGCGCGTCAGGCTGCGATCACCCAAGAGATCTCGGAAATCGTCGGCGGCGCTGCCGCGGTTTAACGGTTCAAATATTCAGAGGATCCAGCTATGAGTAGCGGACGTATCGTTCAAATCATCGGCGCCGTTATCGACGTGGAATTTCCACGCGACAGCGTACCGAGCATCTACAACGCGCTGAAAGTACAAGGCGCGGAAACTACTCTGGAAGTTCAGCAACAGCTGGGCGACGGCGTAGTTCGTACCATTGCGATGGGCTCCACCGAAGGCTTGAAGCGCGGTCTGGACGTTATCGACTCTGGCGCTGCCATCTCCGTACCGGTCGGTAAAGCGACCCTGGGCCGGATCATGGACGTACTGGGCAACCCGATTGACGAAGCTGGCCCTATCGACACTGAAGAGCGCTGGGGCATTCACCGTCCAGCACCTTCGTTCGCCGAACAAGCTGGCGGCAACGATCTGCTGGAAACCGGCATCAAGGTTATCGACCTGGTTTGCCCGTTTGCCAAGGGCGGTAAAGTCGGTCTGTTCGGTGGTGCCGGTGTAGGCAAAACCGTAAACATGATGGAACTGATCCGTAACATCGCCATCGAGCACAGCGGTTATTCCGTGTTCGCCGGTGTGGGTGAGCGTACTCGTGAGGGTAACGACTTCTACCACGAGATGAAGGACTCCAACGTTCTGGACAAAGTGGCACTGGTCTACGGTCAGATGAACGAGCCGCCGGGTAACCGTCTGCGCGTAGCACTGACTGGCCTGACCATGGCCGAGAAGTTCCGTGACGAAGGTAACGACGTTCTGCTGTTCGTCGACAACATCTATCGTTACACCTTGGCCGGTACTGAAGTATCCGCACTGCTGGGCCGTATGCCTTCGGCAGTAGGTTACCAGCCGACCCTGGCTGAAGAGATGGGCGTTCTGCAAGAACGTATCACTTCGACCAAAGAAGGTTCGATCACCTCGATCCAAGCGGTATACGTACCTGCGGATGACTTGACTGACCCGTCGCCTGCGACCACCTTCGCCCACTTGGACGCCACCGTCGTTCTGTCCCGTGACATCGCTTCCCTGGGTATCTACCCAGCGGTCGATCCACTGGACTCGACTTCGCGCCAGCTGGACCCGAACGTGATCGGCCAGGAGCACTACGACACCGCTCGCGGCGTTCAGTACGTGCTGCAGCGTTACAAAGAACTGAAGGACATCATTGCGATCCTGGGTATGGACGAGCTGTCGGAAGCCGACAAGCAGTTGGTAAACCGTGCTCGTAAGATCCAGCGCTTCTTGTCGCAGCCGTTCTTCGTGGCTGAAGTCTTCACCGGTGCTTCGGGTAAATACGTTTCCCTGAAAGACACCATTGCTGGCTTCAAAGGCATCCTCAACGGTGACTACGACCACCTGCCAGAACAAGCGTTCTACATGGTCGGCGGCATCGAAGAAGCGATCGAGAAAGCCAAGAAACTGTAATCCAGGCGCCCGGCAACGGGCGCTCATCAGGTTGAGGCAATCAGATGGCTATGACAGTCCATTGCGATATCGTCAGTGCGGAAGGGGAAATCTTCTCCGGTCTGGTCGAGTTGGTAGTAGCGCACGGCGACCTGGGTGATCTTGGTATCGCCATGGGTCACGCCCCGCTGATCACCAGCTTGAAGCCAGGTCCGATCACTCTGACCAAGCAAGGCGGGGAGAAGGAGGTGTTTTACATCTCCGGTGGTTTCCTCGAGGTTCAGCCGAACATGGTCAAGGTACTTGCCGACACTGTGCAACGTGCTGGCGACCTGGATGAAGCCTCCGCTCAGGAAGCCGTCAAGGCTGCCGAGAAGGCCCTGAACGAAAAGGGTGCGGACTTCGACTACAGCGCTGCTGCTGTACGTCTGGCCGAGGCTGCAGCCCAGCTGCGCACGCTCCAGCAGATCCGCAAGAAGTAAGCGGCCCAGCCGTCATACTTCATGCGTGATTGATTAAAAAGGGTAGCCTCGGCTACCCTTTTTCTTTTTCAGCAAAACACTTCTTTGGTCTGAAGCCGGACCGCCTAGGATTGGTAGCCATTCATGTCTCTTGAAATCGTCATTCTCGCCGCAGGCCAGGGCACCCGCATGCGTTCGGCCCTGCCCAAGGTGCTGCACCCGGTAGCGGGAAACTCCATGCTTGGTCATGTTATCCACAGCGCCCGGCAACTTGACCCACAGCGTATTCACGTGGTGATCGGCCACGGCGCCGATGTGGTGCGTGAGCGCCTGGCCGCGGACGACTTGAATTTCGTGTTGCAAGACAAGCAACTGGGCACCGGCCACGCCACCGCACAAGCCGTGCCGTTCATCACAGCCGACACCGTGCTGATTCTCTACGGTGACGTGCCGCTGATTGAAGTGGAAACCTTGCAACGCCTGCTCAAGCACGTAGTGCCTGGCCAGATGGGCCTGCTCACCGTTGAGCTGGATGACCCTACCGGTTACGGCCGCATCGTGCGTGACGCCGACGGCAAGGTTGCGGCCATCGTCGAGCATAAAGATGCCACGCCAGCCCAACGCGCTATTACCGAAGGCAACACCGGCATTCTTGCGGTGCCGGCCGATCGCCTGGCGGATTGGATGAGCCGCTTGTCCAACAACAACGTCCAGGGCGAGTACTACCTCACCGACGTAATCGAAATGGCCGTGAGCGATGGCCTATTGGTCGCCACCGAGCAACCTCACGACCCGATGGAAGTGCAGGGCGCCAACGACCGCAAGCAGCTTGCAGAGCTGGAGCGTCACTACCAACTGCGTGAAGGCCTTCGTCTGATGGCTCAGGGCGTGACCCTGCGCGACCCGGCGCGTTTCGACGTCCGCGGTGAAGTCACCGTTGGCCGCGACGTGCTGATCGACATCAACGTAATCCTTGAAGGCCGCGTGATCATCGAAGACGGCGTGGTGATTGGTCCGAACTGCGTAATCAAGGACAGCACCTTGCGCAAAGGCGCAGTGGTCAAGGCCAACAGCCACTTGGACGGCGCAGTCATGGGCGAGGGCAGCGATGCCGGTCCGTTTGCGCGTTTGCGCCCTGGCAGCGTGTTGGGCGCCAGGGCGCATGTGGGTAATTTCGTTGAGCTGAAAAACGCGGTGATGGGTGACGATGCGAAGGCAGGTCACCTGGCATACCTCGGTGACGCAGTGATCGGCGCTCGCAGCAACATCGGCGCTGGTGCGATCACCTGCAACTACGACGGCGCGAACAAGTATCAGACGACCATTGGTGAAGACGTGTTCATCGGCTCCAACAACTCGCTGATCGCACCTGTAACCATCGGTGATGGCTCGAACACCGCAGCCGGCTCCACCATTAATCAAGATGTGGATAAGTCCCAACTGGCTGTTGCCCGCGCTCGTCAACGCAACATCGACGGCTGGAAACGCCCGGTCAAAATCAAAAAGAGCTGAGTTATCCACAGTCTCATTATCGATAAAGCTCAAATGTGGGAGCAGGCGTGCTCTCACATTTGTCCTACGTGTTTCAAAAAAATCTTGCCTCGTGCTTGACGATCTTTCTTCAATAGGTTTTGATTGCCTTCGTTATCTTTCGAAACGAAATTTATAGCTATCATGTCGAAACGAAATACACCCCAACGTCGCCACAACATCCTGACCTTGCTCAATGAGCAGGGCGAAGTCAGCGTGGACGAACTGGCCAAGCGTTTCGAAACATCGGAGGTGACCATCCGCAAGGACTTGGCCGCCCTCGAAAGTAATGGCCTGTTGCTGCGCCGCTACGGTGGCGCGATCACCATTCCCCAGGAATTGGTAGGCGACGCCGTGCAGCCCATCTCGGCCTACAAGCGCGCCATCGCCCGTGCGGCCGTCATGCGTTTGCGCGAACACGCCCGCATCATCATCGACAGCGGGAGTACCACCGCTGCCATGATTCCCGAGCTGGGCCATCAGCCTGGCCTGGTGGTGATGACCAACTCCCTGAATGTGGCCAGTGCCTTGAGCGAGTTGGAACACGAGCCTGTGTTGTTGATGACCGGCGGCACTTGGGACCCCCACTCGGACTCGTTCCAGGGCCAGGTCGCGGAGCAAGTACTGCGCTCCTACGACTTTGATCAGCTGTTTATCGGCGCCGACGGCATCGATTTGCAGCGCGGCACCACCACGTTTAATGAGTTGTTGGGCCTGAGCCGCGTGATGGCCGAGGTCGCCCGTGAAGTGGTGGTGATGGTCGAATCCGATAAAATCGGCCGCAAGATTCCCAACCTGGAACTGCCCTGGAGCAGCGTCCATACCCTTATAACCGATGATCGCCTGCCGCTTGAGGCCCGCGACCAGATCCAAGCCCGCGGCATTACGCTGATATGCGCGGCAATCATCTAGGAGAAACACCATGTGTGGAATTGTAGGCGCAGTCGCTGAACGTAACGTCACCGCTATCTTGCTCCAAGGCCTCAAGCGCCTGGAATACCGTGGCTATGACAGCGCCGGTGTGGCAGTTTTCACCAATGCAGGCAAACTGGAGCGTATGCGCCGCCCAGGCAAGGTCAGCGAACTGGAACAGGCCCTGGCCGGTGAGCCGCTGGTTGGCCGTCTCGGTATCGCTCATACCCGCTGGGCCACCCACGGTGCACCGTGCGAACGCAACGCTCACCCGCACTTCTCCGGTGATTTGGCGGTGGTGCACAACGGCATCATCGAAAACCACGAAGTGCTGCGCGAACAGCTCAAGGGCCTGGGCTACGTGTTCACCTCGGACACCGACACCGAAGTCATCGCTCACCTGCTGAACCATAAGCTCAAGGACCACAGCGACCTGACCACCGCCCTCAAGGCCACCGTCAAGGAACTGCACGGTGCCTACGGCCTGGCGGTAATCAGCGCGAGCCAACCTGATCGCGTAGTAGCTGCTCGCAGTGGCAGCCCATTGGTGATCGGTCTGGGCCTGGGCGAAAACTTTCTCGCGTCCGACCAACTGGCCCTGCGCCAGGTGACTGACCGCTTCATGTACCTGGAAGAAGGCGATATCGCCGACATCCGTCGTGAAAGCGTGGCGATCTGGGACGTTAACGGTAACTCCGTCGAGCGCGAAGCCGTGCAATACCGCGACGGTGCCGAAGCGGCCGACAAGGGCGCGTTCCGCCACTTCATGCTCAAGGAAATCCACGAGCAGCCTTCCGTGGTGCAGCGCACCCTGGAAGGTCGCCTGAGCCAGAGCCAAGTGCTGGTCAATGCGTTTGGCCCACAAGCCGCCGAGCTGTTCGCCAAGGTTCGCAATGTACAGATCGTCGCCTGCGGCACCAGCTACCACGCCGGTATGGTTGCCCGTTACTGGTTGGAAGAACTGGCCGGCATCCCGTGTCAGGTCGAAGTCGCCAGCGAGTTCCGCTACCGCAAGGTGGTGGTGCAGCCCGACACCCTGTTCGTGACCATTTCCCAGTCCGGCGAAACCGCTGACACCTTGGCCGCCCTGCGTAACGCCAAGGGCCTGGGCTTCCTCGGTAGCCTGGCGATCTGCAACGTGAGCATCAGCTCCCTGGTGCGTGAATCCGATCTGACTCTTCTCACCCAGGCCGGTCGTGAAATTGGCGTGGCGTCCACCAAAGCCTTTACCACCCAGCTTGTTGGCTTGTTGTTGCTGACCCTGTCCCTGGGCCAAGTGCGCGGCACCCTTGCCGAAGGCGTCGAAGCTACCCTGGTTGAAGAACTGCGCCGCCTGCCAACCCGCCTTGGCGAAGCCTTGGCCATGGACAGCACTGTGGAGAAGGTCGCCGAGCTGTTCGCCGACAAAAACCACACGTTGTTCCTCGGCCGTGGTGCACAGTACCCGGTGGCGATGGAAGGCTCGTTGAAGCTCAAGGAAATCTCGTACATCCACGCCGAAGCCTACCCGGCTGGCGAGCTGAAACACGGCCCATTGGCCCTGGTAGATGACGACATGCCGGTGGTTACCGTCGCGCCGAACAACGAACTGCTGGAGAAGCTCAAGTCCAACCTGCAGGAAGTACGCGCCCGTGGCGGCCAATTGATCGTGTTCGCTGACGAGAAGGCCGGCATGTCCAACGGTGAAGGCACCCACGTCATCAACATGCCGCACATCCACGACACCCTGTCACCGATTCTCTACACCATCCCGCTGCAACTGCTGTCGTACTACGTCGCCGTGCTCAAGGGCACTGACGTTGACCAGCCGCGCAACCTGGCGAAGTCGGTAACGGTGGAGTAATACGCCAAGCGCCTGGAGGCCCACTTGGTTTTTGACAATAAATTTTGACAACAGACAAAATATTCTGACAACAAACAATATATTTTGACAAAATCCCCAAGCCCCTGATTTCAGGGGCTTTTCTTTTTGAAGTCCTCCACCATATGTCTGATTTTGGAATGTGAGCTCACTGAGAGGGTAGTCTGGGAGAGGCTTCAGACTTATTCACAGTGATATTTCTTTCCTAGGACTTTTTTGTACACATCCATTTTGGGGGACATGTGGAGGCAACAGAAGGTATGGGAGGTTGGCTTGCGTGGTCGTAGCTTCAAAATGCAATCCGATATTGATCGGCATATCAAAAAGGGCTTTGGGCAAGGAAGTCAGGAGCTGTATGTGCCTTGGCTAAGGGTTCAGGACGTTCCCTCTCATGGCCGGTCGCGCAAGGTACAGGGAGTAAAGATCAACCGGCTCCATCACCTGCTTTCTGATCTTGAATATGGATACCTGCTGGTAACCGAGTTCTCTCCTGAGGTTTTGGATATACGCGAGCAATATCCGATTCTTCCGCAATTAGAAGTCCAGTCGATTGCTCATTCTCTGAATATTCGCTATCCCACATATCCAGGCACCAAGCTGCCATATGTGATGACGACCGATTTCTTGCTCACCATTCGCCAGCCTGACGGAAGCACGCGGTTGGCTGCACGGACGCTCAAATACACTGAATCACTCAAGAGCGGGAAAGGGCTGAAAGGCACGTTGGAGAAGTTTCAGATCGAGCGTGCCTACTGGAGCGATAGGGGGGTGGATTGGAACATCGTCACTGAGAAAAACGTTCCCGCCACTCTTATCCAGAATCTTGATTGGTTTCGAAAATCAGCTGTCCTCCAACGGCATCTCCAACAGCGCCCGCTTATCGAGACTTTCTTGGAGGAGCTCGGTCGAGTTCAGTCATACCAATGGCCTTTGGATCGTGTCTTACGGCACATCGCAGGGGCACTGTTTCTTCCCTACACCGACGCCAAAGCGATGTTTATGCACCTGGTCTGGAACAAATACGTCCTACTGGATCTGACAGCTGAGCGGCTTTCGATGAAAAGCACGCTGCCAGCGATCAACATCGTTTGGCCTGCCAGCAATCTAGATCACGACTTGAAGGTGGGTTGAAATGGTGGATCTATCCAAGAACGACATTCTTGAGGCGTTGACTAAACCCCATCTCTTGAAGGGAATGGTGAGGGTTCTTTGGATTGATAAGCGCAGCGATCAGATCGTATTGATTACTATCGAGCGCACACCCAAACGCCCATGGGTAATGCGCTTGTCTGAGCTGAAAAGCTGGCTGATTTCCGGTGATATCAAGATCGTCTCAATAGCTACTCCGACTTATATGATGAAGGTCGAAGAAGATCTTTCAGATAAGGAAAAAGCTTTTCGGGATAACAACTGGGCTCGTATCCAAGCCCTGGTCGACACTGATCCTCCTGACGATATTTTTCAGCCCAACGCCATGGGGCAAATGGTTAAAGCTCAAAGCCTACGACTCGAGACCCCCAAAAAGACTATCTACCGATTGCTGTACCGATATTGGATGGGAGGGCAGGTACGCAATGCTTTGCTCGCAGATCGAGTGAATGCCGGCGCCCCCGGTAAACCTCGGCAATACCGTGAGGGCCAGAAGCCTGGACGGCTTGCTCTATTCCAGGGAGTGAAAGCTTCGGTTCAATCGAAAGTGCTCACTGAGGCCGACAAAGGCTGCATCAAAATCGGCTTCGCACTGTTTGCAAAAGGTACCGTGGGAACCATCGCGGATGCTTACGTGAAAATGCTTCGGCGCTTTTATAAGGTCAAGGCAATGCACAATGATGAAAACGACGATACTCCGTTGCTTCCTGCCGGTGAGCTACCCACGGCCAAGCAGTTTGCTTACTGGGGCCACAAAGCTTTCGACGATATTGCCGTTTTGAGAGGCCGCACTGGCGAGCGCAATTGGCAGAAGGATCATCGACCTTTGACTGGTACGGTTCGAGAAGGCCTGAGAGGGCCAGGTCACCTATTTGAAATAGATGCCACTATCGCAGATGTCTATCTCGTCAGCCGTTATAACCGTAACTGGATCATCGGCCGGCCGGTCGTGTACGTCGTCATCGATACGTTTTCGGGAATGATCGTAGGGTTGTTCGTGGGGTTGGAGGGGCCAAGTTGGAACGGAGCTCGCCAAGCCCTCTATAACGCGTTCACGTCGAAGGTGGATTTCTGTGCGGCCAATGGCGTTGAAATTGAAGCTGCCGATTGGCCTTGTCATCACTTACCACACGAGGTTTTCGCTGACCGTGGTGAAATGCTTAGCGTTGCAGCCGAGGGGCTTGCGACCGGGCTACGCATTAATCTGGGCATTGCTCCTCCCTACCGCCCAGACTGGAAGGCCATCGTGGAAAGCTCATTCAAGGTTCTAAATTCCACAACGCAGATTCACTGGATTGCTGGAGCCGTGCGTAGTCGCGTTAGAGAAAGGGGGGAGCGCGATAACCGTCTCGATGCCACGCTGAATCTGGAGGAGTTTACGAAGATCGTTATTGAAGGGGTTCTTCATTACAACCGCCACAACCGTCAGCCAGATCGGCTCACTAAAGAGATGATTACCGACCAGGTCGAGCCTACCCCCTTGGACATTTGGAATTGGGCGTTGAGAAATGACCGAATTGAAGCCAATAAACAATCGGAGGAGTTGATCTATCTTCACCTTCTGCCCCGAGACAACGGCTCCGTCCAAAAGGGGGGAGTCAAGTTTAAGGGGATGTTCTATGTGTGTGATTGGGCAATTGAGCAGAACTGGTTTGCTCGTGCCCGCCACAGAGGAGTCAGCAGCATTACTTGTTGGTACGACCCTAACTGCACGGAACATATCTGGCTTCAGGGGCCAGATCGCCATTTCATACGCTGTGATCTGCGCAATTCTGAAGAGCGGTATCGGGGCGTTCGCTTCGAGGAAGTGATCGATATGCTGGCGATTGTTAAGCAAGAGTCTCCGGAGAAAAAATACTCCAAACTGGCGAGTCGAGTTGCGCTCGATGCAACAATTTCGGGCGTTGTGGCGAATGCAGCAAAAGAGAAAAAGTCGACATTGGAGCCAGGGTCGAAGGCGGAGAAGCTTGGCAACATTCGGAACAATAGGTCTCACGAGCGCATGCAGGAGCGATCTGAGTCGTATGTGCCTGAAAATCTGAGAGCTGCCAACACAAGTCAGGGGGACCTAGCAGCGAAAGAAGGCATAGGGTCTGCTGACGATTATGCCGGCAGCCGTGGCGGTGAGGTTATTGATCTGCTAAGTCGGCTTCGCCCTGGAGGTGGCAAATGACTCAGAGTGCTCAGAATTTTGCGAAGTACCTAGGTTCTCCAGTGCTGGAGTTTCAAGGAAATCCGTTGATTGAAGCGCTACCTCCAATACTCTGTGAGATCGATGCCGCTTCGAGGATTTCCTATTTCCCTCCGGTCCCCTACGAGGAGAAGCAGCTCGAGAAATCTGTTCGGCTTCATTGCATCGACCGCATTCGTTCGATTGTTCAGCCTCTCCCAATTCATCTTGAGCTCGAGTCAGCGTTTTCATCGCTGTTGCGAAGTGGGTATGTCGGGCGTAATCCTATGTCTACGAGCACGGTCAGGCATTTACACTCACTTTCAACGGGAAGAAGTTCAGAGGGATTTCGCTCAACCGCAAACACATTCAGTCTTGTTGGATTGAGTGGGATTGGAAAATCTACTGCGCTTGAATCGATTCTTCGATTGTACCCGCAAACAATCATTCACCAACGCTATGCCGGACGCTCGTTCGTGCAGACGCAGATCACATGGTTGAAATTAGACTGTCCATTTGATGGTTCACTCAGTGGCCTGTGTCGGGCATTTTTTCGCGCTGTCGATCACGCCATTGGTCAAGACCGGTATGCAAACAGCTATCGCGCGCGATATGGGTTACCTGACCTCATCCAGCGCATGGAACAAGTCGCGAGTACCTACTTTGTCGGTGCTCTTCTGATCGATGAAATTCAGCATCTACGCTCTGCTCGCACCGGTGGCAAAGACAACATGCTCAATTTCTTCGTCAATTTGATCAACTCGATTGGAATCCCGGTAGTTTTCATTGGCACCAATTCGATGATCAGTCTCTTTTCTGACGTGTTACGAAACGCCAGGCGAGGCTGCGGTCTCGGTGTTGTCGAATTTAAGAGGTTCGAGAAGGATGATCGACTATGGAGGATGATGGTCGAGTCTCTCTGGACGTACCAGTGGAGTCGTGGGGACAGCCCGCTGACAGCGGAGCTGTTCGATACCCTCTATGATTTGACCCAAGGTGTTACTGACTTTTTGGTGAAGCTGCTGATTCTAGGACAGCGCTTTGCGATTCAGAGCGGTGAGGAGTGCCTGACGCCAAGTACATTCAGACGAGTGTCTGACACGAAAATGCATATCCTCAAGCCGGCGCTTGCGGCACTGCGTAGCCGAGACCCTCGGCAGCTAAACCGCTTCGAGGACTTGCTGCCGATCGACGATCAGCTTCAAGGCATGATGACACTGGACGTGAATGATGCTCAGGATCGGTGGGCGCTGTTGCGTAGTATTACGCCGATGCCCCGGCCAGAAATCTCGCCTGAGAAGATTGAGAGCACACCAAAGGCCAAGCCAATAGGGGTGGAAAAGTCGAGACAGTTAACAAAATCTGCTGAGATGGCTCAGGCTGAGAACCCACTCGATAGGCTGAGTGAAGAAGGTTGGCTGAATACTGATGTGTTTGAGTTTTGCCCTCCGTACCGAAAGGTGTGACTTGTGAGGCTGAAATGGAACATTCATTTCATTTCTTTCCTGTGGACTACCCCGACGAAACGCTACACAGCCTTCTTTCAAGATACGTTCGTTTATCTGGGCTAGGATCCTGGTCTGCGGTATTCGACGCTGCCACAGGCGACGGAAGTTTCGCTCGCGATCTCTCACTTCCGTGCCATTTGGGAGAGCTCCTGCGGGCACTGCCCGCAGGGGTAGATCTTGATCAGAACACAATCATTGCCAGGCACACGCTACTGCCGTACTACCAACCCTTTCTGACTGAGATCCAGCTCACTGATGCTCAAACTCAAATGGTCAATCATGGAGGGAATGGGCTCAAAATTAGGCTGGGCCTCATTGCTAGTCGTTTGGAGAACACATCGAGAACTCGGTTCTGCCCAATTTGTGTGCGTAAAGACCTCACGCAATACGGCACGGCGTATTGGCACCGTGTGCACCAATTGCCAGGGATCTGGATTTGCCCACACGACGAGAGCCCTTTGTTGGTCGTTGACCACCATTGGTTAGCCAGATGCCCCAGAAAACTCCATTTACCGTTAGATGAGGAAGTTCAAAGGCACTCGTTTCCCTTGCAGTTCGATAGTCGCCAGCGGCGTATCATGCTCTCTCTTGCCCAGAGCTCACTGCGGTTGCTTCAAGCCAATGCACCACCTCAATCCCCAACCTGGCTTCGAGAGCATTTTTTGAAGGGGGCAATTGAGTGTGGGTTGGCTTCAACCTCAGGTCGGCTAGACCTTTCGCAAGTTTCACACTATCTCGGGAAGTACTTCGAAACTATCCCCGCGAGTGGCGAGTTCCTCATACTCAGAAGCGTCGTAGACGGACAGCCAGCGACTTGGATCACCAAGCTTCTACGCAAGCCGAGAGGAACGCATCACCCTCTCAAATATTTGTTGTTGGCGAATGCTCTGCGATTCGAGCTATCTAGCGTTCTAACCGATGAACAGCGCATATGTCCCTTTCCACGGCGATCCACTCAATCGTTCTCTGACGAGTTGGATTCGTGTGTGCCAGGCGGCCCTTACTTGGCAGAAAGCGTGGTAGCCCTAAAGAAAGGTGAACAAGAGATCTGGGATAAGGCCGTATCGGGTGTTGGAGCCCGAGAAATAGCACGCTCACTCGGCGTTTCAGCTGTGACGGTCTATCGGGCCATTCGATCCATTTCAGGTGGGCCGGAGCAGTGGAAAAAAATGAAATTGATAAGGGAGCGAGCAGAGCGACGTGAGCGTTTTTCCCGCCAGTATCTGAAAATTTTTGCTCATGAATGTCAAGATTACAGCTGGCTGTACCGAAACGATCGGGAATGGCTAAAGGCTTATTTGGACAAAAACGATGCGCACGCAAGGCATCAACCTGCCGACCCATTTAAGGAGATAGATTCGCTTCTTGCGGAGAAAATATTTCAGTGCGCCCATTCAATTGCAGCATTACCCTGCCGGCCGGTACATATCTGCAAAACTCGAATCGGCCGAGAGCTTGATGTCCTTGCTCGATTTGAGAAGCAGCTGAATCGACTCCCGCTTTGTGCTGATGCCCTCAATGCCGTGTGTGAGAGCTCACAAGTGTTCCGGTACCGCCGCTTGGTGTGGGCGATTGAAAAACTTGTCGAACGCGGTAAACCCATTACTCGCTCTGCAATTTACAGGGCTGCCTGCATCAGGCCTTTAGACGACTCAGGCAGACATTCTCTAAGGTAGTGGGCCAAATCAAGCATATGCGCTCATCAAAAAAAGAGTTAGAGCTATAGTTAAAACGTAGTTCGACAGGTTTGTTAGGTATAATAATATTGTATCGTAATTATCTAGGAGGTATGGAGAGATATGCTGCTGTCTGCTGGTCAGTAACGGTTTTGTTGATATATGATTAGTGTGTGAGTTCTAACAAATAACGAAATCAGTGATTTAGACTACTACGCATGCCACCGAAAATACTTTTCTTCCCAGTGTCGATGCCTGATGAAACGCTGCAATCTCGAATCGCTCGGTATCATTTGTTGTCAGGGAATAAAACTGAAGCAGAGACGTTTAGCGACATTTTTGGATCGTCACCATTCTCGCTGCAAATTATTCCAAAAAAAATCGAAGATTTAGCAGAGCGTCTTCCAGGGGGTAAAGAAGAAAATCTACTGGAGTTACTAAATACCAATACTATTTTTCCCGTGTATAAACCTTTTAATGGTTTGTTGAAAGATAAAAGTGCTGGCGCGGTAAGTGTAATTGATGAGATTACTAGAGTTCCTCGTCGAGAGGTCAGCCTGCATAGTATGGCAAAAATATGCATTTCGTGCGTTTCTGCTGATCTTCTAGATTCTGGATTTTCGTACTGGCACCGAGCTCATCATATTCCTGGTGTGACAGCATGCTGGAAGCATGGCGAGATGCTTTTACAGGCCTGCCCAGACTGCTCACACCCATTCTACCGAAAGAATAAACTATTACCCTGTCTTACAAGTGGTTGCATATGTGGATGGTCGCCGTTTAAGGCAGAACCAAGTCAGTTGGCGACAGAGGTAGAAAAAAATCTGGCGGTTTTTGCGAAAGACCTTCTTCATCAAGACGTTCCTGCGTTAAGTAGTCATGTCCTAATTGGAAGCTATCGGAGGCGTGCAAGAAGCATGGGCTTCCGTCGCGGTACAACCATGGCAACGACAGAGCTGTTCAATGGCATCGTTTCCCATTTTAGCCCTGAAGTGCTTTCAAAGATCGATAGGGCCTTTGCTGCTGGTAAACACCACCAATGGATAAGGACTAGCACTATCGGCGGAGTGTTAGACATGCCAATAGGCAGGCAGCTTATAATTTCCAACTACCTGTTCAACGATGTACAGAGCTTTGTCCGCAGCATCTCGGAAGAATTACTACTTTCTAATGTCAAAGAGAAGGTGGTGCAAAAAAGTCCAAAAAATTCAGTGGGCGCTAAAAAAGATGTATGTCGTCAAAAGATAATTCAACTTTTCGACTTGAAGCCAAATTTAACCATTGACTATCTTTGGCTGAAGGCCTATCAAGCTACACTCTGGCTCTACGCTAATGATAAGTCGTGGCTGGACGCAAAGCTAAGTTCAACAAGTGTCAACGTTGTGAAAGCTAATGCGGTGGCTGATGACCGTGACCAAGAATTCGCGGAAATTATTCAGCGCGGAGTGATTAGACTCTACTGTATTAGTAAGAGTCAGGTTAGAGTAAATATCGGAAATATGCTGTCTCTGCTTCCTAAAAAAATAGTTCCAAATCTTCGTGAGCGAAAGCTGGCCTTCCCTCTTGTAACAGCTCAGTTGGAAAAAAATCTCGAATCGCTTTGGCATTTTCGCCTCAGGCGAGTGGTCTGGGCAATTTCTGAAATGCACCGCCTTAAACGAGCTCCCAACATAACTAGCTTGAACTTGCTATCCACGGTTCCTAATCAAGCATGGACTGCATTGGTGGAGCATTTCGAGTGGGACTTGGAAAAGTTCATGAGCCACGGTGTAGAACCGGAGTCACTTTTAGCCAAAACAGGGGTTTCATGGCAATGGGACGGGCCTCCCGGCAAAAGTGCTGCAATGGGAGGCCGCTCCTACGTGCCAATTCGGAAGGAAATTTTGTGAAGTGGTGTTAGGAATAAGCGATAGAGCTGTGCGCCACAATCTCTCTTCTCCCCCCGTGCGGTACGGGGGAGAGGTTCTGCGCATCAAAGACGAAACTTGCTCGAGTTGGCCAGCATCGATCAGCTCACACCCGATAAAAGAATGCTTACGAGAGCTATTTGGAGAATTTCTTCGCCCCCGCTACATACAGGATGACGGCGAGGCGATGACCGGCAGAAATCGGCCGATTGCTGCCTGTCGCGAAGGGCTGTAAGCGGTTGGACCTTAGCGTGGTAGAGCTGAAGGCATGAGCTGGTCAGGCAGGGGAGGGGCGGATTTTTCCGGTTCCTCCCTGAGAGCCGCCTCCTACAAGGGGCATCGGCTCATGAACTCACCCTACTACCTGTCTAAGAGCGCCTTGGTGGCCAGTATTGGCAGATCGTCAAGCTAAATCACTTGGCTCATGGAGAACTGCTGGCTGATTGTTACGCCGAAGGGAAGAGTGGGGGCGCCCGCCATCACCACCACCGACAACGACTTCAGCACGACGTCTCCTAGGATTTGCCAACCAAGTCTGAGAAGACTTACATGGCTGCGCGGCCGCCCGTAGATTCCGCTAGACAATAATCCGAAATACCTGCTGAGGATCGAAGGTAGTCTCTCGGCTTATCGGCAGCGCGCCTGTCCGCCAACTAATTCTAAAGTCCGCCGAGCGATAATCATTCACATATCTTCACTACATATCTCTATCTTGTTGGCAGGCGTGAACTATATCGTAGGCTTTATATGTCAGTGTTCGGGTAAGGGCGTAATTCATATAGTCAATGATGTAGCTGGCAGCGTTAGTTCGGATATCCAGTAATCTATATTGCTACCCATCTTGATTGGCGATTATACGAAGAGAGTTTAAGAAATTGCGCTAGGCAAAATTTCAGTGGGTTTGTAAGTGGTACCGACATTATCAGTTCGAGAAATTTCTTGGGCGCAAATAAGTATCGTCTTGTAGATGGTCGCCGTGGCTAACATTAGTCTATGTTGGCAGCTTTAAACTGCGCCACCTGTTAAAACTAAGATACCACCAAGGAATTGATCCTCAATGAAAGCATTCAAACTGCTCCTGTTGACGTCGGCAATGTGCGCTCTTGCTAATACCGCTCTCGCAGCTGACGGCACCATAAACTTCACCGGCGAAATCATTGCTGCATCTTGCGTCGCATCGTCTGGCGCTGGCACCTCTGTTGGTGGTGGCGCTGGTAGTCAGACTGTTGATGTGAACTTGGGCAAAGTGAGTATGGACTCTCTCGGTGGTTCCGCTGGCGGGGGCATCGCCGCAGGTAAATCGATCAACCTGAACTTGGACTGCGGTAACACTGCGGCCGGTCTTACTACTGTCACAGTGGGATTTGACCCAATGGCTGGCTCGGGCATCGATCAGAAGAACAACAGCCTGCTGAAGACTGTGGGCACCGCCACTGGCGTGGGCATCGGTATGTACGACGCCAACAGCCAACTGATTAACCTGTCTGCGAACGAAGGTATCAGCGCTGCACTGGTGAAGACTGGCGAGGATGAAGCTACCAAATACACAGCCGCTCTGAACCTGCGCGCCGCTTACGTGGCCAACGGTGACACGCTGGGCGTGGGTACTGCCAACGGCACTCTGCCTTTCACTCTGACTTACGAGTAACTCTTCACGGCGGGGCGCAATGCTCCGCCTTTTGTGAGATCACGAATGAACGCCACTTTAATTTTTCGCTTTTTTCTGTTGATGGCGATGGCTGCCTGCTCCGGTATTTGCGTAGCGGGCATTCAGGTCGGCGGTACCCGAATTATTTTTCCCTCCACCGACCGAGAAGCCTCTATTCAGGTCCGCAATGAAGGTGTCGACGACACCATGATCCAATCCTGGATCGAGGCGGCGCCCAACCAGGCCGAAAATGATGTTCCTTTTGCCATCACCCCATCCCTGGCACGCCTGAGCCACAAAAAACAGCAAATGTTACGCATTTTTTACCAAGGTAAGGGTTTGCCCGAAGATCGAGAATCGGTGTTCTGGTTAAGTATTCAGGAGATACCGCAGCTCACTGATATGGATAACAGCCTTCAAGTAGCATTTCGCCAGCGTCTCAAGTTGTTCTATCGGCCGGCTAAACTTTCGGGCACTCCGGATGAGGCTGCGAAAAATCTAAATTGGCGTTTGGTGAGTAACGCCGGTGAGTCCATGTTGTTGGCCACTAATCCTGCGGAATTTTACGTTTCTCTCGGACGGGCGACAGTTTTAATCGCCGGCAAAGAGTACTCAGTTGAAACCCAGATGGTCGGCCCGATGAACTCTATGAGGATGAAAGTGAAAGGTCTTCCTCAGCACTTTAGTGGCAGTGCAGAAGTTAGGTGGGAATCCATTAACGATTATGGCGCCTTGGTCGAACATCAAGCGGTAGTTCAGCTGTAACGCTCGATTCGCTCACCTTCCAATTATCAATGAATGGACTCGGATTCATGGATTGTCCTGCATGTAAAGGTGTTGCCGTGGCAGAATTTTTATCGCATCTCAAACCAAAAAAAATATCCAGGTTGGGTTCAAGTGCAAGTCTTTCCTGCCTCGTGGCCATGGGTTTGGTGAGTTCCACGTCTGTGGTCGCCGCGCAGTTCAACCCGATGTTTCTCAAGGACAAGGGCGCCGAGGTGGATCTGCGCTATTTCGAGCAGTCTGGCGGTGTCGTTCCGGGTACTTATAGTGTTGATCTGTACTTGAATCAGCAACTCGAGCGGCGTCAGGAGATTACATTTCATGCCGACGAGGACGCAGAAAATGCCGATGCACAACCAATCCTGACGCTCGGTCTGTTGCGCCAACTCGGCGTTGACGTGGAGCGGTTGCAGCAAGAAGGAATCATCTCGGTGGATAGCACTGACAGTGACCCTGTCATGTTGCTGCGTATCGAGGGTGCGTCGGTGGAGTTCGATGTGGCCAAGCTGGCGCTATTCATCAGCATCCCTCAGGCCTACATCAAGCGCCGCGCCCGTGGCTATGTTGATCCATCGTTGTGGGACGACGGCATCAATGCGCTCTTCAGCAATTATCAACTGAACTACAACCGCAACACCGGCGGCGGTTCTAGCAGCGACTACGGCTACCTGGGCCTGCGCAACGGTGTGAACATCGGGCAGTGGCGTCTGCGCAACGAATCGTCGATCAGCCAGGGCACCGGGCTGACACGTACTTTTTCGAGCAATCGCACCTTCCTGGAGCATGACGTCACCAGCCTCAAGGGGCGTTTTGCGTTAGGTCAGCTTTATAGCAATGGTGATATTTTCGACAGCACCCGAATTCGTGGGTTTCAACTGGGTTCAGACATCGGCATGCTCCCTGACGATGAGGCGGGTTACGCGCCGGTGGTACGCGGTATCGCCGAGACCCATGCGACGGTCGAGGTCCGTCAGAACGGCTATGTGATTTACTCGACCTCGGTGTCGCCGGGCGCTTTCGAGATTCGCGACATTTATCCCGGTGGTTCCAATGGTGACCTCCAGATCACCATCATCGAATCGGACGGCCGCGAGCGTAAATACAGTCAGGCGTATTCCTATCTGCCAGTGATGACCCGTCGGGGCAACTTCCAGTACCACCTGTCGTTGGGCAAATACGATAACGAACGTTCCGTCTCGCCCAAGCTGTTACAGGCAACAGCGGTGTATGGCGCGACCGACAATCTCACCACCTACGGCGGCGTACTCGGCACTGAGGGTTACAAGGCACTGAACTTGGGTGTGGGCATCAACTCACCGATGGGCGGGATGTCGGTGGATGTGACCAACAGCCACTCGCGTCCAGATAAAGGTGAGGTGACCACGGGGCAGAGTGTGCGTTTTTTGTACTCGAAGACCCTGAGCAAGACTGACACTACCTTCACCATGGCGGGCTACCGCTATTCCACTTCAGGGTACCGAACCCTGAGCGAACACGTCGATGAGTTGGATCGGGAGAACGACCACACCAACAGGGGGCGGCCGAAAAATCGTCTCGATCTGAGCATCAACCAGAATGTGGGGTACGGCTCGCTATTTCTCAGTGGCGGTGAGACCAACTACTGGGATCGCACAGGCAACACCCGACGGGTGCAGTTTGGCTACAGCGGCAGCGTGGGTGATGTCAGCTATAGCGTGTCGGCCTCGCACACTCAAAGTGCAGGCAACTCGCGCGATTCGGATAACCAGTTAGCGTTTTCGGTAAGTGTGCCGTTTGGCCCGAGCAAGTTGTCGCAGCGATTCTACAGCAGTGTGACTACGGCAGGGAAAGGGCAGGATAGCTTGCAGGCCGGAGTGGCCGGCTACCTGGATGAGGCCAGCACGTTGTCGTATTCGGCTCAGGCTGGTCTGGAAGGTAGCGAGCGTTCCGGCGGCGTTGGTTTGGGCTGGGATGCCCCCTCATCCAAAGTCGCGGCGAATATTTCAGAGTCCGGTTCTTCGCGCCATATGGACATGACTGCTTCCGGCTCGGTGATCGCCCACAGCGACGGCATTACATTTGGCCAGCCGGTAGGCGAGACATTCGCACTTATCCAGATTCCAGGCGTGAAAGGTGCAGCGGTCGAAGGTTCCACGGCCCGCACCGATACCGCGGGTTATACGGTTGAGGGTTATGTACAGCCGTACCGCTACAACTGGTTGAATCTCGATACCCAAACACTGGGCAGTGATGTGGACGTTACCGAGACCTCGCAACGGGTGGTTCCGCGTCGCGGCTCGGTGGTCAAGGCTCGCTTTGAGGCTTCAAGCGGGCGTCGTGTGCAATTCGAACTGTTGCAAGCCAATGGCAAGAAACTGCCCTTTGGCGCTCAACTGTTTGATGAGGACAACACATTGCTGGCGGTGGTGGATAACCAATCCCGTGCACTGGTGTTTGGCATCAAGGATCACGGTCAACTGACCCTGAACTGGTCCAATCGTTCTTGCACGGTTCCTTACAAATTGCCTGAGCGTGATGTTTCTCTGGTGTATGACCAGGTGAAGGCAGCCTGTGGCGTTCAACTGGCTGCGGAGTAATGATATGAAATTGAAGATTTTTTCCTTGGTGGCGATTTACGCGGCCTTGGGTTCCAACGTGGCCTACGGGGATATAGGTACCTGCTCATGGGTCGGTAATGGCAGAGAAAAGCGGTTCATCGACGTAACCATACCAGGAACGTTTAACTTGAGTACCGGCCCAATCGGCTCGGTAATTGCCTCGTCACCTGCCATTGCGAGTGGATCTGACATATTCAGTTGTAGTGGAACCGAGTATAGGCACGAATATACGTTAGAAGGAGCGGAGCAGGCGGTAGTAGGTGGTCAAGTATACAAAACTGGCGTTGATGGTGTAGGTATCAGATTTGTACACGCCGACAACGGGGTCATACTGCCGTCCAGCTATGTAAGCAACAATACTTCTTCTCGATGGTCAACACCTAGGACTCTGCGAGCGGATTTTATCCGCACCTCTCGGGAAATTGCCTCTGGTGAAGTAAAGATGAATGTGACTAGCGAGCAAATCTTTAGTGGCTGGAACGCAAAGCAAATAAGGATCAAGGTTGACGCGAAAGTCCAGAGCCAAGCTTATTTCAGCGGTTGCACTGGTGTTGAAAAACTCAATGTCGCCTTGGGGCGTGTTTCGCTGGCCGGCGCAGACACTGCGCGGCAGAAGCCCTTTAATCTGGATGTGTTGTGTTCGGGGGCGGCGGCCGGTTCTAAAATCCCAGTAAAAGTCTATTTTGAGGGCGACTCAGATGGGCCGGGACGGTTGAATCTCGAACCCGGTGGTGCTCAAGGAGTTGAGATTTCGCTGCTGAACGATCGAAGTGTGAAGTTGCCTTTTTCCCAAGGCAGTGCTTTGGATATGACCTGGACGCGCAGTGAGCCGAAGGGGGAGGTCTATCGTCTGCCAGTCATTGCCGAGTATGCGAAGAAGGCTTCGCAGAAAGTCGTGCCGGGCAGGGCTAACGCCACGTTGAACTACATTCTTGAATACAACTGAAACAGCGTTCATAAATAAGGGGGAGCGGCTTTGCCAACTCCCCCTTTTTATTTCAACGTGCTGGACATAGGCACAAGTCCAGGTAGGGGTCGTGTATCCAGCTTTCAAAAGTATCGATCGACATCGGTCGGGCGCGCAAAAAACCTTGTCCTATCTGAACTCCCATCTCAAGCAATCGATCGCGCTGCGCCTCGGTTTCAATGCCTTCTACCACCAACTGCACACCCAACTCATTGGCCAAAGCCAGTGTATTGCGGATGACTGCACGGTAACGACCGGAATGCTCAAGAGACCGGGTGAACTCCCCGGCCAGTTTGATTTCACTGATGGGCACTTGGCACAGACGCAGGAGAGACGAATAGCCAGTACCGAAGTCGTCGATCGACAGGCGCGCACCCAACCCACCCAGGCGCTTGAGTTGTTGGATGCTGGCGCCAGAAACAGTATCGGGACCGTTCTCCGTGATCTCGAAGGTCAGTGTCGACAGCGGCAAGGGATGCTGGCGCAATCGTACCTCCAGGCGTTCGATAAGTGTGCCGCTCATCAACTGATCAGGGGAGAGGTTGAATGCCAGGCCCAGAAGAAGGCCTTGGCGATGAAGCTGGAGTTGATACGCTAGACTCTGCTCCATCAATTCGAACAGCAGTGCGTCGAGCCACTGTTCGTGCTCCATCAGCGGGATGAAGTTTGCCGGGCCAAGAACTCCGCGCAACGGATGTCGCCAACGTGCCAAAACTTCTACCGCACTGACCTGGCCAGTGCGCAAATCGAATTTTGGTTGCAAGTACGCGCGAAACTCTCGGCGTCGCAGACCCAGTTGCACATCATCGGCAATGGGCAGTCGGGATCGCTTTGTCAGTCCAATCAAGCGATCCAGAGGCCGAGGTGAAGCTTGTTTTCTCAGGGTATGGTGGCTCGACACGAGCGAGTGCAAAGGGCTGTTTGGCATGGCTGAAGCCTAAGTTCGAAGTTCCCCAAAGCTTATGTGAACCCACCTTGACACCACGAAGGACGCATCTTCGGTCCGTCCGAGTTTCCTCTGAAATTACACCCAGACATTTCTTGCCTTTGGCTTAACCGGTCACTCCGGTCTCAGTGACTGGTTGATGCTTTCCAGTGACTGAATCAAGGTGCTCAATGCTTCGAGTACGCCAACGGACATCACGCCTTCGGCGCACAAGTCTTCGATCTCGACACATTGGTCAAGTAGTGCTGAGTGATTGAGTAGGTACGCCGTACCTTTGAGCTTGTGTGCGATGCGTTTTACTTCCGGCAGGTCGTCTTTCGCCAATGCCTGTTGCAAGGCGGCACGCTCAACATCATTGCTCGCGATCATTTGCTCGGCCATGGCGGCGCGGATGTTGCTCATTGGCGTCGGCGCAATTTTGGCTTGTTGGTTGTCTGTGTCGCGCTTGGGGATCCAACGATTGAGGTCGACCAAGGTGATTGGTTTGGCCAGCGAATGATCCAGGCCTGAGGCCAATCCACGCTCAAGCACTTCGCGCTGGGCATCCGCGGTCAGCCCGATGATGAGGCAAGGCCGAACGCCTCTGGATTGCTCCAGACGGCGAATACTTTTTGTCATCTCGTGGCCGCTCATTTCCGGCATGTTGCAATCGGTGAGCACAATGTCGACCTCGTGCTCTTGCCACATCGCCAGGCCCTCTAGCCCATTGCTGGCCGTAATGGGGTGATGACCTAGATAGGCAATCTGCTGATACAACAGGTACTGACTCGGCAAGTGGTCTTCGACGATCAATACGGTCAACGGCGCATCGGCGACCTGATTTGCAAGCGATGCCGGGGCGGCTTTATCTACGCGGCTCTCAGCGCTGACGCGTTCAAGGACAACGCTAAATGTCATGCATGTGCCGACCTCTGATTCGCTTTCCACTTCCAGATGGCCACCCATCAACTCGCTCAGGGCCTGACAGATCGCCAAGCCCAGGCCCGCGCCGGCATTGGGATCGCTGACCGCGTTGTGCGTGACAAAGAACGGTTTGAATATCTGATCAATCTGCGCAGCCGGAATACCCGCACCGGTATCGCTGACGCCGATGTGAAAATGCAGGGCTGTCTCGCTCGCAGGACTTACCTTGCAATGAATATTGATACCACCTTGTTCGGTAAACTTTATCGCGTTACTCAAGAGATTGGAGAGGATCTGCTTGAACTTCAGGCCATCAACCCATACCTGTTCGGCAGCCAACGGATCAATCTCCATGCGTAAGTACAGTTGTTTCTGTCGAGCGAGACCCGAGAAAACGTTACTTGTCGACTCCAGCAACTCCTTGATCCGGGCAGGTTCCGGCACCAAGGTCAGCTTCTCGGATTCGATGCGCGAGATATCCAGGATGTCGCCGATCAAGGCCAACAAATTGGTCGCCGAGTAATAAGCGATATGCACGGACTGAGTATTAAGCTCGGCTTTGTTCTTGCGCGTGAGCACCAGCTCCAGCATGCCGATGATGGCATTGAGTGGAGTACGGATTTCGTGACTCATGGTGGCTAAGAACACCGATTTGCTACGGCTGGCCTTTTCGGCAGACTCTTTGGCCTCCTGCAATTCGTCGAGTAACAGTTGTCTTTGCTCCAGGTCACGCCGCTTACTCTGGATGCGGCGGCGCTGAATCATGATCAGCAGCCCGGCCACCAGTAGCAGCGCACCCAATAACTCAAAGGAACGCCAGATGTAAGATGCTATGCCCTCCCAGTACTTTTCATCGGTGGCAGAGTTTGCGCGCCAGCGTCCGATGATCTGCAAAAAGTCCCGAGGCGGGATTTCAGCCATGGCCTTGTCGAATATCGAGATCAGTTGAGTGTGATTTTCGGGGGCGGCGAACACGACATTCGCACTCGGGATATTGACGATGCCGCCGACCTTCAGGCTCGTCTCATATTTGTAGGACAGGTAGTACCGAGCGACGTTGGCGGGCGCCAGAACGAACTCCGCAGTACCTTCACGGACGAATTTGAAGGCCTCTCCCATGGTGTCGGTTTCCTCGATACTCACATGGGGATATTGCCGGGCGATGAGCGGAGATAACAGGTAGCCTTTCGCAACAGCGACTGTCGCGGTGCTTTCTTCATCAAGAAGTGTTTGATTGTCATTACGCATGACAAAAAGATAGGGCGCAGTGGCCAAGGACCGAGTGCGCAGATAGGGCAATGGGCCGTGGCTGACCTCTGTCAGAATGCCAAGATCTGCTTCGCCCTTGGCCAATAGGCTATCAACCTCGGCCAACGAGCTGACGCGGATGATCTTGAAGCGAATGTCGGACTTGCGGCGAATGATGTCCAGCAGATCCGAGGCAATCCCATTCAAATGGCCATGGCTGTTGAAAAAAGCGTATGGAGCCAGGTCCTCGCTGATCGCCAGTTTCACCATGCCAGTGTTATCTAGCCAGGTGCGCTCTGTGTCGGTGAGGCGTTTGCGAAAGCCACTTTCATCACAGCCCTCGAAATCGCCCCAGAGGTACTGAGCGCTAGCCATTTGGCAATGGCTGATTCCGCCCAATCCGCGTTCGAAGAGACCGGCAAGCAATCGGTTGTTTGCGGCAACGGCGAATCCGACTTTGACCTCTGGTAGCCGCGCGCTCTGGTTGACCTCCAATTGGTTGCTGAATAGCTGGCTAGATAGGTAGTAGGTGGAGAGTGTGTCGCCGAGGTAGACGTCGTTAGCGCCGGTCAACACTGAGGCCATAGCCGCTAGCGGCGAAGCGTACAAGGTAAAGATGCCTTGGCCGCCGTGACTCTTATACAGCGCGAGGGCAGTGCTGTTGGCGACGGCGATCCGCAAGTTAGGATCATGGATGCTGTACTCGTGAAGGTCGCCACCTTCAGCGAATAGGGCTAGTTCTGTAACAGCATAGGGTGGGGTCAGTTGCCCGCCGAAATCCTTGGTCTCCTGAGCCGTGGCGCTGGCCACCATATCGACGTGTCCCTGACGAAGGGCTTCATAGACGGCCTTATCCGAGTCGTACGGCCGCACTTTGACCGCAATTCCCAGCTCGCGCTGCATTGCTACCAGATAGTCCGCCGAGAGCCCTTCGAAGCTCTTTTGTTCAGTGAAGATACGGTATGGCGGCAGGGGATCTTGAGTTACGCCAACGATCAGCGTTTGCTTGTGTTCGAGCCAGGCCCGCTCTTTTGCGCGGAGCTGGATTTTTACGTTATTGATCGGTTGTCGCGCAGTGGGCTGCAGATCGCCCGTCTCGGCAGTGGCCTGCGTACAGCACCCGATTACCAGCAGTAAGAGGAGGGCGTTGAGTTGGGGAAATATTTTCTTCACGAAATCATCGTCAGATGAGGTTGTGCTGCTTGGCGATGTTGGCCAGATCGACCACGGAGGCAACGCTTAGCTTCATCAGAAGATTGACCTTATGGCCACTGACCGTCTTGCTGCTGAGGTTGAGCTTCGTTGCGATATCTCGGTTGGATAACCCTTCGGCCAACAGCTTGAGCACTTGCATTTCACGATCCGTCAGGTTTTCTAAATCACCCGATGGGCCAGGTGAAACGATTCCTGCGAACAGCGGCATGGCGTTCCTTGGAAAGAGCATGTAACCGTCGGCGATGGTTTCAATGGCTTTGATTAGTTGTGTAATGGGTTCGCTCTTACTGACAAATCCACTGGCCCCGGCTTGAAGACAGCGTGCAGCGAAGGTTTCTTTCATCTGAGAGGTGTAGACGAGCACTCGGGTATCGAGCTTTTCCCGGGAGATTCGCTTCAACACAGTCAACCCGTCCATTTTTTCAAGGCCGATGTCGAGAATCACCATGTTCGGCTTCAGGGACTCGATCATTTGCAGAGCATTGACGCCATCGGACGTCTCGCCCACCGCCTCGAATCCAATCGATTCAACGGCATGACGGATGGCCTGGCAGATCAACGGATGATCATCGACGATCAGTACTTTTTTACTCATAGGTCTTGGGTCACTTGGCACTAATGAAATTGAAGGGAGACCGGAGCCAAAAATGCGCCTTCGACTAACACGACTCTCAGCCAATGCGGCTGAGCAGGTTGAAATTATAGGGCATCTACAGCGTATTTCCTGTTGTTACGGCAGTCATTATTGCAGGTAAAAACCTTAGTAGGCACCAAGCTTTAAGCTGGTCGCTGGCATGAATATTCCTGCTTTTCAGCAAGAAATTTCCAGTTTGGGCAGATGTCAGCGAGTTCTCGAAAGCATCAGGAAAAGTCCAGTGAACAACAAGACTAATCTCGTAGAAAAGCCAATCTCCGGGCGATACGTTCCTGTCTTTTTTCAAGGAGCTGACAGTGCACAAGGAGAGGGGAAGGATTGTTGTACTTAGTAAAAACTCCAGTTCGCTGTTCGGGTATGCGAGCACCCTCAATAAACTGGGATACTACTCACTCAGCTTGTGCAACTACGTCAGGGAGGTCGTCGATTTGCTGGAGGCTGGAAAGCGTTTCGAATATCTGGTCTTCGATGCGTTTGAGCTGGGCATAGACGCGCGCCCTCTGCAGGAGATTGCCAGATACTGCGCCATATTCTCAATCATTGCGGTTGCTGACGTGAATTCCCGTCAGCGCCAAGGCTTGATCCTGTGGGCGAGAACCCATGAAATTCCGCTCAGGGGAGTGCTGCAAACGCCCCTTCGCCCGCCGGAGCTTCAAGAGTTGATTGGGGGGCAATCGCATTTGATCAATCCACACCACCTTTAAAAAACTGCATGGCATATTGCCTTGTTGCTGATTGGGTACAGGTGGCCCTATGAGACCTGTTCGCCGATTGAAGCCGCTCAAAGGCCTCAAGCGGTTAAAGCCTCTTAAACACCTACGGCGACTCGCACCTCTGCGACCGATGCTCAGCAATAATTGGTCGCAGCTTTCCGGGCAACAGTTTTTCTTGTGAGAAAAGGCCCCAGCCTAACGGCCTCCGGTTAGGGGGGCGTTAGGCTTACGCTTTTTGGGAGGAAGAAATTTCTCACCATGGTGTCAAAATGTATTGTTGAAATTCTGGGTTGCTTTAGAGGATAGAGCTGCAAGGTGTCAGAATGTTCACCCAGTGGCTCATTCGGAAAAGCAGTCTAGCGCCAGCTTTTGTTAGGCTGCTGGTGTCACAATATTTTGTTCGGCACCACCACTCGGTCTCCAGGCTTTTGCCGAAATGGAGCAGTTCGACGAAAGGAAGCGGCATCCATGCAAACCCCCTTTTCCCAGATCAGCGAGCGTTTGAACAATCGCCGATTTACGGTAGCGAATAACACCCAAGGGCTCTCCGGAACCGGCACGGTATTTCATTACCACGTCGAGGGCGATGCTATTTCGGGCACGTATCAAGGCGGTCGGATTCACTTGGGGCAGCAGGTCGGGCGCGTGACTGGCGCCAACACCATCGAGCTGCTTTATCAGTGCCTGACTACCGACGGTGAGCTGCTTGCCGGCTGGTCTCGCGGCACGGTAGGGGTTGATCACGCCGGGCGCACCACACTGACCTTCGTATGGGGTTGGTTGTCGGGTGCGAGCGGCGGTGGGGAGTCCAGCTACGTTGAACTCGCCGCATAGTGGTCAAAATGTCTGATTAGATGACATTCAATAAACCGCCTCTTGTCGTTTCTGTGGGGCGCCCATCCCTGCTTTCCCCCTAGAATGCCTCCCTGTGGATAACTCAGCCAGGGACGCCTTTACCATGAATATCGAACTGCTTATCGCCGGCATCGTCGTGCTGATCATCGTTGTGGGCCTGGTCGGCTGGATGGTGGGGGTTTACAACGGCTTGGTGATGCGGCGTAACGATGTGGATAAAGCCTTTGCCAACATCGATGTGCTGCTCAAGCAACGGGCCGACCAGATTCCGGACTTGATGCGCGTGGTGCAGACCGCCATGAACCATGAGAACGCACTGTTCACTCGCCTTAGCGACGCGCGTACTCAATACCTGAACGCCAGCAGCCTCAACGACAAAGTCGAGGCCTCCAACCAGCTCAATACGGCGCTCAAGTCGGTGATTGCGGTGGCGGAGAGTTACCCCACGTTGATCTCCGGGCCGAACATGGTCGCCTTGCAGCAAGCGATCTCGGCCGTGGAAGAGCGCATCGCCGACCGCCGCGAGTTCTTCAATGAGTCGGTGAACCTCTACAACATCGCCATCGCGGTTTTCCCCGACCTGTTCTTTGCGCGGATGCTCAGTTACCAGCGCATTCCGCTGTTGGCCATCAGCGCCGACGAAACCCGCTACGAAGGCGTAAAGCTTGAGGTGCCGGGCGCATGAAAACCACCCAGCCAGGCGTTGTGGAAAAAAAGCCAAAGTGGAAAACGGCGCTGGGGCTGGTGTCTCTCGCCGGATTTCTCGGCTTGTTGTTTTACGCCCCGAACATCCTGATCGCGCTGTTTTTCCCGATGTTCATTCTGGTTGCCCTGCTGACCAACTTAGGCCCCAACTTTTACAAGACCGAACAACGGCTGGCCACCAGCCAGATACGTTCGCTGGCGATGGGCCTGGTGGAAGTGCGCGGTAAGGTGATGGCCGACAAGACGATGTTGTCGCCGGTCAATGGCAAGCCGTGTGTGGGATATGTCTGGATCGTCGAGGACGGCAAGGAAGACAAGGACGGGAGCTGGAGTTGGAGCCGAGTGTCGAGCGAAGCGCGCAGCAATGACTTTCGGCTGCAGGATGCCACAGGTGAAATCAGCGTGATCGCTGAGGGCATCGACCTGTTCGGCAATAAAACCCCTGTCGATCATCAATCGATCAGCAACTCCCGCCGCCAGGGTGAGCTGCTGTTAACCCAGGACATGGACGTGATGCTGATCGGCGACGCCTGCGAGCGTAATGGCCAGACCGTGATCGCCATGGGCAAACAGCCCAAGGCGGTGTTCGGCCTGGCGCTGACCGAGGATGTGGAAAACCGCCGTGTGCTGGCGCCGCTGTGGCGCGCCGGCGGTTTTTATGGCGCTGTGGTGGCGATGCTGGGGGTTGGCGTGATGGCAATGACCCCGGCGCATTTTGCCCAACTGCATTTGCCGGGCCCCGAGACTTATCAACAGATGGAGCCACTGGGCCCGGTGTATCAGCTACTGGCCTGGCTGTACCGGGAGGGCGGTTTTCCGATTCCCTTCATGGCGGCGTTCGGCTTCATGCTGACGATCTTCGTGGTGTTGATATGGACCCGATTGCTCCTGCCCAAAGGCATGCGCCTGGCCGTAGGCCGCGTCCTCGGCGCGTGGATGGGGTTGGGCATGGTCATCGGCGGCGTGGTGACGCTGCTGTTGTTTGTCGCCCATGTGGATGCCTTGAAGCAGTTTTTGGTGTGGATGCTGATCCTGCTGGGCACCCTGGTGTTCTCGCTGTTTGAGCAACGAAAAATGGGCGCTGCCTACAGCCATTTTGCTAAGCGCGTGAGTAAAGACCGTTCCAGCGACGCAGACGCCTGATCAGGGCACAAACTCCACTTTCAACCCACGACTGGCGCTGCGCCCCTGATCATCGCTGACCCGTAGCCGGTACTCCCCCGACTTGCCTGGCCGCCAATTCAGGGTGGTTTGCGGCGGGCCTTGGCCGATCAGGGTTTGGTTGGCAAACCAATACAGCGTCGCCGCATCGCTGGCCGCGTTGGCGTTGAGTGGAATACTTTCCTGAGGTTGGGACAGGCGCAACTGATAGCTCACCCGGGTCAGCGGCGAGCGTATCTGCGGCGCTTCGCTCTGGTCGCTGATGCGGTTGGGTTGGCAATTTTTCATCACATTGGGCGGCGTGCGCCGGGGCAAACCGGCTGCACGATAAAGGCGCTGCACGTCGCTGGGCCAGAACTCGAAGACTTCTTCGCGGGTGTATTGCGCATCGAACGGCGGGCACGCGGCTTTGCCGGTGCGCGTGTCGATCAGCACCGGGCGGTGCAGGTTGGACACGCGAATCGGTGAGACGCCTGGGATGTACCAGGTCTTGCGGGTTTGCGGGCACCAGCGGTTGGGCAGCTCGCCGGAAGCAGCGCAGACATCGATGCGCACCAGTCCGGCAGGTGGCTTGTCAGGCTTGATCACCACGTTGGGCAAGGCCAGGGGCAGGGCGTCGGCGATGCGGAAGAACAACGGCGCGGCGGTCTTGGCGCCGATAAACGTCGGGTTCGGTCGGCCATCGAAGTTACCCACCCATACCACCAGCACGTAAGGGCCAACCAGGCCTGCGCTCCAGGCATCGTGAAAACCCCAGGAGGTGCCGGTTTTCCAGGCGGTGCGCCAGTGGCGGCCGGGTAAACCGTCGGGCCGCGGGTTGTGGCGCAGCATGTCGCGCACCATAAACGCGGCTTGCGGGGTTAACAGCGGCGCGCCGATGGTTTGTGGCTGTTCCTGTAAATAGCGCAACGGCCGCAAATGCCCATCACCCGCCAGCATCACATACAGGCGCGCCAGTTCCTCGGGTGTCATCTCGCCGCCGCCGAGGGCCAAGGCCAGGCCGTAGTGGCTTTCACCGCGCAGACCTTTGATTCCGGCACGTTGCAGCAATCCGTACAGCGAAGGCGAATGCACCTGGCTGGCTAGCCATACCGCCGGAATATTGCGACTACGGATCAATGCATCCCGCGCCGTCAGCGGCCCGATAAAACTGCCGTCGAAATTCTCCGGTTGGAAGTAGCCGAAATTACTCGGCATATCCCTGAGGATGCTCATGGGGTGGATCACCCCTTGGTCCAGCGCCAGCCCATACAGAAACGGCTTGAGCGTCGACCCCGGCGAGCGCCGCGACAACACACCGTTGACCTGGCCGTGTATGCCTGTGGATAAGTAGTCCGCCGAGCCCACCAAGGCCTTGACGCTCTGGTCGCGGCTGTCGATCAGAATGGCCGTGGCGTTTTCCACACCGGTGCTGCGCCGCTCGGCGATGAAGCCGGTGATCAGGCGTTCAAGCAATTGCTGCAGTGGCAGGTTGAGGGTGCTGTTCAACTCGTTACCGGTCTGGGACGCCAGCAGTTGTTCGCTCAGGTGTGGCGCCAGAAACGGGATCTGCTGGCGGTTGCGCGCTTCGAGGGGCAAATCCAGCAGGCTGTCGTTACGCGGGTCTTGTGGATAAGTTTCGCGCCAGTCGGCCATCAAGCGTAGCCGCGCATTTTGCAGCGATGGGCCAAAGCGTGCGCGTCGCCCCGGTTGTTGCGGAATCACCGCCAGCGCCAAGGCTTCGGACAACGACAACTGCGCCGCAGCCTTGCCAAAGTAGATGCGACTGGCCGCCTCGGCCCCTTCGATATTGCCGCCCATGGGCGCCAGGTTCAGGTACGCCTCAAGGATGTCGTGCTTGCTGTAACGGGCTTCCAGCCACAACGCCAAGGCCATCTGCTGCAACTTGCCCGGCACTTGGCGGGTGTTCAGGTCCCACAGTCGCCGCGCCAGTTGCATGCTCAAGGTCGAGCCACCCTGACGCTGGCCACCGCTGTAGGTAGCCATGGCCGCGCGCAGCAAGGCCGGGGGATTGATCCCCGGATGCCAGTAGAAGTTGCGGTCTTCCTTGAGCAGCAGCGCTTCGACCAGCGAAGACGACATGCGCTCCAGCGGTAGCCATATACGGTACTGGCCGTCATCCGCCAACGTCATACGCAGCAGCGAGCCGTCGTCGGCCAATACCACCCGTGACGAGGTCACGGCCTGTTCCAGCGGGGCGTGGGGCCACAGCCGCAACCCCGCCAGCCCCCCTACGAAGAGTACCGCCGCTGCCAGCAGCGGCGTCAGGCGTTTAAGGCTTGGTAATTTCAAGCTGGCCTACTTTGCCGCGCCCTTGCAGGGTGGTTTCGTACATACCCTCGGCGTAGGCCGGTGGCGTATTGAACGTTCCTGCGTTGGTGGCGCGTACGCGATAAACGAAGGTGCCCACATCGCGCAGTGCGGTGCCATACAACACCACTCGATCATCACGCACATCGACGTAGTCCGGCTGCCAGTTGCTCAACTCGGTTTCGCCGATCGGCGCTTGCCAGGCGTCAGCTTCTTCACTGTCTTCGCTGGTCTCTACGTCGCCGGAATCGTCGCCCTCAGCTTCGTCAGTGCTGGCAGCTTCCGGCTCTGGCGGCAAGTTATACACAGGCTCGACACCCCCCGGCAGTAGGTCGACCACGGCCACTTGTTGCACTTGGTCACGGTCGGTAGCCCGCAGGCGCAAGCGCACCAGGAACTCATCACCCACCGCCACCTTGCTCACCGGCTCACCTTTGAGGTCGAGGTACTCGTGGATGATTTCCAGGCCATTGTTGATCGGCTTGAGCTTGGCACCCTTATCGAAACCGGCTTCGCTGAGCATGTAGAACGCGGCCGGGCCGGCGGTTTTCTCCATCACCAGCTTCTGCGTGGCGCCCGGCACGGCGGCGCGCGGTGGCTGACCGGCCATCTCCAGCAATTGTTGCTGCTTGTCACCCAACCAGGCGGTGGCCTTGAGGGTCATGTCGCTCTGTGCACGCTGGCCGTAGTTGTCCAAGGCCCGCAGTAACAGCGCTGCCGACAGTGAGTTGTAGCGCTGTTCATTCAGGCGTTTGCCGAGTTTATCCAGTAGCGCCGCCGGCACATCGTCCAGCATCTCGGGGAAGTGGCGGGCCAGCAGGTGCAGGTGTTCGGCATCGTGCACCAACGGGTCGTAATACAGACCGTCGCTGTCCCACTTATCCACAAGCGAACGCCATGGAATCTTGCGGAACAGCGTATCGGCCTGGCGATCCTGCTTGAGCAGCTTGTAGCTGGCGGCCAGATAAGCGGCACCAATGTCGTTCTGCCAAGTGTCTTTGAAGTAACTCTCGTAGCGCTCGCGGATATCGCTCAAGGCGCCGCTCACCAGAATTCCCTGACGGCTCAGCAGGTAACTGGCGTAGGCACGGTTGCGCAATTCCGACAGGCCTTCGCTCGGGCCGTTGGCTAGGTCTGTCAGGTACGCGTTGGAGCGTACCAGCAGGTCTTCCGGCACCGGCAGCCCGCGCTCCTTGGCTTCGATCAGGAAGTCGGTGGCGTACAGGCTGGCATACGGCGCCACATCAGGGTTGGCCGCCCACAAACCGAAGCCACCGGCCTGGTTCTGACGTTGGCGCAGCATGCGCACCGCACTGCTGAAGGCTTGTTCGGCTTGCGGCGCGTTGCCGCCCCAGATCAACGCAGGCATGGCCTTGGACACCAGTTGCTCGGTGCAGGCGTAGCCGTAGTCATCCAAGTAATGTTTGAGGCCGTTGGCCCACACCAGCGGCGAGGCCGCAACGCCCAACTGCACGTCACGCAGTTGGCTGAACAGTTCGCGCGTGGGTTTCAGTTCTTTGCTGGCGCTGTCGAAACGCCCCAGGCTCAGGGCCACGCGGTGTTCGCTCAGTGGGCGGATCGAAGTGGTTTCCGCCACCTGGATACGCTTGCCATCCGGCAACACAGCGATAAAGCGCAGATCCGCCGAGCCGAGGGTTTCGCCGACCTTGATCTTGAACTCGGCGGTGCCTTCTTTGCGCGGTTGCAGCGATAAGGTGCTGCCTTTGTCGCCCTGCACATTCAGGCCGTCGCTGGTCTGCACTTCAAATTTCACGTCCGCCGCTGCGTCGAGGTTGCTGAATACCCCGGCACTTACGTTGAACACATCCCCCGGCGCGACAAAAGCCGGTACGTTTGGCGTGATCACAATCGGCCCGCGCACGTCGGTATTGGCCTCGCTCACACCCACGCTGTCGGCATCCACCGCCACCGCAAACAGGTGCAGCTTGCCGTTGAAGCTGTCGGGCACTTGGTAATGCAGTACCGTCTCTCCGACTGGCAGGTCCACCAGCCCAGACCACCAGGCCACCGGCGGCTGGTGTTTACGTTTGAATGGGTTGAGATGATTGGCCAGGGCACCTTCCGTATCGCCACCGGGTGCGGCCCCACTGAGCAGGCGGCTGAATTCCGGCAGGATCAAATCAAGAATCTGACTGGTGCCGACTTCCAACGCACGCTTCTGGAAGAAGAAGCCCAACGGGTCCGGCGTCTGGTAGCGCGCCACTTGCAGGATACCTTCGTCCACCGCATAGACCACCGCGCGGCCTGGGCGGTCGGCAGTGACCTTGATGTCCAGGGTTTGCCCCGGCTCGATCTTCGCCGGGCCTTCAACCTTCAGCGCCATGCGCCGCGCATCCAGGTTGATGCTGAACGGCACCACACCGTAGGACAGCGGGCTCATATACACCTCAGCCGAACCCATATCCCGCACAAACTGCACGTTGACGTAGGCATTGCCCTCAAGCCCCGCCGGCACGCGGATATGTTGCACGCTGTTGGTGCTGTCGGCCTTGAACCACTGCTGGGTGTAGACCTTGTCGCGCTCAATGGTGATCAAGCCGGCGCCGGTGTACGGCGCACGGATGCTGATCGCAATCTCATCACCGGTGGCATAGCTGCGTTTATCCAGGCGCAGTTGCAGCTCGGCGTTGCGTTCCAGGGAGCGCGAGGTGTTTCCGCGGCCTGCCACGCTGTAGTCGATCTGGTTGAGCAAGTTACCGTTGGCGTCTTTGAGTTGCAGGGTGAAATCACCCGGTGTACCCGTGTTCAGGGCCTGCTGGGCGCCGTCTTTAGTCATCACCAACGGCGAGGCCGGCTGGCTGATGTTCTTGATACGCGACTCGTACTTGTAGGTGCCGTTGGACTGTTTCACCAGCACCGACACGTAGCGGTGCTCGACCACTTCACTGGTCAGGCCGTCTACCGCCAACGGCGTAAGGTCCGGCGCGACGGCCAGCCATTGCACCTGGCGCGGGGCGTCCTTGGCGACGTACGACAGCGAATCCTGACTTTTCACACCCACCAGGTAGGGCGCGGACGACACCAACAGCGCACTTTGTGCTGCGACGTTACGGCCGCCCTCGGCCTCGAACACTTGGGTCATCACTTGCAGGCGATAGGTGCTGTTGGCGAAGCGTTGCAAGTTGAGGTCGAGCACGGCCTGGCCGTTGTCGTCGACGGTGGTTTCGGCCAAGTCTTCGGTGCTCGCCTCTTCCAGAGTGTCGTTGAGGCGGAAACGGTAATCGGGGTAGCGGTCGAACGCCGCGAGTGTCGGGCTCAGGGACATTTTGGCGGTGACGCGACGGCCGGCCGCTGGAGCGCCGAACAGATGCATCGCGGTGACTTTGGCCACCACTTGGTCCGGTGGAATCCAGCCCAACACGGGTGTGTCGTGCAGGCTCAGGCTGACCTTCATGCGGTCCGGCTCAAAGTCGCGGACCTTGAAGCTGACGCTTCCCAGATCGGTGCGGGTCTGTTTCTCGCCGATCAATTGCAATGTCGCGGTGTAATCCCCGGCGGGGGCGACTTCACTGCTCGGGAAATCAAAAGTTTCAAAACCGCTGGTGGACAGCTTCAGCGGTTGGCGAATCACTTCCAGGCCCCGTGGGTCGGTGATTTGCAGCTCCACCGGCAGGCCTTGCAGGGCACCTTTCCAATCGCCGCTGCGCACGATCATGCCCAGGTGCGCGGTCTCGCCTGGCCGGTACAGGCCACGGTCGGTGAACAGATAAGCGCTGAGGCGATTGATCGCACCGTCTTCTTCCAAGCCGCCTACATCAAAGCGCGACAAGTCCAACTGCTGGGACTGACGGGCAATCGGCAGGAACGATTGGTCGTTGCCGCGAGTGACCACATACATCAGCGGCGTTTTCTCACGGCGCAGTTCATCCAGCTTGGCGAAATGCGCGTGGCCTTCGGCATCGGTGCGGCCGCTGCTGACCGGCAAACCGTTACGACCAATGATGTCGACCTGCGCGTCGGACACCGGCGAACCGTTGCCGATGGACTGCACGTACACATCATGGCTGCCGTCACTGGAGCGTTTGGCGATGATGCCGAGGTCAGTCACCACGATAAAACGCAGGTCGCTGGTGCTGCTGCGCGAGTAGTCGAACGTGCGCTCGGCCGGGTCATCCTGAGGGCTGAGCTTGAGGACGAAAATGCCGCGCCGCCCGCCGTTGGCGGTGAGGTAGTGGCTGAGGTCGACGTTGTCGTAGACGGTTTTTGCCGGGTCGGCGGACGACAGCGGGATGTCCAGGGACTGGCGCTCAACCATACGGTCGAAGTATTCATTGCCGAAATTCGGCCGCGCGAAGCTGCCGCTGCTCTGGTCCACCAAGTGTTGCAACTGGTTGGGCAGCAGGCGGGCGATTTCCACATGGGCGCCGGGCACACCACGGGCCATGAAGCCCAGGCGTTTTTCGCCATTCAGGCTGAGCAACGCGCCGTCAGACAGGAACTGCAACGTGCGCGGATACGCCGGCATGCTGATCAGCGATGCAGTAGGATTTTTCGCCAGATAGCCGCCGATGGCTTCCAGATTGGCCGGTACCCGAACATAAAGGGCGCGACCGGCGGGGGCCTTGAATTTGAAGGCGTGCAGGGTGTTCAGCGGCTCGACGCTGGGCACGTGGGTCAGAGTTACCTTGGTGCTGCGGGCCAGCAGGGCGTCGTCGATGTCGTTGCTGTTATAGGGGCGCGTGTCGTCCTTGGCTTTTTCCGGTAGCAGCCAGGCCTGGACCTTGCCTGCGATGGTGTCATCGGCTACGGCGCTGGAACTGCTGAACATCAGCACCGGCTCGGGTTCGCCGCGTTCATTGTCGACAAAACTCACTTCGGCGCCGGTAAAGGTCAGGCGATAACGGCCGGGCACGGTAACTTCCGAGATCAGCGGGGCAGTGCTGGCGTTGCCGCCGTCGCGGGCCTTGATACCTTCGTCGAGCTTGGCGCTGACCGGGGTACTTTCCAGCGGGGTGGCCAGGGCGGCGGAACGTACGTACGCGTTGAGTTTTTTATCGTCAAACGTAATTTCCGGGCGGTTGGGCAACTGGGCGTCACGGTAGGCGAGGCCTTTGCCGAGGGTCACCGAGACGCGCTTGCGTAGGTTTTCCTCATCGACCGGGTGGGAAAAATGGAAGGTCGCTACCAGTTGCTTCAGCGTCGGGTTGGACGGGTCCTGGTACAGCTCGTTTTGCGCCAGGGTGGCGCGGAACGGTTGGGTGGAAAACTGACTGCTGTACTGGCTGAGCAGCACGCCGTCGGCCAGCAGGTCTTTCTTCGCCAGGTCGAGGGTGTAATGGGCGTCGATGGGCCAGTCTTTTTCCGGCACGAAAACCAGTGTGCGGTCATCTACCCAGCGCCAGGCGCCAGCCACGCCAGGTTTGAGGCTGATGCCTTCGGTGACCGGTTTGCCAATCGCCGCCAGCGGGGCCACGGACTCGGCGAAACGCACCTGCAAGTTATCCACAAGCGGTGTTTGTTGGGTGTAATCAGTCAGGTTCGGTTTGTGCAGCGAATAGCCGACGGTATGCGGCTGCGGCAGGTGGGAATACCACTGCCAACCGTAGAAGCCCGCAGCGGCCAGCAGCACCAGGCCCAACACCCCGGCACCGGCCTGGCGCGGATAAGCGCGCGCCTTACGGCCAAGGTTTGCCAGGCCATGGCCGATAGTCTGCAGCCAGAACGGCGGTTGCCATTGACCGAACACGACCCTCACCACAGTCAATAACGCACCGACAATACGGCGGCTGATCGCTTTCAACGAATCGAACATGGTGAGCATCCCTGGCTAAGTGCGGCGTATATTACACGCGTCTTTGATACAAAAGATGACCGTGATACGCCGATCGGCTCAGGCGTGTTGCACAAAGGTGAGGCGTACCGCAAAACCGATCAAAAGACTGCCAAACAACCACTGCTGCACGCGCTGCGCCGAGCGATTGCGCGCCAGCCAGTGGCCGATACGCGCACCGGCCAGGGCGTAGCAGCAATCGAACATAAAACCGAACGCTACCAGCACCGCGCCCAACAGTGCAAACTGCGCCGCCACCGGCCCGGCCTGCGGGTTGATGAACTGTGGCAGCAGCACCGAACAGAACAGCAGCGCCTTGGGGTTGAGCAGGTTTGTGAGCAGGCCACGCTGGAATGCCGCGCGCCAGGCATGGGCGGTTGTCGCAGTCGTGGTCGAGTCGAGGGCGGGCAGCATATTGGCGCGCAGGCACTGCACGCCCAGCCATAACAGATAGGCCGCGCCACCCAGGCGCACCACGTCAAACGTCCATGGTGCCACCTTGAACAAGGTCGCCAAGCCCATACCGGCCAGCGCCACGTGGCACGCCCGGGCCAGCCCCAGGCCAATCGCCGTGGTCAGCGCCAAGGCTTTGCCCTGGCGGGCGCCGGTTTGCAGCAGCAGGATCATGTCCGGCCCCGGCAACAGATACACCACCGAAAGGGCCATCAGAAATACCCAGAGTTCCGCCATGTTTCACCTCCTCAAATGTAGGCTAATTCTAGAGTTGAAGGGTGGGGCAGGTGCTTGCGTAGTCAGCCAGAAAAGCGTCTAGTCTTGGCACTGTCTGCCAATAATCACTACTGCGGCCATTCACTTATGCCAAACCTGAAACTCGATGCTTTTGACCGCAAGATTCTTGAAGCCCTGCAACGCGATGGTCGCCTGAGCAACGTGCAGCTCGCCGATGAGATCGGCCTGTCCGCTTCACCTTGCCTGAGGCGTGTGCGCCTGCTCGAAGAAGCCGGGGTGATTCGCGGCTACCATGCCACTCTCGACCGCGATGAAGTGGGCCTGGGGATGATGGTGTTTGTGGGCGTAAAGGTGGAGCGGCACAACGACACCGAGGCCAACGCCTTTCGCGAGGCCGTGATGGCGCTGCCGGAGGTGATCTCGGCATTTTTGGTGTCGGGGGAATCGGACTTTCTGTTGCAAGTGGTGGTGCCGGATTTGCGCGGGTATGAGCGGTTTGTCACCGGCAGTCTGTTGAAGCTGCCGGGCGTGAGGGATGTCCGCAGTAATTTCGCGATCCAGACCGTGAAAACCCCAGGGGCGTTGCCGCTGGGGCATTTGCCGGGTTGAGGACTTTAAAACACTGCAAAACCCATGTGGGAGCGGGCTTGCTCGCGAAAGCGGTAGTTGATCGTTCCCACGCTCTGCGTGGGAATGCCGCCCTGGACGCTCCGCGTCCCGAAGTCGCCGGGCAGTTAAGGTCCTGCGCCAAGTGACGCAGAGCGTCACAGGATGCATTCCCACGCAGAGCGTGGGAACGATCGGCAAAAGCAGGTTGGGGGCCTCCCTCAAACCATAGAGTCTCCCACAGGGTTACTGCGGACTCATGCAGTCCAGTGAACGGTCCACCATGACCTTGGCCATCTCCATCAAGTAGCCGGCGGCTTTGGGCGAATCACTTAACCCTTCGGCGCAGTGGAGCAGGTCTGAGGCGTAAGCCAGGGCGTCTTCAAGACTGAGGTCGGGGTGGGGGGTGAAAAAGTGGTGGGGCGGATCAGGTTTTACTTTGCTCATTGCGGTAACTCCAATGTAGGTAATTGGAGCCGACAGCCATCGCTGCTAAACAATGGGTGGCAGCTGTACGCAGGTTAGCAGGCCGGAACATTGGGAACCCGGCGCACCCGAAGGTGCCCTGCGCACAGCCACCATAAAGCGTTGGAAGAAAAAAACGCCATGCTAGAGATGGCGCTTGTGCGCCCAATGTTGAACGTTCGAGCTGCTAAACCCGGTCACTGAGTTGGCAGTGACGAACGCAGACTAGCCACCGAAAAGGCAGGGCACAAGCGGCTGGGATTCTCTCGGAAATGTCCTGCGAAACAAAGGGACGGGGCAGGTAGGAGCGGCAGTTTCAGACTTTGCCCACTCTCGACATTGCCCCGAATCACTGTGGGAGCTGGCTTGCCTGCGATAGCGTCGGCACAGCAGCATTTATGTCAGCTGACACTCCGTCATGGATCGTTCCCACGCTCTGCGTGGGAATGCCGCCCTGGACGCTCCGCGTCCTCCCTTGAGGTCGTGACGCAGAGCGTCACAGGATGCATTCCCACGCGGAGCATGGGAACGATCGGCGTGAGGATTCAGGTCCACCAATACCGCACGAGGTGGAAGAAAATCGGCGCGGCAAAACACACCGAATCCAATCGATCCAGCATGCCGCCGTGGCCTTCGATCATATGCCCCCAGTCCTTTACGCCGCGGTCGCGCTTGATCGCCGACATCACGATGCCGCCGGCAAAGCCAAGCAGGTTGATCAACAGTGCGATCAAGAACGACTGCCATGGGTTGAACGGTGTGGTCCACCACAGCGCCGCGCCGATCAGGGATGAGAGCAAAATGCCGCCGACAAAGCCTTCCACGGTTTTGGACGGCGACAGGTTGGGCGCGATTTTGTGCTTGCCGAACAGCTTGCCGCACACGTACTGCAGCACGTCCGACAGTTGCACCACGATCACCAGGTAGGCGATCAGCAGGAGGTTACGACCTTCGTAACCGGGGATCTCGAGGGTGAGCAGGGCGGGCACGAAGGATACGCAGAACACTGCGATCATCAGGCCCCATTGCACTTTCGACGCGCGTTCCAGGAAGTGCGTGCTGTCGCCGCCGAGGGAGGCGAGGATCGGCAGCAGCAGGAACACGTACACCGGGATGAAGATCGAGAACAGCCCGTACCAGTCGGAGTAGATCAGCAGGTATTGCAGCGGTAACGCCAAATAGAACGCGGCCACCAGGGCCGGGTAGTCGCTGCGGCGGGTGGGAGTGAGGGTGAGAAATTCGCGCAGGGCGTAGAACGACACCGCGTAGAACAGCAGGATCACAGCGCCAGTGCCGAGCCAGAAGGCGATACCGATGACCACCACCATTACCCACCAGGCGTTGATGCGGGCGTTGAGGTTGTCGATGACCGCATTCGGCGTGCCGTGGGTGCGCAACTTGAGGATCAGGCCGATCAGCGAGGCGAGCACCAGGATCGCGCCGATGCCGCCGAACAACATCAGGGTTTGGCTATCCATGTCAGGAATGCTCCGGGGCAAGGGCGAGCAGGGCGTCGCGGGTGCGGGCAAGGAACACTGCTTTGTCTTCGCCTTCTTCCTGTTGCAGCGGTGCGCCGAAGCTGGTGGTGCACAGTAAAGGCAGCGGCAGCACGCGGCCCTTGGGCATGACCCGGTTGAGGTTGGCGATCCACACGGGGATCAACTCAGCCTGTGGGTAACTTTTCGCCAGGTGATAAAGGCCGCTTTTGAAGGGCAGCAGGCCGTCTTCCAGATTGCGCGTGCCTTCGGGAAAGATGATCAGCGAGTCGCCGGCTTCCAAGGCAGCGAGCATCGGCTGCAAGGGGTTATCCACAGGGTCCTTGCGCTCGCGGTCGATCAGCACGCCGTTGAATACGCGGTTGATGATGTAGCGGCGCAGGGCGCTGGTGTTCCAGTAGTCGCTGCCGGCCACTGGGCGTGTGAATTTGCGCAGGTTCTGCGGCAACGAGGCCCACAGCAACACGAAGTCGCCGTGGCTGCTGTGATTGGCGAAGTAGATGCGTTGCACCGGCACTGGCGCGCAACCCAGCCACAGGCTGCGGGCGCCAGTGACGGTGCGGGCCATGGAGGTAATCAGCGTGGCGACCACGGGTTCGAACATGGGAATTCCTTATCCGGCGAAAGGTAGCCAAGGGCTGGCGAGGATTACGGCCAGGGTCAGCAGTGCTTGCGCGCCCAAAAGCCAGGCTTGCTTGCGCAGCAATTTGAGGGCGCCGCGACGGCGCTCAGTCCAGGGCCGGCCGATGCGCTTGGCCGATTGCAGGCCGAGGGTTAGCAGGGCCTGGTCGAGGTCTGGGGTGCGCTCGGTGTCTCTGGCCAGCAGGGCGAACAGATCGGCATCGAAAGCCACGCGCAGCGCCCAGTACTTTTGCAGCAGCCCGAGGACAATCATCCACAGGGCGAGTAACAGGCAGATCGTCGAGATACTGGCCATCAGCAGCTGCGCCAGGCCGAACAAAAAGCCGAGCAGCGTCAGGCCTGTGGATAACTGATCCAGCGAACGGCCACGGCGCAGCAGGCTGGCGACGACCTGAAGTTCCATATCAGCGGGCATGGGGCAAACCCTCCAAAGCTTCACGGTGAGCGGGATGCAGGACCACGCTGGCCCGCGCTGTACGAATAATAGCCAGCGCCTCATCGACCGTGGCTGCGCGCCCGCTGTGCAGTAGCCAGGCGGCGACGGCGGTGGCGCTGCGTGAGTAACCGAGGGCGCAGCACACTAGCAAGGGGCCGGTTGAGCGCAGGCGCTCGATGGCTTGCGCGGCTTGCAGGCATTCGGCGGGCGTAGGCGCGATCAAGTCCAGCACGGGGATGCATTGATAGGCGCGCCCCTGTGGATTAATCGGCAGTTCGGCGCAGAGATCGACGATGGCCGTGAAAGAGCCTTGCTCGCTAGCCGCAGGAATTCGGCCAAGCCAAACGTTATCCACAATCAGATCCGGTTGTGGGTGTTTGCGTGTCCACAGGCGCGAGTTGATCCATGCGGCCGCCAGGTACGGCGCGTATAGCCAGCGTGCGGCGGGGGTTAGTCGGCCATCGGCGCGTTTCTGGAAGCCCGAAGCACCGAGCACGAAGTAATTGGCCTTGATCAAACCCAGGGAAACCGCCGGCCCAAGTATCCACAGCCAGCCGCCGCCCATTACAAACGCCAGGATAACCAAGGCTAAGGCGCCCAGCCCGTAGCGCGCGCCGATCCGCCAGCGCTTGGTATCTCGCGTCAACCGGGCATTCAACAGCGGGCTCGGATGTTCCACTGGCCACAGCCACACGCACAGCCAACCGGCGAGGGCGCCTGTGGGTAAGTCGATAAAGTGATGTTGATAAGTGGTCAGCACCGAAATGCCGATCAAGGCGAACCAGCCATGCACCACCCACCGCCAAAAGCCTTGGGTATGGCGTTGGTACATGACCCACAGGATCACCAGCAGTGCTATATGCAGCGACGGCGCCTGGTTGAACGGCTTGTCGAAGCCCGCCAGTACTGCAAACAGCCAGCCGAATACGCCGTCCAGCTCCGGCCGCTCGAAGGTGAAGCGCAGCGGCCAGATCAGGAAACAGCTCACGGCAATAACCTGCGCACTCAGCAGGCGCAGCGCATGTTGTTTCAGCTCATGACGGGTATTGGGCAGCAGCAGGGAGAACCCGTAAAGCAGGTCGATGGACCAGTAGGGCACGATGGTCCAGGCCAGGAATGGCATATGGGTTTCCCAGCCGAATACCAGCGTGCCGACGTCGCTGCGCTGGCTGGTGACCCAGGTGGCGAAGCCGTAGGTGCTGAAAAACAGCGGCGCCAACAGCAGCAGCCATAGGACCGCAGGCTTTAACAGGCCGGGTTCGCGCATAGTCAGATCTTCTGTGCCAGGGACACGGTGAAAATGCCCCACTCATCCACACGCTGAGTGATCTTGCGAAAGCCCGCAGCCTCGACCAACTGATCCATTTCCGCCTGGCTGCGACGGCGCATCACCCAGGCTTGGCCCTGGCGGTGGCTGGTCAATGCACGGGCGATCAGTTCCAGTTGCGGGTGCCACGGTTGGCCGGTGTAGACCAGGTAACCGCCAGGCTCCACCGCTTCGGCCAGGCCAGCCAATGAGCCGCCGACCATGCCGTTATCGGCAAACAATTCATACAGCCCGGACACCACCGCCAAGGTCGGTTTTGGCGCAAGCGCCGCGAGATCCGCACGGTCAAAGGCATCGCCTTTGACGAATTGCGCGATATCCCCCAGGCCTTTCTCACGGATCAGCGCGCCACCGTCGCGCACGTTGATGTCGCTGTAGTCGCGCAGCAGGATCGATTCCGGCATCGGCGACACGCCCTGCAAGGCCTCCAGGATGTAGCGCCCGTGGCCGGCGGCGATGTCCACAATGCGCACTTCGCGATCATCTGCACGCAGCTCTGCCATGGCTAGGCGCAGCAACTCCTCGACGTTCAGCTTGCGCTGGCGAATGCCGCGCCAGCCGATGGAATTGAGGTAGTTGGTGTCGATCATTCGCCCCAGGCCACCTTTGCCGGTGGGCTTGTTGCGGTACACATAATCCAGGGTGCTGCCGGAGTCGAAACCGGTGTCAAAGCCCAGTTTCACGCCGTCCGACAAGGTTTTGCCCAGGCCCATGCTGGCGCGGGTCATGCGCCAGTACAGGTCGCGCAAGGAGTTGTGCGGCAGCGGTGCGGCGAGGGATTCGGATTCGGCGCAGGTGGCGCCCAGCTTGTCGGCGTCCAGTAAGGAAGCGCGGTCCAGCGGGTGTTCGAAGTTCTGCAGGATAAAACGCTTGGCACTGCTCACGGCTACGGCGCGGTCGCGTTCGCCTAGGGTGTCGTGGAAGAAACCAGGGAGGATGTGCAGTTCTTTTTTCAGGCTGCCGAGGCGGTCGAAAAATTGCTGTTGGGGTTTGCGGTGCACCACAAAGTCGGAGCCGGAGACCAGCAGTTGCGTCGGCACCTGAATCGCCTGGGCATCGGCTACAACGCGGTCGGCCGCTTCGTACAGGCCCAGCAGCACATTCACCGAGATGGCCTTGGTGATCAGTGGGTCGCTGTCGTAAGACGCCACGCGCTCAGGGTCATGGCTGAGGAACTTGGCCTTGACGTAACTGTTGACGAAAAAGTTGCCGCGAAACTTGCGCATCAGCGCCAGGCCCGGCCGCGCGAACGGCACGTACAGCTTGACCTTGAACGCCGGAGAAGCGAGCACCAGGGCGCGGATCTTCGGCGCGTAATCGTGCACCCAGGTGGCCGCGATCACTGCGCCGACGCTTTGGGCGATGACGGCGAAGTTCTCTTCATCGATACCGTAGGCGCCGCCGATATGGTCGCAGAAGGTCTGCACGTCGCGAGCGCTGGTGGCGAAGCTGGGGCTGTCACCCCGCTCGCCGGGGGATTGCCCATGGCCCCGGGCGTCCCAAGCGAAGAAGTCGAACTGCGGCAGGTCGAGTTCATCGACCAGGTGGGCAATGCGCCCCGAATGCTCGTGGCCGCGATGAAACAGCAGGATCGCTTTGCGCGGTTCATCACCCTTAGGGGCGGTTGCCGGCCAGTGCCGGTAGAAAAGCTCGACGCCATCATGGGTACTGAAGGTGTGCTCTTGCTGTTCGCGCATCGCAAAAATCCTTATGCAATCGGTGAGGTGTGTTGTTCTTCTTTGAGGCCCTGGCGTACCCGGTTGACCAGGGTGTAAGCGAGTAGGGCGGCGACCAGCCACATCACGGCGTCGACCCAACCCGCACTGAGCCAGCCCAGCGCGACACCGGTGGCCAGTACGCCGAGTACAAACGCCCGATCGCTCTTGCCCATCGGCCCGTCATAGCGTCGAGACGCCCCGACCATCGGCCCGAGCACACCGGCGTATTCACTGAACACCGCGAGCAGCGCCACCAACAGCACCGGCGCCAGGCTCACGCCGGGGATCAACGCAAAAGGCAGGATCAGCGCACTGTCGGCGATCACGTCGCACAGTTCATTGAGGTAGGCGCCCAGGCGTGACTGCTGGCCGAACTCTCGGGCGAGCATGCCGTCGATGGCGTTGAGGGCCATGCGCAGGATCATCCACAGCGGGATCAGCGCGAACAGCCAGAGGTGTTGGGCGAAGCCGGCGATCAACAGGCCGACCAGCAGGGAAACTACGCCGGCCAGCACGGTGATCTGGTTGGCGGTAGTGCCGTTGTCGTAGAGGCGCTGCACGAGAGGGCGCAGCAAGTTTTGAAAGCGCGGTTTGAGTTGATAGATCGAAATCATGGGAGTGACGCTTCCTTGTCCGTGGACCCGCGAAAAACTGTTTCGGAGTGTGCCGATTAATCGTGGCCTGCACCAGTGATGGCACGTGTTTATGGGGGGATCGGGTCGTGGTCTGCTTCTAGGCAAACAAAAATTTCACGCATCGTGTTATATCGTAACTAATTGTGTACAAGTGGGCATTGAGTGGATGCAAGTTGATCTAGAAGCTGACGGCGCTTCGGTTGAAGGCCTTCCGCGTTTTCAGCAAGGACTGTTCCATGCCCGTCGATTGAGGCAAGCCGGTATCAGCCTGACGGCCCTGGCCATTTTCGGTTGGATACTGGCGCTGTTTGTCGCCCTGTTTGCGCCGCTGTCGATCTGGCCGGTGCTGCTGATCAACTGTGCTTCGGCGTTGCTGGTGCTGGTGGCCGGGTTGCAATCGGCGTGGTGGGTCGCCGATTGGCGCGCCCAGGCGCTGGAAGGGCCTGCGGCTGAGCTGATCGAACTGCCCGTTGAAGATACAGGTTGGTACGCGCGCCTTATCGGGCGTTTTGGCAGCGGCTTGTTGGCGCAGATCGGTACGCCAGTGCTGTGGCTGGGCGGCTGGTCGTTGTTGGCGCTGGTCAGCATTATCGAATTCTGGAACCTGACCTTGCCCGCAGCGGCGGTGGGGCAGTCTGCAAGCATCGGTGCCGCGCTGGCGTTGGCATTGGCCTTCGGTTTACTGGTGTTCGAGCGACGCTTGGCTCAGGAAAGTACCGCGCAATGGCCGGAAGCCTCGCAGTTGGCGCAATTGAGCCGGGTGGTGATTGTTTGCCTGGTGGTCAGTGCGGTCTGCCTTTTGTTCGCCGGTGCAGAGTCTGTCTGGCCGCTGCGCCTGGCGACACTGATCGGGTTGTTGCCGGCGCTGGTGGCGCTGGAGTTCCTGTTGAGGGGCGCGCTGTCACTGTTCAGCCCGCGCCAGCCACGTCTAGAACCACGCTTGATGGCGCAGAGTGTTATCGCCGGGTTGTTGCGTTGGCCGCCACAACCCTTGCTGGCGTTGCAGCATGAATTGCACAACCGCTTCGGTATCGATCTGCGTCAGATCTGGGCATTTACCTACATGCGCCGCGCCTTCCTGCCGGTGTTGTTGGTGGTGCTGGCGGTAGGTTGGGCGCTGACCGGAGTGCACGAAGTGCCCCTGCAAGGTCGTGGGATTTATGAGCGCTTCGGCAAACCGGTGGAAGTGTTCGGCCCCGGCCTGCATGCCGGATTGCCATGGCCGTTGGGCCGCGTGTTAAACGTGGAAAACGGCGTGGTGCATGAACTGGCCACCAGCGTCAGCGAAGCCGCCACACCGGAACTGGCCCCCGCCGAAGGCCCGGCGCCGCTGATTGCCAACCGGTTATGGGACGCCAGCCATGTGAATGACAAATCCCAGGTGATTGCCAGCAGCAGCGGCGACAAGCAGAGCTTCCAAATCGTCAATATGGATGTGCGCTTCGTCTACCGCATTGGCCTGACCGATCAGGCCGCGCTCGCCGCCACCTATAACAGCGCGGATGTGCCCACGCTGATCCGCAGCACCGCCAGCCGCATTCTGGTCCACGACTTTGCCTCGCGCACCCTCGATGAATTACTCGGCGAACAACGCATCAGCCTCGCCGACGAAATTGGTCGTGCCGTACAAGCGGATCTGCAAAAACTCGACAGCGGCGTAGAAATTCTCGCCACCGTGGTAGAAGCGATCCATCCACCGGCTGGCGCCGCGAATGCTTACCACGGCGTACAGGCTGCACAGATTGGCGCCCAGGCGCTGATTTCCCGCGAGCGCGGCGCCGCCAGCGAACAAACCAACCAGGCCTTGCTGCAAGCCAGCACCGCGCGCGACCAAGCCCTGGCTACTGCGCGCGAAGTGAATGCAGGCGCCCAGGCGGCAGGCCTGCGCTTTGCCGCCGAACAAAAGGCCTACGCCAGCGCCGGCCAAGCCTTCGTGTTGGAACAGTACCTCGGCCAACTGAGCCAAGGCCTGGCCCACGCCAAGCTGCTTATTCTGGATCATCGATTGGGCGCCAACAGTGCGCCGACGATCGATCTGCGTTCTTTTACTTTACCGGCCGATCCTTCGGTGCCGCGTAAAGCCGTTCAATAAGGAGTCTGTCTGTTGAGCGCTCATTCTCACGATCATCATCACGGCCATCACCACCACCATCATCACGGTGATGAGCAAGCCGCCGGCCCATTCCCTTGGCGACGCATGGCCTGGGCCGTGTTGCTGGTGCTGTTTGCAGTGGCGGCGGCGAGCCTGGTGCAAGTGCGTTCCGGCGAGGCCACGGTGATTACCCGTTTCGGCAACCCGTCGCGGGTACTGCTGGAACCGGGCCTGGGCTGGCGCTGGCCGGCGCCGTTCGAGGCGGCGATCCCGGTGGACCTGCGCCTGCGCACCACCTCCAGCGGTTTGCAGGATGTGGGCACCCGCGATGGCCTGCGGATTATCGTGCAGGCCTACGTGGCGTGGCAGGTGCAGGGAGATGCTGACAATGTGCAGCGCTTTATGCGCGCGGTGCAGAACCAGCCGGATGAAGCGGCGCGGCAGATTCGCACTTTCGTCGGCTCGGCACTGGAAACCACCGCGGCCAGCTTCGATCTGTCCAGCCTGATTAACACCGATGCCAACCAAGTGCGCATCGCCGATTTCGAAGCGCAGTTGCGCCAGCAGATTGATCAACAATTGCTCACCACCTATGGCGTGCGCGTGGCGCAGGTGGGCGTCGAGCGGCTGACCCTGCCGTCGGTCACCCTCACCGCCACCGTCGACCGCATGCGCGCCGAGCGCGAAACCATTGCCACCGAACGTACCGCGGTGGGCAAGCGTGAAGCGGCGCAGATTCGCTCCGCCGCCGAGCGCGATGCGCGGATTGTGCAGGCCGATGCCACGGTGAAAGCCGCTGATATCGAAGCGCAATCGCGGGTCGAAGCAGCGCAGATTTATGGCCGCGCCTACGCCGGTAATCCACAGCTTTATAACTTGCTGCGCTCCCTCGACACCTTGGGCACGGTGGTGACGCCAGGCACCAAGATCATCCTGCGCACCGACGCCGCGCCATTTCGCGCGTTGGTGGATGGGCCGAAGGACGTTCAGCCATGACGATGCGTGACACTCCGGACAGCCCGTGGATTCAGGCCGGGCGCCTGACCTTCCTGGCGCTGTACGCGGTGACCGTGTTGGCGGCGTTGGCCTGGGCATTTTCCAATGTGCGGCAGATCGACCCGCAGAACCGCGCCGTGGTGTTGCACTTTGGGGCCCTCGACCGCATTCAGAATGCCGGGTTGTTGCTGGCGTGGCCGCAGCCGTTCGAGCAAGTGGTGTTGCTGCCGGCGGCGGACCGCGTGATTGAACGTCGGGTCGAGAACCTGCTGCGCTCCGAGGCCGCGACCCAAGCCGACCGCGTGGCCAGTTTCGCCGCGCCTTTGAGCGATGCTCTGGCTGGTTCTGGTTACCTGCTGACGGGCGACGCCGGGGTGGTGCAGCTGGATGTGCGGGTGTTCTACAAGGTCACTGAACCCTACGCCTTTGTATTGCAGGGTGAGCATGTGTTGCCTGCCTTGGATCGACTGGTCACCCGCAGCGCGGTGGCGCTGACGGCAGCGCGGGACTTGGACACGATTCTGGTGGCGCGCCCGGAACTGGTCGGCACCGATAACGGTGCGGCCGAGCGCCGTGAACGGCTGCGTGGGGATTTGGTGCAAGGCATCAACAAACGCCTGGCGGAGTTGGCCTCCACTGGTTTGGGGTTGGGCATCGAAGTGACTCGCGTCGATGTGCAATCGAGCCTGCCGGGCCCGGCGGTGAATGCGTTCAATGCGGTACTGACGGCCAGTCAGCAAGCGGATAAAGCGGTGGCGAATGCCCGCACCGAAGCGGAAAAAGTTACTCAAACCGCTACCCAAGAGGCCGACCGACTGGTGCAAGTCGCCCACGCCCAGGCCAGCGAACGCCTGGCCAGTGCCCAGGCTCAAACCGCCACGGTCGCCAGCCTGGCCCAGGTCAAAGACCCCGGCTTGCTGCTGCGCCTGTACCGTGAGCGTCTGCCGAAGATTCTCGGCCAGGCCGGTTCCGTGACCACGGTCGATCCTAAAGACGACTCCCGCTTGATCATTCAGGGAGCCGAACAATGAGCGCGCCCATGCTGACTTCCGCTGAGCAGCGCAGTGCTGCCCGGCAATTGACCTTGGCCATGCTGGCGCTGGGTTTGCTGGTATTGGGCCTGGTGTGGCGTTGGTTGGCGCCGGACCAGAACGGTGTCAGCCAATTACTGCTTGGCGTCGCGTCCTTGCTGGTGGCCGTGCCGGTGATGCGTTCGGCCTGGTACAGCCTGCGTTTCCCGAGCCTGCACGGCATCACCGATCAACTGATCGCCCTGGCGATGATTGGGGCATGGGCTACCGGTGATCTGCTGACCGCTGCATTGCTGCCGATCATCATGATCTTCGGCCATGTGCTGGAAGAGCGCAGCGTGATTGGCTCTCAGGAAGCGATCCACGCCCTGGGCAAATTGACTCGCAGCCATGCGCGCCTGGTGCGGGCTGATGGCAGCATCGTCGAAGTGGATAACGGCACGCTGAACACCGGCGATATCGTCGAAGTGCGCGCCGGTGACCGGGTGCCCGCCGATGGCGTGGTGCTTTCCGGTCAGGCGAGCCTGGACACGGCGCCGATCACCGGTGAGTCGGTGCCATTGGAAGCCAGCGTTGGCGTGCAAGTATTTGGCGGGGCGATCAATCTCGACGGCTTGCTGCGCCTCGAAGTAACCCGCACCGGTAATGAATCGACCCTGGGCAAAGTCATCGCGCTGATGCAGAACGCCGAACGCTCCAAGCCGCCGATCACACGGCTGCTGGAGCGGTATGCCGGCAGCTATATGGTGTTGGTGTTGCTGCTGGCGGCGGTGACCTGGTTTGTGACCAACGATGCGCAGGCGATGTTGGCTGTGCTGGTGGCGGCGTGCCCATGTGCCTTGGTGCTGTCGGCGCCGGCTACGGCGATTGCCGGGATCGCCGTGGCGGCGCGCCATGGAATTTTGATTCGCAGCTCGGCGTTCCTGGAGGAATTGGCGGACCTGACGTCATTGGTGGTCGACAAGACTGGCACCCTGACCTTTGGCACCTTGCGCCTGCAATCCATCGAGACCAGCGCGCCGGATCGGCAGGTGTTGTTGAACCTTGCAGCCAGCTTGGGTTCGGCGAGCAGTCACCCGGTCAGCCGTGCGCTGGCAGGGCTGGCAACGCAGGAGCAACTGCTGGTGCTCACCGACATCCGCGAACGCCAAGGCCTTGGCGTGGTTGCGCAGACCGAGCAGGGCGAAGCGGCGTTGGGGCGTCCGGAGTTGTTCGAGCAACTGGGTATCGTGACCACTGCCGTCCCTAATCACGACGGCCCGATTGCCGGGTTGGCGCTGGGTGGGCAGTTCCTCGCCTGGTTGTTGCTGGCCGACAGCGTCAAGCCGGAGGCGCGTCAGGCGCTGCAAGAGCTGCGGGATTTGGGCCTGGGTCGCCAACTGCTGCTCACGGGCGACCGTCAAAGCGTGGCTGACAGTCTGGCCTTGGACGTGGGCATCAGCGATGTCGAAGCGCAGGCACTGCCGGAAGACAAGCTCAACCGTGTGCTGGGGGAAATTGGCAGCGGCTTTAGGCCAATGGTGGTGGGCGACGGCATTAACGACTCCCTGGCGCTAAAAGCCGGTGTGGTCGGCGTGGCGATGGGCGCGGGCGGGGCGGATATCGCTCTGGCGTCGGCGGATGTGGTGTTGATTGGCAGTGATTTGCGGCGCCTGGGTACGTGTGTGCGCTTGAGCCGTCAGTGCCGCCACACGCTACAGGTCAACGTGATCATCGGCTTGGGCTGGACGTTGGCCATCGTCGTGTTCGCCGCTTTTGGCTGGTTGGGCGCGGCAGGCGCAATGATTGCGGCGGTACTGCATAACCTCAGCACCTTGCTGGTACTGGGTAACGCCGGGCGTTTGCTACGCTTCCAGGAGCCGCTTTTGAAGCTTGAAGAATAATTTCAGAAATATTTGCACACGGCTGTAACGCCGATGAGGGGCCTCACTCTAGTGGTATGTCGAGACTGAACAATCCGTTTGGACCGACTCCACAACCGATCATGAGGATACAAAAAATGAACTTCAAATCCGCTGCTGCTGGTGCCGCCCTCGCAATGGCCGCCGCTACCATGTTTGCTGGTGTAGTCACTCAGGCTCAAGCCGCTGACACCGCTGTGCACTGCTACGGCATCAACGCCTGCAAAGGCCAGAACGATTGCAAAACCAAAGACCACGCCTGCAAAGGTCAGGGTTCTTGCAAAGGCCAAGGCTTCAAAGTCCAGGCCAGTGCTGATGCTTGCACCAAGGCTGGCGGCAAAGTCGGCGAGTAACCGGCAACCGAGTGCACCCGCAGCGGTTGCCCCCACCGCTGCGGACACTTTGCCCTGGAGTGTCTGATGTCCGCTTCCCTTCCAAGTCTGGGTTACGGCCTGGGTTTACGCAGTGAGTACTACCAGCAGATCCTTGAACAATCCCCAGCTGTGGATTGGTTCGAAGTGATCTCCGAGAATTATCTGGTGCAGGGCGGTAAAGCCTTGTACTACCTGGACGCGATAGCCGAGCGCTATCCCCTGGTGATGCACGGTGTGTCCCTGTCCATCGGTGGGCCCCATGCCCTCGATACTGATTACCTGAAAAACATCAAACAGCTCGCTGAGCGTATTCAGCCCGCGTGGATCTCTGATCATCTGTGCTGGAGCCGCGGCAACGCCCACCAGTTGCATGACCTGCTGCCCCTGCCTTACACCGAAGAAAGCCTCTACCACGTGGCTGGCCGCGTTCGCCAAGTGCAGGACGTGTTGCAGCGCCCGCTGGTACTGGAAAATGTCTCCAGCTATGTGCGTTCCAAGGCGGATGAATTCACCGAGTGGGAATTCCTCAATGCCCTGGCCCACCTCACGGGGTGCCAACTGCTGCTGGACGTTAACAATGTGTATGTCAGCTCCCGCAACCATGGGTTCGACGCCTGGACGTTTATCCGCAACCTGCCGCCGCAAAGCATTCGCCAACTGCATCTGGCGGGGCATATGGACTACGGCGACTACGTGGTCGACACCCATGACCATCCGGTGTGCGACCCCGTGTGGGCGCTGTATCAACAGACGCTTGAGCACTTGGGCCCGGTGTCGACGCTGTTGGAGCGCGATGACCATTTCCCGCCGTTCGAAGAACTGCTCACCGAGTTGAGCAAGGCCCGTGAACTGGGTGCTGCCGCGTTGGCCAGGAGATCGCTATGCGCCTGACCGATTGGCAGTTGGCCTTTGAGCAGCATCTGTTATCCGAAACCTCTGTGGCTGAGAGTGGCTTCGCCGCCACCTTATTGGGCGGTCCGACGCTGGATGTGGACACGGGCCTGGCGATTTACCACAACGCCTACGTGTCGCGATTGCAGGAAGTGTTGCGCCATGACTTCGGCGCTATCTGGTATTGGCTGGGGGATGATGAATTTGCGTTGCTGACCGAGGCTTACGTTCGGCGCTACCCGTCGACCCATTACAGCCTGCGCTGGTTGGGCGAGCGGTTTGCGGCGTTTATCGTTGAGCATCTGGTGGCTGAACAGAGCGCGCCGTTGGCTGAGCTGGCGCGTTTGGAGTGGGCTTTTACCTTGGCATTCGATGCGCTGCAGGGTGAACCACTGACCCTGAATGATATGGCGCAACTGCCCCCCGAAGACTGGCCGGGGTTGCAGGTCACCCTGGCACCCTCGGTGCAGCAGATGCTTTGCCACTTCAATACGGTCGCGATTTGGCGTGCCAGCAAGGATGAGTCGGACTTCCCCGACAGCCACGCCTTGGAGTTGGCGCAGATTTGCTTGGTGTGGCGACACCAGAACGTGTGCCATTACCGTAGTCTGGAACCTGCGCAAGCCTGCGCCTTGGCAGGCATGGTGACCACCGGCTGGAGTTTTTCAGAACTGTGCGCGCAACTGGCAGTCACTTATGGAGAGGGTGCCCCCCTGCAAGCGGTTACGTGGCTCAAACAGTGGATCCAGGACGGTTTGCTCGAGCGCCGAGTCCCATAGAAGGCCGCTATCAAATCGATAGCCCCCTACTTTGTCTTCAGATGGTCTACCCTCATTCCAGACGTCTGAAACAAGGGGGGACTACTCATGCTCGCGCAACTTCCACCGGCCTTACAGAATCTTCAGCTACCGCTGCGTCTTCGACTCTGGGACGGCCATGAATTCAACTTGGGCCCCGAGCCCAGTGTGACCATCGTGGTGAAGGACCCCACGATTGTCAGCCAACTGACCCATCCCACGCTTAATTCGCTAGGCGAAGCCTTTATCGAGGGCAAATTGGAGCTGGAAGGCTCCATCGCTGAAGTGATCCGAGTGTGTGATGAGTTGAGTAACGCCCTGGTCGACGACGAGGACACGCATCCCGTGCGTTCGATCCACGACAAGGCGACTGACGCAGCGGCCATTTCTTACCATTACGACCTGTCCAACGAGTTCTACCAGCTATGGCTGGATCAGGACATGGCGTATTCCTGCGGTTATTTCGAAACCGGCAGCGAATCCATCGACCAGGCCCAACAAGACAAATTCCGCCACCTGTGCCGCAAATTGCGGTTGCAGTCGGGGGAGTATTTGCTCGATGTAGGCTGTGGTTGGGGCGGGCTGGCGCGTTTTGCGGCGCGGGAGTTTGGGGTCAAGGTGTTTGGCATCACCCTGAGCAAGGAGCAATTGGCGCTGGCCCGGGAACGGGTGAAAGCCGAGGGCCTGGAAGACCTGGTGGATTTGCAGTTGCTCGACTATCGCGACCTTCCTCAGGACGGCCGTTTCGACAAAGTGGTGAGCGTGGGTATGTTTGAACACGTCGGCCACGCCAACCTGGCGGAGTACAGCAAGACCCTGTTTGGGGCGGTGCGCGAAGGCGGCCTGGTGATGAACCACGGGATTACTGCCAAGCACACTGATGGCCGCCCCGTCGGCCGCGGCGCGGGTGAGTTCATTGAACGTTACGTGTTTCCCAACGGCGAACTGCCGCACCTGGCGATGATGACTGCCGAGCTCAGTGAAGTCGGGCTGGAAGTGGTCGACGTCGAAAGCCTGCGCCTGCACTACGCGCGCACCCTGGATCATTGGAGCGAGCGGCTGGAAGACAACCTGGAAGCGGCAGCGAAGATGGTACCGGAGCAAGCGTTACGCATTTGGCGGCTGTACCTGGCCGGTTGCGCCTATGCGTTTGCGCGGGGCTGGATCAACCTGCACCAGATCCTGGCGGTAAAACCCCACGCTGATGGCAGCCATGAACTGCCGTGGACGCGGGAGGATATCTATCGCTGATTCAGGAGCACCGAAGATCTAAAACTGTGGGAGCTGGCTGTTAGAGAATCGGTGAGATCAAGCGCGCGACCCGCATGCCCAGTTGTTGCAGGCGGCGGGTCTCGCGGCTTTCTTCCTGGCTGACTTCATGGGCCAGGGCGAAGTCATCCAGCAGCATCTGCTCCACTTCACTGGCGAAGGCCTGATCCACCGTCAGTAACATCACCTCGAAATTCAGCCGGAACGAACGGTTGTCCATGTTTGCACTGCCAATGGCGCTGATTTCGCTGTCCACCAGTACGACCTTCTGATGCAGGAAACCTGGCTTATAGCGGAACACCCGAACACCGGCGCGCACGGCTTCGATCGCGTAAAGGCTGGAGGCGGCGTAGACGATGCGGTGGTCGGGGCGCGAGGGCAGCAGCAGGCGCACGTCGACACCGCGCAGCACCGCCAGGCGCAGGGCGGAGAACACCGCTTCATCGGGGATGAAATACGGGCTGGTGATCCACACTCGCTCGGTCGCTGCGTGGATGGCTTCGACGAAAAACAGCGAGCAGGTTTCATACGGGTCGGCCGGGCCGCTGGCGAGCAATTGGCAAAGCACGCCATCCTCGGGGTAGGCGTCCGGCAGGATCAGGGGTGGCAACTCGCGCGCGGCCCAGAACCAGTCTTCGGCAAACGACTCCTGCAGGCAGGCCACAACCGGGCCGGTGACTTGCACGTGGGTATCGCGCCACGGCGCCAATGGCGGCTTTTTACCCAGGTATTCATCACCGACGTTGTGCCCGCCGACAAACCCGGTAATGCCGTCCACCACCACGATCTTGCGGTGATTACGGAAGTTGACCTGGAAGCGATTGAGCCAGCCGCTACGGGTGGCGAATGCTTTGACTTGCACCCCGGCGTCACGCAGTGATTGCGCGTAGCGATGGGGCAGAGCGTGGCTGCCGATACGGTCATACAGCACGTAAATATCTACGCCTTCGGCGGCTTTTTCCTTGAGCAGCGCATGCAACTGGCGGCCGAGTTCATCGTCATGAATGATGAAAAACTGGAACAGCACGGCGGTTTTGGCGTTGCGAATGGCGTCGAAGATCGCGCTGAACGTGGCATCGCCGTTGATCAACAAGCGCACTTCATTGTTTGCCAGGCACGGCATGCGGCCCAGTCTGGGCATGGCGCGCAGGGAGGCGTAGGCGCTGGAGTTGCGCGCGGCGAGGGCTTCTTCGACCCACGGGCGCCAGTTGAGCTCAGTGATGGCGGTGTGCATTTCCTGGTTGGCCTGGCGTCGGGCCTGGATGTAGGCGTCGAAGGTGCTACGGCCGAAGATCAGGTAGGGAATCAGCGTCAGGTAAGGCATGAACATCAGCGACAAGGCCCAAGCGATTGAGCCCTGGGCAGTCCGGACGGTCAGCACCGCGTGGATCGCGGCGAGGGTTCCGAGCAAGTGCAGCGTGGCAATGAAGTAGACGAGCAGGTGTGGGCCAAAAAAATCCATGAACGACGTAACTCCAAACAATCCAATGCCTAACAGACCATGAACGGCTGCGAATGTCGCTATTTTATTTGCCGTGCAACACTGGCGGCTTTGCGGCGTCTAACGCCCACAATTACCCAGGAGTTACCCGATGAATGCTCGTCTGCTAGGTTTGGCCATGGTTGTTGGATTGTCGCTGCCCGTGGCGGCTCAGGCGCAGATGCTGGCGCCGGGCTTGTGGGAATTGACCACCAGCAATATGAAAGTCGATAACCAAGACCTGCCGGACCTTTCGCTGATCCTCGGCCAGCTCAAGCAACAGATGACCCCTGAGCAGCGTGCGATGCTGGAAAAACAGGGCATCACCATGGGCGGAAAAGGCGTGCAGGTATGCCTCACCCCGGCCCAGGTCGCCTCTGACTCGATCCCCCTGACCGACCCTCAATCGGGCTGCAAACAGGAGGTCACCGACAAGACCGGCAACCAGTGGAAATTCCGCTTCAGCTGTCCGAAAGCCCAAGGCACCGGCGTGGCGACCTTCCAGAGCCAGAAAGAGTTCACCACCACCGTCAACGGTACTTTCAATGCCACCGGCATCCAGCAGAAGGGCAGTCTGGACAGCCATGCCCAGTGGCTGGGCAACGACTGCGGCACCGTCAAACCCCGCGCTTAACGCAAAAAATGCAGGGGCAAGCCCTGACAACTGTCGACCACTTGGCCGTTGTGCCACGCCAGGTGGCCTGACACCAGCGTGGTGCTGACGCTGTGGCGAAAGCTGCGTTCGGCGAAGGGTGTCCAGCCGCAGCGCGCCAGGATCGGTTGGCTGCTGACCGGCTTGCCGTCGGGCTCGGGTTTGATCAGCACCAGGTCGGCCCAATAGCCTTCGCGTAAATAACCGCGATCGGGAATCGCAAACAGGTCAGCCACCCGGTGGCTGGTCTTCGCCACCAACGTGGTCAGCGGCAGATGCCCGTCGGCCACCAACTCCAGCAACGCCGGCAGCGCGTGTTGCACCAGCGGCAGCCCTGACGGCGCTTCGCGATAGCCCAACTGTTTTTGCGCCCAGGTATGCGGCGCATGGTCACTGCCAATCACATCCAGACGATCGCTCAGCAAGGCCAGGCGCAGGGCGTCACGGTCGGCGCGGGTTTTGATCGCCGGGTTGCATTTGATCTGGTGGCCGAGGCGATGATAGTCGCGGTCATCAAACAGCAGGTGGTGCAGGCAGACTTCGGCGGTGATGCGCTTTTCGGCCAGGGGTTTGTCTTCAAACAGCGCCAACTCGCGGGCGCTGGTCAGGTGCAGCACGTGCAGGCGCGTGCCGTGACGCTTGGCCAACTCCACGGCAAAAGACGATGAGCGATAGCAGGCTTCGGCATCGCGGATCAACGGATGGGCGACCGCGGGGATGTGGTCGCCGAAGCGTTCGCGCAGGCGCTGCTCGTTGGCCAGGATGCTCGGCGTGTGTTCGCAGTGGGCCAGCAGGATGGTCGGTACTTCGGCGAACAGCCGTTCCAGAATCCGTGGATCGTCCACCAGCATATTGCCGGTGGACGCGCCCATGAACACTTTGACCCCGGCCACTTCGCGCGGGTCGAGGGCGGCGACGGTGTCGAGGTTGTCGTTGCTCACGCCAAAGTGAAAACCGTAGTTGGCCACCGAGTGCAGCGCGGCGCGGCGCTTTTTGTCGGCCAGCGCTTCCAGGTTCAGTGTGGCGGGGTTGGTGTTGGGCATGTCCATGAAGCTGGTGATGCCTCCGGCCACCGCCGCGCGGGATTCGCTGTAGAAGCTGCCTTTGTCCGGCGCGCCGGGTTCGCGAAAGTGCACTTGGTCGTCGATCATTCCCGGCAGTAGCCACTGACCGTTGGCATCGATTTCCACCGGCTCGTTGTAGCCTTCGAGGCTGCCGGCAATCTTCTCGATACGGCCATTGGCGACCAGTACATCGGCGTCGAATTCCTGGCCTTCATTCACCAGGCGGGCATTGCGAATCAGCAGGCGGCTCATGGTTCAGAACTCGTTTTGCAGGGCTTTGTAACCGCGCACCAAGTCGACGTTGGTGCGCGCCACGTCTTCGGAAAACTCCGAGGCGCTGACGCTCACCGGTGGAAATTGCGACAGGTCGGTGTTGGGCCCGATGCGGGTGGTGGAGGGCACGTAGAAGGCGGCCGGCAAGTCGCGGCCGTCGACTACCGAGTTGTGACGCACCACGCAGCCATCGCCGACGGCGCAGTTGAACAGCACGCTGTTGAAGCCGATGAACACGCGATCGCCGACGGTGCAGGGGCCGTGGACGATGGAACGGTGGGCGATAGAGGTGAATTCGCCGATGGTTACTGCCGCGCCGGATTTGGAATGGATGACCACGCCGTCCTGGATGTTGGAGTTGGCACCGATGGTGATCGGGTCCATGTCGCCGGTGGCGTCGACTTCGTCGGCGCGGATCACGGCGTAGGGGCCGACGAATACGTTCTCGCCGATGATGACCTTGCCGCAAATGATCGCGGTCTTGTCGACGTAGGCCGATTCGGCAATCACCGGCAGGTCGCCGGAAGGGTTCTTGCGGATCATGCTGCTGGCTCCGTAATGATGTGGACATGGTCGCCGTCGATGGCGTTGTAGAAGCAAGTGGGGCGGCCGGTGTGGCAGGCCGGGCCCTGCTGATTGACGAGCAGCAACACCGCGTCGCCGTCGCAATCCAGGCGTGCTTCGATCAACTGTTGCCAGTGGCCGGAGCTTTCGCCTTTGCGCCACAGCTGCTGGCGCGAGCGCGACCAGTAGCAGACCTGCCCAGTGGCCAGGGTTTCGTCGAGGGCCTGGCGGTTCATCCAGGCCAGCATCAACACCTCTCCACTGCCATGCTGCTGGGCGATTGCGGCAATCAGACCATCGCTGTTCCACGGCAGGGCGCTTAGGACTTGTTCGAGTGGAAAACGGCTGCCAATGGCAGCCCCTTCCAGTTCGAGCATGCTCAAGGTCATGGCTTGCTCAAAGCCGCGCACAGGGTGTTGAGGTTGTATTCGAACAGCCCGGTGAAGGTGCTGGCCGGGCCTTCGGCGGCGAGGGCGTCGGAATACAGCGTGCCGCCGATCTGCGCGCCGCTTTCGTCGGCGATTTGCTTGAGCAGGCGCGAGTCCTTGATGTTTTCCATGAACACGGCTTTGACCTTGTCTTTGCGGATCTGGGTGATCAGCGCAGCGACTTCGGCGGCCGACGGTTCACGCTCTGTCGACAGGCCTTGAGGCGCGAGGAATTGGATGCCATAGGCCTGGCCCAGGTAACCGAACGCGTCATGGGAGGTGACGATGCGACGGTTGCCCGCCGGCAGCGCACCGAACTTGGTCTTGGCTTCGGCCAGCAGGCGGTAGATTTCTTTCAGGTAGGCCTGGCTGTTGCGCAGGTAGTCGGTCTTGTTGGCCGGGTCTGCAGCCACCAGCGCCTTGGTGATGTTGTTCACGTAGATTTCGGCGTTGGCCAGGTTGTGCCAGGCGTGTGGGTCGGGGATGGTTTCGCCGTCTTCTTCCATGGTGTGGGAGATCACGCCCTTACTGGCGGTAACCACTGTGGCTTTGGTTTCGGTGCTGGTGACCAGACGGTCCAGCCATGGCTCGAAGCCGAGGCCGTTCTTGATGATGACCTTGGCCTTGAGCAGCGCCTTGGCGTCATCCGGCGTGGGCTCATAGGTATGGGCGTCGGCATCCGGGCCAACCATGTTGCTGATCTGGATGTGATCGCCACCGATCTGGTGGGTGATGTCACCGAGAATACTGAAGCTGGTGACCACCTGGAGTTTGTCTGCGGCCTGCGCCATCGACAGGGGCAGCAGGATACTGAACAGCACGAGTAAAGCGCGCATCGGGAAACACCTCATTGGGATGTAAGAGAGGGCGGGCGGCGCAGCAAGCCGTGCACCGGACCGAAGACCACGGACAGCAAATACCCACCGCCAGCCACCAGCACGATGGCCGGGCCGCTGGGCAGCGAGTAGTAGAACGACAGCAACAAACCAAACCACACCGACAGGCATCCCAGCACCGCCGATACCGCGATCAACACCGGCAGGCGCCGGCTCCAGAAACGTGAAGCAATGGCCGGCAACATCATCAAACCCACCACCATCAACGCGCCGATGGCTTGGAAACCGATCACCAGGTTCAGCACCACCAACGTTAGGAACAACCCGTGGGCGAGAGGGCCGAGGCGGCTGACGGTTTGCAGGAACAGCGGGTCGAGGGTGTCCAGCAGCAGCGGTTTGTAGATCAGCGCCATGGCGATCAGGCTGAAGCCGGAGACCCAGAGCATGCCGGTCAGCGTGGTTTCATCGACGGCCAGGGCCGAGCCGAACAGCAGGTGCAGCAGGTCCAGGCGCTTGCCGGCAAGGCCGAGGATCAGCACGCCCGCAGCGAGGGAGATGGGGTAGATAGCTGCGAGGCTGGCGTCTTCGCGCAGGCCGGTACGACGGGTGATCCACGCGGACAACCCGGCCATGCTCAGGCCGGCGCCGAGGCCGCCGATGGTCAGGGCAGGTAGGCTGAGCCCGGCGAACCAGAAGCCGAGGGCGGCGCCGGGCAGAATGCCGTGGGCCACGGCGTCACCGATTAGGCTCATGCGCCGCAGGATCAGGAACACACCCAGTGGCGCGGTGCTGCACGCGAGCACCAACCCGCCGATGAGGGCGCGGCGCATAAAGACGAAGTCGGAGAAGGGCATCCACAGGTGGGCGGCGAAGTGCATCAGGCCACCTGCATGTGCGGTTGCGGGCGGATCAGCTCTTTGCTGGGGCCGAACACGCAGCCGGTGCTTTTGATTTGCACCACCTGCTGGGTGTGGTGGCGCACGGACGCCAAGTCATGACAGACGATTACCACCGTGCGGCCCGCGTCGTGCCAGGCGTGAATGTGTTTCCAGCACAGGGCTTGGCCTTCTTCGTCGAGGGCGGCGTGTGGCTCATCGAGCAGCAACACCGGCGCTTCGGCCAGGCTCATGCGGGCGAGCAGGGCGCGTTGCAGTTCGCCGCCGGACAACGCCATCAACGGGCGATGTTCCAGGCCGCGGAGGCACCAGTCTTCCAGCACGGCTTGCAGGCGTTGGCTGCGTTGTTGCGGGGTGAGCTTGGTGCCCCAGAAACCGGCGGCGACCAGCTCTTGCAGGCTGATGGGGAACTGGCGATCCAGGTGTTGCTGCTGGGGCAGAAATGACAGGCCGCCACGGCGCGGAACATCCACAGTGACTTTGCCCGCCAGCGGCTTTTGCAGGCCTGCGATGACTTTGAGCAGGCTACTTTTACCGGTGCCGTTGGCGCCGATGATGCCGGTGAGACTGCCTTTTTCAAGCGTGAGGTCGATGGCGGGCGTCAGCGGTTGGCCGGGGGCGCCCCAGCGCAAAGCGTTACAGGTGATCATGCAGAGTGTCTCGTCCAGCGGCTTTCAGCCACGGCATCGTGCGCGTGCAGGCTTTCGGCGTGGATCACTTTCAGGTGGAAGGCTTTGACGGCATCCGAGCGTTTCAAGGCGAGGTTCAGGCGGCGGGCGGCGTCTTCGCAGAACATCAGGTTCTGCCCGTTGGCCAGGGCGAAGGCTTGTTCGTCCGCGCGTTTCACAGCGGTTTGCACGGCGGTACCAAGGGCCGCTTCGACGTTGTCGATCAGGTCGGTGAGTGGCAGGCTGACTTGGTTGTTTTCCAGTTGGATGGATAACTGCGCGCTGCTGCGTTGACTGTGGGGCGTGGCGACGATGCCGTTGGCGCTGCCGAGCCAGGTCAGCACGTCTTCATGCTGCAACGGCGTGTTGGCGAAATCTGCGAGAAATTGTTGCTGAATCAACTGCCTGGCGAGGGCAGCGGAGCAAGGGCAGGTTGAGGAATAGGTAACGTCAATTTTTAGTTCCACGTGGAACATCTGGTTTTCCAGACGCGCTTCGATGCACACCGGGTAGCCTTTCCAACCGGCTAATGGGCTTATCAACGCCTGCCGTTTGAGCAACAAATTGGTGTGGATGCGCAGGTAGGCGTTCTTAGATAAACCTTCATGACTCTCTAGAAAGCGCTCAAGTAGAGTACGCAGAAGCGCAGGCGTCAGCGGCTGTTGGTCGAGCATTTCCAAGGCCAGGTACAGGCGTGACATATGAATGCCACGGGCTTCGCCGTCGTCCAGGCTTACGCCCGCATCGGCGGTGGCGGTCAGGCGCTGGCCGTCGATGAGGATCGGCAAGGCGATACCGCACATGCCCACCCAGTCCAGTGGTAAGGCTTGGCGTGAAGCCTGCGCGGCGATATCCGGCAGAGTCAGCGCATTCATGAGCAGGTCCATCGTTGGAAATAAAAAGACATGTTATATTATAACTATTGAGTCGACGATGATTTTTCTGCTCCAGCCTTTCTTCAGTCATGTCGAGCAGGGACGCTCCTTTATTTGCGGTATATGTCATGCACAGACGTCAGCTTCTCAACCTGCTACTGGTCAGCCCCTTGCTCGCCTTGCCTTTGGGGGCCTATGCCACGCAGATTCGCAATGCGCGCCTGTGGCGCTCGGACGATAAACTGCGGCTGGTGCTCGACCTCAGTGGCCCGGTGCAATACAAGACTTTTTCCCTGACCTCACCGGAACGCTTGATCATCGACCTGAGCGGCGCCGGGCTCAGTGGCGATTTCTCTCAGCTTGTACTGAAGAACAGCGGGATCACCTCGATTCGCTCCGGACATTTCGGCAAAGGCGATACGCGAATTGTTCTGGACCTGGCCGCGCCGATGCAGCTCAACAGCTTCTTATTGCCGCCGCAGGATGGCCAAGGTCATCGCCTGGTACTGGACCTGACCAGCGCCACCCATGCACCTCGTCAAATTGCCGCTGAAGTTGCGCCGCTGGTTGCGTCAGCGGCGCCGGTGGATAAAGCGCATCCCAAGCGCGACATCATCGTGGTGGTCGATCCTGGTCATGGCGGTAAGGACCCGGGCGCCATCGGTTCCAAGGGCCAGCGTGAAAAAGACGTGGTGCTGTCGATCGCCCAGTTGCTGGCCAAACGCTTGAAGCGCGAGAAGGGCTTTGACGTGAAGCTGGTACGCAACGACGACTTCTTCGTACCACTGCGCAAGCGCGTAGACATTGCCCGTCAGCACAAGGCCGATATGTTCATCTCGGTGCATGCCGATGCCGCGCCACGGCTCACGGCCTCCGGGGCCTCGGTGTACGCATTGTCGGAAGGCGGCGCGACGTCCGCCACGGCGCGCTTCATGGCACAGCGCGAGAATGGCGCCGACCTGCTGGGTGCTACCACGTTACTGAATCTCAAGGACAAGGACCCGATGTTGGCCGGGGTGATTCTCGACATGTCGATGAACGCCACCATCGCCTCCAGCCTGCAACTGGGCAGCTCGGTGCTGGGCAGCCTGCAAAACATCACCACGCTGCATCAGAAGCGCGTGGAACAGGCAGGTTTCGCGGTGCTTAAATCACCGGACGTACCGTCGATCCTGGTGGAGACTGGGTTCATTTCCAATACCCAAGACGCCCAGCGACTGGTGACGGCGCGTCATCAACAGGCAGTGGCTGATGGCCTGTTTGAAGGCCTGAAAAAGTACTTCCAGAAGAATCCGCCGATGAACAGCTACATGGCCTGGGTTCAGGAACAAAAGAACGGCCAGGTCTAACAACCAGTAATACGGCTGCACGTGAACTTGGCGCTGGCCCCACCGGAACTGGAAAACCGGTTGATGGTGGTCCAGCCTACGCGGCGCGTGTAGCCGACCCACGCCTCACCATCGGACGCCAACCCGGTAAAGAACGTCAGCTGCCCATAGCGGCTGTTGGTCTGTGCCCAATAGCGTTTGCCGATCACCTCAAAACCCCGCAAGTACGTGGTGCTGCCGACAGTCGCCACGCTGTAGGCATTCCCCAAAGGGTCCACACAGGCCAGCAGGTTGGCGCTGCGCGTGCAGTTGGCCAACAGGCTTGGCGTTTGGGCGCAGGCCTGTCCTGCCGCTGCCAAAAGCAGGGCGCACACCAGGTATTTCATAGGGCTTCTCGGGGCAAGGAAGTGTTCAAGCATTGCGCCCTTCGTCGTGGCGAGCAAGGGGGATTGGCTTATTTGTGTTGTTATACTATAACATTAAAAAACAGCCTGACCCGTGAACCGCTTCCCATGACTGAACAAGACCTCCTGACCCAACCGCCTGCCAACTACATGAATGAAGCCCAGCAAGGCTTTTTCCGCGAATTGTTGCTGAGCCAACGCGACGAGCTGCAAGCGCGCATCGACGCCGAGTTCCTGGGGCTGCGTGAGCAGGAAACCAGCAGCGACCCGGCGGATGTGGGCAGCGCCGAAGAACAGCGCCAATGGCAAATGCGCCTGCTGGAACGGGAAAAGAAGCTGTTGGACAAGATCGACGACGCCCTGGAACTGCTGGCCCGCGGTGAATACGGCTGGTGCCGTGAAACCGGCGAGCCCATTGGCCTGCAACGCCTGCTGCTACGTCCCACCGCGACCCTGTGTATCGAAGCCAAAGAACGTGAAGAGCTGCGCGAACGCCACCGACGGGCGATTTGACCGGCCAACCCTGATGAGGATTACCTGATGACCAATCGTCTCCCCGTTACCGTGCTGTCCGGCTTCCTCGGCGCCGGTAAAAGCACACTGCTCAACTACGTCCTGCGTAACCGCGAAAACTTGCGGGTGGCGGTGATCGTCAACGACATGAGCGAAATCAATATCGACGGCAGCGAGGTCCAGCGCGACGTCACCCTCAATCGCGCCGAAGAAAAACTGGTGGAGATGAGCAACGGCTGCATCTGCTGCACCTTGCGTGAAGACTTGCTGGAAGAAGTCGGAAAGCTCGCCAAGGAAGGTCGGTTCGATTACCTGTTGATCGAATCCACTGGCATTTCCGAACCGCTGCCTGTGGCGGAAACCTTCACCTTTCGCGATGAAAACGAGCAAAGCCTGGCCGATATCGCACGCCTGGACACCATGGTCACCGTGGTTGATGGCATGAACTTCCTGCTCGACTATCAGGCCGCTGAAAGCCTGGCCTCACGGGGCGAAACCCTCGGTGAAGAGGACGAGCGTTCCATCACCGATCTGCTGATCGAGCAGATCGAATTTGCCGACGTGATCCTGATCAGCAAAATCGACCTGATCAGCAGCCGCGAGCGCGAGGAGCTGGTGGCCATCCTCGAGCGCCTGAATGCCCAAGCGGAAATTATCCCGATGGTCATGGGCGAAGTGCCGCTGAACAAGATCCTCAACACCGGTCGTTTCGATTTCGAGCGCGCCGCCCAGGCCCCGGGCTGGTTGCAGGAGCTGCGCGGTGAGCATGTGCCGGAAACCGAAGAGTACGGCATCGCTTCCACGGCTTACCGTGCGCGTCGTCCGTTCCATCCACAGCGTTTCTTCGACTTTATCGACCGCCCGTGGGTAAACGGCAAACTGCTGCGCTCCAAGGGCTTTTTCTGGCTGGCCAGCAAGCATCAGGATGCGGGCAGTTGGTCCCAGGCTGGCGGTTTGATGCGTCATGGTTTCGCCGGGCGCTGGTGGCGTTTTGTGCCGAAAAGCCAGTGGCCCCAGGACGAAGAAAACGTGGCGGCGATCATGGGTAATTGGCAATTGAGCACCGGCGATTGCCGCCAGGAACTGGTGTTTATCGGACAAAACATCGACTTCACCCAGATGCGTGCCGGGTTGGATGCGTGCTTGCTCAACGATGAAGAAATGGCCCTGGGCGTTGAAGGTTGGCGCCTGCTGGCCGATCCTTTTGGCCCTTGGTATGAGGAGGCAGCCGCCTGATGCTGGCCCAGGTAATCCCTTTGCGCCCGGTGATCCGGCAGACTCGCGGTGAAACCCCGCTGGCGCTGTCCGACATCCTCGAAGATGGCGTCAACCTGGCGCTGTGGCAGCGCCAGCTGCCCCTGCATATCGCCGAATTCGGCGCTTTGCTGGTGGCGCTCAATGAGCCGTTGGCTGAATCCTTGGTGATTGAGCTTAACAGCGAGGACGCTGTGCCGAACTTGCAGGGTTTGGCGTCAAGCTGTCGTGATCTTGAAGGCTATGAAGGTTTTATCGCCGACGTGTCGTGGTTGATCAGCGCCTTTGGCTGCCTGCTCGGCGCCAAGCGTATTGGTGTGCGTTTGCGGCTGTTGGATAAGGCCATGTGCCCACGCTTTCATGTCGACCACGTGCCTGTGCGGCTGATTACTACTTATGCCGGCATCGGCAGCCAATGGCTGCGTGAAGGCGTGATGGATCGCCGTAAACTCAGCCAGCCGGATGGGGAACCCACCGACCGCATCGAGCAGATCCACTGCGGCGAAGTAGCTCTGCTCAAGGGCACGAAATGGCACGGCAACGAAGGCCACGGCCTGATTCATCGCTCGCCCGCGCTGAAGGCGGACGAACGCCGATTGATCCTGACGCTGGATTGGCTGGCGTAACCGCGTAGGATCAAGCTCTCTATACGGTCTGAATGATGCCCCTCATGCTGCAGAACATTCCCACCCACGTCATTGCCGGACCCTTGGGCGCCGGCAAGACCAGCCTGATCAAGCACCTGTTCGCCCAACGCCCGGCCAATGAGCGCTGGGCTGTGTTGATCAACGAGTTCGGGCAGATCGGCCTGGACGCAGCCTTGCTCACCCAGGCCGACGACGGCATTGCCCTGGGCGAGGTGGCGGGCGGCTGCTTGTGCTGTGTGAATGGTGCACCGTTCCAGGTAGGCCTGGGCCGCCTGCTGCGTAAGGCCAAGCCGGATAGGTTGTTTATCGAACCATCGGGTTTGGGCCACCCGGCGCAGTTGCTCAAGCAACTACGCGAGGCGCCGTGGCAGAACGTGCTGGCGGTTCAGCCCTGTGTGCTGGTGTTGGATGCCCAGGCGCTGGCGGCGGGCAAACCCTTGCCTGACGCGCAGCGCGAGACGTTGGCCAGTGCCGGGCTGCTGGTATTGAATAAAGATGAGTCGCTGGATGCCGTGCAGCGCCAGGCTGTCGAACGGCAGCTTCCCGATTGCCCGCTCTATTGGACACGCCAGGCGCAATTGCCGCTGGCACAGTTGCCAGGTCTAAATGCAAAAGCGGGCGCCGCTGTGGATAACTTCGAAGTGCCCAAAGGGTTGGCGCAGATACCGGCGATCTGGAGCGATCCCGCGCTGCCCATCTGCCTCAGCCAGGCCCAGGAGGGGGGCTGGAGTATTGGTTGGCGCTGGCACCCGAGCCAGCAATTCGATACTCAGCGCCTGCATGACTGGTTAAAAGACCTTGATTGGCGCCGTGCCAAACTGGTTATCCACAGCGCAAAAGGTTGGGTCAGCGCCAACGCTGTGGATAACAGTCCACTCCCCTGGCAACCCAGTGAATGGCGCCGCGATTCACGTATCGAATTGATCTTCAGCGAGCCACAGGACGTGGCCGCTTTACAGAGCGCGCTGGCAGCCTGCCGTCAGTGACGATTCTTGGTGGCGTGGTCCTGGCGCCATTGGCTTAGCTCAATCACCTCAGCGCTGGGCAGCGGCGTCTTGATCTCGAACGGGTAGGGTGCCAGTTCGATCTGCGCGCTGTGGGCACCGAATTGGGTGATAGTCCCAGGATGGCGGGTTTCACCGGTCACGGTGAACTCAAAGTTATAGATGCGTGCCAGGCGGCGCCGACCATTGGCATCTTTTACGAAGCCGATGCGTTTCAACGCCACCGCACCGTCGAGCAGTTCGATATCGAGCTTGGCGCAATGCTGCTTGACCCGCTCCAACGCCCGCTCGCGCAGGCCATGGTTGTGCCACACCCAGGCGGCGCCAGTCGCCAGCAGCATCAACACGAAGATGTTTCCCAGGGTCAGCATGCGATGAACTCCAACAAAGTGAGAGCAGCTTAACTGTGTCGCCGGTCTGTCGTACAGGCTGTGTTTAGTCGCATACTGCGCGGCCAGAATTTAAATGGCTCTACGGAAATCCCCTGCATGAAACGCACACCTCATCTGCTTGCGATCCAATCTCATGTGGTCTTTGGCCACGCCGGAAACAGCGCCGCCGTGTTCCCCATGCAGCGGGTCGGGGTGAACGTCTGGCCGCTGAACACTGTGCAGTTCTCCAACCACACTCAGTATGGACAGTGGGCGGGCGAAGTGTTGGCGCCGCAGCAAATTCCGGCACTGGTGGAAGGCATTGCGGCGATCGGTGAGCTGGGCAACTGCGACGCGGTGCTGTCCGGTTACCTCGGCAGTGCGGACCAAGGCCGTGCAATTCTGACCGGTGTGGCGCGCATCAAGGCGATCAACCCCAAGGCCCTGTACCTGTGCGACCCGGTGATGGGGCACCCGGAAAAGGGTTGCATCGTGCCGCAGGAAGTCAGCGATTTCCTGCTGGACGAGGCGGCTGCCATGGCTGACTTCCTGTGCCCTAACCAACTGGAACTGGACAGCTTTGCCGGGCGTAAGCCGCAGTCGCTGTTCGATTGCCTGGGCATGGCCAAGGCATTGTTGGCGCGTGGGCCGAAAGCGGTGCTGGTCAAGCACCTGGATTACCCTGGCAAGTTGCCGGATGGCTTCGAGATGCTGCTGGTCACCGCTAATGGCAGCTGGCACTTACGCCGGCCGCTGCTGGCGTTCCCGCGACAGCCGGTGGGCGTGGGCGACCTGACCTCGGGGCTGTTCCTGGCGCGGGTGTTGCTGGGCGACAGTCTGTTGGCGGCCTTCGAATTCACGGCGGCAGCGGTGCACGAAGTGCTGCTGGAAACCCAGGCCTGCGCCAGTTACGAGTTGGAGTTGGTGCGCGCTCAGGACCGTATCGCCCATCCTCGCGTGCGCTTCGAAGCCACGCCGATCGGCCTGTAAGCACACATTTCTTGATCCTTACGGCGCGTCGTCTTTGATTTCCCGGTAGCGCTTCTCCAATTCCTGGCGAATTTGCCGGCGTTGCTGGGCCTGCACGAAGCGGCGCTTGTCTTCACTGTTTTGAGGCTGTAGCGGCGGTACGGCGGCAGGTTTGCGCTGGTCGTCCACGGCCACCATGGTGAAGAAGCAGCTGTTGGTATGACGCACCGAGCGCTCACGAATGTTCTCGGTCACCACCTTGATGCCCACTTCCATCGATGTGTTGCCGGTGTAGTTGACCGACGCAAGAAAGGTCACCAGCTCGCCGACATGGATCGGCTCGCGAAAAATCACCTGGTCTACCGACAAAGTCACTACATATCGGCCGGCGTAACGGCTCGCGCAGGCGTAGGCCACTTCGTCGAGGTACTTGAGCAGGGTGCCGCCGTGGACATTGCCTGAGAAGTTAGCCATGTCAGGGGTCATCAATACCGTCATCGACAGCTGGGCGTTTCCGGGTTCCATAGCACACTCACGGTTGTAGGCATCGGTTGGGGAGGCACCTCTGCGGGTGCTGGAATCTTTGCAGCGCTATCCCTAACGGGACGCCGGTGGGCGGCTTGCCGTCACGCCTGCACCGATCTGTTTCCATATATTGCACCGGCTTTCTGCCGGAAGTCGCGGTGTTACCCTTCAAAAGCCCATCTCAGGGCATTTCTTACGATTAAGGCCGACTTTTCCTTCCGCTCTTTGCGACCGTTCAACAGTGCGTGTGGAAGTGGGAAAAGCGCCGGTACCCTCAAGGAGCCCCTCGCCATGCACGCCATCAGCTTTATCCAGGACCTGGCCGTGATCATGTTGGTGGCAGGGGTTGTCACCATCCTGTTTCACCGCCTCAAACAGCCAGTGGTGCTGGGTTACATCGTCGCCGGGTTCATCATCGGCCCCCACACCCCACCGTTCGGCCTGATTCACGACGAAGACACCATCAAGACCCTCGCCGAGCTGGGGGTGATCTTCCTGATGTTCTGCCTGGGCCTGGAGTTCAGCCTGCGCAAGCTGTTCAAGGTTGGCGCTACGGCGTTTATCGCGGCCTTCCTGGAAATCATCCTGATGATCTGGATCGGCTACGAAATCGGCCGCTGGTTCGACTGGAACACGATGGACTCGCTGTTCCTCGGCGCGATCCTGGCGATTTCCTCGACCACCATCATCGTCAAGGCCCTCAACGACCTGAAGATGAAAAACCAGCGTTTCGCCCAACTGATCTTCGGCGTGCTGATCGTCGAAGACATCCTCGGCATCGGCATTATCGCTTTGCTGTCGAGCATTGCCGTCAGCGGCACGGTCAGCTCCGGTGAGGTGTTCTCCACGGTCGGTAAGCTCTCGCTGTTCATGATTGTCGCGCTGGTCATCGGCATTTTGCTGGTGCCGCGCCTATTGGCCTACGTGGCCAAGTTTGAAAGCAACGAGATGCTGCTGATCACCGTATTAGGCCTGTGTTTCGGCTTCTGCCTGCTGGTGGTCAAGCTGGAATACAGCATGGTGCTGGGCGCATTCCTGATCGGCGCAATCATGGCCGAATCCCGGCAGTTGGTTAAGATCGAGCGTTTGATCGAGCCGGTTCGCGACATGTTCAGTGCGATCTTCTTTGTCGCCATCGGCCTGATGATCGACCCACAAATCCTGCTGCAATACGCTTGGCCGATCGCGGTGATTACCGTGGCCGTGGTGCTGGGCAAGATGGTGTCCTGCGGCCTGGGTGCGTTTATTGCCGGTAACGATGGACGAACCTCGCTGCGCGTGGGTATGGGGCTGTCACAGATTGGCGAGTTTTCCTTCATTATCGCGGCGCTGGGCATGACCTTGCAGGTGACCAGCGACTTCCTCTATCCGGTGGCGGTGGCCGTGTCGGCGATCACCACGTTGCTGACGCCCTACCTGATTCGCGGTGCTGACCCGCTATCGTTGAAGATTGCGGCGGTCATGCCCAAGCGCATGAGCCGGGTGTTCGGTATGTACGGCGAATGGCTGCGCAGCATTCAACCGCAAGGTGAGGGTGCGATGCTGGCGTCGATGATCCGCAAGATCATCCTGCAAGTGGGGGTGAACCTGGCATTGGTGGTGGCGATCTTCTTTGCAGGTAGCTTTTTCGCGGCGCGCATCGGTGGGTATTTGGAGGGTTGGATCAGCGATCCAAGCTGGCAGAAGGCGCTGATTTGGGGCGCAGCGTTGCTGCTGTCACTGCCGTTTTTGATTGCGGCGTATCGCAAGCTCAAGGCGCTGTCGATGTTGTTGGCGGAGATGAGTGTGAAGCCGGAAATGGCCGGGCGGCATACCCAGCGTGTACGACGAGTGATCTCCGAACTGATCCCCATCCTGTCGTTGCTGGTGATCTTTCTGCTATTGGCAGCCTTGTCGGCCAGTATTCTGCCGACCAACAAGTTGCTGGTGCTGATCGCCGTAGTGACGGCAGCCGTGGCGGCTGTGCTCTGGCGGTGGTTCATCCGCGTGCATACGCGGATGCAGGTCGCCTTGCTGGAGACGCTGGATAACCATAAGGACACGCCAGAGCACTAGAGATTTTGGTACGGGGCTTAGCTTTCCAGCCAGACGTCCCGTGCCCAGTGCCACACCGATTCCCAGGTTTCTTCGGTAACCAGTTCCTCTTCGCCGGACCACAGCACCACAGTGCCGTCTTCTTCGACGCAATAGTAGTCGTCACCGTCCTGGCAGATTGGAATCATGCTGCGATCAACGCCGGCATCCCAGGCATTGGCGGCAACGTCCGGCAGATACGTGTGGGATTGTGGGTCGGTGACGGTCACCGGCTCCAGGCTGCCATACACCACGTCGCTGACGGTCAGCAGGAATTCACGGAAGACAAAGGGGATGTCGATGAACAGTTGTTCCTCGATTTCCACAATCTGATCTTCATCAGGCAGTTCCAGAGGAACCGGGACCGGTTCGTTGGCTTCACGCAATTGTTCGATAATTTCTTCCACGGCCGGGATCCTCTTGCTGATGGCGCGGTTTATAGGGGCGTTTTATACAGTAGCTCGCTATAAGTGCAACCGTGAAATAGAAAACCCCGGAACATGTCCGGGGTTTTTATTACTACGGGCTCAAACGCGCAGCTATCAGCCGTTCTGGCGGATACCGGCGACCAGCCAAGGCTGGTTCTCGCCTTGCGGACGTTCCATGTTCCAGCTTTCGCTGAACACTTCGCCCTGGTCGAAACGCGAGGTCTTCGACACGCCACTGAAGGTCAGGGTGGCGATGGTCTTGTCGGCGCGATCATCCACACCTTCCAGTTGCACGCGCAGGTCGTCGATGTAGGTCGACTGGAACGCGTCGCCCAGGTCGGCGCGTTCGCGCTTGAGGAACTCCAGCAGTTGCGGGGTCACGAACTCGGCGATCTTGTCCATTTCGTTGGCGTCCCAGTGTTGTTGCAGGGACTGGAAGTGGCTGCGGGCCGCTTCGACGAAACGCTCTTCGTTGAACCAGGCCGGTGCGTTGATCACCGGACGGGCGGCGGCAGGCGCTGCCGAACCACCGAAGATCGAGCCCATGGCAGGCTTTTGTTCGAACACTTCACGCTGCATCGGCGCGCCAGCTGGAGCCAGGTGCTCCTGCTGCTTGCGTCGACGGGCGGCGATAAAGCGGAAGATCACAAAGGCGATGACCGCCATGATCAGGATGTCGAAGATCTGCATACCCTGGAAGCCGCCGCCCATGAACATGGAAGCGAGCAGGCCACCGGCGGCGATACCGGCCAGAGGGCCCAACCAGCGCGAAGCACCACCGGCCTTGGCCGCAGCGCCAGCAGCACCGGCTGCGCCTGCAGTAGCCGCTGCACCGCCCATGCCACCGGCAGATGGGGCCATTTGGCTGGTCTGGTGAGTCGGTGCCGCGCCCATGCTTTTACCGCCACCAAAGCGTTTGGCGTTGGCGTCGATGCTCATCGTCAGGCCGATGCACAACGCCATGGCGATGCTAAGAAAACGTTTCATAAAGGGAATTCCCATTTGTGGATTGCACGCGCGCCATGTTGCACAGGTGTCGTGACAGTGGCTAGCGGCAGAGTGTTTCGGGCTTTTGCGTAAGACCGATTCAGAATGGCCTGTAGGACTAATTACAGATATTGGCCCGCGCTGCTGAAATACAAGGGCTGGCCCACCGATCATTCCCACGCAGAGCGTGGGAATGATCAAGATCTATCAGATTGCTTCCAGCTTCGCGTAACCCATCATCAGCCACTTGCTGCCTTCGGCAAAGTTCACCTGTACCCGCGCCTGGGCACCCGCGCCTTCGAAGTTAAGGATAACCCCTTCGCCGAAGATTGCGTGCTTGACCTGCTGGCCCAGGCTGAACGGTGTTTCCGGAATCTCGGAACCGGCAAACATGCTGCTGGAGTTCTGCTGCTGGCCACCGCCGAATGGGCGGCTGACGCTGTTGGACAGGCGCACTTCCTGGATCAGCCCCTTCGGCACTTCACGTACGAAGCGCGACACCTTGTTGTAGGTCTCGCTGCCGTACAGGCGTCGGGTTTCGGCGTAGGTCATCACCAGGTTTTGCATGGCCCGGGTGATGCCCACATAGGCAAGGCGACGTTCCTCTTCAAGGCGGCCGGGCTCTTCCAGGCTCATCTTGTGCGGGAACAGGCCTTCTTCCATGCCCACCAGGAACACATACGGAAACTCCAGGCCCTTGGCGCTGTGCAAGGTCATCAGTTGGATGCTGTCCTCATGCTCATCGGCTTGGGTATCGCCGGCTTCAAGCGACGCATGGCCGAGGAAGGCGGCGAGCGGGGTCAGCTCTTCATCTTCTTCGGTGTTTTCGAACGCGCGGGCGGCGCTGACCAATTCCTCAAGGTTTTCTACCCGAGCCTGGCCTTTCTCGCCTTTTTCCGCTTCGTGGTAGGCAATCAAACCGGACTGTTCGATCACCGTCTGAGTCATCAAGTGCAGAGGCATTTCCATGCACTTGGCGGCCAGGTTTTCGATCAGCTCGACAAACCCACCCAACGCCCCGGCGGCGCGGCCGGTCAGGCCTTTATTGACGATCAGCAAGCGCATGGCTTCCCACATCGACACATCGGCATGACGCGCGTGGTCGCGAATCGCTTCGACGGTTTTCTCGCCGATGCCACGGGCCGGGATATTGATCACCCGCTCCAGCGCCGCATCGTTGCCACGACCTTCCAGCAAACGCAGGTAGGCCATGGCGTTCTTGATTTCCGCACGCTCGAAGAAGCGCTGGCCGCCATAGATGCGGTACGGGATGCGTTCACGCAGCAAAGCTTCTTCCAAGACCCGCGACTGGGCGTTGGAACGGTAGAGAATCGCGATATCGCTGCGCGCCAGGCCGGTTTTCAGGGCGCTTTCGATGGTTTCCACCACGTAGCGCGCTTCATCGTGCTCGTTGAACGCGGCGTATAGGTTGATCGCTTCGCCTTCGCCGCCGTCGGTCCACAGCTCTTTGCCCAGACGCCCGGTGTTGTTGGCGATCAAGGCGTTGGCGGCCTTGAGGATCCCGGCGGTGGAGCGATAGTTCTGCTCCAGGCGGATGGTGACCGCGTCCGGGAAGTCTTCGGAGTACTGGTAAATGTTCTCGATTTTCGCGCCACGCCAGCCGTAGATCGACTGGTCGTCGTCGCCCACTACCATCAGGCTGTCGCCACCTTTGGCCAGCAAGCGCAGCCAGGCGTATTGCACGGCGTTGGTGTCCTGGAACTCGTCCACCAAAATGTGCCGGAAGCGCTTCTGGTAATGGGCCAGCAAGCCTGGGTTATCGCGCCACAGGTCGAGGGCGCGCAGCAGCAGCTCGGAGAAGTCGATCACCCCGGCGCGCACGCAGGCAGCTTCGTATGCTTCATAAATGCTGCGCATGGTGGCCAGGAACAAATCGCCGCTGGCCTGGATATGTTGCGGGCGCAGACCTTCGTCTTTTTGGCCGTTGATAAACCATTGCGCCTGGCGGGCGGGCCAGCGTTGTTCGTCGAGGCCCAGCTCACGGATCACCCGCTTGACCAGGCGTTGCTGGTCGTCGCTGTCGAGGATCTGGAAGGTCTGGCTCAGGCCAGCTTCCTGCCAATGCGCCCGCAACAGGCGGTGCGCCAGGCCGTGGAAGGTACCCACCCACATGCCGGCCGGGCTGATGCCCATCAACTGCTCGATGCGGTGACGCATCTCGGCAGCGGCCTTGTTGGTGAAGGTCACCGACAGGATGGAATGCGGGGACGCGTTTTCAACCTGGATCAACCAGGCGATACGGTGCACCAGCACTCGGGTTTTACCGGAGCCAGCACCGGCCAGGACCAACTGACGGCCAACGGGGGCTGCTACGGCCTGGCGTTGGGCATCGTTGAGGGAATTCAGCAAAAGGGAGAGATCATCGCGCATCGGCGCATTCTATGGCCCCCGGTGGAGTGGGGCAAATCCCAATGCCGGGTGGTCGCCGGAAAACATCAGGCGCGATCCTTGTCGGGTAAACATTCTGCTGGGAGTGATGACCGGTCGGTCATAGGCCACAGCCCGCGCAGCGCCTCGCTCAAGCTGTCTGGCCCCGAGGTTTGCGGCGAAAAGTCGTACAGTTTTTATGACTTGGAGCAGTTTGGCCCGAGCGTTTGCTTGTGTATGCTCCGTCGACGTTTCGGGCTCACCATTATAAGAACATTGCCTATGACCCTCAGCACCGACCTGTTCGGCCCCTCGACGGCGCCCGCGCAGGTCATTCGTAAGCACTACGCAACCGAGATGGCGGTCGAACGCACTCGCCTGCTGTATCAGGGCTCGCTGCTGCCCACTTTATTAATGTTGGTCAACGGCCTGGTCTGCGCCTGGTTGCTGTGGAATCCCAAGCAATATGTGTTGGACAGTATCTGGTTGGTCTGGCTGCTCGCGCTGGTAGCCATGCGTGTGATCCAGGTCGCGGCCTTTGATTCGGCCATGCCCAGCCGCCAGGCCCAACCGGTCTGGCGTCGTATGTTCATGCTCGGCTCTGCGGTCAGCGGCCTGACCCTGGCCACCGCTGCCATTGCCTTGGTGCCGGCGGACAGCTTTGTGCAACAGGCCTGGGTGTTTGGTCTGCTCGGTGCGGCGACACTGTCGGCCAGTGTCGCCTATGCCGTAAGCCTACCCGCGTTTCTGTCATTCGCTTTGCCGTGCCTGATGCCGGCTATCGTCTATCTGTTCTGGAGTGGTGCTCCGCAGCAGCAAGGTTGGGGCGTGCTCGGCCTGATTCTGTTGGCTTCTTTGAGCGTGGTCGCGTGGCAGGTCAACCGTCTGATCCAACGCGGGCTATTACGACGTTTCCAGAACCAGGCGTTGATTGAGCATTTACAGCAGGCGCAGCAGCGCAGCGAACAGTTGAATCAGGAGCTGGTGCGCGAAGTCGAGCAGCGCCGCCAGGTCGAACAGGAATTGCGTGACGCGCAAATCGGCCTGCAAGACCGTGTTGCGCAACGCAGCCAAGAACTGGATGCCGCCAGTTTGGCCCTGAATAAAAGCGAGGCGCGCCTGGCCATGGCCCTGCAAGCCAGTGAATTGGGGTTGTGGGACTGGAACCTGCAAACCGACGAAGTCCATCACACCCAGCTCAAGGAGCTGTTCGGCCTGGAGCCCGAGTACGTCACGGCAATGCTCAGCCACCTCAAGCCACGCCTGCACCCTGAAGATTTACCGTTGCTCAAGCGTGCCCTGGTGGAACATCTAAAAGGCCGCAGCGAGGACTATCAGGTTGAATACCGCGTGCGCCATGGCGACGGCCATTGGGTGTGGATCGAAGACCGTGGCCGCGCCGTGGAGCGTACGCCTGGCGGACGGGTTACGCGCATGCTCGGTACTCGCCGTGACATCAGCGCCGGTAAGGCCGTGGAAGAGCAGCAGCGCCTGGCGTCGACGGTGTTCGAGGCTGCCAGCGAAGGTATCGTAATTCTCGACCCGGACTACGCGCTGATTGCCGTCAACCAAGCCTTCAGCCGCGTCACGGGCTTTGAAATCGACGATATGCTTGGCCGCAACGTCGTGGAGCTACCCAGTAGCCGTGACGCCCGTCGCCATTTTCCAGTGATCCGCCAAGCACTGCTCAACCATGGCACCTGGCAGGGTGAGCTGGTGGAAACGCGCAAAAACGGAGAGTTATATCCACAGTGGCTGCAGTTGAATGTCGTGCGCGATGCTCGCGGAAACGTCAGCCATATCGTGGGCTTCTTTGCTGATCTGTCGGCGCGGCGTGAGTCCGAAGAGCGCATGCGCTACCTCACCCACTATGATGAGCTGACCGGCCTGGCCAACCGTTCGTTGTTTCGTGAACGCCTGCGCGAGGCGCATGCCCGTGTACGCCAGGGCGGGCGTAGCCTGGCGCTGCTGCACATCAACCTGGATCGTTTCAAGCTGCTCAATGACAGCCTGGGCCACGAAGTGGCTGACCAGCTATTACAGAAAATGGCGCGCCGGTTGATTAACGCCTTGCCGGAAGCCGACACCATCGCGCGGCTGTCTGGCGATGAGTTCGCGGTGTTGTTCGATGCCTACGGCAGCCTTTCCAGTCTTGCGCGGGTGGCCACGCGGCTGCTCGCCAAACTGCGCGTGCCGGTGACGGTGGAAGGGCACGAGTTAGTGGTCAGCGCCTCGATGGGGGTGAGTCTGTTGCCGGATAATGCGCGGGAAATTTCCGCCTTGGTCAGCCAGTCGAACATGGCCATGCAGCACGCCAAGCATCTGGGCGGCAATAATTTTCAGTTCTACACCGATAGCCTGCAAGCCAGCACCCTAGAGCGTTTGCAGCTGGAAAACCATTTGCGCAAGGCCATCGACGAACGCCAGCTCACGGTGTTCTACCAGCCGAAACTGTGCCTGGCCACCGGCAAACTGAACGCCGCCGAGGCGCTGATTCGCTGGGAGCATCCGCAGTGGGGCATGGTGCCGCCGGGAGACTTTATCGGCTTGGCTGAAGAGACGGGTTTGATCGTCCCGCTGGGCGAATTTGTGCTGCGCCAGGCCTGCTGGCAAGCCTGTGAGTGGCAGCGCCAGGGGCTGGCGCCGATTCGTGTGTCGGTGAACCTGTCGGTGCACCAGTTGCGTCAGGGCAAGCTGGTCAGCCTGGTGCGCCAGGTGCTGGAAGAAACTGGTCTGGACCCGCAATACCTTGAGCTGGAGCTGACTGAAAGCCAACTGCTCGACAGCGTCGAACACATCATCGCCACCTTCCAGCAACTGCGCGACCTGGGCGTTAAGCTGGCCATCGACGACTTTGGCACCGGCTATTCGTCCCTCAGCTACCTCAAGCGCATCCCCGTGGACTACGTGAAGATCGATCAGACGTTTATTCGCGGCCTTGGCCAGGGCCGTGAGGACGCCGCCATTACCCGAGCAATCATCGCCATGGCCCACGGGCTGGCACTCAAAGTGGTGGCCGAGGGCGTGGAAGATCAACAGCAGCTTGAATTCTTGAGGGGGGAACGCTGCGACGAGGTGCAGGGCTATTTGATCAGCCGGCCGATGCAGGCGGAAGGGTTGGCAGATTTGTTACGGAAAAATGCAGAATTTCCCTAATGCAGCCTGGGCCGCCCCACTGGCTACAAAGTGCCTGCCCTTTGATTCAGAGGGGGGCAGGGCGATTTAGTGATGCATCGGGCGGGCAAAACGATAATTCTTGTAGTATAACTACAAGCTCGCTACATCCCTGGCACCTGCCAATAACAAGAGTCCTGCCCTTTGAACCTGTTGCAACATATCGCCCAGTCGCGCCACCTGTTACGCAAATCGGAACTCAAGGTTGCCGATCACGTGCTGCTTGACCCTGCGGCCGTGATGCACAGTTCCATGGCCGACCTGGCCCACAGCGTGGGCATCAGTGAGCCGACCATCGTGCGCTTCTGCCGCGCCATTGGTTGCTCCGGGTTCCAGGACTTGAAACTCAAGTTGGCTCAGAGCCTCGCCGCTGGAGCAAGCTTCGGGCAATTCGCGATTCATGAAGATGATTCCGTCGCCGACTACAGCCTGAAAATCTTCGACACCACCTTGCACACCCTCATGGAAGTGCGTGAGAAGCTCGACCCGATTGAGTTGCAAAAGGCCGTGACTGCGATGTCCCAGGCCCAGCGCGTTGAGTTCTATGGCTTCGGCGCTTCGGGCGCGGTGGCTGCCGATGCCCAGCACAAGTTCTTCCGTCTGCTGCTGACGGCGGCGGCCTACAGCGACCCGCATATGCAGGCGATGTCGGCTGTGACCTTGAAGCCGACCGACGTGGCGATTTGCATCTCCCAGTCCGGCCGCTCCAAAGATCTGCTGATCACTGCCAACCTGGTGCGTGAAAGCGGCGCGACGCTGATTACCTTGTGCCCAAGCCAGACGCCGTTGGCGGAACTGTCCACGGTCAACCTGGCGATTGATGTGCACGAAGACACCGAGATCTACACACCACTGACCTCGCGTATCGCCCACCTAGTGGTGATCGACGTGCTGGCGATGGGCGTGGCCATGGCGCGCGGGCCGAGCCTGGTGAACCACCTCAAGAGCGTGAAGCGCAGCTTGCGTAGCCTGCGGCTGTCGCCCAAGTCCGTCAAAGCCCTCGACGACTAAAAGCCCGGCACTGTGGGTCGCTCCCACGCTCCGCGTCGCGGGACGCAGAGCGTCCTGGGCTGCATTCCCACGCGGGGCGTGGGAACGATCAATTCCAGAAGATTCATCGTCCTGTAACCCCCGCGCCGCCAAACCGTCATCGCTCGCGCCCATCCTGTACTCCCCGTACTCGCATTGGGAGACTCCAAATGGCCCGGCCCTACGAAGACAGCAACAGCACCGTAAAGACCCGTCGTCAGCAGGAAGACCAGCGCCGCATGGCGTTCCGTCGCGCAATCGAAGACCGTTGTGAAGAGCGCCAATTGCTCCAAAGCATCAGTGACTACCCGGAACTCCACTGGCAGGCACCCGTGGCTGCCCAGCGAAGCGTTCAGCCAACGCGCTGATCTGCACCCGCTCGCTGCGGATAAAACCCAGGAACGCATGGGCCACCGGTGACAAGCGCTTGGCCTTGGCCTGCACCAGGCACCAACTGCGGTACAGCGGCAGTTCTTCCACCGGCAGCTCCTTGAGCCCGCCGGTGGCCAGCTCCAGGTTGACGGCGTGGCGCGTCAGCAAGGCCACGCCCAATCCTGCGCTCACACATTCACGCTGCGCCTCGGCCGAGGCCACTTCCACCGTCTGGGTGAAGTGCACACGTTTCTCCTTGAAGTACTCCTCACAGGCCAGCCGCGTGCCGGAACCCGGCTCGCGCAACAGTAGCGTGTAAGGTTCCAGGTCTTGCAGGCGCAGCGGCCCTTGGAGGCTCAAGGGATGATCGAGCGGCGCCACGGCGACAATCGGGTTGTTGAGAAACGGCAGGAATTCGAGCCCCATGTCCTGGGGCACCATGGACATGATCACCAGATCATCTCGGTTATCCGAAAGCCGCCGAATCACTTGGGCGCGGTTGACCACCGTCAGGTGCAACTGCACCTCCGGGTGCTGGCGTTTGAAGGCGGCAAACAGGTGCGGCACGAAATACTTGGCGCTGGACTCCACTGCCAGCTTCAACTGACCCTGCAGCGAACCTTGCATGTCCGAGAGCTGCATATCGAGGTTTTCCAGGCGTCCGAAAATATCCCGGCTGGCCCGTTGCAGGGCTTCGGCGGCCTCCGTCATGTAGAGCTTCTTGCCGACGTAATCGAACAGCGGCTGGCCGATCAGCTCTTCCAGCTGGCGAATTTGTAGGCTAACAGCCGGTTGAGTGAGGGACATTTCCTCGGCTGCGCGGCTGTAGGAACGCAAATCACAGACTTCATTGAAAATCTGAAGCTGACGTAATGTCATACGCATCAATGACTTACGCATTATTTTAATCCTCTCGCCCTAGGCCGTCCGGCCAACTATAAGTCTTTACTTATACACAGCCCAATAATTATTGATTTTTGTTAATCCTCCGGTGCGCATAGTGTGTGTCTCGCGACTGTCATGAAACATTTGGTCACGCGTCGACCCGCTCCAAAGCGGTCGAAGAACGCAGCAATCGGCTCAAGGGAATTTCCAAGTGATAAAAAAGATCCTGATCGCCAACCGTGGTGAGATTGCCGTACGAATCGTGCGTGCCTGCGCCGAGATGGGCATTCGCTCGGTCGCGGTCTATTCCGACGCCGACCGCCATGCGTTGCACGTCAAACGTGCCGACGAAGCCCACAGCATTGGTGCCGAGCCCCTGGCCGGCTACCTGAACCCGCGCAAGCTGGTGAACCTGGCTGTGGAAACCGGTTGTGATGCGCTGCACCCCGGCTACGGCTTCCTCTCGGAAAACGCCGAGCTGGCGGATATTTGCGCCGAGCGTGGTATCAAATTCATCGGCCCGTCGGCGGAAGTGATTCGCCGCATGGGCGACAAGACCGAAGCGCGCCGCAGCATGATCAAGGCCGGCGTACCGGTCACCCCCGGCACCGAAGGCAACGTCGCCGACATCGCCGAGGCCCTCACCGAAGGCGACCGCATTGGTTACCCGGTGATGCTCAAGGCCACCTCCGGTGGTGGCGGCCGCGGTATCCGTCGTTGCAACAGCCGCGAAGAACTTGAACAAGCCTTCCCCCGCGTTATCTCCGAAGCCACCAAGGCCTTCGGTTCGGCGGAAGTGTTCCTGGAAAAATGCATCGTCAATCCCAAGCACATCGAGGCGCAGATCCTGGGTGACAGCTTTGGCAACGTGGTGCACTTGTTCGAGCGCGATTGCTCGATCCAGCGTCGTAACCAGAAGCTCATCGAAATTGCTCCCAGCCCCCAGCTGACCCCTGAACAGCGCGCCTACATTGGCGACCTGTCGGTGCGCGCGGCCAAGGCCGTGGGCTACGAGAACGCCGGTACCGTGGAGTTTCTGCTCGCCGAGGGCGAGGTGTACTTCATGGAGATGAACACCCGGGTGCAGGTGGAACACACCATCACCGAAGAAATCACCGGGATCGACATCGTTCGTGAGCAGATCCGCATCGCCTCGGGCCTGCCGCTGTCGGTGAAACAGGAAGACATTCAGCACCGTGGCTTCGCGTTGCAGTTCCGGATCAACGCCGAAGACCCGAAGAACAACTTCCTGCCGAGCTTCGGCAAGATCACCCGTTACTACGCCCCCGGCGGCCCCGGCGTGCGTACCGACACGGCGATCTACACCGGCTACACCATCCCGCCGTTCTACGACTCCATGTGCCTGAAACTGGTGGTGTGGGCGTTGACCTGGGAAGAAGCCATGGACCGTGGCCTGCGTGCCCTGGATGACATGCGCCTGCAAGGCGTGAAGACCACCGCCGCCTACTACCAGGAAATCCTGCGCAACCCGGAATTCCGTAGCGGCCAGTTCAATACCAGCTTCGTTGAAGCCCATCCTGAACTGACCAATTACTCGATCAAGCGCAAACCCGAAGAGCTGGCCCTGGCCATCGCCGCCGCCATCGCCGCCCACGCAGGCCTGTGAGGAATACAACAATGTCCAAGAAAATCTTTGTCACCGACACCATCCTGCGCGACGCTCACCAATCGTTGCTGGCGACCCGCATGCGCACCGACGACATGCTGCCGATCTGCGACAAGCTCGACAAAGTCGGCTACTGGTCCCTGGAAGTCTGGGGCGGCGCAACCTTCGACGCCTGCGTGCGTTTTCTCAAGGAAGACCCGTGGGAGCGCCTGCGCCAACTGCGCGCCGCGTTGCCTAACACCCGCCTGCAAATGCTCCTGCGCGGCCAGAACCTGCTGGGCTACCGCCACTACAGCGACGACGTGGTCAAAGCCTTCGTCGCCAAGGCTGCCGTCAACGGCATCGACGTGTTCCGCATTTTCGACGCAATGAACGACGTGCGTAACCTGCGTGTGGCCATCGAAGCGGTGAAAGCTGCCGGCAAACATGCCCAGGGCACCATCGCCTACACCACCAGCCCGGTGCATACCATCGAGGCGTTCGTGGCGCAGGCCAAGCAGTTGGAGTCCATGGGTTGCGACTCGATCGCGATCAAGGACATGGCCGGCCTACTGACGCCGTACGCCACTGGCGAACTGGTCAAAGCACTGAAAGCCGAGCAGAGCCTGCCGATCTTTATCCACTCGCATGACACGGCTGGTTTGGCTGCGATGTGCCAACTCAAGGCCATTGAAAACGGTGCCGACCATATCGACACCGCGATCTCCAGCTTCGCCTGGGGCACCAGCCACCCGGGTACCGAATCGATGGTCGCGGCCCTCAAAGGCAGTGAATTCGACACGGGTCTCGACCTGGAACTGCTGCAGGAAATTGGCCTGTATTTCTACGCCGTGCGTAAGAAGTACCACCAATTCGAAAGCGAATTCACCGCGGTCGACACCCGTGTGCAAGTCAACCAGGTACCGGGCGGGATGATCTCCAACCTGGCTAACCAGTTGAAAGAGCAGGGCGCACTCAACCGCATGAGCGAAGTGCTGGCCGAAATCCCGCGTGTGCGTGAAGACCTTGGCTTCCCGCCGCTGGTCACGCCGACCTCGCAGATCGTCGGCACCCAGGCCTTCTTCAACGTGCTGGCCGGCGAGCGCTACAAGACCATCACCAACGAAGTGAAGCTCTACCTGCAAGGCGGTTACGGCAAGGCGCCGGGGACCGTGAACGAGAAACTGCGTCGTCAGGCAATCGGCAGCGAAGAAGTGATCGACGTTCGTCCAGCCGACCTGCTCAAGCCGGAAATGACCAAGCTACGCGGCGAAATCGGCGCGTTGGCCAAATCCGAAGAAGACGTGCTGACCTACGCCATGTTCCCGGATATCGGCCGCAAGTTCCTTGAAGAGCGCGACGCCGGGACCCTATCGCCTGAAGTGCTGCTGCCGATCCCTGAAGCCGGTGGCGTCGCGCGTGCCGGTGGCGAAGGCGTGCCGACCGAGTTCGTCATCGACGTGCACGGCGAAAGCTACCGCGTCGACATCACCGGTGTCGGTGTGAAGGCCGAAGGCAAGCGTCACTTCTACCTGTCCATCGACGGCATGCCGGAAGAAGTGGTGTTTGAACCGCTCAACGAGTTTGTCAGCAGTGGCGGCAGCAAGCGCAAGCATGCCACCGCGCCGGGGCATGTCAGCACGGCGATGCCGGGCAATATCGTCGACGTTTTGGTCAAGGTAGGTGACGTGGTCAAGGCCGGCCAGGCCGTGCTGATTACCGAAGCCATGAAGATGGAAACCGAAGTGCAGGCAGCGATTGCCGGCAAGGTAGCCGCCGTTCATGTGGCCAAGGGCGACCGGGTCAACCCTGGCGAAATCCTGATTGAAATCGAAGGCTGATCCCTAGCCTTCGACATTACCGCTTAATCCTCGGGGGGGCAGGTGCCCCCCTTTTTTTGTCCGCGATTTACTGTTTTTGGGGTTAAAAGCTCATCCGCCACTGCCCCATCAGGCCGTGGTTGCTGCTGTGGGTACCGGCTTCACCGCTGTAGGTGAGACCGATTGTGTGCTGTTGTGAAAGCGCCAAATCCAGCCCGGCCTGCAGGTTGAGGCTGTTGCGGTCCAGGGAGGTACCGTCGATGGTGAAATCACCGTTGAGCCCTACGGCATCCAGCCCGCGATAGGATTGACGGACCTGGCTGCCGACGTTGCCATAGAGGTGCTTCCAGCCGGTGCTGAAGTGGGGTGTGAGGCTCATTTTGTTATCGAGCCGATACTGCTTGGCCAAACGCAAGCCAAAGGTACTGCTCAGGTTTTGCTGGGTTTGCGCGCCGACGTTCAACGCTGTCAGTCCGCCTTGCTCCTTGAAGCTTTCGCGGTGGTAGCGCTGGTAACCAATACCTGCAAATGGCTCAAGGCTAAAGTCCTCGCGGCCCAATTGATAACCCGCCTCGGCGAAGGCGGTTTGGCTTTGGGCGTCGTAACTGCCCTTGAGTTGTTTCGCGTAATTCAGGATGCCGAGGTTGCGCTGGGTTTTCCCGGCATGGCTGCTATAGATCGCACCCAGGCGCAGGGCCAACGGGCCGTCCTGACGCACGGCGTAACCGCCCAGGTGCCAGCTGTCCAGGTCAGCAGAAAAGTGTTGGGCATCCAGGTTGCTGCTGGACTTTGCCCCTAGTACGCCCACACGCCAGGCGTGGTCCAGTGTCCAATCCGCGCCTAATAGCAGGCCTTGGGTAGCGGATTTCAGACCGGCGCTGCCGTGCTGGCTGTCGAGGGTGGCGTCGTTACCCATGCCTTTGACCCAGAAGTGGCCGTCATCGTCGGCGGGCAGCTCGCGCAGGGTGGAGAGCAATTGTTGGCTGAGGTGCTGCGTGGTGTTTTGGGTAGCAGCGGCCAGATTGGCGTTTTGACTGCCGGCCAACTGTTCGAGGGCCGCGCCGATGCCGCCGGGTGCTTGGGCCAGTTGGTCGCCGAATCTCTCCAGTGCCATGATCTCCTCGGAGGTCAGCGCGCCGGATTGCAGCAAGGAAATCAGTGCAGGTTCCAGCACGTTGGCCACTTGCAAGCCATTGTGCGTCGTGGCCTGTCGGGTCAGGTAGCCATCGATGGAGGCTGCTTCCACGACCGGTATTTGAAACCAAGGATCATTGGCGGGAAAGTCCAGTTCGAACTGATGAGGCTTGCCGATCTGCGCTTGCACGAGTTGAGTGGCGGTTACACCAACAATGAACGTGATGACAAGTGCGAGTTTCTGGGGAGTAAAGGGCATGAATTCCCAACCTCTTATGGATGAGGTCGGGAATTTAGCGAGGTGGCGGGGCGATAACTGTCAGGTCATCGCCCCCTGGTTTGCGGGAGTTGTCCTTAGTGCGGCGCGATTAAAAATTTATCACCCCCGCCGCACATACCCTTTGCCGTAATGCCGTTCCATCCGCGCCTGAATCAACTCCAGGCCGAGCGACATGACCCAGTAAATAATCGCTGCCGTGGTGAGCATCTCGATGTAGCGATAGCTCGAGCGCCCATAGGATTGCGCCAGGAACATCACTTCCCACACACCCATCACCGAGATCAGGGACGAGTCCTTGAGCATCGAGATGAACTGGTTGGTGGCGGGCGGGATGATGGTGCGCATCGCCTGGGGCAGGGTGACGTGCCAGAAAATCGCACTGTCGCGCATGCCCAGGGCCAGGGCCGCTTCCCGCTGACCATGGGGCACACCGAGGATCCCGGCGCGGAAAATCTCGCTCAGGTAGGCGCCGTAGTTCAGTGACAGCGCAATGATCCCGGCGACGATGGCCCCCGGCACGAGACCCAGTTGGGGCAGGCCCAGGTAGATCAGCAGAATCTGGATCAGCAGCGGCGTGCCGCGAAAGAACGAGGCATAAAAGCTGGCAATGCCGAAGGCCACTGCGCTTTTCGACAAACGCCCCAGCGCGGTGATAAACCCCAGCACCGACGAAACCACAATCGAGCACACGCACAGGAACACCGTCAGCGTTGCACCTTGCACAAAGCCATTGGGCGCCAGGTGCAGGCCCACCAGATTGGGCAGCTTGTCGAGAATGATCGAGAACTTCAGGTCAAAGCTCAGGAAGAAACTGGCGAACAGGCAAAACAGTGCAGCCCATGTGAGGTAGAGCCGCGTACGAAAGCCAAAGAGGCGCAGCAACCGCGACTCGCTCACCGGTGGTTTGGGAGGTGTGGGGAACGCGGTCATTGGCTGATGTCGGCGCCGATCCATTTTTGCGACAGCTTGCTCAAGGTGCCGTCCTGTTTCAGCTGTGCAAAGACTTCACGCACCTTGCTGTCCCACTGCGGGTCGCCTTTTTCGATGGCGACCGAGTTGGGCTCGGAATACAGCGGCTCGCCGGCGAGTTTGAAACGCTTGTCCTGGGTCAGGCGCGGCTGGGCGGTGACCAGGTTGGTGAGGATCGCGTCCAGGCGTACGCCGGCCCCCAGACCAAGATCCTGGAAGGCCACGTTGTCGGTGTCATACGGGGCGATCTGCACGTTCTCGAATGGATACTGCAGCTTTGTGTCCTCGGCGCCTTCGATCACCAGGTTCTTGTTCAGGTAGCTTTCATAGCTGGACGCGCTGGTGAGCCCGACTTTTTTATCGCTCAAATCCTTGGCGGCGTGGATGCGATCATCCTTGGCGTTGACCACGATGACCGCTGGCGATGCGTAGTACTCCACCGGGAAATCGAACACTTCGGCGCGGGCCTTGCTCGGGGTCATAGAGCAGATGCAAATGTCGTAGCGCCCGCTCCAACGGCCGGCGGCGATCACGTCCCAGGAGGGGGTTTCCAGGCGCAGCTTGACGCCGAGTTTTTGCGCTACGGCTTTGGCGACATCGACGTCGAAGCCATCGAGCTGGTTTTGTTCATTGAGGAACGAGAACGGCGGGTAGCTTTCCATCAGCACCCCCACCAGTTCTTTCTTTTTCTCGATGCGGTCCAGTGTGGCACCACCGAAGGCTTGAGTTGAGGCGGCCAATATCGTCAGGCCCAAGGCCAGCAGCGGTTTAAGTTTCACAGTGCATACCTGAAAAAAGAGGTTGTTATTAACCGGACGGTACGTATTAAATAGTTATAAGAACTACTCTGGTAGTGAGTTATTTTCATAAGCTTATGAGTAAATAGCATATGGGCGCAGTAACTACAGTAATTCTCGATGGTGGCATGGGCCGTGAACTGCAGCGCCGTGGCGCGCCATTCCGCCAGCCCGAGTGGTCAGCGTTGGCATTGAGCGAAGCCCCTCAGGCTGTGGAAGCGGTGCATGCCGCCTACATTGAGAGCGGTGCCAACGTCATCACCAGCAACAGCTATGCCGTAGTGCCGTTCCATATTGGCGAGGCGCGGTTTGCCGCCGAGGGCAAGGCCCTGGCGGCGTTGGCCGGTGAGTTGGCGCGTCGGGCGGTGCAGGCTTCAGGCAAGGCGGTGCGTGTGGCCGGTTCACTGCCACCGTTGTTCGGTTCTTATCGTCCGGACCTGTTTGAGGCTGGTCGGGTGACTGAGTTGCTGACCCCACTGGTGCAAGGCCTGGCGCCTCATGTAGACCTGTGGCTGGCGGAAACCCAGAGTTCGATTGCTGAAGCGCGCGCCATTCACGCCGGGCTGCCAAAGGACGGCAAGCCGTTCTGGCTGTCGTTTACCTTGAAGGATGAAGACACCGACGATGTTCCCCGTCTGCGCTCCGGCGAGCCGGTGGCGGACGCGGCCGAAGCGGCGGCGCAACTGGGGGCGCAAGTGTTGCTGTTCAATTGCAGCCAGCCCGAGGTGATTGGCGCGGCCATCGACGCAGCGCGCCAAACCTTCGAGCGCCTGGGGGTGACGATTCAGATTGGCGCCTACGCCAACGCCTTCCCGCCGCAACCCAAGGAAGCCACGGCCAACGATGGCCTGGACCCCTTGCGCGACGACCTCGACCCGCCCGGCTATCTGCATTGGGCCGTGGATTGGCAAGCGCGCGGCGCCAGCCATTTGGGCGGTTGCTGCGGGATTGGGCCGGAGCACATTGCGGTGTTGGCCCAAAAGCTGGGTTAACGCCTAAAGAGCCTGGCGGCGGCACTCCGCCAGGCTTCGCAACTGACCCGAACCTGCCTGATTGCCCTCTGACAACCACGCCTCAAATCCTGCCCCAACCGTGGGCCATTCCGAATCCAAAATCGAATACCACGCGGTATCCCGGTTCTGACCCTTCACCACCATATGCTGGCGGAACACGCCTTCAAAACTGAAGCCCAAGCGCTCTGCCGCGTATTTGGAGCGGGCGTTACCGTTGTTGCACTTCCATTCCAATCGACGGTAGCCCTGCTCGAACGCGTGCTTGGCCAGCAGGTACACCGCCTCGGTGCTTTTCGGCGAGCGCTGCATCGGCGCGCCGAAGGTGACATGGCCAATTTCGATACGGCCCTGGGCCGGGACGATGGACATCAGGCTGAGGATGCCTTGCACCTGGCCGGTGTTACGGTCGATGACGCTGAAAAAGTACGGATCGCTGTGCTGAGCGTGGTTGTTCAGCCAGTCATTGAACGCGCTGCGCTCGGGAAATGGACCGTAAGGCAGGTAGTCCCACAGTTTCGGGTCAGCGCCAGGGCCCTGGAGGGCTTGGAACAAGTCGTCGCCATGGCGCGCCGGGTCGAGTTTTTCCAGGCGGATAAAGCGTCCTTCGAGCAGTTGCACGGTGGGCGCCGGAACGCCTTTCCAGTCGGCGAGGGAAGTGGACATGCTGCGCTCCTTAAAGGCCTTTGCGAAATTGGATGAAGCCAGGGCGTTCGGCGATGCGCTCGTAGAGCTGGATCGCGGTGGCGTTGGTTTCGTGGGTCAGCCAGTGGACCTTGGCGCAACCATCGGCCTTGGCGGTGGCGTAGACGAATTCGATCAGCTTGCGGCCGACGCCAGTGCCGCGCTGGGCCGGGTCTACCAGCAGGTCTTGCAGGTAGCAGGCGTTTTCGATGCTCCAGTTGGAACGGTGGTAGATGAAGTTGACCATGCCCACCGCTTTACCGTCCTGCCAGGCCAGCGCCGAATGGGTTGGCTCATGGGCGTCGATCAGGCGTTGCCAGGTGCTTTGGCTGACGGCGTCCGGCAGTTCGGTGTTGTAGAACTTCAAGTACGCCTGCCACAGCGGCAGCCAGGCAGCATGGTCGGCGGCGGTGACCTGGCGGATGTCGATCTGACTCATTCTGAAACTCCTTGGGGAATAAAGCGCGCGAGGGTCTGGTCGCGCACGTCTGTGCTGGCGGCCAAGCCTTCGCGCACGCCGGCGATATCGGCGGCGCTGCGGTTCTGGCTGAGTTTGCGTTTGCCGATCAGGCGCTCGATCGGCAGGGCAAAGCCGACGATGGCCTTGAGCATGCCGTCAATGTAGTCGGCGGGGGCGTCGCTGACTTTCCAGGGCTGAACGCGGCCAGCTTCATGGCGCTCAGTCAGGGCGCTGACCACGCTCAGCAGGCGTTCGGCATCGGTAAACACCTCGGCCTTGCCGTAGGCATGCACGGCAATGTAATTCCAGGTCGGCACCACTTTGCCGTGCTCGGCCTTGGCCGGGTAAAACGAAGGGCTGATGTAGGCCTCGGCACCGGCAAAGAGCACCAGGGCTTCGCTGCCATTGCGCAGGTCCTGCCACTGGGGATTGGCCTTGGCCAGGTGCCCGTAAAGCGTGCCGTTTGGACCTTCATCGGGGTTGAGCAGCAGCGGCAAGTGGCTGGCTTGCAGGCCTTGCTCACCAAAGGTCACCAACTGCGCCAGGCGGGTGTGCTGGATCAATTGGTGCAGTTCAGGCAAATCGTCGAGGGCAAAGGCGCGTGGTGTGTACATGGAAATTTTCCTTGGCGAATGCCTGCATCCTAGGCAGGCTAATGGTTCGTTGTAAGAGCCATCTAGCGCCAATTTCATAGGTCCAATATGTCGCCCATCTCACCGCCGCTGTCGTTCAACCCCGCCGGTATTGAACTGGACCGCCGCCAGGGTCTGACGCGACAGCTTTACGAAGCCCTCCGCCAACGGGTGCTGGATGGGCGGCTGGTCAGCGGCACGCGATTGCCCGCCACCCGTGACCTGGCGGCGGCGTTGTCGATCTCCCGCAATAGCGTGGTGCGTGCCTACGATCAGTTGTACGCGGAGGGGTTTATCGAAAGCCGGGTGGGTGACGGTACTTACGTGGCTCAATTGGCCAGGCCAAAAAAACTATCCACAAAAGTATCCACAGGGTTACCAACAGGCTTATCCCCAGCCTTATCCACAAATTGGCTGGATTTACCGGTCAATTCATCCAGTGAAGTTATCCACAGGGCGGCGCTGGGGCGAGTAGAAAACAACCATCTGCCTCAACCACCGTCAGGGCCGCCGCGGGCATTTCGCGTGGGCGTGCCGGCCTTTGATCTATTCCCTTTTGAGATATGGGCCAAGCTGAATGGGGCTTTCTGGCGTAAACCGGACCTGGAGCAACTCTGCTACGGCGACCCGGCAGGCGACGGTCGCCTGCGCGGTTTGATCGCCGCATACCTGCGCAGCTCGCGGGGCATGCAGTGCACCGCTGAGCAAATTGTGATCACCAGTGGTGCGCAACAGGCGATCAGCCTTTGTGCACAGTTGCTGGTGGAGCCGGGCGACGGCGTGGCGGTGGAGAATCCCGGCTATCGCGCAGCGGGTCACGCGTTTGCTTTGGCAGGGGGGCGTTTGCATGGCGTGCCGGTGGACGCTGATGGCATCGACTGTCAGGTCCTGAACACCCTTGGCGATTGCCGCGTGGCGTATGTCACGCCTTCCCATCAATACCCGCTGGGTGTGGTGATGAGCCTGGCGCGGCGCCTGGAACTGCTGGCCTGGGCCGAGCGTACTGGCGGCTGGATTATCGAGGATGACTACGACGGCGAGTATCGTTACAGCGGCGCGCCGCTGTCGCCGTTGGCTGCGCTGGACCGCAACGGGCGGGTGTTGTATGTGGGCACCTTTGGCAAGGTAGCGTTTCCGGCCTTGCGCCTGGGCTATCTGGTGCTGCCGCCGGGGTTGGTGGACGCTTTCTCTCGGCGCCGTGCCGTCGACATGCGCCACTCCGAAGTCAGCACCCAAGCGGTGATGGCGGAGTTCATGGCGGCCGGGCATTTCCAGCGACATATCCGCCGTATGCGGCGTGCAGCGTTGAGCCGGCGTAATGCGTTGCTGGCGGGCTGGCCCAACGGGTTGCCCGGTGTGGGCGAACTGCCCAGCGTCGCCGCGGGGCTGCATATGACGGTGCGCGTCGATAGCTTGGCCCGGGAGCAGGAGTTGCTTGCCCAGGCTGCTGAAGCCGGGGTCGAGGTCAACGGCTTGAGCAGTTACTGGTTGGCGCAATCCAGCACGCCAGTCGATCAGCGCGCGGGCCTGGTCATGGGCTTTGCCGCTGTGCCTGAGGTACAGATTGCGCAGGCGCTAGAGCGCTTGCGCATGGCGTGGCAACGTTGAGTAATTAACTACCGTCTCGCCAGATGAAGGGATCAATACCGTGAGGGATTCATGTGTATTGCCCAGGTAGACGATCATGCCAGACCCGCTTCCCTCATCATTTTTTCCCGATTCGCTGCAACTGCGGATCAGCCAATTGTTCGCCTTGCGCCCGACTCTCGGCGCGTTGGGTATCACTCAAGCTCAGCTCAATGAAGACACGGAGTCTGTGCTGGAGTACTACGCCGAGCAGTTGATCGATTTTTTCTGCGGCCCTGATACTGAGTCGGGCAACCGCTGGCGGCAGTTATCGCAGATGCTTGCGCAACGGCTGCGCAAAGTCCTGCAAAAGCAGGTCGACCCCATCACCCGAAGCATGCTCCAGACGCTGCTGACCTATCCCGACAGTGGTGAGCGCACACCTGCGCTTGAGGCTTACGGCATACGGCGACACAACGTCCTCGCGCTGGCAATCGTGGGTGCCGAAAAAGCCTTGGTCTACACCGTGGGCCATGGCCTTGAGACTGTTGATTCCACAACGCAGGCCCAAGTGTTGGAAAACGCTGAGCGCCTGGAGCATGACGTTTTCGAGGGCTGGGCATTGTGTGCGTTGGAGGCTGTGTTGCAGCGTATCGACGCGATTGACTTCAGTGATGCTCTGCGTCTTGAGGATTTGGATCGGCAATTGGCCTGGGCTACCCGATGCAACGATTTTTTCCAACAGGGCCCGGAACAGGAAACATTGCGACAACAGCTGCCGCTGTGGCTGAAGGAAGGCTCTCCTGCGGGTCGACTGGCCTACAGCAAACTGCTGGTGGCGATGGCCGGGGGGCACCGGAAATATTGTGCCAAGAGCCTGCTCGACGACCAGCCGGAAGACGATATCGCGCATCAAGCCTGCTTTGCCCGGGATCTGGCCCTGCAACTACGCCGGGTGGCGTTGGAGTACAGTCTTCAGGGCTTGGCGGGTGTAACGCTCGACGGGTACTACCGTCTTCGCGCGGCGGTGAAGACCTACGCCACCCACCGCCATGTGCAGGGCGAGCCGATGGGGTTCAGGCGTTTGATGGATGAGTCGGGTTACCTGATCGGGGCGCAGAACGACGAGGCGGGCCCTTGGTTGGCTTTTAGACCGTGGTCGGCGCAGGTTTTCCAGCAGGTGGTGACGCCACCTGCGTCGGGTCCCGTGCTGGTCGAGCCCTTTGCCGAACTGTTCCGGGATCGGCAGGCGCTGGCCGATAGTCATTTCAACGCGCAGATTGCTCCGGACCTGGAGCCCGATTGGCGCACAGACATAGGCCAACGGCGCACGGTGGCCTTGCTATTGGTATCTCCCGACACGCCGCCAGTGCTGGAGCCTGCGACGGAACACTTGCGGTTCAAGCGGTTGGACGCCGAATGGGCCGGCGCAGGCAAGGCATTGTCGGTCGTGCAGCAACATCGATTGGGGGCACTAAAGCGCCCTTTGCGGGTGGGCACTCTGATCCGCGAAGGTGCCCATCGGGGTTTGCATATCCTCAATAGGGTGCTGATTTTAAACAAGGACGAAAACCACTTTAACGTGTTGTCGAACAATCACATAAACACGGTCATCAGTATCAACCAACCGGTACACCGTTTAGTCGACAACCCTGAGCGTCCCGTTAACGTTGGCCCATACATTGCCGCAAACCCTGAAGATGTCTGGGAGATTCAGCGGGCGCCCCGGTTCAAGCGCGATGTAGAGGGTTTAAGTGTGCGAGGGCACAAATCATTCGGCGCGGCACAGGCCCTGTTGGCCCGTGTGAACAGCGCGAGCGAGCAGCCTGCTCAACCCACCACGCCGCCTGTTGAGGTTGAAGAGCAATTTGAACGTCATGCTCGGGCGCTGAACGATGCGGCAATTCACCTTTTACACTTCACCCAACGCCGCAACACCCCGGCCAGTGCTGCATTGATCACGCACTTGCAGGCGCGAGCTGAGCAATTACGCAGTGAGGGTCGCCGCAGGCGGATCGACTTGGTTCGGAGCAGCCAGACCCCCACTGTGGGCGACGTTGAGTATCTGCTTGGAGAGCATGCGATCCGCATTCGTCGGCTCAATGGGCGTGTGCTGGAAAGCATCGACGGTGCCGTCGACTACCTGCAGGAGTTTGAGGTGTTGGACTTGATAGAGGGCAATCGCCCCCTGTGGTACGCCCACTTTCATTACCCCACTCTGCAAACCGCTGAAGACCAGCCTTCCAAAGCGCACTTGAAGCTTGCCGCCCAGCGCCGAATGGGCCGCGTTTTCGAGCAGGCTGAAAAGGACGCCGGGCGCAGCACCCGGGTCTACCGTGGTCCGATCGGTACGCCCGTCGGACGCCGGATTTTCCAGGAAGTGGTGTAACGCGTGCGGGAGCGAGTTTTCTCACTCCCGCACAACGGCAGGGACGATAAATAAATAGACCGAATCAGGTACCCGACTTGATCTTGGTCCAGGCACGCGTCCTGGCACGTTCCGCATCACGTCCCAGGGGTTTCAAGGTGTACAACGTGGCCATCGCCGCCTCGGTCGGGTACAGGTTGGGGTTGTTGCGAATCGCCGGGTCGACCAGTTCTGTCGCGTCTTTGTTCGGGTTGGGGTAGCCGACAAAATCGCTGATCGGCGCAATCACCTGAGGCTGCAGCAGGTAGTTGATAAAGGTGTAGGCGTCTTGTGGGTTCTGCGCGCCTTTGGGAATGGCGAGCATGTCGAACCAGATCGGTGCGCCTTCTTTAGGCAGGCGCATGTCCACCGTCACACCGTTCTTGGCTTCCTTGGCGCGATTGGCGGCCTGGGAAAAGCTGCCCGAATAACCGACGGCCACGCAGATGTCGCCGTTGGCGATATCTGCCATGTACTTGGAGGAATGGAAGTAGGTGATGTACGGCCGGATCTTCATCAACAGCGCCTCAGCCTTGACGTAATCCTTGGGGTTGCTGCTGTTGGGGTCCAGGCCCAGGTGCTGCAAGGCCAACGGCAGGATTTCCGAAGGAGAGTCGAGGAGGGCCACGCCGCATTGCTTGAGCTTGCTGATGTTCTCTTCCTTGAAGATCAGGTCCCAGCTGTCCACCGGTGCGTTGGGTCCCAGGACGGCCTTGACCTTGTCCGGGTTGAAGCCAATCAGGATGGTGCCGTACATGTAAGGCACGGCGAATTTGTTACCGGGGTCGTTGGCTTCGATCAGCTTCATCAGCTTGGGGTCGAGGTGGTTCCAGTTGGGTATTTGACTGCGGTCCAGGGGCTGGAACACACCGGCTTCGATCTGCTTGGCCAGGAACACGTTGGACGGCACCACCACGTCATACCCGGAGTTACCGGTGAGCAGCTTGGCTTCGAGGGCCTCGTTGGTGTCGAAGATGTCGTAGACCAGCTTGATCTTGGGGTTCTGCGCCTTGAAGTCTTCAAGCGCCTTGGGGGTGATGTAGTCGAACCAGTTGTAGACCTTCAGGGTTTTTTCTTCAGCCTGCACCGCGCCGCTCAATACAGCAGCGCACAAGGCGAGGGAGGTGAGCATCTTCATCGGGTAGCTCCTTCTTGTTCGAAACCTTCGAGAACGTTGACGGCGTTGATGCCGATTTCTTCCACCGCATAGCCGCCTTCCATCACGAACAGAGTGGGCTTGCCCAGGCGTGCGATGCGTCGGCCCATGGCCAGGTAATCCGGGCTGTCGAGCTTGAATTGCGAGATGGGGTCGTCCTTGAAGGTGTCTACGCCCAGGGACACCACAATGATGTCGGCGCCGTAGCGTTCGATCTCCCGACAGGCTTCTTCGAGGGCTGCACTCCATTGGTCCCAGCCGGAACCAGCCGGCAGTGGGTAGTTGAAGTTGAAGCCTTCTCCGGCGCCTTCGCCCAACTCATCGGCGTAGCCCAGAAAGAACGGAAATTCCGCTTCCGGGTGGCCATGAATCGAGGTGAACAGCACGTCGTTGCGCGCATAGAAAATCGACTGTGTGCCGTTGCCGTGGTGGTAATCCACGTCGAGGATCGCGACCCTTTTGTGGCCCTGGTCGAGGAAGGCCTGGGCGGCAATCGCGGCATTGTTGAGGTAGCAATAACCGCCCATCAAGTCGCTGGCGGCGTGATGCCCCGGTGGTCGACATAAGGCGAATGCACTGTGGGCGCCTTGCTGGATCGCCTGTTGTGCAGTCAACGCCACTTGCGCCGCGCTGTAGGCCGCTTGCCAAGTGCCGGCGGTGATCGGCGCGCCACCGTCAAAGCTGTAATAACCCAGCTGGCCATGCAGGCTGGTGGGCAATACGCGGCGCAGGGTGCGGGCGGGCCAGGTGTAGGGCAACAGATCACCGTCGGTGCCGAATTCGGCCCAGCGGGCCCAGGCACCTTTGAAGAAATCGAGGTAGTCGCGGCTGTGGATGCGTTGCAGCGGCGCCAGGCCAAAGTCCTGCGGCACCTGCACCGGGCCCAACTCGCGATCCTTGACCCGTTGCAGTACATGGTCGGCGCGGGAGGGCATTTCGAAGCAGGGCATCAGTTGCCCGTCCATCAATTCGCAACGGCCGTGGTGCAAGTGGTGATCGTCCGAGTAGATCGTCAGCATTTATTGTTCTCCGCAGGCTGTATCGGTGGATGCAGTCTTGCGGCAGGCAGGTGTTAAGAGAACGGCAAGAGCGGCCAAAAGGGGATAAATACGGCCAAATTGTTTGTCCGTAATTCGCCCCGATAGGGAGCGGCCGCGCACCAACGCGAGACGTCAGGGGCGAAACTGGCTCGGCGCCACGCCACTCCAGCGCACGAACGCGTGACGAAAACTCGCGGTTTCACTGAAGCCCAAGTGCTCGGCAATCCTGTAGATCGGCAGCTCATCCTGCCCCAGCAACTGCTTGGCGCGCTCGAAGCGTAGCTCGTCGAGCAATTCCTGATAGCTGCAACCCAGGTCATGCAGGTGGCGACGCAGCGTGCGCGCAGAACAGTTCATCTGCTCGGCCAGGCCATCAATGCCGGGGGCTGCATGGAGTTGGGCGGCGAGCAACTGGCGGATGCGGCCCAGCCAGGCCTGGCGTCCGGTGAACTCCAGGTTCTGCTTGCGGCAGCGCTCTGCCACCGCTTGGTGGGTAACCGCGTCGGCCAAAGGTAACGGCTGATCCAGCCAGCGCTTATCAAACGCGAAGGCGTTGGTGCTGGCTTCGAAGCGCAGCGAGCAGGCGAAGCACTCGTTGTAGCGCGCGTGATAGTCCGGCGCGCTGTGTTCAAAGCGCGCGCCGAGTAGCGGCAGCGGTTGGCCCAGCAGGTCGTCGCAGATGATCTTCATCGAGACCAGGCAGAATTCGACGTTGAACATTTCCAGCGCGCAATTTTCCCGGTAATCAGCGGCGGTAAGCCAGATACGCTCGCCGTCTGCTTCCAGGCTGAGTTCGAAAAGTGTTCCCAACAGCGCCGGATAATGCAGGGCCAAGCGTAAAGCGTCACCTAAGGTGGCACAGGTGAGCAGGGCATAACCGAGCATGCCGTAGGACGACACATGCATCCGCTGGCCCAATTCAAGGCCAATATCCCGCCGGCGTGCCACGGCGTTGGCACACACGCGCATTTCTTGATTGGTGGTGATGCACGTGTCGGCACGGCTCAAGTCCGCGGCACAAATGCCGCTGCCCTCCAGCAAGTCTTCAGCCGCCAAGCCTTCAGCCTTGAAGGCGCTGAGCACCAGGGAGACCGCGTTGAGAGTGGTGAGGTGGGAGTGCAGCATGGGATCTTCCAGCCAAGGGATGGCTGGAAGAGGAGCAAGTTACATGCCGCTCAGCGCAGTTCGCCGCACAGGTCCAATTCCACCAGGCGGCGGATTTCCTGGGTGTCGAGCCCGGCGCCGATCAGCGCGTTGAGCTTGCCGAACGCCGCTTCGCGGGTCATGCCACCGCCGGACAACACGCCCACGCCGCGCAAACGGCTGCCGGCTTCGTAGACATCCAACTCCACACCGCCTTCATGGCATTGGGTGATTGCCACGACGACAATCCCTTTTTCCTGCGCGCGTTGCAGGCTGGCCAGGAATGCAGGGTTGTCGCTCGGCCCAGTGCCGCTGCCGAAGCATTCGAGGATGAGCGCTTGAATACCGCTATCGACCAATGCATCCAGTTGCCCGGCAGCAATCCCGGGTACCAACGGCAATACGCCGACATTGGCCAGGGCCTTGGGCTGACGGAAATGCAGGGCTGCGGGGACCGCTTCGGCCTGGGCTACACCGCCGTTGCGCTGCAGTGCGGCAAAGGGATTGCGGCCGAAGCTGCGAATTTTTGCGCAACGGGTTGGCGCCATCAGCGCGCCGTGGAAGTACAACTGCACACCGGCTTCCAGGCCTTCGCCGAGCGCCACCAATGCACCGCTGACATTTTCCCAGGCATCGCTGTCCGGCACGCCGGCCGGCAACATCGAACCGGTAAACACCACCGGCGCCGGCAAACCCAGCAATAGGAAGCTCATGGCTGCCGCGCTGTAGGCCAGGGTGTCGGTACCGTGCAGGATCAGCACGCTATCGCAACCTTGGTCTACGGCGTCGATCACGGCTGTGTGCAGGCGCTGCCAGTAGGCGGGGGTCATGTTGGCGCTGTCGATCAGCGGGGCCATTTCCTGGAAGCGCCAGGCAGGTACTTGTTGGTTCGCAAGCTGCTCGCGCATACGGGCTTCGAAACCAGATGCGGGTGCCAGGCCGTTGGCACTGGCCTGCATGCCAATGGTGCCACCGGTGTAGAGCACCATGACGTTGTTAGAGGGTGACATTGAGATTCTCCTGAACGAAAAACGCCGCCGGGCCCAGAGCATGCCCAAGGCCGGGCGGCGTGTCATCTACCTACGCTTAGCGTTGCGCTTGAGCGATCGATTCAGCAGAGGCTTGTGCAGCAGCATCCGGCTTCACCGGGTTAGCCGGCCAGGCCTTGCGGTCCAGGTCCAGGTCAGGGAACTGGCTGGAATCGAACACCGGGGTCTTGATGCCCGCCGCGCGCTGGTTGTCGTAGTCGTTCAGGATGCGCATGGCGATCTTGAACAGGAACGCCAGGGCGAACAGGTTGACGAACGCCAGCAGGGTCATGGTGATGTCAGCGAAGGCGAACACGGTGCTCAGGTTCTCGATGGAACCCCAGAAAATCAGCAGCAGTACCAGCGCGCGGTAGCCGATCAGCACCTTGCGGTTATTACCGACCAGGAAGCGCAGGTTGCTCTCGCCGAGGTAGTAGTTGTACATGATCGAGGTGAACACGAACAACGCCAGGGCCACCGAGATGAACATCCGGCCCCAGTCGCCAACGACCGCCGCCAGGGAGTTCTGGGTCAGGGCAATGCCGTCGCCTTCGAAGCCTGGGGTGTAGAAGCCCGACAGCAGGATCAACAACGCGGTACAGGTGCAGATCACGAAGGTGTCGAGGAACACGCTGAACGCCTGCACCACGCCTTGGGCAACCGGGTGTTCTACCGATGCCACCGCCGCCACGTTAGGCGCACTGCCCAAACCGGCTTCGTTGGCGAACACGCCGCGTTTCACACCCATGATGATTGCGCTGCCTACCAGGCCACCGAAGGCTTGGTCGAGACCGAAGGCGCTCTTGACGATGGTCGCGAGCATGGCCGGCACGTGGTCGAATTGCAGCACGATCACGTAGAGAGTCACGGCGATGTAGACTAGGGTCTTGACCGGTACCAGCAGGTCGGCGATCGAGGCGATACGCTTGATCCCGCCGATAAACACCAGGCCCAGCAGTACTGCCAGGGCCAGACCCGTGTAGGTGGTGTCGAGGCCGAAGGCGTTGTTCAGCGAGTGGGTCACGGCGTGGGCTTGCAGGCCGTTGAAGGCAAAGCCGAAGGTCACCAGCAGCAGGAACGCCATGACCATACCCAGCCAGCGCTTCTGCAAGCCGTGCTGGATGTAGTAGGCCGGGCCGCCACGGAAGGTGCCTTCCGCATCGGTGCGCTTGTACAGCTGGCCGAGGGAGCACTCGATAAAGCTCGACGACATGCCCACCAACGCGGTGACCCACATCCAGAACACGGCGCCTGGGCCACCCAGGGTCACGGCAATGCCGACACCGGCGATGTTACCGGCACCGACACGGCCGGCCAGGCTGAGCATCAGCGCCTGGAACGAGCTGAGTTGGTCGGAGCTGTTTTTCAGGCTGTCGCGAAACACCGAAAACATGTGGAAAAAGTGACGCAATTGAACGAAACGCGAGCGGATCGTGAAATAACCGCCGAGCCCGACAATGAGCACGATCAGTACTTTCCCTGAGAGGAAGTCGTTGATGACTTCGAGCATGGAGTGTTCCTCGCTGATTTTTTTAATGGCAAACGCAGGACGGTTCGATCCCTCGCATAGCACCAGGCAGTGCGCGACGGTTCGACCCCGATCCTTTTGCGGGTGTTGTTATTCATGCGCTTTCGCGTTGTATCCGGGCCTCGTTACCGACGGCCGCAGACGCGAAGAGGGGCGGCACTATACCTAGGTGCGCGCCAGCCGTCTGCAAACAACGCAACGGGGCGAGGAGCGGTAGGTGGGCCGAGAGGATGAATCGATTCGCGAGACGGTGGGTTTGCGCTGATCCAGAGCCCCAGGTCGGCGCTCACGAACATCGCCGGCAGTTTGCCGGCGATCGTGGTGCATCAGGCTTAGAAGTAATACCCAATGTTGATGTTGGTGCGGTAATACCACTCGTTGCTGCCTACCGAACTGGTGTTGGTAAAGCCGCTGCCGTTCTCCGCCCCACCATAGGGGTTGGCGTTCCTCGCCCAGGTCAGGTCGACCCACGCCATGATCGGCATCGCCAGGAACTGCGCGCCCACTGTGTACATCTGCGAGTCATCCCAGCCGCTCTTGTCTTTCATCATCCGACTGTAATCGCTGTACAGCTTGACCTTCTTCAATTGCCCCAGCGTCGGTGTGTAGATGTCGTAACCGACGTTGAGCGAGGCGAGGCTGGCCTTGGAGGCGATCAGGTACGCAGGGGTCAGGCCATTGCCGCCCATCAGTACTGAATCCTTGCTGACGCCGGCCGGGTTTTCGGGGTCGTATTCATAGCGGATGGCCTGCGTGGTCACGGTCCACAGGCCTTTGCTGATGACGGCATGTACGCCCGCGGCCCAGTAGTCACCGTTGTCTTTGGTGGTGGCGTTGTACAGCTGGGCTGTGGCCAGCGACGCGCCAATCTCGGTCTGCCAGCCATCGCTGTTGAAGGTTCGCGCCACGCGGGCGTTGAGTTGGTTTCGCTTTTCGTTGTCCTGCCTCGATTGGGTGAAGGCAATCGCATTGTCCTTCAGGTCAGCGTAACGCCCGACTTCAGGCGAATAGCGAAGGTCGCTGGGGAGCATGCGTGGGAAGAAGCCGAGTTGCACGTCCCAGTTCTGATCCTTGTAGCTGTATTTGAGGCCCGTGCCTGCGCTGACCCCATAGCCCATGAAAAACGGCAGGTGGTAACTCCAGCCGAATTGAGGATACGGCTCCAGGCCAAATGGCTTGAACGGTGCCCCCAGTTGCAGGTTTGAATTGGCATTGAGCCGATAGCCGACAAACCCCCGGTCGATGGAGCGCTTGCCGTCATCCTGGAACCAGTAGCCGACATCGCTGTAGAGGCTCTTGTATGTGGCCTGCACATCCAGGCGGAAGGTATCGAAAAGGAATCGGCCATTGTTCTCGGTGGTGTCCCAGTGTTCGTCGCGATAGTTGGTACGCAACGCCCCGCCGATGTCCAGGCTGCTGCTGCCGTCATCACTGCTCCAGGCAATGTGGGGGAAAGGTTTGTTGGCGGCATTGGTCCGCACCGGTTCGGAGGGGATCGGTTCGACGGCAAAACTGGTGAAACTGGCAAACATCAATCCTGCACATACGATATGACGCATCATGTTGGCCTCACGTGCTAATACTCGGTTATACCGGGTGATCGGCAACACTCGTCCGCTTGCCTGAGCAGGCAACTAAGGAGGGAGCAGATCTTTCCGGGTTTAAGTGTTGGTTATTATTGTTTTATCGGCGAAACGCCGTTTGCTCAGTGGGTACGCAGGAGTAGAGCAGGAACTGTGCCAGAGGCTGTGTTTGTTGGGAGTTTAAAAAAACACACACAAAAACAATTGTTTATATGGGAAACAAAGCGGTTTGTGTAACCCATGAAACAACCGGGGAAGCCAGTAACAATGTTGCTCGTGAGCGGTGCGTCTTTATTGCACGCTGCCAGCGGAACGGGCATGGCTGTGTTTTACCGATGAATAATAAGTTGCCTACTTATTCAGTCGAAAGTTCATGTGGTGGGAATAAAACAGGGCTGTACAGGAGCGAGCAAACTCGCTCCTGTAAGTAGGAGGCTGTGGATCAGAGGTCGAGTACCAAGCGCTGGCTCTTGCAGCCGGAGACGCACACCATCATCGATTTATTCGCTGCCCGCTCAGCCTTGGTCAGCACGCCGTCACGGTGGTCGATCTCACCTTCCAGCACCCGGGTTTCACAGGAGCCGCAAACGCCCTCGCGGCAGCTGTGTTCGATGTCGCAACCGGCTTCCAGCAACACATCCAGCAGGCTCAAGCCGGGTTCTATCGACAGGGTTTTGCCGGTTTTTTTCAGCTCCACGCTGTAGCTGTTTCGGGCATCTTCGCTGGGCGGCAGCTCGGCGGCCGCAAAGCGTTCGATATGGGCATGGGGATAACCCAGGCGCTCACACGTGCCTTCGAAGGCATCCAGCATCGGCGTCGGGCCGCAGCAGTAGAAGTGTGTATCCGCCGGCTGGCCGGCGAGGTAGGCGGCAAGGTCCGGCGGCACGCCTTTCTCATCGTTGAAGTGGTAAACCACCCGGGCATTGAGCCCGCTTAATGTCTCCACCAGCGCCGCTTCCTGGCGTGAGCGGGCGCAGTAGATCAGCTCGGCGGATTTTCCCTGCGCCAGCAACTGGCGGAACATGCAGTAGATCGGTGTGATGCCAATGCCGCCGGCCACCAGCACGCTGTGGCTCGCACTCAGGTCCAGGGCAAAGTTGTTACGAGGCGCCGAGATGGACAGTGGCATGCCGACTCGCAGTTGGCTGTGGACGTACTCCGAGCCACCGCGGCTATTGCGGTCGCGCAGAATGCCGACGGTATAACGCCCCTGGTCGCTGGGAGAGTTGAGCAGCGAGTAACTGCGCACCAGGCCGTTGGCCAGGTGCAGGTCGATGTGCGAGCCGGCCTCGAACGGTGGAAACACGGTATCGCCCAACGGTCGCAGTTCGACGCTGATGATGCCTTCGGCTTCATAGCGCAGGGTGTGCACGCGGGCATTGAGGAGGGAGGGTTTAGACATCGTTCACCTCTATGACAGTACGCAGGTCGACATCGAGCCGGGCGCTGGCCTCAATCTCGACCCGTAGTTCGGGAAACACCAGTGCGCTGACGGCCACCAGGGTGGAGGTCGGAAACAGCGCCTGCCCGGCGAAAAAATCACGCCGGGCGCGGCCCACGTCCTCCTTGTCGGCAATGTCGGTGAGGTACACCGTCAGCCGGTAGATATTGCCGACATGGCCGCCGGCGGCCTCCACCAATGCCTGGATCTTGCCCAGTACCACCAGGGTCTGGGCGTAGCAGTCCAGTGCTGCGTCGCGCGCGGCGGGGTGCGCGGTCATGCCCGACATCACCACGTCACGGCCGATCAACACGGCATTGGACCAGCTGGTCCCAGGGGGCTGCGGCACTGCAGGGCTATGCACCAGCTGCACAATGGGGTTCATGGCAGTTGCTTCGCCTCGATCAGTTCAAGCTGGGCCTTGGCGGCGTTCTTCAGGTAGCGTCGAAGCCGCACCACACCCAAATCGTGCTGGTAGAGATTTTCACGCTGGTTGGCGTCCGGCTCCATGAATTCCAGCAGCACCCGGTCTTGCTCCAGCACTGCCCAATGCCGCGCTTCCAGGCGGTTTTTGTAGAGGAAGCGCCAGGTATCACGCTGCCAGCCGGTCAGCGGTCGGCAGCGCCAATGGAATACCGCTGACAACGCGCGGCTGCTCGGCGTGTAGCTGCCGATAATGGTGAAGTTACCGCCCGGGCCGCCGGTTTTCGGGTAGGGGATTTCCAGGCGCAGCCAATGGCAACCATTGTCCATGAACTCGGTCCAGTCGAAGTTAACCCCGCGCTGGCCTTCCTTCTCGAAGAAGAACCCGTTGTCGGTATCGCGGGTCACGAACTTGGCGGTGGCTTCGCCTTCACTCATCGAGTGCGACATCTTGTGCAGGTAGGTGCCGTGCATCGGGTCCATGACATTGTCGATCACGTAGCGGTAGTCGCCTTTCCACTCGGTGTAGCAGACGAAGCTGCTCCATTCGGGAGAGGTCAGTTGCTCGGGCAGCACCAGTTCCGGAGGGGTTGGCAGGTGCGGGTCGGCGGCGTTGAACAAAAAGATCGCGCCGGCGGCTTCGCGGGTGTGGAACATGCGGGTCGGGCGGCTGCCTTCGAGTTTGCAACCCGGGCTGCCCGGCACTTTGGTCACGGTACCGTCGCAGCGCACTTCGATGCCGTGATAAGGGCACTGTAAGCGATCACCCAGCACCGGGCCTTGGGACAGTGGCGCACCACGATGCGGGCAATGGTCTTCGAGGGCGTGCACGCGGCCATCGTTGTCGCGCCACAGGGCGATTTTGTAGCCGAGGCGGCGCACCGACACCGGTTTTTCTTTGAGCAGGTCCGACGGCAATACCGGGAACCAGAGGTCTTTGAGGCCATTGGCCAAATGCTGTTCAACAGGGTCGACGGTCAGTTGCATAGTCATTTTCTTATTCCTTCTGCCGGGTCATTCGCCCAGCCGGGCCATCAGGGTTTGATAGGCATCTGCTGTCCACTCGCCGCTGGTCAGCGGGCAAGGCGGGCCAGCCAGGTTCAGGTGGGCGAGCAGGGCGGGCAGCTCGGTCACGCCGTTGCCGAATGCACGCTCGATGGAATCGCCCAGCAGCTCTTCAAACTGGGTATTGGGTCGTTTACGGGCCTGATGGGGCTCGAGGAATCGTTCGGTAGTGCTCATCTCATTGACCTCCGTTGCGTACCCGTTCGCGGATTGTTTCGCGCACCGGGATAAAGTCGTATGTCGGGAAGACCTCAGTGCTGAACACCCCCCAGGCCGAGCGCTCGAGCTCGACGTTGAGGGTAGGCAGCAGGCTCGGCGCCAAGCGCAGGGTGACGATTTGACCCAGGCCCATGGCCACGGTCCACGACACCAGCTCGATCCCTTGCGGTGGAAAGCGTTCCCACCAGTCCTGCTGCTTCATGTGGCGCTGAATGTCTTCGAGGTTTTTCGATTGGTCGTGCTTGAGCAGCACGGTCACCAGTAATGTGTCGTTCATGGTCAGGCCGCGTCGTCGGTTGGTACGGCCCAGGCGTCGTAGCCGTAGACCCAGTCGGCGTTGCCACCGTCCTTGAGCCATTGGTTGCCGCGCGAACCAATCTGGATCTGGCTGGTACGTTCCAGGCGTGCTTGCTGGTAAGCCTGCAAGGCGTCAGCCACCTGGGTCTGGCTGTCGAGATTTTGCAGATAGCGGGCGAGTACCACCGCGTCCTCAATGGCTTGGCCAGCACCCTGGGCCATGAACGGCATCATCGGGTGGCAGGCATCACCCAGCAGGGTGATTGCGCCCTTGGACCAGAACGGCAGCGGATCACGTTCATACAGCGCGGTCTTGAGCACCTCGCTGCAAGCGTCGAGCAAGGCGCGGGCGTCCGGGTGGAACGCCTGATAGTGGCTGCGCAACTCGTCGGCATCGCCGGCGCTGGTCCAGGACTCTTCGTGCCAACTGTCCTGAGCGGTGGTGGCGAAGATAAAGATGTCTTTGCCCTGGTTCAGCGGGAACGTGACGATCTGGCTTTGCGGGTTGGGGCCCCACCATTTGGTGAACGCCTGGATGTTCGGCACATGCGCCACTTGCTCGGCCGGTACCACGGCGCGGTAAGCCACCACCCCGGTAAAGCGCGGATGTTCTTCGCCAAACAGCGTGTTGCGTACCACCGAATGAATACCGTCGGCGCCGATCAGCACATCGCAGCGGTGCTGGCTGCCATCCTTGAAATGCAGGCGGATGCCGTCGTCACTGTGCTCGACCCGTTCGGTGCGCTTGGCGAACTGCACCTGCGCAAGCGGGAACACGTTGGCCAGGGCCGCCAGCAGGTCGGCGCGGTGGATGGTCAATTGCGGGGCGCCGTATTTTTGTTCGGCGGCATCGGACATTTCCAAGCGCGAGGTTTCTTCGCCGCTGTCCCACATCCGGCTGATGCGGTGGGTCGGCCGGGCGGCGGGAATACGCACCGCAGCGCCGATACCCAGGCCATCCAGCGCACGTACGGCGTTGGGGGTGAGGTTGATGTCGGCACCGACCCGCAAAAAGGCTTTGGACTGCTCGAACACGGTGACGTGGTGACCGGCGCGGTGCAGGGCAATGGCGGCGGTCAGGCCACCGATACCGGCACCGACGATAGCAATGTTCAGGGAAGACATAGGCAACTTCCTGTTCAGGGTTTCGGTTTGTCAGTGAGGAATTTGCCTTGTGGCGCCTCGACGTGCTGCTGGCGACGGGTGTTGCCGTCGATGCCGCCGGCAATCGCCCATTCGGCGAATACTGTGGGTCCCGGTTCAAAGGTGCGCGGCTGCCATTCGCCGGTCAGTTGGTCTTCGTCGGCGTAGTACTCCACCAAGGCTCCGGCCGGGTTTTTGAAGTACCAGAAGAACGCCGAAGACACTGGATGCCGCCCAGGACCGATCTCGGTCGGCCAGCCGCTGCGGGACACATGCATACCGCCGCCAAACACCTCATGCACGTCGCGCACGGTGAAGGCCACATGGTTCAGGCCTGCCCGTGGCGCCGGCAGTTGCAGCATGAACAGGTCGTGGTGGCCGCCTTCCTCAGCGGTGCGCAAGAAGGCGCCGCGATCCGGGTAACGGTCCGAGGCCTGGAAGCCGAAACGCTCGTGGTAGAAGGCCTCGCATGCGTTCACATCCTTGACGAAAAACACCACGTGACCGACTTCAATCGGCGTAGCGCGTTCGTAGATCGGTGCGGCCTTGTTGATCCGGCCCTTGGTCTGCCAGGTGTTATGGCCGCTGCACTCAAGCTCGATCTCGCGCTTGCGCGTCACTTGCAGGCGGATCGCCAAGCCGTTGGGGTCGGTGCAGCCGATGCGCCCGTTACTCTCGACAAAACCCGGATCGCGGGCGATGCGTTCGCTGTACAGCGCCAGGTCAGCCGCGCTGGCCACGCCCCACACCACTTCGCGCACGGTGGAACCGGCCTCGATGGCGGGCGGCAGGCCCGGTTTGTTCAGGTCGGCGAGGACCACACGGCAGCCGTTGAGGGTCTCGAAGACCACTTCATCCGCTTGGGCGCTGACCTGCTTGAGGCCCCAGTCGCTGAAAAAACGCACGCAGGTATCGAGGTCCTCGACGCCGTAGGTGACTTCATCAATCCCTAAAACACTCATAACGCTACCTCATGTGGCACACCGGCCCAGGCCAGTGGCTGCTCGTTCATGCCCCAGTAGAGGCTCTTCTGTTCCATGTATTGCAGGATTCCCAAACGACCCTTTTCGCGGCCCAGGCCGCTGTCGCGCCAGCCACCGAAGGGTGTGGAAATCGAGAATTGTTTGTAGGTGTTGATCCACACGGTACCGGCCTGTAAACGTCGACCCAGGGCCCAGGCGCGTTTGTAATCGCGGCTCCAGATCCCGGCAGCGAGGGCATACAGGCTGTCGTTGGCCTGTTCCAGCAGTTGCGCTTCGTCGTCGAACGGCATCGCCACCAGCACCGGGCCGAAGATTTCTTCCTGGCACACCTGTTGTTGGTTGTGCAGGCCTTCGAGGATAGTCGGCGGGTAGTAATAGCCCTGGTCGTACAGGCCACCGCTCGGACGCTGCCCGCCGAGGCGCAGACGCCCACCTTCGGCCAGGCCAAGCGCCACATAGCGCTCCACGGATTCACGGTGGTCGGCGCTGATCAGGGGCCCCATCTGCGTGCTTTCGTCGGCTGGGTCGCCCACCCGCAGGTTGGCCGCAGCGGCCACCAGGCGCTGCATGAACGGCTCGTACAGCGCACGGGCGACGAACAGCCGCGAGCCGGCAATACAGGCTTCGCCCGATGAACTGAAGATGCCGTACAGCACCCCGGCCACCGCGTGATCGAGGTCGGCGTCATCCAGGACGATGGTCGGCGACTTGCCGCCCAGCTCCAGGGACACCGGCATCATTTTGTCGGCGGCGATATGCGCGATGTGCTTGCCGGTGCGGGTGCCACCGGTGAACGACACCCGCTTGACCAGCGGATGACGGGTCAGCGCATCACCGAGCAGCGAGCCCTTGCCCGGCAGCACACTGATCATGCCCTTGGGGAGGCCTGCTTCTTCACACAGGCGTGCCAGGCGCAGGGCCAGCAACGGGGTGATTTCCGCCGGTTTGATCACCACCGCATTACCCGCCGCCAGGGCTGGCGCGACTTTCTGAGCCTCGCTGGCAATCGGTGAGTTCCACGGGGTGATGGCGGCAACCACGCCCATCGGCTCGTAGACACTCATGCTGACGAAATCGCCGCGCGAGGGGGTGATGGTTTCTTCCAGGGTTTCACAGGCGGCGGCAAAAAACTGGAACGTACCGGCGGCACTGGCTACCAGCGCGCGGGTTTCATTGATCGGTTTGCCGTTGTCCTGGCGTTGCAGTTGCGCCAACTCTTCGCTGTTCAGGCGGATCAGTTCGGCAATGCGATACAGCACGCTGGCCCGTTCGTGGGGTTTGCGCTGGGCCCAGCCGCTGTGCAGGAAGGCCTGATGCGCGCCCTGGATGGCGTCTTCGACATCCTGCAGGTCAGCGGCGTTAAGCCAGGCCACGGCTTCGCTGGTGGCCGGGTAGCGGCTGGCGTAGCGTTCGCCACGGCCCAGGCGCCAGTGGCCGGCGATGCAGATCGGTAAAGTCTGGTCGAGGGTCATCGACGGGCTCCTAAATGGAAATCGCATGGGCGTGGTTGCCCAAGGCGCGGACCACGCTGTACACCGTCAGCGCAGAGGTCTTTGGGTTGGCCAGCAGTGGCTTGCCACGCAGGCTCAACTCGAAACGACCAAAGGCCCCACGGGCTTCGAAGTGATGGACGTTTTCGTCGCTGTGGGGGTCGGCAATCAGCGTCACCTGCGTGCGGTCCAGGCCGAGCCCGGCCAGCGACAGGGTGGCCGCGACGTTGGCGTTTTTCGGATACAGCCGTGCGGCTTCGCGAGCGCTGCCCTGGAAGATCACCGTGGCTTCATTGATGGTGTCCAGGTCGCAAGCTTGTTCGCCGGGAGTGTTCTTCCACGCGCAGGCCGGCTTGCGGCCGGTGTAGCTGACCGAATCGAGCCCGCCGACCTTGGCCGCCGACAGCGCATCGATGCCGCCGATGGCTCCGGGCAGCAGCTCGATGCGTGTCTGGCCGCGTTCGGCGGCCGCCTCAAGGCGCTCCACCAGGCCGACTTCGGACAATGCACCGACCGAGACAATCAGGCAGGCGATGCCGCGCTCCAGGGCAGGCAACACATGCTCCTCAATGGCGCGGTGGCCGGCGCACTCCACCAGCAGATCCGGGCGGGCATCGGCCGGCAACGCCGTGAGCACCTGCGGCGGTTGCTTGAAACTGGCCAGGCGTTGACGTACCAGCGCTTCGGAGCCCGCGGATGCAATGACGTAGTCCACGCACAGCTGCGGGTCGTTCTCCAGCAGCTCAAGCACGCCGACGCCAATGGCGCCGCAGCCGATCATGGTGATATGCAACATGGGGCGATCCTCAGGCGGTGGCCTTCTGGGCTTTGGTTTCGCTATTGGGCGGGCCGGCGAACTGGGTGGCGAAGTTGCCGACACTGAGCATGTCGACTTCCAGCAGGAAGGGACCGGGCTGGCTCAGGGCGCTATCGACCACGCGGGCGAAGTCCTTGAGGTCGGTGACCAGACCGTGGCGCAAGCCCATGGATTCGGCGAGCTTGGTGTAGTCAGGTGTGTGCAGGTCGACGTAGCAATGGCGACTGCCGTAGACCGCGTCCTGAATGTTGCGGATCACCCCGTAGCGTTGATCGTTCATCAACAGGATCACCAGATTGGCGCGCTCCTGAACCAGCGTCGCCAGCTCACCGAGGTTGAGGATGAAACCGCCGTCGCCAGCCAGGGCGAATACCTTGCGCCCGGGTGCCGTTTCGGCGGCGGCCACGGCGGCCCCGATGCCCATCGCCAGGCCTTGACCGATACCGCCGCCCAAGGCGTGAACCCCGGCGCGTGGGTGGTAAAGGTTGAGCAAGCGGTTGCCCCAGATGCTGTTGGACAGGGTTACGTCGCGTACCCAGGTGAAATCGCGGCCGGTGACAGCTTGCAACTGCTCGACCATCGCCGAGTACGGCCCCAGGTCTGCTACCAGTTGGCTGCGCGATTGCTCACGCACGGCCTTGAGTTCACCAAGGAAGCTCGGGTCGGTGTGCAAGCGGCCTTCGAGGCGGTCGGCCAGGCCTTCGAGGGCCAGCGCCGCATCACCGCAGATAAACAGTTCGCTGGCATAGCTGCGGCCTTCGGTGGCCGGATTGGCGTCAATGCGCAGGGTGTTCTGCGGCAGCTTCAGGGCGTACTTGAAGGTCTCGTTGCTGCGCAGGCGGGAACCGGCGATCAACAGTGCATCGCAGGTTTGCAGGAACTGCTCGACCCGTTTGTTCTGCGAAAAGGCACCGAGGCAGCGCTCATCGTCTTCGTTGACCACGCCGCGGCCCTGCGTCGAGGTGATAACCCCCACGCCCATCGCCAGCAGGCGCTTGACCTGCGCCCCGGCATGTCGGGCACCGCCGCCGAGCCAGAGCATCGGGCGCTTGGCGCTGGCCAAGCGCTCGGCCACCAGATCGAGGGTTTCCGGCGCAGGGACGGCCACCGGGATCGGCAGCGGCGAGAGGTCGGTAGGCATCGGGATGAAGGTCGACTGGATGTCGATCGGGATCTCGACACTCACCGGGCCGGTCGGCGCAGTCAGGGCTGTTTGGACCGCCAGCTTCAGGGTGCTGATGGCAGTTTCGACGCTGCGTACGCGAAAGGCGGCCTTGGAGACGGCCTTGAGCATGTTCAGTTGGTCGCGGGCTTCGTGGATGTACGCCAGTTCCTGATCCAGGTACGGCGTCTCGATCTGCCCGGTGATATGCAGCAGCGGGGTGCCGGCGGTCTGGGCTTCAACCATGGCGCCGGCGGCATTGCCGGCTGCAGTGCCAGTGGACGTCAGGCACACGCCCAGGCCGCCGGTGGCGCGGGCATAAGCGTCGGCCATGTTGGCGGCGCCAGCTTCGCCCCGGGCCATGACGAAGCGGATATTACCGCGCACGGCGAAGGCATCGAGGATCGGCATGTTGTGAATCGAGATCACGCCAAACGCGGCCTTGACGTCACATTGTTCGAGAAAGGCGGTGATGGCAGCGCCCACGGTGACAGTGTTTTCATTACGCATGGCGGGACAGGCCTCCGGATACATCGATATGGCTGCCTGTGGTGTAAGCCGACAGAGGCGAGGCCAGGAACAGGATCGCGCGGGCCGCTTCAATCGGCAGGCCCAGGCGCCCCAAGGGAATATGTTTTTGTTGTGCCAGCCGGGCGGTCCATTGCGCCCAGTCGAGGTCGCGCTCTTCACGCGCTTCGAAGCGACGGCGCCATTGCCCGGACTCCACCAGGCCGATCAGAATGCCGTTGACGCGGATGCCCTGCGGGGCGAACTCAGTGGCCATCGAGCGCACCAGGTTCTTGATCCCGGCGCGTGCGGCGGAGGTCGCGACCATGTGCGCTTCCGGCTGGCTGGCCAGTAGCGAGTTGACGCACACAATGGCGGCGTCGGCCTGGCTTTCCAGTTGCTGTTTGAAGGCGCGGACCGGGTTGATCACTGAGAAGAACTTCAGGTTCAGCTCCTCGGTCCAGGCGCTGTCGGTGGTGTCGGCGAAGGTCGAGACCCGGCCTTGCCCGGCGTTGTTGATCAACACGTTGGCGGCGCCCAGTGCAGCCTGGCTGGCGCCGGCAAACGCGTTGACCGATTCGGCATCAAGCACATTGCACACCTGGGCCAGCAGCCGGGCCTGGGGGAAACGTTGGCGCAGTCCGGCTTCGGCGCGGTGCAGGCGATCGGCATCGCGACCACAGAACGCCACTGCAGCGCCGGCTTCCAGCAGCAGTTCGACGCACGCCAGGCCGATGCCCGATGAGCCACCGGTGACGATTGCGGTTCGGCCCTGCAATTGATAAAGGCTCATCTCAATCTCTCATCAAGGCGGTGACTCGGGGCTGCCCGCTGTGGGCGCCGCCGTTGTAGTTGAGCAGGCGCGACAGTTCGTCGGCGCTGCGGCGCACTTGGGTCAACAGCTCTTCAAAATTCACATGGCCGATCTGCGTGGTCGGGATGGTCACGCCCAGGGCGGCGACGATGTCGCCGCTCTGATCGCGCACCGGGGCGGCCACCGTGGAGATTGCCGACTCGAAAAACCCTTCGCCGCTGACAAAGCCGCGCTGGCGATCGGCCTGGACCAGATCGAACAGTTCCATCACGGTTTTGGGGGTGCAGGGCGAGTGCTGTTCCAGGTGGTCTTCGGGGTACAGCTCACGCAGTTCGGTCAGCGACAGGTCTTCCAGCAGGATGCGTCCCAGTACCGTGGCATGGGCCGGCAAACGGGTGCCGACGTTAACCGCGTTGGAGAACACCGAGGGCGGCGAGACCTTGGCCACGTACACGATCGAGCGCCCGTCGCGTACCACCAGATTGCTCGGGTAGTTAACACGGTCGCACAAGCGCGCCAGCAACGGTTGGCCGAGCTCGGTCAGTTCCAGCGACGCGAGGTATTCAAAGCCCAGGCGCAGCACGGACATACCCAAGCGATATTCGTTACCGCTACGGGTGACGAAGCCCATGGTTTCCAGGGTGGTGAGCAGGCGGAAAATGGTCGAGCGCGGTAGCGCCAGGCGACGCGCCAACTCCGGCGCGGTCAAGGTGCGGTTGCGCCGGCTGAACTCGCAGAGCAGCAACAGCCCGCGCTCCAGGCCTGGCACGATGTATTTGTCCGAGGTGTCCTTCAGCAGATCGGAATCGTTCATAGCGAGGTACCTGTCAGGGATTCTTGGATGGCAGAGGCCAGGCGGCCCGCAACCACCTGCGGTTGTTCGATGGGGCTGGCATGGCCTGCGTCGGCGATCAGGTTGAAGCGGGCGCCCAATGCCTTGGCCACGCTCAGGCAGGTGTCGGCTGTGGTGATGCTGTCGGCTTCGCCGCAATGCACTTCGCAGGGCATGGCAGGCTGGCCGTGGCGCAGTAGATCGTCGCCGCACAACAGCTCGATGGCCTGGCGATAACCGGCCGTGTTCAGGCGTGCCATGTTCCAGCGCACCCAGGCTATCGCTTCGGGCGTGGCGCGAGGCGACAGCATGTGGGCGCTACGTTGTTCGGCCAGGCCGGCGATCCCCAGGCGTTGCAGATTGTCCAGGCGTTGCTGGCGTACTTGCTGGCGCTGCGAGGCACGTTCCGGTGCGCCATAACCGCGCGCAGGGCTGATCAGCACCAGGCAACTCACCCGCCGGGCCTGTGAACTGCGGGCGAATGCCAGGGCGGTCAGTGCGCCCAGGGAGTGGCCCACCAGCACACACTCATCAACACCCAGTGCATCGAGCATCTGCGCCAGGCGGGCGGCGTATTGCTCAGCCTTGGGCACGTCCGACTCCAGGGGGCTGGACTTGCCGTAGCCAGGGGCATCCCAGGCGATGACACGGGCCTGGGGCGCCAGCTGTTGTGCCACCTGCAGCCAGGACGCGGCCCCGGAGCCTATACCGTGTAACAACACCACCGCTGGCCCCGCGCCGCATTCGCGCAAAGCCTGTTGGCCACCGGCTGCGGGCACCAGACGCTGGGGAAAGTCCCGCTCCAATTGGGCTTGCAGGTGGGCCGTCGGCTCGGCTTGAGTGAGTCCTGGCAACATGGGCTTATCCGCGCTTGATCGAGGCCAGAGGGTGCTCTGGCGGATAGGTCGGGGTGATCGGCTTTTTCGCGCCGAGCATCACGCACATCAGCGCGTCTTCGTCGCCGATGTTGATCTCTTCGCGGTACACGCCGGGCGGCACGGAAATCACATCGCGGTCGGTGAGGATGGTTTCGAAACGTTCACCATCCTTTTCCAGCACCACCTTGAGTTTGCCGCGCAGCACGAAGAACACTTCCTCGACGTCAATGTGCAGGTGCGGCGGGCCTTCGTGGCCGGCCGGGATCACCATGGTGGAAAAGGTGAAGTGCTCCGACGGGATAGTGTTCATGTCGGTGCTGATGCCGGTGCCGCCGGTGCCGATGTAACGCATTTGCGCACGGCGGAATTTGGGGTCGTAGTCGGCTTGGAATTTCAGCGCATCCCAGTCGTACTTGCGCGTCTCGTATCGGGCGATGCGGGTGCTCATCCAACTTTCCAGACTGGCACCGGCAGGGCGGTCCCAGCTTTTCGGGGTATCGTTTTGGGCAGATAAATCGGTCATGACAGTCTCCAGATCAAGGCATGACGAACCCGCCGTTGACCGGCAGGGTTTGTCCAGTGATGAAGCGGGCAAGGTCGGACAGCGCGAACAGCACGGCGCCGCTGACGTCTTCGGGTAATTGCGGGCGTTGGATGGCCCGTTGGTCGTTGTACAGACGGTGACGCGCCTCGGGCACGTAGGCGGTGGCTTCCACCAGCACCAGGCCGGGAGCGATGGCGTTGACCGTGATGTTGTCGGCCCCCAGTTCACGGGCAAGGCTGCGGGTCATGGCGATGATCGCGCCCTTGCTGGCGACGTAGGCCAGCAGGTTCGGTGCACCCCATAGCGGGGTATCCGAGGCCAGGTTGACGATGGCGCCCTGGCCGCTGGCGCGCAACGCAGGCAGGCAAGCGGTGGTCATCAGCCAGGTGCCGCGCACGTTGACTTGCATCACCTGGTCCCAGGTGTCGATGCTCAGTTCTTCGCAACCTTTGCCGCCGGAGTTGGTGATCGAGGCGTTGTTCACCAGGCCGTCGAGACCGCCAAGCAGGCCCAGGGTCGAGTCGATACACGCCAGGATGGACGCCGGTTGGGCGAGGTCGACGGTGACCGCCTGCACGTCCAGGCCCAGGGCCCGCAAATCACAGGCGGCCTGCTGCACACGCTCATGTAGCACGTCGGCAATGACCACCCGCGCACCGGCTCGGCTGATGGCCTGGGCAAAGGCGTAGCCCAAGCCACGGGCGCCACCGGTGACCAGCACACGGCGGCCCTCAAGCAAAAGGTTCTGGCTGTTCATCATTGCGTGCTCAACATGGCTTTGGGCATGTAGTGCAGGACGCGTTTTTCCGCCCAAACTACTGCGCCGTACGCGATCACCCCAATCAAGGTGAGCATGACGATGGCGACGAATACGCCGGCCGTGTTGCCCTGGCCCTCGGCGTCCACCAACAGGAAGCCCAGGCCTTGGTTACCGCCTACCAACTCACCGACGGTGACGCCAATCACCGCGAGGGTTGAAGCGATGCGCAGGCCGGAAAACAGTGCGGCCATGGCCGACGGAAACTCCACGAGGCGGAAGATCTGCCAGCGGCTGGCATTCATGGTGCGCACCAGGTTGATCATGTCCGGATCGACGGTGCGGATGGCTGACAGCACGTTGATCATTACCGGGAAAAATACGATCAGGACCGCGATCAGAATCTTCGGGTAAATGGTGTAGCCCAGCCACATTACGAACAGCGGCGCAAAGGCGACTTTCGGCGCGATTTGCAAGGCCAGAATGTAAGGCGACAACATCGCTTCGGCGGCCGGGGACAGGCCCAGCGAGACGCCAATCATCACACCCAGCAGTGCCCCGAGCGCGAAGCCGACGACGATCTCCAGCGCGGTGATCAGGGTGTGTTGCAGCAAGCCGCCGGTGTGCCACATCACCAGGCTCTCCTGGGCCACGCGGCTCAGTTTGGGCATGACGAACTCGGGCATCCCGAGCAGCCCCGGGCCCCATTGCCAGAGCACCAGGAACAACGCCAGCAGTGCGACGCTGCCGAGCACGGAATTATTCAAGCTTTTCATCGTGTGCGTACCTCAATGTATCGGTGGTTCATTGCGCGGCGACCGGGCTGTCAACGAATTGGTTGGTGAAGAGATCCGCAAGCGGGGTCTCCTGGGTGACGATGCCTTCGCTGACGTAGAACTTGCGGACCTTGTCCAGGCGCTCCGGGTCGATGTGGCCGAGCACGCTTTGGTTGGCGTAGACGTGTTTGACGTAGAGCTTGAAGACCTTCTCCAGCGAGTCTTCCTTGCCGGCGTAGGCCGGCACTGCCTGGGCGAAGGTCACGGCAGCGGCGTGCGGGTCCTGGATAATGTCGCGCATGCCTTGCAAGGTGCCCTGCACCACGCCGCGAACGATATTGGGTTGGTTCTTGATGGCGTCGTCGGAGGCGAGAATCGCCTGGGCCATGCTTTCGAAAATCTGCTCCTGGGGGATCAGCTTGATCTGCGCCCCGGCCTCTTCGGCATTGACCACCCAGTCCGGTACCCCGGCCATGGCCTGGGCCTTATCGGCTGAGAACAGTTGCCAGACCCCGGCGGGGCCGGCGGCCTGGATATTTACGTCGGTCTTGCTCAGGCCAGCTTTGCGCAAGGAGGCGAGCAGGGCGTAGTAGGTGGTGTCGGAATATGACATCACCGTCATGGTCTTGCCCTTGAGGTCGCTGACCGAGTTGATGTTTTCCTTGGCGTTGGTGGCGATCATGGTCACCCCGCCGGACCCCAGCACCGCTACGGCGCGCACCGGAATACCATTGGCCCGGACCACAATCGGCGTGTCACCGATAGCGCCACCGAGCAGGGCGTTACCGGCCCCGATCTGCTTGGCTACATCCACACCGCCTTTGGCGGCGATGAAGGTCAGGTTCAGGCCCTGGTCGGTGTAGTAACCCTTTTGCTGGGCGATAATCCACGGAGCAAACGCGGGCGAGTTAGGCGGCGCCGGCAGCAGGTAGGTGACATTGGTCGGTTGTGCCTGGACAGCGCAGGCCAGGCCGAGGCCGAGGCTGAGCACGCTCAGACGTTGAAACAGAGACTTGAGCATGGAAACTCCTGAATCAGTTAGGGGGGCGCAGGGCGGTGATCAATGCAGCTCGGTGTCGGCGCCGACTTGCAGCAACTCCATTAGGCGGCCAACCAGCGGGCCGATTTCCGGCAGCTTGCGGCGCTCCAGCGGGTTATCGCGAAACGGCAGGTCGATGCTGATTTCTTCAATGATGGTGCCGGGCCGGGCGCTCATGACCAGCAATCGGTCGGACATGGCGATGCCCTCGATCAGGTCGTGGGTGATAAACAGCGCGGTCTTCTTTTCGTCGAACAACATCCGCGCCATGTCCTGTTGCAGGATCATCTTGGTCTGGGCATCGAGGGCGGAGAACGGCTCATCAAGGAACAGCACCTGCGGGTCGATGGCCAGGGTGCGGGCCAGTGCAGCGCGCTGGCGCATCCCGCCGGACAGCTGGAACGGGTAGTGATCGGCAAACCCATTGAGGTGGCAGCGATTGAGCAGGTCGAGGGCTACGGCCTGGCGGGTGGCGGCGGGCACGCCCTGGATCTCCAGCCCCAGTTCAACGTTGCGGCGAATGCTGCGCCAAGGCATCAGCAGGTCTTTCTGCAACATGAAAGCCACTTGCGGCACGGGGCCGGTGACCGGTTCGCCGCCTACAAAAACTTCGCCTTCGCTGGGACGGTACAAGCCCGAGCCCATATTGAGGATGGTGCTTTTGCCACAACCGGAAGGGCCGATGATCGACACCACCTCACCCCGGCGAATCTTGAAATTCACCTCGCGAATGGCAAAGGGGGCTTCCGATTTACCCTTGGCCGGGAAACATTTACCGACGTTACGAAATTCAATTTCGGTCGGCTCCAGTTCTTCCTTGAGAGCGGGCTTATTCCATTCGGGGGTTACGGCGTACAGCTCTTTCACAGCCATTGGGAAGGTACTCTGGTCTGTTTTATAGGTGATACGCCGTTTATTGCACGAACAATGCCAGTGCTTTGTTTGCGGATATTAATTACAAAATATCTTTGTATATGAACGGGTTATGGTCAATTAATTGAAAATGAAACGTTTCATATATGAAACGTTGGTTCTTATATGACACGAAATTGCACACTGCCCGAGCATGCACTGGGAAGTTGCGAGAAGTCGGTGCTTTTTCAGGTAACGCCGCAAAGGCGAGAAATGGCGAATGTGTTTTATATATAAAACGTCGCAACAGAAAGTTGCGCGTGCCTATATAAGAAGAGAAATGGCAGGCAAAAAAAAGGGCCTGAAGATCGAGCCTTCAGGCCCTCAAAAGGTGAGAGGTGTCTAGTCCCTCAACCTGGTGAGCGGTGCAACAAACGCTTAGGCCTTCAACGGGACCAAACGTGGGGCAATCATGTTTTCAGGGCGCAGGATGTCGTCGAGCATGGCGTCGTCGAGCAAGCCTTCTTCGCGCACCAGCTCCAGCACGCCGCGGCCGCTTTCAAGGGCGATACGCGCGATGCGGGTGGCGTTTTCATAGCCGATGTACGGGTTCAGCGCGGTGACCAGGCCGATGGAGTGCTCCACCAACTCGCGGCAGCGGGCTTCGTTGGCGGTGATGCCGACGATGCAGTGCTCGCGCAGCATGTCCATGGCGCGTTGCAGCAGGCGGATCGAGTCGAAGATCTTGAAGGCGATCAGCGGCTCCATCACGTTCAGTTGCAGTTGGCCGCCCTCGGCCGCCATGGTCAGGGCCAGGTCGTTGCCGATGACTTGGAATGCCACCTGGTTCACGGCTTCCGGGATGACCGGGTTGACCTTGCCGGGCATGATCGAGCTGCCTGGCTGGCGTGCCGGCAGGTTGATTTCGTTGATGCCGGTGCGTGGGCCGCTGGACAGCAGGCGCAGGTCGTTGCAGATCTTCGACAGCTTAACGGCGGTGCGCTTGAGCATGCCGGAGAACAGTACGAAGGCGCCCATGTCGGAGGTGGCTTCGATCAGGTCGGCTGCCGGTACCAGCGGTTGACCGCTGATGGTGGCCAAGCGTTGTACGGCCAGGGCCTGGTAGCGTGGGTCGGCGTTGATGCCGGTACCGATGGCGGTGCCGCCCAGGTTTACTTCGGTCAGCAGCTCTGGCGCCAATGTTTTCAGGCGGGCCAGGTCTTCGCTCAGGGTGGTGGCGAAGGCGCGGAATTCCTGGCCGAGGGTCATCGGCACGGCGTCTTGCAATTGGGTGCGGCCCATTTTCAGCACGTGGCTGAACTCGACACCTTTGGCGGCGAACGCCTGGATCAGGCTGTCGAGGCTGGCCAGCAGCGCGTCATGGCCCAGCAGCAGACCCAAGCGGATCGCGGTCGGGTAGGCGTCGTTGGTCGACTGCGCCATGTTCACGTCGTTATTGGGGTGCAGGTACTGGTATTCGCCCTTGTTGTGGCCCATGGCCTCCAACGCGATGTTGGCGATGACTTCGTTGGCATTCATGTTGGTTGAAGTGCCGGCGCCGCCTTGAATCATGTCCACCACGAACTCTTCGTGGAAATCGCCGCGGATCAGGCGGGCGCAGGCTTCGCTGATGGCAGCGTGCTTGGCTTCGCTGAGCTGGCCCAACTCGCGGTTGGCGTCAGCGGCTGCTTGCTTGACCATTGCCAGGCCGACCACCAATTTCGGGTAATGCGAAATCGGAACGCCCGAGAGGCGGAAGTTATTCACCGCTCGCAGGGTCTGGATGCCGTAATACGCTTGGGCGGGTACTTCGAGTACGCCAAGCAGGTCTTTTTCTGTGCGGAAAGATGCAGCGGAGGACATGACGGAAATCATCTCGATAGGGACCCGGGCTCGGCCGGAACGCTGTGAATGCTAGGCTTGTGGAAGTTTTTGGGCCAATGCTGTTAAGCACTGGGCTATGCATAAACGGCATAATGTGAGTGTGACCCGGTTATCATGGCGGGCGTGTGTGCCAAAATGGTGCGTATCCGTGGGAGGAAGCGATGAACCTTGAGAGCAAATGGTTGGAAGACTTCAGCGCCCTGGCGGCGACCCGCAGCTTTTCCCAGGCGGCGGAACGGCGCTTTGTCACCCAGCCGGCGTTCAGCCGACGCATTCGCAGCCTTGAAGCGGCGTTGGGCCTGACGTTGGTCAACCGCTCGCGCACGCCGGTTGAACTGACGGCGGCGGGGCAGCTGTTCCTGGTGACCGCGCGCACCGTGGTCGAGCAGTTGGGTGAAGTACTGCGCCATTTGCATCACTTGGAAGGCGGGCAGGGCGAAGTCATGCAAGTGGCGGCGGCTCACTCCCTGGCGCTGGGCTTCTTCCCACGTTGGATCGCGCAACTGCGCAACGAAGGTTTGAACATCGCCACACGGTTGGTCGCCACCAACGTCGGTGACGCCGTGCACGCCCTGCGCGAAGGCGGCTGTGACCTGATGCTGGCGTTCTACGATCCGGACGCGGCCATGCAGATGGATTCCGAGATCTTCCCGTCATTGCACCTGGGCAACACCGAAATGCTCCCGGTGTGCGCCGCCGATGCCGATGGCAAGCCGTTGTTCGACTTGGAAGGCGAGGGCAGCGTGCCGTTGCTGGCCTACAGCGCCGGCGCGTTCCTCGGCCGTTCGGTGCACCTGCTGTTGCGCCAGCGGGCGCTGCGCTTTACCACCGTGTACGAAACCGCCATGGCCGATAGCCTCAAGAGCATGGCCCTGGAAGGCTTGGGCATTGCCTGGGTGCCACAGTTGAGCGTGCGTGCCGAACTGGCCCGAGGTGAGCTGGTGGTGTGCGGCGGCCCGCAATGGCATGTGCCGCTGGAAATCCGCCTGTATCGCTGCGCGTTGGTGCGCAAGGCGAATGTGCGGTTGTTGTGGCGCAAGCTTGAGGGTGGTGCGGCCAGCCCGGCAAGCTGATCTCCCGCTATTCGAATTGGCTGAGGTAGGTGCGAATGTTGTCTCTGTTTTTGTTGCTGAATCGATAGGCATTGCCCTTCAGGAACGAGAAAGTGCCACGTCCTTTCATCAGGGTTTCGTGCCACCAACCATTGAAAATGTTATCGCCGTCCTCGTGTACCGCGCCCAGCATGTGGCCGACTTCATGGGCCGCGACTCGGTAGGACGTCGTCGCGGCGATGCCGAAATTTCCACGCAAATTGGCTATGCCGGCGACGGTGCTGTTGATGTTGTCTCGGGTCAGCAACAGGTACAGATCGAGCGGTGTAGGGGTGATCGAGTGGTTTTCCAGGTGCTGGAGGATGCTATGTTTCCAGGCAAATATTCTGTCTTGATGATCTCCTGTGTAATTGAAGTTGATCAAAGACACTGGGCCGTTTTCCCGGTGAAAGCTAGTTAGGACTTTCCGGCCGGATATTTCTTCCAGCTCTGCTTCGAGCCACGAAAAGTAATCGTCATGCAGGGACGGCAGCCGGGTGTCGCCGTGCAAGTCACGATGAATGAAAACGTTCAGGTTGATGGGGTTGGGCGCAGTAGGCGCGGGAAGGGCGGTTGGCTTGGGCGGCAGGCTTCTTTCGAACGCGGTTGTGGCTGGGGTCGCATGGTCGCGGAACGTGGTTTCAAGTGTCATCAATGACCTGAGGTCCGAGGCTGTGTCGATGTGATGGTTTGCCCAGTTGGCTTCCCGGAAATGTCGAGGGTGTGCCCATGCCCAGGCATGGCGGATATTCCGGCGTTGCTGGTTGATCAACGCCAGGATCACATCACTGTAAAAATGCGAGCCGGACACGACGGGGGACAGGTCAACGTGATCATCATGTAGCCCCTGTTTTGTCAGTGTTTCCACGCGTTGGAGCTGGTTGCGATCAATGCAGGGCAGCAGTCGGTGAAGGGTGGCCGGGCTCAACTCGGCGATCAGATGGGCCTTGAGTAGCGCAGGGGAGTGAAATTCCTGCAGCTTGAGCCCAGGTATGTAGAGGACGCAGGGGTTTTTACCCGGCGCGGGGTTCGCGGTGGCGCGAGTAATCAGGAAGGCGCCGGACAGGGGGATGTGCGCCTGGTACTCCTCGTCCTGAAGCGCGATCCGGTAGAGGTGGCAACCGGAAATATGGCCGGGTGACGCGAGGAGGGTGATCAGCGCCACGCTCTCAAGGCTCAGCGAGCCGTCCGCCAGCCGAAGTGACGCCGCACATTGGAGTTGGGCCGCGAAGGCGCGGGCGACATACGCCTGGTGGGTCATTTCGCTGTAGGCGTGCCGGGTTTGCCAGAAGTCGGCGAGATCACTCAGGTAGAACTCGATGCCCTGGAGGTTCTTCAAGGTTATCTTCAACAACGTCTGACAGTCGGGCGGCAGTGCCTTCATGGCGCCTGCTGCAAAGGTGTAGAACTCCGCCGAGGTGGCGTCGTAGCTGGAGGGCAATGTGTTGAACAGGACGAGGTTGTTGAGGAGCTCGTGTAAGGTTTGTTGCGGTGTAGAAGCCGATGACGGGCTGGTATAGAAGATCGCGTCCAGTTCGGGCGCCGGCAGGAAGGGTTCGAGTACTTGTGTCAGCAGCTTCAGTGCGCTGACTGGGCGGGTGGGCATATTGCCGAGGGTGTAGATGACGTTTTTGTTCAGTGCCTTCAGCAGTGCGACCGTTTCGGGTGGCGTCAGGCTGAGGATGTCGTGGGGAGCCGGCAGGCTGCTGTAATAGTCAACCGATGTGTTCATGGGGGCAGTACTTGTCGTTAGGGATATGTGCTCACAGTAAGGCTGGCCTCTTGAATTGCCTGTCAGTGCCATAGTCAAACGCAGTAGTGGCATTCGACGTCGAAGGCATGAAGTTTCGGCTTTCCTGCAGGCGGCAGCGAATTGACCTGAAAGTCAGTAAAGCTGCCGCTTGCGCGCATAAGACAGATGGTCACCCGAGGGGCTGTTTATCTGCGTTATTACGGTATACTGCGCGGCCTTCGGCCGGTCCAACCGGCCTTAATTCGTACAACAAGCCACGCCGGATTTCCCGCGTGGCTTGTTGTTTTTTGACGCGCCTGTGGGCGCCCAGAGAGAAGAGGCACGACGATGAGTGCATTGGTTGGCGTGATCATGGGCTCCAAGTCCGATTGGTCCACCCTTAGCCACACCGCCGATATGCTGGAAAAACTCGGCATTCCGTATGAAGTGAAAGTGGTCTCTGCCCACCGCACCCCGGATTTGCTGTTCCAGTATGCCGATGAAGCAGAATCCCGTGGCATCGAGGTGATCATCGCCGGTGCCGGTGGTGCAGCGCACCTGCCAGGCATGTGTGCGGCCAAGACCCACCTGCCGGTGCTCGGTGTGCCGGTGCAGTCGTCGATGCTCTCGGGCGTGGATTCGCTGTTGTCCATCGTGCAGATGCCGGCCGGTATTCCGGTGGCGACCCTGGCGATCGGCAAGGCCGGCGCGATCAACGCAGCCTTGCTGTCCGCCAGCATCCTGGGCGCCAAGCACCCGCAGTTCCACGCGGTGCTGAAAAAATTCCGTGCTGAGCAGACAGACAGCGTCCTGGATAATCCAGACCCACGCATTGCCTGAGGTTGTTGACGATGAAAATCGGTGTAATCGGTGGTGGCCAGTTGGGCCGCATGCTGGCCCTGGCGGGAACTCCGCTGGGGATGAACTTCGCGTTCCTGGACCCGGCGCCGGATGCTTGCGCGGCTGCGTTGGGTGAACATCTGCGGGCTGACTACAGCGACCCGGACCACCTGCGCCAACTGGCTGATGAAGTCGACCTGGTCACTTTCGAGTTCGAAAGCGTCCCGGCCGAAACCGTGGCCTTCCTCTCGCAGTTCGTGCCGGTGTACCCGAGCGCCGAAGCGCTGCGCATCGCTCGCGACCGCTGGTTCGAGAAAAGCATGTTCAAGGACCTGGGCATTCCGACCCCGGCCTTCGCCGATATCCAGTCCCAGGCGGACCTGGACGCCGCCGTCGCCAGCATCGGCCTGCCGGCCGTGCTGAAAACCCGCACCCTGGGTTACGACGGTAAGGGCCAGAAAGTCCTGCGTACTGCCGCCGATGTGGTCGGCACGTTCGCCGAGCTGGGCAGCGTCGCCTGCTTGCTGGAAGGCTTTGTGCCGTTCACCGGCGAAGTTTCGCTGATTGCCGTGCGCGCCCGTGATGGCGAAACCCGCTTCTACCCGTTGGTGCACAACACCCACGACAGCGGCATCCTCAAGCTGTCCGTGGCCAGCACTGACCACCCGTTGCAGGCGCTGGCTCAAGACTATTCCAGCCGGGTGCTCAAGCAACTGGATTACGTCGGCGTGATGGCGTTCGAGTTCTTTGAAGTCGACGGTGGCCTCAAGGCCAACGAAATCGCCCCGCGCGTACACAACTCCGGGCACTGGACCACCGAAGGCGCCGAGTGCAGCCAGTTCGAAAACCACCTGCGGGCGGTAGCCGGCTTGCCGCTGGGCTCCACGGCCAAGGTCGGCGAGAGCGCCATGCTCAACTTCATCGGCGTGGTCCCGCCGGTGGAAAAAGTCATCGCTATCGATGACTGCCACCTGCATCACTACGGCAAGGCCTTCAAGGCCGGGCGCAAGGTTGGCCACGCCAATCTGCGCTGCAAGGACCGTGCGACGCTGGAAGCGCAGATCCTCAAGGTTGAAGCGCTGATCGCCGAGTAATAAGCCTGGGATCGGTGGGAACCATTCGGTGACTGCCACCTCTGATTGCAGGATGCCAAAGCCTGACTAGGCTTTGGCATGACGCACACTCAATCAGAGGGAAATGCCATGGGTATTATCGGAACCATCTTTATCGGCCTGATCGTCGGTCTGCTTGCGCGTTTCCTCAAGCCAGGCGACGACAGCATGGGCTGGATCATGACCATCCTGCTGGGTATCGCAGGTTCGCTGGTCGCCACCTACGGTGGCCAGGCCCTGGGCATCTACCAGGCGGGTCAAGGCGCAGGTTTCTTCGGCGCGCTGATCGGCGCCATTGTGCTGCTGGTGATCTACGGCTTGCTGAAAAAGAAGTGATTTAAGCTTTGAGCCCTCTGCGCTTCGCAAGCGCAGAGGGCTAGAATGCTCGGCTTCCGTATTTGTCGAGCCTCTCCATGCGCCGTCTTCTGTTGACTCTCCTCTTACTGGGCTCTGGCCTGGCACACGCTGGCGAACTGCCGGAAACCGATTGGCTCGAGCTGATGCCGCTTTCGGACCAGAAAGCCCTCGAAGCCATGCCCGAGATCGACCACAACTCCCCCGAAGCCCAAGGCACGTTCACCGACAAAGGTGGCTTGAAGCAAAGCAAAGGCTTGCCCGCGGTGATGTACTCCACCAAGACCGTGGCCGCCATGAACGGCAAGAACATCCGCATCGGCGGCTACCCGGTGCCCTTGGAAACCGACGCGAAGGGTCGCAGTACGCTGTTCTTCCTGGTGCCGTACCCAGGCGCTTGCATCCACGTGCCGCCACCGCCGCCTAACCAGTTGGTGCTGGTGCGCTACCCGAAGGGGTTGAAGCTGGATGATATCTACACGCCGCTGTGGGTCACGGGCACGCTGAAGGTGGAGAAGGTCAACAACGACCTGGCCGATGCGGCCTACGCGCTGGATGCGGGGAAGGTGAGGGCGGTCAAAGAGTCGGACCTCTAAGGCGCAACGCATGACCACTGTGGGAGCGGGTTTGCTCGCTCCCACATTTTTATTGGGTTTACAGGGCGATACCGATGATGCTCACGCCTAAGGTGTGGCTTTCACCGGGTGCCAACGCAATCACATCGTCCAGCACGTTCGCCGTCTCGATGCACAGCATGCCCTGCCAGCCATCGTCGGCCATGTCGTCGAAGGCTTTGGCGCGTTCGGTCCAGGGGTTCCAGATCACGGTCGACTTCGAGCCTTGGCTGGTGAGTTGGATGCGGCGCTGCCAGTCTTTATCGACAATATTCAACTGCGCGGGCGTATCGAGGTAGATACGGTCGGTCTCGGCGGTGAAGTGCAACAGTCCGGCTTGTTGCTTGTGGTTCCAACCGTCGGCGGTATCGATATACGTTAACCCGTCCAGGCCTTCGACCTGCACGTTGCGCACATCGCTCACGGCAAAGTAGGTGTGCAGCGCTTGGCTGAGGGTCACGGTGTCGGTGCCACGGTTATAGCTGGTCAGGCGGATATGCAGTTGCTCGTCCAGCAGCAGGCTCAGTTTCAGGCCGACCTGATGGGGCCAGCCTGGGAAGCCGCCCGCAGGTACCGGTAGCACCAGGTCCACACGCAGAGCTTCGCCTTCGAGTTCACTTGCAGCCAGCTCCCAGCGCGCCGTGCGCACAAAACCATGGGCGCCGGCGGGTTGCTCACTCTGACGCATCGCCTTCACGCTTTGCGGGTTGCGGTCGAATACACCAAACCACGGCCAGCAGATCGGTACGCCGGTACGAATGCCTTTGCCCTGCTTGAACACCGCCTCAGGGTTAGGCCAGATCAGCGGCTGTTCGCCCTGGCGCTGGTAACTGAAGATATGCGCGCCCTGCTGGGCCACCATCAGCTCGGCGCCGTTATGGCGAATGCGCCAGCAGTCCAGCTCGTCCAGTTTCACGGTTTCAACGTGGGGCGTAGGCATACAAACACTCTCAATGGCAGGCAATGGGGCAGTTGACCGTCAAAACCCGGTGAGGTTTAACGGGCGCGTGATGGCACTGAACGTGTGCGGCCACTGCCATCGATGGCGACGAATACAAACACCGCCTCGGTAACCTTGCGCCATTCGCTGGACAGCGGGTCGTCGCTCCATACTTCGACCATCATCTGGATCGAGCTGCGGCCGATTTCCAGGGCCTGGGTATAAAAGGACAGTTGAGCACCCACCGCTACCGGCACCAGGAACGCCATGCGATCAATGGCCACGGTGGCAACACGCCCGCCTGCGACCTTGCTGGCCATTGCGGTACCGGCCAGGTCCATCTGCGAGACCAGCCAGCCGCCGAAGATATCGCCGAAACCGTTGGTTTCACGCGGAAGCGCGGTGATTTGCAGGGCGAGATCGCCTTGCGGGATAGGATCTTCTTGTTCGAGTTCGATCATGCCGAGGGTGCCTCTGACCCGTGACGCTTCATGGGTATTTCAAGTGGATAGCCGTCTTTTAGAAAAACGTTTCAGCACCAACATACACCGCTCAATGCGTTTCTCGTAAGGCGTACTAAAGGGAAACTCTGCCAAATCGGCTGGGTGGCACCCAACGGCGTTTTGGCACAGCAGCCCCTCAAGACTGCGGGTTTGGCGCTTGCAGGGGCCGAGTATATCGAGACCCTGGCGCCGCGACGACCTCCCGGCGCTCATTTGGTCGGCAAATCGCAGCTGTAATGCGGCTTTTTCCGGCAACTGTGCTTCTGATTGCAGCAAATAAGCGTGAACCGGGATTAGTTTGCCCGTTGGTGCTGTTAATGGCTCAGCGCTGTGCTTTTCCAAGCGATTTGCTATCTTGCCAAACCCGTCTTCACCACGGGCTTGCCGTTCTGACTAATAAGAGAAGCCTTGCCATGTCCTCCGTGCCTGCAAGCAGTGCGCAACCTTCGCGCCCGCTGACCCGCAACGACTACAAAACCCTGTCGCTGTCTGCCTTGGGCGGGGCGCTGGAATTCTACGATTTCATTATTTTCGTGTTTTTCGCCACCGTGGTCGGAAAACTGTTCTTCCCCGCCGACATGCCTGAATGGCTGCGCATGATGCAGACGTTCGGTATCTTCGCCGCCGGCTACCTGGCACGCCCATTGGGCGGCATCATCATGGCGCACTTCGGCGACCTGCTGGGTCGCAAGAAAATGTTCACCTTGAGCATCTTCATGATGGCCGTGCCGACCCTGATCATGGGTCTGCTGCCGACGTACGCGCAGATCGGTCTGTGGGCGCCGATCCTGTTGCTGCTGATGCGCGTCATCCAGGGCGCAGCGATTGGCGGTGAAGTGCCGGGCGCCTGGGTGTTCGTTTCCGAGCACGTACCGCCACGCCACATTGGCTACGCCTGCGGCACCCTGACCAGTGGGCTTACTGCCGGCATCTTGCTGGGTTCATTGGTAGCCACCGCCATCAACACCGCTTATAGCCCTGAGCAGGTCTCGGATTACGCTTGGCGTATCCCGTTCCTGCTCGGCGGCGTGTTCGGCCTGCTCTCGGTGTACCTGCGCCGCTGGTTGCATGAAACGCCGATCTTCGCCGAGATGCAGCAGCGCAAGACTCTGGCCGCCGAACTGCCGTTGCGCGCGGTATTGCGCGACCACCGTGGCGCCATCGTGTTGTCGATGCTGCTGACCTGGCTGCTCTCGGCCGGAGTTGTCGTGGTTATCCTGATGACCCCGACGGTGCTGCAGACCGTTTACCACTTCAGCCCGACCGTTTCGCTGCAAGCCAACAGCCTGGCTATCGTCACCCTGAGCCTGGGCTGCATCGCCTCCGGTGCCCTGGCCGATCGCTTCGGCGCGGGTCGCGTGCTGGTCAGCGGTTGTCTGTTGTTGTTGGCGACGTCGTGGACGCTGTACCACAGCCTCATCGACCATCCGAACTGGCTCTTCCCGCTGTACACCCTGACCGGCCTGTTTGTCGGTGTGATCGGCGTGGTGCCTTACGTGATGGTGAAAGCTTTCCCACCGGTAGTGCGTTTCAGCGGGTTGTCGTTTTCCTACAACGTTGCCTATGCGGTGTTTGGTGGTTTGACGCCGCTGGCGGTGTCGCTGCTGATGAAAGAAAGCCCGATGGGCCCTGCTTACTATGTCGCCGTGCTGTGTGTGATGGGGATGCTGGTGGGCGGGTATCTGTGGAAACGCGGACGCTAAGTGATCGTTCCCACGCTCTGCGTGGGAATGCCGCCTGGGGCGCTCCGCGCCCCGACCCCACGCAGGAGCGTGGGAACGATCTCGGCCAGGCGTGTAGGATCGGTCATAGATTACAGAGTGTTTCTGAAACTTCGCTTCAACCGCTTCAACCTCCTCGCAAGCCCCGGATTTATTGATCTTTCTCCTTCCTGTCAGGTTTTTCACAAATACTGGCCTTTCATCTAATTGTCATATTCCAGACATAGAGTGTTCACACGGCCTACCGATACTTGGCCCCGATCCAACTATCCCTATCTGCTAGGAGCAAGGCATGAAACTGAAACGTTTGATGGCGGCAATGACTTTTGTCGCTGCTGGCGTTGCGACCGCCAACGCGGTGGCCGCTGGTGTTGATCCGGCAATCCCGGCTTACGTTAAGACCACTGGTGTGTCGGGCAACCTGTCCAGCGTCGGTTCCGATACCCTGGCTAACCTGATGACCCTGTGGGCTGAGGGTTACAAAAAGGAATACCCGAACGTCAACATCCAGATTCAAGCCGCTGGCTCCGCCACCGCGCCACCTGCGCTGACTGAAGGCACCTCCAACCTGGGCCCGATGAGCCGCAAGATGAAGGACACCGAACTGGCTGCCTTCGAGCAGAAGTACGGCTACAAGCCAACCGCTATCCCGGTTGCTGTGGATGCCTTGGCTGTCTTCGTACACAAGGACAACCCGATCCAGCACCTGACCATGGAACAAGTCGACGCGATCTTCTCCTCGACTCGTCTGTGTGGCGCTAAAGCCGACGTGAAAACCTGGGGCGACCTGGGCGTGACCGGCGACCTGGCCAACAAGCCAGTTCAGCTGTTCGGTCGTAACTCGGTATCCGGCACCTACGGCTACTTCAAAGAAGAAGCCCTGTGCAAAGGCGACTACAAGCCAAACGTGAACGAACAACCAGGCTCGGCTTCGGTCGTGCAGTCAATCAGCTCCTCGCTGAACGGCATCGGTTACTCGGGCATCGGCTACAAGACTGCAAGCGTGAAGACTGTGGCCCTGGCCAAGAAAGGCAGCACTGACTTCATCGAAGACAGCGAAGAAAACGCCCTGAACGGCAAATACCCGCTGTCGCGTTTCCTCTACGTGTACGTCAACAAAGCTCCGAACAAGCCTCTGGCCCCGCTGGAAGCTGAGTTCGTGAAACTGGTTCTGTCCAAGCAGGGCCAGGAAGTGGTCGTAAAAGACGGCTACATCCCACTGCCAGCCAAAGTTGCCGCCAAGGCCCTGGCTGACCTGGGTTTGAAAGAAGGCGGCAAGTAAGCCTTCGGTAAAGCTGCCTTGAACCGGGTTTACGCCACGGTTCAAGGCCCAGGCGGGGTCTGTAAGACCTGGACCTCGCCTCCTAATTTTTAGTCCGCTGCCAGCTCTGCTCCGCGGCGGATTTCTTGCGTCACTGCATTGTCATCTTTCTGTCATACAGGATCGCTAGGGTGTGCGCATGAATGATCTGGCCAATTCCACCATGACGACGACTTCTCCCCCCAAGCGTATTGATTTCAATACGCCTGAGCTGCAACGCAAGCGCCGCATTCGCGCGCTCAAAGATCGCCTGACCCGTTGGTACGTGTTGATCGGCGGCCTCGCCGTCCTCGGCGCCATCACCCTGATCTTCTTCTTCCTCGCCTATGTCGTTGCGCCCTTGTTTCAAGGTGCTTCGCTGACCAAGGAAGAGGCTTTGACGCCTGCGTGGATCCAGGACGCCGGCAAGCCGTTGATGATCTCCCTCGAAGAACAGAACCAAGTCGCCATGCGGGTTTCCGACAAGGGCCAGGCACTGTTCTTTAATGTGGACACCGGTGCTGAGCTCAAGCGTGTTGACCTGCCGCTACCCGCTGGCGCAAGCGTTGCATCTATCGGTGAAGATCAGCCGGGCAGCCCGTTGGTGATCCTCGGCTTGTCCAATGGCCAGTCCCTGGTGTTCCGCCACACTTATAAGGTGTCCTACCCGGACGGCAAGAAAACCATTACCCCTGCGATTGAATACCCTTACGGTGAAACGCCGATCGTCCTCGACGAGCAGGGTCGCCCGCTGGAGCACGTCGCGCTCAACGCCACCGACTCGTCGCTGGTGGTGGCAGGTTCCGCTGGCTCGTACTTGAACGTGCTGGCCCTGAGCCGCGAAGAAAACATGATGACCGGCGAAGTCACCAGCGAGCAGAAGCGTATCGAGCTGCCGCAAATGACTGAGCCGGTGAAGGCGATCTTCATCGACCCACGCCAGCAATGGCTGTATGTGATCAACGGCCGTGCTTTGGCCGATGTATTCAGCCTGCGCGACAAGAGCCTCAACGGTCGCTACAAACTGCTGGAAGATGGCAGCGCCGAAATCACAGCCAGCACCCAGCTGGTGGGCGGTATCTCGCTGATCGTCGGTAACTCCAAGGGTGGCCTGGCCCAGTGGTTCATGGCCCGTGACCCGGATGGCGAGCAGCGTCTGAAACAGATCCGTACTTTCCAGATGGGCACCGCGCCGATCGTCGAAATTACCGCTGAAGAACGTCGGAAAGGCTTCACCGCCCTCGATGCTTCCGGCAAGTTTGGCGTGTTCCACAGCACCGCCCACCGCACCTTGCTGGTAGACCCGGTAGTCGACGGCCAAGGCGTGTTCGGCATGTCACCACGGGCCAACCGTGTGATCGTCGAAGCCGGCGGCAAGCTGCAACCGCTGTTGCTGGATAACCCGCACCCGGAAGTCTCGTGGAGCGCGTTGTGGAGCAAGGTCTGGTACGAAAACTACGACGAACCTAAGTACGTCTGGCAATCGACCGCGGCCAACACCGACTTCGAACCTAAAATGAGCCTGGCACCGCTGACTTTCGGTACGCTGAAAGCCGCGTTCTACGCCATGCTGTTGGCCGCACCACTGGCCGTTGCCGCCGCGATCTACACCGCTTACTTCATGGCCCCGAGCCTGCGCCGCAAGGTCAAGCCGGTGATCGAACTGATGGAAGCAATGCCGACGGTGATCCTCGGCTTCTTCGCCGGCCTGTTCCTGGCGCCGTATGTCGAAGGGCATCTACCAGGGATTTTCAGCCTGTTGATGCTGTTACCGATTGGCATCCTGGTCGCCGGTTTTGTGTTCAGCCGCTTGCCTGAGTCGATCCGCCTGCGTGTTCCCGATGGTTGGGAAAGCGCGATCCTGATCCCGGTCATTCTGTTTGTGGGCTGGCTCTCGCTGTACATGAGCCCATATCTGGAAACCTGGTTCTTCGGCGGCGACATGCGCATGTGGATCTCCCACGACCTGGGGATTACCTACGACCAGCGCAACGCACTGGTGGTTGGCCTGGCTATGGGTTTCGCGGTGATCCCGAACATCTACTCCATCGCCGAAGACGCCGTGTTCAGCGTGCCGCGAGGCCTGACCCTGGGCTCCCTGGCCCTGGGTGCCACGCCGTGGCAGACCATGACACGTGTGGTGATCCTGACCGCCAGCCCGGGCATCTTCTCGGCGCTGATGATCGGCATGGGCCGCGCCGTCGGCGAGACCATGATCGTGTTGATGGCCACCGGTAACACCCCGGTGATGGAGATGAACCTGTTCGAAGGCCTGCGAACGCTCGCGGCCAACGTCGCAGTGGAGATGCCGGAGTCGGAAGTGGGCGGTAGTCACTACCGCGTGCTGTTCCTCTCGGCGCTGGTGCTGCTGCTGTTCACCTTCATCATGAACACCCTCGCCGAGCTGATTCGTCAGCGTCTGCGCAAGAAATACTCGTCGCTTTAAGAAAGGTAGAAGTCTGTGAAACAGAACTCCCTGAATGGATGGTTCAAGAGCGGCGCCCCCGGCGTCTGGATCAGCGGTGGCGCGGTGTCCATCGCCGTCATCATGACCATTGGTTTGCTGGCTGTGATTGCGGTGCGTGGTTTGGGCCACTTCTGGCCGGCCGACCTGATCCAGGCCAACTACAACGTACCGGGCCAGGAAAACCATATCGTCATCGGCGAAGTGGTGCAGAAAGAAGAAGTGCCACGCGAGCGCCTGAAAAGCGCTGGCCTGCCCGTGCCGGACCAAGGCCCGGAATTCATGACCCGCGAGCTGATCAAGGTCGGCAACCGGGACTTGAACGGCAACGACTTCACCTGGATCGTCGGCGAGTGGTTGAAAGACCAGACCAAGCCGGTGGAGCTGATGGCCATCGAGCGTCGCGAGTGGGGCAATTTTTACGGCACCCTGGTCAACGTCAAGCAGGATGGCAAGGTCATTGCCGAAGGCGAAGCGGCGTGGCCGGAGCTGCAAGCCCGTGTCGACCGCGTGAACAAGCTGGCTGCCCAGCTCAAGAGCCTGGAAAAAACCGATATCGGCGCGATCAACTCCGGACTGGAGCGCATCCGCCTGCACGGTCGCAAGCTGGAGCTGGAAGGCAAGCTTGACGCCACCGCCCAGGCAGATATGGAAAGTGACCGCGTCGCGCTGAACAACCGCTACAAGGACATCGAAGCGCGCCTGGCTGACCTGCACACGCAGTTCAATCGTGACAGCCTGACCGCTCGCGACGCCAACGGCAAAGAACTGGAAATCGGCATCGGCAAAGTGGTGCACGCCTACCAGCCGAACGCCATGGGCTACATGACCAAGGTCGGCTTCTACTTCAGCAAGGTCTGGGAATTCCTCAGCGATGACCCACGGGAAGCGAACACCGAAGGCGGGATTTTCCCGGCCATCTTCGGCACCGTGATGATGACCCTGATCATGGCGATGATCGTGACCCCGTTCGGCGTGCTGGCGGCGGTGTACCTGCGTGAATACGCCAAGCAGAACACCCTGACCCGGGTGATCCGCATCGCGGTAAACAACCTGGCGGGTGTACCGGCCATTGTCTACGGCGTGTTTGGCCTGGGCTTCTTCGTGTATGTGCTGGGTGGTTCGGTCGACCGTTTGTTCTTCGCCGAAGCCCTGCCGGCACCGACCTTCGGTACCCCGGGCCTGTTGTGGGCCTCGCTGACCCTGGCGCTGCTGGCAGTGCCGGTGGTGATCGTGGCCACCGAAGAAGGCTTGGCGCGGATCCCTCGCACCGTCCGCGAAGGCTCCCTGGCACTCGGCGCGACCAAGGCGGAAACGCTGTGGAAGATTGTGCTGCCGATGGCCAGCCCGGCGATGATGACCGGCATGATTCTCGCCGTGGCCCGTGCCGCTGGTGAAGTGGCGCCGCTGATGCTGGTAGGTGTAGTGAAACTGGCGCCGTCGCTGCCACTGGACGGTAACTACCCGTACCTGCACCTGGACCAGAAGATCATGCACCTGGGCTTCCATATTTATGACGTCGGCTTCCAGAGTCCTAACGTTGAAGCCGCACGACCGTTGGTGTACGCCACTGCGCTGTTGCTGGTGCTGGTGATCGCCACGCTTAACTTGTCGGCGGTGTGGATTCGTAACCACCTGCGTGAGAAATACAAAGCGCTGGACAGTTAAGTGGGCCTGCGCCAGACACAGAATTTGAGTAAGCCGCCTCCGGCGGTTCAACGAAACGAATTGGTAGCACAGGGAGCATCCCATGCAACATGAAACCCACACCCACGGCATCAACATGTCTGCCCTGGGTCGCGACAAGCAGAGCCTGAGCCTGGCCCAGGAAACCGTGGCCATCGAAGTGCCGAGCCTGAGCCTGTACTACGGTGAAAAGCAGGCGCTGTTCGACGTCAGCATGAACATCCCCAAACAGCGCGTGACCGCCTTTATCGGCCCGTCCGGCTGCGGTAAGTCCACGCTGCTGCGTACGTTCAACCGCATGAACGACCTGGTCGATGGTTGCCGCGTAGACGGCGCGATCAACCTCTACGGCACCAACATCTACCGTAAGGGCGAAGACGTGGCCGAGCTGCGTCGCCGTGTGGGCATGGTGTTCCAGAAGCCGAACCCGTTCCCCAAGACCATCTACGAAAACGTGGTCTACGGCCTGCGCATCCAGGGCATCAACAAGAAACGCATCCTCGATGAAGCGGTTGAGTGGGCGCTTAAAGGCGCGGCGCTGTGGGACGAAGTGAAAGACCGCCTGCACGAATCGGCACTCGGCCTGTCCGGCGGCCAGCAACAGCGTCTGGTGATCGCCCGTACCATCGCCGTGGAGCCGGAAGTGCTTCTGCTCGATGAACCGTGCTCGGCACTCGACCCGATCTCGACGCTGAAAGTCGAAGAGCTGATCTACGAACTGAAATCCAAGTTCACCATCGTCATCGTGACCCACAACATGCAACAGGCGGCACGGGTTTCCGACTACACCGCGTTCATGTACATGGGCAAACTGGTGGAATTCGGCGACACCGATACCCTGTTCACCAACCCGGCCAAGAAGCAGACCGAAGACTACATCACCGGTCGTTACGGCTAGTACGCGGTGGTTCTGATTGCACTGAATGCTGCGCTCTGCGCACCTTACCGGACGCTCCAAGGACACCCACATGATTAGCAAAGAAGGCCTTACCCATCACATCTCCGCGCAGTTCAACGCCGAGCTTGAGGAGGTGCGCAGCCACCTCCTGGCAATGGGTGGGCTGGTGGAGAAGCAAGTTAACGACGCAGTCACCGCGCTGATCGAGGCCGACTCGGGCCTGGCCCAGCAAGTGCGTGAGATCGATGACCAGATCAACCAGATGGAACGCAACATCGACGAAGAATGCCTGCGCATTCTTGCCCGTCGCCAGCCGGCCGCCTCCGACCTGCGTTTGATCATCAGCATCTCCAAGTCAGTGATCGACCTGGAGCGCATCGGCGACGAAGCCACCAAGATCGCCCGCCGCGCCATCCAGTTGTGCGAGGAAGGCGAGGCACCACGTGGCTACGTGGAAGTGCGTCATATCGGTGACCAGGTGCGCAACATGGTCCGTGATGCGCTGGACGCGTTTGCCCGTTTCGACGCCGAACTGGCGTTGTCGGTAGCTCAGTACGACAAAATCATCGACCGCGAATACAAAACCGCGCTGCGCGAGCTGGCCACCTACATGATGGAAGACCCGCGCTCTATCTCGCGGGTCTTGAACATTATCTGGGTGCTGCGCTCCCTGGAGCGTATCGGCGACCACGCGCGCAATATTTCGGAACTGGTGATCTACCTGGTTCGCGGTACCGACGTGCGGCACATGGGCCTCAAGCGCATGAAGGCCGAAGTTGAAGGCACAGCCGACCTAATCCCTAATGTTCCGGGCGAATCTGACGATAAGTAAGGTTGCCCGAGAAATTAACGCCCGGCCTTTGGCCGGGCGTTTTCGTTTGTGGCCTCTGAATTTTTGCGCAGCAGGAGCAATAAAGTCCCGCTGTGACTACCAAGTTTTGGCAAAATGCCATCAGTCAGGCGTCTTGCGTGCCGTTTATAGGATGAAGGGTCGATGAGTAAAGTCAGTGTGTTGGTGGTGGATGACGCCTCGTTTATCCGCGACCTGGTGAAGAAGTGCCTGCGCAACTACTTCCCCGGGATCAAGATTGAAGACGCGGTGAACGGCAAAAAGGCCCAGGCCATCCTGATGCGCGAGACGTTCGACTTGGTGCTGTGCGACTGGGAAATGCCTGAGATGTCCGGCCTTGAACTGCTGACCTGGTGCCGTGAGCAAGCCCATCTCAAGGCCATGCCGTTCGTGATGGTGACCAGCCGTGGCGACAAGGAAAACGTGGTTCAGGCGATCCAGGCCGGTGTTTCCGGCTACGTCAGCAAGCCGTTCACCAACGAGCAGTTGCTGAACAAGGTTAAGCAGGCCCTGCACAAGATCGGTCGCCTCGACGCGCTGATCGCCAGCGCGCCGACCAAGATGAATTCGGCCTTCGGCAATGATTCCCTGAGCGCCCTCACCGGTGGCAAGCCTGAAGCGGTGCGTTCGGCCCCCGCTGCGGCGGTTGCCCCCGCGCCAAGCAAAGGCCTGCTCAACAGCCCGCCGGTGCAGGCACCTGCAGCGGCACCGGCTGGCGGTCGTGGCCAAGGCCAGCTGCGCTTGTCCAGCGGCAACCAGCAATGTGTGATCAAGGCGCTGAGCATCAAGGAAGCGCTGCTGGTGGTGCGTCGCGGTGAAGTCCTGCCTCAGGTACTGGAAAGCGCGGTGCTGGACCTTGAGCAAGGCGACAACGCCGAAGTTGCCCGCCTCAATGGCTACCTGCACGCGATCGTCGCCTACGAGCCCAAGCCTGACAGCGACTGGCTGCAACTGACCTTCCGGTTTATCGACCAGGATGCGCAAAAGCTCGACTACATCTCCCGCCTGATCGCGCGCGGTACGGCGCAGAAGCACTTTGTGCCGGGCGCGTAACGCTGAGACTCAACGCAGTACCTGTGGCGAGGGGACAAGCCCCCTCGCCACGACAAGCCCTCCGACCACAAGGTCGTATTACTCTGAGTTGTCATCAACGCCTGCTAGCCTGCCGTTCAGTCATCCCGGCAGGTTCACGCCATGTTCATGCGTTTGTTGCTGTGCTGCGGGTTGGCCACGGTTACTACTTCAACCTTGGCCATGACCCTCTACAAATCCACCGATGCCAATGGCGTGGTGTTTTTCAGTGACCGGCAAACCCCGGGTGCCCAAGCGTTCGTCATCCAGGAGCGCAAGATCAAGCGACCGGTGCTTGAAAGGCCCCAACCCCTTTACCCACAGCAAGCCTATCGCTATCCCTTTCCCTGGCGCGGCGGCCCGTTTCGCCTGACCCAAGGCCCCAATGGCAGCTTCAGCCACACCGACGCCAAGAGTCGCTACGCCATGGATATCGCCATGCCCGAAGGCACGCCGATTATTGCGGCGCGTAGCGGTGTGGTCGTGAAAACCGAAAATGAGCAGTCCGGGCGTGGCGGCGATGCGTCAGGGAATTTTGTGCGGGTGCGCCACGATGACGGCACACAGGGTGTGTACCTGCACCTCAAGCAAGGGTCGGTCGGTGTCAGGGTTGGGCAGCGTGTGGCGGTGGGCAGCCCACTGGCGCTGTCGGGCAATACCGGCAACAGCAGCGGGCCGCATCTGCACTTTGTGGTGCAGCGCGCGACCGAGGCGGGGCTGGTGTCGATCCCGTATGAGTTCAACCAGCCGGTAGGCACATTGCCCAACTTTGCGTTGGGCAATTGAGGCGTTAATCCAGCAGCAGGACCTTGGCCAACACGATCTTCGGCCCTTTCATCTTCTTGATGATGATCCGCAGGCCTTCCACTTCCAGCACTTCTTCCTCTGCCGGCACCCGCTTGAGGGTGTCGTAGATCAGGCCCGCCAGGGTTTCGGCTTCGATGTGGTCCAGGTCGACACCCAGCAGGCGTTCCACCTTGAACAGCGGTGTGTCACCGCGTACCAGCAGTTTGCCCGGCTGGTAGGCCAGGATGCCGCGCTCGGCCTTGCGGTGTTCGTCCTGGATATCGCCGACCAGCACTTCCAGCACGTCTTCCATGGTCAGGTAGCCGATGATCTTGCCGTCGGCTTCTTCCACCAAGGCGAAGTGCGCGCCGCCTTTGCGGAACTGCTCCAGCAACTGCGACAACGGCATATGCCGCGACACGCGCTCCAGCGGACGGGTCAGCTCGGCCAGGTTGAACGATTCGGGGATGTGGTCCAGGGCCGCCAGTTCCAACAGCAGATCCTTGATGTGCAGCAGGCCGACGAACTCGTTGCGCACGGCGTCATACACCGGGTAACGGCTGAATTGGTGGCGGCGGAACAGCGCGAGGATTTCCTTGAGCGGGGCGTTGAAGTCCAGGGTCACCAGGTCTTCCCGGGAGTTGGCCCAGTCCACCACTTCCAGCTCGCCCATTTCCACGGCGGAAGCCAGTACGCGCATGCCTTGGTCACTTGGGTCCTGGCCACGGCTGGAGTGCAGGATCAGCTTGAGTTCTTCGCGGCTGTAATGGTGTTCATGGTGCGGGCCAGGCTCGCCTTGGCCGGCGATGCGCAGGATCGTGTTGGCGCTGGCGTTGAGCAGGTAGATCGCCGGGTACATGGCCCAGTAGAACAGGTACAGCGGCACCGCCGTCCACAGCGACAGTAACTCGGGTTTACGGATGGCCCAGGACTTGGGCGCCAGCTCACCAACCACGATGTGCAGATAGGAGATCACGAAGAAGGCGGCAAAGAACGACACGCCCTTGATCACTTCCGGCGATTGCACGCCCACGGCGCCCAGCATCGGCTCAAGGATATGCGCAAAAGCCGGCTCACCGACCCAGCCCAGGCCCAGAGAGGCGAGGGTGATACCCAGCTGGCAGGCAGACAGGTAGGCGTCGAGCTGGCTGTGCACGGTGCGCAGGATCTGCCCGCGCCAACCGTTCTTGTGGGCGATGGACTCGACCCGGGTGGCGCGCAGTTTGACCATGGCAAACTCCGCCGCAACGAAAAAGCCGTTGAGCAGTACCAGGATCAGTGCAAAAAGAATCATGCCGAAGTCGGCGAAGAGTGTAGCGAGGGTAATACCAGGGGAAGGGTCCATGATGGGGTTTTGCAGGTTCCGTGTGTTCAATAAGGGGTGACAGGTGGGCCTGAAAGGCAGGCGCAAGTCGGCCAATGTAGCGGCTGACGGGTCGCTTGCCTAGTGTCGGTTGCCGGGCGGCGCGCTAGGCGTCCTGGTCGACCACCCGCGAACGGGTCACCTGCGTCGGTGGGAAATGGCAGGTAAAGGTGCTGCCATGGCCCAGCACGCTGCTGATCTCCAGCCGTGCACGGTGGCGCAGCAACACGTGTTTGACGATGGCCAGGCCGAGCCCGGTGCCGCCGGTGTTGGAGTTGCGACTGGAGTCGACGCGGTAGAAGCGTTCGGTCAGGCGCGGCAGGTGCTTGGCGTCGATACCGATGCCGGAGTCCTGCACGCTCAGGTGCGCGCCGTGTTCGTCGGCCCACCAGCGAATGCGGATATTGCCCTTGTCCTGGGTGTACTTCACCGCGTTGAACACCAGGTTGGAAAACGCACTGCGTAATTCGCCCTCACTGCCTTTGAGCAGTACCGCCGCGTCGGCTTCCAGAGTGATCTGCTGCCCGCGCTGGCCGGAGAGGGCCTGGGCATCGTTCTTGATGGTCTGCAACAGGCTTTGTACGGTCACTGGGTGATTGTCCGACGGGTAATCGGTCGCCTCCAGCTTGGCCAGCAATAGCAGATCGTTGAGCAGGGTCTGCATGCGTGAGCCTTGCTGCTGCATTTGTTGCAGGGCGCGGCTCCAGCGCGGGTTGATCTCGTCGACGTTGTCCAACAGCGTCTCCAGGTAGCCGCAGATCACCGTCAACGGCGTGCGCAACTCATGGGAGACGTTGGCCACGAAGTCTTTGCGCATCTGTTCCAACTGGTGGATGCGGGTCACGTCGCGCACCAGCATCAAGTGTTCGTTGTTGCCGTAGCGCGTCAGGTACAGCTGGATGCGCACGCGGTCGTTGGTGGGCGAGGGGATTTCCAGGGCTTCTTCGTAGTTCTCCTGCTCGAAGTACTCCTTGAAGCGCGGATGGCGCACCAGGTTGGTCACCGGCTGGCCACTGTCCTGAGGCGTTTTGAGGCCCAGCAGGGTCTCGGCGGCGCGGTTCCACCATTCCAGGTTGCCATCACTGTCGAGCATGATCACCGCGTCTTTGAGCGCGGCGGTGGACTCCTGCACCCGGTCGATCACCGCTTGCAGGCGCCCGCGTACTCGTTGGTCGCGGCGTTGCAGGTGGTAGATGCTGTCGAACACCTCGCCCCACAGGCCGTAGCCGTCGGGTGGTGCTTCGTCGGGTTTGTGCTGGCGCAGCCATTCATGCAAGCGCAGCAGTTGTTTGAGCGTCCAGCCCAGGTAAAGGCCGATACCGACGGCCAGACTCCAGCCGTAATAGCCACTGATCAGGCCGACCAGCAGGCAGCCGGTGATCAACAGCAGCATGTGACGGATCAGGGTGCCATGCCAGTTCTGGTTCACTTAAACATGCGTCCTTGTCAGCTGTTAAGGAAAGGGAAGGGCTGGCTCAGCCTTTGGTGGAAAACCGGTAGCCGGTGCCGCGCACGGTTTGTACCAGATTCTCGTAGGCATCGCCCAAGGCTTTGCGCAGGCGACGGATATGCACGTCCACAGTGCGCTCTTCCACATACACGTTGCCGCCCCACACCTGGTCCAGCAACTGGCCGCGGGTATAGGCGCGTTCCTGGTGGGTCATGAAAAACTGCAGCAGGCGGTATTCGGTCGGGCCCATTTCGGCCGGTTTACCGTCGATGGTCACGCGGTGGCTGATCGGGTCCAGGATCAGGCCATCGACTTCGATCGGCGCTTCGCCATCGGTAGGGCCGGCGCGGCGCAGTACGGCTTTCAGGCGCGCGACCAGTTCCCGCGGGGAAAACGGCTTGGTGATGTAGTCATCGGCGCCGACTTCCAGGCCTTGGATCTTGTTGTCCTCTTCGCCCTTGGCGGTGAGCATGATGATCGGGATATCCCCGGTCAGCTCATCACGCTTGAGGCGCCGAGCCAGTTCGATGCCGGAGGTGCCGGGCAGCATCCAGTCCAGCAGGATCAGGTCCGGCTTGCGGTCGACGATAATGGCATGGGCCTGCTGGGAGTTCTCCGCCTCCAGGCAGTCATAGCCGGCCATTTCCAACGCAACGGCGATCATTTCGCGAATGGGCGCTTCGTCGTCAACGATCAGAATGCTCCTGCCAACCATGCTAAATCCTCTTGTCATTTAACTGTCTTGCGCCGCATTAGATAACGGAATTATTGCAGTCGTGTGACAGTAATTTAGTCGCTCAGGCAATTGGCGCCTCTCTGGACTACGCTTTGGGTCCGAATCCTGACAACCACAAAAGGAAGGTTCCCATGACACACAGTACTTTTTCCTGGAAAGCCCTGCTGGTCACGGCCGCGTTAACGCTGCCGACACTGGCATTTGCGGCGGACCCTGCGATGACTAAAGACGGGATGTTGGTGGATCACAATGGCATGACGCTCTACACCTTTGCCAAGGATGCCGGTGGCAAGTCCATGTGCAACGACAAGTGCGCTACCAACTGGCCACCGCTGAGCGCTGCCTCCACTGACAAACCCATGGGTAAGTGGACCGTGATCACTCGCGACGACGAAAAGAGCCAATGGGCCTATGACGGTAAGCCGCTCTACACCTTCGTCATGGACAAGAAGGCGGGTGACATGACCGGTGAGGGCAAAATGGACGGGGCCTGGAAGGTCGCCAAGCCTTAATTAAACCCGGGTAAATGGTGAGGGGCCTGGCCCCTCATCGAAAACCGTAGTCCGCCACAATCCCGACAAAAATCGCCAACCCCGCCCAGTGGTTATGCAAAAACGCTTTGAAGCATTTCAGCCGATCCCTGTCCCGGGTGTACCAGAACTCCCAGGCGAAACACCCGGCCGCCGCGAGCAGCCCAAGGTGGAACCAGCCCCCCAGCTCAAACCGCATGCCCGCCAGCAGCAGGCAAACCAGTGCCAAGCCTTGCAGGGTCAGAATGATTGCTCGGTCGGCGTCGCCAAATAGAATGGCGGTGGATTTCACGCCGATCTTCAAGTCGTCATCGCGGTCGGTCATCGCGTAATACGTGTCGTAGGCCACCGTCCACAGCAGATTCGCGATGTACAGCAGCCACGCCGTGGCAGGCAGGTGGCCGGTTTCGGCGGTGAACGCCATCGGCATGCCCCACGAAAAAGCCGCCCCCAATACCACTTGTGGGTAATAGGTGTAGCGCTTCATGAACGGGTAGCTGACCGCCAGTGCCAGGCCGCCCAAAGACAGCCAGATCGTCATGGAGTTGGTCAGCAGTACCAACAGGAAGCTGATCAACATCAGTACCGCAAAGAACACCAAGGCCTCTTTGGAGCTGATCTTGCCGCTGGCCAAAGGGCGTTGCGCGGTGCGCTTCACATGGCCGTCGACCTTGCGGTCGGCCCAGTCATTAATGACGCAACCGGCGGCACGGGTCAGCGTGACGCCCAGGACGAAAATCACAATGTTAGCCAGGGATGGCGAGCCTTTGCCGGCAATCCACAGCGCCCAGAGCGTTGGCCATAGCAACAGGTAGATGCCGATCGGCTTGTCCATGCGGGTCAACTGAATGAAATCCCAGGCCCTGGGGTTCAGGCGGTTCAAGGATTTGAGCAGACGTTGATACATCAGCAGTTCTCCGGATGGTCATGGAGTGCGTGCCAAAAGCTCGGCAAGAAAATTTCCGCTACCAGCACGCTCAGCAAGCCGCGATCAAAGCGCGAGCGACGCGCCCACAGCCCGTCGAGTTGATCGACGGTTGGCAACCATTGCCGTGGGTAGTGACACACTTCGATCGCCTGGCGGGTGAACGCGTGATCGCAAAACAGAAGCTCGCCCAGTGAGCGGCTGCCCAACTCGTCCATGTGCAAGCCGTCGCCTTGCAAGGCACTGCGCGCGGCTACGCTGCGGGCGAACACCCACGGCTGGCCATGCCCGCGTAAATACACCTCGCGCACCCAACCGACAGTGGCCGGGGCCATGCCCAGTGCCGTGCACTCATCATCGCGCAACGGCTGCCAGCCTTCGAACAGTGGCGTCACGCTGAAGCCGTCGTCTGACAGCCACGTCAGCCGCCGCGTCAGCGAGCCTTCGTTGAACAGCCAATTGAGGGCCAAGGGCGCAGGCAATGGGCTCAGAAGGCTCTGGGTCAGCCATTGGCAAGCATCGGGAAGGGCGGTTGAATGCGGCACGGTGAGTCAGTATTGGCAGCAAAAGAGGCGGCGAGCTTACCATGGCGTCCTGATCTTTTGCCGGGCTGAACCGGCCCCATGCGTCGATCGCGCTTGCATCTGCCGGCCCCGATCAGTACAAAACGCCCTGAGCCGCACGGCAACGCGGGTCTATCGACCGTCGGCCAAGATGCCTGGACCCTGAGGAAGCAAGTAATGAAGAAGTGGCAATGTGTAGTCTGCGGCCTGATCTATGACGAGAAAGATGGCTGGCCGGATGACGGAATCGCTCCAGGTACTCTGTGGCAAGACGTTCCGGAAGACTGGCTGTGCCCGGACTGCGGCGTGGGCAAAATGGATTTCGAAATGATCGAAATCGGCTGATCTGAAAATTTAAGATACGTACTACAAGGAGAAAGGAATGAACGCACCTGTCGTGATCATCGGCACAGGATTGGCCGGTTACAACGTAGCCCGGGAGTTTCGCAAGCTCGACAGCGAGACCCCATTGCTGCTGATCACCGCGGATGACGGGCGCTCTTACTCCAAGCCCATGCTCTCCACCGGCTTTGGCAAGAACAAGGAAGCCGATGGACTGAGCATGGCTGAACCCGGCGCCATGGCCGAGCAACTCAAGGCCCAAGTGCGCACCCACACCCGCGTCAGCGGCATTGACCCGGGCCATAAGCGCCTGTGGATCGGCGAAGAAGCGGTGGTCTACCGTGACCTGATCCTGGCCTGGGGCGCAGAAACCGTGCGTGTACCGGTTGAAGGCGATGCGGCTGAACTGATTTTCCCGATCAACGACCTTGAAGACTACGCACGCTTTCGCGCCGCAGCGGCGGGCAAACGCCGCGTGCTGTTGCTCGGGGCCGGCCTGATCGGTTGCGAGTTTGCCAACGACTTGATCCTCGGTGGCTACGAAATCGACTTGGTGGCGCCGTGCGAGCAAGTCATGCCGACCCTGCTGCATCCGGCGGCGGCCGCAGCGGTGCAAGCCGGGCTGGAAGGCCTCGGCGCACGCTTCCACCTGGGCCCGGTACTCAATCGCCTGCAGCGCACCGCAGATGGCCTGGAAGCGCACCTGTCGGACGGTGAAGTGATCCATTGCGACCTGGTGGTCTCGGCCATCGGCCTGCGCCCGCGTGTTGATCTGGCCGCCGCCGCCGGTCTGCAAACTAATCGTGGGATCACGGTGGACCGCCACCTCAAGACCTCCCACGCCAATATCTACGCCCTGGGTGACTGCGCCGAGGTCGATGGCTTGAACCTGCTGTACGTGATGCCGTTGATGAGCTGCGCCCGCGCCCTGGCCCAGACCCTGGCCGGTAACGCCACGGCCGTCAGTTACGGGCCGATGCCGGTCACCGTGAAAACCCCGATCTGCCCGCTGGTGGTGTCACCACCGCCACGGGGCACCGAAGGTGTATGGAGCGTCGAAGGCCAAGGCGCCGACATCAAGGCATTGTGCCGCGACGCCGACGGCCGGCTGCTGGGTTATGCGCTGACCGGTACCGCCGTCATGGAGAAACTGGCCCTGAACAAAGAACTTCCGCCGTTGCTGGCGTAAATACCGGTCGTTCTGTCGGAATAACCCCGTTTTTCCCCCTAGAAAGGTCGCCGCGAGACTGGCGGAGCGTGCGAGGGCATGCCATCCTCACTCCCGTCTGCCGCAGAGTAGAGCCTGCGGCGCCTTGGGCGCTGCTCCGTTAGAGAGCAGCACGGACATAACAACAAAAAACCGTCAAAGAGGCTTCACTTATGCGTAAACCAGAACTCGCAGCCGCCATCGCTGAAAAAGCGGATCTCACCAAAGAACAGGCCAACCGCGTACTCAACGCCGTTCTCGAAGAAATCACCGGCGCCCTGCATCGCAAGGACAGCGTCACCCTGGTTGGCTTCGGCACCTTCCTGCAACGCCACCGCGGCGCCCGCACCGGCAAAAACCCGCAAACGGGTGAGCCTGTGAAAATCAAAGCGAGCAACACCGTTGCGTTCAAGCCGGGCAAGTCGCTCAAAGACAGCGTCAACCCGTAACAGCGGTACCGTCTCGAAGGGAGGCGGGGCGGTAAAAGAAATGGGCACGCCGACTGGGTCGGGTGCCCATTTTTTGTGGCTATTAGTTGAACAGAATTTTAAAAGACGTAGACCCAGAGCTCGTTGAATACAAAGTCGAGATCGAGATGATCGGTCAAGGCATCAAAATCATCGCATTCCTCAGGCAACGAGAGGCCTACGCCGCTGATCTGATCTATTTGTACAAAACCTGACCAAGCCACTTGCTGCCTGGAGTGCTTTAGGACATCGGCTACCGTCATTCCCGGCCATAGCCTGTTCTCAAAATTACCCTTGAAATCCGCGTTGCAGGAGAGGGCAGAAATAATGCCATCAGCATCGTGATAGGCCGTGATTAACCCGTTTTCTATCGTGAGAGAGTGAGCGCCATTTTCGGTTTTATATCTGCCTGATAAACGTGCTTGTACCTTACTAATGTTTTCTCCGATGGTTACTCCACCGATAGAAGTTTTTGGCACTATTACGTGGGTCAATTCCATAGCTACCTCTATTTCGGCGCGTTCATCAATGCGCCGTCTACATACACTGGACTGTCGACAATTTTTTCGTACTTCACAAAGTCTTTGGGAGCAATACGTCCTTGGACCTCCCCATTCCGGTAAACCTTCCAGTAGCTGGCTTGGTGGACGCCGCCACCCGGATGGTAATCCAGGACATCTTTGTTCTGTCCAGACTTCGTCACCCTAGTAAATTGAGTGTGTTGGGTCTTGTTGGTGTTCAAGTTTGTGATGCTTTTGGTAAAGCCTTTTTTCAGCAGCGCCGCTTCAATGTGATCAGGCGTTTTACCCGAAAGCTTGCTTACCCATCTTTTAGAAATATTTTGTCTTTTGTTAAAGGCCTTGGTGCAAGTCAGCCCAAGAGGATCTACCCACTCGATTGGGTTTTTTGCATAGGCATAGAGGTTAATCCCCCCGCTTAGGCCAATCGGATCCGGCGTCGTAAACCGCCCCACCTCCGGATCATAAAACCTCAGCGTATTGAAATGCAGCCCCGTCTCCCGGTCCAGATACTGCCCCTGAAAGCGCAGGTTTTGCTCTTCAAGAAAATACGCTTCGCGCACTTCCTCTCGCGTATTACCCCACACCTGATAAGTCGCGTGCCAAACATCATGGCCATCGGCCTTGGTGAGCTGCTCCGGCAAGCCGTTGAGGTCGTTATGGTAGTAGCGGATTTTCTGCAACGGCCCAGTCCCGTCAACGCGGGCAAGGGGTTCGTAGCCATAGTCTTGGTAAATGTAGAGGCTGGTCTGGCTATGTTTATGTTCCTGCAACAGGCGTAAGCCATCCCAGGTGAATTGCGTCACGCCGAGTGGGTGGTCATCGGCGGCATGCTCGGTTTTTTCGATGCGTCGGCCCAGTGGGTCATAGGTCATCCTGACCACACTGCCGTTTCCATTGCGCACTTCTACCAGTCGACTTTCGGCGTCGTAAACAAAACGCTGCAAACCACGAACGGCACTGCGCTTTTCAATCACCCGCCCAAAGGCGTCGTACTTGTAACGTTTGTCCTGATACGTGAGCAGCCGGTTATGCCGCACCAAGCCCCCTTGAACTGGGTTGTCGAGCAAATTGGCTGCAGCATCGTAAGCGTAGGTTTCGCTGTGCCCCACCTGATGGCTCGCAAGAATACGGCCCGTACTGTCGTAGCCCAGGTGCTCTTGACGGTCAGTACGACGACGCCCGATCAGATTGTCGCTGGGGTCGTAGCTGTAATCGGTCTCGACCAAGGGTGGTAACTGCCACGGTTGGTCGATGCTGCGGCGCTGACGCGAGCGGACCCTTCCACTTCGATCGTAGGCGGTACTCGTCTTGAGTTGACCTTGAGTGCGCTGCACTTCGCGATGCGGGCGATCGCGTTCGAAGTCACTGATGACGCGTCCATCAAGATTCAACTGATGCAGGTGGCCGCTGCCGTAGTACAGGCGGTTCAGCCATCGACCGTCGGGCAAGCCGGTTTGAATCAGGTTTCCCAGTTCGTCGTAACGATTGGATCAGTGTGTGGACTCAGGGGGGCTCGGACTCAAGCGTAGTAGTCAATGAAGTCTTCCAGCGACGACTTCATTGCGTTTTTCCTGGAGGGGCTTTTGATGAGTTGAATGTGCGGCAATATTTTTGTTTTTAGTTCATTCGCCACTAAAGCCATGTCGTTATCCAGTGCTGCGACGGTGTTATCCGACACAATTTCAAGCAGTGCGCCGATCAATAAATACTCATGGGTGTCAGCGGGATTCACAGCATCTATGGGAGCGTCATGCTGGCTTACCAGGTAATCCAGGGGGTTGGACAGTTCGAAACCAAAGTACTGATTGTCTGCCAGGATTATGGCGAAGTCCTTCCGAAGGCTGACCCGAGTGAGGCTGAACTTCTCTGTGGGCGCCTGCATGAAGCAAGAAAGTTGTCGTTTGTGAGGCTCAAACATTCTGAGCGTGGTTGGAGGGACGTTGTAGATCTGTCTCTGAAGGTTGATTCGTCCCACTATCGTCTTATCAATTCTGAGACTGCCCCTATGATTTTCACCCGGTACGCAAAGCTCCAAACCTGCAAGCTCGCCGTGTTCAGTGAATGTGAAGAGGTCTGAATTATCTGAAATCCAATGCTCAGAGCGTGTTTGAGGTTTACTTGTGGTATCCAAGCAAACCACGGAGGAGTTGGTGTCAAAAACCCACCTGACAGACGCATCTCCATAATGGGCCTGTGAGGTTTCTATCAGCTCAATGTCAGGGGTGATCAACATGTTCAAAATCCTTCCATTTTTGTCGCCGGGGGAATGAACCCACCATTAGGTCTTGGGATTTCCCCTTTGAGAATCATCTCAGACGTTATTGGCAATCCAGGGTCGGACGACTTTCCGCCGTAAATCGCCGCACCACTTTCGCCACGAGCTCCGCCCGGCCCATAGCTGGTGATGACATTTCCCTGGGCTCCGCCTTTGCCATGGGTTACCACGATGTTGCCCTCGTTGTGGAAGATCAGATTACCGTTTTTGGCCTGGTAGACGCCCTGAGGGCTACTTAAAACATGTTGCTCCAGATCATTACCCAATCGCCCGTGATAATCCTTGCCACGCCGGACTTTTCCGTTTTTTGCGTTGCCAATGATTTTGCTGATTGGGCACCCGGCAAGTCCCAGCGGGTCGATCCAAGTAATCGGATTTGTACCGTAGGCGTATAGGTTCATTCCTCCCGCGAGACCAATTGGGTCCTGGGTCGTGAATCGTCCTATATCTGGGTCATAAAACCTGAGCGTGTTGTAGTGCAGTCCTGTTTCCCGGTCCAGATACTGACCTTGAAAACGCAAATTCTGTTCTTCAATGTAGTAGGGTTCACGAGTCTCTTGCGTCGTATTGCCCCAGACTTGATACCGGGCATGCCACACCGTGCTTCCATCCGCCTCGGTCATTTGCTCGGGCAGGCCGTTGAGGTCGTTGTGATAGTAGCGAAGGCGCTGATGCTCGCCGATACCATCGACGCGAGCCAAGGGGGCATAGCTGCCGGCTTCATAAACATAGAGGCTGGTTTGATGGTTGCGACGCTCCTGGAGCAGCCGTAGGCCATCCCAGTCAAACTGAACATCTGTGAGACAGTGCCCGTTATTGTCGTACTCTGCCTTGCGGATGCGCCTGCCAAGTGGGTCATAAGTCATGTTGACCCGTGTTTCGCGCTCACCTTTCTGGCTGCGTATTTCTACCAGTCGATGCTCGGCATCGTAGGCAAACCGTTGTACGCCGCGTGCGGTACTGCGTTTTTCGATCATTCGACCGAATGCGTCATATCGATATCTTTTGTCTTGAAAGGTGAGCAGTCTGTTATGCCGTATCAAGCCGCCTTTCTGTGCGCCATCCAGCAAATTGGCGGCGGCATCATAGGCATAAGTTTCGCTGTGATCCGATTGGTGGCTGACGACAACGCGCCCCGTACCGTCATAGCCCAATTGGTGCAGGTTGTTCTGGTGCGAAGTGATACGACGACGCCCGATAAGGTTATCAACGGTGTCGTAGCTGTAGTCGGTTTGGACCGGAGCGGGGAACTGCCACGGTTGTTCGATCTCACTGCGTTGTCTCGAGCGAATACGTCCGCATCGGTCATAGGCAGTACGCGTCTTGAGTTGTCCCTGAGTACGCTGTAGCTCGCGATGCACCCGGTCACGTTCGAAGTCGGTGATGACCTGGCCGTCGAGATTTAACTGATGGAGGTGACCGCTACCGTAATAGAGTCTGTTCAGCCATCGGCCATCGGGCAAGCCGGTTTGGATGACATTCCCCAGTTCGTCGTAACGACGCTGTACAGACCCCGCCGAAGAGCGTTCTTCAATCACTTGCCCCAACGCGTCATAGCTGAAGGCTAGGGTTTGCTGGTGACCGTCAAGGTCCGTAAAGGTGACACGCACCAGCTGGTCATTTTGATCATGCTCATAAACGGTGGTGCCGTCTGCTGTAACTTTGGCTACCACGCGCCCTAGCGGGTCCCGTTGAAGCTGGTGTCTCTGCGCGGGCACCGGTTCGCCTTCACTCCCTGGCAGATAGTCCACGACTATCACGTCACCCAGCGGATCATAGGTGTAGCAGCGCCGACTTTGATCAAGGTCCTGCTGCTGCACCATGCGATCGGCCGCATCCCACTCAAAGCGGTAGCTTTCGCCGTTCTCATTGGTCAGCTTGCGCAGTCGTCCGTAGGCGTCGTGATCAAACATGACTGTGCGGTTATGCGCATCCCAGCGCTGCCTGACCTGACCGCGTACGTCATAGGCATAGCGCGTGGTGCTACCTGCGGGGTCGACATAGGCAGTCAGATAACCACCGGCGCTACGTTGAAATTGCTCTACGCGACCATCCGGGAGCTGGCATTCAAGCAACAGACCCTGAGGTCCATACCGGTAGCGCACTGACTCGCCCTCGGCATTGGTTTGCACCACCCGATTGCCAAACGCATCGTACTGATAACGCGTGGGATAACCCGAGCAATCCACTTCCTCGACCAATTGGCTCCATTCGTTCCAGTGCAGTGTTCTGGTTTTTTCCGTGGCATCGATGATACGAACCGGCTGGCCGAACCCGTCGTAGACATAGCGTGTGCTGTTGCCCAGCGGGTCGATTTCTTCAATGCAGTTGCCACGCGGGTCGTAGCGGTAATGCCAGCTGTGGCCTGCCGGGTCGGTTTCGACTTCGGGCAATGCCCAATGGGCGAGCCACCGTGTGCCACTGCTTCTGGCCAGTGGGTCGGTCACGCTACTCAAATTGCCGGATTCGTCATAACTGAAGCGCCACTGGCCGTTTTTCGGGTCGGTTGCGCCCACCCATTGGCGGTCTTCGTTCCAGTCGAATTGCCACGTATGGCCCAGGTTGTCGACGTAGCGAGTGATCTGGTACTGAGGGTTCCAATGCCGCGTGCTGGCCCGCATCAGGCCGTCGGTCACGCGGGTAATGCCGGCGTCGAGATCGTAGTCGAAGGTGTATTCATCGCCGGCATCTGTCCAGTGCCGGCTGACGCGCCACTCCGGGCCATCTGGCCCAAGTACTTCGGCCCATTGGTAGAAACAGCGCAAACCACTCGGTAATTGGTGCTCGGCCATGCGCCTGCCAGCGTCGTAGGCAAAGCGTCGAAGGGTCGTCCCTTGCACGTCCAACACTTCAGCCAGGTTGCCGTTGCTGTCATAGCGGTAACTGACGAGCACATCACTGCGCGCATCGAAATGTTCCTGGCGCAGGTAACGCCGTTCGATATGGCTCACACGCCTTGGGTGTTCGGCCGAATAGCTCAGTTCTACATGCATCAAATCATGGGTGTCGCGCAGTCGAGACAGCCGCCCTTGAGTGTCGTAATCGAGGAAAATCCGCCCTTCATTGCGATCACCCAGCAGCTGCAAGCGCATCCGCGAGCTGTTCAGCGGGTCCGGTTCGAACAGCCGGTACAGGCCGTCGATGCTCTCGATCAATACCGCGCCGTCGCCACTGCGTCTGACCGCAAGGCCTTCGCCCGGGTCGAACGCGCCGCCGGACAAGGGGATGTAGCCGATCTCCAGGCGGCGCCCTTGCTCATCGATGTAGAACAGGTTTTCGTCAGCGTCTAGCTCGACCGACACCTCATACGAAACGCTCCAGCCCGCGCCAAACAGGCCATCCTGACGTGTGTCGAGGCTGCTGTAGAAGCGTTGCCAATCTATTGGAAGCAAGCCCGGCAGCACGAAGTCCAGCTCCTCTTCCCCGCCCAAGACTTTGGCTCCGGTCGCGCTGTGTACCGGATTGGGCGAGCCGTTGATGGCGCTCTTGAGCGCAGAGGTGACCTTGCTGGTCGCGTAAGAGACGGCGCCACCCACCAGCATGCCGCCAATCAAGCACGGCAGCTTGGTCCAAAAACATTTCACGTTGCCCCGCAACGCCATCACCAGGGCAATCGCCAGGCCCACACCGGGGGTTTTCCCGCTGCGAATCTCCTGCACCACAATGGTCTCGCCGCCGATGCGCACATCCGGCGAGATCAGCCCCTTGGCCGTCCCGATTTTCGCGTCACAGGTACTGCGATCACCGCTGCGCGCCGCAGGCTGCCCATTGATGAACACCGAGCTGGAACCCTCGGCAATGAATTGCAGGGGCATGGGCGGGTGCTTGGTGCATGCAACGGTATCAAGCAGGCAAGGCACGGTACCGGCTGCGGGCGAGGCGACGGTGGGGCGCCACATCTGCGAGAAAAACTCCCCGGCCATGTCCAGGAAACTGGGCTCTGGCGGCTCGCTGGGCGCGACCGGCACAGCCAGCATCTTGCCAGCGGCCCGGGCAGCCTTTTTACCGTTGATGAATACATCGTCCGAGCCGCTGGTGATAAAGGCATCGATCACTGGCGGAAACACCCAGTTGGCGGCGGACTCGCACCAACTGGATATCTTCAGGTCAGCCCCTGTGAGCCCAGCGGTGATGCCGACGACTGCCCCAACGACCAGAACCAATGCAACGCCACCTGTGGCGATGGTCGCACCGGTCGCGAGGAAAACCGCCCCTGCAACGGCCAGGCAGCCAACGGTCGTGATCGCCGCATAGGCCGCCACTTCCAGTACACCGCCGAGAATATCGGCCATCACCGAGGTATGCAGCAGCGCGTCGCCTTCGCGGGCAGCCCAGAGGTCTTCACTCATGGCTCAGGCTCGGCTCAAGGTGCGGCGAGGAAGTTGAGGGTGTTTTTAAGCGTTGCCCAGTGCGCCGCTTCGGCAGGCCCCAGGGGCTGGGTCTTGACGTAACTCAGGGCGATCAGACGGCGGGTGCCGGGTATCTGCATCGCCAATTGATACTGATAAATGTTGTCGCTGCCTTTGTTGAACCGGTTCTGCACCTCAAAGGCGTCGATATCCTGCGCCGGGCCGACTTTGACGGCTTGCGCCGGCGAATAGCGAAGGTCTTTGACCTGCTGTTCGAGCTTCTTCAGCTGGCCCTCGAAGTTGCTTTGCAGGTCCTCGCCGTCCGCCAAAGGGCTGCGGCTGACCACCAGTGTGGTGCCCAGTTTGGCGAACTTGAGAATGTTGATCGAGGTGTCCTGTACCTCGGCATCGGGCAGGGTGAACTGGGCTTCGTTAATCAGGTAATTCATGGCGAAGAAATCTCGTTATTGACCGGCGCCGGGCTTGCCGGGGAATTTTGACTCGACGGCGTTGTGGATCGTGGCTTGCTTGCCCTGATTACCGGGCGAGGTGCCCTTGTCACTGCCCAGGTTGATATCCAGTTTGCCTTTTGTCTGGATCTTGCTGCTACCCGAGGAAAACAGGTTGAACGAAGCACAGGTCAGGTTGATGTCTCCGCCCGCCTTCAGCTCAATCACGCTGTCGCCGCACACCAGGCGAATGCTGTCGCCCGCCTCTACGGTATAGGTGGTGGCAGCGCTATCAGACTTGGCCCCGCCCACCAGCACGGTGTCGTTGTTGCGCACCACTCGCACACGGTTATTACCAATCGTCACCGTCTCGTTGTGGCCGATGCTCTTGTTACGGTCATGCCCCACCGAATGGCTTTCATCCACTTCCACCACGATGTCCTGATTGCGCTCGGCATGGATGTACAGCTGCTCCAGCCCCTTCTTGTCCTCCATGCGGATTTCATTGAAGTTGGCCGGCGTGCCGCCCTTGCTCGAACGGCTTTTCATCCCGCTCTGGGTGGCGTTCTCCGGCAGATCGTAAGGCACGGTCTGCTCGGCGTTGTACACCCGGCCAGTGATGATCGGTCGGTCCGGGTCACCTTCAAGAAAGCTCACAATCACTTCCTGGCCGATGCGTGGAATCTGCATCGAGCCCCAGTTTTTCCCGGCCCAGGATTGCGACACACGTATCCAGCACGAGCTGTTTTCGTTGGATTGGTCGTGACGGTCCCAGTAGAAATGCACCTTCACGCGGCCGTACTGATCGGTCCAGATTTCCTCGCCTTTGGGGCCGACCACCAACGCGGTTTGCGGGCCTTTGACGATGGGGCGGTGCGTGCTGGCCAGAGGGCGAAAGCTTTGCTGGGCGTCGATGCAGGTGAGGCTGCTTTCGAACTGCGCCGAGCCTGAGCCACCGCCACTTTCCAGGCTTTCCTGGACGATGTAATAGCGGCAGCCGACGATCAGATATTCGCGGTTCTGGTCCTGGCGGCTGAAGCCGGTGAGGCTGAACAAATGGCCCGAACCCAGGCCCCGCGCATTGCCGCTGAACTCGATCTGTTCATGCAGGGTTTGCAGGGCTTCGATGCGGGTGCGTGCGTAGTGTTCGCCGTCTGCGCTTTGCACGTAGGTGCCGGGGTAGTCGTACAGCGGATAGTCGCCGGCGGTGTGCGGGCGCGGCATCGCCGAGCGCACGTCGATGCTGGCGCTGGGGCGTTGGAAGTCATAGTCATTGAGCTCAAGTGAACCGGGTTGCACTTCGTGCGCCAGGTGCCAGTTGTGCATATGGTCGCGTTCGCGCTGCTGTTCGTCCTTGGGGTAATACGGAATCGACGCGTAGCCCGGTACCGTGGTGTGGGCGCCATAGGCGTCGGCCAACACCAACACATGACGGTCCTGCTCATGGCGGAAGAAGTAATAGATACCTTCTTGTTCCATCAAGCGGCTGACGAAATCGAAGCTGGTCTCGCGGTACTGAACGCAGTATTCCCACTCGCGGTACGGTCGGCTCAGGGCGTCTTCGAAGTCGGAAAAACCCAGGTCGCGGAACACCTGCTTGATGATCTGCGGGATGCTCAGGTTTTGGAAAATCCGGCAGTCCGAGGTGCGGCTCAGCAGCCAAAACCACGGGCGCAGTGTCACCTGGTAACTGGCGAACTGGCCCTGGTCGATGTTCTGGCTGCAGCGCGCAACGATGCCGTGAAAGTGCCGCTCGCCACCGTCCGCCAGTTGCACGCCCACGCTCATCGCTTTGCCGAGCAATTGGTTGAGGTCGATGTTGGCGTCCAGGGACGTCAGTTGCAGCTCATAGTTGAACAGCCTGCCCAGCTCTTCGCCGCCGTCCATTTCATTGAGCAACAGCACATCCGGCCCGAGGGGGCTGGTGATTTTGGCCAGGCGTGAGGCTTGGTTGAATGGCATCGGTTAACCCGTAAATGTCGTCGTCACTGACGGAACTGGATCAACTGTGGGAGCAGGCAAGCCAGCTCCCACACTGACCGTATTCCATCTGTCGTTATGCCGCGTCGCTGAACTGGTAGTGCAATTCGTTATCCCGGCTGCTGATCCGCACGCCCGCCAGCGCCTTGCCTTCGAGCATGCGTGTGAGGAATTCACGGCTCATGTCCGGCAGCAGGCTGTTGGTGAGGATGGTGTCGATCATGCGGCCACCGCTTTCGGTTTCGGTGCAGCGCGAGACGATCAAGTCGACCACTGTGTCGTCGTAGTCGAAGGCGACTTTGTGCGTATTCTCCACACGCTTCTTGATGCGGTTGAGTTGCAGGCGAGTGATCGCCTTGAGCATCTCATCGCTCAGCGGGTAGTAAGGGATTGTCACCAGGCGGCCGAGCAAGGCCGGCGGGAAAATCTCCAGCAACGGCTGACGCAGGGCCTTGGCGATTTCCTCGGGTTCGGGGATGTTTGCCGGGTCTTTGCAGACGCGGGAAATCAGCTCGGTACCGGCGTTGGTGGTCAGCAGGATCAGGGTGTTCTTGAAGTCGATCACCCGACCTTCGCCGTCCTCCATCACGCCCTTGTCGAACACCTGGAAGAAGATCTCGTGCACGTCCGGGTGGGCTTTTTCCACTTCGTCCAACAACACCACGCTGTAGGGTTTGCGCCGCACCGCTTCGGTCAGCACACCGCCTTCGCCGTAGCCGATATAGCCCGGTGGCGCGCCCTTGAGGGTCGACACGGTGTGGGCTTCCTGGAACTCGCTCATGTTGATGGTGATGACATTCTGCTCACCGCCGTACATGGCTTCGGCCAGGGCCAGGGCGGTTTCGGTCTTGCCCACGCCGGAGGTGCCGGCCAGCATAAATACGCCAATCGGCTTGCTCGGGTTATCGAGGCCCGCGCGGGAAGTCTGGATGCGCTTGGCGATCATCTGCAACGCGTGGTCTTGGCCGATGATGCGTTTTTTCAGGTGCTGGTCGAGGTTGAGCACCGTTTCCAGTTCGTTGCGGGCCATGCGGCCTACCGGGATGCCAGTCCAGTCGGCGACCACCGAAGCGACGGCCTGATAATCCACGGTCGGCAGGATTAGAGGGGCTTCGCCTTGCAGGGCGCTGAGGCGTTGTTGCAGGTCGACCAATTGCTCGCGCAAGGCGTCGTCACCACTGTCTACGGCCCCAGCCTTTTCGCGCAACGTCGCACGTGTGGCGAGCAACTCGTCTACCAGCGTTTTCTCTTCGGCCCAGCGGCTCTCCAAGGTAGCCAGGCGTTCGCGCTCGGCACTCAGCAAGGCTTCGCTGTTGCTCTGGCGTGTGCCAATCGCAATACCGATGGCATGTTCGCGGGCGATGATTTGCAGCTCGGTTTCCAGGGCTTCGATGCGACGACGGCTGTCGTCCACTTCCGCCGGTACCGCGTGCAGGCTGATGGCGACGCGCGCGCAGGCGGTGTCCAGCAGGCTCACGGATTTGTCCGGCAATTGGCGCGCCGGGATGTAGCGGTGCGACAGCTTCACCGAGGCTTCCAGGGCTTCGTCGAGGATCTGCACCTGATGGTGTTTTTCCATGGTCGAGGCCACGCCGCGCATCATCAGCAGCGCCTTGTCTTCCGACGGCTCGGCAACCTGTACCACTTGGAAGCGGCGGGTCAGGGCCGGGTCTTTCTCGATGTGTTTCTTGTACTCGGCCCACGTAGTGGCGGCCACAGTACGCAAGGTGCCGCGCGCCAAGGCTGGCTTGAGCAGGTTGGCCGCGTCGCCGGTACCGGCAGCGCCACCGGCACCCACCAGCGTATGGGCCTCGTCGATAAACAAAATGATCGGCTTGGGCGAGGCCTGGACGTCTTCGATGACCTGGCGCAGGCGCTGTTCGAACTCGCCTTTCATGCTGGCGCCGGCTTGCAGCAGGCCCACGTCGAGGCTGCGCAATTCCACGTCTTTCAGTGCGGGTGGCACGTCGCCGGCGACGATGCGCAGGGCGAAACCTTCGACCACGGCGGTTTTGCCGACACCGGCTTCACCCGTGAGGATCGGGTTGTTCTGGCGGCGGCGCATCAGGATGTCCACCAGTTGGCGGATCTCTTCATCACGCCCAACGATCGGGTCGAGTTTGCCGCTGCGCGCCTGTTCGGTCAGGTCGACAGTGAAGCGTTTGAGGGCTTCCTGCTTGCCCATCGCACTCGGCGCCATGGCGCCACTGGCTTCGCCCGGAACGGCACCGGCGTTGAAACCATCGCTGGCGCTGAGGGCATTTTCCGGCGAGTCACCGACGTACTCGTCAAAACGCTCACTCAGGGCTTCGGCCTTGATTTTGTCGAACTCCGACGACAACCCCAGCAGCGCATGGCGCAGGCTCGGCGTCTTCAAAATGCCCAGCACCAGGTAGCCGGTGCGCACCTGGCTTTCACCGAACATCAGGCTGCCGTAGACCCAACCGCGCTCCACGGCTTCTTCCACATGGGACGACAGGTCAGTGATCGAGGTCGAGCCACGGGGCAGGCGGTCCAGGGCTTCGGTGAGATCGCGAGCCAGACGCGCCGGTTCCACATTGAACTGGCGGATGATGCGGTGCAGGTCCGAGTCCTGCAGTTGCAGCAATTGATGAAACCAGTGGGCGAGTTCTACATAGGGGTTGCCCCGCAGTTTGCAGAACACGGTGGCGGCTTCGATGGCCTTGTAGGCCACGCTGTTGAGTTTGCCGAACAGTGCGGCGCGACTGATTTCACCCATGCTCTGGATTCCTTGAGGTGGTGGCGTGGTCGGCGTAGTGCCGGGCCAGGATTAGGTCGTTGGCGTCTCGCTCGGGTTGACCGAGCCAGGTGTTGAAGCCCAGGCGAAACTGGCCGTTGAGTTGCAGCGCAGGTACTTCGGGTTGTTGCAAAACCAGGTTCAAGTCCCAGTCCAATTCATGGCCCAGGTACTCGGCCACCCAGGCCACCAGCTCGTTGAACGGCTGATGGCCGGGGAGCATGCCCATGTAGTCATCCAGCTTGAGGGGGCCCAAGCGAATGCGGAATTTATGCTGGCGGTCCCACACATGGCTGCCCAGGCAAAAGTCCACGCCCAACCTGTTGGCGCTGACACCCACGCGGCTGCGTTCGGGCAGTTCCAGCCATTGGCCGACATACTCTTCGATCTCCACCGGCAGGCCGAAATACTCGCCAAGGATCGCCTTCAAACCATCCGGGTAGCGGGTTTGCGCTGATAGATGGCCGCTGTAATGCAGCTTCGCGGTGTCGGGAATCAGCCCCTGATTCAGCAGGCTCGGCATGCCCCGGCCACTCAGGGCGGCGAGGCGTGCGGACCAGTAATCATCGCCCGGGCGGTCGTGGCTGACCGTTGGCCGCGCCTCGGCCCACGCGCGATAAAACAGGCTCAATAGGCGATGGTGGAACACATCCAAAAACTGTTTGCTGGTGCTGTCGGCGTTGTTGCGCTGGCGCTCGCGCACGTACTCGGTGATATGCAGCGGCAACGGGCCGTTGGGGCCGCCGAGGCCGAAGAAGAACTGCTCAAGCCGTGCGGGTTTACCGTCACCACCGGGATCGACCGAGGCCAATGTGGCCGGGGCGAAGGTGCAATCGGCCTGTTGCCCGAGACGCAGCGGGTCATCTGCCAGGCGCAGGGAATGGCCCAGGCGCGGCAGGTCCGGCGATTCGCACTCGATACGCCGCAGCGCCTGGAAGAAATCGTATTCCCAGGGCTCCTGATGCATCGCATCCAGAGTACTCACAGGGTCGGACGACGTCCGGGCTTGGCTTTCCATCGCATGATCTCGCCGCGTTCGGTGGTACGGATCACCGTCTCGGTAAAACTGTTGATCGACACGTAGCGTGCCAGGAAGCGTTCCAGCACTGCACCGAGCAGGAACACGCCGGTGCCGCGAAACGCGTTTTCATCGAATTCCAGGGTGATCTCCAAGCCGCGCCCGAACACGATCGGGCCAGGCATCGGCAGGCGCCGGGTCACGGCTTTGCTGCTGACTTCGCGCAGGCCTTCGATCTGCAATTGCAGGGCGGCGTCGTTGCTGTCGCCATACAGACGCAGCAGTTCACGCAAGGCGCCCGCGCCCTGGCCTTGCTCGCTCAACGACAAGTAGTTGAGCGACAACTGGCTGATCAGGCGCCACGCTTTGGCGTCATGGGCATGGCTGGCGCGCGGGCGGCTTGGCCCCGCGACGCACCGCACGGCCAACACCGGGGCACTATCGGCCAGGGTGAAGTCGGTCTTGCCATTGCCCACGCTCATGAACAAGGGCAAATCGCGGTTGGTGCACAGCGCGGTCACACCGAGTTGGCGCAGGTCGTGGCGGTAAGGCGCTTGTTGGCTGTCGACCAGGCTGACAAACGTTTCGCTGCCCACATAGGTGGAGCGCGGGCCGTTGCGGCGCTGGTCGCTGGACAATACGCGTGGCTCGCGGCGCAGGGTGTAATACGCCTGGTCACGACCGTAGCGCGACGGATCGCGCACGGCATAGAACGGCAGGAACGGTTGTTCCGGCCCGGTGCCATGGCCGGTGATACCGCTTAACGAGTGAATCTCGAAATCCATCGGCCGCGTGCGGTCGGCGATCACATGGTGTTCGTTGACCCGGTCGGACAGGTGAATACGGTCCACGCGTTTCGGGAACAGGTTGATGGCTGGCGTGCAGAACGGCATGAACTGCGCCGCGCCGACGCTGCCTTCCAGGCTTGGTTCATGACGGTCGAACAGCACGATCAGTTCCAGCTCCTGGCCGTCGCAACGTTTGACCGCACGGCTCAGCTCGGCGAATTCGACGAACAGGAAACGATGGGGCAGGGCGAAGTATTCCTGCAATAGCCGATAGCCCTGGAAGGCGCGTGCCACAACGGGCATGGCGGCGTCGGCGTCGTCGAAGCCTCGGGAGCGCAGCGCGTCTTGCGGCAGGCGTTCAACCCAGTCACCACCGGGCTTGCGCGCGAACACTGCGCAAGCGTTGCCCAACAGTTGTTCGTAAAGGCGAAACGGCTGCTCATCGGCGCCGCTGAGGTACAGCGGCAGGTTGTCCAGGTCGAGGCTGTTGAACGGCAACTCGGCGCCGGTACGCAAGGTCAGGCGCAAACCGGCTTTGGCTTTGGGCTCGCTGGCAGCCAGGCGGCCGAGCACGGCGGCGGGATTGCCGAAATATTCGGCGCCACTGACCTGCAGCGGCCACAACGTCACCGGGTGCGCGGTGCGGTACTCACAGCAGGTCTGGGTTTCACGGCCCAAGGCAGCCCGCAACACCGTGTCGCGGGGCAGCGGGAAACCGCTGGCCAGGGAGCCTTCATCCGGATCGGTCTGCAATTGCACCACGGTCATCGAGGGCGTCGGCGCTAGGTAATGCGGGTAGGCGATTTCCAGCAGGTTATGGGTGAAGGTTGGGTACTCGGCGTCGAGCTTGAGTTGCACGCGAGCCGTCAGGTAGGCAAAACCTTCGAGCAAACGTTCGACGTACGGGTCGGCGCAGTCCATACCGGACAGGGTCAGCCGACTGGCGATCTTCGGGTATTCCTTGGCGAACTCCGCGGCGCTTTCGCGCACGTGGTGCAGTTCCTGGTTGTACAACTCCAGCAGGCGCGGGTTCATGGGCGTCTCCGTTGGTCAGCGTTGACCACGCGCACATGACCGGACTCCAGGTCCAAATCGGTTTGCAGCAGCAGGCGTAACGGCACCGGCTGCGCCCACAGGTCGCCTTCGATCTCAAAACTCAGGGCGTTGTGGTTCATCTCGCCATGGTCGACGCGGGCTTTGACGCGCAAGGTGTGGCGCAAAATACGTGGCTCAAACGTGGCGATCGCCTGGTAGATCAGGGCTTCCAGAGCCTTGATATCGACACTGGAAACGCTGTTGCCTGCGAGTGCCGGCAGGCCGTAATTGACCACCGAGGTTCCGGCCGGGGTGTGCAGCGTGGCATCGGCATCCAGCAACGACGTGGTGTTGAGCAGCCACGCCAGGTCACGAAGAACCGAGGCTTTCAATTGGGTCAGGGACAGCACGCGTTTGTCGGCGCTTTCCTTGGGGTTGGTCGGGTCGTCGTCAGTCAACCGGTCCAGCAGGGACGGTTGCAGACGGTCGCGGGAAGCGATTTCAGTTACCACCAAAGCAGCTCCACGGACGGGTTGCGAGAGGAACAAAATGCCTGGGGCCGTGGCGTAGAGCCACGGCCGCCAGGGCTATCAGCGCTTGGTGTTGGAACGGATATTCCAGCCAAACTTGATCGCGCCGCCGTCTTTGGTGCCGTCGGCTTTCTGCGGCTGGTAGTCGACCATCACTTGGGCGAAGTTCAGGGTCACGTTTTCGGTCAGGCGGTCATCGCTGCCCGAACCGCCAGTGCTCAGCGAGGTCACCAGCACTTCTTCCAGGTTGATCACCATGTACTCGACCTGGCTCTCGCCACCGGCCTTGCGCACGGTCAGCTTGACCTTGTCGATGTGCTTGCCGCTGGCGCAGTGCATCATCAGGTTGGGCGAGGCTTTGTCGACGTACTTGGTCAGCGACAGGTCCTGGATATTCACCTTGCCCGCGCCGCCACCACCGCCGACGTGCATGTTGCCGGACTGGGCCATGCCCCAGCTCCAGTTCAATACATCGATTTCGTCCTTGTGGGCCTTGTCCATGGACTCGCCCTTGATGTCGCCGATCTTGATGAAAATATCAACAGCCATGTTTTCTCCCTGTGTGGACTCAGCCACGATATTTGTTGATCGTTCCCACGCTCTGCGTGGGAATGCCGCCCGGGACGCTCTGCGTCCCAGTGACGCAGAGCGTCACAACATGCATTCCCACGCGGAGCGTGGGAACGAGCGTTGGTGGGTTAGGCGCTTTTGGCCGAAGGCAGTTTCGATACCAGACGCAACGACACGGTCAGCCCTTCGAGCTGGTAGTGCGGGCGCAGGTAGAACTTGGAGTTGTAGTAACCCGGGTTGCCTTCGACTTCTTCCACGATCACTTCGGCAGCCGCCAATGGGTGCTGGGCCTTGGTGGTCTCAGTGGAGTGGGCTGGGTCGCCGTCGACGTAGTTGAGGATCCAGTCCTGCAACCAGCGCTGCATCTCGTCCTTCTCTTTGAAGGAGCCGATCTTGTCGCGCACGATGCACTTCAAGTAATGGGCGAAACGGCAGGTGGCGAACAGGTACGGCAAGCGCGCGGCCAGGTTGGCGTTGGCGGTGGCATCCGGGTCGTCGTATTCGGCCGGTTTCTGCAACGACTGCGCGCCAATGAACGCGGCGAAGTCGGTGTTTTTCTTGTGCAGCAGTGGCATGAAACCATTCTTCGCCAGTTCCGCTTCACGGCGGTCGCTGATGGCGATTTCGGTCGGGCACTTCATGTCCACGCCACCGTCATCGGTAGGGAACGTGTGGGCCGGCAGGTTTTCCACTTCGCCGCCGGACTCAATGCCACGGATGCGCGAGCACCAGCCGTAGTGCTTGAACGAACGGTTGATGTTCACTGCCATCGCGTAGGCGGCGTTGGCCCAGGTGTACTTGGAGCTGTCGGCACCGTCGGTGTTTTCTTCGAAAGCGAAGGCTTCCACCGGGTCAGTCTTGGCGCCGTACGGCAGGCGCGCCAGGAAGCGCGGCATGGTCAGGCCGATGTAGCGCGAATCTTCCGATTCACGCAGCGAACGCCAGCCGGCGTATTCCGGGGTGGTGAAGATTTTGGTCAGGTCGCGCGGGTTCGACAGTTCTTGCCACGAGCCCATGCCCATCACGGTCGGCGAGGCGGCTGCGATGAACGGTGAGTGCATGGCGGCGCAGACTTTCGACAGCTCGCCCAGCAGTTCCACGTCAGGTGGCGACTGGTCGAAGTAGTAGTCGCCCACCAGGCAGCCGTACGGTTCGCCGCCGAACTGGCCGTATTCTTCTTCGTACATCTTCTTGAAGATTGGGCTCTGGTCCCACGCGGTGCCCTTGAATTTTTTCAGGGTCTTGTGCAGGTCCGGCTTGGAGATGTTGAGCACGCGGATCTTCAGTTGCTCATCGCTCTCGGTGTTGTTGACCAGGTAGTGCAGGCCACGCCAGGCGCTTTCCAACTGCTGGAAATCCGGATGGTGGATGATCTGGTTGACCTGGGCGGTGAGCTTGGCGTCGATGGCGGCAATGATCGATTCAATCGACTTGATCGCGTCATTGGACACCAGGTCGGTTTGCGCCAAAGCCTGTTCGGCCAAGGTACGCACAGCCGTTTCCACGGCTTCGCGGGCACGTTCGGTCTTGGGTTTGAATTCTTGCAGCAGCAGGTTCGCGAACTCGCTGGCTTCTTGGGTGGCGCCCAGGTTTTGTGCGCCTTCGCGGGCGGTATTGTCAGTCATGATTATTGATCCCCAGCAGGCTTCGGCGCGCTCGCAAGGGCCTGCAGCAATGCCGGGTCCTTGATCGCTTTCATGATGATTTCTTCAGCGCCGGTCTTGCCGTCCATGTAGGTCAGCAGGTTGGCCAACTGGGTGCGGGCTTCGAGCAACTGGTTCAGCGAGTCGACTTTGCGGGCCACGGCGGCCGGGCTGAAGTCGTCCATGCTTTCGAAGGTGATGTCCAGGCTCAGGTTGCCTTCACCGGTCAGCTCATTCGGTACGTGGAAGGCTACGCGTGGCTGCATGGCCTTGAGGCGCGAGTCGAAATTATCGACGTCCACTTCAAGGAACTTGCGGTCGGCCACAGCTGCGAGCGGCTCGGCAGGCTTGCCGGCAAGGTCGGCCATCACACCCATCACGAAGGGCAGTTGGACCTTTTTCTCGGCGCCGTAGAGCTCGACGTCGTACTCGATCTGCACTCGAGGCGCGCGGTTGCGCGCGATGAATTTCTGAGAACTTTGCTTCGCCACGATGCTGCTCCTGGTCGCTTGAGCGACGGTGTTGTTACTGCACAATCCGGCGGCTTACTCGCTGTCCGGGCCGCGCAGGTTTTCAAATTGGGACATGCCGTCGGGAATCAGATTGCGCACGATGGCCGCGAAGTCGGCGTGCACCAGATTCTTCGCCCGGTTCAACAGCACCGGCAGCGGGCTCGAAGGCTCGTGTCGGGTGTAGTACGCAAGGATCTTGTCGAGGCTGCGCAGCACGTCATCGCGGGTGGCGATATCGCCAGCGGGACGAGGTGCAGCGGGGGCGGCGTAATCGACCGAGGGGGCATTGTCTTCACTGACGGCCTCGGGTTCGCCGCTGCTTTCGGTGCCTGGCACCGATTGATTGAGTATGTGCAGTGCCTGCTTGAGCGGTTGTTTCAAGAGGCTGAGGTCCACGCCCTGGGCGGAACCGACTTGATCGTTGACCTGTTGTTCGATGGCTTCGCACGCCGCACGCGCTGCTTTCAAGGCGTCGCGGGTGGCTTGCAGTTGTTCGGGGTCGCTGTCGAGGAAGGCGGCGTTCAGTTGCTGGGCGCCGAGTTGTTCATCGGGGAAACTCAGCAGGCCGCTGGCGTTGAGCGCAGCGCGCAGGCTCACGGGCCCGAAGGTGCGCGAGCGCGTGAGAATGCTTTCACGCAGCAGACGAATGGTGGTGTCACTCGTCAGGCCGGACAGGGCGTTGATGCGCACGGTGGGGTCGTTATCGTCGTCGGCATCCAGGCGTGGGTGCAGGTCGGCCCAGTACTCGCGCAGCAACGCGTTGATCAGCGTGAGGGCGTTGGCCAGCCCGGCAACACCCTGGAGGGCGAGGGCGCTTTGCAGTAGAAAATGGGTAATGCGCAGGTCTTTGCTGCGTTGCAGCAAGTCGAGGCTTTGCTGCTGGATGCCGCGCCATTCCGGCGGTTCAGCGGGCAGGATCGAGTCGCCCATGCTGCGCTCGGGTTGGCCCTTGGCGGCACGCTCCAGGTGGAGAAAGTCCGCGTCATATTCCATGTCTTCACCACACGGCGAAGTCGCGGAAACGGCGGTGAGCAGCAACGGCACATCCACTAAATTCGATCTCCCTATCAGCCCGTTAGATGCCGGGCAATTCATGCATTAGTTACGCGATGAACTTTGCATGTTTTCTTGGTCATATATACGCAATGCCACTACTGTGCCATCACTGATGTTCAAGAAGTTGTGCATTTTTGGTGTAGTAGTTATGCCTTGTCAAGGTAAGCTATTCGTCCTCTGTGACAGATGTGCGGTGTTTAACAACCTGTGCGACTGGCGGGTCGAATGGCGCCCCAAGGCAGGATTTTTGTCATAGAAGCCGGTTAAGATCAGCGATCACGCTGGTAAAAGCAGGTTTTTACGGTCGTTTGCACGACCTTGCGAGGGCCTCTCGGGAAACATTGTCCCGGGAGTCGACCGCGCGCGATTATCAGCAAGGAGGCAAGATGTCGCTGTGTTTGACTATTACTAGTTATCACAAAATTACCCCTGGACAATGCTCTGAAAAGTCCATAAATCAGGGGGTGATGGCTATTGGCCGCAGTTTGGATAATGACTGGGTATTACCTGATCCAGAGCGCCTTGTCTCCTCACAACATTGCGTTATTCAATACAAAGATGGCCGTTATTATTTAACCGATAACAGCACAAACGGCGTGGAGTTGGTTAACGCCGGTATTCGTTTGCGCCGGGGTAACAGCGAGCCTCTGCAAGATGGCGAGTTGATCCGCATCGGCGATTACGAAATCCAGGCGCGCATCGACTTCAACGTGCAAGCCGTTGATAACCAGCCCTTTGCCGGTGATTCGCCGAACAGTTTTGAGGCCTTGATGGGGGCGGTGGGCAGCACGCCCGCGCCGACGCCTGTGATCGCGCCGCAGTTCCAGGGCGCTTCGTCGATGGACACCCTGCCGGACCTGTTCGACTTCCTCAGCCCGACGGCTGTGCCGCCGCCGACCGTGGCGGATCATGTGCCGTCCGAGCAACACGATTTTCGTCCGCCAACCCCGGTGGCTGTACCGGCGGTCGGAAAACCGGTGGTGTCGGACTCGGTCATTCCTGAAGACTGGGACCTGTTTGGCGACACGCCAGCGCCGGTCGTTACAGCCCCTGCGCCCGTCGCGCCGCCTGAAGTGCCTCCTGCGTCGCCCGCCATCCAACCACCGGTCGCCGACACCCAGCAGCCCGATCTTTTGCAAGCCTTCCTGCGCGGCGCCGGCCTGGATCAACTGCGCCTGGACAAGGCCGATGCCTGCGCCCAAATGGAAAGTATCGGCCGCAGTTACCGGCTGATGGTCGAAGGCCTGATTGACGTCTTGCGTGCCCGCGCCAGTCTCAAGGGTGAATTTCGCATGCAGCAGACGATGATCCGGCCCGCCGAAAACAACCCGTTGAAATTCGCCCCGAATGCCGACGAAGCCTTGTTGCTGCTGCTTCGCCACGGCAACCAGGCGTTTATGGCGCCAGACGTTGCGGTGCGCGCCAGTTTCGACGACCTGCGCGCCCACCAGTTGGCGGTGATGGCCGGCGTGGAAGCGGCGATCAAACACCTGCTGGCACGCTTTGAACCGGCGCAGTTGGAAGAGCGCATGGGCAAGCCTGGCGGGCTGTCGAGCATTTTCAATGGCTCGCGTCAGGCCCAGTATTGGCAGCAGTTCACCGAGCTCTACAGCAATATTTCCCGCGAGGCCCAGGAAGATTTCCAGGACCTGTTCGGCCGCGAATTCAGTCGAGCCTACGAAGAACACAGCGCACGACAGCGACGCTAAGTCGCGACGCAACCATGGATAAAACGGATAGCTAAGTACGTCATTGAGGACGCAGGATGATTCCCAGGTTTTTACTCGCAGTTGCCACCGCGCTGCTGCTGACGGCGTGTGCCAAGGATGCCGTCAAGCCCGAGGCGCCCGCCGATGCTGAAGCGGACACGGCTGCCGTCGAGTTGCACTTCCACGCCATTGCCGGGCTCAACCCCGGCGCCAACGGCCAGGCCGCCCCGGTACGGGTGCGCATTTTTGAGCTGAAAAACGCCGCCACCTTTGGCCGCTCCGATTACTTTGCCTTGGCTGACCGCGCGCAATCCACCCTGGGCCTGGACCTGCTGGACCAGGACGAAGTGATGGTCCAACCCGGCCAGCAATTGAGCATCCAACGCGACCTCGACCCGTCCACGCGCCAGATCGGGTTGTTGGTGGGCTATCGCGAACTCGACCGCGCGCAATGGCGCACGGTGATCAATGTGCCCGCGCGCCAATACACCGAATACCAGATCAGCCTCGATGTACGTGCCGTGCGCGCCGACGTCGTGGTTCCCCCATCCAGCCCTGCCCAATAAGAAGCAATCGGAGCTCCCATGTCCTGGAACAATCGCGTGGTCTGGTCGGAAGGCATGTTCATCGGAACGCAGCACTTTCAGCAGCATGACCGTTACCTGGAAAACCTGATCGACGCCCGCAGCCGCCCGTTGTCCGCCGGTGCCTGGGGCTTTTCCGAGTTGCTGATCGACCAGGGCCTGCTGGCCCAGGGCAAGCTGGCGATCGTTTCGGCGCGCGGCCTGTTGCCCGATGGCACGCCATTTAATATCCCCCAGGACGATCTGGCGCCAAGCCCGCTGAATATCGACGACAACCTGCGCGACGGCCTGGTGTACCTGGCGTTGCCGCTCAAGCGTGCGGGGGCGCGTGACACCGTTGACGATGGCGAAGACCTCGGCGCTGCGCGTTATGTGAGCCAGGTGCGCGAAGTGCGCGACGATAACGCACCGTTCGAAAACCGCGCGCCGGTTGCCGTGGGCTCCCGGGCTTTGCGCTTGCTGACGGCTCAGGATGGCATCAGTGATTACGCTGCTATCGGTTTGGTGCGCATCAAGGAAAAACGCGCTGACCGCGCGCTGGTGCTGGATGACACCTACATCCCGCCGGTGCTGGACGTGGCCGTGAGTAAACCGCTGACGGCCTTTCGCAGCGAACTGCTTGGCCTGCTGCACCAGCGCGGCGAAGCGCTGGCTGGCCGTGTGGTCGCTTCGGGTGCCGGCGGTGCGTCGGAAATTGCCGATTTCATGCTGCTGCAGCTGGTCAACCGCGCCCAGCCGTTGATCCAGCATTTCAGCCAGTTGAGCCCCCTGCACCCGGAGCGTTTCTTCAGCGAATTGGTCAGTTTGGCCGGTGAGTTCTCTACGTTCTCAACCTCGGGTCGCCGTCCTCAGGAATATCCGCAGTACCAGCACGACGACCTGGCCCTGAGCTTCGCTCCGGTGATGCAGGCGCTGCGCGAAGCGCTGTCGATGCTGATCGACAGCAAGGCCACGCCGATCCCGATTGTGGAGAAAGCCTATGGCATCCACGTGGCGATGCTGGCTGACAAAACCCTGATCGACAGCGCCAGTTTTATTCTGGTGGTGCGCGCCGATGTCCCCGGCGAAACCCTGCGGGCGCGCTTCGGCCAGCAGAGCAAGGTCGGCTCGGTGGAGCACATTCGCGACCTGGTCAACCTGCAACTGCCGGGCATCGGCCTGCTGCCGTTGCCGGTGGCGCCACGGCAGATTCCGTATCACGCAGGCTCGACTTACTACGAGCTGGACCGCGGCAGCGAGCATTGGCAGCAACTGATCCATTCCGGCGGTTTTGCCTTCCATATCGCCGGGCAGTTCCCGGGTTTGAACCTGGCCTTCTGGGCGATCCGAGGATAATCCGCGATGCATCCCAATGATGATGACCGCACTCAGTTCATGCCGCGTCCGGGTGGCCGCGCGCCGGAATCTGCGCGAGCAGAACCGGCACCTCTGTCGATGCCGGCTGCACCGATCCTCACCGGCAAAAGTCAGGGGCTGAACCCGCTGGAAAGCGCCGCCGGCCCACTGTTGGCTCTGCTGACACGCCTGCGCAACACCATCGCCCACCCGGCGCCGGCCAGCCTGCGCGCGCAGTTACTGGCTTATCTGCGCCAGTTCGAAGAGCGCGCCGAAGCCGCCGGTGTAGCGCGCAACGAAGTGCTGCTGGCGCGTTACGCGCTGTGCACAGCACTCGATGAAGCGGTGCTGAGTACGCCGTGGGGCAGCACCAGTGATTGGGGCAAACAGAGCCTGTTGATCACCGTGCACAACGAAGCCTGGGGCGGCGAAAAGGTCTTCCAGTTGCTCGACCACTGCCTGCAAAGCCCACGGGAACGCCTGTACCTGCTGGAGCTGTTGTACTTGTGCCTGTGCCTGGGTTTCGAAGGCCGCTACCGCGTGATGAACGACGGTCGCAGCCAGTTGGAAGCGTTGCGTGAACGCACCGCTGCGGCGATTCGAAGTGCCCGTGGCGAACACGAGCGTGAGCTGTCGCCGCACTGGCGTGGCGTGACGGTGGCGCGTGATCGCCTGGCGCAATTCATGCCGCCGTGGATCGCCGTGGCCATCGGCCTGGCGCTGTTGCTGGCGTTGTTGTTTGGTTTGCGTTTGAAGCTGGCGTCGGATGCGGAGCCGGTGTTCAAGAATATTCATGCCTTGGGCGAGATCCCGGTGCAGGCCATCGACCGTCCGGTGGCGCAACCGAAAGTGATCGAGCGGCCCCGTCTGGCGGGCTTCCTTGTGGAGGACATCAAGGCCGGTCGCGTGGCCGTGGAAGATAAGGTCGACCGTTCTGTCGTCACCATTCGTGGTGATGAGCTGTTCGCGTCCGCCAGCTCCAGCATCGTCGATGACTATCAGCCGCTGATGCTGCGCATCGCCGACGCCATCCGCAAGGTCAAGGGCCAGGTGCGCGTCACCGGGCACAGCGACAACCGTCCGATTGCCACACTGCGCTTCCCGTCCAACTGGGCGCTGTCCGAAGCGCGGGCCAAGTCGGTGCTGGAGATCCTGGCGGCCAAGACCGGTCAGGCGGATCGCTTCAGCGCCGAAGGCAGAAGCGACACTACACCTGTGGCCACCAATGCCACCGCCGAAGGCCGTGCCCGTAATCGTCGGGTTGAAATCACCGTATTGGCGGAGGGCGTCGAGTGAAGGCGTTTTTGAGTTTTATGATTCGCTGGGTGATCCCGTTGCTGGGCCTGATCGCCCTGAGCCTGATCATCTGGTTTGTTGGGCCGTTGCTCGATGTGCTGGTTCCGGAAGGACGCCGCTGGGCGCTGATCGTCCTGGTGTTTGCGGTGTGGATCGCCTACCGCGTGTTTCGCATCATCCAGGCCCGACGCCAAGCTGCTGAAGTGATGCGCAGTCTGGCCGCAGAAACCCCGGCTGACCCCAACAGCGTCGCGACTGCCGAAGAGCTCAGCACCCTGCGCCAGCGCATGGACGAGGCCCTGACGCTGCTGAAAAAGGCCAAGCTTGGTGGTGATGAGCGCCGCAACCTTTACGAGCTGCCGTGGTACGTGATCATCGGCCCGCCGGGTTCGGGCAAGACCACCGCGTTGGTCAATTCCGGCCTGCATTTTCCGCTGGCCGCACAGTTGGGGGCTGGCGCAGTGCGGGGCGTCGGCGGTACGCGCAACTGCGATTGGTGGTTTACCGATCAGGCGGTATTGCTCGACACCGCTGGCCGCTACACCACCCAAGACAGCAACTCCACGGTGGATAAAGCCGCGTGGCTGGGCTTTCTTGACCTGCTGAAAAAGCAACGCTCGCGTCGGCCGATCGACGGTGCGTTCATTGCTATCAGCCTCTCGGACTTGCTGCTGGGCAGTGATGCGGAACGCGCGGCCCATGCGGCGGCGATTCGCTTGCGCATCCAGGAGCTGTACACCCAATTGGGCGTGCGTTTCCCGATCTACCTGATGTTGACCAAGCTCGACCTGGTGCCGGGGTTCATGGAGTTCTTCGACAACCTGAGTAAGGAAGACCGCGCCCAGGTGTGGGGCATGACCTTTGCCTTGGACGATGGCAAAAATAGCGACAGCCCGCTGGCGCATCTGCAAAGCGAATTCGCTGGCCTGGAACAGCGCCTCAACGAGCGCCTGGTGGAACGCCTGCAACAGGAGCGCGACCCGGCTCGGCGCGACCTGATCTACGGCTTCCCCCAGCAGTTCGGCGCATTGAAGGATTGCCTGCAAAGCTTCCTCGAAGGCGTGTTCAAACCCAATGCCTTTGAAGAGCGCGTGTTGCTGCGCGGCGTGTATTTCACCAGCGGCACCCAAGAAGGCAGCCCGATCGATCGCTTGATCGGTGCGATGGCCCAGAGCATGAACCTGGACCGCCAGCACCTGGCACGCCAGAGCGGCACTGGGCGCAGTTACTTCATCGAAAAACTCTTTAGCGCCGTGGCGTTTGCCGAGCGCGGGCTGGTGGGTGTGAATCCCAAGGTCGAGCGGCGGCGCAAGTGGATCGCGCGCGGTGTGCTCGCGGCCACCGTGGCGGTGGTGCTGGTGGTCAGCAGCCTGTGGTGGGTGAGTTACCGCGCCAACCAGGCGTATATCGCGCAGGTCGATCAGAAGGTTGCGCCGCTGGGCCAGACCGTACAAAACCTGAGCCCGGCACAGCGCGAAGTACTCGCCGTGCTGCCGTTGCTCAACGCGGTGAAGAACCTGGCGGGTGATTCGCCAAGTTGGTCCGAAGGCCTGGGGCTGTATCAAGGCGATATGCTCGAAGCCGAGTCTGCCAGCGTCTACCGCAAGCTGTTGATCGCCGTGTTCGCGCCACGCCTGGTGACGCGCATCGAAGAGCAGTTGCACGGTGGCGGTAATTCCGACTTCCTCTACGAAGGTCTCAAGGCCTACCTGATGCTCGCCGACAGCGAGCATTACGACCCGGACTTCATCAAGGCGTGGATCGCGCTGGACTGGGACCGCAACCTGCCACGCGACCTACCGGCCGATCAGCGCCAGGCGTTGACCGGGCACTTGCAGGCGCTGTTCGAGCGCCATCCGCCAAGTGCGCGTCTCGACCCACGGCTGATCGATGACCTGCGTCGTCAACTGCAACAACTGCCGGTGGCCCAGCGCGTCTATGACCGGGTCAAGCGCCAGAAACTGCCCGAAGGTATTGCGGACTTCCGCATCAACGAGGCCGCCGGGCGTGACGCTGCGCTGGTGTTCAGCCGCAAAAGTGGCAAGCCGTTGGGTGAGCCGTTGAGCGGCTTCTTCACCGCCAAAGGTTATCGCCAGGCGTTCCTGCTGAGCAGCCTGAACCAGACCGGCACGCTTGCCGAAGAGCAATGGGTATTGGGCCGTGAACAAGCTGACCAACAGAACGTGATCAGCCTGGCCGGGGATGTGCGCCGCTTGTACTTCCAGGATTACCAGCGCCAGTGGGATGCGTTACTGGCGGATATCGACTTTGTGCCGATCACCAGCGTGGCCCAGGCCGCCGATGTGCTGCGGGTGATTTCCGGCCCGACCTCGCCGCTGAAAAAACTGCTGGTGGCGGTGGCCAAGGAAACCGATCTGCAAGCTGAAGAACGCCAGCTGGCCGTCAAAGGTGTGCCGGTGGAAGGGGGGGTCGATAAGCTCAAGGAGCGTTTGGGCAACCTGCTCGGCCAGGAGCAACAGACGGCCAACAAGCCGGAGGCGGCGGATGATCCGGTGACCGCGCACTTTGCCGAACTCAATAGCATCGTCAGCAAGAATGAAGGCGAACCGGCCGCCATCGACGGCCTGCTGTCGGACATGAATGCGCTGTATGTGCAGGTCAGCGCCATGGTTGGCGCCAGTGGCGACGCCTTGCTCGGCGAGGCGAAGAACCAGGCGTCTGCTGCGGCGACGCGGGTCAGTTTGAATGCCGAACGCCAGCCGCCGCTGGTGCAGGGTATGGTCAAGTCGGTGGTCAACTCCACCACCAACACCATGATGGGTGGAGTACGTAACCAACTGAACGCGGCGTGGGTCAGCGAAGTGGTCAACGTGTATCGCCAGTCACTGGCCGGGCGTTACCCGATGTCGCCGGGCAGTGCGCGGGACGCCACTCTGGATGACTTCGGTCAGTTCTTCGGGGTGGGCGGGGTGATGGACAACTACTTCCGCAAATACCTGCAGCCTTATGTGGATACCTCCACACCGACCTGGCGCTGGCAGCCGGGCGCGGCGCAGAAGCTCGGGATTGCGCCGGGCGTGCTGCAAACCTTCCAGCGCGCGGCGGCGATTCGTGATGCGTTCTTCCGCGCAGGCGGCACTCAGCCCATCGTGCGTTTCGAGCTCAAGCCGGTGGCGATGGACGCGACGATTACCCAGTTCCTGCTCGACCTCGACGGCCAGCAATTGAGCTACGACCACGGTCCAAGCCGCCCGGTGGCGATGCAATGGCCGAACCCCGGCAGCATTGGCGTGGTGCGAATTTCCATCATGCCGCCGTCGGCCACCGGCCGCTCGGGTGTAACCCTGGACGGCCCGTGGGCCTGGTTCCGCTTGTTGGAGCAATCAGACCTGACCGCGGGTAACTCGCCGGACCGTTTCAACCTGCGTCTGCGGGTCGATGGCGCGAGTATCGCCTACGAGTTGCGTGCCAACAGCGCCTTCAACCCGTTCAAGAGCCGCGTGCTCAGCGGCTTTAGTCTGCCGGAGCGGTTATGACCACGCCGGGTTTCTACGGCAAGTTGGCCAGCCGCGGTGACTTTGTCAGCCGCGCCTTGCCCCAGAGTTTTATCGGCCCGTGGGACAGCTGGCTGGCGGCGGGTTTGCTTGCCAGCCAAAACAGCCTGGGCGCTGGCTGGCTCAACGTGTACTTGGTCAGCCCGTTGTGGCGTTTTGTGCTGGCGCCAGGTGTGTGCGGGCCGGACGCAGCGGCGGGCGTGGTGATGCCGAGCATTGATCGGGTAGGGCGCTATTTCCCGCTGGCGGTGGTCACGTTGCTGGATCACGACACCAATCCCGCGTCGCTGGTCGGCGGGCCGGACACCTGGTTCGAGCAGGCTGAAGAGCTGTTGCTCAGCACCCTGGATGCGGGCGCGACCTTTGAAAGTTTCAACGATGGCCTCGACAACCTGGGCATCCCGGCCAGTGAGCTGCGTGCGGTGGACAGCCGTTTTGCAGGTTTGCAACGGGTGGCTGCCACCGTGCCTCACACTCGAATGACCGCACTCGCCGAACAGGCCTGTGAAGGCGCCAGCCTATGGTGGGGCCGTGGTTCTGAACGTATTTCCCCCGGTTTATTGCGGTGTCAGGGTTTGCCTGCCGTCAGCGATTTTGCGCAGTTTTTGCTCGGACAAGAAGGTGTGGTGTAGATGGGGTCGACGTTCAAATCCGCGAGCAAAAGCCATGTCGGCATGGTCCGCCAAGTCAATGAAGATGCGTGCCTGGACTTGCCGGAGAACCGCCTGTGGGTGGTGGCCGACGGCATGGGTGGGCATGCGGCGGGGGACTACGTCAGCAGCCTGATCGTCGACAGCCTGCGCTGTGTGCCGCTGGGTCGTTCTCTTGATGAATACTCGGCTGCGCTGCGCAATGACCTGATCCGCATCAACGCAGCCGTGCGTGAAGAAACCACTCACCGTGGCGTGAGCATGATGGGCAGCACCGTGGTGGTGTTCGCCGCACGCGGCTTGCGCGGTGTGTGCTTGTGGGCTGGAGACAGTCGTTTGTACCGCCTGCGCGGCGGCGTGCTGGAGAGCATTTCCCGTGATCACAGCTACGTGCAGGACCTGCAAGACAGCGGCCTGCTCAGCGAAGCCGATGCCCGCGTGCACCCACGCGCCAATATCGTTACCCGTGCGATTGGCGTGGAGGCCCAGTTGGAACTGTCAGTGGTCGACCTGCTGATCGCTCCTGGCGACAGCTACCTGCTGTGCAGCGATGGCCTGAACAAAACCGTCGAGGATCATGAAATCCGTGAAGTGCTCAGCCATGACACACCGGATGAAATCGTGCGCAGCCTGGTGCACCTGGGGCTTAGCCGGGGCGCGCCGGACAACATCACTGCCATTGTTGTGAAGGTTTCACCATGAACATTGTGATTCCGGGTTATGACATCGAAGGCGAGATTGGCGAAGGCGCCATGGCCAGCGTGTACCTGGCGACCCAGCGCTCGCTGGAGCGCAAAGTAGCGTTGAAGGTGATGGCCGCGGCGTTGGCGGCTGACCCGAGTTTCTGCGAGCGCTTCCTGCGCGAAGGCAAGACCCTGGCGCGCTTGTCGCACCCGCACACGGTGACTATCCATGACATCGGCAATGTCGGTGAGCTGTATTACATGGCCATGGAGTACCTGCCCAATGGCACGCTCAAGGAGCGTATCGCTGGCGGCCTGACACCGGAACAGGGCTTGACGTATATCCGTCAGATTGCTTCGGCGCTCGGGTATGCCCACGCTCAAGGCCTGGTGCACCGTGACGTCAAACCGGCCAACATTTTGTTCCGCGCCGACGGTACGGCGGTGTTGTCGGACTTCGGCATCGCCAAGTCGCTGGATGATCGCACCCAATTCACCCAGGCCGGTTTTGCCGTGGGTACGCCGAGTTACATGAGCCCGGAACAGGCGCGCGGCCAGGAGATTGATGGCCGCGCGGACCTCTACGCATTGGGCGTAGTGCTGTACGAAATGCTGGTTGGCAAGCTGCCTTACACCGGCACCGATGCGCTTTCCACGGCGCTGGCGCACCTGACCGAACCGCTGCCGGAGTTGCCGGTGCACCACGGGCGTTATCAGGATGTGCTGCGCAAACTATTGGCCAAGGACCCGGCGGAGCGTTTCCCGGATGCTGCGGCGTTGCTGCGGGCGTTGGACCAACTGCCAGTGGATTCGCTGGAAGCCACGTTGGTGCGGCGGCTGCCGATTCCGGTGAATTTTGATTTGGGGGGCATCACGCCGGAATCGATTGAGATTCCGACCGATAAACCTCAGCCGGTACGCCAACCGGTAGTGACGCCGGTGCAGCACAGCGAACAGCGCCGTGGGCCGGTGTTGGCCTTGGCGGCTGTTGCGGTGGCGGTTGCACTGGCCATCGGCGGCGCGAGCTACTGGTGGTTGAGCAGCGATGCGCCGGCGAAACCGCCTGCGGCCGTGGTGCCTAAAACACCACCGATGCCGACGTCATCGCCGCCCGAGCAGAAACCGGTGGTGGCTGATGCGGACGGCGGTCAGCGGCCTTTGCTGATGGCCGGTAAGAAAACCCTTTTCCAGCGCGTGCTGAGCAAGCCGGGCGCCAAGCTATCCAGCGATGCGGGCAGCGCCCCAGGCAAGGCCCTGCCGGCGTTTTCCGTGCTCTACGTTTACCAACGCAAAGACGTCGACGGCAGCCCTTGGGTGCGCGTCGGCACCGCCACCGATGGCCGCAGTGACGGTTGGCTGCCCGCAGCCCAAGTCAGCGACTGGAAGCAAAGCCTGGTACTCAAATTCACCGAGCGTTCGGGTCGGGCGCCGGTGATGTTCCTGCGCCAATCCAGCGAGGTGGAAAAGTTGCTGGCCGATCCTGCCGCCGCCAAGAGCGTGTTGGCCAAGGCGCAGAAAAACAGCGAAGACAACGGCCAGGTCCTGGCCCTGGAGCCGGCCGCCAGCGCGGTGCCGCAAAACCAGTTTTACCTGCTGCCGATTTTCGATTCCAAAGAGAGCTTCGACGAAAACGGCCAGCCGGTGCAGTTGCTGAATGTCGCCTCCATCGACCCGGGCAGCAACGCCGCCAAGTCGGTTGCGCCAGCGGCCAGCACCGACGCCTTCCGTACCGCTGTGGTTCTGGTGGTGGACACCACGGTGTCGATGCAGCCCTACATCGACCAAGTCCGTGACGTGGTGCATGAGCTGCAAGCGCGTATTGCCGAGCGCGGCGAGTTGGACAGCGTCAGCTTCGGCCTGGTGGGTTTTCGCAACAGCATCAAGAAAACCCCCGGCCTTGAGTATGTCGCCAAGACCCTGATCACCCTGGACCAAGGTCGCGACCCGCAACGTTTCCTCGATATGGCGCGCCAGGTCAAAGCCTCCACTGTGTCCAGCCACTCCTTCAACGAAGATGCGTTTGCCGGGGTGATGCAGGCGGTGGACGGCATGGATTGGTCCGGCTACGGCGGGCGCATTATTCTGCTGGTCACCGATGCCGGTGCGCTGCGCAAGAACGATCCGTTCGCCACCACCCAGATGAACGAAGCCGAAGTGCGCCAGGCCGCGTTGGGCAAGCAGATCAAGATCTACGCCCTGCACCTGCGCACCGACGCGGGCAAGAAGACCCACGCCGGCGCCGAAAGCCAGTACCGCATCCTCACCGCCGACGCCAACCCGCAGATCGGCGACCTCTACACGCCGGTGCCGGGCGGCGATGTGCACAAGCTGGGTGAGCGTGTCGATGAGATCGGCACGGTGTTCGCCAACCTCGTCCATCAGGTGCGCAGCAACACGCCGCAGCCGGTGCCGATGCTGAGTGCCGCGCCAAGCCTGGCGGATAAATCCGCGGCGGTCGGCTACGCCATGCACATGGACTTCCTTGGCCGCAAAACCGCGAGCCAGGCGCCGCAATTGGTCAGCGCCTGGACGGCCGACCGCGACCTCACTAACCCGGCGCTGCCCGCGTTCCAGGTGTGCGTGATGCTGACCAAGTTGCAGCTCAACGACCTGCAGCAATCGCTGAAACTGATCGTCGATGCCGCGCGCAAAACCCAGACCTCTCCCAAGGATTTCTTCCAGGAAATCGCCAGCGCCTCGGCCTATATGAGCCGCGACCCGCAGGCCTTGCGCAAGGGCGGCAATCTGGCCGACGGCGGTATTCTCGGCGAGTACCTGGAAGGCCTGCCGTACCGCAGCAAGTCCCTGAACATGACCCAGGATTTGTGGTTGTCGTTGAGCGTCGCCGAGCAGGAAGATTTTATCGACGAGCTGGACTCGAAAATCCGCCTCTATGAAACCTTCCACAATGACGTGGCGAACTGGGTCCGTTTCGGCGATGCCGAACCGGGTGATGCGTTGTACCGCGTGCCGTTGTCGACGCTGCCGTAATGCTGAACCTGAGCGCGGTGCACAAGAGCCGGGGCGTCGGAAGCCAGCGCTATAGCCTGGTGATTCCGGCGCTGGCGCTGCATGCGGGCGAGCAATTGGCGATTGTCGGGCCAAGCGGCTGCGGCAAAAGCACGCTGCTGGATTTGTTGGCGCTGGTGTTGGCGCCGGATCAGGTTGGGCAGTTTGAATTCAATCAGCAGGACATCGGGGGCCTGTGGCGGGCCGATCAGCAATCCAGCTTGGCCGCGTTGCGTAGCCAGCACCTGGGTTATGTGTTGCAAACCGGTGGGTTGCTGGGCTTTCTGGATGTGCGCAGCAATATCGCCTTGTCCCGGCAACTGCTGGGCTTGAGGGATGACGGCAGCGTGATGCGGCTGGCCGAACAATTGGAAATCAGCGATCAGTTGGCCAAGAAGCCGGCCGCGTTGTCGGTGGGCCAACGCCAGCGTGTCAGTTGTGCCCGCGCCCTGGCCCATGCCCCGCAGTTGGTATTGGCGGATGAGCCGACCGCTTCACTTGATCCGCTTAACGCTGAGCGTGTGATGCAGGCACTGCTGGCCCAGGCCCGCGAATACCGCGCGGCCTGTGTGATCGCCACCCATGACGAACCGCTGGCGCGCGCCAGTGGCTTGCAGGTGCGGCGCATCAGCTGCCGTCGCGACACCGACGGTGGCGTCACGGCGACCCTCGGGGAGGTGTGCTGATGCGCATCGGTTTGGTGGCGTCCCTGGCCTGGCAGGATTACCGCAACGACGCCTGGCTGTCGGCGTGTTCAGTACTGGCGCTAGTGGCGGTGATCGCGCCGCTGCTGGTGTTATTCGGCCTGAAGTTTGGACTGGTTAACAGTTTGACCGAACGTTTGGAGAGCGACCCCACAACCCGTGAAATTATTCCGTTGGGCGGTGGTCGATTTAGCAGTGGATTTATCGAGCAGCTTGGCCTGCGTAGCGATGTAGCGTTTGCAGTACCGCGCACGCGGCAGATTGCCGCCACGGCGCAGGTCGGCACGCTGACCTTGGAGATGCTGCCGACCGCGTCGGGTGACCCGTTGCTGAGTGGTTTGCCGATGCCCAAGGGTTTGGACCAGATTGTGCTGAGCCACACCGCCGCCGAAAAGCTTGCGGCAAGGCCGGGAGATTGGTTGGAAACCAGTTTTGCGCGTCAGGTAGCAGGGCGCGTCGAAGCCCAGCGCACGCGATTGCAGGTGTTGGCGGTATTGCCGTTGGAAGCCTTTGCGCGTGACGGGTTGTTTGCCGATTTGGGCCTGCTGGAAGCGGCGGAAGATTACCGTGATGGCCGCGCAGTGCCGACGTTGGGTTGGGACGGTGAAGCGGTCGGTGTGAGTGAACAGCGTGTGTACCCGGCGTTTCGCCTGTATGCCCGCAACCTCACTGATGTGGAACCGCTGCGGGTGTATTTCGCCGGGCAGAATGTGTTGGTGTCGACCCAGGCGTTGAGCATCGCCCAGGTGCAGTCGTTGAGCCGCAACCTGTCGATCGTGTTCTGGATCATCGCCGGGCTGGCTTTAGCGGGGGCATTTGCGGCGATCTTCGCCGGGGCCTTGGCCGCTGTGGCGCGCAAGCGCCGGGAATTGTCGGTGTTGCGCCTGTTGGGCTTTCCCACCGGCGGGCTGTTGCTGTTTGTGGTGGTGCAGGCGCTCTACAGCGCGGGCATCGCCGCCTTACTCAGTGCCGGGCTGTATGGCTTGGCCGAGGCGGGTTTGAATCAATTATTTGTGCAGGTGGCCGGCGAGTACGCCAGCCATCTGCTGGCGCGTCACTACGGCCTGGCCTTGGTTGCAATCCTCGGCGTCAGCGCCGTGGCGGCGGCTTGTGGTGGTTGGCGTGTGGCGCGTATCCAGGCTTCTGAAGGAATCAGAGATGTATAAGTTACTGGGCGCCTGTGTAGCGCTGAGCCTGGCCTCGATGGCCTGGGCCGACGAGGCGAGCGACAAACTCGACAACCCCAAACCGTTGCCCGGCGATGTGAGCCTGCCGTTGCCGTGCGAAGGCAACATGGTGTTCCGCTACGCCTACGTGTTGGCCCAGGGCACCCTGGATGACCGCGAGATCAGCCTTGGCTACCCGTTCGCGGAAGGCGAGGCGGGCTATCAGCAGTCGTTTATTTCCGGTTACCGCCGCGACTTTATCAACGGCCAGTTCACCCTCAAGGACTTGCCCAAAGACTGGAACAAAGTCATCGCGCCGTTGATGCCGAAGACCGACGCCAAAACCCCGCTCAAGCCGATGCTGTACTTCATCGGCAAGTACGAAGTGACCGCGCGCCAATATGCCCAGGTGATGTCCCAGGCGCAGTCGTTGGCCAGCGGCGAGCCGGCCCCGGCGTGCGATGCGCCGACTGGGATGGCCGCGCGTTTGCCCAAGGTGAAACTGTCGCGCTTTGAAGCCGAGCGCTTCTCGGCGGTGTACAGCGCCTGGCTGATGAAATACCACCGCGACTTGCTGCCGGTCAGCGGTCGTGGCTCTTCGGCGGAGGACGGTGGCCTGGGCTTTGTGCGCTTGCCCACTGAAGTGGAGTGGGAGTACGCCGCGCGCGGCGGCCAGGCGGTGAGCCGCCAGGAGCTGGAAGGGCGCCTGTTTCCCCGACGTGTCGAAGGCAGTGACAGCGACGGCCCGCTGTCGGATTACGCGGTGTTCAACCAAGTCGCCGGCGGCACCGGCCAGGCTGCACGCCTGATGCCCATCGGCACTAAGCTGCCCAACCCGATCGGCATGTTCGACGTGATCGGTAACGCGGCGGAAATGGTCCAGGAATCTTTCCAACTGGTGCACGCCGGGCGTCGCCAAGGCGCCTACGGCGGCTTCGTGGTCAAGGGCGGCAACTACCTGGAAGGCGAGGGCACGCTGTTTACCGGCATGCGCCGCGAGTACCCGCTGTTTGCAGCCGATGGCACCGAGCAAAGCAATGAAACCACCGGCTTTCGCGTGGCGATTGGCGCGTTGTCGGCGCCGCGTTCGCGTTACAAGGAGCTGTTTGCGCAGTGGCAGAAAGAAGGTCGCCTGGCCTCGCTGACCGACGCCATCGACGACGCCCAGGACCCGACCAAGCGCCTGGACAGCATCATCGCCACCAGCGTCGACCCAAAGCTGCAGGCCGAGCTGGGGCTGGTCAACGAAGAGCTCAAGCGCAACGTCTCGCTGATCGCCCAGCAACGTGAAGAAGCGGCGGGCAACCTGATTCAGTCGGCCGCCCTGGTAGCCGAGACCATCAGTAACTACAACATCCGCCTGACCAACCTGCAGAAGAGTCGCCAGCAGGCCTTGGACAACAAGGACGAGGCCAGCGCGCAGCTGTTTGCCACGGCCATCGACAATGGACGCAGCGCCCTCGACGGCGCGGTGGCGATCTATATCGACAACTTGGCCACCGGCACGCGCTACACCGATGCGGTTATCCAGGCGCAGTTTCAACGGATCAAGGAAGAGTTGGATCGCAAGCCAGTGCTCGGCAAGAGCCTGGTGACGCGCGCGACACTGTTCGTTCGTCATGTCGGCGACTACCGCAAGCAACAGCGGGCCGACCCGGCGACGATATTGAAGGAATTGCTCGCAGCGAGCGGTCAGCGGTCTTGATCGTTGGTTGTATGGCGAGCTTGGAAGGGACTCAGGCGGCGGTGGGCCGTGCTGGGCAAGTCAAACTTAAAAGAGAACACACCTATGCTTTTTTCCCGTAAGGCGGTTTCCAAGCGTCACTTGCTGCTGATCGCGGCCGGTTTCAGCACTGTGCTGACCGGTTGCGCCACGTCGCCGACCTCCAAGGTCGCGTCGAGCACCAAGGTCGAGTACTACCCCAACTGCTACGAGCCGGTGCAGCACTTGCGTGCGACCGATTCGAACATGACCAAATCGGTTGTGACCGGCGCGGCCATCGGCGCTGCCGGCGGTGCATTGCTGGGTGCCCTGACCGGAGACTCCGACAAGCGTGGTCGTAACGCGGCGATCGGTGCTGCGGGCGGCGCCCTGGCGGGCGGCGCGGCGGGTTACTACACCGAGCGTCAGAAGCAGATCACCGATGACAACCAGCGCATCGCGTCTTACTCCACCGACTTCAACAAAAGCGCGTCCGACATCGACCGCAGCACCGCGTACGCCAAGGCGTCCCAGCAGTGCTACCAGAGCGCATTCACTCAGCTTGTGAATGACCGCAAGGCCAAGACCGTCAGCGACACCGAAGGCCGTAAGCGCCTGGCGGAAATCGTGTCGGGCCTGAAGGAATCCAATGACCTGATCGTCGCGGTCAACGGTAAAGCCAGCGAAGACCTGAACAACTACACCCAGGCCTACGAGAAAGACCTGCAACAAGTGGGCGTGCAGCGTACTGACGTGGTCACCGTGGCTCAGGCCGAGGTGGCACCTGCAGTCGTGCCCGCGAATAAGAGCAAGAAGCCGCTGAAAGTCGCGAAAAAGCCGGTGCTGCCAACCGTGCCGAAAGAAGCGGTAACCACCGAGAAGAGCATCCAGACCGTGCAGACCAAGCAAGCTGAAAGCAAGCAGGTTGCCAGCGCCGGTAAAGCGCAGATCGAAGGCACCTGCCGCGATCCAAACCTCGCCGATTGGGCGCCGGTGCCTTGCCCTAACGTTTAAGTAACATGTTGCTATAAGCGTTAAACGCCAGCCGATCTCCTGCTAAAGCGCGAGATCGGTGGCGTTCCTCCTGCAAATCGTTACACTGCTGCGGCCACTTAATAAATACACCGAGGCCGTGTGCATGAAATTTCGTCTTCTTCTGTGGGTGCTGGGCCTGATGATGGGCAAAGCCAGCCGCACCAATCCTGCCTTCCAGCAACAGTTGGGTGACAAAGACCTGGCGTTCCAGTTGCAGACCCTCGACGGCAAGGTTGCCCGTCACTTCATCGTCAAAGACCAGCGCATCACCAGCCGCTCAGGTGTTCACCCTGCGCCGGCGTTTGCGATTGCCTTTAAAGATGCCGCCTACGGCTTTGCCACGATGCAGGCGAAGAACAAGCAACTGGCGTTTATGACGGGGATTCAGGACAAGTCGATCCAGATCAAGGGCAACCCGGCGCTGGTGATCTGGTTCCAGGGGCTGACCAAGTACTTGAAGCCGAAGAAAAAGAAGTAGGGCTGAACTCAACTCGTAGCCGCTGTCGAGCCCCAGCGAGGCTGCGTCGGGCGCACCTCGGTGTTGTGCTTGACGCAATAGCAGCGGTGCGGCCCACGCAGCCTCGCTGGGGCTCGACAGCGGCTACGGGAATTACCCTTGGCTGAACTGCGAAGCCAGCTCGCGCAACAGCACTTCGGCATCCAACACCTTACCCACCACATCCTCAGCCTTGTCGCGGCTCAGCCCCAAGCGCTCAAGCAACGCATCCGGGATGGCTTCGTCCGGTCCGGAACCGATACCTCGGCTGCGCAGCAGGCGCACGGCCAGGCACACCAGGTTCGGGTACTCGGCGTATTGACCGTCGTAAGTCGGGTCGTGCTGGAAGCGCAGGGCGGTGGACAGTTCGTCCGGCATGTCCCAGTAGCGCATCAACCAGGCACCGATTTGCTCGCGGCTGATGCCCAGCAAATGCTGTTCGACATAGCTGTGGCACAGGTGCGGGTTGACCTCCAGGTGCCGGCAGATCAGCGAAAAATGCGGTGGAAACACATGGGCCAGCAGCAGATAGCCGAAGTTGTGCAGCAAGCCAGCCAGGTAAGTCAGGCCTGCTTCCGGGCGCTGTGCGCGCGGCATGGCGCGGGTCAGGCCTTCGATCACGGCGGCGGTGTAGATCGACTGGTGCCAGTACGGTGTGGACTGTTGCGGGTGGTCTTTGGGCAGGCTCAGGGTTTTGCCCAAGGCCAGACCCAGCGCCAGGTTGATCACCAGGTCAAAGCCCAGCACGCGCACGATGGCGTCCTCTACTGAGCGAATTTTGCCTGGCGACGCGTAGTACGGCGACGCAGCCCAGCTCACAACCTGGGCGGCCAGGGCCGGGTCGGTTTCCACCACGCCGGTGATGTCGTCAATGGTGGCGTTGGGGTCGACGCGCAGCTTGATGATCTTTTGCGCGGTGTCGGCCAGCGGTGGAATCTCGATGGTCGCTTCCAGGCGCTGTTGGATGCGGCGGGCGGTGAACGCCTGCATCGCCTGGGTGATTTCCTCGCGGTCATCGTTGGGGCGATCGAGGTTGGGGCGGATCTTGCTCAGCGGTTCGCCGAAGTGACCGGCGCTGGCCTTGGTGAGCATGCTCTTGAAGTCGCCGCTGGAGATTTCCAGCAGCAACCCGGCCTCGCCTGAATGCACCAGCACGCTGGGTTCGTTGAGCAGGCTGCCTTCGTACAGGCACGGTGAGCTGGTTAATGCAGGCAGGCCCGGCAGCAGGCTCAGGTCATGTTTGCTCAGCATGCGCTCGATGCGATCCGGCGACACGGCCGTGAGGCGGCGTCCGGTCAGTTCGGCCAGGCGGTTGAGGTCAAGCAGCTGGCTCTGGGGGAACAGCACCATGAGAGCGCCAACGGCATCTTCCAGCAGCACCGCCTGGACCTTTCGCGCGGGATTCAGGCCAGGTTGTTCGGCAACTTCCGTGTAGTTGATGGCGAGTTTCGCGAGCAGAGCCCGAATGACCGGCGGAGCGGTCAGTGGGGCTGTGGCGAGGGCAACTTCTGACATGGCCTGATCCAATTTCTTACAGTCAACGAAGTATAACCAGCTTGATACAAATGTTGGTCGACTAAGTGAGTCAGGCGTCACACTTGGCCGTATTGCTGCCCGTGCCTGAGCCAACGATCCAGCAATGGGCTGACGTGATCCGGCCAGCGTTCAAGAAGCGCCTGCGCAGCATCGCGTACGGCGGGCAACAGGTCTGCATCGCGCATCAGGTCGGCGACCTTGAACTGCAGCAGGCCGGTCTGACGGGTACCCAGCATTTCGCCGGGGCCGCGTAACTCAAGGTCTTTTTCGGCGATGACAAACCCGTCGTTGGTTTCGCGCATGATGCCCAGGCGCTGACGACCAATCTGTGACAGCGGCGGGTGGTAGAGCAGCACGCAATGACTGGCGGCGCTGCCCCGGCCGACGCGGCCGCGCAATTGGTGCAGTTGGGCGAGGCCCAGGCGCTCGGGGTTTTCGATGATCATCAGGCTGGCGTTGGGCACGTCCACACCGACTTCAATCACCGTGGTGGCCACCAGCAGTTGCAGGTTGCCAGCCTTGAACTCGGCCATGACGGCGGCTTTTTCCGCGGGTTTCATGCGACCGTGGATCAGCCCGACCTTGAGTTCGCCCAAGGCACTGGTGAGGTCTTCGTAAGTGGTTTCGGCGGCCTGACAGGTCAGTTCTTCGGATTCTTCAATCAGTGTGCACACCCAATAAGCCTGACGGCCTTCGGCGCAAGCGCCGCGCACACGCTCGATGACTTCCACGCGCCGGGTGTCGGTGACCAGCACGGTGTTGACCGGGGTACGGCCAGGCGGCAGTTCATCGAGGATAGAGGTGTCGAGGTCGGCGTAGGCGCTCATGGCCAAGGTGCGCGGGATCGGCGTGGCGGTCATGATCAACTGGTGCGGGTTCATGCGCCCGCCCACGCCTTTCTGGCGCAGGGCCAGGCGTTGCTGCACGCCGAAGCGGTGCTGTTCGTCGATGATCACCAAGGCGAGGTTCTTGAACTGCACTTCGTCCTGGAACAACGCGTGGGTGCCCACCACCATCGGTGCGCCACCGGCGATTTGCTCCAATGCCGTTGCGCGGTTTTTGCCCTTGAGCTTGCCCGCCAGCCACGCCACTTCCAGGCCTAGGGGTTCGAGCCAGCGCTTGAAGGTGATGAAGTGCTGCTCGGCGAGGATCTCGGTGGGCGCCATCAGCGCAACCTGGTAACCGGCTTCCAAGGCTTGCAAGGCAGCGAGGGCGGCGACCACGGTTTTGCCCGCGCCCACGTCACCCTGGATCAGTCGCAGCATTGGCTCTTTCTGACTGAGGTCATAGGCGATTTCATTGCCGACACGCTGCTGGGCACCCGTTGGCGCAAAGCCAAGGTTGGCCAGGTATTGCGCAGGCAGACGCGTGGCCTTGGGCATCGCCGGTGCACGCAAGGAGCGCATGCTCTCACGCAGGCGTTGCTGCGACAGTTGGTGGGTCAGCAGTTCTTCAAAGGCCAGGCGGTGCTGGGCCCAGTGATGACCCAGGGCCAGTTCGTCGACATCGGCGTCGGCCGGCGGGTGGTGCAGGTAGCGAATCGCATCGTCCAGCGGTGCCAGTTGATAGTCCCGGGCCAGCTCCAGGGGCAGCCAGTCGGGCAGGCTTTTCGGGCCGAGCATCGTCAGCGTCTGCATGCACAGTTGGCGCAGGCGTTGCTGGGTCAGGCCTTCGGTCAGCGGGTAGATCGGCGTGAGGGTAGTGTCCACCGGCGGCGGCTCGTCGCCGGTGATGGCGCGGTATTCCGGGTGGTAGATCTCCAGGCCCGATGCGCCAGGCCGCGCCTCACCGTAGCAGCGCACGCGAGTGCCGCGCTTGAGGCCTTCTTTCTGCGCATTGCTGAAATGGTAGAAGCGCAGGCTCAGGCCGCCGGTGCCGTCCTGCAGGCGCACGACTAAACTGCGACGCTTGCCCATTACCACGTCGGCGCCGCTGACGGTGCCTTCGATCACCGCGTCCTGTCCTGGGCGCAAATGGCCGATGGGCACCACGCGTGTGCGGTCCTGATAGCGCAGGGGCAGATGGAACAGTACATCCTGGAGGTTTTCCAGGCCGACCTTTGCCAGCTTTTCGGCCATGGCCTCACCGACACCCTTGAGCGCCGTCACCGACACCTGCGACAGCTCTGTCATACGGTTTCTTAGCTCACAGCGGTCGGCTTGGCCACCGAGCACAGGCGGATCGAGTCGGCGAGGATCTCAATGGCTTTGGGCCGAGGGAAGCTGGCGCGCCAGGCGATGGCCACGGTACGGAATGGCACCGGCGGCGTCAGTGGGCGCACTTCGATGACGCCAGGGGCGTAGTGATGGCTGTCCACCGCCGACAACGGCAGGATCGAAATACCCAGGCCGGAAGCAACCATATGGCGAATGGTTTCCAGGGAGCTGGATTCCACGGTGGTGTGCTTGGCGCCGTCGTTGCCTTTGGTCAGGGTCGGGCAGGCTTCCAGCACTTGGTCGCGGAAGCAGTGGCCTTCGCCGAGCAGCAGCAGGCTTTTGTCGTTGAGCAGGCCGGCGTCGATGGTGTCTTTTTGCGTCCACGGGTGGGAGGCCGGCATCAGCACATAGAACGGCTCGTCGTAGAGCGGCAGGGTCAACACGTCCGCCTCGTTGAACGGCAGGGCGATGATGATCGCGTCCAGCTCGCCGTTGCGCAGTTTGTCGCGCAGCACGTGGGTGAAGTTTTCTTCGATATATAACGGCATCTGCGGCGCGACGCGGTGCAGTTGCGGAATCAGGTGCGGGAACAGGTACGGACCGACGGTGTAGATGGCGCCGACTTTCAGCGGTGCTGTCAGCTGGTTCTTACCGGCCTGGGCCAGCTCGCGAATGCTTTGGGCTTGCTCCAGGACCTTCTGGGCCTGGGCAACGATGCCTTCGCCGACCGGAGTCAGGCGCACGGCGCTCTTGCTGCGCTCGAAAATCAGCACACCGAGTTCGTCTTCAAGCTTTTTCACACCCACCGACAGCGTCGGCTGGCTGACATGGCAACGCTCGGCCGCGTGGCCGAAGTGCTGCTCTTGGGCGAGGGTCACGATGTAGCGTAATTCTGTAAGAGTCATAGCGGGCGTCCATGAGGTTGCGGGCCAAGCATACCGGCTGCAATCGATAGACGCACGTTATCAGAGACTGTGGTGTTTACGACACCCGGTAATCAGGTGTCGTAAACCCAGCTTCAGTTCTGTGGGTATTTGAAGGTGAAGGTTTCAGTGAAGGGAGCCCACCATTCAGGTACGCCGGTTTCTTTGTCGACGTGGTGGAAGAAGCCCTTGATCTGTGGGCTTTCGTAGCGCAGCACCACGGTGTATGTGCCGGGGCCGTCCATCTTCACGTTATTGGCATAGTGGGCGCCGTCTTTGGCGACCATCGGCAGCAGAGTGCCGATTTCCTTGTAGTTGGGTGAGCCTTGCTTGACCAGGGAGTAAGAGATGGTCAGGTAAGGCACCCACTCGCCATTCGACAGGCCGTATTTGTTATCGGCTGTGGCGTGGACGTCGGTCTCAAGGTGTACCGAATCCTTGCTCATCACCATTCCAGGCGGCATTGGGGCCATCTCGATCCCCACGAGATAGGAAGAGGCAATTTCCATGTCGTTGGCCTGGACCGGTCCGCCGATCGGATATTCGCGGGCCAGGGTCAGGGTGGAAGTGGCTGCCGCGCTGATGAGTACCAGCGCGGTGGCCAGCGGTTTGTACAGCTTTTTCATGGGGAAGCTCCTAGGCAGGGTGAGTGTGATCACGTCGGGCGTGAATGAATCAATCGATTACCCATCACCAGGAGCAGAAGCGTGACCACCCAAGCGACCAACTGGACACCCAGCGGTCGGTCGGTATAGCCCACCAGCGCTTGCAGCGCTCTGCCGGTGAGGCTGGCGTCGGACACCAGCCAGGAGGTATCCCAGAGCTGGTAGCCCCAGGCAGGAATCAAGTCGATGCCGGCCAGGATCGCCGCCGCTCGCCCGGCCATTCCGGCGGCAAGCAGGGCGATCATCCAGCCGGTGATCGAAAACAGCCGCTTGAGGCTGATGGCGACCAGGCCGCGATACAGCAGCCAGGACAGTGCCGCCCCCAGAACAATGCCAAGCACGCCACCGACCAGCATCGTCAGCGGGCTGGTTTGGGTCGATGCGGCAATGCCGTAGAGGAACAGCACGATTTCCGAACCCTCGCGCAGCACCGCCACGGTGATGACCACCGCCAGCGCCCAGAGGGATTTTTCGCCGCGCAGCACCGCGTTGCCGGCACTGCGCAGTTGAGCCGCTAGTTCCCGGCCGTGGCTGGCCATCCACAGGTTGTGCCAGCCGAGCATGAACACCGCCACGATCAGAATGGCGGCGTTGAAAATTTCCTGGCCGAAACCTTCCAGGGCTTGGGTGATTGCTCCGGTGAACAGCGCCAGAATGCCTGCGCCGAGTACCCCGGCAGCGATCCCGCCGCCAATGAACAGTTCGCGGCGGGCCAGGCCTTGGGTGGCGGCCATGACGATACCCACGATAATTCCTGCTTCCAGCACTTCACGAAACACAATCAACAGGCACGCCAGCATGGCTTACTCCTTGGCCGCGACGGCAGTGACCGTGCCTTTGGCCTGGTCCGGGTGGTAGTCATCGAAAAAGGTGTAGGTGCCGGGATGCAAGGGGCCGGCAAAGACCGTAATGGTGTTGCCGGGGACGATGATTTTTTCGAACTTCAGGTCATAACTTTCGAATTCGTCCACGCTCTCGTCATGGCTGGTGAGCTGAATACGAAAACGCTCGCCCGCAGGCACCTCAAAGCTTGAAGGGGTAAAGGTGTGGTTCTGAATCACCAGGGTGACCAACTGATCCGCATGGGCAGCGACGGGAAAAGTCAGTAGGGCGAGAGCCAGGCGGGAGAGGTTGGGCATGCCGAACGTCCGCTAATGAGAATGATTCGCGGATAATTGGCTTTGTATTAAAATGTTACAAGTGAAGATCGAGACAGTTGTCGTTCTGTTCAATCACGGTTCAGGTTGCGGGGAGAGAGCGGGAAGGGACGTAACTGCCGTGGGCACCCAAGGGTGCCCACGGTGGGGATTACCGGCGACGTTTTTCGATGTTGTAAACGAACGGTGCGACGATTTCGATGCTGCCGCCTTTCAACATGTCGGCCGGCGGTTTGGGCAGTGGCTGTGCACGACGGATCATGTCCAGGGTCGCGCGGTCCAGGTCGGCGTTGCCGGAGCGGCCCACCAACTCGTAGGACAGCACATTGCCTTCGCCATCGACCACGAAGCGCAAGCGGTTCAGGCCTTCCTTGCCACTTTGTTGGGCGCCTGGCGGGTACTTCTTGTACTTCTGCAAGTGCGCCAGCAGGCTGCCTTCCCAGGAAGCCTTGGCCGCTACCTGTTGTGGCGATGGGCCAGGGACGGGCTGCGCCGACTTTTCCGCAGGCGCATTGGTCGGTGGGGTTTCGCTCGGCGGCTCCTCGGAAGGTTTCTCCTTGGGCGGCTCGGGCTTCTTCTCCACAGGCTTGGGCGGCTGGGGTTTGGGTTTAGGCTTGACCGGCTTGGGCACCTGGATCGTTGGCTTGGGCGCCTCGGCCAGTTTCGGCAAAGGCAACTCTTCCACCGGTGCAGGCGGTTGCGGCGGCGTGATCACCTTGGGCGGTGCCGGAGGCGGCGGTGCCGGCATCGGCGCCAGGTCGATGACCATGGCGGCCGGTGGCAGCACGACCGGGCGCGGCGCGGACCATTGGAGCGCGATGATGATCGCGACAGCGTGCACGCCCAGCACGACGGCGAGGCTGGTGCCATAACGCGTCAGTTTGTGGCGCGTCGTGATCATTTCTTGGCTGCCGTCTCAAGTCCGACCAGGCCTACCTTGAGGTAGCCGGCTGCCCGCAGGGCATCCATCACACTCATCAGGTCGCCGTAGTCCACGCCTTTGTCGGCCTGGAAGAAGATCGTCGTGTCTTTCTTGCCTTGGGTCTTGGCGTCGAGCACCGGGCCCAGGGTTTCGGTTTTGACTTCTTCTTCACCCAGGAACAGGCGTTGGTCTGCCTTGACGCTGAGGAATACCGGTTTCTCCGGCCGCGGCGCAGGCTTGGCGCTGGACGCGGGCAGGTCGACCTTGATGTCCACGGTGGCCAGCGGTGCGGCCACCATGAAGATGATCAGCAGCACCAGCATCACGTCGATAAACGGCGTGACGTTGATTTCGTGGTTCTCGACGAGTTCGTCGTCGCCTTGATTCAAATGCAGGCCCATGGCCGATTACCCCACTTTCACCATGTGCGGTTGCGAGCTGCGCTCGGTAGGCAGGTGATCGAGGTCGCGGCTGACCAGCAGCAGGACTTCCGCCGACGCGTCCGATACCTGAGCCTTGTAGCCGGCAATCGAACGGGCGAAGACGTTGTAGATCACCACCGCAGGAATCGCGGCAACCAGGCCCAGGGCGGTTGCCAGCAGGGCTTCGGCGATGCCTGGGGCAACGACGGCGAGGTTGGTGGTCTGGGTTTTGGCGATGCCGATAAAGCTGTTCATGATGCCCCAAACGGTACCGAACAGGCCGACGAAAGGCGCGGTGGAACCGATGGTAGCCAGCACGCCGGTGCCGCTGCTCATGTTGCGACCGCAGGCAGCAACCAGGCGCTCAAGGCGGAAGCTGACGCGTTCCTTGATGCCTTCTTTTTCGCGGGTATTGGCTGACAGGCGCATTTCTTCCAGCGCGTCGTGTACCAGCAGGTTGGCCAGGGTGCCCTTCTTGGTCGCGGTGTCGCTGGCTTCCTTGAGGGTGGTGGCTTTTTTCAGGTGGACGATTTCAGTGCGCAGACGGCGTTTGGCGCCCAGCAGCTCGAAGCCTTTGGCGATCCAGATGGTCCAGGTAATGATCGAGGCGATGGCCAGGCCGATCATCACGGCTTTCACCACCACGTCAGCGTTCTGGTACATGCCCCACGGCGACAGGTCATGGGCCATGCCCAGGGTGTTGTCTTCTTCCAGAACGACACCGCCCTCATCGGCAGCGGCTGGGTTTGCAGCCAGGGCCGGGTCGGTGGCGGCTGGAGCGGCCGGGGTGGCTGCATTGTGCTCGGCAGCAACCGGCGCAGTTGGAGCAGTGGCATCAGCGAATGCGGCGGTCGGCGCCAGCAGTACGCTGAACAGCATCGCAGCAATCGCACGCCAAGCGCGGGATGGGCTGTGAAGCTTGGTTGGCGAAGCGGGGTTTGTATTACGTGTCATGCTGGCCGGACCTGAGAGGAAAAATGAGTGATCGTCCTGCCAGACCCTGGGAGGGCCGAGGACAAATGGGCGGTCATTATTGCAAGTAATTCTTGTTAACAAAAGTAATACAGTTACTTAATTTGTCCTTTTGCTGGCCGCTGGTCATGTCCGGCGGCTAATCTGCGCCTTTAAGAATGGAGTTTTGTGATGTCTGCGCCTTCTGTTGTGATTGCCGGTTGCGGCGATGTGGGTAGTCGGCTGGCTAGCCAATTGCTGGCCTCGGAATGGGAGGTTCATGGCCTGCGGCGCGATATTTCGCGGCTTCCCAAGGGGGTGATCGGCATCGCCGGCGACCTGTTCAAAAAAGATTGCCCTGACACTTGGCCAATCGGCGGGGTGGATTACCTGGTGTACTGCGCCGCCGCGACTGACCACGACGAGGCCGGTTACCGCGCGGCTTATGTGCAAGGGTTGCAGCATGTGTTGGAGTGGCTGAACGACTACGGCCAGGAGCCCAAGCACTTGCTGTTTGTGTCCAGCAGCAGTGTGTATGGGCAGCAGAATGGCGAGTGGGTCGACGAAGCGTCCGACACCCAAGCGCAAGGCTATTCCGGGCAGGTAATGCTGGAAGCCGAGCAAGTAGCGCTCAGCAGCGGTATCCCGGCGAGCATCGTGCGATTGACCGGGATTTACGGCCCGGGCCGTGAGTGGCTATTGACCCAGGTGCGCCAGGGCTATCGCGTGGCGATCGATCCGCCTTTATATGGCAACCGGATTCACGCGGATGACGCGGCGGGCTTGCTGGCCTTTTTGCTGCGGCACGTGGAGCAGGGCGGTTCGCTGGACAAGGTCTACATCGGCGTCGACGATGCGCCCGCGCCATTGGCGGACGTTGTGGGCTGGTTGCGCGAATACTTGGGCGTGACTGAGTGGGCGGACGACGCGAGTGTGCGGCGGGCCGGTAGCAAGCAATGCAGTAATGCTCGGGCTAAAGCGCTGGGCTGGGTGCCGACCTATCCGAGTTATCGCGAAGGGTACGCAGCGATCTTGAAGGGCTGAAGCGCGGTCAAAAATGTGGGAGGCTGGCTTGCCTGCGATAGCGGTTTATCAGTCAACATCTCTTTTTGATGTGACACCGTCATCGCAGGCAAGCCAGCTCCCACATTTAGATCTATGTGATGCTGGTTATTGCTTTTCCAGCAACCACTGGCGTGGCCCGGGAGTGAACTGAGGCACTTCGTCCGCGTGTGCAGTATTCACCGCCTGGAAAATTTCCAGTTGCTTGCCCTTGCGCGCAAAAATCCACGGGTTGCCCTGGCCGTTCAGTTGTAGCCAGATGCTGTCGTAGCCGCCGCTCATGGAGGCGCAGTCGCCTGCCAGGCACAGCGAATACTGATCCGCACCAGGCAAACCGGTCACCTGGCCGTTGGCCTGGAACTGGACGGTGGCGCCTTCGTTATTGCCGTTGGTGATCTTCCAACTGCCGCCCATATAGGCCGCATACAGTGCGCGTTCGAAGTTGGCGCCCAATGGCGCGCCTTCTGGAGCCGGGTCTTTGGCGCGTGCGAACAGCTGCTCAGGCTCGTTATCGTTGGCCACTTGCAGCAGTTGTTTGCCTTTGCGCTTGAGTTCGGTAGCGGAGCTGCCGTAGAAGCCGACGCTCCAGGCGCCGGATTTTTCACCGAGCAATTTGCCTTCGGCTACTTCAAAACCGTTGTAGTAGCGTGCCTGCGAAGCCTTGGTGTTGACCTCCCATTCGAGGTTCGGGCCATAGGATTGCAGGGCTTCACGCAAAGGGCCGCCCTTGGCTGCCGCGTCGATGGCGGCCTGGTTGATCCAGGTGCCGCTCACATCCAGGTCTGCGGGGTTGCTGGCACAGCCGCCGAGCAACAGGGCGAGCAACGAAGAGGCTACAAGCGCTTTGCGCATTACGAAATCCTTCTAAAACGAAGTCGACGCAGCCTGTAGAGGCTGCGCCGGGTGTTTTACTCGATGACCAGAATCGCGTCCATCTCAACCTGCGCGCCCTTTGGCAGAGCGGCAACGCCGATGGCGGCGCGGGCTGGATACGGTTGTTCGAAGTACTTGCCCATGATCTCGTTGACCTTGGCGAAGTGGCTCAGGTCGGTGAGGAAGATGTTCAGTTTGACGATGTCTTTGAACGAACCACCGGCAGCTTCAGCAACCGACTTGAGGTTTTCGAAGACCTGTACGGTCTGGGCTTCAAAGCCTTCAACCAGTTCCATGGTCTTTGGGTCCAGCGGGATCTGGCCGGACATGTAGACGGTATTGCCCGCCTTGATCGCCTGGGAGTAAGTACCGATGGCGGCCGGGGCCTTGTCGCTGGTGATAACGGTCTTGGTCATGTGTGACTCCTTGTAATAGGTCTGTTAGGCACGCATGCGGGTGATGCGGATTACCCCGGTCAAGGCGCGCAGTTTTTTGATCACGCGGGCCAGGTGCACGCGGTCGTGCACGCTGACCACCAACTGGACCACGCTGATGCGCCCATCACGCTCGTCCATGCTGATTTTCTCGATATTGCCGTCGGCCGCGTTGACGCTGCTGGCCAGCAAGGCGATCAAGCCGCGCTGGTGTTCCAGTTCAACCCGCAGCTCGACGTTGAATTCGCCGGTGACATCCTTGGCCCAAGAAAGCTGGATGCACTTTTCCGGGTTGTGGCGGATTTCGGTGATGTTGCGGCAGTTGTCCAGGTGCACGACCATGCCTTTGCCCGCAGACAGGTGGCCGACAATCGGGTCGCCCGGGATCGGTGTGCAGCACTTGGCGTAGCTGAGCACCAGGCCCTCGGTGCCGCGAATTGCCAGCGGGCCTTCGGGGCTCGGCAGCTGTTCGCCTTCGCCTAATAGGCGGCGGGCGACTACATAGGCCATGCGGTTGCCCAGGCCGATGTCTTCGAGCAGGTCTTCGATGGTTTCCTGGCGATACTCGTGCAGCATCGCTTGCACGCGCTCGGTCGGAATCTTGTCCAGGGCACTGTCGAAACCGTTGAGCACTTTGTTCAGCAGGCGTTCGCCCAGGCTGATGGATTCGGAACGGCGCTGCAGTTTCAGGGCGTGGCGGATGTGAGTGCGCGCCTTGCCGGTGACCACGAAATTGAGCCAGGCCGGGTTAGGGCGAGCGCCCGGTGCGCTGACGATCTCCACCGTGGAGCCACTTTGCAGGGGTTCCGACAGCGGGGCCAGGCGGCGGTTGATCCGGCAAGCGATGCAGCTGTTGCCGACGTCGGTGTGCACTGCGTAAGCAAAGTCGACTGCCGTGGAGCCTTTGGGCAGCTCCATGATCCGGCCTTTTGGCGTGAACACGTAGACCTCGTCCGGGAACAGGTCGATCTTCACGCTTTCGATAAATTCCAGGGAGTTGCCGGCACGTTGCTGCATCTCCAGCACGCCCTTGACCCACTGGCGGGCGCGGGCATGCGTGCCTTTTGGCTGCTCGTCGCCGCTGGATTTGTACAGCCAATGGGCAGCGATGCCGTTGTTGGCCATCTCTTCCATTTCACGGGTGCGGATCTGGATCTCGATCGGCACCCCATGCATACCAAACAGGGTGGTATGCAGCGACTGATAGCCGTTGGCCTTGGGGATTGCGATGTAGTCCTTGAAACGGCCCGGCAGGGGTTTGTACAAATTATGCACAGCGCCCAGCACGCGGTAGCAGGTGTCGACCTTGTCGACGATGATCCGGAACGCATACACGTCCATGATCTCGTTGAAGGCCCGACGCTTGCCGCGCATCTTCTTGTAGATGCCGTAGATGTGTTTTTGCCGACCACTGACCTCGCCTTCAATCTCGTCGATCGCCAGGCAATGGCTCAGGGACTCTTCGATCTTGTTGACGATTTCCTTGCGGTTGCCCCGGGCGCGTTTGACCGCCTGGTAGATGCGTGCCGAGCGCATCGGGTGCATGGCCTTGAAACCGAGGTCTTCGAATTCGATACGAATGGCGTGCATGCCCAGCCGGTTGGCGATGGGCGCGTAGATTTCCAGGGTTTCCTTGGCGATGCGCCGGCGCTTTTCGCCGGACAGCACTTCCAGCGTGCGCATGTTGTGCAGCCGGTCGGCCAGCTTGACCAGAATTACCCGGATATCGCGGGCCATGGCCATGGCCATCTTCTGGAAGTTTTCCGCCTGGGCTTCGGCCTTGGTCTCGAAATTCATCTGGGTCAGTTTGCTGACCCCGTCGACCAGTTCGGCCACGGTTTCGCCAAATTGCGCGCTGAGCGCTTCCTTGGCGATGCCGGTGTCTTCAATCACGTCATGCAGCATCGCGGCCATCAAGCTTTGATGGTCCATGTGCATGTCGGCCAGAATATTTGCCACCGCAAGGGGATGCGTGACATACGCTTCGCCACTGCGGCGGCGTTGGCCGTCGTGGGCTTGTTCGGCGTAGAAATACGCTCGGCGGACCAGGTTGACCTGGTCTGGGCCGAGGTAGGCCGATAAGCGATCGGCGAGGGCGTCTATGCTCGGCAAAGTGTGAACTCCTGCCGTTGGCTGTGACCCCGCGCCGTGCTACGTCGACCAGGCATAGGCTTAGACGGCCTCGTTGGACTCGTCCTCGAACGCTGCAAACAGCGGTTCGTCTTCAACGATTTCGGCGTTAGCGATGAACTCGTAGCTCATCAGGCCTTCAGCGATTTCACGCAGGGCTACAACGGTAGGCTTGTCGTTTTCCCACTGGACCAGGGGCTCTTTGCCGCCAGTGGCCAGTTGACGGGCACGCTTGGTAGAGAGCATGACCAGCTCAAAGCGGTTATCCACGTGTTCTAGGCAGTCTTCAACGGTTACGCGGGCCATGGTATTCCTCGGAGCGAATGCAAGATGCGCGCTGCCCGGTTGGGCGAGCGGACTAAACAGTTTAAAAAATCACCAGCGTTTAGGGAAGCGCTGATTTTTCGCGAGCCTTCGTAAAACCGCTGCAAGTGCCAATGTAAAGCCCTTGCAGCGGTTTTGGGAAGAGCCAATCAACCGAGTAGTTCGGCCAGCAATTTGCCGAAACGCTGCTGTTGACGCTTTTGCTGGAGCTGATTGGTGCGGAAAATCGCCTTCAAATCATCCAGCGCATGGGCAAAATCGTCATTGATGATCAGGTAGTCGTAGTCGACGTAATGGCTCATTTCGCTGACGGCCTCACGCATGCGGCCTTCGATGATCTCGTCGCTGTCCTGGCCACGGTTGGTCAGGCGCTGGTGCAACGCTTGCAGGGACGGCGGCAGGATGAAGATCGAGCGTGCCTTGGGCATCAATTGGCGCACTTGCTCGGCGCCTTGCCAGTCGATTTCCAGGATCAGGTCGTGGCCTTCGTCCAGGGTCTGCTGCAAGTGACTCTGCGAGGTGCCGTAAAGGTTGCCGAATACTTCGGCGCGCTCCAGGAAGTCGCCGTGCTCGATCATCTTCACGAACTCGGTACGCTCGACAAAGTGATAGTGCACGCCGTTCACCTCACCCGGGCGCATGGCGCGGGTGGTGTGGGAGACCGAGATGCGGATCTGCTCGTCAGCGTCGGTCAAGGCCTTGACCAGGCTGCTCTTGCCCGCGCCCGAGGGGGCGGAAATGATGTAAAGGGTGCCGGTGCTGTGGGTCATGGAGGTTGCCTTACTCAATATTCTGTACTTGTTCGCGCATCTGCTCGATCAACACTTTGAGGTTGACCGCAGCCGTAGTGCTGCGCGGGTCAAACGCCTTGGAGCCCAGTGTATTGGCTTCGCGGTTGAGTTCCTGCATCAGGAAGTCCAGGCGCCGACCGGCGGCACCGGCGGACTTGAGCACGCGGCGCACTTCGAGGATGTGGGTGCTCAGGCGATCGAGCTCTTCGGCGACATCACTCTTTTGTGCCAGCAGGACCATTTCCTGCTCCAGGCGCACAGGGTCGAGGTCGGCCTTCATGTCGGTGAAGCGATCAAGGACCTTCTGACGCTGGGTGGCGAGCATTTGTGGCACCAGTTCGCGCAGGGTGACGACGTCTTCTTCGATCGAGGTCAGGCGCTCGTTGATCAAGCGGGCCAGCTCGGCACCTTCACGCTCACGGCCGGCCTTGAGCTCCTTCAAACCCTGGGTGAACAGGGCAAGGGCTTCAGCGTTGAGGGCTTGCGGGTCGGTGGCGTCGGCCACCAGTACGCCAGGCCAGGCCAACACTTCCAGAGGGTTGAGTGCTGCGGGCTGTTTGATCAAACCGGCGATGGTTTCAGCGGCGGCGACCAGTTGCGCAGCGCGGTCGCGGTCAACCTGCAGCGGCTTGCCGGTGGTTTCTTCGGTAAAACGCAGGGTGCATTCCAGCTTGCCACGGGAGATGCCCTGGCGCAGCGCTTCACGGACCGCGCCTTCAAGGTCGCGGAATGATTCCGGCAGGCGCAGGTGCGGTTCCAGGTAACGGCTGTTGACCGAGCGCAACTCCCAGCTCAGGGTGCCTTGGACGCCGGCTTTTTCGACGCGGGCGAAGGCGGTCATGCTGTGCACCATGGAGGTACCTCGCGTTGCAGTCCCGCAAACACGGGCTGATGGGTAAATTGAAGCAGACGGGCTGCGAAGGCGCAGGATTGTAGCGCAGTGGGGCGAGCGCGCCCAAACAAAGGGCAATTGACGGGCCTTTCGTAACCGAATTTTTTAGAAGTGCCCCGAATCGGCTGGCGGCTCTATAATGCTCGGCAGTTTTTCGTCCTCAGTACAGGTGTCTCCCTATGAAACGTCCAAGTGGTCGCGCTGCCGATCAGCTCCGCTCGATCCGCATCACCCGCAACTACACCAAACACGCCGAGGGATCTGTACTGGTCGAGTTTGGCGATACCAAGGTTATCTGCACCGTCAGCGTCGAAAACGGCGTGCCGCGTTTCCTTAAAGGCCAGGGCCAGGGTTGGTTGACCGCTGAATACGGCATGCTGCCGCGTGCTACCGGCGAGCGTAACCAGCGTGAGGCCAGCCGTGGCAAGCAAGGTGGCCGTACCCTGGAAATCCAGCGCCTGATCGGCCGTTCCCTGCGCGCAGCCCTGGACATGTCCAAGCTGGGTGACGTGACCCTGTACGTCGATTGCGACGTGATTCAGGCCGACGGCGGCACCCGCACCGCGTCCATCACCGGCGCCATGGTGGCCCTGGTTGACGCATTGAAAGTGATCAAGAAGCGCGGCGGCCTGAAAGGCGGCGACCCGCTCAAGCAGATGATCGCTGCCGTATCGGTCGGCATGTACCAGGGCGAACCTGTTCTGGACCTGGACTACCTGGAAGACTCGGCTGCCGAGACTGACCTGAACGTGGTGATGACCAGCACCGGTGGTTTCATCGAAGTGCAGGGCACTGCTGAAGGCGCGCCGTTCCAGCCGGCCGAGCTGAACGCCATGCTGGCCCTGGCCCAGAAAGGCATGACCGAAATCTTCGAGCTGCAGAACGCCGCACTGGCTGACTGAGTCGGCTTCAAGGAGAAACGCCATGAGTGACAGTCAGCTACCCGTGCCTACGCCTTCCTATGAAGTGCGTCAGGGAGCAATGTTGTGCCATCTCGCGGCGTTTCTTGGGTTTGCATTCCCCTTCGGCAGCGTCGTAGGGCCGCTGATCCTGTGGCAGATGAAGAAGGAAGTGGACCCGTTCATTGATGATCAGGGCAAGGAAGCCTTGAACTTCCAGATCACGGTGGCTATCGCCTGGATCGTTTGTATCGTGCTGGCCTTCGCGGTGATTGGGTTTTTCCTGATGACGGCCCTGGCCATCGCAACCGTGGTGCTGACGATCATTGGCGCGATCAAGGCCAACAAGGGGATCGCCTACCGTTATCCCTTCACGTGGCGACTGGTCAAATAATGAACGCTCACAAAAAAACCGACAGCCATGTCGGTTTTTTTGTGCCTGGAAAAAGACCTTAGATGGTCAGTGTCCAGTCGTAGTCCACGATCAGTGGCGCGTGCTGCGAGAAACGCGGCTGACGTGGCAGGCGTGCGCTGCGTACAAAACGGCGCAGGCCTGGGGTCAGCAGCTGGTAGTCGAAACGCCAGCCCAGGTTGAGCATCTCAGCCTGTTCGTTATCCGGCCACCAGCTGTACTGGTCGCCTTCACGGCTGACTTCACGCAGGGCATCGACATAACCCATGTTGCCGACAATCTCGTCCATCCAGGCACGTTCCGGCGCCAGGAAGCCCGGGGATTGCTGGCTGTCGCGCCAGTTCTTGATATCCAGCTTTTGTTGCGCCACGTACAGCGAGCCACAGTAAATGTACTCGCGACGTTTACGCCGCTGTTTATCCAGGTAACGGGCGAAGTCGTCCATTAGCTTGAACTTCTGGTTCAAGTCTTCATCGCCGTTCTGCCCCGAAGGGAGCAGCAAGGTCGCGATGCTGACCTTGTCGAAATCGGCTTGCAGGTAGCGCCCGTAGCGGTCGGCTGTCTCGAAGCCGAGGCCGCTGATGACCGCCTTGGGTTGCAACCGCGAATACAAAGCCACGCCACCTTGGGTGGGCACTTCGGCATCGCAGGCATAAAGGAAGTAGCCATCCAGTTGGAAGGCTGGGTCGTCCAGTTCAAAGGCGGAGGCGCGGGTGTCCTGCAGGCAGATGACGTCGGCATTCTGTGCTTGCAGCCAACTGAGCAAACCACGCTCGACTGCAGCCTGAATACCATTGACGTTCACACTGATGATCCGCATAAATGGCCCCAAAAATCGCGTGCGTGTATGATACACGCCGTCTACCTAATTAGCTAAATCCGTGGTATCTGAGGCTTTTTTCATGCAGGCGTATCAACGCGATTTCATTCGTTTTGCCATCGATCGCGGCGTTTTGCGCTTCGGTGAGTTCACCCTCAAGTCCGGGCGCACCAGCCCGTACTTCTTCAATGCAGGCTTGTTCAACTCGGGTTCGGCCCTGGCTCAACTGGGTCGTTTCTATGCGGCGGCCATCGTTGAAAGCGGTATTTCCTTCGACGTATTGTTCGGTCCAGCCTACAAAGGTATTCCTTTGGCGGCGGCTACTGCTGTGGCTTTGGCTGAACATCACGGGAAGGATCTGCCGTGGTGCTTCAATCGCAAAGAGGCCAAGGCCCATGGCGAGGGCGGTAGCCTGGTGGGCGCACCGCTCACTGGTGATGTGCTGATCATCGACGATGTGATCACCGCCGGCACTGCCATCCGTGAAGTGATGCAGATCATCGCTTCCCAGGACGGCGCCAAGGCTGCAGGCGTGCTGATTGCGCTGAACCGCCAGGAGCGTGGCAACGGTGAGTTGTCGGCAATCCAGGAAGTGGAGCGTGATTTTGGCATCCCGGTGGTGAGTATCGTGTCGTTGAACCAGGTGTTGCAGTTCCTGGAAGATGACCCGCAGCTCAAGCAACACCTGCCGGCAGTGCGTGCGTACCGCGAGCAGTTCGGCGTTTGATTACCCTGTGGGAGCCGGGCTTGCCGGCGATAGCATCACCTCGTTGCAACTGATACACCGAGGTGCCTGCATCGCAGGCAAGCCAGTTCCCACAAAAAAGCCCTCGCTCAATTCAATTGAGCGAGGGCTTTTTGTTTTTAGCGGTTAAGGACGCTTGCGATTGCTGATCAGCGTACCCACACCGGTGTCAGTGAAGATTTCCAACAGGATCGCATTCGGTACCCGGCCATCCAGAATAAGTGAGCTACCGACGCCACCTTGCACCGCTTCCAGCGCGCAGCGGATCTTCGGCAGCATGCCACCGTAGATAGTGCCGTCAGCGATCAGTTCGTCGACTTGTTGGGTGGTCAGGCCGGTCAAAACCTTGCCTTCCTTGTCCATCAAGCCAGCGATGTTGGTCAGCAGCATCAGCTTTTCAGCTTTCAGTGCTTCGGCCACTTTGCCCGCTACCAGGTCGGCGTTGATGTTGTAGGACTCACCGTTGGCGCCTACGCCGATTGGCGCGATCACCGGAATGAAGTCGCCTTTGACCAGCAGGTTCAGCAGGTCGGTATTGATACCGATCACTTCGCCAACCTGGCCGATGTCGATGATTTCCGGCTGGGTCATTTCCGGCGTCTGACGGGTAACGGTCAGCTTTTTCGCACGGATCAGTTCCGCATCCTTACCTGTCAGGCCGATGGCGCTGCCGCCGTGACGGTTGATCAGGTTGACGATGTCCTTGTTCACCTGGCCGCCGAGGACCATCTCCACCACATCCATGGTCTGCGCGTCAGTCACGCGCATGCCATCGATGAAGTGACTCTCGATCGACAAGCGCTTGAGTAGGTCGCCGATTTGCGGGCCGCCACCGTGCACCACCACCGGGTTGATCCCCACGGCTTTCATCAACACGATGTCGCGAGCAAAGCCGGTTTTCAGCTCTTCGCTTTCCATGGCATTGCCGCCGTACTTGATCACCAGCGTCTTGCCGACGTAGCGTCGAATGTAAGGCAACGCTTCGGAAAGGACCTTGGCGGTGTTGGCTGCGGCTTCGCGTTCGAGGGTCATTCAGGGCTCCGGTGCAAAAAATCAGAACGGTAATTGGAGATCAGGGGCAACACGTTTCAACTGGGCGTGGAACACGTCCTTGATGCGCTGCAACTGCGCCTCGGTATCCGCCTCGAAACGCAGGACCAGTACCGGTGTGGTATTGGACGCGCGAACCAGGCCCCAGCCTTGGGCGTAATCGACTCGCACACCATCAATGGTGGTCAGGTTGGCGCCTTCGCCCCATTGCGCATCGTGCAGTGCGTCAATGATGCTGAATTTGCTCTCCTCGGTCACATGGATATTGATCTCTGGCGTAGAAATATCATTCGGGAAGGTCTGAAACAGCTCCTGCGCGGTAGATTTTTCCTTGCTGAGGATCTCCAGCAGACGGGCGGCGCTGTAAATGCCGTCGTCAAACCCGAACCAGCGTTCCTTGAAGAACACGTGGCCACTCATTTCGCCGGCCAGCAAGGCACCGGTTTCCTTCATTTTCTTTTTGATCAACGAGTGACCGGTCTTCCACATTAGCGGGCGACCGCCGTATTCCTTGATCAGCGGCGTGAGGCGGCGAGTGCATTTCACGTCGAAGATGATTTCGGCGTTAGGGTTGCGCGCCACAACGTCACGGGCGAACAGCATCAGCAGGCGGTCGGCGAATACATTCTCGCCGGTGTCTGTCACCACGCCGACGCGATCGCCGTCACCGTCGAAGGCCAGCCCCACGTCGGCACCGGTTTCCTTGACCTTGGCGATCAAGTCCACCAGGTTCTCAGGTTTGCCCGGGTCGGGGTGGTGGTTGGGGAAATTGCCGTCGACGTCGCAGAACAGCGGAATCACTTCGCAGTTCAGCGCTTCGAGCAGTTGCGGAGCGATCACGCCGGCCGCGCCGTTGCCGCAGTCCACCACCACCTTCAGGCGGCGAGCGAGTTTGACGTCGCGGGTGATTTCATCCGAGTAGCGCTGAAGAATGTCGACTTTGGTGATGCTGCCTTCACCGCTGGTCAGGTCGTTGGTCTTGAGGCGGGTGTGCAGGGCCTGGATCTGCTCGTTGGCCAGGGTGTCGCCGGCGATGACAATCTTGAAACCGTTGTAGTCCGACGGGTTATGGCTACCCGTGAGCATCACCCCGGATTTGCCGGCCAATACGTTCGCGGCGTAGTACAGCGCAGGCGTTGGCACCAGGCCGACGTCGCTGACATGGCAGCCGCTGTCGGCCAGGCCCTGGATGAGTTGCTCCACCAGTTCCGGGCCGGACAGACGGCCGTCACGGCCTACCGAGACGTTGGGCTCGCCCTGAGCCAAGCTCTGGGAGCCGATGGCGCGACCGATCCAGTAGGCGGTTTCGGCGGTCAAGGTCTTGGGCACTACGCCACGAATGTCGTAGGCGCGAAAAATGCTGTCAGGGAAGGTCGGGGCTACTCGGGCTGCGGTACTCATCGCGGGGGGAAACTCCATCTAAAAAGGGGTAAAGCTGGCCTGAATAGGGCTGACCGGCTGGCTCAAGCTGAAGGGTATGACGGTTTTTTCGGCAGAGAGTTCGTGATGCAAAGATGCCATCGGAGTGCTGATTTTGCGTTGGTGGTCGCATAATTCATTGATTCCACTGGGGAAATCTCGCTGATTAAGTCCGCGCATTCTTCATCCTGAAAAGCCTTGCGGTGGCATCAGGCCGGACAATGGCGCCCAGCCTGATTCAGCTTAGTCAGTGGCTGCCGGAATGCCCGAAACCGCCTGCGCCGCGCTGAGTCTCATCGAACTCCTGCACCAGTTCGAAATGCGCTTGCACTACCGGCACCAGCACTAGTTGGGCAATGCGCTCACCGATGGCGATGTTGAAGGCGGTCTGACCACGGTTCCAGCACGACACCATCAACTCGCCCTGGTAGTCGGAGTCGATCAGGCCAACGAGGTTGCCCAGCACGATGCCGTGTTTGTGGCCCAGGCCGGAGCGCGGCAGGATCAGCGCCGCCAGGCCCGGGTCGCCGACGTAGATCGACAGGCCGGTAGGGATCAGGATGGTCTGGCCTGGCTCGAGGACGGTGTCTTCCTTGAGCATGGCGCGCAGGTCCAGGCCAGCGGAGCCCGGTGTGGCGTAGGCTGGCAGTGGGAATTCGCTGCCGATGCGTGGGTCGAGGATCTTGGCTTGCAAAGCGTGCATGGAAATTAAACCTGGTTCAGCCGTTGGGCGATAAATGAGATCAGTTGGCGGGCAATCTTGCCCTTGCTGGTCTGGGCGAAAAGGGTGGCATGCAGGTCGCGATCGATCACGCTGCAGGCGTTTTCCTCGCTGTTGAAGCCGATGCTCGGGTTGGCGACATCATTGGCAACGATCAGGTCGAGGTTTTTGTCTTTCAATTTGCGCGCGGCGTAGTCCAGCAGGTGCTCAGTCTCGGCGGCAAAACCGACGCTGAACGGACGGTCCGGGCGAGTGGCAATGGTCGCCAGAATGTCCGGGTTGCGCACCATTTGCAGGAGCAGGCCGTCGCCGCTTGTAGGGTCTTTCTTGAGCTTTTGCGGTGCAACGACTTCCGGGCGGTAATCCGCAACCGCTGCCGAGGCGATAAACAGGTCGCAGGGAATTGCCGCCTCACAGGCCGCCAGCATGTCTCGGGCGCTGACTACGTCGATTCGCGTGACGCGATCGGGGGTCGGCAAATGCACCGGACCGGTGATCAGGGTGACGCGCGCGCCTGCCTCGACCGCCGCTTCCGCCAGGGCAAAGCCCATTTTCCCTGAGCTATGGTTGGTGATGTAGCGCACCGGGTCGATGTTTTCCTGGGTCGGGCCGGCGGTAATCAACACGTGCTTGCCGGTCAGGGCCAGGTGCTGGAAGCACTCGGCGGCGCACAGCGCGAGGTCAGTGGCTTCGAGCATGCGGCCCATGCCGACGTCGCCGCAGGCCTGGCTGCCGGACGCCGGGCCGAACACCTTGAGGCCACGGCTTTGCAGGAGCTGGGTGTTGGCTTGGGTGGCCGGGTCGCGCCACATGGCTTGGTTCATGGCCGGGGCAATGGCGACGGTGGCGTCGGTGGCCAGTACCAGGGTGGTCAGCAGGTCATCGGCAATGCCTTGGGCCAAACGAGCGATCAGGTCGGCAGTGGCCGGGGCGATCAGTACCAGGTCGGCCCATTTGGCCAACTCGATATGGCCCATGGCGGCTTCGGCCGCCGGGTCCAGCAGGTCGAGGTGAACCGGGTGGCCGGAGAGGGCTTGCATGGTCAGCGGGGTGATGAACTCACTGCCGCCGCGGGTCATGACCACGCGCACTTCTGCGCCCTGGTCCAGGAGCCTGCGAACCAGCTCTGCGCTCTTGTAGGCGGCAATGCCGCCGCCGACGCCGAGAACGATGCGTTTCCGATACAGACGCTGCATTGGTTTGCCTTTCCAGTTCAGTGATGCCAGTTCAGTGACGCCTGCGATGCCCCCTCCCCAGGGGAAATCGCAGGCAAAAAAGAGGGCTTAAGATAACACAGCGTCCGCTCGGCAACAGCGGCGCACGTGCACATGGAGGTGGGATGAGTATTCGTGATTGGCCCGTAGCGGAGCGTCCACGGGAGAAGCTTTTGGAGTGGGGCGCGGCGAGTCTGTCCGATGCCGAGCTGTTGGCGATCTTTCTGCGTACCGGGGTTTCCGGCAAAAGCGCGGTCGACCTGGCGCGCCATCTATTGGCGCAATTCGGCGGTCTTCGCCCACTGCTGGAGTCTAGCCAGACACTGTTCAGCCAGCACTTGGGGCTGGGGCCGGCGAAGTTCGCCCAGTTGCAGGCGGTGCTGGAAATGTCCCGGCGCCATCTGGCCGAGCGCTTGCGCAGTGATTCGGTGTTGGAGAGTCCGCTGGCCGTGCGCGACTACCTCAAGGCGCTGTTGCGTCATGAGCCCCACGAGATCTTCGGCTGTCTGTTTCTTGACTCAAGGCATCGGGTGTTGGGTTTCGAGGCGTTATTCCAGGGCACCATCGATGCCGCTGTGGTTTACCCCCGGCAAGTGGTCAAGCGTGCCTTGGCGTACAACGCGGCAGCGTTGATCCTCTGCCACAACCATCCTTCCGGGAGCGTCGAGCCGAGTGCAGCTGATCGAAAATTAACCAAATTGCTGCAAAAGGCTTTGGAAGTGGTGGATGTGCGGGTGCTGGATCACATCATCGTCGGTGATGGTGACCCGCTGTCGATGGCCGAATATGGGTGGATGTAACCCCGCGTTGTCAGGGCGGGGTTGGTTCTCAGGGTTTGACGCTGACCTTGGAGAAATCCTGCCGCCCAAACGGGCTCACCTCATATCCTTCGACATTCTTGCGTGCCAGGGCAAACGCCGTCGGGTGTGCCAGCGGGAGCCACAATGCCTGCTGTTGGATCTGCGCCTGGGCTTGTTGATAGAGCTTGCTGCGTACACCTTGCTCGCTGGTGGTCTTGCCGGCGCTGATCAACTTGTCCAGGGCCGGGTCGCAATAGCGGGCGAAGTTGGTACCGGACTTCACCGCCGCGCAGGAGAACTGCGGGGTCAGGAAGTTATCCGGGTCGCCGTTGTCGCCGGCCCAGCCCATGAACAGCAGGTCGTGCTCGCCCGCTTTGGCTCGGCGAATCAGCTCGCCCCATTCGATCACGCGAATCTCGGCCTGGATGCCGACCTTGGCCAAGTCAGCCTGCAACAGTTGTGCGCCGAGATTTGGGTTCGGGTTGAGCAAGCTGCCCGTCGGGCGCGTCCAGATAGTGGTTTTGAAGCCGTCCTTGAGCCCGGCTCGGTCCAGCAGGGCCTTGGCCTTGGCGAGGTCCTGTGGATAACCCGGCAAGTCCTTGGCGTAACTCCAGGTATTGGGTGGGTAAGGGCCGTTGGCGGCTTCAGCGGTGCCTTCAAACACGGCCTTGAGGTAGCTGGTTTTGTCGAAGGCCAGGTTGATTGCCTGGCGCACTTCCGGCTTGTCCAAGGGTGGATGCTGGCTGTTGATTGCGACGAACGCGGTCATGAAGGCAGCGGTTTTTTCCACCTTGAGTGCGGGGTCTTTTTTGGCTTCGCCCACATCCAGGGGCTTGGGTGACAGGGCGATCTGGCATTCGTCGCGATGCAGTTTCTGCAGGCGCACATTGGCGTCCGGGGTGATCGCGAAGATCAAGTTATCCACAGACGGTTTACCGGCGAAGTACTCCGGGTTGGCTTTGTAGCGCACCACGGCATCTTTCTGGAAGCGCACAAAAACGAACGGGCCTGTGCCGATCGGTTGGCTGTTGAGCTTCTCCGGCGTGCCGGCCTTGAGCAGTTTGTCGGCGTATTCCGCCGGGTAGATTGAGGCAAAGCCCATGCTCAGGGCGGCAAGGAAGGTGGAGTCCGCGTGATCCAGGGTAAAGCGTACGGTCAGGGGGTCGAGGGCGTCGATCTTCTTGATCAGTGCCGGCAATTGTAGAGATTGCGCATGCGGGAAGCCGCTCTGGGCAATCTTGTGCCACGGGTTGGCCGGGTCGAGCATGCGTTCAAAGCTGAAGCGCACGTCTTCGGCGGTCAGGGTGCGGCTTGGGGTGAAGTATTCGGTGCGATGGAATTTCACATCGGGGTGCAGTTTGAAGGTATACGTCAGGCCATCCGGCGAGACTTCCCAGCTATCCGCAAGGCTCGGCACCAGCTTGCCGCTTGCCGCGTCGTAGTCCACCAGGCGGTTCATCAGCACGTCGGCTGAGGCGTTGGTGGTGGTCAGCGAGTTGTATTGCACCACATCAAACCCTTCGGGGCTGGCCTCGGTGCAAACGCTCAGACTCGTGGCCGCCTGGGCCAGCGGCGCGATAAATAGAGGGGCAAGCAATAGCGGTAGGGCAGCGAGGCGCATGTTCGGTTTCCTTTGCAGATCGAAGGCCCATCTGCGAGTGCAGTCTGGAAAAGTCCTACCGTAGTGGTCTGATTGATAAATGACTAGCCCATTTTTGCCTGTGCTTTTGCCTCAAATGCTGTTTTGATGGCGCCTCAGCGCGTTTCGCCGTGCACTTTCCAGTGCGCTCGGGCGCTGTAAATCATTCTGTGCGACGAGTGGTCGGCTGTTACAGCGGCCCCTCCTGGCAACGGTTCAGGCGCCTTCCGCCAGGATTTACGCTGGTAAAAACTCACGGGCTGTTGTTGCACCGGGGTCTTTCTGGTATAAAGCAGCGCTCTTTTCTAGGGGCCCGGTTCCTTCGCTTGTAGGTGTAGCCGGTAAGACCCTAAAGAAACGCGGCGCCTGGCGCCAAATGACTGAGAGATTAAGCGGCCAACCCATGCCGGGTTGGGCATGTGGTTTTAGAGGGCTGAGGCATGTCGAGAGTATGTCAAGTTACCGGTAAGGGTCCGGTGACTGGGAATAACATTTCCCACGCAAATAACAAAACCCGTCGTCGTTTCCTGCCAAACCTGCAGCATCACCGCTTCTGGGTTGAAGAAGAGAAACGTTTTGTCCGTCTGCGCGTATCTGCCAAAGGCATGCGCATTATCGACAAGCGTGGCATCACTGTCGTGCTGGCCGAAATCCGTGCCGCTGGCAAGATCTAAGGAGCTCTATCATGCGTGAATTGATTCGAATGATCTCTAGCGCCGGTACTGGTCACTTCTACACTACCGACAAGAACAAGCGTACTACCCCGGACAAGCTCGAAAAGAAAATGTTCGACCCGCGCGTTCGCAAGCACGTGATCTACAAAGAAGGCAAAATCAAGTAATTGATTTTCTTCCTTGTGAAAAAAAGCCCGTCTCTCACGAGTCGGGCTTTTTTTTGCCTTGAATTTGCCGGTCAGGCTTTCTGTTCGAACACTACGTAGATCTTGCGGCACGCTTCCAGCACTTCCCAAGTGCCGCTGAAGCCGGCGGGGATCACGAATCGGTCGCCGGCGCGCAAAGTCTTGGCGTTGCCATCGGCATCGCGCAGTACGGACACACCCTGCACAATCTCGCAGTACTCATGCTCGGTGTAGTTGACCTTCCACTGCCCGACTTCACCTTCCCAGACTCCGGCGCTCATCTGGCCACAGGGGCTGTTGTAGTGGTTGTAGATCGTTTGCTCGGGGTCGCCCTTGAGGATTTTCTCGGCGGCAGGGCGGTAGCGGTCGGCGGGGGTCTTGGCTTGGCTGAAGTCGACGATGTCCTGGATGCTCATGTGCGTGTCCCGTCTGGCCTGCGGTTGGAGAGCCCAAAGTCTATGTTTATTAAAATGAACATCGCAAGGGCGTTTTCCGCCGTTATGTCAAATATATTGAAACATCCCCAGCTGCTGGTTTAGGGTGGCAGCTGCCTTGAGCCGAACAGCTGGCTGGCCGGGCAAGAATTTTGTGAGGCTGCCGGGGGACATCACCTGGCCCTTGTATTCAATAAGAGGAGGACACTCGCATGACCACCCTGACCCGTGCCGACTGGGAACAACGCGCCAAGGATCTGAAGATCGAAGGCCGCGCCTACATCAATGGCGAGTACACCGCCGCTGTTTCCGGTGACACCTTCGAATGCATCAGCCCGGTCGATGGCCGCCTGCTGGCCACCGTTGCCAGTTGTGACGCCGCCGACGCCCAGCGTGCCGTAGAAAACGCCCGCGCCACCTTCAATTCCGGTGTCTGGTCGCGCCTGGCGCCGGCCAAGCGCAAATCGGTCATGCTCCGTTTCGCCGCGCTGCTCAATGACAATGCCGAAGAGCTGGCGCTGCTCGAAACCCTGGACATGGGCAAGCCGATCACCGACTCCCTGGAAATTGACGTGCCTGGCGCCGCCAATGCCCTGAGCTGGAGCGGTGAGGCGATCGACAAGATCTACGACGAAGTCGCCGCCACCCCCCACAACCAGTTGGGTCTGGTGACCCGCGAGCCGGTTGGCGTGGTGGGTGCCATCGTGCCGTGGAACTTCCCGTTGATGATGGCCTGCTGGAAGCTGGGCCCGGCGCTGTCGACCGGTAACTCGGTGATCCTCAAGCCGTCCGAGAAATCCCCGCTGACCGCGATCCGCATCGCAGCCCTGGCGGTTGAGGCCGGTATTCCAAAAGGCGTGCTGAACGTGCTGCCGGGCTACGGCCACACCGTGGGCAATGCGCTGGCGCTGCACATGGACGTCGACACCCTGGTGTTCACGGGTTCCACCAAGATCGCCAAGCAACTGTTGATTCGATCCGGTGAATCGAACATGAAGCGCGTGTGGCTGGAAGCTGGCGGCAAGAGCCCGAACATCGTGTTCGCCGATGCCCCTGACCTGCAAGCTGCTGCTGAATCCGCCGCTGGTGCCATCGCCTTCAACCAGGGCGAAGTCTGCACCGCCGGTTCGCGCCTGCTCGTAGAGCGCTCCATCAAGGACACATTCCTGCCGCTGGTGATCGAGGCCCTCAAAGGCTGGAAGCCAGGCAACCCGCTGGACCCGGCGACTAACGTTGGTGCACTGGTGGACACCCAACAGTTGAACACTGTGCTTTCGTACATCGAAGCCGGTCACGCCGACGGCGCCAAACTGGTAGCCGGTGGCAAGCGCACCCTGGAAGAAACCGGTGGCACCTACGTCGAGCCGACGATTTTCGACGGTGTGACCAATGCCATGAAGATCGCCAAGGAAGAGATCTTTGGCCCAGTCCTGTCGGTGATCACCTTCGACAGCGCCGAAGAAGCCATCGCCATCGCCAACGACACTATCTACGGCCTCGCCGCAGCCGTGTGGACAGCGGACATCTCCAAGGCGCACCTGACCGCCAAGGCCCTGCGCGCCGGTAGCGTGTGGGTCAACCAGTATGACGGCGGCGATATGACTGCACCGTTTGGTGGTTTCAAGCAGTCGGGTAATGGCCGTGACAAGTCGCTGCATGCGTTCGACAAATACACTGAGCTGAAGTCGACCTGGATCAAGCTCTAAGCAACACCGCTGATCCTCTGTAGGAGCGAGCTTGTGTGGGAGCTGGCTTGCCTGCGATAGCATCACCGAGGTGTGACTGACACACCGAGGTGCCTGTATCGCGGGCAAGCCCGGCTTCCACATAAGCTCGCTCCTACAGTTCGTTTAAAACCCTGAAAAAATAATCCACAGGAGCGTGGAAATGCGTTGGGCGACTTATTTCGCCGTCCTGGCCTCGGTGCTGAGCGTCGGCTTGGCCCTGGGCGTCAGCATGCCTTTGGTGTCCCTGCGCCTAGAAGGCTGGGGCTACGGTAGCTTCGCCATTGGTGTGATGGCGGCGATGCCTGCCTTCGGCGTGCTGCTGGGGGCGAAGGTCTCCAGCCGGATGGCCTCATGGCTGGGCACCGCCAACCTGATGCGTTTGTGCCTGTGGGCCGGCGCCGTCTCCATCGGCTTGCTGGCAATCCTGCCCAGCTACCCGGTTTGGTTGGTGCTGCGGCTGATGATCGGAGTGATCCTGACCATCGTGTTTATCCTCGGTGAAAGCTGGATCAACCAGTTGGTGGTGGAGCAATGGCGTGGCCGGTTGGTGGCACTGTATGGCTGCACCTATGCCTTGAGCCAGCTGTCGGGCCCGTTGCTGCTGGGCGTGCTGGGTACCGACCATGATTATGGTTTCTGGGTGGGCGTGGGCTTGCTGATGGTCGCACCGCTGCTGTTGCTGGGGCGCTCCGGCGCACCGACTGCCGAATCCTTCAGCGTGACCTTCGTCGACCTGTGGCGCTTTTGCCAGAGCCTGCCGGCGATTGCCTGGGCGGTGGCATTGTTCGCTGCGTTCGAGGCGATGATTCTGACGCTGCTGCCGGTGTATTGCCTGCAACAGGGCTTCACCGCCGAGATCGCCTTGGCGATGGTCAGCACGGTGGTGGTCGGCGACGCACTGCTGCAATTGCCCATCGGTGCGCTGGCGGACTACTTGCCGCGACGCACGCTGTTTTTGAGTTGTGCGGTGTTGTTGCTGGCATCGAGCCTGGCAATTCCACTGTTGATGCACACGCTGCTGATCTGGCCGGTGTGGGTGCTATTCGGCGCCAGTGCGGGCGGGTTGTTCACGCTGTCGCTGATTCTGATCGGCGAGCGTTACCGCGACGATGAGCTGGTGCGCGCCAATGCTCACATTGCGCAGCTGTGGGGCATCGGCTGCCTGATCGGGCCGCTGGTGGCGGGCGCGGGTAGCCAGTGGATCAGCGGGCATGCATTGCCGCTGCTGATGGCGGCTGGAGCGCTGGGTCTGGTGGTGTTGCTATTGCGCCAGGGTGCATTCGGCGCTGCGCAACCGGCCTAGAGCATGCGCTCCAGGCCAACACTGGTGGCGAACCAGGCGTTGAATCGGCGCCACCAACTGCCTGGCTCACGGGTCAGGGTGTGCAATTGGCCGTTATCCTCGGTCTCCCACACCACTTGGCCGTCCTGCAGTTTCGCCTCATAGCTCAAGGCTGGGGCCATACCTTGCAGTGCCAGGTTGCGCAGATGCTCCGCCAACTCGGGGCTGTCCACCAATACGCCGACTTCGGTGTTCCACAGCACCGAGCGCGGGTCGAAGTTGAACGAGCCGATAAACGACTTCTCCCGATCAAAGATCATCGCTTTGCTATGCAGGCTCGAGTCCGAGCCGTGAAAGGTGCCCCGGCGAAACAGGTGCGGGCCGCTGCCACTTGGGACGTCGCCCGGTTGGCGGCGCAGTTCATAGAGTTTCACGCCGTGCTCCAGCAGCGCCTTGCGATAAGGCGCATAGCCGCCGTGCACGGCCGGTACGTCGGTGGCCTCCAGGGAGTTGGTCAGCAGGCTCACCGACACACCGGCATCGGCGCGACCGGTGAGGTACACCAGCCCGGGTTGCCCAGGTACGAAATACGCCGAAATCATCATCAGCTCGCGGCTTACCCCTTCCAGCTCCGGTGCCAGTTGGGTGGTGAGCAACAAGCGCGGGTCTGGATCAGCCTTGGCCAACACCTTGCTCGGCGCGTCCCACAGCGCCTGGTTCCAGGCCCAGATCAACTCGCGGCGCCAGATGTCCATGCGCGGTCGGGTCTGGTAGGTACGCAAGCGGTTGTACAGGGCGTGGTTCTGCTGGCGTGATTCGGCCAGTGAGTCTTGCAGGCGCACACGTGCAGCAGCCAAGTCGCCCTTGGACGGGCTGCTTGAGACGAATTCATCAATGGGTTTGCTCAGCGCGCTGTTCCAGTACTGGTCGAAACTGTGGCCCAGTTGCTCGGCCACCGGACCCACGCTGAGCATGTCGATATCGGTGAAGTTCAGGTTGGGTTCGGCGTCGAAATACTCGTCCCCCAGGTTGCGCCCGCCGACGATCGCCACGCTGTTGTCCGCCAGCCACAGCTTGTTGTGCATGCGCCGATGTTGCAGTGACAGGTTGAACAAGCGGCCCATGGCCCGCGTCACACCGGTGCTGCGCCCCAGGTGCAATGGGTTGAACAGGCGAATTTCGATCTTGGGATGGGCGGCGAGGGTGGCGATGATCTGGTCGAGGCCGTCGCTGGTGGTGTCGTCCAGCAGGATGCGGATGCGCACGCCTCGGTCGGCGGCCTTGAGCAGTTCATCCACGAGCATGCGGGTGCTGATGCCGTCGTGGACGATGTAGTACTGCAGGTCGAGGCTGGTCTGGGCGTTGCGGATCAACTCGGCACGGGCCATGAACGCCTCGTTGCTGTTGGGCAGCAGGCGAAAGCCGGAGCGTCCCTGATACGGTGCGGCCTGGGCCTGGATCGAGCGGCCGAATGACGATTGCGCAGCGGGCAGGGCGTCGCTGGGTATGCGCGGTACATCCACCGTGGCGCAGCCGCACAAGCCCAGAGCGCCCAGCAGCAAAAGCGGTAAAAGCCGTCGGATCATCAAGGGCGCTGCTTCCAGGTCTGGGCGATTGTCGGCATATGACGGCTATTTTTCGCGAAAGGTCAGTCCTGCGCCTCGGCCAGCATCTTGATTGCGGCAGCACCGACCTTGCGCACCGCCTCTTCGATCTGCGGGGTTGGCTTGGCAGCGTAGTTCATGCGCAGGCAGTTCCGGTACTTGCCGGAAGCAGAAAAGATACTTCCCACGGCCACCTGTACGCCTTGTTCCACCAACACGCGATTGAGTTTGAGGGTATCGAAGCCCTCCGGCAGTTCTATCCACAGCATGAAACTGCCCTGGGGCCGACTGGCGCGAGTGCCCGCCGGGAAGTAGCGGCTGACCCAGTCGAGCATCAAGTCGCGATTGCGCTGGTATTGGGTGCGCATCCGCCGTAAATGCGGTTCGAAATGACCGTTCTTGAGGAACTCTGCAATCGCGATCTGCGGCTGTGTAGCGGTGGAGCCGGTGCTGATGTATTTCATGTGCAGCACCCGCTCCAAGTATCGGCCGGGTGCGACCCAGCCAATACGCAGGCCTGGCGCCAGGGTTTTCGAGAAGGAACTGCAAAGCAGTACACGGCCATCTTCGTCGAAGGATTTGATCGTGCGCGGGCGCGGATAGCTGTAGGCCAGTTCGCCATACACATCGTCTTCGATGATCGCCACGTCAAAGCGCTGGGCCAGGGTCAGCAGTGCCCGTTTGCGTGCCTCCGGCATGATGTAGCCAAGCGGGTTGTTGCAGTTGGGGGTCAATTGAATGACCTTGATTGGCCACTGTTCCAAGGCCAATTCCAGTGCTTCGAGGCTGATGCCGGTGATCGGGTCCGTTGGGATCTCCAAGGCCTTCATACCCAGGCCTTTAAGCGTTTGCATGGCGCCGTGGAAGCTCGGCGAGTCGACGGCGACGATATCCCCAGGTTGGCAAATGGCATGAATGCTGGCGGACAGCGCCTCATGGCAGCCGGTGGTGATGACGATATCTTCGGCGTTCAGTTGGCAGCCGGAATCCAAAGACAGCCGGGCGATTTGCTCACGCAATTCCATACAGCCGAGGATGTTGTCGTAATACAGCCCAGGCAGGTCCTGACGTCGACTGACGCGCGCCAGGCTGCGCAGCAGCGGTTTGAGGGTGGGCGACAATACATCCGGCATACCGCGACCCATCTGTATGACATCTTTGCGCGGCACCGCGCGAATCAGTTCCAGCACCTGATCCCACTGGGAAATTTCCACCGGCCGTTGGGCCGGGCGACCGACCTCGGGCAGGGCCGGCAGCTCACGACCAACGGGTACAAAGTAACCGGACTTGGGCTTGGGCATTGCCAGGCCGTTGTCTTCCAGCATGCGATACGCCTGCTGCACGGTGCTGAGGCTCACCCCGTGTTCCACACTCAAGGCCCGCACAGAGGGCAAGCGATCCCCAGGGCGATAGAAGCCCTGTTCGATGCGGGTGCCCAGCAATTCGGCGAGGTTGACGTAAAGGGTCATGGCGGTCGCTCCCAACGGACCAGTACAGATAGGGGGAAAATACAGGATTCAGCGGTCCAAAGGCAGTGCCTGTATGGATTTAATAAAATTGGTTTGAATCTGTAATGGTTTTGCTCGCTCGCCCATTCTAGTCACTCATGGCAACAAGCAAATGAGGGACGACAAAATGAGCGGCATGAGCGATGTGCGGTTGGCGTTACACAGTCAGGAATTAGAGTCGGGGCAGGAGCGGGCACTGTCGGCGCCCAGCGGTCGTGGCTGGAGTCTGTTCTGGCACCGCAGCCACACCCGCAAGGCATTGCTGAATCTGACGGTCGAGCAATTGCGCGATATCGGGTTAACCGCTGAACAAGCGCGCCAGGAAGGCGTGAAGCCTTTCTGGCGCGGCTGATTCACACCCATTCTTTGAAGCGGTGCCAGAGCATCCCCAGCGCTAACAGCGGCGAACGCAGATGTTTGCCGCCGGGGAAGGTGATGTGTGGCACCTGCGCAAACAGATCGAAGCGGCCCTGCTGCTGGCCGCTGATGGCTTCGGCCAGCAGCTTGCCCGCCAGGTGCGTGGCATTGAGGCCATGGCCGGCGTAGGCCTGGGCGTAATACACATTGGGTTGGTCCGCCAATCGGCCGATCTGCGGCAAGCGGTTGGCGCCGATCCCGATCATGCCGCCCCACTGGTAGTCGATCTTCACGTCGGCCAGTTGCGGGAATACCTTGAGCATTTTCGGGCGCATGTAGGCACCGATGTCCTGAGGATCGCGACCTGAGTAGTGGCAGGCACCCCCGAACAACAGGCGGCGATCGGCGGACAGTCGGAAGTAATCGACGGTTACCCGCTGATCACACACAGCCATGTTCTGCGGCAGCAGGTTGGCGGCCTGGGCTTCACTCAACGGTTCGGTGGCGATGATGTAGCTGCCGGCGGGCAGCACTTTTCCGCTCAATTGCGGGTTCAGGCCATTGAGGTAGGCATTGCAGGCCAGTACCAGGGTCTTGGCGCGCACGTTGCCAAGGGCAGTGTGCACGTTGACCTCGGGGCCGTAGTCGATGCGCGTCACTTCGGACTGTTCGAACAGCTTCACGCCCAGCTGCTGGGCGGCGGCCGCTTCGCCGAGTGCCAGGTTCAGTGGATGCAAGTGGCCGGAGCCCATGTCGATCATGCCGCCTACGTAGCGGTCGGAACCGATCACGCTGCTCATCTCGCCGGCTTGCAGCAAACGTACTTCATGGCGATAGCCCAGGCTGCGCAGTTCTTCGGCGTCTTCGGCCAGGCCTTGCAGGTCGCGGGGCTTGTTGGCGAGGTCGCAGTAGCCCCAGGTCAGGTCGCAGGGGATCTGATAGCGCTCGACGCGCTCACGCACGATCTCCACGGCCTCCAGCCCCATCAACTTCATCTGGCGCACGCCGTCGCTGCCGATCACGTTGGCGAACTGGTCCAGGCCATGGCCGACGCCGCGAATCAACTGGCCGCCATTACGCCCGCTGGCGCCCCAGCCGATCTTGCGCGCTTCCAGCAACACCACGCTGAAGCCGCGCTCGGCCAGTTCCAGGGCGGTGTTAAGCCCGGAATAACCACCGCCAATCACGCACACATCGGCGCGCATATCGCCGGTCAACGCCGGGTAATCGGGTTGCGGCACGCTGCTGGCGGCATAGTAGGAAGCGGTGTGCCGGGCGCTGGCAGTCATGGGGAGCATCCCTGTTTGGAAAATTTGACGCAGGATACAGCGGTCGGGTGAAGCTGTCTGTGCAGAGCCTTTTGCGGCAGAATCCACGCCTATTCGCCGTTCGGTACTTGTTTCGATGAGTTGCAACAGTCAGAAAATCAGCGCGCTGCGCCGACAGATTCCTTCGTTCGAGTGCGTCCCAGGTTGCCACGACTGCTGTGGGCCGGTGACCACCTCGCCCGAGGAAATGTCGCGCCTGCCGCGTAAAACCGCTGCCGAGCAGGACGCGGCCATGGATGAGCTGAACTGCGTGCACCTGGGGCCGAACGGCTGCACGGTGTATGACGAGCGCCCGCTGATCTGTCGGTTGTTTGGGACCACCAAGACCTTGCCGTGCCCCAATGGGCGGCGGCCGGTGGAGCTGATTCATCCCAGGGTGGAAAAGCAAATCCATGAGTACATGGCCAGCACTCGGCAGGTACTGGTCTAGCGGATGTACTGGGTCAAAATGTAGGCGCTGGCTCAGTCAGTCCGGGATCGGCAGATTCAGGCTCTCCTTCACCTCTTCCATCACGATATAGCTCTTGGATTCCCGCACATGGGGCAGTTTGAGCAGGATATCGCCGAGTAATTTGCGGTATGAAGCCATCTCGGAAATCCGCGCCTTCACCAGGTAGTCGAAGTCGCCTGACACCAAGTGGCACTCCAGCACATGGGGCAGTTTCAGCACGGCGCGGCGGAATTCTTCAAAGGTGTCGCCGGACTTGTAATCGAGGCTGATCTCGACAAATACCAGCAAACTGCCTTTCAAGTGCTGCGGGTTGAGCCGTGCGTTGTAGCCCATGATGATCCCCTCACGCTCCAGCCGGCGTACCCGTTCGGTGCACGGTGTCGTCGACAGTCCGACCTTTTCCCCAAGCTCCGTAAACGAAATACGCCCGTCGGTCTGCAGGATGCGCAGGATGTTGCGGTCGATCTTGTCCAGCTCCCGCTTGGTCTGGGTGTTGGTACGCATAGGGGATACGCCTCTGTGAAAAGGGTTTTTGCCGAGAATTGTCGCCAAATATAAGCAGTTATATAGTGAAATGCACTGGCGATTGCTTTTTATACTGCGCACATCATTGCTCGAACAACACACGTCAGCGGTCAGGCCGCGATGAGGATATAAAAATGCGCGTTCTGGTCTTGGGTAGCGGCGTCATTGGTGTGACCAGTGCCTACTATTTGGCTCGGGCCGGCTTTGAAGTCGTTGTGGTCGACCGTCAGCCAGCCGCTGCCATGGAAACCAGCTTCGCCAACGCAGGCCAAGTGTCCCCAGGTTACGCCTCGCCATGGGCCGCCCCGGGTGTGCCACTCAAAGCCATCAAATGGCTGCTGCAACGCCACGCACCGTTGGCGATCAAGGCCACGGCTGATATCGATCAATATTTGTGGATGGCGCAGATGCTGCGCAACTGCACCGCCAGCCGCTATGCCGTGAACAAGGAGCGCATGGTGCGCCTGTCTGAGTACAGCCGCGATTGCCTCGACGAACTGCGCGCCGAGACCGGTATTGCCTACGAAGGCCGCAGCCTCGGTACTACCCAGCTGTTCCGCACCCAGGCCCAGCTTGATGGCGCCGCCAAAGACATCGCCGTGCTGAAAGAATCCGGCGTGCCCTTTGAACTACTGGACCGCGCCGGTATTGCTCGTGTTGAGCCAGCCCTGGCCAGCGTTACCGATATTCTAGCGGGTGCGCTGCGCCTGCCGAACGACCAGACCGGCGACTGCCAGATGTTCACCACCCGCCTGGTCGACATGTGCAAGCAACTGGGCGTGGAATTCCGTTTCGAACAAGATATCCAGCGTCTCGACTATGCGGGCGACCGCATCAACGGGGTGTGGATCGACGGCAAGCTGGAAACTGCCGACCGTTACGTGCTGGCCCTCGGCAGTTACTCACCGAAGCTGCTCAAGCCGCTGGGGATCAAGGCGCCGGTTTACCCGCTCAAGGGTTACTCGCTGACCGTGCCTATCACCAACGCGGCGATGGCGCCGACGTCGACCATTCTCGACGAAACCTACAAGGTCGCGATTACCCGTTTCGATAACCGAATCCGTGTGGGCGGCATGGCTGAAATAGCCGGTTTTGACCTGTCGCTGAACCCGCGTCGGCGTGAAACCCTGGAGATGATCGTCAACGACCTTTATCCTCAGGGCGGCGATTTGACCCAAGCTTCGTTCTGGACCGGCCTGCGCCCAACCACACCCGACGGCACGCCGATTGTCGGTGCCACCCCATTCAAGAACCTGTTCCTGAATACTGGCCACGGCACCCTCGGCTGGACCATGGCCTGTGGCTCTGGTCGCTTGTTGGCCGATCTGATTGCGAAGAAAACGCCGCAAATCAGCGCCGAAGGCCTCGATATTTCCCGTTATGGCAACCACCAGGAGTCTGCAAAGCATGTCAATCCAGCGCCAGCTCATCAATGAGCGTTTGAGCCAGATCGTTGTTCACAGCGGCACCGTGTATCTGGCAGGGCAAGTCGGCGACGACATGAGTGCCGGGATTGAAAAACAGACCCGTGAAACGTTGGCCAATATCGAACGTTTGCTCGACCTGGCCGGCACCGACAAAACCAAGTTGCTGTCGGTGACGATTTACTTGAAAGACATCGACGCCGATTTCGCCGGCATGAACGCGGTGTGGGACACATGGTTGCCCAAAGGCGTCGCCCCGGCCCGTGCCACGGTTGAAGCCAAGCTGTGCGAACCGCAAATCCTGGTAGAGCTGTCCGTCGTGGCCGCGCTGCCTTAAGCAAAGATCCCTCTCCCGGCGCCGACGCTGTCTGTCGGTGCCGGTTTTTCTTCTCTCTGCCGCCTAGAAGTCCGCCGCCATGCGTCCTGCCCGTGCCCTGATCGACCTCCAAGCCCTGCGCCATAATTACCAGTTGGCCCGTGAAACCACGGGGGCCAAGGCCCTCGCCGTGGTCAAGGCCGATGCCTATGGGCATGGTGCCGTGCGCGTGGCCCAGGCGCTGGAAGCCGAGGCCGATGGTTTTGCCGTGGCCTGCATCGAAGAGGCACTGGAGCTGCGGGCTGGCGGGATTCGTGCGCCGGTGTTGCTGCTGGAAGGTTTTTTTGAAGCTGATGAGCTGCCGCTGATCATCGAGCATGATTTCTGGTGCGTGGTGCATTCGTTGTGGCAGTTGGAAGCGATCGAGCAAGCCAGGTTGAGCAAGCCTCTGACCATCTGGCTCAAGCTGGATTCGGGCATGCACCGCGTCGGCCTGCATCCCAAGGATTACCACGAGGCCTACCAGCGTCTGCTGGCTAGCGGCAAAGTGGCAAAGATTGTGTTGATGAGCCACTTCGCCCGCGCCGATGAACTCGATTGCGTACGCAGCAATGAACAAGTCGCGGTATTTGAGGCGGCGCGCCAAGGTTTGTCGGCTGAAGTCAGCCTGCGCAACTCGCCGTCGGTGATGGGCTGGCCGAATGTGACCAGCGACTGGGTACGCCCGGGCATCATGCTCTACGGCGCGACGCCGTTTGGCGAAGACCAGGCCGTGGCCGCGCGTTTGCAGCCGGTGATGACTCTGGAATCGAAAGTCATCAGCGTGCGCGAACTGCCGGCTGGCGAGCCGGTGGGCTACGGCGCCAAGTTCATCACGCCCAAGCCGATGCGCATCGGTGTGGTTGCCATGGGTTATGCCGATGGTTACCCACGCCACGCGCCAACCGGCACGCCGGTATGGGTAGCCGGGCAGCGCAGCCAATTGCTGGGCCGGGTGTCGATGGACATGCTGTGCATCGACCTGACGGATGTGCCCCAGGCCGGCCTCGGTTCTACCGTGGAGCTGTGGGGTAAAAATATCCTCGCCAGCGACGTTGCGGTTGCCGCTGAGACCATTCCCTACCAGATCTTCTGCAACCTGCGCCGCGTGCCAAGGCTCTATTGCGGCGCTTAAGCCAACATGACGATCGGAACTGCCCGGGATTTAGGCCCAAGTGTTGTAAATACTGAACGCTGTCGCCATGATAACGCTCAATTACAACAAAGCCTGAATCCTAGGAGGTTCCTGCATTGGACGTCGGCGAACGACTGCAATCCATCCGTAAACTGAAAGGTCTTTCCCAACGTGAGCTCGCCAAGCGCGCGGGTGTCACCAACAGCACCATTTCGATGATCGAAAAAAACAGTGTCAGCCCCTCGATCAGCTCCTTGCGCAAGGTGCTGGGCGGCATCCCTATGTCCATGGTTGAGTTCTTTTCCGAGGAGATCCTCCAGGAAATACCGACGCAGATCGTCTATAAAGCCAATGAGCTGATCGACATCTCCGACGGCGCCGTCACCATGAAACTGGTGGGCCGGGCGCACCCAACCCGGGCGATCGCGTTTCTCAACGAAATCTACCCGCCGGGCGCCGACACGGGCGAAGAAATGCTCACCCACGAAGGCGAGGAAACCGGGATTCTGGTGGAAGGACGCTTGGAATTGGTGGTTGGTCTTGAAACTTTTGTGCTCGAAGCTGGCGATAGCTACTACTTTGAAAGCACCAAGCCCCATCGTTTTCGCAATCCGTTCGATGTGCCGGCGCGACTAATCAGCGCAGCCACACCCGCGAACTTTTGACAGAAGAGGCGTGCTGCCAGCGTTGCAGACACACCCGAAGCAGTATTCCGCGAGGCTGAATCTCCCTTTAGTTAATAGGGTTGTTTCGGCCAGGCGGGCTAACCGTTATACTTTCGCCGCCTGCGAAACCGTGGCCGCAGGCGTGAATAGCCACCATTGAGGGTGAACGCGTGAACCTAATTATGAAAATGCTGGCTGCACCAGCAACCGTACTGGCCCTATGGGCTGTCAGCGCTCAAGCTGCGACCAATGATGAAATTGCCAAGCGCCTGGAGCCTGTCGGCCAAGTCTGTGTTCAGGGCCAGGAATGCAAAGGGATGGAAGTTGCCGTGGCTGTGGGCGGCGGCGGCGCTGCAAAAACGCCGGATGATGTCATCGCCAAACACTGCAACGCGTGCCACGGTACCGGTCTGTTGGAAGCGCCGAAAATAGGCGACGCAGCAGCCTGGAAAGAACGGATCGGTCACGTTGACGCCGTCCTGGCAGAGCTCAAAATTGAAGATCCACAGAAAGGCACCAAAGGCTTGGCTCAGGTTGCCAAACATGGTTACAAAGCCATGCCGCCAATGGGCACTTGCTCCGATTGCAGCCTTGATGACCTGGAAGGCGCTATCAAGAAGATGTCCGGCCAGTAACACGCCGCGCCTCTGCAAAAAGCCGCTTACGAGCGGCTTTTTTGTGCCTGCGATTTGTGTTTCAAAGCTGTTCTTTGCAGCAAAGACCCGGCAAGCTCGGTCCAACCCCTAATCATGGAATGTTCAGGAGGGTCGGATGGTGCAGTTGTGTTCAATCGAGCAAGCAGTTGACGACGTACTGGCGCGGTTGCCGGCGCATATCCATATGGGCATGCCCCTGGGCCTGGGCAAACCCAACCTGTTCGCCAACGCGCTGTACCGGCGCATCGCCCAGTTGCCGGAGCGGGCGCTGACGATCTACACGGCGCTGAGCCTGGGTCGACCGCCCTTCGGCGATGGTTTGCAAAAGCGTTTTCTCGAGCCCTTTATTGAACGGGTATTCGGCGATTACCCCGAGTTGGATTTCCTGGCCGACCTGCACAGAGACAGCCTGCCAGCCAACATCCGCGTACAGCAGTTCTTCATGCAGCCCGGCAGCTTGCTCCATAGCCAGTCGGCGCAGCAGGATTATGTCAGCAGCAACTACAGCCACGCCGCCCGCGATATCAACGCCGCCGGGCTGAATTTGGTGGCGCAATTAGTCGCGAGTAGCACTGAACACCCCGATCGCTTGAGCCTGAGTTGCAACCCGGATATCACCCTCGACCTGCTGCCGATGATCGCCAAGCGCCGCGATGCAGGGGAAACCATCCTGATCGTTGGCCAGGTCCACAGCGATTTACCCTACATGCCTGGCGACTCCGAGTTGGGCATGGACGAATTCGACTACCTGATCGACGAAAAGGACAACACCACGCTGTTCTCCACACCGAATATGCCGGTGGGGTTCCAGGATCACTTTATTGGCCTGCATGCCAGCACCCTGGTGCGCGATGGCGGCACCTTGCAGATCGGCATCGGCTCCATGGGTGATGCGCTGACCGCCGCCTTGCTGGCGCGCCAGGCCGATAACGACGCCTATCGGCTGCTGCTGACGGATCTGGATGTGTATCAGTGGGCGCCGTTGATCAGTCATGAGGGCGGCGTCGATCCCTTTGCTCGCGGCCTCTACGGCTGTAGCGAGATGTTCGTCAACGGCCTGCTGGTGCTGGCGGATGCCGGCATTGTGCGGCGCAAGGTCTACCCGGATGTGGCAACTCAGGAGCAGGCTAATGCTGGCACCCTGGATGACGCAGCACAGTCCGACGGCGTGTCGATCCATGGCGGCTTCTTCCTCGGGCCGCGCAGTTTTTACCAGCGCTTGCAGGAGATGACCCACAGCAAGCGCATTGAATTCAACATGACCCGCATCAGTTACATCAACGAGCTGTACGGCCAGGAAGAACTCAAACGCCTGCAACGCCTGGACGCTCGGTTTATCAACAGCGCGATCATGGTGACGTTGCTCGGCGCAGGCGTGGCTGACCAGTTGGAAGATGGCCATGTGCTCAGCGGTGTAGGCGGGCAATACAACTTTGTCGCCCAGGGCCATGCGCTGGAAGGCGCGCGCTCGATCCTGATTTTGCGTAGCTGGCGCGAGTCGGCGGGGGAAGTCAGTTCCAACATTGTCTGGGAATACGGCCACTGCACCATTCCTAGGCATCTGCGGGATATCGTCATCACCGAATATGGCATCGCCGACTTGCGAGGGCAGACGGACGCCAGGGTGATCGAGGCGCTGCTCAATGTCACCGACTCGCGCTTCCAGGGCGATTTGATCGAACAGGCGCAAAAGGCCGGCAAGTTACCCAAGGACTTCCAGCTGGACTCGCGCTTTACCGACAACACCCCTGAGCGACTCAAGGGTATCCAGGCCAGGCATAGACGGTTGTTCCCGGAGTATCCGCTGGGCAGCGACTTTACGGATGAAGAACGGGATCTGTTGCGGGCGTTGAACTGGCTCAAGAGCAAATTCAAGCTGACGGAGATTCTGGAGCTGGGCAAGGCGGCGCTGGATGCACCGGAGCCGGAGGTGTTTCCCCGGCATCTGGAGCGGATGCACTTGGATAAGCCGCAGGGGCTGAAAGAGGATTTGTATCAGCGCTTATTGCTCGCCGGCCTACAGGCTACCGCACACTAAGGGGTGAGCCTGATCGTTCCCACGCTCTGTGTGGGAATGCCTTGCTGGACGCTCCGCGTCCGCTCTTGGGACGCAGAGCGTCCCTGGCTGTATTCCCACGCGGAGCGTGGGAATGATCGGGGTGGGCTTACTCGATGAAGGTGACGACCCCACCCGCCAACGACTTCACGCGCGCCAGCGACTCAACCCGGTAACCCTGCGCATCCAGCTCCGCACGCCCACCCTGGAACGACTTCTCGATCACAATCCCCAAGCCGGCCACGGTCGCACCCGCTTGCTTGATGATCGAAATCAGCGCCTGGGACGCCTTGCCGTTGGCCAGGAAGTCGTCGATGACCAGCACGCGGTCGCTGCTGGTCAGGTGGCGCGGGGAGATGGCCACGGTGCTTTCTGTTTGCTTGGTGAACGAGTACACGGTCGCCGACAGCAGGTTTTCAGTCAGGGTCAGGGACTGGTGCTTGCGGGCGAAGATCACCGGCACGCCGAGGTTCAGGCCGGTCATGATCGCCGGTGCTATCCCTGAGGCTTCGATGGTGACGATCTTGGTGATGCCCGAGTCCTTGAACAGCGCGGCAAATTCGTCGCCGATCAATTTCATCAGCGCCGGGTCGATCTGGTGGTTCAGAAAGGCGTCGACCTTGAGTACCTGATCGGAAAGCACGATGCCTTCTTCGCGAATTTTCTTGTGCAGTGCTTCCACGAAAGCTTCCTCTGTTGACGCAACAGGCGCCGAAAGTAGATTAAAAAGTAGTCGATTCTAGCGCTTTAACATCGCGCGTATATCCGCCAAGGCGGTGTTGCCGCGAACGGCCTTCACCTCAGTCGGGGTGTCGTCATTGCCTTCCCAGGCCAGATCGTCCGGCGGTAGCTCGTCGAGGAACCGGCTGGGGGCACAATCGATGATCTCACCGTATTGCTTGCGCTTGGCGGCAAAGGTGAAGGCCAGGGTCTGACGCGCGCGAGTGATGCCCACGTAGGCCAGGCGCCGTTCTTCCTCGATGGTGTCGGCTTCGATGCTGGAGCGGTGTGGGAGGATTTCCTCTTCCATGCCCATGATGAACACGTAGGGAAATTCCAGGCCCTTGGACGCATGCAAGGTCATCATCTGCACGCCTTCGGCGCCGTCTTCCTCTTCCTGCTGGCGTTCAAGCATGTCGCGCAGCACCAGCTTGCCGATGGCGTCTTCGACGGTCATCTCGCCTTCTTCGTCCTTTTCCAGCGTGTTTTTCAACGCCTCGATCAGGAACCAGACGTTGCCCATGCGGTAATCCGCGGCCTTGTCGCTGGAACTGTTGGTGCGCAGCCAGTTTTCATAGTCGATGTCCATGACCATGCTGCGCAGCGCGCTGATGGGGTCTTCGCCGGAACACTGCTCACGCACCTTGTCCATGAAACGCTTGAAGCGCGACAGGCGATCAGTGAAGCGCGTGTCGAGGTGTTCGCCCAGGCCGATTTCGTCGGTGGCGGCGTACATCGAGATCTTGCGTTCAGTGGCGTAGTTGCCGAGCTTTTCCAGGGTCGTGGAGCCGATTTCCCGACGCGGCACGTTGATCACGCGCAGGAAGGCGTTGTCATCATCCGGGTTCACGATCAGGCGGAAGTAGGCCATCAGGTCTTTTACTTCCTGGCGTCCGAAAAAGCTGTTGCCGCCTGACAGACGATAGGGAATCTGGTGGTGCTGCAACTTCAGCTCGATCAGCTTGGCCTGGTAGTTACCGCGATACAGGATGGCGAAGTCGCTGTACGGTCGATCGGTGCGCAGGTGCAAGGTCAGCAATTCGACGGCCACGCGTTCGGCTTCGGCGTCTTCGTTGCGGCAGCGGATCACGCGGATCTCGTCGCCGTGACCCATCTCACTCCACAGTTGTTTTTCAAACTCGTGGGGGTTGTTGGAGATGAGTACGTTGGCGCAACGCAGGATGCGGCTGGTGGAGCGGTAGTTCTGCTCCAGCATCACCACTTTCAGGGACGGGTAGTCGTCCTTGAGCAACATCAGGTTTTCCGGACGAGCGCCGCGCCAGGCGTAGATCGACTGGTCATCGTCGCCTACCACCGTGAACTGGTTGCGTTTGCCGATCAGCATTTTCACCAGCAGGTACTGGCTGGCGTTGGTGTCCTGGTATTCGTCCACCAGCAGGTAGCGCACCTTGTTCTGCCACTTTTCGAGGATGTCGGCGTGTTCCTCGAACAGCTTTACCGGCAGCAGGATCAGGTCGTCGAAGTCCACCGCATTGAACGCCTTGAGCGTACGTTGATAGTGGGTGTAGACGATGGCGGCGGTCTGTTCCTTGGGGTTGCGCGCGTTTTCCAAGGCCTGGGGCGGCAGGATCAGATCGTTTTTCCAGGCGCCGATCATGTTCTTGATCTCATCCACGCCGTCGTCGCCTGCATATTCCTTCTGCATGATGTCGGTCATCAGCGACTTCACATCGGTCTCGTCGAAGATCGAGAAGCCCGGCTTGTAGCCCAGTCGCACATGCTCCTTGCGGATGATGTTCAGCCCCAGGTTGTGGAAGGTACACACCGTGAGGCCACGGCCTTCGCCACCCTTGAGCAGCGTGCCGACGCGCTCTTTCATTTCTCGCGCCGCCTTGTTGGTAAAGGTCATGGCGACGATGTACTGGGCGCGGATGCCGCAGTTCTGGATCAGGTGCGCAATCTTGCGGGTGATCACGCTGGTCTTGCCGGAGCCTGCACCGGCGAGCACCAATAGAGGGCCGCCGACGTAGTTCACGGCTTCTTGCTGCCGGGGATTGAGTCGGGACATACAGAGTTCAGGGAGTCGTTGATCAAAAGGGCGGGCATTTTAACAGGCTCGCAGGATTCTGCTCTCACTGAACGACAGTGTGACGTACCACTCGATCTAAATTTGCCGGTTTTGATACTTTGCCGCAGGATGTGGGGGGCTTTTTGTGACTTAGGCTGCGACTAATGCCCGCAGCTCGTGTATTTGATAACCCTTATCATTGGTGATTATCAGGTCGCACGTCATAATGCCCGCCGCCAACGAAATCTTGCAGAGTCTAGGGAGCTAGCTTGTCTACGCCTGTCGAACCCTTGCGTTTGCTGCTACTGGCCGATGAGCCAGCGTGGGCAGCGTTGTTGCGCGAGTGCCTGGCGCCGATGGGCGATGGGGCTGTGCTGATCAGCGCGCCCAACTGGGACTCGGTGAGTCGTCTGTTCGATGACGACCACAGTGCCGTTCTATTGACCACGCCCAGTTTGCAACCTGGCCCCGGCCGCTGCAGCTTGCCGTGCGTATTGCTGTTGGAAGAGGAACCATTGGTTGCGCCGCTGGGTGTCAGCGATTGGTTGATCCGTAATGTATTGGATATCGATACATTACGCCGCTGCTTGCGCCATGTTCGCGAGCGGGGTGTGCTGGAAAACACCCTGCAGCGCCTGGCCGAACAGGATCCGCTCACGGGTATCGCCAATCGCCAGGGTTTCCAGACCTTGCTGACGGCGCGGCTGGCAGAGAACGAAGGGCGCGGCCTGGCCCTCGGGCATCTTGACCTCGACAATTTTCGGCATGCAAACGACGCCCTCGGCCACCAGGCCGGCGATCGGTTGATCCTGCAAGTGGTCTCGCGGCTCAAGAGCCAACTCGAAGCCGGGGATCAACTGGCGCGTCTGGGCAGCGATGAATTCGCCCTGCTGATTGATACCCGTCGTGCGCCCCAGCGTGCCGAATGGATGGCCGAGCGCATCACCGAGGCCATGGCCGAACCTTATTGGGTGGATGGCGAAAGCCTGCTGATCGGTTGCAGCCTCGGCGTCGCACATGCCCGTGCCCGCGCCGGTGCCGACCCTTTGATGTGGCACGCGCATATCGCCATGCAGCAAGCCAAGAGCACCCAAGGCTGCACCTTTCATATCTTCAACGAACGTATCAACCGCAACGCGCGCAGCCTGGCCGATCTGGAAAGTGAACTGCGCCGCGCCTTGCGCCGTGACGAGCTGGAACTGCACTACCAGCCGCGGCTGGACCTGGACGACGGGCATATCGTTGGCCTGGAAGCCCTGGTGCGCTGGCGTCACGGTGAACGCGGCCTGTTGCCGCCCAGCGAATTTGTGCCGCTGGCCGAACAGAGTGGTTTGATTGTGCCACTGGGTTACTGGGTCATCTCCCGGGCCCTGCGCGACATGCAAGACCTGCGTGAACGAGGCCTGCCGCCGCTGCACATGGCGGTCAACCTGTCGTTTCGCCAGTTTCAGGACAGCCAGTTGCTCTCGACCCTTAGCCGGCTGATTGCCGAGCGTGGCGTGGAGGCGCAGTGGCTGGAGTTTGAACTGACCGAAACCGCCGTGATGCGCCGCAGTGACCTGGTCAAGCAGACCATGGATGCCCTTGGTCGCCTCGGTGTGCGGTTTTCCCTGGATGACTTCGGCACCGGTTTTTCGTCGTTCGTGCACCTCAACAGCCTGCCGATAGCGTTGTTGAAGATCGACAAGAGCTTTGTCGGCGGTATGGAAGAGCGCGAAGAAAACCGCAAGCTGGTACACGCCATGATTAACCTGGCTCACAACCTCAACCTGGAGGTGGTGGCCGAAGGTGTGGAAACGCCCGAGCAGTTGGCGTTGTTGCGCTTATTTGGTTGCGATCAGGCTCAGGGGTATTTGATCAGCAAGCCGTTGCCGTTGCCTGAACTGGTGGAATACCTGACGTTCGGCAAAAGCCAGCAGGCGCTATTGGGCTAGGCCTTCCAGCTTTGTAAGCCCAATCAAAAATGTGGGAGCGGACTTGCTCCCACATGTTCTGACTGAGTAGACCTTTACTCCGCCTGTACGGCCTGAAACGAGCCATGAGTTTCCGGCTCCCGTCGAATCATCCGCTTCATCTTCGCCTCAAACGCCCAAGTCAGGCTGACGGCTGCGCAGGCCAGGCCCAGCGCCAAACCCCACCACACGCCGGTCGGCCCCCAACCCAAGGTGAAAGCCATCAACCAGGCGGCCGGTGCACCGATCAGCCAATAGCAACCCAATCCAACCAGGAAGGTGGTCTTGGCGTCTTTCAGCCCACGGATGCAGCCCATGGCGATGGTCTGCACGCCGTCGAACAATTCAAACCAGGCCGCTACGGCCAGCAGGCTGACGGCCAAAACGATGACGTCATGGAAGGCTGGGTCGTTATGGTCGAGGAATAGTCCGATAAGAGGGTCGGAAAATAGCCACAACACCGCAGCAAATCCCAACATTACCGCTGCGCCAAACCCTATGCCGACCCGACCCGCCATGCGCGCATGCAGCAACTGCCCGGCGCCGTAATGCTGGCCGATGCGCATGGTCACCGCGTACGACATCCCCGCCGGTACCATGAACGCAACCGAGACAATTTGCAGGGCGATCTGGTGCGCAGCCAACTGCGTACTGCCCATGGTGCCCATGCACAGCGCCGCGAAGGCAAACAACCCGACTTCCACCGCATAAGTACCGCCAATCGGAAGGCCCAGGCGCCAAAGCTCGCGCAAATACTGAGTGTTGAGGCGCAACAGGCCTTTGCCGAGTGGGTAAGCCGCATAGGCGCGGTCATGGCGGATGTACCACATCAACGCCAACGCCATACTGTTGGCGACGATAGCCGTCACCAGGCCGATGCCCATCAAACCCAGTTTCGGCAGGCCGAACATGCCCTCGATCAAAGCATGGTTGAGCAGGTAGTTGAGCACCGTACCGCACAGGCTGATCACCATCACCGGGGTGGCCTTGCCGATGGCACTGGTAAAGCCACGCAAGGCCATGAAGCTCAGGTAGCCGGGCAGGGCGAATGGCAGAATCGTCAGGAATTGCCCCGCGGCGTGCACGTTGGTTTCGGTCTGGCCGAACATCAGCAGCACGGGCTTGAGGTTCCATAGCAGCACAGCGGCCGCCAGCGCCATCAACCCGGCGAGCCAAAGCCCAGCCTGGGTCAGGCGGGTGGCACCTTCGATGTCGCCGGCGCCATGCCGAATCGCCACAAGGGTGCCCACGGCAGCAATCACGCCGATGCAAAAAATCGCCACGAACGAATAACTCGCCGCGCCGAGGCCACCACCGGCCAGGGCTTCGGGGCTCAGGCGGGCCATCATCAGGGTGTCGGTCAGCACCATCAGCATGTGCGCCAACTGTGAGGCAATCAACGGCCCCGACAGCCGTAGAATGGCCCAGAGTTCGGTACGTGCAGGATGCTGCATGATCATCACGCTCAAAAAGTCAGAGGGTTGGGGAAGGGTTGATTCTCGGCGCTCTCGACGCATTTCACAAAAGGATAAAAGCGATCGTTGGCATGACTAAAACTCATGTCTATTGAATCTGCTAGGGTGCGGTACTGCCCTGTAGGAATTTTCTAAATGTCTCGTCGTCTCCCTCCGCTGTATGCCCTGCGCGCATTTGAGGCGGCATCCCGGCACAACTCCTTCACGCGGGCGGCGGAAGAGCTGTCGATTACACAAAGTGCGGTCAGCCGACATATCCGCACGCTTGAAGAGCATTTCGCCTGCCGCCTGTTCCAGCGCAGCGGCCGCACCTTGCAGCTCACCGAAGCGGCGCGCCTGCTGCTGCCCGGCGTGCGTGAGGGTTTCGCCGCGCTGGAGCGGGCTTGCCATACCTTGAATGCCGAAGACGACATCCTGCGTATGAAGGCGCCGTCGACCCTGACCATGCGTTGGTTGTTGGCGCGCCTGAGTCGTTTTCGGGCTTTGCAGCCTGGCAATGAGGTGCAACTGACCAGTGCGTGGATGAGCGTGGATGAAGTGGACTTCAACCAGGAGCCTTTCGACTGCGCAGTGCTGCTGAGCTACGGGCACTTTCCGGCGGACTGGGAGGCCTGCTACCTGTTTCCCGAATTGCTGATCCCGGTGGGCGCACCGAACTTGCTGAATGACGGGCCTTGGGATGCCGCACGCCTGGCGACCGCCGAGTTGCTGCACCCCACGCCCGACCGCCGCGATTGGCGCAATTGGCTGGAGCGTATGGGGTTGTCGTCCCAGGTATCGCTCAAGGGCGGGCAGGTGTTCGATACCCTTGAGCTGGGCATGATCGCAGCGGCGCGGGGTTACGGCGTGTCCATGGGCGACCTGCTGATGGTGGCCGAAGACGTGGCCCAGGGGCGATTGAGCCTGCCGTGGCCGACAGCAGTGGCCAGTGGCGAAAATTACTATCTGGTGTGGCCGAAAACCCGACCTGGCGGTGAGCGTCTGAGGCGTTTGGCGGAGTTTCTTCAGGGTGAAGTCAACGCCATGGAATTGCCTCGGGTTGAGCGCCTGGATTGAGCTGATAGAGAGCGTTCGTGCAATCGTTTGCGCGATGCCCCTGTGAATCGCTCAAGTATTGACCACGCCCGCCGAAGAAGGGGTGTTGGAACCATCGTGCACTAACGCTTCCCACCCGATAATTTGCCGAGCAGCGCTATGAGATCAGGATGATCCTGGCCTCGGCCAGGAGCTGTCATGTCTCAACCTCGCGCTCGGATCGCCTCCCAGTTAGGCCTTGCCTTGGCCGTGATTTTGGCTGTCGTTATCAGCGGCAGTACCGTCTTTGCCTTGCGTTCCCTCGACTCCGCCAACCTCGACACCCGAGAGGAACACTTGGCCAGCGAGGCGCGTTTGCTCGCCGACCAACTCAACACGTTCCACAGCACCTTGCGCGAGAGTACTCAGCGTTTGAGCGGGTTGTTTGAAAAGCGCTTCGGCGCAGGCTTAAGTGTGCGGGCGGACCAGCAGGTGGCAGTGGCTGGCGTGCAGACTCCGAGCCTGTACCTGGGCAGCGATCTGCTGAACAACGATTTCGATGAAGTCGATGAGTTCAAGGACACGTCAGGCGGCGTGGCCACGGTGTTTGTGCGTAATGGTGAAGACTTCATCCGCGTCAGTACGTCCCTGACCAAACAGGATGGCAGCCGTGCCATCGGTACCGCGCTGGATCACCAGCATCCGGCTTATCAACGCCTGCTGGCCGGGCAGAGTTATGTCGGCCGGGCGGTGTTGTTCGAACGCTCCTACATGACTCAATACACGCCGGTGCGTGACAGTGCCGGCAAGGTCATCGCGGTTCTGTTTGTCGGTTTCGACTACACCGACGCGCAAAAAGCCCAGTTCGATAACCTCAAGCGCTTCCGTATCGGCCAGACCGGTTCCCTGGCCTTGCTGGATGAGCAGAAACACTGGCTGGTGCCGCCGGCGGGCGTGCAGGCGCTGGATCAGGCGGTCCCGGTGATGCTGGATTTGGCTAAGACGCCTGGCGAAGGGCGCTTCTGGAGCGACAAGAGCGAAGATTTCTACAGCGTCTCGGTGCCATTCGAGGGCGGCCCGTGGGCGGTGGTGGCAACCATGCCGAAGTCTGAAATCCGTGCGGTCACTTGGGCGGTGGGTATCCGCCTGGTGATTGGCAGCGTGTTGGCGATGTTGCTGGCGGTGGGCGCGGCGGTCTGGTTGCTTCGCAGTAAATTGCAGCCCCTGAGTGACCTGGTGCGACAGGCAGAAGCCCTGGGTGCGGGCGACTTGAGCGCACGGTTGAGCGTGTCCAGCCATGATGAAATCGGCCAGTTGGCGCGCAGTTTCAACCAGATGGGCGAAGCGCTGTCGACCATGGTCTCGCATATCCGCAAGGCGGCCGAAGAGGTCAACAGCCGTGCCCAGGCGCTGTCCGGTTTGTCGGGCGGTGCGTATGAAGGCATGGAGCAGCAATCCGGCGAGATCACCAGCATGGCTGGCGCGGTTGAAGAGTTCAGCGCCACCTCGTTGAACATCGCCGACAACATGGGCAATACCGAGCGACTGGCCCAGGAGAACGCGCAACAGACCCGCATTGGCCGAACCTCAATGCAAGAGGCGTCGTCGTCGCTGGAACATATCGCCACCGCACTGAACAGCACGGCCACAGTGATCAACACCCTGGGTCAACGCTCCCAGGAGATCGGCGGAATCGTCGGCGTGATCACCTCGATCGCCGAACAGACCAACCTGCTGGCCCTGAATGCTGCCATCGAAGCCGCCCGAGCCGGTGAGCAGGGCCGTGGTTTTGCTGTGGTCGCCGACGAGGTGCGCAACCTGGCGTCGCGTACCCGTCAGGCTACCGACGAAATTTCCGGGATGATCCAAAGCATCCAACAGGAAACCGGCAACGCCATCAGCACCATGGAACACGGCAATGTGCTGATGCAGGAGGGCCTGTCGCGCAATGCCGACGTGGCTTCGGCGCTGGCGCGTATCGACGAGCAAAGCCGCTCGGCCGGCCAGCAATTTGCAGCGATCACCACGGCAACCCAGGAACAGAGCAGCACGGCGAACGTGCTCAGCAGCAACCTGCAAAGCATCGCGCTGGCCAACAGCGAACAGCGCGAAGTGGTGTCGAACCTGGCCATTACCGCCAAGGAATTGGAAACCTTGGCGGCCGATTTGCGGCATGAGGTGGATCGGTTTCGTTGAGGTTTAGTGGTCGCCGAGGCCGGGGTCCACGCGCTTGCCAATGTCCTTCAGGCGCGCCAGTTGATCGACCATCCCTGGCGCTTCGTCCATGCTGGTGACGAAGGTCCACAGGTAGGTCATTACCGCGTAGATGTGGCCAGCCTTGACCGCTGGCGACAGGGCCAACTGGCTGATCGCGACCACAAACAGCAGGGCTGCCAACGCGCCGAGAAACAGGTACGCCGCGGCCTCGCGGTCTGAAAGCCAGATGCGCAGGCGTGACAACACGTGGTAGTGGCGGTGCAAGGTCGGTGCGCCCACTTTTTCCACCAGGCCAATTTCTTTCTCCAGGCGGTCATTCAGACGCTCGTGCAACTCCTGATTACGCTGGGCAAAGCGTGGTAGTAACGTGATGCACAGCAACAGTGCGGCCAGGCACGCCATGCCTACCCATGGCTCAATCACGATCAACATCACCGCCGCACCAATAATCGACACCAGCGCCGTGGCGATGATCGGCACGTGCTTTTCAAAGAAGTCGACGAACTCCCGCGCGAGCACCACCCGTGCCGCGGATTTCGAGGTGCTGTGATTTTGCTGGCGCTGGTTAAGAATCACCGGTACCGCAAGGTCGGCGTAGATCCGCGTGAACGTGCGGGTGTCCAGCGCCCGCCGCGCAGCCCCGACCACCCAGAACGCCATGACCACTAAGGCGTAGAACAGCGCGCTGCTGGCATCGCCACGGATAATTGAATCCACCGCGAACCCGGCAAACAGTGGGTAGGCCAGCAACAACGCATTCTCCAGCGCCACCAGCGACAGCGTGCAGAACAGCTTGCCGGGGTAGGCCTTGGCAATCGCCTTGAGGGTCTGGCCGGCGGATTGCTGGCCGATTTTCTTACTTTCTTCGATCAGAATTTGTGGTGTAGCGGATGACATGGGTTCACCAAAGGAGTGATAGGCGCTATTATTGAGCGACTGCTCAAGTATCCTTGAGCGATCGCTCAAAAAGCAAGCGCCGCTTATCTGCCGGTGCCCGAAGGAATTGCCCATGTCGCGTATCGACCGTAAAGACCAGATCATCGCTGCCGCCCTGGAGTTGTTTCGCAGTAAGGGTTTCGCCGATGTCTCCACCCGTGATTTGGCCGAGCACGCCGGGCTGTCGCGAAGCCACGTCTATCACTACTTCAGCGACTGGAATGAACTGCGCCGCGAAGCCTTTGTGCGCTTTGCCAATGAACAACTGGATGAAGTGCGCGCGCCATTGGTAGACCTGCCACCGCACGAAGCGCTGATAGGGTTTTTGTACGATTGCCTGCCGTGCACGGCCGATGCTGGCTGGGCGCTGTGGCTGGATGCGTGGGACGAGGCGATGCACGACCCGCAAATGGCCCAGGCTTATCTGGTGATCAACGCCCAATGGCAAGGCATGCTCGCCGAGGTGATCGAGCGGGGTGTCGCTGCGCACGTTTTCCGTTGTGATTCGCCGAAACGCGCCGCCCGCCAGATCTTTGCCGTGGCGATGGGCTACGCCGATGACCTGATGCTCAAACCTTCCAGCGAGTCGGCAGAGGCCGCGCTGGACGAGGTGATGGAAGTAGCGAGGTTGCTGCTGGGCTTTCCCGAGGCGCTCTAACCGACCGCCGCCGGCCGATATTGCAGTGCTTCCGCCAAATGATGCCGGGCGATGTTCTCAACCTGCTCAAGGTCGGCCAGGGTACGCGCCACTTTGAGCAACCGATGGGCCGCGCGCAGCGATAGTGTGAGCCGCTCGCAGGCACTTTCCAGCCAGCCTTCGTCGGCTTTCGCCAGTTTGCAGTGCGCGCGTAACCCCGGCAGATCCAGGAAGGCATTGGCACAGCCCTGACGCTTTTGCTGGCGCTCCCGAGCCTCGGCAACCTCCGCCGACGCCTTCGCCGTGTTGTCGCCAGGTTGCTGGGGCGGGTTGAGTGCCGTGGTTTCCCGGGCGACGGTGAGGTGCAGGTCGATCCGATCCAGCAATGGCCCGGAGAGTTTGTTGCGATAGCGCTGGATCTGTTCCGGCGTGCAGCGGCAGCGTCCACTGGGTTCGCCCAAATAGCCGCAAGGGCAGGGGTTCATTGCCGCGACCAGCTGAAAACGGGCCGGGAAACTCACGCGGTCGCGGGCGCGGGAAATCACGATATGACCGGACTCCAGCGGCTCGCGCAGCACCTCCAAAACTTTGCGATCGAACTCCGGCAATTCATCCAGAAACAGCACGCCGTGATGGGCCAGGGTTATTTCCCCCGGTTGTGGCTTTGACCCACCGCCGACCAGCGCAGGTCCGGATGCTGAGTGGTGTGGCTGGCGGAACGGACGGTGCGGCCAATGGCTCAGCGGCGCCAGGCTGACCACCGATTGAATCGCGGCCACCTCCAGCGCTTCCTGCTCGCTCAAGGGTGGTAATAGCCCGGGAAGGCGGCTGGCGAGGAGGGTTTTGCCGGTGCCTGGTGGTCCGCTGAACAATAGGTTGTGCGCACCCGCCGCCGCGATCAGTAACGCGCGCTTGGCTGCTAACTGCCCTTGTACTTCGCTCAAGTCCGGGTAGGGCTTGTTCAAATACAGCAAGCCGTCGGACTTGTAGGGCTCAATCGGCACCTGCCCATTCAGGTGCGCCACCACCTGCAATAAGTGATCGACGGCAATCACCTTCAACCCCGATGCCAGGCACGCTTCCTCTGCATTGGCCCGAGGCACTATCACGGCGCGCCCGGCCTTGCGTGCCGCCAGCGCTGCCGGCAGCACACCTTTCACCGCCCGCACCTCGCCGGACAGCGCCAACTCCCCCAGGCATTCAACGTCATCAAGCATCAACGCCGGCACCTGCACGCTGGCTGCGAGAATCCCTAAGGCAATCGCCAAATCAAAACGCCCGCCGTCCTTGGGCAGGTCGGCGGGCGCGAGGTTGAGGGTGATACGACGGGCCGGGTATTGCAGCGCGGAGTTGAGGATGGCACTGCGCACGCGGTCCTTGCTTTCCTTGACCGCGGTTTCCGGCAGGCCGACCAGCGTCAGGGAGGGCAGACCATTGGCCATGTGCACCTCAACGGTAACGGCAGGGGCTTCGACGCCAATTTGGGCACGGCTGTGGACGATGGCGAGGGACATGCTCGTTCCTTGAGTGGCGGGCCGCTTCCTGCGGGTTTTTCAAGGGTAGACGAGGTAGGGAAAAGCGAGGCGGGTGAGGTTTTACAGAACGTATCCAAGGCAGGAATGCAGCGCTTGTGTGGGAGCTGGCAAGCCAGCTCCCACATTGATCGCGTTTATTCAGCGGGTGGTGTCAGTTTGGCCTCAAGCTCTGCGACTTTGGCCTCCAGGCTTTCCAACCGCGCACGCGTGCGGGCGAGCACTACCATCTGGCTATCAAACTCTTCCCGGCTCACCAGGTCGAGCTTGCTGAAGCCACTTTGCAGCAGCGCCTTGAACTGGCTTTCGATTTCATTGCGGGGCAGCGGGGTGTCGCCGCTGAACAGGCGAGAGGCATGGCCGCTCAGGGCATCGAGGAGGTCTTTGGGCGCGAGCATGGGAAATATTCCGGAAAACTGTTGGCGGGCAGTGTATCACGCAGCGTCTATAGTCTTTTTCACCTCATCAAGCGCACGCTTTTCGCGCAGAGGGCTGGGCGGCGATGCACTGTTTTTGTGCGCATTGCAGTCATCAATGAGCCCCGAAGGTGGGCATAAGTGGGCAAAGGACTGATTTCAGTGATTTTTACGGAGCTGGCAAGGTTTCTGCTTAGACGATCATGACCCATGCACTGATGCAGTCGCTGTGACGATGCAGTGCGCCGACGGAGCGGGGTAGGTGTTTCGTCACCAGTGGTTAGCGAACGTCGCAATGGCAAATGCCAAGGCGACGAAGCGTTACAAAGCCAGGCACTGCGCTTAGACTTGAGACGGGTTTGTTTTCCTGGGGCAAGTCCACCAATTCGGGAGAGAGTTTTCATGAAGCTAGTCACTGCCATCATCAAGCCGTTCAAGTTGGACGATGTACGCGAGTCGTTGTCCGAGATCGGCGTGCAGGGCATTACCGTTACTGAGGTCAAAGGCTTCGGTCGGCAGAAGGGTCACACCGAGCTGTATCGCGGCGCGGAATACGTGGTCGATTTCCTGCCGAAGGTGAAGATTGATGTCGCCATTGACGACAAGGATCTTGACCGGGTTATCGAGGCGATAACCAAGGCGGCCAACACCGGCAAAATTGGTGACGGCAAGATCTTCGTGGTCAATCTGGAACAGGCTATTCGCATCCGTACCGGCGAAACCGATACCGACGCAATCTAAGCCGCCAAACCCCAACGCCCCAGGAGAAAACAATATGACTCTGCGTAAATTCGCAGGGCTAGGAGCCCTGTTGTCCCTCGTAATGCCGGCCCTGGCATTGGCGGCGGACCCAGCCCCTGCTCCAGTCCTCAATTCCGGCGACACGGCGTGGATGCTCACATCCACCGCGCTGGTACTGTTCATGACCATTCCGGGCCTGGCGCTGTTCTACGGCGGCATGGTTCGCTCCAAAAACATTCTTTCCGTGATGATGCAGTGCTTTGCCATCACCGGTCTGATCACCATCCTGTGGTTCGTTTACGGCTACAGCTTGGCGTTCGATACCACCGGTATGGAAGCGGGCGTCGTCAACCTCAACTCGTTTGTCGGTGGCCTGTCCAAGTTGTTCCTGTCGGGTGTGACCCCAGCGAGCATTACTGGCCCTGCGGCGCTGTTCCCTGAGGCGGTGTTCGTCACCTTCCAGATGACGTTCGCCATCATTACCCCTGCGCTGATCGTCGGTGCGTTCGCCGAGCGTATGAAGTTCTCCGCGATGCTGATCTTCATGGGCGTCTGGTTCACCCTGGTCTACGCACCGATTGCCCACATGGTGTGGGGCGGTCCGGGTTCGTTGCTGGGCGACTGGGGCGTGCTGGACTTCGCAGGCGGCACCGTGGTGCACATCAACGCCGGTGTGGCTGGCCTGGTGGCGTGCCTGGTACTCGGCAAGCGTAAAGGCTTCCCGACCACGCCAATGGCACCGCATAACCTGGGTTACACCCTGGTGGGTGCGGCCATGCTGTGGGTCGGCTGGTTCGGCTTCAACGCCGGCTCCGCTGCTGCGGCCAACGGCACTGCCGGTATGGCAATGTTGGTGACCCAGATCGCGACCGCTGCTGCCGCACTGGGCTGGATGTTCGCCGAGTGGATCACCCACGGTAAGCCAAGCGCACTGGGCATTGCCTCAGGCGTGGTTGCCGGCCTGGTTGCAATCACTCCAGCCGCGGGTACCGTGGGCCCGATGGGCGCCTTGGTGATCGGTCTGGCGGCGGGCGTGGTGTGCTTCTTCTGCGCCACTACCTTGAAACGCAAACTGGGCTACGACGACTCCCTGGACGCCTTCGGTGTGCACGGTATCGGCGGTATCCTCGGCGCGATCCTGACCGGCGTGTTCGCTGCCCCTTCGCTGGGCGGTTTCAACGCGGCGACCACTGACATCGCGGCGCAAGTCTGGATCCAGTGCAAGGGCGTCGGCTTCACCGTGATCTACACGGCTATTGTGACCTTCATCATCCTCAAAGTGCTGGATGCGGTCATCGGCCTGCGGGTTACCGACGAAGAAGAGGCAGTCGGCCTCGACCTGGCGCAACACAACGAACGCGGCTACAACTTGTAAGTACGCGAAAAAAAACATGCCCGGCTTGCCGGGCATTTTTTTGTCTGGTGTTTGTCAGTCGTAAGGTGCTGTACCGGTTTTTGCATAGAGTTTGTGATGGAGTGCACTCGGTACTTTTCAGTGTGCGAATGTCTTACAGGCATGTAGGCGTATTCGGCACTTTGTTTTTTCCCTGAGCGCGCTAGAATGCGCGCCGATGGGCGGAGAACTGTATGTGGCAACAGACCCTGATAACCCTGCGGGCTAAGCCCCGGGGCTTTCACTTGGTGACCGATGAGTTGCTTGCCGGCTTGCCTGAATTGAAGGCTTGTCGCGTGGGCCTGTTGCATCTGTGGCTGCAGCACACCTCGGCCTCGTTGACCGTCAACGAGAATGCCGACCCGGCGGTTCGCCGTGACTTTGAGCGTTTTTTCAATTCGCTGGTGCCGCAAGGCCGGGCAGGGTTTGAACACAACGACGAAGGTCCGGATGATCTGCCGGCGCACTTCAAGGCCAGTCTCCTGGGCTGCCAGCTGAGTTTGCCGGTCAAGGCCGGCCGCTTGGCGATGGGGACTTGGCAAGGTGTTTATCTGGGCGAGCACCGTGATCATGGCGGTGCTCGTAAAGTCCTCGCCACCTTGCACGGTGATGGGGCATAAGCCACTGGTTATCCAGTGGATGTTGATTTTTTTCCGGCAACCTTCGACAGATGGTGAAGCTGGGCTATAACTAATCTGCTTTTCGCAAGTCATGAGGTAGAACATGAGCGACGATGATCTGGAAAACGACGAACTCGAAGTAGGTGACGACGACGAGACCGAAGAGGGTCTTGAGGCGGCAGTCGAAGACGTTGCTGACGAGGGCGATGACGGTGGCGATGACGCACCTGCCAAAGTAGCCAAAGGCAAAGCCAAGGCCGCTGTTTCGGTAGATGAGTTGCCGAGCGTTGAAGCCAAGAACAAAGAGCGCGATGCGCTGGCCCGTGCGATGGAGGAATTCCTCGCTAAAGGCGGCAGAGTGCAGGAAGTCGAGGCTAACGTGGTGGCTGATCCACCGAAGAAGCCGGATAACAAGTACGGCAGCCGACCTATCTGAGGTCAGCCACCTGCTTGTAAGAAAAAGCCCGCCGTCGCTGCGGGCTTTTTCATGCTTGGAACAAACGCCTACAGGTCACCACCTATCAAATGTGTTGCCGCTATAGCGTTACTGCCAACTGCTCAGCAGTGTTGGTAACTCAGCCAAGTTGCGAATCTCGGCATCCGGACGCTTTTCCGCGTCCCACGGCTTACCCATCGGGTTAAACCACACCGCTCGCAGCCCCGCCTGCTGCGCACCGGCGATGTCATCGCCTGGGTGATCGCCGATATGCACCGCCTGACTCGCGTCCACACCGCCGCGCTGTAACGCCTCTTGAAACAATCGCGCATCTGGCTTGGCGATACCAATATCTTCAGCGCGCAGGGCAAAGTGGAAGTAGTCCGCCAGACCAACGCGCTGCACATCAGCGTTGCCATTGGTGATCACCCCCAACCGGTAATGTTGGCGCAGCGCTTGAAGCATGGGTTCTGCTTCGGGGAATACAGTGAGTTGGTGTCGGGCGTGAATGAACGCCTCGAAACACACATCAGCCATTTGCGTGGCCTCAGGCTGTGGATAACCCGCTTCTTCAAACGCGTGCATCAGCACACGTTGGCGCAGGATGCTGATGCGGTATTTGAGCTCAGGATGGCGTTCCAACACCTGCTGGCGAAGGCTGGCGAAATGCTCCAGGGGTAAGTCGCCGACCTTGGAAGCATGGGTCGCCAGCCATTCACGCATCGACGCTTCGGCGCTGATGATGACGGGTACGTTGTCCCAGAGGGTGTCGTCCAGGTCGAAGGTGATCAGCTTGATACTCATGAGTCGCCGCCCTTGATGCGTTTGGCCCGTGGATGGGCGCTGTCATACACCGTTGCCAGGTGTTGGAAGTCGAGGTGGGTGTAGATCTGCGTGGTCTTGATATCGGAGTGGCCGAGCAGTTCTTGCACCGCGCGCAGGTCCTGGGACGATTCCAGCATATGGCTGGCGAAGGAGTGCCGCAGCATATGCGGGTGCAGGTTCTGCCCCAGCTCGCGTTCGCCGGCCAGCTTGACGCGTAGCTGAATGGCTCGCGGCCCGAGGCGTCGGCCTTGCTGGCTGACAAACACCGCGTCGTCCGCCGGGTTGGTCAGGAGGCGTAGCGGCAGCCACAATTGCAAGGCTTCTCGCGCTTTCCTGCCGACCGGCAGCACGCGGGTCTTGCTGCCTTTACCGAGCACTTGCACCAGGCCGTCCGCCAGGTCGAGTTGGTCGAGGTTCAGGCCGGTCAGCTCCGACAGGCGCAGGCCCGAAGAATAGAACAGCTCAAGAATCGCCTGGTCGCGATGGGCCAGGAAGTCATCCTCGACGGCGCCATCCAGCAGTTGCAGGGCGCGGTCGGTGTCCAGGGTCTTGGGCAGGCGCCGCTCGCCCTTGGGCGGGGCCAGGCCATTGGCTGGGTCGTGGTCGCACAGGCCTTCGCGATTCAGGTAATGATAGAGGCCGCGCACCGCTGACAGCAGGCGGGACAGGCTGCGCGAGGACTGGCCTTGCTGGTGCAGTCGCGCGATCAGGCTGCGCAGGCTCTGGATGTCCAGGGCCTTCCAGCTGGCGATCTGTTGTTTTTCGCAGTACGCCAGAACCTTGTTCAAGTCCCGCCGGTAAGCTTCCAGGGTATGGGGCGACACCTGGCGCTCGCTGCGCAGGTGAGCGCAGTAAGCGTCCAGTTGCCGTTCCATGGCTAGCGCACCGCGCGCAGGGCGGTGGTGAAGCGCGGCAAGACGCGGCCCAGCACTTCGGCGATGTAGGTCAGAAACAGCGTGCCCACCGAGCTTTTGTAGTGCGCAGGGTCACGGCTGGCAATGGCCAGCACGCCATGCAGGCCTTGATGGCTGAGGGCGACTACGGCGGTGGAGCCGATCTGCTTGCGCTGCTCTGCGCCAAAAAGGAAGTCCAATTCATGCTCGCGCAGGGTGCCACTGATGGTCTTGCCTTCGGAAAGCAGGCCGCCAATCGCGGTTTGCGCGTCGCTACCGCTGACCCAGCGGCCCACCGGCATCGGGTTGTCGCTGAACAGGATCAGGCTGACAAAAGGCACCTGGAAGTCCTGGCGCAGGCTGTCTTCCACGGCGATTACCGTTTCTTCCAGGCTGCTGGCGTCCATCAGTGTAAGAATCAGGCGACGGGTCTTGTCGAACAGGCGATCGTTGTCGCGAGCAACGTCCATCAGATGCGAGAGCCGATGGCGCATTTCGATATTGCGTTCGCGCAGAATCTTCATCTGCCGCTCCACCAGCGACACGGTATCGCCGCGCTGGTGAGGGATACGCAGGGCGGTCAGCAGTTCTTCGTGTTCGACGAAAAAGTCCGGATTAGCCTCAAGGTACGCCGCGACAGCAGCGGCCTCCAGGCTTTCGCTCGGGGATGCTTCGGCGGGTACTTGAGGCTTATCGGTCATTGGATTCGCTCACTCATAGACGGACCTGTCCTTCGTATACACGCGAGGCCGGCCCGGTCATCATCACCGGGTGACCAGGACCTGCCCATTCGATGGACAAACGTCCGCCGGGCAGGTCGATCAACAGGGGCGAATCCATCCACCCCTGGCTGATCGCGGCCACGGCCGCGGCGCAAGCACCGGTGCCGCAAGCCTGAGTTTCGCCGGCGCCGCGCTCCCACACGCGCAATAGCGCGCGGGAACGGTCGATCACCTGCAGGAAACCCACATTGACCCGTGCCGGAAAGCGCGGGTGATGTTCGATCTTCGGCCCCAGCTCATGGACTGGCGCGTTATTGATGTCGTCGACCCGCAGCACAGCATGGGGGTTGCCCATCGACACGGCGGCGATATCGACAGTTTTACCATCAACTTCCAGTGCGTAGTGGGTCGCCTGCTCGGTGGCTTGAAACGGAATGTCCGCCGGCACCAGGCGTGGCGCGCCCATGTTGACGCTGATCTGGCCGTCGCTGCGGATATCCAGCTCGATCACACCGCTCTTGGTCTCGACGCGAATCTGCCGTTTGGCGGTCAGGCGTTTGTCCAGCACAAAGCGGGCGAAGCAGCGCGCACCGTTGCCGCACTGTTCCACTTCGGAACCGTCGGAATTGAAGATCCGGTAACGGAAATCCACCTCCGGGTTGCTCGGTGCTTCGACGATCAGCAATTGATCGAAACCAATGCCGGTGTGACGGTCGCCCCACTGTTTAGCGTGTTTGGGCAGGATGTGCGCGTGTTGGCTGACAAGGTCCAGGACCATGAAATCATTGCCCAGCCCGTGCATCTTGGTAAAACGCAGCAGCATGGCTTACTCCGGCAGCAGGCTTTCGCCAGCATACAACTCGGCTACCGTCTCACGGCGACGCACTTCAAACGCTTGATCACCGTCCACCAGCACCTCGGCGGCACGGCCGCGGGTGTTGTAGTTGGAACTCATGACAAACCCGTAGGCACCGGCCGAATGCACGGCCAGCAGGTCGCCTTCTTCCAGGGTCAACTGACGTTCCTTGGCCAGGAAGTCGCCGGTCTCGCAGATCGGGCCGACGATGTCGTAGCTGCGGCCTTCGCCAGCGCGTGGCTTGACGGCAGTCACATCCATCCACGCCTGGTACAGCGCCGGGCGGATCAGGTCGTTCATCGCCGCGTCGACGATGGCGAAATCCTTGTGCTCGGTGTGCTTGAGGTACTCGACCTGGGTCAGCAGCACGCTGGCGTTGGCGACGATATAACGGCCCGGCTCGAACATCAGCGTCAGGCCGCGGCCTTCGGTGCGCTCGCGTACGGCCTGGATGTAATCGGCGATCAGCGGCGGCTCTTCATCGCGATAACGTACGCCTACGCCGCCGCCGAGGTCGATGTGGTGCAGGTAGATGCCGCATTCGCCGAGGCGATCGATCAGCGCCAGCAGGCGGTCGAGGGCATCGATAAACGGTGGCAGGGTAGTCAGTTGCGAGCCGATATGGCAGTCGACACCCAGCACTTCCAGGTTCGGCAACTGGGCGGCGCGGATGTACACGTCCTCGGCGTCGGCAATGGCGATGCCGAACTTGTTCTCTTTGAGACCGGTGGAAATGTACGGGTGGGTGCCGGCGTCGACGTCCGGGTTGACGCGCAGGGAGATCGGCGCGCGAACGCCCATCTCGGCGGCAACTACTTGCAGGCGCTCGAGCTCGTCGGTGGATTCGATGTTGAAGCAATGCACGCCCACTTCCAGGGCACGGCGCATGTCGTCGCGGCTTTTGCCGACGCCGGAGAACACGATCTTGTCAGCCTGGCCGCCAGCAGCCAATACACGTTCCAGCTCGCCTCGGGACACGATGTCGAAACCGGCGCCCAGACGCGCCAGGACATTGAGTACGCCCAGGTTGGAGTTGGCCTTGACTGCGTAGCACACCAGGTGCGGTACGCCGTTCAGTGGGTCGGTGAAAGAGCGATACTGGGCTTCGATATGCGCACGGGAGTACACATAGGTCGGGGTACCAAAGCGCTCGGCAATCGCGGACAACGCCACGCCTTCCGCGAACAGCTCGCCGTCCCGGTAGTTAAAAGCGTCCATGGGTTTCCCTTACTTAGTAGGTGTCGTGCTTATGCGCTTTGGATTGCGACGTTTGCGCCTGGTCATTCGGGTCTTTGCTGTCATCGGGCAGGTACAGCGGGCCTTTTTGACCACAGGCACTAACGAGGCAAGCGACCGCGACGAGCGCAGCAAGGGAAGAGATCAGGCGCTTCATGGCGAAATCCTTGAATATGCATTAATTGCGCCCGAGTATACCGACCACCTGCCAGCTTGCCTATGCGCCGGAATACCCGTCTGGCGGGGGTTTGCCGAGATAGTTGGGAGGCGTACTACGCCCGCTGAGGATATTTCATGCCGTCATCCGTGATGAATCGGTATCCTTTGCAATCGGCGAGACTCGCCCGTATCGTGCGGCGCTTGAGCAAAACCAGACACTTTTGAGGTTGCCACAATGAGTTTGACCGAAGCCCGTTTTCACGACCTGGTGGATGCGACCCAGGAGAAGTTGGAAGACATTTTTGACGACAGCGGCCTGGACGTGGACCTGGAAAACTCGGCCGGCGTGCTGACCGTCAAGTTTGAAAACGGCACCCAACTGATCTTCAGTCGTCAGGAACCGTTGCGTCAGCTGTGGCTGGCAGCACGTTCCGGTGGTTTTCACTTCGACTACAACGAAGAAGACAACAATTGGCAGTGCGATACCAGCGATGAGTTGCTGAGCGAAATGCTTGCACGCCTGGTCCAGGAACAAGCCGGTGTCGAGCTGGGCTTCGATGAGCTCAACCCCGACGAGAACTGATTGTGACCCAGCCTGCACCTGTACGCCCGCCCAAGCCGTTGTTCAGCAATGTCAGCCCGGCGGTGCCGTCACCTTGTATCAGTTTGTGTCGCCTGGACGAGCAGAAAGTGTGCCTCGGATGCTTTCGTCACGTGGAAGACATCCGGGAATGGCGCTCCGCTGACGATACTCGGCGCCGGATGATCTGTGCCGAGGCTGAGCAGCGCAGGGCCCGCGCCTGAGGTCGTCTTGTTTATTTGTGACGCTGTGTTAGTGTCCGGGTACGCCTCAACTCATCGAGGCCCGTGAGAACCCCGCCTTTTCCTGGCGGGGTTTTGCTTTTTTGTGCAGAAAAAAGGAGTCTGCCTGAACCATGAGCACCGCACCGTCCATCATCCTCACCCGTCTTGACGTGCAGCGTCTGGAGCAACTGATCGACCGCTTGGGCGACGAGTCTCCAGGTGTTGAAGCGTTGCAAGCCGAACTTGACCGCGCCGAAGATGTGGTTGGCCACGATGAAGTGCCTGCGGGAGTCGTGACCATGAACTCCAGCGTGCATTGCCGTGAACAAAGTAGTGGCAAGGACTACCACCTGACCCTGGTTTACCCGAAACACGCGAATGCCGACGAAGGCAAGATTTCGATCCTGGCGCCGGTGGGCAGCGCATTGCTGGGCCTGCAAGTGGGTCAGCATATCGACTGGCCCGCACCGGGTGGCAAGACCCTCAAGCTTGAGCTGCTCAGCGTTGAAGGTCAGCCGAAAGACGGTGGCGCTTTCCCTCTTTAAAAGAGTCTCTAAAGAGCTGCTCTAAATCTGGCTCAGCGCTTTATTGAGCGACACTTCCAGCTCGGCTTTGTAGCGCAGGTACAGATTGCTCGGGCTTTGCACGTCACCGAGCAGGCCCGACAAGTCCAGGTCGGTGATGTAGCAGCGGTAACGCTCGCTTTCCCGACGTTGTCCGACGATTTCCTGGGCGACCACAGCAAACAACTGGTCGCCAAACTCCAGTTCGGAAAACTCCCGCTGATTGCAGTACAGGGTGATGCCCACCTTACCCGGTGCGGCCTTACCGATAATTGCCTGTACGTCATAAAACGGTTTATTGGCCGGGTTTTGCGGGGTTGGCCGCGGTTCGATGCCGCGCGCGCGCGTGCTGCCCGACGGCAATAGTTGGTAATACAAAGTTTGCACTTCGCCCAACGGCTGTTGCGTGTCCAGGGGTGATAGCGCCCCTCGGCGATAGATGATCGACTGCAAAAAGCGCTGCAATGGTGCTAACAGGCTCTGTTCGTCATGAAACGGCAAGCGCTGTTGCCAGAGCGCGTTGAACTCATCCAGCACGTACAGCTCGGCGAAACCCTCGTTGACGCGGTAGAACACCTGCACACAATCGGCCAGGCCCATGGGCAGCAGCAGCGCCAGGTCGTGGTCTTCCAGGGCCATGGCGTCCAGGTGCAAAGGGCTGTAGCTGGCCAGTTCTTCGCTGAGGTAGGCAATCAGCGCATCCTGGGTTGGCAGCGACAGATGGGTGGCTTGGCCTGGCGTCAACTCCATTACGTGATAGTGCTGCTGCACCTGGAGCACGTAACGGTGATTGCCTCGGCCAAGCAGCAGGTTCTGTGCGGTATCGAAGATTTCCTCTACACGTTGGGCAATGAATTGCGCACGGTTATGACAGAAACAGCGCACCCGCAGCCGCGGCAGATGATCCGGCGGCAGCTGGTTAAGGTAGTCGCGTAGGCAGTCGAGCAGCGCGTGGGGGCCGTCGTAGCGGCTGACCATTACCTCGTTCCAGCTGTTGAGCGTGACTTGGTCCAGGGTCAGCACCAAGTTGTCGCGCACCCCTGCATAGCTCAGGGAATCGGTACGCTCGGTGGTCATCAGTATGTTCAGGTCACGATGATGCTTAAGCGGGTCGACGCCGACGTTGATCAGCAACAACACTTCTTCCGGCACCGCCGAGCGCAGCAGGCGTTCCTCATCGACGCTGGCCAAGGGCAATGCGATGGTTTGTTGCAGGCTGCCCAGCAGGTTGAACAGCTCGAATTCGGTCATGTCGCTGACGCCCGGATGCAGCGCCAGGCGGGTGCTGCTGTCGATCACGCCGTTGCGATGGCACCAGGTGAGCATTTCCAGCAGGTCGCGGCTGCGCTTGATCGGCGCGAAGTGCTCCCACTCCAAGGCCGTAAGGTTGCCGTTGTACAAGCCCCAATGGTGCTGGCCTGGCTCCTTGCGATTGGGCGATTGCACCAGGGTCAGGGTGTCTTCGGCCAAGTCTGGGGCGATGCCTGGGTTGATGAATTCGACCTTGCCGGCCTTGCGTTCGAAGGCTGCGTACAGGCGCCGGCCCAGCACATTGAGATCGCGTTTGTTGATCAGGCTGACGGTCTGCTCGGTGCGGGCAAACTGGGTCAGGAAGCGATAGCTGTAATTCAGCTCGTTGACCAGCGCGCGGCGCTCGGAAGCTACCTGGCGCACTTTCCACTGGCTGCGGCTGTCCAGCAGGGCCAGTTGGCGCTGGTCCCAGCCCCATTCATGGGCCAGTCGCTCCAGCAGCAAGCGCTGCCAACTGGTGGTGCGCTGGCCCGCGCTGAGCTTGCGGTTGACCTTCAGGTACAGGCTGCGCCGTACCAGTTCCAGGCGTTCCGGCTCGTTGCGTGCCTTGAGGTATTCCTCGATGCGACGGTAGACCACGATGTACGGGTCCAGCTCATCCAAGTCCATTTGGTTGGCGAAGACTGCCCGCTTGAAGCGCAGGCTCAGGCAATGCACGTTCGGGTGTTCGCTGGCGTAGACCTCGGTCAGCAGCAGCTTGAGCACCGATTTGTACGGTGACTCGATGCCCTTGAACAGTTGCCACAGCCCGGCGCCAATGAATTCGCCCGGGGGGATGTGTGCCAGGTGGCCGAGGTCAAGGGTTTCATCGGCGCGGATAAAGCGTTTGGAGATCAGCGTGTGGGTGAACTCGGCGTAGCGGTTTTCTTCGTACACCGGCACCAGCCACCAGATCGGCGTGCGTCCGGCCAGCCAGATGGCGGTGCGGTAGAACTCATCCAGCAGCAAGTAATGCTGAGTGGTGCCGCAGTCGTCGGAGCCCAGTTGTGTGTCACGTTCACCCAGTACAAAGCGTGTCGGCTCGATCAGGAAGAAGTGCGCTTCGGCGCCCATGGTCAGGGCCCAGGCTTCCAGCAGTTGGCACTTTTTGCGCAGCTCGGCCAACTCGTTTTCGCTCAGGTTGGGTGCGTGGCACACCCACACATCCATATCGCTCTGATCCGCCTGAGCCAGGGTGCCGAGGCTGCCCATCAAGAACAGGCCGTGGATCGGCCGCGGCGGGTTGCCATGGCGCGGCTTGTAGGAAAATGAGCGGGTCAGGCGCTGGGCTTCGGTCAGTGCCTGGGCGTCGGGTTCGAAACTCGACAAGCCCGCAGGCGTGCTGCCGGAGACATAACCAGGTAACAGCGGGTGATTGACGTGGAAAAACAGCGGTAGCAGGGTCAGCACGCTTTGTTGGCGTGGCGTCAGCCCCTCGACGGCTCGGGCCATGCGGCCTTCGTTGAGGGCCATGAAGCGCGCGCGTAACTGGGACAGCACCTTGCGGTCGATGCCTTCGTCCAGGTCGGGGCGGATTTCATGGGTGCGGGTCATGTCGAACTCGGTGGCTCGCAGGGCCCGACATGGGCGGCCGTGTAGGAGTTTACATTCAGAAGCGTAGGAGGTTTAGAGGGAATTGTTTTTGGCGTCAGAATTTTGTGCGGTCCACCGCAACGCCCTCGGAATCCGCAAGTGGCGGACTCCATGGGCGGTATCAGGTGTCAGGCAGCTTCTTTGGTATTGGCTGTGGTCAGGATGGTCAGCAGGGTTTGGGCCTGCTCTGCAGCGTCACGACCGAGGCTGGTCAAATAGCCCCCGTCCGGCTGGTCGATAAGTCCTTTCGCGTGGAGGCGTTTGGCAGCGGCGATAGCAGTGGGAGCGGCGGTCTGGTGGACTTTCAGACCTTCCTTGGTGCTGTCCAATGGGAAGAGTACAAGGATTTCCAGTTCGGCAACCAACTCAGGGGTATACGACATAAGGACTCCAGACTTTCTAAGAATTTATTAGAGGCTAGCAGGGCATAAGGTGAACGCACTTTGCCGAGCTGTCCAGTGAGAAACTCTTGGGTCTTGATATGGCGCAGGTTTGTGGCGAGGAAGCCGGCTTCCAGGCCACGAAGGTGCCCGATTCAGTCGTTTTCGGGTGGTAACTCGGGCAGGGCCCGCAGTGCTGTTTCATACCATTCGGTATCGAATGCGCGATCGTCTTCCAGCATCTTGTCGATTTCTACGGCGAGTACATGCGCCATGAGATTCAGAATGTCTTCGCGCTCGTAGCCCACCAGCGTCAGCTTGTTGAAGGTGGCCTTGGCGGCAGGCGGGTTGTCGCTTTCGATCTGGTTTTCGATGGCCTGGGTCAGCGTACTTTCGGTGAACTCTTCTTCGTCGTTGTCGATATCGGTTGGCTCGCTCATGGCAGGCTCCTCAAGGAAAGGGCGCCAGTCTACCCCCATTCAGGCAGGTGATGCTGCTGGTCAGGTCGGGCCTTCGGATCTATAACTCTTGCAGCCAACCCCACACCCGGCCTGGAGGCATTCGCAATGCTCAAGCTTTACGGATTTTCGGTCAGTAACTACTACAACATGGTCAAACTGGCGCTGCTGGAGAAAGGGCTGCCCTTTGAAGAGGTGCCGTTTTATGCGGGCCAGACCCCAGAAGCCCTGGCAGTGAGCCCGCGAGGCAAAGTGCCGGTTCTGGGCGTCAAACAGGGCTTTATCAACGAAACCAGCGTGATTCTCGAGTACATCGAGCAAACCCAGGAGGGTCCGTCATTGCTGCCTGCCGAGCCGTTCCAGCGCGCCCAAGTGTTGGCGTTGTGCCGGGAAATCGAGCTGTACATCGAGTTGCCTGCGCGCGCATGTTTCGCCGAGGCGTTTTTCGGTATGCCGGTGCCGGAGGCCATCAAGGAGAAATCCAAGGCTGAGTTGCTGCTGGGGATCGGTTCTTTGGGCCGACACGGCAAGTTTGCGCCGTATGTGGCGGGGGAAAGCTTCACGATTGCCGATCTGTATTTCATGTACAGCGTGAACCTCGCCTGTGCTGTGGGCGAGAAGCTGTTTGGCCTGGATTTGTTGGCAGAGTTGCCGGCGGCCAAGGCGTTGCTGGAACGACTGCATTCCATGCCCAACGCCCAGAAGGTGGCAGCGGACAGGGAAGCGGCGATGCCGGCGTTTATGGCGATGGTTGCGGCGAAAAAATAGATCGTTGGCGCCTGTGATGGCGCCATCGCGGGCAAGCCCGGCTCCCACCTTTGACCGAGTTGTCTGGAAGTACTCGGTTTCCTGTGTGGGGCGGGCTTGCTTGCGAAGCTTTTAGCGGCTGGCGAGCAATTCCTGGCCACGTACTACGGCAGCCTTCACCTGCGCCGGCGCAGTCCCGCCGATATGATTACGAGCATTCACCGAGCCTTCCAGGGTCAGCACGGCAAACACGTCCTGCTCGATCTGGTCACTGAACTTGCGCAGCTCTTCCAAGCTCATTTCCGCCAGGTCTTTACCGGTGTCCACGCCGTATTTCACGGCATGGCCGACGATTTCGTGGCAGTCACGGAATGGCAGGCCGCGGCGTACCAGGTAGTCCGCCAGGTCAGTCGCGGTGGAGAACCCACGCAAGGCCGCTTCACGCATGATCGCGTGCTTGGGCTTGATCGCCGGGATCATGTCGGCGAAGGCTCGCAGAGAGTCGCGCAGGGTGTCGGCGGCGTCGAACAGCGGTTCTTTGTCTTCCTGGTTGTCCTTGTTGTAGGCCAGGGGTTGGCCTTTCATCAGGGTCAGCAGGCCCATCAGCGCACCGAATACACGGCCGCTTTTGCCGCGTACCAGTTCCGGCACATCGGGGTTTTTCTTTTGCGGCATGATCGAGCTGCCGGTGCAGAAGCGGTCCGGCAGGTCGATGAACTGGAATTGCGCGCTGGTCCACAGCACCAGCTCTTCGGAGAAACGCGACAGGTGCATCATCGCGATGCTGGCGGCGGCGCAGAACTCGATGGCGAAGTCACGGTCGGACACGCCATCCAGCGAGTTGCCGCCTACGGCGTCAAAACCCAGCAGTTGCGCGGTGTATTCGCGGTCGATCGGGTAGGTGGTGCCGGCCAGCGCGGCGCTGCCCAACGGCATGCGGTTGGCGCGCTTGCGGCAATCCACCAGGCGCTCGTAGTCACGGCTGAGCATTTCGAACCAGGCGAGCAGGTGGTGGCCGAAGGTCACGGGCTGCGCGGTCTGGAGATGGGTGAAGCCGGGCATGATGGTGCCCGATTCACGCTCGGCCTGCTCGAGCAAACCCTTTTGCAGGCGGGTGATTTCGGACAGGATCAGGTCGATCTCATCGCGCAGCCACAGACGAATATCGGTGGCTACCTGGTCGTTACGGCTGCGACCGGTGTGCAGCTTCTTACCCGTCACACCGATGCGATCGGTGAGGCGGGCCTCGATATTCATGTGCACGTCTTCCAGGTCGACACGCCAGTCGAACGTGCCGGCCTCGATCTCACCACGAATGGTGGTCAGGCCGTCGATGATGCTGTCGCGTTCGGCGTCGGTCAGCACGCCGACCTTGGCCAGCATCGTGGCGTGGGCGATGGAGCCCATGATGTCGTGGCGATACAGGCGCTGGTCGAAGGTGACGGAGGCGGTGAAGCGGGCGACGAAGGCGTCGACGGGTTCACTGAAGCGGCCGCCCCAGGACTGGTTGGTCTTGTCGGTGCTCATGGATTCGCTCGTGATCTGCTTAAAAGAGGCGTGGAGGTGTGCCGCCGATAATAACAGGGTTGCCCGTGGAGGCGGTGTTGCGGGTGGTCGGCATTTTTATTTGTGCGAAGGATGGCTAAGTGCCTTGCCGACGAACGCGTCCGGGAAGAGACTGGGGAAAACCGAAGGAAAGGTATGGCGCTCGACCTATGAGATAAACAAAGGGTGTTTATTGAAACGATATTTGACGAATGAGCAATATCGTCTCAGCGAGCGTCTACAGTTGGACTGATAGTGTGTGAATGCACCAAAGTCGGGTGATGCGGTCGAAGCCCAGACTATCCATTTAAAGGGGGGTATTCGGATTGTGTATCAGCAAACCCTACGACAATGCCCGAAGGCAGCAGGTTTTGGGCGCAGTTGAACAGGTCCGGGTAAATATGGGTGCCGCTCTCAGGGCACTTTTTGCCGCTCGCACTAGTCTTAGCGTGGATCGCTGTGACGCAAGTCACCGCACCTGTCTACGCTATCCTTGTGCGAGACTCACGCAGGAATCCAGCGCTATATGAATGTCCTGATCGTTGATGACGAACCCCAAGCCCGCGAGCGACTGAGCCGTTTGGTCAGTGAACTCGAGGGTTATACAGTCCTTGAGCCGAGCGCCACCAACGGAGAGGAGGCGTTGGCGCTGATCGACAGCCTTAAGCCGGATGTGGTGTTGCTCGATATCCGCCTGCCGGGCCTGGATGGCCTGCAAGTCGCGGCTCGCCTGAGCGAGCGCGAATCACCACCTGCCGTGGTGTTGTGCGCTTCCCAGGATGAGTTTCCTGCGCAAACGCTGGAGGACAGTGGCGTTGCCTTCTTGTCCAAGCCAGTGGCTGGCGATGCTTTACTCAAAGCCTTGAAAAAGGCCGAGCGCCCCAACCGCGTCCAGCTCGCTGCCTTGACCCTGCCCGCCGCCCAGAGTGGTAACGGGCCGCGCAGTCACATCAGCGCACGGACCCGCAAAGGCATTGAGCTGATTCCCCTAAGCCAGGTGGTCTACTTTATTGCCGATCACAAGTACGTGACCCTGCGTCACGAGGCTGGCGAAGTATTGCTCGATGAGCCGCTCAAGGCCCTTGAGGATGAGTTTGGCGACCGTTTCGTGCGTATCCACCGCAACGCGCTGGTGGCCCGCGAGCGAATAGAACGCCTGCAGCGCACGCCCCTGGGGCACTTTCAGTTGTTTTTGAAAGGGCTTAACGGCGACGCCTTGATCGTCAGCCGACGTCATGTCGCCGGTGTACGCAAGATGATGCAGCAGCTTTAGCCCGAGGGCTGTGGCGAGGCCTGTATTCCTTATCCCGGTGCGACGCGGCCAGGGAGGCCCCGCACTTGCTGATTCAAATCAAAGCGTGTTTGCCTGAGCTGTTATTATCTGCCGTATCTATTCAGTACGGATTGATCCATGTCCTCTCGCGAAATCCGCATCGCCACCCGTAAAAGTGCCCTGGCCTTGTGGCAGGCCGAATACGTCAAAGCACGTCTTGAGCAGGCTCACCCGGGACTCAAAGTGTCCCTGGTGCCCATGGTCAGTCGCGGCGACAAGCTGCTCGACTCGCCACTGTCGAAGATTGGCGGCAAGGGTTTGTTCGTCAAGGAGCTGGAAACCGCTCTGCTGGAAAACGAAGCCGACATCGCCGTGCATTCGATGAAAGATGTGCCGATGGACTTCCCTGAAGGCCTGGGCTTGTATTGCATCTGCGAGCGCGAAGATCCACGCGACGCCTTCGTTTCCAACACTTATGCATCCTTGGATGACCTGCCCCTGGGCAGTATTGTCGGCACCTCCAGCCTGCGTCGTCAGGCGCAGTTGCTGACCCGTCGCCCGGACCTGCAGATCCGTTTCCTGCGCGGTAATGTCAACACCCGCCTGGCCAAGCTGGACGCTGGCGAGTATGACGCGATCATCCTCGCGGCGGCCGGTTTGATCCGTCTGGGCTTCGAAGACCGTATCACCTCTGCGATCAGTGTCGAAGACAGTTTGCCCGCAGGCGGGCAGGGTGCAGTGGGCATCGAATGTCGCACCACCGACAGTGAAATCCACGCCCTGCTCAAACCCCTTGATCATCACGACACTGAAGTCCGTGTTACGGCCGAGCGCGCCTTGAACAAACACCTCAACGGTGGCTGCCAGGTGCCGATTGCCTGTTACGCTGTGCTCGAAGGCGAAAACCTTTGGCTACGTGGCTTGGTAGGGGACCCGGATGGCGGCACGCTGCTCACCGCGCAGGTGCGTGGGCCCCAGCGTGATGCAACGGCCTTGGGTATCCAGGTGGCAGAAGAACTGCTGGAAAAGGGCGCTGGTGCCATTCTGCAAAAAGTCTACGGCGAGGCCGGTCCACAGTGATCGACTGGCGCGTGCTGCTGACGCGGCCTGCCGAGGAATCAATGGCCCTGGCGGCGTCGTTGTCCGAAGCCGGTATTTTCAGTAGCAGCCTGCCTTTGCTCGAGATTGAGCCGTTACCCGTTACCGCTGAGCAACATTCTGTCTTCCGGGACCTGGGCAGCTATTGTGCGGTGATCGTGGTGAGCAAGCCGGCCGCGCGCCTCGCCTTGCAGCAGCTTGTTAAACCCTGGCCGCCGTTGCCATGGTTCAGCGTCGGCGCTGCAACCGCGCAGGTACTGGCCGATCACGGCCTCAACGTTCACTATCCGCAAACCGGCGATGACAGCGAGGCCTTGCTCGCATTGCCTGCCTTGCGCGCCGCTATCGCACGCCCTGGTGCCCGAGTGCTGATCTTGCGCGGAGAGGGCGGTCGAGAGCTGCTGGCTGAGCGTTTGTGCGAGCAAGGTGCTAGTGTCGACTATGTGGAGTTGTATCGCCGCTTCCTTCCGGCTTACGGCGCTGGGGTGCTAATGCAGCGCATCCGGTTGGAACGCTTGAACGGCCTGGTGGTCAGCAGTGGGCAGGGTTTTTTGCACTTGCAAGCCCTTGCCGGCACCGATTGGCCAGAGGTGGCGCAGTTGCCACTGTTCGTGCCCAGCCCACGTGTCTATGAGATGGCGCGAGCTGCTGGTGCAGAAAAAGTTGTGGATTGTCGCGGCGCGAGTGCCGCGGCTTTGTTAGTGGCGTTGCGCAGCGCTGTCTTGTAAGGCTGCCGCCCCCACTCTCTGATACGCAAAGGACGGATACGTGAGCGAAACAGCCTTGCCTAAAGATGAAGCCCAACCCGCACTTGATGCGCCGGTTGAGTCACCGGTCACCGCGCCACGCCGTGGCAATGGCCTGGCAATCGTAGCCTTGTTGCTCGGCGCCGCAGGTGTGGCCGCCGGCGGTTGGGGGATCTGGCAGGTCCGCGCCCTGCAAGCCGGCAGCCAACAACAGCTGGGCCGAGTGCAGGCTCTCGATGACCAATCCCAATCCCTCAAGCAGAGCCAGCAACAGCTGACAGCACGCCTGGCACAGTTGCCCGCCGCGGATGAGCTGGAGGAGCGCCGCCGCCTGGTAGCCCAATTGCAGGGCGATCAGCAGCGCTTGAGCCAGCGTCTGGAAACTGTGTTGGGTGCCAGCCGCCAGGACTGGCGCCTGGCCGAAGCCGAGCACCTGATTCGTCTGGCCAGCTTGCGTTTGTCCGCCCTGCAGGACATCAACAGCGCCCAGTCGCTGGTCCAGGGCGCTGACGAAATTCTTCGCGAACAGAGCGATCCAGGTGCTTACGCCGCCCGTGAGCAATTGGCCAAGAGCCTTGCCGCGTTGCGTAGTACCGAGCAACCAGACCGCACTGGCCTATACCTGCAACTGGCGGCCCTGCGCGATCAGGTCGTGCAACTGGCGGCAATCGCCCCGGAATACCAGCTCACCGAGCCAGCCTCCCAAGGGCGCCCGACCACCGATACGGAAAATCGCCTGAGCCAGTGGTGGGAGCAAATTTCTCGCTACTTCCGCATCGACTTCAACCCTGACGATAACATTCGCCCGTTGCTCGCGGGCCAAGGCTTGAACCAGGTACGCCTGGCCCTGAGCCTGGCCCTGGAACAAGCGCAATGGGCCGCGCTTAATGGTGAAACGGCGGTGTACAGCCGTTCCCTGGGCGAAGCGCGCAGCGTGCTGCAGGACAACTTCAATCAGGACAACCCGCAGAGCAAGGCGATGTTGGCGCGTATTGCCGAGCTTGAGCCCAAGGCCGTCTCCGTGGTCACCCCGGACCTGGCCGCCAGTTTGGCTGCTGTGCAGGCCTACCTTGACCGTCGCCATCTGTCTGCCAATGAAGCCAAGGCGTCGGCGGGCACGCCGGCGACCCAGGAGTAGAGCAGATGAAACGTTTCTATGTGATCCTGGTGCTGGCAATTGCGATCGCCCTGGCACTGGCCGTGGGCATTTCGAAACACACCGGCTACGTGCTGATTACTTATCCCCATCTGCTGCATTACGAGTCGAGCCTTTGGGCCACGCTGGTGGCAGTGTTTGCCGTAGGCCTGGCGATCTACCTGGTCCGCGTTTTGTTGAGTCTGGTCACCACCTCCGGTGGCGTGGTCAATCCGTGGTCGCGGCGCAACCGCAGCCGCCGCGTACAGATTGCGATCGAACAGGGCCAGAGGGACCTCGCCGAAGGCCGCTGGGCCAGTGCCGAACGCCACTTGCAGCGTGCCGCAGAAGCGGAGCGCCACCCATTGCTGTATTACCTCGGCGCAGCACGTGCAGCCAATGAACAGGGCCGTTATGAGGAGGCTGATGGTTTGCTGGAGCGCGCCCTGGAGCGCCAGCCCCATGCGGAATTGGCAATCGCTTTGAGCCATGCACAATTGCAGATGGACCGTGGCGATACTGACGGGGCACTGGTCACCTTGCAGGCGATGCACGAACGTCACCCCCATAACCCACAAGTCTTACGCCAGTTGCAGCGGCTGTATCAGCAGCGGGGCGATTGGTCGTCGGTGATTCGCTTGTTGCCGGAGTTGCGTAAGGACAAGGTGCTTCCTGCCACCGAGCTGGCCGAACTGGAGCGCCGCGCCTGGGGTGAAAACCTGAGCCTGGCCGCTCAGCGTGAAGTGCAAGGCGAGGCGGGGTTGCAGTCCCTTGAGCGGGCTTGGGAGCAACTGACTTCCGCCCAGCGCCAGGAGCCACAATTGGTGGTGGCTTATGCTGAGCAGTTGCGTCGACTGGGCGCGGATGCCAAGGCCGAGGAAGTGCTGCGTGTTGCCATCAAGCGTGGTTATGACAGCCATCTGATCCGGCTGTATGGCTTGTTGCGCGGTGGTGACCCGGCTCGGCAGTTGAAATTTGCCGAAGGCTGGCTCAAGGACCATTCGGGGGATGCCAGCCTGTTGCTGACCCTGGGCCGCCTTTGCCTGCAAAACAGTTTGTGGGGCAAGGCGCGGGACTACTTGGAAAGCAGTCTGCAAGTGCAGCGTAATCCTGAAGCTTGTGCTGAGCTGGCGCGTCTGCTGGCCCAATTGGGCGACACTGAGCGCAGTAACCAATTGTTCCAGGAAGGCCTGGGTCTTTTGGATAGCCGTTTGCTGGCGTCTCCGTTGCCAGTGCCTGCTCGGGTTTGAGGTAGGAAATAAGGCGAAGGTTGGCTCGGACCCTTCTGAGAGCCAACCCTTCGTTGTTGGGCAACGGCTGGGGTTAAAGCGTTATGAAGTAAATTCCTACTGTTAGCTGCTCTAAGTCATCCGGGCTCTGACGGGATATCCCTATGCTCTTGCGGAATTGTCTGCTCTAGCGCGTATTGAAAGGGGTAAGGCCTTTCCTCTACCGTAACGGCCTATCTCTTGCGGTACGGATAACAATGTCTTTGGCCCCTTCACGCTCCTTGTTTCTCCTGGCGTTCATGGCTGGTGCGCTGGCGTTGGGTGCGTCTTTTTATCTTGAGTACGGCGCGCAGCTACGCCCTTGTTTCCTTTGCCAGGTGCAACGCATCTTTCTGGCGATTTTCACGCTGATCAATCTGGCTGCTGCGGCCCATGGCCCAAAGCGTTCTACGGTCTACCTCTACGGACTCGCGAGCATGAGCTGTGCGTTGTTTGGGGCCATCACTGCGGTGCGCCAGGTACTGCTACAAAATGCCGCGTCGGAACAAGCAGCGGATTGCTGGCCCAGTCTGCAATACATGATTGAAAACCTCTCGCTTTGGCAAGCACTGCAATTGACGGTCAAAGGCACTGTCGATTGCGTTGAGATCAACTGGACACTGTTTGACCTGAGCCTTCCCGAGTGGAGCCTGTTGTTCTTCGTGGCGATGCTGATCTTGGGTGCCATACAGTTTTCAAGGCTGTTACTGAACTGCTGTTTGGGCCTAGCGAGGCACTAAAAGCAGGTCGCAATTTGTAGGAGGGGATTAAACACTTGTATGAACTTTCTCTCCTGCGTACCTTGAAGCCATAGTCATGCGGGCATAATCTGGCCCGCACGCGTTATTGAATCCGTTGTCAGACGCGGCCGTGTTCGCCTGCTGCTTTATCCTTGAAGTGTTGCGCGGGCACAGGGCAGCAGCGCCCCTATAGGGAAGAGAGATCATCATGCTGGAAAGTTGTCAGAATGCTCAGGAACGCTGGGGTGGGGTGCACAAGCTGATCGACAGCTGGTTGAAGGCACGTCACGAACTGGTTCGGGCCTTTGATGCTCTCGGCGCGAAGCCCGAGGCACTGGCTGAGAACCGCGAGCCGTTGCAGGAATTCTGTGGCCTATTGGTGGACTACGTGTCTACCGGCCATTTCGAAATTTACGAGCAGCTGACTGGTGAGGCGAAAGCTTTTAACGATAAGCGTGGTCTGGAACTGGCCGAGACTATTTACCCGCGCATCGATGTAATTACCGAAAAGCTGCTGGCCTTCAACGACCTGTGTGACGCCGGTGAGTGTGTTGCTGAAAAATTCAAAGAGTTGGGTGGACTACTTCACGAGCGTTTCGAATTGGAAGATTGCCTGATCGAAGTACTGCACAACGCCCACAAGGAAGAGTCCGCCACCCAGGCTTGATGCTTGCTGGCGAGATAAAAAACGGTGCGCATGGCGCACCGTTTTTTATTGGGTCAGTGGCGAGTGCCGAGCAATTCGATCTCAAATACCAGCGGTGTATACGGCGGGATCAACTCGCCCGCACCGTCTGCGCCATAGGCTTGGGCGGATGGAATCACCAGGCGCCATTTCGCGCCTACTGGCATCTGTTGCAGTGCACTACTCCAGCCGCTGATCACGCTGTCCAAGCGAAACCATTGAGGCTGTGTGCTCTGATCGAAGACGGCCCCATCGGGCAACCGCCCCACGTATTTCACCTGCACCTCATCACTGGCCAACGGCTTGCTGCCGTTGCCAGGTGTCAGCTCTGTGAGCAGGATGCCATCCGACAATTCACGCACACCGGTTGCTGCTTTTTCCTTAGCTAAAAATTGCTGTTCGATGGCGAGTGCTTTTTCGCTCTGCGCAACAGGCGTTTCGGCTGCGCTTTGTGCTTCGTGTTGGGCGAGGATCTGCTCGATGCGTGCGTTGTCCAGCGCCAGTGGCTTGCCTTGATAGGCCTGCTTGAGGCCGTCGAGCAGGGCCTGGATCTGCAGGTCGGGGACTTCCTGGCGCAAACGCTCACCGAGGCTTGCGCCCAGGCTGTACGCGAGATCGTGCGGGTCTTGGGCAGTGGTTTTGGACGGTGATTGCTCGCTCGCATTGGCCACCGAAATTGCCAAGCCAAGCACTAGAAAAAGGTAACGCGACATGAGCATTCTCCCGCCGAAAGTGCGACGGATTATGCCAGTGTGAGTACGTAAAAAGTGCCGTGGTTTTTCGTTATATCGATAAGAATTTTCTTACGGTGCAACGCAAGGCAAACGATACTGTCAACATGCCCTAGCGGCGGTAAGAGCAGAGGGCTAGTATGAGCCGCACCCACGTCAGCCAGGAGGTAAACCATGTCGGCCAAACAGAAGCCTGTAAATACCCCGTTGCACTTACTCCAACAACTTTCGGGCAGCCTGCTCGAACATCTGGAAAGCGCTTGTTCCCAAGCCTTGGCCGATGCAGAAAAACTGCTCGCCAAACTGGAAAAACAACGCGGTAAAGCGCAAGAAAAGCTGCACAAATCCCGCACCAAACTGCAAGACGCCGCCACTGCCGGCAAGGCCAAGGCTCAAGCCAAGGCCAAAGACGCTGTCAAAGAACTTGAAGGTCTGCTGGACGCTCTCAAGGATCGCCAAGCTGAAACCCGCACTTACATTTCCCAACTCAAAAAAGATGCTCAGGAAAGCCTGAAACTGGCCCAGGGCGTTGGTCGTGTGAAGGAAGCCGTAGCTAAAGTCCTGGGCACTCGTGCGCCGGCAAAAGCTGTAGCTTCGAAGGCTCCTGCGAAAGCTGCTGCTGCAAAACCAGCCGCCAAGCCAGCTGCTAAAACTGCTGCTGCGAAACCAGCCGCCAAGCCAGCTGCTAAAACGGCTGCTGCAAAACCAGCCGCCAAGCCAGTTGCTAAAACGGCTGCTGCAAAACCGGCCGCCAAGCCCGCTGCTAAAACGGCTGCTGCAAAACCAGCCGCCAAGCCAGCTGCTAAAACTGCTGCTGCGAAACCAGCCGCCAAGCCAACTGCTAAAACTGCTGCTGCAAAACCAGCCGCCAAGCCAGTTGCTAAAACGGCTGCTGCAAAACCGGCCGCCAAGCCAGTTGCTAAAACTGCTGCTGCGAAACCAGCCGCCAAGCCAGTTGCTAAAGCTGCTGCTGCAAAACCAGCCGCGAAGCCAGTTGTTAAAGCTGCTGCTGCGAAACCAGCCGCCAAGCCAGTTGCTAAAGCTGCTGCTGCAAAACCAGCCGCGAAGCCAGTTGTTAAAGCTGCTGCTGCGAAACCAGCCGCCAAGCCAGTTGCCAAAGCTGCTGCTGCAAAACCAGCCGCCAAGCCAGCCGCTAAACCTGCTGCTGCAAAACCGGCCGCTAAGCCTGCTGCTACAAAAGCAGCCCCGGCCAAGCCAGCAGCCCCGGCTGTTACCCCGGCAGCATCCACCGCTCCAACCGCATCGGCCAGCAGCACGCCTGCACCGGTAGCGCCAAGCACCACTCCAACCAGCGCTTCCTAAGTGTTGGTGGCCACGACGCGCAGTAACTGCAGCGCGTCGTGGTCAAGGTTGGCGGCTTCGGTCGCCAGGCCTTCAAGCCATCTTTGTTGACCCCTCACCTCACCTGTCGGCCATACCTGTGCCAGCGCTTCCAGGCGCGTCAATAACTGCCGTTCGGCACCCAACTCCAGGGCTTTGACCCGCTCCCGTAACGCCGCCAATTGCTCATCCTGTTGTGCCATTGCTCGCCATTGCACGCGCACCTGCCGCAACGGTTCGATCACGCGCGTCTGCCAAGGCCCGGCGATCTGCTTCAGCGCCTGGATGCGTTCGGGTGTCGGCGCCACGCCCCGCTGCTCCAGCCACGCGCCACAAAGCAACAAGCACACATCCGCCCCCTGCTCCTGCAAGCGCAGGCAAGCGGCTTCGCACCCTGAGCGGGCGTAGGTCGAGAGGGCAAAGCTCCACAGGTCAGCGCACATATTCCTACCCAAGCCAGCGGCCAACGAAGCTGGTAGACTCCGCCGCCATTATGATCCGACTTCAAAGCCTAACATTACAGCGTGGCCCGCAACGTCTTCTCGAAGACGCCGAGCTGACCCTGCACGCCGGTCACAAAGCCGGCTTGATCGGTGCCAATGGCGCCGGCAAATCCACGTTGTTCGCCCTGTTGCTGGGTGAGCTGACCCCTGATTCCGGGGACTGCTTGCTGCCGGCCGACTGGCGCATCGCCCATATGCGCCAGGAGATCGACACCCTGGACCGCATTGCGATCGACTATGTGCTCGATGGCGACCTTCGCCTGCGCCAGGTGCAACACGACCTCGCCGAGGCCGAGAAAGCCCACGACGGCGCCGCTCAGGCCCGCCTGCACTCGGAACTCGACAGTGCCGACGGCTACACTGCCGATGCGCGTGCCCGCAAAATGCTCGCAGGCCTTGGTTTTACCAACGAACAGATGGACCGTCCGGTCGCCGACTTCTCCGGTGGCTGGCGTATGCGTCTGAACTTGGCCCAGGCACTGATGTGCCCGTCGGACCTGTTGCTGCTCGACGAACCGACCAACCACTTGGACCTCGATGCGATCCTGTGGCTGGAAGAGTTCCTCAAGAGCTACCCAGGCACCTTGCTGCTGATTTCCCACGACCGGGACTTCCTTGACGCCGTGGTCGATAACATTGCCCACGTCGAACAAAAGAAAATCACCCTCTACCGGGGTGGCTACACCGCGTTTGAACGCGCGCGCGCCGAGCGTCTGGCCCAGCAGCAACAGGCCTACGAGAAGCAACAAGTGCAACGTGCGCACATGGAAAGCTACATCGCCCGGTTCAAGGCCCAGGCCACCAAGGCCCGTCAGGCCCAGAGCCGGATCAAGGCGTTGGAGCGCATGGAAGAACTGTCGGCGGCCCACGTCGATTCGCCGTTCGACTTCGTGTTTCGCGAGTCGGTGAAGATCTCCAGCCCGTTGCTGGATCTTTCCGATGCGCGCCTGGGTTATGGCGACAAAACCATCCTGGAGAAGGTCAAGCTGCAGCTCACGCCGGGTGCGCGCATCGGTTTGCTCGGCCCCAACGGTGCAGGCAAGTCGACGTTGATCAAGAACCTGTCAGGTGAGCTGCAACCCCTGGCCGGTCGCCTGACCCGTGGCGAGAACCTGGTGGTGGGCTACTTCGCCCAGCATCAGCTTGACTCCCTCGACTCCAAGGCAAGCCCACTGCTGCACCTGCAGCGCCTGGCGCCGACCGAACGCGAGCAGACCCTGCGCGACTTCCTCGGTGGTTTCGACTTCCGTGGTGCGCGTATCGATGAGCCGGTACTGAATTTCTCCGGTGGCGAAAAAGCCCGCCTGGCCCTGGCGTTGATTGCCTGGGACCGCCCGAACTTGCTGCTGCTCGACGAACCGACCAACCACCTGGACCTGGAAATGCGTCTGGCGCTGACCATGGCCTTGCAGGAATTCAGCGGTGCGGTGCTGGTGGTGTCTCACGATCGCCACTTGCTCAAGAGCACCACCGACAACTTCCTGCTGGTGGCCGACGGTAAAGTCGAAGAGTTCGACGGCGACCTGGACGACTACGCACGTTGGCTGACGGATTACCGCCTGCGCAACGCGCCGGTCAGCAACACGCCGGTCAACCCGGACAAGACCGACAAGAAAGCCCAGCGCCAAGCCGCCGCCGCACTGCGTCAGCAGTTGGCGCCGCATAAGCGCGAAGCCGACAAGCTGGAAGCTGAGCTGGGCAAGGTGCATGAGCGCCTGGCCAAGATCGAAACCAGCTTGGGCGACAGCGCTGTATACGAGGCTGCGCGTAAGGATGAGTTGCGCGACTTGCTGGCCGAGCAGGCCAAACTCAAGGTGCGTGAAGGCCAGTTGGAGGAAACCTGGATGGAGGCCCTTGAGCTGCTGGAAACCTTGCAAGCGGAGCTGGAGGCGCTGTCCTGATGGAAGCGCTGCAATTGCCGTTGCCGGCACAATGGATCGCACCGATCTGGGTGGGTGTGCAGATCTTGCTGATACTGCTGGCCGGTTACTTCGCCCAGCGCTTCGTGGCTAAAGGCCTGAATCGCCTGGGTGAGCGCTACCCGTTCCCGCCGCAGTTGCTGATGCCGCTGCGCGGCGGCCTGCGCTGGCTGATCATGGGCAGCGCGCTGATTTTTGTGCTTGAGCGCCTGGGCGTGTCCGCCACCGTGTTGTGGACGGCGCTGTCGGGGTTTGTCGCAGTCGCCGCTGTGGCGTTTTTTGCCATGTGGTCGGTGCTGTCCAACTTGCTGTGTGCGATTTTGATCTTTACCGTCGGGCCATTTCGTCTCGGTGACATTGTCGAACTGGTGGATACCGTCGACAAACCGGGCGTGAAGGGCCGCGTGGTGGCGATCAACTTGCTCTACACCACACTCATCGAAGTGGAAGAGGCCGGCACTGACAGCGCGATGGTGCAGGTACCTAACAGCATGTTCTTCCAGCGCTCTGTGCGACGTTGGCCAGGCACCCACGTGTTCCCAGGCGACCGCTAGCATTCACATCCTGTAAAAATCTATAGCCAGCCTTTGGTCGGCGGAGTTAGCTTAGGGCACAACAGCAAACTCCTTCCTGAGGTGTGCAATGGCACTCGATACGTGGCTGGCCTTTTTCCTGGCCAGTTGGATCATCTCCCTTTCTCCTGGCGCCGGCGCCATCGCCTCGATGTCCAGCGGCCTGCAATACGGTTTCCTGCGCGGCTACTGGAACGCCCTGGGCTTGCAAATTGGCCTGGCGATGCAGATTGCCGTGGTGGCGGGCGGGCTGGGTGCCATTCTTGCGGCGTCTTCTACCGCGTTCTATGCGATCAAATGGTTTGGCGTGGCGTACCTGGTGTACCTGGCTATCAAGCAATGGCGTGCCCTGCCCATGGACATGGCCGATGACGCGGCGGTACGTCCGATCGGCAAGCCGATGGCGATGATGTTCCGTGGCTTTCTGGTCAATGCGAGCAACCCAAAGGCGCTGGTGTTTATGCTGGCGGTGCTGCCGCAGTTCGTGAACCCGCAGGCGCCACTGTTGATCCAGTACCTGATCCTGGGCGCGACGATGATCTGCGTCGATATGATCGTGATGGCGGGTTATACGGGGCTGGCGTCGAAGGTGTTGCGCCTGTTGCGCACGCCTAAGCAGCAAAAACGCATGAACCGTACGTTTGCGGGGTTGTTCGTGGGCGCTGCGGGTTTCTTGGCCAGCTTGCATCGCGCAACGGCGTAACTGACGAAAACGGATAAAAATGTGGGAGCGAGCAAGCCCGCTCCCACATTTGTTTTGTGTAGCCTTTTAGATTCGGGTTCAGCGCAAAATCTTCGGCGCTTCATCCCTTGGCAGGTTATTGCGCAACGCAGGCTTGCCTGGGGCTTGGTAGCCGCCACCCAACTGTTCCGCCAACTGCCGCGCCACATCCTCACCCAGCGCTTTCGACACCTCCCGCACCACGCGCGGGCGGTTCAGGCTGACGCGCACGTCGCGGTTGTTCACCAGCTTGGTGTCTTGGCCTTCGCCCATGGCGGTAAACGCCGAGGTGATTTCGAAGGTGCGGGTGTTGATCAGGCTGAAATCCGCCACCAGCGTCAGGCCCAGCACCGCCGAATAGCTGTTTGTGTGGTCCAGGGCGTTGATGTCCTGGGTGAAGTCGATATCAGACAGCGTGCCGAACAGCACGTAGTCCGCACCCTTGAAGTTGCCGGCCTTGATGCGCTTGATCACGTCATAGACATCACCCTTGGCGTCGGCGGTGTAAGGCGTGCCCTGCACCAATTGGAACTGGTGCGACTTGAGGATCTCGCCCTTGATGTCACCGCTGAACTTACGCAGCTCGGTCTGTTCGATGTAGCTGGTGCGGCTCTCGTACTCGCTGTAGCTCGACGCGCCGCTGGCGTTATAGGCGCTGGCCTGGAAGTTGTTACTGGCGGCGACCCTGTGGATGTACTCCTCGACCCGCGCCTCGTAGGCCAGGTCAGTCACCGCGATCTTCGGGGCGGCCGAGGCGCCAAAGGCGCACAGCAGGCCGATCATGCCGATCCATGCACGCATTGCTTAGCGCTCCGTGGTCTTGCGGATTTCTTTCTCGTCCATCCATTCGGCCAGGCCGCTCTCGACGTCGATCAGCTGCAGGCTGAACTTGTAGAACACGTCCTTGTAGTCCGAGCTGCGCTTGACGATGGAGCTGATGGAGCCTTCCAGGCGGTACTTGGCGGCGACCATGTTGCCGGTCTTGCTGACGGTGGATTTCTTGTACAGACCGCTCTGGTTCTGCAACTTGAGCTGGTCGACCTGGCTCTGCATGTCGGTGTTGTCGCTGGCGAAGCGCGCGGTGCCGGTCTTCATCAACTGGGTCTTGATCGACGTGGTGATCTCGCGGGTGTCGATGTACTCGCTGGTCTTGTTCTTCACGTCATACACCTGCACCACCGGGCGGCCCTGGAGGATGCCGGACTGAGCCAGGGAGCGGGTCATGCTTTCGGCGATCATTTGCAGGTCGGTGGAACCGAACTCGTTGGTCACCAATTCCACGGCCTTGGTGTCGCCGTAGCTGATATTTTTGCCGCCGAGTACCGGCGAAGTGTTGGAGCAGCCGCTGGCCAGAAGGGCAACTACGGCGATCATCGAGAAGCGTGCAAACATGGGGAAATCTCTCTGGAGCTTAAGAAGGGGGCGGCTCAAGGGGTTTTAACTTCGAGACGGAAGTCCGCGGCCTGCGGCAAATTGGCGATGGCCGGCAGGAAGGTCGCCTGGTTGCCGTACAAGGTCAGCACTTTCCAGGTTTCTTCATCGCCAACCGGGAAGCCGTCGGCGCCCAGCCAGGCAAAGCGGTAGTACATCATCCGGTTGCTGCTGGTGGTGTTGCTCAACTGCACCTTGGCGGTGAGGAAGCCGTTCTCGCGGGCAACACGAATGGCCCCGACGGCGATGCCCTTGAATTGGCCCATCACCACAACTTTGCTGGCGGCGCTGCCGGGCTCGGGTGGCGGCGGGGTAGCGCAGCCGGCGAGCAGGATCAGCGCCAGGGCGCTGAGAATGAAATGACGCATAGCGTGCTCCTTTAAGGTTGTTTGAGGGCGATGGCCTGGCCTGCGGCGCTCGGCACCACATGGGCGGCCAAGCCGCCGGCGAACACTTGGTTGCCGACTACGCGCAGGGTGATCACCTGGTAGCGCTGGTCGGCTTTGACCGTCACCAGCGTGCCGCCCAGGGCGTTGGGCAGGCTGACCTGATGCTCGCCGCGCTTGAGGCGCAGGCGCGTTACTTGGGTCATGTCCGGCAGGGTGCGCCAGGTGCGAGTGTCGGCGCCTTCGGTCACCGCCGAGGCGATGCCCAGCACCAGGCCTGCCATGGGGTTGGTCTTGTTCAGGTTGTTTTGCGCCACGCCTCGGCTGACCGCACGCACGGTGGTGCGCAAGATGATCCCCGGCATGTCGTCACGCAGGGCGCGGCGGGACATGGCGGTGGTGCTGTTGAGGGCGGTGAGGTTCTGTTGCTTACCGTCCACGCCGATTTGGGCGAAGGTGGCGGTGGACGTATCGGCCTTGATCACTGGGAACGACAGCGGCGTGATCACCAGGTGGCCGTCTATCGGGATCGGCAGTGGCAGGCGAATTGAGTCACGGGCCGGTGCCAGGCCACTCTGGACCACGATCAGCACGTCAGTTTCATCGGCGCCGACCTTGGATTTATCCAGGTCCAGCAACGCCTGCTCCAGCAGCGGCGTGTTAGGGCGCAATTCGGCAGCTTTGCGATAACCCGGTGCGGCCAGGTCTTTTTCACCCATGGCTTCGTAGACAAAGCCTGCCAGGTAGTGGCTGAACGCACTCTGGTAGCTGTTCTTCAGGCCAACCACTTCCGGCGCGTCCAGCGCTTCTACCGGGTAGCCGCGCAGGTCCTTCATCTGGGTTTTAACGCCCTGGCGCTCGGCTTCGTCTTCGCGCTTGAGGTATTCCTTGTCGCGCAGGTCGGCGATCACCGCTTCACGCTCGTGGGTCTTCTTGATCTCGATGCGGGCGCCGTCGAAGTCATTCAGGGCCAGCAAATTCAGAGCCATCTGGGTGGTTAGCATGACTTTTTCGTAGTCATAGCCTTCGTAGCGACGCACTTTGTCATTGACCAGGAAGCTGCCGAATTGGGCCAGGTATTTCTCGCTGTCGAACTTGACCGACTCTTCCCATCTGAAGACTTGCACATCGGCACTGCGCCAGGCGGTCTGGCTGCCGGTGAGGTCGCCCTTGGCCCGTAGCAACTCGCCTTTCTCAAAGAAATAGAGCAGGTCTTTGTCTTCGCCGGTGTTGTTTTTTTCCAGCAGGGTCAGGGCGCCGTCGACATTGCCGGTGGCCAGTTGCTGGTTAGTGGCTTGCAGTTCGGTGTCGTAGCTGCGAAACATCGAGCAACCGGAGAGCAAGGTAACCGCCGCGAGCGTGAGCGGGGCTAAGGCGCGAAATGCCATGCAAACGTCTTCCCTGAAAGTAATCAAGCGATGTGCATATTCCTCATAAGAACGAGGATATAAATTCCCTTTCGAAATAACAGGGCGCGGCATTATAGGCGCCGTTACTGGCAAAACAATGGCTTTTTGCTTCGCGTAAGGTCGTGAGTGCCATCATTTGTGACGGTATTCCAAACACAAAATCACTAACGGCTTGAGTCAAACTCCTTAACGTTAAACAATGTGTTACTTCGTATTTACCTTTGAGATTCATTCATGATTGCCCCCTTTCGTTTCCTGGTCTGGCTGATCCTGCCGGTCCTGATGTCGTGCAGCTTCAATCTGCTGGCAGCAACCGCCGAGGGCGCCCCGCAAGCCCTGCATTTGCTGGACTACATTGGCGCTGACTACCCTCCCACGGTGGAAGCGGGCAAGGTGGTTGATGAGTCGGAATACCGCGAACAGGTGGAGTTTCTGGGGGTTTTGCAGGGTTTGGTTGCGCAATTACCGGAAAAACCCGAGCGTGCCGCGTTGGTAAAAGGCGTCGATGAACTACTGGCGGCGGTGACGGCCCACGAAGACGGCGTAGCCGTCGCACATCAAGCTCGTCAGTTAGGCGCCAAGCTGGCAGTGGCGTACGAAGTCAGCCAGGCCCCGGCGATTACGCCTGACCCAACGCGCGGCGCACCGCTCTACGCCCAGCATTGCTCGGTTTGTCACGGCACTGCCGGCGCCGGTGATGGCCCAGCAGGCACGGGCATGACGCCGCCGCCCGCTAACCTGCGCGATGCCGCACGCCTGGACCGCCTGAGCCTCTACGCGATCTACAACACCCTGGGCCTGGGTGTTGAAGGTACCGATATGCCGTCCTTTGCCGACCAGTTGGATGACCGCCAGCGCTGGGACCTGGCGACCTACATCGCCGGCTTCACAGCCGACCCGGCCGCCGCCAAAGGCGAACAGTCTTTCAACCTCGCCGACCTGGCACGTCAGACCCCTAATGAAGTTCTCGCCGCAAACGGCCCAGCCGCTGTTGTGACCTTCCGCGCCCAGCGCGCCCAACCGCCACAGGTCAAACGTGGCCCGGCGCAGTTGCTCGACTACACCGCCGCCACTTTGGACAAAAGCCTTGCCGCATTCCGCAACGGTGATCATGAGCAAGCTTATGACCTGTCGGTAGCGGCTTACCTGGAAGGCTTTGAGCTGGTTGAAAGCTCTCTGGACAACGTCGATGCCAACGTACGTAAAGACACCGAGAAAGCCCTGATGGCTTACCGGCAGTCGTTGCAGGACGGCCTGCCGCTCGAGCAAGTGCAGCAGCGCCTGGACGTAGCCAAGGGCAAGCTCACCGAATCCGCCGGCTTGCTCGGCAGTGATGGCCTGAGCTGGTCGTTGAGCTACATCTCCGGCTTGCTGATTCTGTTGCGCGAAGGCCTGGAAGCGATTCTGGTGCTGGCGGCGATCCTCGCGTTTCTGCGTAACACCGGCCAGCAATCGGCGGTGCGCAGCGTTAACGTCGGCTGGGGTCTGGCGTTGTTGGCCGGCCTGGGGACCTGGGCGTTGGCGGCGTATGTGATTGACGTCAGCGGCGCCCAGCGCGAATTGCTTGAAGGCTGCACGGCGTTGTTCGCCAGCGTCATGGTGCTGTGGCTGGGCGTGTGGATGCACGACCGACGCCACGCGGCAGCCTGGCAGGACTACATCAAGAGCAGCCTGGTGGGCGGCGGTGGGCGCTTCGGCTTTGCGATGCTGGCGTTCTTCTCGGTGTATCGCGAGTTGTTCGAAGTGATCCTGTTCTACGAAACCCTGTGGTTGCAAGCCGGTCCGGCTGGGCACAACGCGGTGCTGGCGGGTGGCGCCACGGCGTTGGTGCTGCTGGTGGGCCTGGCGTGGGTGATCTTGCGGGGTTCGGCGAAGTTGCCGCTGGCATTGTTCTTCGGCATCAACGCGGCGCTGCTGTGTGCGTTGTCGGTGGTGTTTGCCGGGCATGGCGTGAAGGCGTTGCAGGAAGCCGGCATCTTCGGCACGCGGCCGGTGGCGTTCTTTGACTTCGACTGGCTGGGCATTCACGCCGATGCGTACTCGCTGAGTGCGCAGGCCGTGGCCATTCTGGCGATTGTGGTGCTGTATGGCCGCAGTCGCCTGACTGAGAAACGCCGGGTGGCGGCATAGTCTGTGGTGAGCGGGGCAAGTCCGCTCACCACCATTAAGTGTTCGGCTACTTGATCAATCGTTCGTGTGGGTCAATTCCAACACCCGATCTACAAGCTTGTTGATGCCTGACGCGACTTCGCTGATGCTTTTGCCAAGCATGTAGGCCGGCGTGCTCACCAGCTTGCGCGCCTTGTCCTCGACAATGTCCTCCACCGTGCATTCGCGGTGGGTGGCGCCCATCTTGTCCAGGGCGGCGGCAGTGTCGGCGTCATTGCCGATGGTACAGGTCACGCCCGGGCCGTAGATCTTCGCGGCCAATGCCGGCGAGATGCAGATCAACCCCACAGGTTTGCCCGCTTCGGCAAAGGCTTCGGCCAACTCCAGTACTTGCGGGTTGACGCTGCAAGCCGCGCCTTCCACGGCAAAGTTCGACAGGTTTTTCGCTGCGCCAAACCCACCGGGCACGATCAGTGCGTCGAAGTCTTCGGCGTTGGCTTCGCGAATGTCCTTCACCTCACCCCGGGCGATGCGCGCCGATTCCACCAGCACATTGCGCGACTCGGGCATCTCTTCTCCGGTGAGGTGGTTGATCACGTGTAGTTGCGCGATATCCGGCGCAAAACATTGGACCTGAGCGCCGCGCTGGTCCAGGCGCAGCAAGGTGATCACGCTCTCGTGGATCTCTGCGCCGTCGTACACGCCACAGCCGGAAAGGATCACTGCAATTTTTTTGCTCATGGGCATTTCTCCTGGGGTCATGGCGTTAAATGTCTACTAATTTGTCACCTGTTGCCAATGGGATCTCCTGCCGCTACACCTAATCTTGATGTAACAAAAATACATCGGACTAGCCCATGGACTTCGTGCCTTACGCGGTACCGTTTTTTATTGCCTTGATCGTGGTCGAGCTACTCGCCGACCGCTGGCGCGGCGAGCGCAACTATCGGGTGGCGGATGCCATCAACAGCCTCAGCACCGGCGTGCTGTCTACCACCACGGGGCTGTTGACCAAAGGTGTGGGGCTGCTGACCTACGCATTCGCCCTTAAGCACCTGGCACTGATCGAACTGTCGGCCCACAGTGTGTGGACCTGGGTGTTTGCCTTTGTGTTCTACGATTTTTGCTACTACTGGCTGCATCGTATGGGCCACGAGCGCAACATTCTCTGGGCCGCGCACTCGGTGCACCACCAGAGTGAGGACTACAACCTCTCCACGGCCCTGCGCCAGACCAGCACCGGCTTTCTGTTGAGCTGGATTTTCTATTTGCCCCTGGCCTTGCTCGGTGTGCCGTTGGTGGTGTTTATCAGCGTGGCCTCGCTGAACCTGCTGTACCAATTCTGGGTGCATACGCGCCACGTGCCCAAGCTCGGCTGGTTCGAATGGTTCTTCGTCACGCCGTCGAATCATCGGGCTCACCATGCACAGAACGCTCTTTACATGGATCGCAACTACGGCGGCGTGTTCATTATTTGGGATCGCCTGTTCGGCTCCTTCCAGGAAGAAGACGACAACGAACCGGTGATCTTTGGCGTGACTACGCCTCTGGCCAGTTGGAACCCGTTGTGGGCCAACCTGCAGTTTTATGCACAGCTGTGGAATGATGCTCGGCGCACGGAGAGCTGGTGGGACAAGCTGCGCATTTGGTTCATGCGCACCGGCTGGCGTCCGGCGGACGTGAAGGCCAAATACCCGATGGCCAAGCCGGACCTGAGCCAGTTCCGCAAATTTGAAGTACCGCTGGATGCGCGTCAGCAGCTCTACATCGCCCTGCAATTTGCAGCGTATGTGGGGTTTGGCAGCTATTTGATGAATTTCGGCGAGGGGCTGCCCACGGCGGCGCTGGTCCTGGGCTGGAGTGCGATGGCGTTGGGGTTGTTTACGTTGGGCGTGGCTCTGGAGAACCGCCCGTGGGCGCTGAAGGCTGAGCTGGTGCGCCTGGGGCTGAATGTGCCACTGGTGTGGCTGGCACCGCTGGTCGGGTTGTGGCCGGCCAGCAGTTTAGGCTGGCTGGGCCTGTTCAGTTACAGCCTGCTCAGCGTGATCGGTCTCTACTGCTGCAGAGGCCGGCTTACTCGATTGGCGTCTTAGGCGCGTCTACCGGGCTCGGTTCGGCAGCGAGCCGAGCCTTTGCGTCGGCGCATGCCAGGCGGGTGGCGCGCGCATTCTTGATCCTGCGACGTAACCACAGGCCGAAGCCCAGCAACAGCAGTGCGCCCAGTACCCACAGCTCGTACTTCTTGACGCTGCCCAGCATGCCTTCCAGCACCGCGCCGAAGTGGTATGCCGCAGCGCCCAAGGCAGCGGCCCAGACCGCGGCGCCAATCCCGTTGAGGATCAAGTAGCGCAACGGCGGGTAGCCGGACAGGCCGATCGCCACGGGCATCACCGTGCGCAATCCATAAACGAAGCGGAAGCTCAGCACCCAGATATCCGGATGCTTGCGGATATGCTCGAGTGCTTTGTCGCCCATCAATTGCCAGCGCGGCTTGCGCGCCAACAGTTTGCGGCCGTGCTTGCGCCCCAGGAAGTACCACAGCTGGTCGCCGGCGTAGCTGCCGAAAAAGGCAACGACCACCACCAGGTTGATATCCATGTACCCACGGAACGCCAGGAAGCCTGCGAGAACCAGAATGGTCTCGCCTTCGAAGAACGTGCCGAGGAAGAGGGCAAAGTAGCCGAAGTCATGCAGAAATTGTTGAAGCATGGTCTAGGGTGCTGGCGAAATGAACGCGCAGCCTACGCCTTCGTGGACATTCATGAAAGTATCGAGATGTGTCACGAAGTGAACAATCCGTGGATAAACGACGAATGCGACTACAGGTCGCATCGATAAGCACAACTGTCATTCCTTCGTCATAATGGCCGCTTATAACTGCAACGCTCGCCCGTCAACGCGGGCTCAGGAGTCTGTCGTGAGCTTTACCCCTGCCAATCGCCTGTTCCCCGCCACCCGTTTGCGCCGCAACCGCCGTGATGATTTTTCTCGCCGTCTGGTACGTGAAAACGTGCTGACGACGAACGATCTGATCCTGCCGGTGTTTGTGCTCGACGGTGAAAATCGGCGGGAAGCTGTGGCGTCGATGCCGGGTGTGGAGCGCTTGACCATTGATCTGCTGCTTGAAGAAGCGGCGAAGTGGGTTGAGCTTGGGATTCCGGCCCTGGCGCTGTTTCCCGTCACGCCCTCCGAACTGAAATCCCTCGACGCTGCCGAAGCCTGGAACCCGGAAGGGATTGCCCAGCGCGCCACTCGCGCCCTGCGTGAGCGTTTCCCGGAGCTGGGTGTGATCACCGACGTGGCCCTGGACCCGTTCACTACCCACGGGCAGGATGGCATTCTTGACGAAGAAGGCTATGTTGAGAACGACATCACTGTCGATGCGCTGGTCAAGCAAGCGTTGTCCCACGCAGCAGCAGGCGCTCAAGTCGTTGCGCCCTCGGACATGATGGACGGCCGCATCCAGGCGATTCGCGAAGCCCTGGAGCTGGCCGGCCACGTCAATGTGCGGATCATGGCCTACTCGGCCAAGTACGCCAGCGCCTATTACGGCCCGTTCCGCGATGCGGTGGGCTCAGCCCTGAACTTGGGCAAGGCCAACAAGGCTTCGTACCAGATGGACCCGGCCAACAGCCATGAAGCCCTGCACGAAGTGGCGGCCGACTTGGCCGAAGGCGCTGACATGGTGATGGTCAAGCCTGGGATGCCGTACCTGGACATCCTTTACCGGGTCAAAGAGGAATTCAAGGTGCCGACCTTTGTCTATCAGGTCAGCGGTGAATACGCCATGCACATGGCCGCGATCCAGAATGGTTGGTTGAGTGAAGGGGTGATCCTCGAATCCCTGACTGCCTTTAAACGTGCTGGCGCTGATGGCATTCTGACCTACTTCGCCGTCCGCGCTGCCCAATTGCTTAGAGAGCAACAATAGCCCTCACAGGAACACTCGATGAATACCGAAGGACTCTCCGAAGTTGCCGTAAAAGACGCTCACCCGGTGGTTGAACCCGTCACCGAGACCCCGCCCGAGCTGGAGCCGGCATCGCCTGCCGTGGTGGCCGAGGCACCGGTGCCTGCCCCGGTGGCCGCGGTGACCAACCTGGATGACAGCAGCCTGTACATCCACCGCGAGCTGTCACAACTGCAATTCAACATCCGCGTGCTGGAGCAGGCGCTGGATGAGTCCTACCCGTTGCTGGAGCGGCTGAAGTTCCTGCTGATCTTCTCCAGCAACCTGGACGAGTTCTTCGAGATCCGCGTCGCCGGCCTCAAGAAGCAAATCACCTTTGCCCGTGAACAAGCCGGCGCCGATGGCCTGCAGCCGCACCAGGCCCTGGCGCGCATCAGCGAACTGGTGCACGGCCATGTGGACCGCCAATACGCGATCCTCAACGACATCCTGCTGCCGGAACTGGAAAAACATCAGGTCCGCTTCATTCGCCGTCGTCACTGGACCACCAAGATCAAGACCTGGGTGCGCCGTTACTTCCGCGATGAGATCGCGCCGATCATCACCCCGATCGGCCTCGACCCAACTCACCCGTTCCCGCTGCTGGTGAACAAGAGCCTGAACTTTATCGTTGAGCTGGAAGGTATCGACGCCTTTGGTCGCGACTCCGGTTTGGCGATTATCCCGGCACCGCGCTTGCTGCCACGGATTATCAAGGTACCGGAAGAGGTGGGTGGCGCTGGCGACAACTATGTATTCCTGTCGTCGATGATTCATGCGCACGCCGATGACCTGTTCCAGGGCATGAAGGTAAAAGGCTGCTACCAGTTCCGCCTGACCCGTAACGCCGACTTGGCGCTGGATTCCGAAGACGTCGAAGACTTGGCCCGTGCCCTGCGCGGTGAGCTGTTCTCGCGGCGCTACGGAGACGCGGTGCGCCTGGAAGTGGCCGACACCTGCCCGAAACATCTGTCGGACTACCTGCTCAAGCAGTTCAACCTGGGCGAGACCGAGCTGTACCAGGTCAACGGCCCGGTGAACCTGACGCGTCTGTTCAGCATCACGGGTCTGGACAGCCATCCGGAGCTGCAATACACACCGTTCACGCCGCAGATCCCGAAACTGCTGCAAAACAGCGAGAACATTTTCAGCGTGGTGAGCAAGCAGGACATCCTGTTGCTGCACCCGTTCGAGTCCTTCACCCCGGTGGTCGACCTGCTGCGCCAGGCCGCCAAGGATCCGCATGTATTGGCCGTACGCCAGACGCTGTACCGTTCCGGCGCCAACTCGGAAATCGTCGATGCCTTGGTAGATGCTGCGCGTAACGGTAAGGAAGTCACCGCGGTGATCGAGCTGCGTGCGCGGTTCGACGAAGAATCCAACCTGCAACTGGCCAGCCGCCTGCAAGCGGCCGGTGCGGTGGTGATCTACGGCGTGGTCGGCTTCAAGACCCACGCCAAGATGATGCTGATTCTGCGTCGTGAGGCGGGCGAGATCGTGCGTTACGCCCACTTGGGCACCGGCAACTATCACGCCGGCAACGCCAAGCTCTACACCGACTACAGCCTGCTGACGTCCGACGACGCCTTGTGCGAAGACGTCGGCAAGTTGTTCAGCCAGTTGATCGGCATGGGCAAAACCTTGCGCATGAAGAAGCTGCTGCACGCGCCGTTCACGCTCAAGAAGGGCATGCTCGACATGATTGCCCGCGAGACCCAGTTCGCCCTCGATGGCAAGCCGGCGCACATCATTGCCAAGTTCAACTCGCTGACCGATCCGAAGATCATCCGCGCGCTGTACAAGGCCAGCCAGTCCGGCGTGCGTATCGACTTGGTGGTGCGTGGCATGTGCTGCCTGCGCCCGGGCATTGTCGGGGTCTCGCATAACATCCATGTGCGCTCGATTATCGGCCGCTTCCTGGAGCACACGCGGGTGTTCTACTTCCTCAACGGCGGCGAAGAGCAAATGTTCCTCTCCAGTGCCGACTGGATGGAGCGCAACCTCGATAAGCGCGTAGAGACGTGCTTCCCGGTGGAAGGCAAGAAGCTGATCATGCGGGTCAAGAAGGAGCTGGAAAGTTATCTCACCGATAACACCCACAGCTGGAGCTTGCAGTCGGATGGCCGCTACGTGCGCAACACGCCGACCGGCAACCAGAACCCACGCAGTGCCCAGGCGACGTTGCTGGAGAAGTTGGGCAGCCCGATTCTTTCGGTGAACTAGCAGCCTGCGCCAACCCATGTGGGAGCAGGCTTGTGTGGCGAGCGGGCTTGCCACAACCAGCCCCTCTGGCCTCTTGGGTTATTAGCGCAAGTTCAGGTTGAACCCCACCCGCGTCAGCCACTCCGCTTCCTGGGCGAAGTCCGCCTGGGTCAGTTGGTTTTCATCGAGCCAGCCTTTCGGGAACACCACGTCCAGGCTGTCGCCGTGGGCGCGCAGGGTCACTTGGGGCATTTCCTGGGTGCCACGGATGTGGTGGAACAGAATCGCAAAGCGCAGCAGCACGCACAGGCGAATCAGTTTGATGCCTTCGTCGCCGAACTCGGCAAACTTGTCCTTGGGGATGTTGCGGCGATGGCCACGCACCAGCAGGGCGAGCATCTGTTGGTCTTCGCGGGAAAAACCGGCGAGGTCCGAGTGCTCGATCAGGTAAGCACCATGCTTGTGGTAATGGTAGTGGGCGATGTCCAGGCCGACTTCATGCACCTTGGCCGCCCAGCCGAGCAGCTCACGCCATACGCCGTCTTCCAGGTCCCAATCCGCGGCCACCTGATCAAAGGCATGCAGGGCTTTGCGCTCCACGCGGGCCGCTTGTTCCAGGTCGACGTGATAACGCTCCATCAACGAGGTGAGGGTGCGCTCACGCACATCTTCGTGGTGATGGCGGCCCAGCAGGTCATAGAGCACGCCTTCGCGCAGAGCGCCGTCGCAGTGGTCCATACGCTGCAGTTCGAGGGCGTCGAAGATCGCTTCAAGAATCGCCAGGCCTGCCGGGAAGATGGTGCGGCGGTCGGGCTTGATGCCGTCGAAGTCGATTTTCTCCGCATCTCCCAGCTTGAATAGCTTGCGCTTGAGCCACGCCAGGCCTTCGGCGTTAACCTCACCGGTGCCATGACCGCCGGCCTTGAGGGCCAGGCCGATGGCGCGGATGGTGCCGGACGAGCCGATCGCTTCATCCCAGGTCAGGCGATGCAGGGCATGCTCGATGCTCATGATCTCCAGGCGCGCTGCCGTGTAGGCCTGGGCATAGCGTGCCGGGGTGATTTTGCCGTCCTTGAAATAGCGCTGGGTGAAGCTGACGCAACCCATTTGCAGGCTTTCACGCAGCAAAGGCTCGAAACGCTGGCCGATGATGAATTCGGTACTGCCGCCGCCGATGTCGGCTACCAGGCGTTTACCTGGGGTATCGGCGAGGGTGTGGGACACGCCCAGGTAGATCAGGCGCGCTTCTTCACGGCCGGAGATGACTTCTACTGGGTGCCCGAGGATTTCCTCGGCGCGGCGGATGAACTCGCCACGGTTGCGTGCTTCACGCAGGGCGTTGGTGCCGACGATTCGCACAGCGCCCAGGGGCATGCCGTTGATCAATTGGGCGAAACGCTTGAGGCAATCGAGCCCGCGCTGCATGGATTCTTCATTGAGCTGGCGCTCGTCGTCTATCCCGGCAGCCAGTTGTACTTTCTCGCCGAGCCGCTCAAGGATGCGGATTTCGCCGTTCTGGGCCTTGGCCACGACCATGTGAAAGCTGTTGGAGCCCAGGTCGATGGCGGCGATCAGGGACAGATTCTTGGCTTGGGATTGCGGCATGGTTTGGGGGTCTCGGTCGATAACCTGACCATCGTGCCACGATCGACCGCTGGCGCCAACGCGTTGTGCTTCAGTAATTTCCCTGAGGCTGTCTGTGGGGAATTCCTATGGGAAATGTAGGGTGGGTTTGTAAGCTTTCGGTGAATAACGCCGCTGATGCTGTAGGCGGTTTTAACTATGTACTGTTGTAAGGCTGCTTCTGAATTCACCTACAGTGCGGAAGTCGATGTTCTCTTCGTTACTTTGTTCTGGACTACGTTGTCGCCGGGTTAGGGCGACTGTTTATTTTTACAACTCCCACAATGACTGACGTGTTGTCTGATTCTTTAGTGAAGTGCCAAAGCGACAGACTGTCACTCGGCGATTTTGCCTGGGTGTTATTTATTTATAGTTGTGCATGTCCCGGAAGATAAAGCATTGGGCGATGGAGTCGCCAAGACACAAATAAAGAGCGCCTGATAACTTTTAGTGACAGGACAAACATGAAGAATATTGTTGGATTGACCCTCGGTGTCGTATGCCTGGCTTCGGCCCTGAGTGCCCAGGCAACTACCAGTGCCCAATTGGTCGTCAGGGGCACGATTACGCCCGCTGCCTGTAACCTTAGTCTGGCGGGTAGTGGCATTATCGATTACGGCACGATTCGTTCCGGTGAATTGTCCCAGGCGGCGTTTAACCCGCGCGAAGAGAGGACCACTTCCCTGGTCGTCAATTGCGGCGCCACCCCGGCCAAGTTCGGGATCACCTTTACCGATCTACAGGCGGGCAGCAAGGTCACAGGTATCCTGGGTGCGGGCTTTACCGAAGCGCAGAACTTTGGTTTGGGGTCGGCGTTGAATCGGAGAACCGGTGGCTACTCGGTTACCCTCAGGGACCTGCGGTCTTCCGGTGTGGCGTTGTACCCCATCATGCGTACAGGCGCGGGCGCCTGGCAGATCAGTGATGGCAAAGTTGCTCAATCGCCAAGTCAGTACTCGTGGCGCAATAGCACCATCCTTACACCCGCTTCCATTACCCAATTGACGGGCACAATTGCGGTGAAGGCTGTCATCAACAGAGCTCAGGACTTGGACCTGAGTCGAGATATTTCCATTGATGGGCGCGCCACGCTGGTACTGAGTTACATCTAAACAACTGAAAACAGCCAATCCAGAAACTGACTATTTCTTGTTGGCTGTTTTTCTGTGGGCGTTTGACTGCCAATGGTCAACTTCATCGGTTGCGGGGAATATTGAGTGCGTGGTTTATCAATAATAAGTAGTGCGTTGTTTTGGAGTGCAAGTGTTTGTGTGTTTTTTGCCGCTGTTGCCGTGGCAGACGGTATGCAGCCGGAAACAACAGTGGTAGTGCTCTATGAAGAAGACGGCGAAGCCACAATAAACATCAAGAATACCGATGCAGGGCCGGCGCTGCTTCATTCGGTTGTGGAAAACGTACCCGAGGACCTGGAGCCGCTACTGATTGTCACACCGCCCATCACGCGTGTGGAGGCGGGTGATACGCAATTGGTGCGTTTCATCAGCACTTTGAAAGAGCCGCTTAAGACTCAACGGCTCAAGCGCGTGTCTTTCGAGGGAATCCCCCAGGCGCGCTCTGCGGATGGCGCGACCATCGGAATCACCCTCCGCCAGAATTTGCCGCTGATCTTGCATCCACAAGGCTTGCCTCGGCACCACACGCCTTGGGAGTTACTGAAGTGGAGGCAGGTAGGGCAGCGTCTTACGGTTCATAATGACAGCGCCTATGTTGTGCGGCTGGCGCCGGACGTACAGTTGCTGCCGCAAGGAGTCCTGGCCACATTGCCGCGTACCTACATCTTGCCGGGTGAGGCGCTGGCGGCGAAGGTCGACGGTCTCTTGAGCGACGTGGCTGAGGCCGAGATCCAGCCGGCCACGGTCTATGGGTTTTCGGTAGATAGCTACCGCGCTCCGATCAATACCGATGAGGGTTGATCGACTCATGAAAGCCCCGTCGAGTAACAGCCTTGTGGCGTCTCTATGGCCCAGCAGGCCTTCGCTGCTCATGGGGTTTACGGCGCTATGGAGTTTGCCCGGCCTGGTATCTGCGCTGGAGCTTGGGGATGGTTTCGATCTTGCCGCACTCACAACCCATGGTATTGACCCGAAGGTTTCCGATTACTTTCGCAGTGCGGCACGCTTTCGCGAAGGCGTCCAGGTGGTGGGGCTGCGGGTCAATGGAAATCCGCTTGGGCTGGTGGATGCGCGGTTCGACCAACAGGGCCGGTTGTGTTTCACCCCTGGGTTGCTGGAGAAAGCCGGGCTGGTGAAACCCGGAGGAATTATTCAGGAAGGTGCCGCGCCAGACCAGGCCTGCCATGACTTCCTCGGCGCATTCCCGACGACGATGGTGAGGTTGCGTCCGGGAACTGATGAGGTGGCGCTGGTGGTCCCGACCGGGTCATTGCGTGAACCCGAGTGGGAGGCCGGGCGTTTTTCCACGGGCGGGACGGCCGCGTTGTTCAACTATGACGTGTTGGGTTTCGACAGCCGCTCGCGTAGTGGGCCCAGTCGGTTTGTGTCGGCCTACACCGAGGCGGGCTTTAACCTTGAAGACTGGATTGTTCGCAGCCGTCAGTTCTATGTGTCTGACAACGGCAAAGCTCGTACCGAGCACCTGTACGCGTATGCCCAGCGGGATATTGCCGCGTTGCGATCGACTTTCCAGGTGGGCCAGCTTTCCAGCAACAACCCGCTGTTTGGCGGCATCCAGCTGTCCGGCCTGCAGTTCTCCCCCGATGGTCAGGCACGCATGCCAGCGGGTAGCAACAATGCGGTGGTCGAAGGCCTTGCCCAGAGCCAGTCACGGGTTGAGGTGCGTCAGTCCGGCGTGTTGATCCACACCACCCTGGTACCCGAAGGCCCCTTCCGGCTGACGGGGTTACCTCTGCTCAATGGCACCAGTGACCTTGAAGTCAGCGTGATCGATGTGCGTGGCGCAAGGCGCAGCTTTGTGGTGCCGGCGGCGTCTTTCGCCGGGGCTGTTCCGGCAGCGCCTGGTTATTATTTTTCGGTTGGCAAGCTGCGCAAAAATGCTGGCGAAGACGGCCCGTCACCGATGGTCGCAATGGGCAGCGGCACTTGGGGGGTGGGGCGCGACTCGTCTGCGGGCTTTGGCTTGTTGGGCACCGATGAATACTGGTCGGCAGGTGGCACCCTGAGCAGCGTATTTTTCCAGCGAGTTTCCGTAGGGGCCCGTCAAAACCTGTCCAGGGACAGCAAAAACGCAGTGTCCGGGTCGCGCAGCAGCGTGTCCGTGAGCAGTCCGGTGTATGCCAATGTCGACGTCAACTTTAGTGCGACCACCCAGACCCAGGGTTATCGCGAGGTACTTGAAGCGGGACGGTCGTCCAGGGCCGATGAACTGGGCTCGCGCTTCAAAAATCAGTACACGGCGGGCATGAGCTGGGCCGATCCTACGCTGGGCGTGTTCTCCCTGGGTTATACCCGCAGCTCTCAATTTGACGGGCAAACGGCCGAGCATGTGTTTGCCTCGTGGAACACATCACTGCGCTACGCCGATGTCGCGTTGATCGCTGACTCGCAGGTGGGTGGTACCCGGCCTCGCCGTGACGCCACGCAGGCAGGCAGCCGGCGCGATACGGCCTTGGACGATGACCTCTCCTTGCGCTTGCAGGTCAGCGTGCCCCTGGGGGGTGATCGTCGCGTGAACAGTTACATCAGCCGTCGTGGAGGCCAGTCACGCACCGGTACAGCGCTCAGTGAACGGGTGAATGAGTATGTGAACTATGAGGTGGGTGTCGAGCGCGACCTCAGTGCCCGGGAGCAATCGGTTCGGGGGCATGTGGACCTGCTGCCGCGTTATACCCGGGTCGGCCTGGGTGTCAGTCGCGACCCGCTGGGCACCAGCTATACGGGGCAGTTGCAAGGCGGCGTGGTGGCTCACCAAGGCGGGCTGACATTTTCGCCTTATGCCGTGCAGGACACGTTTGGCATCGCCTCGGTGGGGGGCATCGGCTCAGCAAAAGTCGAGACCCCACACGGCCCGGTATGGACCGATTTCAGCGGGCAAGCAGTGATCGCAAGCTTGCCGGCTTACACCAACAGCCGAGTCGAAGTGCAAACCCAATCCTTGCCCAAGCGCGTCGACCTGAAAAACGGCACCCAGGTGCTTGCTGCGGGCCGTGGCTCCTTCAATACCGTGGATTTCGATGTGGTGACAGTGCGCCGTATGTTGATCAGTGCGAATGATCAGCAAGGCCGGCCCTTACCCCAAGGTGCCTCGGTATTCGGCAAGGGCGATCGCTTCCTGACCAGCGTGGTGGGTGAGGGCATGATTTTTCTGAATGACGTCAGTGAGTCGCAAAGCTTGCGGGTTTCGTTGCCGGATTCTTCTACCTGCCTGCTGCGCATCCACCCCGAGACCCAGCCTGATAATGACAAGTTCTATGAAACCACGTCGGCGGTGTGCCATGGCCGTTAAGCTTAAAAGCCTGCCCTTGGTGGTGCTCTGCACGGTGCTCGCCGCGCCTGACGCATGGGCTGAAAACTGCCGGTTGTCGGTGAGCCAGCCGCGCATTGACTATGGTGTTATCCGTAGGGAGGACCCCGTTGAAAGAGCTTCTCTGGCATTGGGTACTCGCGCGTTGCACGTGAACGTTCTTTGCACTGAGCCTGCGGCAATGGCGTTGCGCTTTATCGGGGTTTCAGCAGATGGGCAGGGGTTTCGGTTTGGTCGCCAAGGGCGTTTTCGCCTGAGCCTCAAACATGCCCAAATGGATGGGCGTGCCGTCGAGTGGGCGGCTACACACTTACCCGGAGAGCCTGCCAGCGGGCAGTTGCTGCCCGGTCAGACCCTGGTGGCGCGAGCGGCAGGGTTGCCGGTGGTTGGCCGGCGATTGACCGCCCAGGTTGATATCGACACCGAGCTGCCCTCTGCGGCCTTGGAAGTGCGCAGCGAAACCCGACTGGAAGGGCAGGGCAGTTTCGAACTGGTCAGCCTGCCTGTTCCACCGAACCAATAAAGTTGGCGAACTCGGGTGTTCTGGGGTTGGCGAACAACGTCTTGGGGTCGCCCACTTCATGCACCTTGCCTTGATGCATGAACACCAGCTTGTCCCCGACTTCCCGGGCGAAGCGCATTTCGTGGGTCACCATGATCAAGGTCATACCGTCCTTGGCCAGTTGACGCACCACGCTGAGCACTTCATTGACCAGTTCCGGGTCCAGGGCTGAGGTGATTTCGTCACACAACAGCACCTTGGGTGACATGGCCAGTGCACGTGCAATGGCTACGCGTTGTTGTTGGCCGCCGGACAGGCGATCGGGAAAGGCGTCGAACTTTTCCCCCAGCCCAACGCGCTCCAACATCTGCTTGGCAAGCTGTGCGGCTTTTGCTTTGGGCACTTTTTGCACCACCTGCGGCGCAAGCATGACGTTTTCGCCCACCGTCAGGTGTGGGAACAGGTTGAATTGCTGGAACACCATGCCGACTTTCTGCCGCAGGCTGCGCAGGTCGGCGCGGGCGGCGTCGAGGTATTCGCCATCCACTTCGATCACGCCGTCGTTGATGGACTCCAGCCCATTGAGGGTGCGCAGCAGGGTGGATTTGCCCGAGCCGCTGCGGCCAATGATTGCCACCACCTGGCCTTCTTCAACCGTCAGGTCGATGCCCTTGAGTACGTGGTGATCGCCGTAATACTTATGCAGGGCAGAAATTCTAAGCAGAGGCATGCAGTCTCCTTTCCAGGTAGCGGGCACTGAGGGACAAGGGGTAGCAGAGCAGGAAATAACCAAGAGCCACCAGGCCGTAAACCATGAACGGCTCGAAGGTGGCGTTGGCGAGCATGCCGCCGGTCTTGGTCAATTCGGTGAAGCCGATAATCGAGGTCACGGCGGTGCCTTTGACCACCTGCACCGAGAAACCCACGGTGGGCGCCACGGCAATTCGCAGCGCCTGGGGCAGGATCACGTAACGCAATTGTTCAAGCGGGTTGAGGGCGAGGCTGGCCGACGCTTCCCACTGCCCGTGGGCGATGGAGTCGACGCAGCCGCGCCAGATCTCGGCAAGGTAGGCGCTGGTAAACAGCGTCAGCGCAATCGCCGCTGCCAGCCAGGGCGAGATATCGATGCCCAGCAGGGCTATGCCGAAAAACACCAGGAATAGCTGCATCAGCAGCGGCGTGCCTTGGAACAGTTCGATATAGGTGCGCGCGATATTGCGTGGGAACGCTTTGCTGCTGATGCGCATCGTCATCACCAGCAAGCCGATCAGGCCACCGCCGACAAACGCTACCAGCGACAACAACAGGGTCCATTGCAGGCCGGTGAGCAGGTTGCGCACGATGTCCCAGAAGGAAAAATCACTCATCGGCTGTTCCTCATCACGTAGCGACGGCCGACCCAGTTGAGCAACTGGCGAATCATCAACGCCATGCACAGGTACACCAGGGTGGTCAGGGCGTAGGTTTCAAATGCGCGAAAGTTACGTGACTGGATAAAGTTGGCGGCAAAGCTCAGCTCTTCGGTGGCGATCTGCGAACACACCGCCGAGCCAAGCATCACGATGATGATCTGGCTGCTCAGGGCCGGCCACACCTTGCCCAAAGCGGGTAGCAGCACCACGTGGCGGAACGCTTCGAAGCGCGTCATCGCCAGCGCCGCTGCCGCTTCCAGTTGCCCGCGAGGAATGGCCTGGATGCCGGCGCGGATGATTTCGGTGGAGTAAGCCCCCAGGTTGATCACCATCGCCAGCACGGCGGCTTGCCATTCGGTGATTTTCAGCCCCAGGGACGGCAGGCCGAAGAAGATGAAAAACAACTGCACCAAGAACGGTGTGTTGCGGATCAACTCGACATACACGCCGAAAAACCAGGCGAACGGCTGGATCTTCCACGCCCGTACTACGGCGCCGACGGTGCCCAGGGCAACCCCCAGGATCGCGCCGATGGCCGTCAGTTCAAGCGTGAACAGGGCGCCGCGCAACAGCAAATCGGTATTGGCCAGCACCGGCACAAAGTCAAATTGATACGCCATGAATCAGCTCCGTTGCTTCAAAGATCTGCGGGCAGCGGCTCTTTAAGCCATTGCATCGCGTTCTTTTCCAGGCTGCCGTCAGCCTTGGCGGCCACCAGGATCTGGTTGACCTTCTCCAGCAGCGCCGGCTCGTTCTTGTTCACGCCCACATACACTGGCGAGTCCTTGAGCTTCACTTTCAGCACGGGCACACGTTTTGGGCTGCGCTCGCTGATTGCCACCATCACCACGTTGCCGCTGGCGATCAGGTCGACCTGGCCGGCCAGATAGGCGGCGATGGTCGAGTTGTTGTCTTCGAAGCGCTTGATGGTCGCTTCCTTGGGCGCTACGGCGGTCAGTTCGATGTCTTCGATGGCGCCGCGGGTCACGCTGATGGTCTTGCCCTTGAGGTCGTCGAGGGTGCTGATGGCTGCATCGGGCGGGCCGAACACCGCCAGGTAGAACGGTGCGTAGGCCTTGGAGAAATCGATGACCTTTTCCCGCTCAGGATTCTTGCCCAGGCTGGAAATCACCAAGTCGACCTTGCCGGTGGTGAGGAACGGGATGCGGTTGGTGCTGTTGACCGGAGTCAGCTCCAACTTGACCTTGAGCTGGTCGGCCAGCAGCTTGGCCGTGTCGATATCCAGTCCGCGTGGCTTCATGTCGGGGCCAACCGAGCCGAACGGTGGGAAGTCCTGAGGCACGGCGACCTTGAGGGTGCCACGGGCGACGATATCGTCCAGACCGTTGGCCTGGGCGGGTGCCTGGCTCAGCATCAGGCTGGCAAACAGGGCAGTGAGCAGGGCGCTGCAGCGCTTGGTCATGGCAACTCTCCGAGAAGGGCGAAGGAATTTTCTGGATTTGCTCAGTGCACAGCCCATGCCAGCACCGCTCTGATCGTCTGCAAGCCCGGGATTTGTTGAGTTGAGGTGGTCTTACTGGTCTGAACAGTGGCTGGGCTTTTCGCACCTTTTTCGAGCGTCGACAAAACCCTGCGGGCGCCTTTGGGGCGTGGCTTGCCGCCAGCCGTGAATAGCTTTACAACTAGCCGCTCAGTTGTCTGGAGCCTCGAGCTTTTTATGAATTCCATCGCCCAAGCCGTACCGGAAGCGGCCCTGCAGGCCATCCGCAAACTGATCAAGGAGCAGGGCTTCGCAGCGGGCGATGCACTGCCATCCCAGCGCGACCTGGCGGTGCAATTGGGCGTCAGTCGGGCGTCGTTGCGCGAAGCATTGTCGTCCTTGAGTGCCTTGGGTGTGGTCAGCGTGCAGCCAGGCAAAGGCGTGTTTGTGCAGGTGGCGCAGGAGTCGCCTGCATTTGCCTGGCCCTTTGCAGCGCAGGCTACGCCGCTGGATATCTTCCAGCTGCGCTATGCGCTTGAGGGCTTTGCAGCAGGGTTGGCGGCGATGACGCTGACGATCGATGAGCTGGACAGCCTGGAGGACAATGTCGAGGCGATGCGCAAGGTACTCAAGGCTGGCGATTTTGAAGCCGCCGCGCGGCTGGACTTCGAATTCCACCAGCGCATCCTGCTGGCCAGCGGTAACCAGGCGATGGTGAGCATTCTGAGTGCCAGCGCCGAGGTGTTCCTGGAGAGTCAGAAGCTACCGTTCATCCGACCGGAGCGGGCCATGGAGACCTGGCAGGAGCACCGCAAGATCCTGCGTGCCCTGGCCCGGCGCGCCAGTACGGCGGCGCAGAAATCCATGCAGGAACACGTGCGCAATGCGGCGTTGCGCACGGGCATAGCCTTTGTGACTCCCGTTACGCCGTGAGTTGGGCTATACCCAAACTCATGCACCGTCATAGCAAGACTCAATCAGAGGCGGCTTCCTGAACGGGGGAAGGGCGGCTATGATGGGCCACGTTTTTTTTGCTTACAATCCGGAGACATCCATGAGCAACGATCTTATCAAGCACGTCACCGACGCGACCTTTGAGGCCGAAGTACTCAAGGCTGCTGGCCCGGTGCTGGTTGACTACTGGGCTGAATGGTGTGGCCCTTGCAAAATGATCGCCCCTGTTCTGGACGACATTGCAACAACCTACGAAGGTAAACTGACCATTGCCAAGCTGAACATCGACGACAATCAGGAAACCCCGGCCAAGCACGGCGTGCGTGGTATCCCGACCCTGATGCTGTTCAAGAACGGCAACGTCGAGGCCACTAAAGTCGGCGCGCTGTCGAAGTCTCAGCTGCAAGCTTTCCTCGACGCGAACATCTAAGCGTCGTCAAAAAAGCCCCGCAAATAGCGGGGCTTTTTCGTGAAACAGGGCTAGACGCTCCGAAACTCAGGTGGTACATTCGGCCCCGCACTGGTTTCTCCACTGCCCCCTGCAAGCCGTCGCCGACGCATTCCTTTTCGATTAGTACGCGATCCTGTCGCCTTCTCTGCGGCGCGGCCTCATTAAGCCCAAAGCTTAATTTCCCCCCTCCATAAATGATTACGTCATTCCTATATGAATCTGACTGAACTCAAGCAAAAGCCGATTACCGACCTGCTCCAATTGGCCGAAGAGATGGGCATAGAAAATATGGCCCGTTCGCGCAAGCAGGACGTGATTTTCTCCCTGCTCAAAAAGCACGCGAAAAGCGGCGAGGAAATCTCCGGTGATGGCGTGCTGGAGATTCTCCAGGACGGCTTCGGCTTCCTCCGCTCTGCAGACGCTTCCTATCTCGCCGGCCCAGACGATATCTACGTCTCGCCGAGCCAGATCCGTCGCTTCAACTTGCGCACCGGTGACACCATCGTTGGCAAGATCCGTCCTCCAAAGGAAGGCGAGCGTTATTTCGCCCTGCTCAAGGTCGACACGATCAACTTCGATCGTCCAGAGAACGCGAAAAACAAGATTCTCTTTGAGAACTTGACCCCGCTGTTCCCGACCGTGCGCATGAAGATGGAAGCCGGTAACGGTTCCACTGAAGACTTGACCGGTCGTGTAATCGACCTGTGCGCCCCGATCGGTAAAGGCCAGCGCGGCCTGATCGTCGCACCGCCGAAAGCCGGTAAGACCATCATGCTGCAGAACATTGCAGCGAACATCGCGCGTAACAACCCAGAAGTTCATCTGATCGTATTGTTGATCGATGAGCGTCCGGAAGAAGTAACCGAAATGCAGCGCACCGTGCGCGGCGAAGTGGTTGCTTCGACGTTCGATGAGCCGCCAACCCGCCACGTGCAGGTTGCTGAAATGGTGATCGAAAAGGCCAAGCGCCTGGTCGAACACAAGAAAGACGTGGTGATCCTGCTCGACTCGATCACCCGTCTGGCCCGTGCCTACAACACCGTGATCCCGAGCTCCGGCAAGGTACTCACCGGTGGTGTCGATGCCCACGCCCTGGAGAAGCCAAAGCGTTTCTTCGGCGCTGCGCGGAATATCGAAGAAGGCGGCTCGCTGACCATTATCGCCACCGCGCTGGTTGAAACCGGCTCGAAGATGGACGAAGTGATCTACGAAGAGTTCAAGGGTACCGGCAACATGGAACTGCCCCTGGACCGTCGTATCGCTGAAAAGCGTGTGTTCCCGGCCATCAACATCAACCGCTCCGGCACTCGCCGCGAAGAGTTGCTGACTGCCGACGACGAACTGCAGCGCATGTGGATCCTGCGCAAGCTGCTGCACCCGATGGACGAAGTTGCCGCCATCGAGTTCTTGATCGACAAGCTGAAAACCACCAAGACCAACGACGAGTTCTTCTTGTCGATGAAGCGTAAGTAATACGACGTTTCAGGTCCGAAAAAATGGCGCCCTCAGGGGCGCCATTTTTTTTCGCCCGCTTTTTAAGCGCGTCACACAGCCAAATGCACCGCGATAAGCTGCCAGCCGCCCTCAGAGCAGGTAGGATGTACGCCTATTTTACGGGTGGCATGGTTAATGAAATTCAAGGATCTTCGGGATTTCGTGCAGCAACTTGAGCAGCGCGGAGAGTTGAAACGTATCCAGGTGCCGATTTCCCCGGTGCTGGAAATGACTGAGATTTGCGACCGTACCCTGCGCAACAAGGGCCCGGCGCTGCTGTTCGAGAACCCGACCGGCTTTGATATCCCGGTGCTTGGCAACCTGTTCGGTACGCCCGACCGTGTGGCCTTTGGCATGGGCGCAGAGTCGGTCAGCGAGCTGCGCGAGATCGGCAAGCTGCTGGCCTTCCTCAAGGAGCCCGAGCCGCCCAAGGGCTTGAAGGATGCCTGGTCGAAGCTGCCGATCTTCCGCAAGATCATTGCCATGGCACCCAAGGTGGTCAAGGACGCGGTGTGCCAGGAGGTGGTCATCGAAGGCGATGACGTCGACCTGGCCATGCTTCCGGTGCAGACCTGCTGGCCCGGCGATGTGGGTCCGCTGATCACTTGGGGGCTGACTGTCACCAAAGGCCCGAACAAGGATCGCCAGAACCTCGGTATCTACCGTCAGCAAGTGATCGGCCGCAACAAGGTGATCATGCGCTGGCTGAGCCACCGTGGCGGCGCGCTGGACTTCCGTGAGTGGTGCGAAAAACACCCTGGCAAGCCGTTCCCGGTCTCTGTCGCCCTGGGTGCTGACCCGGCGACCATTCTCGGCGCTGTCACTCCTGTGCCCGACAGCCTCTCTGAATATGCTTTCGCCGGCCTGTTGCGTGGCAACCGGACCGAGCTGGTGAAGTGCCGTGGCAACGATCTGCAAGTGCCGGCCACCGCTGAAATCATCCTGGAAGGCGTGATTCATCCGGGCGAGATGGCCGATGAAGGCCCTTACGGCGACCACACCGGCTACTACAACGAAGTCGACAGCTTCCCGGTGTTCACCGTCGAGCGCATCACCCACCGGATCAAGCCGATCTACCACAGCACCTACACCGGTCGTCCGCCGGATGAGCCAGCTATTCTGGGGGTGGCGCTGAACGAAGTGTTCGTACCGATCCTGCAAAAGCAGTTCCCGGAAATCACCGACTTCTACCTGCCGCCGGAAGGCTGCTCGTACCGCATGGCTATCGTGACCATGAAGAAGTCGTATCCAGGCCACGCCAAGCGGGTAATGCTCGGTGTGTGGTCGTTTTTGCGACAGTTCATGTACACCAAGTTCGTTATCGTCACCGACGACGACATCAATGCCCGGGACTGGAACGACGTGATCTGGGCCATCACCACGCGCATGGACCCCAAGCGCGACACGGTGATGATCGACAATACGCCGATCGATTACCTCGACTTCGCCTCGCCGGTGTCGGGCCTGGGCTCGAAGATGGGCCTGGATGCCACCCATAAATGGCCGGGTGAAACCACTCGGGAGTGGGGTCGGGTGATCGTCAAGGATGAAGCCGTGACTGCTCGTGTCGATGCAATTTGGAAAGAATTGGGAATAGATTGATGCGTGTAACCCTGCAACCTTCCGGCGCGGTACTGGAACTCGTCCCTGGCGAGCGAATCCTCGAAGGTGCGCGCCGCCTGGGCTACGAGTGCCCTCAGGCCTGTCGCAACGGTGTGTGCCATGTCTGTGCGGCGTTGCTGGTAGAGGGGCGGGTGCAGCAAGCCGGTGAGGTGCGCGACCATGGTGAGTTTTACACCTGCATCGCCGAGCCGCTGGAGGACTGCATTGTGTTGTGGGATGGCGTGTTGGCGCCGGGAGAGTTGCCGTTGCGCAAGTTGTCGTGCCAATTGAGTGAGTGCGTGGAAGTCGGCGGCGATGTGTGGCGTGTGCGCCTGCGGGCCCCGGCCGGTAAGGCGGTGCGCTACCACGCTGGGCAGTACCTGATGATCGAACGGGAGAATGGCGAGAAGTCGGCGTTCTCCCTGGCTTCGGCGCCCCACGCCGGGCGTGAGTTGGAGTTGCATGTGCTGGTCCGCGAGGACAGCGCCCGTAACCTGCTGGACCAACTGCAACGCAACCAGATGGCTCGCATCGAGCTGCCGTTTGGTGACACCCACCTGGCCGAACTGCCGGATGGGCCGTTGGTACTGATCGCCGCCGGCACCGGCATGGCACAGATGCACAGCCTGATTGAGCATTGCCGCGCCTCCGGCTTCAAGCACCCGGTGCACTTGTACTGGGGCGTGCGCCGTCCGGAAGATTTCTACGAGATCGAACACTGGGAGCAGTGGTTGCAACTGCCCAACCTGTTCCTGCACAAAGTCGTCAGTGACCTCTGTGGTTGGGAAGGGCGATGTGGGCTGCTGCATGAGGCAGTGTGTGAAGACATCACCGACCTCAGGGCCGTGCACGTTTACGCCAGTGGTTCACCGGCGATGATTTATGGCACCTTGGATGCACTGGTCGACGCCGGTATGGACGCGCACCAGATGCGCGCCGATGTGTTCGCCTACGCGCCTCGCCCCTAAAAGCGTACGCCGGTCGTGATCATCGCCGCATTGAACCCCAGCAACACCACTTCCGCCGCCACTGGCCCGAAGTGGACACCCACGGACGGAATGATCACCGGCGCAATGCCGAAACGGTTCAACGGGATCTTGTCGCGGTACTTGCCGCGATAACCCTGGATCACCCCGCCCGTGAGTTTCAAATACACCGGATAGTCGGTCATGTCATAGCGCTTGCCCGCGTAGGCGTAGTACGAGCGCTGGCTGAACGAGTTGCGAAATGTAGCCCCGCCATACACAAAGCCTGACGCTTCATTGCGTTCCAGGTTGATCAGGTCCTGGTTGTTGTTGTGCTTTGGGTCCGGTGAAAAGTGTCGCGTGTAAACGCTGGTCTGGGCGTACCAAAAACCTTTGTCGTCATTGGCCGGCGGCGCTTCGGCGGCCAGTGCGGTGGTGGCTTGGGCCAGGAACAACAGGCCAGGCAATCGAAATTTCTTCATGGGTGCGACCTCGATAGTCGGTTTGGTGGGCGGCTAGGTGGGTCGTGATGTGCGCTATTTTGACGGCTCGGTACACGCACAGGCTGAACCGGGGCTGAAAGTACCGGGATTGCTGCTGCAAATCCTGACGGATGGGGCGTCGGGCTTATGCTTTCGCTTATTCCTTAAAGGTATTTAATTTGTTACATAAATATCTTTAAGCTATATCTCAACGGACTACCGACTATTTGCCAATAACCAATAACTGACCGCCACCGCCCGCCAGCCGGATCGATCTTATGAACTCAGAGCATTGAAGTTCTGATTTTTGATTCCAAGGGGAGCGGTATGGGGAGCTACAAGAAACACGTGCTGTACACAGCGATTTTGTCGGCCAATTTGCTGACCGCTGTTGGATTCAATCCCGTCTTGGCGGCCGAAACAGCCGCAGCCGACGCACCAAAGCTCGACACTGTGATCGTCACCGGCACCCGCGCCCAAGAGCGTACCGCCAGTGCTTCGCTGTCGCCCATCGATGTGATTTCCGGCGATACCCTGCGCAGCAACGGCTCCGATGAGCTGGGGGCGGTGTTGGCGCGCCTGATTCCGTCGATCAACTTCCCGCGCCCAAGCCTGGTGGATGGCGCCGAATTGGTGCGGCCTGCGCAGTTACGTGGCTTGTCGCCGGATCAGGTGTTGGTGCTGGTCAACGGTAAACGCCGCCACACCAGTGCCTTCGTCAACCTCGGCGGTGCCGTGGGGCGTGGCTCGGCACCGGCAGACCTGAATGCGATCCCGCTGTCGGCAGTGGACCATATAGAAGTGCTGCGCGATGGTGCGTCCGCACGCTACGGTTCCGATGCGATTGCCGGGGTGATCAACGTGATCCTCAAGCACGATGACCATGGCGGCTCGATCTCCACCAAGTTTGGCGAGTACAAAAAGGGTGACGGTATACAGCGCACGGTGGCTGGCAATACTGGCTTCGCGCTGGGCGACAATGGCTTTATCAACCTGTCGGGCGAAGGCGCCGATAACGATTACACCAACCGCGCCGGGGATGATTTTCGCCCCGCCAGCGTAGGCTCCACCACCTATGGCCAGCGCGTTTTCCGTCAAGGCGAGCCGGCTACCAATGAAGGCAAATTCCAGTTCAACTCCGAATATTCCTTCAACGATGCTGCTGAGCTCTACTCCTTCGGCGGCTACAGCAAGCGGCGCGGCGAGACAGCGGCGTTCTACCGGGCGAGCAATGCGTCCAACAACATCCGGGCGCTCAACCCTAACGGCTACCTGCCGCTGATCAAGGGCGACCTCGAAGACACCTCGCTGGTGGTGGGTTTGCGCGGCTTGCTGGCCTATGACTGGCACTACGATCTGTCGGCCAACTACGGCAAGAACCAGTACGCGTTGAGCACCGAAACCATCAACACCTCCCTCGGCCTGGCCACGCCGCGCAAATTCGACAACGGCACGCTGAGTAACGACCAGAAGCAAGTCAGCCTGGACCTGTCCCGCGAATTCGATGTGGGCTTCCTGCCATACCCGGTTTCCGTGGCCTTCGGTGGCGAATACCTGCACCAGGGCTATGAAATTGAAGCGGGTGAACCAGCGTCCTACTACCAGACCGGCAGCTCGGGCCTTGGTGGTTTCCGGGATGCCGACGCCGGCAGCAGCTCGCGCCACAACTGGGCCCAGTACCTGGACCTGGAAACCAATTTCACCGAAAAACTCAGCGCCTCGGCGGCCGTGCGACATGAGGACTACAGCGACTTCGGCTCCAACGTCAGCGGTTCGCTGTCGGCCCGTTACGACTTCACCCCGCAAGTGGCCTTGCGCGGCAGCATTTCCAACGGTTTCCGCGCGCCATCATTGGCCCAGCAAAACTTTGCCTATACCTCGTCGCAGTTGATCGGCAGCACCATTCAGGAGGCCGGCACCTTCCCGGCTAACAGCAAGGTAGCCCGCTTGCTCGGCGCCGAGGACCTGAAAGCCGAAAAGTCGCGCAACTACAGCCTTGGACTGGTACTGGAGCCTGCTGATGACCTGACCGTGACGCTCGACGTTTATCGCATCGACATCCGCGACCGCATCAGCCTGTCCTCCAACCTCAATCTCAACCCGGCAACGGTGGCTTATCTGCAAGCCAATGGTGTCGGCAACATCAACTACACCACCGCCCGTTACTTCACCAACGCCACCGACACCAGCACCGACGGTGTCGACCTGGTGGCCAACTATCGCTACCAGTTCGATAACGGCATCCGTTGGAACAGCACGGTGGGCTACAACTACAACCACACCAAGGTGACGGATGTGAAGGCCAACCCGGCCATTCTGGATAGCTTGGGCGCGAATCTGGTGCGGGTGGACCGTCGCGAGCGTATCGGTTTGCTGGGCGACACCACGCCGCAGCACAAACTGAGCCTGGGTAACGATTTCACCTTCGGCAATTGGGCGCTGCACAGCAACCTGGTGCGCTATGGTGAGTTCACCAGTTACCAGGCGGACAAGATCAACGATCAGACCTTCAAGGCTGCCTGGGTGCTGGACTTGTCGGCGGACTACAAGCTGAAGAACTGGACCTTCACCCTGGGTGGCGACAACATCACCGACAAATACCCGGAAAAGGTCAATGCATTTGCCAGCAGTGGCGGCAACCTCGCCTATAGCACTTTTTCGCCGTACGGTTACAGCGGCGCGTTCTATTACGGTAAAGTCGCCTATAACTGGTAGTAGCTCTTTATTTTCAAAAAAGGAGACCTAAGCGATCCGCCATGACCGTTATTGAATCCGATCTTTTGCAATTGGCTTACCCTCCGCGGCTCGATCTTGGGCCGCAACTCACTCACGAACAGTTGATGAGCTCGATGCAGGCCACCATGAGTCGGCATAAGGGTGGGCCGGTCTGGCTATTCGCTTATGGCTCACTGATCTGGCGCCCTGAATGCTCGTCGACCGAGCGGGTGCGGGCACGGGTCCACGGTTATCACCGGGGCCTGTACCTGTGGTCTCACGAGCATCGGGGTACGCCGGAGTTGCCGGGTTTGGTATTTGGTCTGGATCGTGGCGGCTCTTGCAGCGGGTTTGCCTACCGTTTGCCGGAAGATCAGCTGGAAGCCTCGCTTTACGCATTGTGGCGCCGCGAGATGCCATATCCGTCCTACCGGCCACACTGGCTCAGCTGCCGTCTGGAAGATGGCAGTCAGGTGCAGGCGTTAGGGTTTGTACTGGAGCGGCATTTGCCAAGCTACGCCGGCAATTTGCCCGATGAAGTACTGAACCACGTACTGGAAAGTGCTTGCGGGCGTTACGGCACCACGCGCGATTATGTCGAGCAGACCGTTAACGCCCTGCGTAGCCACGCCATGCCAGATAAAAACCTGGAGGCGCGGCTCAAGCGTTGTACCAAGGATTGTTCAGGCAGCGATTAACGCGCTGAGCTGACGCTGTTGGTATGCCACAGCGTTGGGATCAGGAATGCGATCGCCAACAGGCACGCGCCAACCAGCAACACAAATCCACCATCCCAGCCGAAGTGGTCAACGGTGTAGCCCATGGCCGCACTCGCTGCCACCGAACCACCCAGGTAACCGAACAAGCCCGTGAAGCCCGCCGCGGTGCCGGCGGCTTTTTTCGGTGCCAGTTCCAGCGCCTGCAGGCCGATCAGCATCACCGGGCCGTAGATCAGGAAGCCGATGGAGAATAGCGCGATCATGTCGACCATCGGGTTGCCTGGTGGGTTGAGCCAATACACCAAGGTCGCCACGGTGACCAAGGCCATGAACACGATGCCGGTCAGGCCTCGGTTGCCACGGAAGATCTTGTCCGACATCCAGCCGCACAGCAGCGTGCCCGGAATACCTGCCCACTCGTAGAAGAAGTACGCCCACGAGGTTTTATCCACGTCGAAGTGCTTGGCTTCCTTGAGGTAAGTCGGCGCCCAGTCCAATACGCCGTAGCGCAGCAGGTAGACGAAGACGTTGGCGAAGGCGATGTACCACAGCATTTTGTTGCGCAGCACGTACTTTACGAAGATTTCCTTGGCGCTGAATTCGTCTTCGTGGCTGGCGTTGTAGCCTTCCGGGTAATCGTTCTTGTATTGCTCGATCGGTGGCAGGCCCACCGACTGGGGGGTGTCGCGCATGGTGATGAAGGCAAACGCCGCCACCGCCAAGGCCACGGTCGCCGGCACGTAGAACGCTGCGTGCCAGTCGTTGAACCAGGCCATTCCCAGCAGGAAGAGCGGGCCGATCAGGCCGCCGCCGACGTTATGCGCCACGTTCCATACCGACACCACGCCGCCGCGTTCTTTCTGCGACCACCAGTGCACCATGGTCCGCCCGCTCGGCGGCCAGCCCATGCCTTGGGCCCAGCCGTTGATGAACAGCAAAATGAACATCATGGTCACGCTGGACGTTGCCCAAGGTGCGAAACCGAAAATGAACATCACCCCAGCCGATATCAGCAGGCCGAAGGGTAGGAAGTAGCGCGGGTTGGAGCGGTCGGACACCAGGCCCATCAAAAACTTGGACAAGCCGTAGGCGATCGCGATCGCCGACATCGCCAGGCCCAGTTCACCACGGGTGTAACCCTCGTCGATCAGGTAGGGCATGGCCAGGGAGAAATTTTTGCGCAGTAGGTAGTACCCGGCATAACCGAAGAAAATACCGGCGAAGATCTGCCAGCGCAGTCGTCGGTAAGTGCTGTCTATTTTTTCTTCAGGCAGGGGCGCCTGGTGTGCGGCAGGTCGAAAGAAAGCAAACATTCAAGAGCTCCAAATTTCTTGTTTTGACTGCGGATGCGAATGTTACAGTTTCGTTACCGAAAATAGCACCGCCTCTTATCTGCGAGCACAGGAAATGAGAGCAATTGCATGTTCTTTTACGAACATGTCGCTTAGGGGTAATTCGAGGGCGTTTTAGGTCGCGGGTAATGGCTACGGGGTATTCGACGCGATATCGCCGGGGAGCAAGTGCTCCTGGACTTTCTGGCTGCGGGATTCGATCAATTGGCCCTGGTCATCGAAGCGCAGCACGATCAACCAGTCATACACGCTTTCCGGCCACTTCTTCATGCCGGTCAGCGCCGGGCCATCCCCGCCAAACGCGGCGATCAACTTGTCGATATGCCCGTGGTGCCAGGCAATCAATACGGTTTTCACCTGGTTGGACTTGCGCAGGGACTTGACCAACTTGTCGACTTCATCGTCGGCGTAGGGCTGTTCGATCGGTAATTGGAGGCGTTGGGCCAGCGGTGTCAGGGTCAGGCGCGGTCGGGCGCTGTCCTTGCTGTCACGGGTAGCAATCAGCCGCTGAGGGACTATGGAGATGCCGTTTAACTGCAACGGGTCGAAATAACTGGCATACGCCGCTGCGCGCTGTTCGCCGCGAGCGTTGAGTAGCGGCCCTTGGTCGGGTTTCTCGGCATGGCGCACGATCAGTACCGTGACATTGCTCAGGCCGAGGGCTTCGTCCTTTTTGTGGGCGAAGGCTTGTGCCGACAGCACCATCAATACCCCCAGCAACAGCGTACGCAACCGTGTAACCATGACCCTTCCTGCCTTTAATTGAGTGCCTTGGCGCGATCATGCGCCAAGGCCCTGCGTGGGCAAAATGAAACAACGGTCAGCGTAGTTGAACCACCACCTTGCCGACGGCTTTACGCTGGCCCAGATCATTGATCGCCTGGGCGGCCTGTTCCAGCGGGTAAACCTGCGACACCAGCGGCTTCAACTTGCCCTCGGCATACCAAGTGAACAACTGTTGGAAGTTCGCCGCATTGTCCTGCGGCTGGCGCTGGGCAAACGAACCCCAGAACACCCCGACCACCGCCGCGCCCTTGAGCAGGGCCAGGTTGACCGGCAGCTCGGGAATGCGCCCGCTGGCGAAGCCCACCACCAGCAGGCGGCCGCCCCAGGCGATGCCACGGATGGCCTGGTCAAACAGATCGCCGCCCACGGGGTCGTAGATCACATCGACACCATTGCCGTCGGTCAGGCGTTTGATTTCCTCCTTGAGGCTGGCTTCGCTGTAGTTGATCAACTCATCGGCGCCGGCTGCCTTGGCCACAGCGAGCTTGTCGGCGCTGCTGGCAGCGGCGATCACTCGGGCGCCCATGGCTTTGCCGATTTCCACGGCAGCCAGGCCCACGCCACCGGAAGCGCCGAGTACCAGCAGGGTTTCACCGGGTTGCAGGTTGGCCCGTTGTTTCAGGGCATGCATGGAAGTGCCGTAAGTCATGCTGAACGCGGCGGCCGTGTTGAAATCCATGCTCGGCGGGATCGGCAGCACGTTGTAGCCCGGCACCGCGACCTGCTCGGCAAAGCTGCCCCAGCCCGTCAGCGCCATCACCCGGTCGCCAACCTTAAGATGGCTGACCTTTTCGCCCACTTCACTGACCACGCCCGCCGCCTCGCCACCCGGTGAAAACGGAAAGGGCGGCTTGAACTGGTATTTGCCCTCGATGATCAGGGTGTCCGGGAAGTTGACCCCGGCTGCGTGCACGTCCAGCAGAATTTCGTTTTTCTTGATCTCCGGGCTGGCGATCTCTTCCAGCACCAGGGTTTCGGCGGGGCCGAAGGCTTTGCACAGCACAGCTTTCATCGGACTATTCCTTTTGGCGTCGTGGCCGATAAGTGTAGGAGGGTACGCCCGTGGGTCAACGAGCATGCCCGGGCCTGATAAGTCGCCATAAGCTTGTGCTCAGCCTTGCTAGCGTTATGCTACCCGGCAATCGAATTCGAGGAATGAACTGTGAAAGCGTGGATCCTGTTGATGCTGGCCCTGACCTTGCCGATGGCAGCCCAGGCCGAAGAAGCGAAAGAAGGCGAGGCGCCGAAGGTCAGCTATATCAGCCTGACCCCGCCATTCGTGGGTAACTACGGTCTGGATGGCACGGCGAAGCTCAAGGTATTCAAAGCCGACATCGCCCTGCGCGTAACGGGGCCTGAAGCCGCCGCTGCGGTCAAAGCCAACGATCCGCTGATCCGTAACCAGTTGGTGGCGCTGTTTACCCAGCAGACCAACGAGGCCATGAGTACTGTCGAAGGCAAAGAAAAACTGCGACAGGAAGCCTTGAAGCAGACTCAGCAAGTGATGAATGACGAGACCGGCAAGCCGGTGGTGGAAGATCTGTTGTTCAACAACCTCATCATCCAGTAGTCCACTGAGACCCTAAACCACTCGTAGCAGCTGTCGAGCTTTAGCGAGGCTGCGTCGGGCGCAACTCGGTTCAAGACCGTACCGCGGCCGATGCAGCCTCGCTAAAGCTCGACAGCTGCTACGCCGGTCATGTCAGGAGGCGAGACTTTTCCTGAACCTGGCCAGCGCCACCGCAAAAAACACCAAGCCAATCCCTGCCAACGCCAGCAAATCCGGCCACACCACACCCACGCCCGCATCCCGAAACAAAATCGCCGCGCTCAAACTCACAAAGTGCGTCGACGGCGAGCCCTGCATCACCCACTGCAACCACTCGGGCATGCTGTCCAGCGGCGTGCTGCCGCCGGAGAGCAACAGCATCGGGATAATCACCGGGATCGCCAGCAAGCCGAATTGCGGCGTCGAGCGGGCGAGGGTGGCGAGGAAGATCCCCAACGCGGTGCTGGCAAACAGGTAAAGCGCCGTCACAAACAAGAACAGGCTCAAGGACCCGGCCAACGGCACGCCGAGCAAACCTTTGACCACCAGCTCCAGCGACAGCCAGGTACACAGCACCACCACCAGCATGTTGCTCCAGATTTTCGCCAGCATGATTTCCAGCGCGGTCAGCGGCAGCACCAGCAAATGGTCGAGCGTGCCGTGCTCGCGCTCGCGCAGCAGTGCGGTGCCGGTCAGCACGATAGCGAGGATGGTGATGTTGTTGACGATCTGGATCACCGCCAAAAACCAGCCGCCTTCCAGGTTGGTATTGAACAGGGCACGGGTCGTCAGCCGGGCAGGCATCTTGCTGGCGGCGTCGGTTTGGCTGCTGTAACTCAGCAGCTCGCGCTGAAAAATCCGCCCGATATAGCCTGCGCCCATGAACGCCTGGCTCATCGCTGTCGCATCAACGTTCACCTGCACGCCCGGCTGGCGCCCGGCCAACAGATCGGCCTGGAAGTTCGCCGGCACGTTGACCACGAAGGTGTACTCGCCGCTGTCCATGACCTTGTCCAACTGGTCGTAGGCCAGCGGCGCGGGCGGCTGAAACTCGGGGGGCTGCAACGCCTCGGCCATCTGCCGAGACAGCGGGCTGTGGTCTTCATCGACAAAGGCCACGCTGGCGTTGTGAACACCAATCACCGAACCGGCGGCGGGCATGTAGATGGCGACGGTGAAGGCGTAGAACAGAAACAACAGCAACACGCTGTCGTGGCGCAGGCTGGTCAGTTCCTTGATGCCCAGGCGCAGGATGTGAGCGAGCTTGTGCATCAGGCCTCCTGCTTCTTGAGCATGATCAGGCTCAGCCCGGTGAACCCGACAAAGAAACCGAACAGCGCCAGGCATTGCGGCCACAACTGGCGCAGGTCCAGAGCCTTGGTAAAGGTACCCACCGCGATATCCAAAAAGTGCCCGGCCGGAAACAGCATACCCATCAGTGCGGCGGCACCTTCCAGGGACGAACGCGGCACGATCAGCCCGGAGAACTGGATGGTCGGCAGGCTGGTGATGATCATGGTGCCGAGGATCGCGGCGATCTGGGTACGGGTGAACGCGGAAATCAGCAAGCCCATGCTGGTGGTGGCCAGCACGTACAACAGCCCGCCGAATGCCAGCGTCAGGCCGCTGCCCTTGAACGGCACGCCGAACAGCCAGCGGTTCATCGCCACCAGCAGCGCCAGGTTGACCAGGCTCACGGCCAGATACGGCGCCTGTTTGCCCAGCAGGAATTCCAGGCGAGTCAGGGGTGTGGCGTAGAAGTTGGTGATCGAGCCCAGCTCTTTTTCCCGCACGATGCCCAGCGCGGTGAGCATCGCCGGAATAAATGCCAGGATCAGCGCCATCACGCCTGGGCCGATAGCATTCACACTGACGACGTCTTGGTTATAGCGAAAGCGGGTTTCCAGCTTGGCGGCGACGCTGTTGTTCAGCGGCAGGCTGCTGAGTTCGGCCAGTTGCTGGAGGTTGCCTTGGTGCACCGCTTCTACATAGTTGCGGCTGGTTTCCGCGCGAAACGGCATGCCGCCGTCGAGCCACGCGGCCACCGTGGGCTGGCGACCGGCATAAAGGTCGCGGCCAAAACCGGGCGGAATCTCCAGGGCCAGTTTGATTTCCGAGCGTTGCAGGCGCCGGTGCAGTTCGTTCGCGTCGCGAATGGGCGACTGCTCGGCGAAGTAGCGCGAACTGCGGAAGGCTTCCAGATAGGCACGGCTCTGTGGGGTCTGGTCCTGGTCATAGACGGCGAAGGCGAGTTTTTCCACGTCCAGGGAAATCCCGTAGCCGAAGATCACCATCATGAACATCGCCCCGAGCAGGGCGAAGGCCATGCGCACTTTGTCACGCAGCAGTTCTTTGCCTTCGCGGCTGGCTACGGCCAATAACCGGGACAGGCTGAAACCCCGTTTGCTGATCGGCGGTGTGCTGGTTTCGCTGACGGTTTTGCTCGGCACGGAGGGTTCGGCTTCGCCTTGGGCCTGTTCCAGGCAGGTGACGAATGCGGCCTCCAGAGTGTCGCCGTGGAACTGCTGTTGCAGTGCGTCCGGTGTGTCGCAGGCCAGCACCTTGCCCGCGTGCATCAAGGAGATGCGGTCGCAGCGCTGGGCCTCGTTCATAAAGTGGGTGGACAGGAAGATCGTCACGCCCTGTTCGCGGGACAGCTCGATCAGCAGCCGCCAGAAATCATCCCGCGCTGCCGGGTCGACGCCTGAGGTGGGTTCATCGAGGATCAGCACTTCGGGGCGATGCAACACCGCCACGGCCAATGACAAGCGCTGGCGCAGGCCGAGGGGCAGTTCTCCAGACGGTTGCTCGGCTATGTCACCGAGGTCGAAGCGTTGGATCAGTTCGTCGATACGCGGGCCACTGTCGGCTTTGGGCAGATCAAACAGTTGCGCGTGCAGTACCAGGTTCTGGCGCACGCTGAGTTCGCCGTACAGCGAGAAACTTTGCGACATGAAGCCCACGCGCTTGCGGGTCGCCAGGTCCTTGGCATTCACCGGGTTGCCCAGCAATATCGCGTTGCCTTCGGTGGCCGGCATTAACCCGGTGAGGACTTTCATGGTGGTGGTCTTGCCGCAGCCATTGGAGCCGAGGAAACCGAAAATCTCGCCCCGGCCGATGGCAAAGCTGACCTTGTTCACCGCCGTGAAATCACCAAAGCGCAGGGTCAGATCGTGGGCTTCGATGGCGATATCGGTGTTGCCGCCTTCGCGTGGCGGGATCACCAGCGGTTGGCTGTTGTGGGCACTGTCGCCTTGGAAGTGGGTGAAGGCTTCGTCCAGTTTGCCGCTGGGTGTTGCTGTTGCCAGCTCGCTGCTGAGGCCGTCGGCGATCAGTTTGCCGCGGTCGAGCATCAAGCAATGTTCGAATTGCTCGGCTTCTTCCATGTAGGCCGTGGCCACCAGCAGTGTCAGTTGCGGCCGCTCGCGGCGTACGGTTTCGACCAGTTCCCAGAACCGTCGACGCGACAGCGGGTCGATGCCGGTGGTCGGTTCGTCAAGGATCAACAGGTCCGGGTCGTGGATCAGCGCGCAGCACAGGCCGAGTTTCTGCTTCATCCCGCCGGAGAGCTTGCCCGCGGGGCGCTCGGCAAACCGCGCGAGGTCGGTGGCCAGCAGCAGATTGTGCATACGCTGGTCGCAGTCCGCTTTCGACAGGCCAAATAGCGTGGCGAAAAAGCGGATGTTCTCGCTGATGGACAGTTCGGGGTACAGGTTGCCGCCCAGCCCCTGCGGCATGAAGGCAATGCGCGGATACAGGCTGTTGCGGTGACGGCGGTTTTCGATGGAGCCGCCGAGCACCTCCAGTTGACCGACCTGAAGCTTTTTAACCCCGGCGATCAAACCCAGCAGGCTCGATTTACCCGCGCCATCCGGGCCGATCAACCCACAGCGGGTACCGGCCGGCAGGCTGAAGGCGATGTCGACCAGTGCCTGTTGCTTGCCGTAGCGGTGGTTGATCCCCGTGGCGTGCAGTGCCAAGCCGGTCATTGCAGATTGGCCGGCCAGGCGATGTCAGCCGTGCGCACGTAGCCGGCGCCGGGCATGCCCGGTTTGGCTTGCGGTACGGCGCTGGGTTGAGTCAGGCGCAGTTTGACGCGGAACACCAGTTTCTGGCGCTCATCGCGGGTCTCCACTTCCTTGGGGGTGAACTGCGATTTGGCGGCGACAAAACTGATCTTGGCGGGCAGCGGTTGTTGGGGCAGCGCGTCGAGGAGAATACGCGCTTCACTGCCGACGGTCAGGCGGCCGGTGACGGAGGCGGGCAGGTAGAGGTTCATGTACTGATCGTTGGGGTCGATCAGCAGCAAAACTCGGCCGCCCGCGCCGAGCACTTCGCCGGGTTCAGCCAGGCGCAGTTGGATAATGCCGTCGATGGGCGCGCGCAGGCTGCTGTCATCGATTTCGCTGGTGAGCTGGGCCACTTGGGCCTGGGCGGCGCCGATGGAGGCCTTCACTGAGTTGACCTGAGCTTGCGCTGCGATCACCGCCGCATTGCCGGTGTTCTGGCGGGCTTGCTGTTGGTCGATCAACTGCGTGCTGGCGAAGCCGCGCTTGTACAGCTCCTGGGTGCGCTTGAGTTCCTGGTTGGCCAGCAACTGCTCGCTTTGGCGCAACTGCACATTGGCCTCGGCGGCCGCGAAGTTTTCCTTGGCACGCAGCACTTCGGCCTCGGCCTGGGCGCGCTGGGCCTCAAGAGTGCGAGTGTCCATGCGCGCCAGCAGTTGGCCCTTGAGCACCTTGTCGCCTTCATCCACCCGCACTTCGGCCAGGCGCCCGGGGATCTTGGCGGCGATCTGTACTTCGGTGGATTCCAGGCGGCCATTGCCCATGCTCAGGCCTTCGGGCAGGCGGTCCTGGGTGGATCGCCAATAACCGAAGCCACCGGCACCCAACAACAAGGCGATCAGTGCGACGGCAAAAAGACGGGGTGTGTGGTGGTTCGTTGACATGGCTGCATCCTGCGGCATTAGCGTCCTAGTTTGACCGATGTCGCCCGAAGGCCCTTGATACCGGTCAAATGAAGCGCAAGCCTAACGCGCTTGGCGCACAGATGCATGCGCCAGAGGCGTGACCGCAGGGTTCTGCTTTATCAGTGCAGGGCGAGCACCGCTGCCCATTGCTCGGCGGTCACCGGCATCACGGACAGCCGACTGCCCTTTTGCACCAGTGGCAACTCGGCGAGCGCGGTTTGCTGTTTCAGATAGCCCAGGCCCAGCACCTTTGGAAAGGTTTTAACGTGCGCCACATTGATCGCACTCCAGGGATTTTTCTCTGGGCTGGCCTTGGCGTCGAAGTAGTGGCCTCCCGGCTCCAGTGCGGTGGGGTCCGGATAAGCGGCCTCGATGATTTTCCCAATCCCGGCAATGCCCGGCTCGGGGCAGCTGGAGTGATAGAAGAAAAACTCATCGCCGACGGCCATGGCTCTTAGGAAGTTGCGCGCCTGATAGTTGCGTACCCCATCCCAGCGCGCTTCGCCGAGCTTTTCCAGGCCTTTGATAGAGAGTTCGTCGGGCTCGGATTTCATCAGCCAGTAGGCCATTTTTGGGCTCCTCAAAAAGGCATTGGGCAAGTTGTCGGGCAATTTGATGACAAACCGACGGTCGGTTGGCGTCAAGGTTTGCGTGTTGGTTCACGTTACCGCAGAATGCCGGGGTTTTAAGCTTGACGCAGCTGCAACGGACTACTTTGGAACGTTGTTGTCATCGTGTACGAGGTGCCTGAAGGGGGGCAATCGATGCAACGTAAACCGGATTTACTATGGATTTTGGTTATTTTGTTTGGTCTGGGCGTCGTGACCACCGGGTATGCGCAGAGCTTGTGGTCGAACAAGACCGATGCGCCCGTTGAACTGGCTCAGCAGCAGCCACAACCGTTCAAGCGCTAACGCCCTTCAAGGCGCCACATTTTCCAGTGGCGTCTGTGCGACATACCACTTTTTATCGGTGACGGTGCCAGCCAGCGGCACGTCCCAGCTCGCCTGCGCCAAACGATTAACCTTCTGACATTCATGGGCCAGGCCCAGCAGCGTCGGTTTGCGCCAGCTTTTGCGTCGAGCCAGGTACGCCAGGCTGCGGTCATAGAAACCGCCGCCCATGCCCAAACGTCCGCCAGCAGCATCAAACCCCACCAGCGGCAACAACACCAGGTCCAGCGTCCAGACTTGGCGTTGGCGGTTGGCATTGACCTTAGGCTCAAGAATGCGAAAGCGGTTGGGCAGCAACTTATCCCCAGGGCGTACACGCTGGAACACCATCTTGGTCCGGGGCCAGGCGCTGAGCACCGGCAGATAGGTGGCCTTACCACGGCGCTGTGCGGCGCGCAGCAGCAAGCGCGGATCGATTTCACCGTCCGTCGGTAGGTATAAAGAGATATGTTTGGCCCGGCGAAACAGCGGGTGCTGTGCCAGTTGCCGATACAGGCCTTGGGCTGCCTGGCGCTGCTCGCTTGGCGTCAGTTCGCGGCGGGCTTTGCGCAACATGCGTCGAAGTTGCGGACGGGAGAGCGGCGCAGGTTCGGTCATGGTTTTCGGCTCATAAAACAATGCCAGTCCTGAGACTGGCATTGAGTTTGGGAATTCAGGCTCCCCGACAGAGCCGCTGTCGACTTAGCCCTTGAACCCGAAAGTTCAAGGTGGAAGATGCAGTAGGCTTTAAGGCTTTCCGTCTAGCGGACATGCACACCAGCCCAACGTGCAACTTCCAGGGTAGTGCGAATCGGCTCAGGGACATCGCCGACTGGCAAACACGCCAGGGAGTGGGGCGAGTATACCTTAAACAGACTCGGCAATCAGCCCTTGGGTGCGTCTGAATCGGTGGAAAGTGCCAGATCCACGCGCTCCAGCAAGTCACGCACTTGCTCACGCGTCGAGCCGCTGGCCTGCACGTCAGGCCGTTCCTGCTTATGCAACAGATCGTGGGTGATGTTCAGCGCGGCCATCACGGCGATGCGGTCGGCACCGATCACTTTGCCGCTGCTGCGGATTTCACGCATCTTGCCGTCCAGGTAGCGGGCAGCACTCACCAGGTTGCTGCGTTCTTCCTGGGGGCAGATGATCGAATATTCTTTGTCGAGGATCTGCACGGTAACGCTATTGCTTGAACTCATGAGTCTTGCTCCAGGGCCTTCAGGCGCGAAATCATCGATTCGACCTTACGCCGGGCGATTTCGTTTTTTTCAATGAGGTGAGCGCGTTCCTCGCGCCAGGTCTTTTCCTGAGCTAATAGGAGTCCGTTTTGACTCTTAAGTTGCTCGACCCGATCAATTAGCAGTTCGAGTCTGGCCATCAGCGCTTGCAGGTCGGTGTCTTCCATTGGGTTCCACTGGATTTGTCTGATGAATGGCAACTGCAGGATAAACGATCTGACGCCCTCGATAGTCTTGGTACGTCTGCCGGTGCTAGGATACAGCGCTTCATTCTAGACATTGCGCCGTCTGGCGCCTAGCTCACCATGCCTATTCAGAACTCCCCGTACGATGCTTTTTCAAAACTGCTGAGCACCAGCGGTCACCCTTGCTCGCCTGCCGAGCTGCACGGCGTATTGCTGGGCCGCAGCTGCACCGGCGTTGGCTTTGATGCCGACAACTGGTTGGCTGATGTGGCCGAGCTGCTGGAAACCGAACCCACCGAGAATGTGCGTAATGCGCTGATCGGCCTGCAGGAAATGGTCAAGGGCGAGCTCACCGGTGATGACGTCACCGTGGTTCTGCTGCTGCCGACCGACGACGCGCCGCTCACCGAACGCGCTGCAGCACTGGGCCAATGGTGCCAGGGCTTTCTCCACGGCTTTGGCGTGAACGCCGGTGGCCTGGAGCTGAGCACCGACGCCAAGGAAGTGTTGCAAGACTTGGCGGCCATCTCCCAGGTGCAAGATGCCCTGGAAGAATCCGAAGATGGCGAAGGCGACTACATGGAAGTGATGGAATACCTGCGCGTCGCGCCGCTGTTGCTGTTCACCGAGACCAAGAAATCCGCTGAGCCAGCCGCACCCAAGCCGTCGCTGCACTAAGAAAGGAAGCCCATCTGCCCATGATCCATATCCCGAAAGCGGAATACACCCGTCGCCGCAAGGCGCTCATGGCGCAGATGGAACCCAACAGCATCGCGATCCTGCCTGCCGCCGCCGTGGCGATTCGCAATCGTGATGTCGAGCACGTCTACCGCCAGGACAGCGATTTCCAGTACCTGAGCGGTTTCCCCGAGCCGGAAGCGGTGATTGTGCTGATGCCCGGCCGTCAGCATGGCGAGTACGTGCTGTTCTGTCGCGAGCGCAATGCCGAACGCGAGTTGTGGGATGGCCTGCGCGCCGGTACCGAAGGCGCGATCCGTGACTTTGGCGCCGATGATGCTTTCCCTATCACCGATATCGACGACATCCTGCCCGGCCTGATCGAAGGTCGCGACCGGGTGTATTCGGCCATGGGCAGCAACGCCGAATTCGACCGGCATCTGATGGAGTGGATCAACGTGATCCGCTCTAAAGCGCATCTGGGCGCCCAGCCGCCGAACGAATTCGTTGCCCTGGATCATCTGCTGCACGACATGCGCCTGTATAAATCGGCGGCAGAAGTGAAGGTGATGCGCGAGGCCGCGCGAATTTCCTGTGCTGCCCACGTGAAGGCAATGCAGGCCAGTCGCGCCGGGTTGCATGAATTCAGCCTGGAAGCCGAACTGGATTACGAGTTCCGCAAGGGCGGCGCGAAGATGCCGGCCTATGGCTCCATCGTTGCCGCCGGGCGTAACAGCTGCATCCTGCATTATCAGCAGAATGACGCAGTGCTCAAAGAGGGCGATTTGGTGCTGATCGACGCCGGTTGCGAGATCGACTGCTACGCCAGCGACATCACCCGCACTTGGCCGGTCAACGGCAAGTTTTCGCCGGAACAGAAGGCGATCTATGAAATCGTGCTGGCTTCCCAGGAAGCTGCCTTTGCCGAGATCGCCCCCGACAAGCACTGGAACCAAGCCCATGAGGCCACGGTGCAAGTCATCACTGCTGGGTTGGTGAAGTTGGGGCTGTTGCAGGGCGACGTCGACGAGTTGATCGCCAGCGAAGCCTACAAAGCGTTCTATATGCACCGCGCCGGCCATTGGCTGGGTATGGATGTGCACGATGTGGGCGAGTACAAGGTCGGCGGTGAATGGCGCGTGCTGGAGGTCGGCATGGCATTGACCGTGGAGCCGGGGATCTACATCTCGCCGGACAACCAGAGTGTGGCAAAGAAATGGCGTGGCATTGGCGTACGCATCGAGGACGACGTTGTGGTGACCAAGCAAGGCTGTGAAATTCTGACCGTCGGCGCGCCTAAAACCGTCGCCGAGATTGAAGCGCTGATGGCGGGTGCCCGATGAGTCGGGTCAACCTGGCGATTATCGGCGGCGGCCTGGTGGGCGCCAGCCTGGCGTTGGCCTTGCAGGCCGGGGCCAAGGCGCGAGGCTGGAAGATCGTGCTGATCGAGCCCTTCGCCCCCGGCGACAGTTACCAGCCTAGTTACGATGCTCGCTCCTCGGCGTTGTCGTTTGGCGCCCGTCAGATTTATCAGCGCTTGGGCCTGTGGCAAGACATCTCACGCCGCGCCGAGCCGATCAAACAGATTCATGTGTCGGACCGTGGGCGCTTCTCCACCGCGCGCCTGTCCGCCATGGAGGAGGGCGTGCCGGCGCTCGGTTATGTGGTGGAAAATGCCTGGCTGGGCCAATGCCTGTGGCAGGGTCTGGATAAAGACGTGGTCAGCTGGCGTTGCCCGGCGGAAGTCACGCGCATGGAGCCACTGCCCGATGGCTATCGCCTGACCCTCAACGATGAAACGGTTCTTGAATGTGATCTGGCGGTATTGGCCGACGGTGGCCGCTCCGGTTTGCGCGAGCAACTCGGCATTGGTGTGAAAACCCGCCCGTACAACCAGAGCGCATTGATCGCCAACATCACCCCGAGCGAAGCCCACAACGGCGAGGCGTTCGAGCGTTTCACCGATGAAGGGCCGATGGCCTTGCTGCCGTTACCCGACAACCGCTGCGCCCTGGTCTGGACGCGCATCGGCATGGACGCCCAGCGCCTGGCCAGCCTCGACGAACGCAGCTTTCTCAGCGAGTTGCAGGGCGTGTTCGGTTATCGCCTGGGCACCCTGAAACAAGTTGGCGCGCGTCACCTGTATCCGTTGACCCTGGTGGAAGCCGAAGAGCAAGTGCGTTCCCACCTGGCGATCCTCGGCAATGCCGCCCACAGCCTGCACCCGATTGCCGGCCAGGGTTTCAACCTGTCCCTGCGCGACGCCAATGCCTTGGCCGAGGCCCTGCTGGCTGGGCCGCAGGTGCCGGGTGATCTGGCGACTTTGCAAAGCTATCGCGAGCGTCAGCGTCTGGACCAGAAACTCACCGTGGGCTTCTCTGACCAGGTCACGCGCCTGTTCGGCAGCGCCCAGCCGTTGGTCGCGCTGGGCCGCAACATGGGCTTGCTCGGCCTGGATTTGTTACCGCCGGCCAAGCGCTGGTTCGCCCGGCAGGCCATGGGCCTGGGCACGCGTCCTGATGCGTAACTGGCTGACCCAGCGTCTGGGCAAGGCGCGGCTGTTGCGTTGGTTCCTGAGCCTGTACCCGCCATACCTCGGTGCGGGTGTGCGGGTGCAGGAACTCAGTGCCGACTTTCGCCATGCCAAAGTGCGCATGGGCCTGGGCTGGTACAACCGCAATTATGTCGGCACCCAGTTCGGCGGTAGCCTGTATTCGATGGTCGACCCGTTCTACATGCTGCTGTTGATGGAGAACCTGGGCCGCGACTACATCGTGTGGGACAAGGCCGCGAGCATCGACTTCATCTCACCGGGCAAAGGCCCGGTGTACGCCGAATTTTTCATCGACGAGGCCTTGCTGGATGAGATTCGTCGACAGACTGAAGGTGGCGAGAAGTACTTGCCCCACCTCAAGGTCGAGATTCATGACGGCTCCGGCACTCTGGTGGCGCGGGTCGACAAAACCCTTTACGTGCGGCGCAAGCCGCCAGCGAGACAGGCTTAAAGCATGGACATGCGCGCAGATGTGCTGATTGTCGGGGCCGGAATGGTCGGAAGCGCCCTGGCGCTGGCGTTGCAGGGCAGTGGCCTGCAGGTGCTGCTGCTCGACGGCAGCCCGCTGAGCGTCAAGCCGTTTGACCATGACTCAGCCTTTGAGCCCCGTGTGAGCGCCTTGTCGGCTGCCAGCCAACGTATCCTCGAGCGGCTTGGTGTATGGGACGGCATCGTGGCGCGGCGCGCCAGCCCTTACGGCGAGATGCAGGTGTGGGACGGCAGCGGCACCGGGCAGATTCATTTTTCGGCGGCCAGCGTGCATGCCGAAGTGCTGGGGCATATCGTCGAGAACCGTGTGGTTCAGGATGCCTTGCTCGACCGTCTGCACGACTGTGACTTAGGTCTGTTGGCCAATGCGCGCCTGGAGCAGATGCGTCGCTCTGGCGATGACTGGCTGCTGACCCTGGCCGATGGCCGACAGTTACGCGCGCCGCTGGTGGTTGCCGCCGACGGCGCCAACTCTGCCGTGCGCCGCCTGACGGGCACAGCGACACGTGAATGGGATTATCTGCATAACGCCATCGTCACCAGCGTGCGCAGCAGTCAACCGCACCAGCGCACGGCGTGGCAGCGCTTTACCGATACCGGCCCGCTGGCGTTTCTGCCGCTGGCGCGGGACGGGCAAGAGGATTGGTGTTCGATCGTCTGGTCGACCACGCCGACTGAGTCCGAACGCCTGATGGCGCTGGACGATGAGCACTTCTGTCGTGAGCTGGAGCGGGCTTTTGAAGGGCGGTTGGGCACGGTGATCAGCGCTGATCCGCGTGTCTGTGTGCCGTTGCGTCAACGTCACGCCAAGCGCTACGTGGCCGAAGGCCTGGCGTTGATCGGTGACGCGGCCCACGTAATCCACCCATTGGCGGGGCAGGGTGTAAACCTGGGTTTTCTCGATGCGGCGACACTGGCCGAGGTGCTGTTGTCTGCGACCGAGCGCGGCGAGCGCCTGGCGGATGTGAAAGTGCTGAGCCGCTACGAGCGTCGACGCATGCCGCATAACCTGGCGTTGATGGCGGCGATGGAAGGTTTTGAGCGGTTGTTCCAGGCCGATCAGTTGCCGTTGCGCTGGCTGCGCAATGCCGGGTTGAAAATGGTCGACCAGATGCCGGAAGCCAAGGCGGTGTTTGTGCGCCAAGCCCTCGGCTTGACTGGAGATTTGCCGGAGTTGGCCAAGCCCTGAGGCTGTCGCGCAACATCTGGTAACGCCTCCGCCGAGCGCTACCAAATGTGAGTCCTTATCATTTGCCCTCTTTTTGCAAATGAGAGAGACCGCACCCATGTTGGCACCCAAGCGCCTCCTGACTGCCCTGGCACTCACCCTTATCGGAAGCACCACCGTGCAGGCGGCCGATGAAGTGGTGGTCTACTCCTCGCGCATCGACGAACTGATTAAGCCGGTGTTCGACGCCTACACCAAAAAGACCGGCGTGCAGGTGAAGTTCATCACCGACAAGGAAGCCCCGCTGATGCAGCGCATCAAGGCCGAAGGCGAAAACGCCACGGCCGACCTGCTGCTCACTGTCGACGCCGGCAACCTCTGGCAGGCTGAGCAAATGGGCATCCTGCAACCGTTCACCTCCGAGGTGATCGACAAAAATATTCCCCTGCAATACCGCTCATCGGCCCATGCCTGGACCGGTTTGAGCCTGCGCGCACGAACCATCGCCTACTCCACTGCCCGGGTAAAACCGGGGGATCTGACCACCTACGAAGCGTTGGCCGATAAGCAGTGGGAGGGCCGTTTGTGCTTGCGCACGGCGAAAAAAGTCTACAACCAGTCGCTGACCGCCACGCTGATCGAAACCCACGGCGCGACCAAGACCGAAGCAATCGTTAAAGGTTGGGTCAACAATCTGTCCACCGATGTGTTCTCCGATGACATAGCGGTGCTGGAAGCCATCAACGCCGGGCAGTGCGACGTGGGCATCGTCAACACCTACTACTACGGCCGCCTGCACAAGCAGAAGCCGGACCTGGCGGTGAAGCTGTTCTGGCCGAACCAGGGCGACCGTGGCGTGCATGTAAACTTGTCAGGCATTGGCCTGACCAAGCACGCACCGCACCCGGAAGCGGCCAAGGCGCTCGTGGAGTGGATGACCACGCCTGAAGCGCAGAAAATCTTCGCCGACGTGAACCAGGAGTTCCCGGCCAATCCGGCGGTACCACCGTCGGCGGAAGTGGCGACCTGGGGCAAGTTCGTGGCGGATACCCTGCCGGTGGAAGTAGCGGGCAAGCGTCAGGCTGAGGCGATCCGGTTGATGGATCGGGCTGGCTGGAACTAAGTACGCAGATCTAAATGTGGGCGCGGGCTTGTGTGGGAGCTGGCTTGCCTGCGATAGCGTCACCTCGGTATGACGGCTATACCGAGGCGCCTGCATCGCGGGCAAGCCCGGCTCCCACACAAGACCGCTTCCACACTGGTTAGCGGCGACTTCAAGATGTTCGTCTACTGAGAATCACCCTTGGCTCACCCCGCCCAACGCCGCTGGTACCTGCCAGTCTTCACCGTCGCCGCCTTGGTGCTGCTGCCACTGAGCGTGCTGTTGCTGTCCTGGCAAAACATCGACCAGCAAATCTGGTCCCACCTCTGGGAAACCCAGATGCCACGCTTGCTGGGCAATACCTTGACCCTGGTGTTGGGCGTTGGTGTTGGCGTGACGCTGTTGGGCGTCAGCCTGGCCTGGCTCACCAGCCTCTGTGAGTTTCCCGGGCGGCGCTGGCTCGACTGGGCGTTGATGCTGCCCTTTGCGATTCCCGCCTACGTGCTGGCTTTTGTGTTTGTCGGCCTGCTGGACTTCGCAGGCCCGGTGCAAACCCTGCTGCGCGAATGGTTCGGCAGCGGCTTGCGCCTGCCGCGCGTGCGCTCCACCAGCGGCGTGATCATCGTGTTGGTGCTGGTGTTCTATCCCTACGTCTATCTGCTGGCCCGCACCGCGTTTCTCGCTCAAGGCAAAGGCTTGATGGAAGCGGCACGCGTGCTGGGGCAATCACCATGGCAAGCGTTCTGGCGTGTAGCCCTGCCCATGGCGAGGCCGGCGATTGGTGCCGGGGTGGCGTTGGCCTTGATGGAAACCCTGGCAGATTTCGGGGCTGTCTCGGTGTTCAACTTCGACACGTTCACCACTGCGATCTACAAGACCTGGTATGGGTTTTTCAGCCTTTCCAGCGCAGCCCAACTCGCCAGTCTGTTGCTGTTGGTGGTGATGCTGGTGCTGTACGGCGAACGGCGTGCCCGAGGTGCGAGCCGGCCGAGTAGTGAGCGGCCACGGGGCAAGGCGTTGTATCACTTGCGGGGGCTCAAGGCGGCAGCGGCCAGTGGCTGGTGCGGCTTGGTGTTTGCCTGTGCTTTTGTTATCCCGATGCTGCAACTGATTGCCTGGTTCTGGCAGCGTGGCCGGTTCGATCTCGATGAGCGCTATACCGGCTTGATCGTTCATACCCTTTACTTGGGCGCTATCGCGGCACTGATCACGGTCAGCGTGGCGCTGATACTGGCTTTCGCCAACCGCCTGGCGCCAACCCGGGCGATTCGCTCCGGCATCAGCCTGGCCAACGTTGGGTATGCCTTGCCGGGCTCAGTGCTGGCGGTGTCGATCATGTTGGCGTTCAGCTACCTGGACCGTGAACTGGTAGTGCCGCTGTCGGGCTGGCTGGGTGGTGCGGGCAAGCCGTTGTTGCTGGGTAGCCTGTGTGCGTTGGTGCTGGCGTATTTGGTGCGTTTCCTGGCGGTGGCCTACGGACCACTGGAAAACAGCCTGGCACGAATTCGTCCATCGTTGCCGGAAGCAGCGCGCAGTCTTGGCGTGAGTGGCCCACGACTGTTTTGCAAAGTGTATCTGCCACTTTTGCTCCCCGGGACCTTGAGCGCAGCGTTGCTGGTCTTTGTCGATGTGCTCAAGGAAATGCCCGCGACCCTGCTGATGCGCCCGTTTGGCTGGGACACTCTGGCGGTAAGGATCTTTGAAATGACCAGTGAGGGTGAGTGGGCGCGAGCTTCTCTACCTGCGTTGACACTTGTGTTGGTAGGCCTGCTGCCGGTGATCGGCCTGATCCGACGCTCCGCACGGCAAATCGGTTAGGTGCCAGTCCTACGGCTTGCGGCTACAATGCGCGGCATTCGGTGCGCTTCGTCTTTCGGAGCGGGTCGCTGGGCGTGGCTGCAGGCCTTGTAATTCAAGGTGTTCAGGCGCAAACAGCAGCTCCGCGCACCTTCGCCAAGCCCGGAAGGAGAAACCCATGGGACAGCGTACGCCTCTGTATGACCTGCATCTCGCCCTCGGCGCGAAAATGGTCGATTTTGGCGGTTGGGATATGCCTCTGCATTACGGCTCGCAAGTTGAAGAACACCATCAGGTGCGACGCGACTGCGGGGTGTTCGATGTATCTCATATGACCGTGATCGATGTCACAGGCCTTCAGGCCAAGGAATGGCTCCAGCACCTGCTGGCCAATGATGTCGATCGTTTGCATGGCTGCGGCCGTGCGCTTTATAGCGCCATGCTCAACGAGCAGGGCGGCGTGGTGGACGACATGATCGTCTACCGCACTGAAACCGGTTACCGGCTGGTGGTCAACGCCGCTACGCGAGACCAGGATATGGACTGGATGCAGGCGCAGCTGGGCAGCTACTCGGTGCAACTGCATGAGCGGCCCGAGTTGGCCATGCTCGCCATTCAAGGCCCGCACGCTCGGCAGAAAATCGCCGAGTTGGTCACCCAGTCTCGAGGCACCCTGATTCACCAGCTCAAACCCTTTGAGGGCCAGGCCGACGGCGATTGGTTTATCGCCCGCACGGGTTATACCGGCGAAGACGGCTTGGAAATTGTCTTGCCTGCCGATCAGGCGCCGGGATTTTTCAACGATCTGGTCGGCGCCGGTATATCACCCATTGGCCTTGGTGCCCGCGACACCTTGCGTCTGGAAGCAGGTATGAACCTGTATGGCCAGGATATCCATCAGAACGTTTCACCCCTTGCGGCCAATATGGCCTGGAGCATTGCCTGGGAGCCTGCTGGGCGCCATTTCATTGGCCGTGCTGCGCTGGAAGCAGAACGGGCGGCGGGTGTGCAGTTCAAACTGGTCGGGTTGGTGCTGGAGGAGCGTGGAGTTTTACGCGCCCATCAAGTGGTTCGTATCGCCAATGTTGGCGAAGGGGAGATCACCAGTGGTAGTTTCTCTCCTACGCTGAGCAAATCTATTGCCCTGGCGCGTGTACCGACGGCCACTGCCGATCGGGCCGAAGTGGAAATCCGCGGCAAGTGGTACCCGGTTCGAGTGGTCAAACCGACCTTCGTGCGCCATGGCAAAACCTTGATCTAACTATTTACGGCAGGCCAAAGGCCGCTGACATTTCTTCTTGAGGACACAGACTATGAGCGATATCCCTGCCGACCTGCGTTTTGCCGAAAGTCACGAATGGGCCCGTCTGGAAGCCGACGGTACCGTGACCGTCGGTATCTCCGACCATGCTCAAGAAGCCTTGGGTGACGTGGTGTTCGTTGAGCTGACCGAAGTCGGCAACGTGTTTGGCGCGGCCGATCAGGCTGGGGTGGTTGAATCGGTGAAAGCCGCTTCAGATATCTACTCGCCGATTGCCGGCGAAGTGATCGCGGTGAACGAAGCCCTGAGCGCTGAGCCGGAGCTGTTGAACTCCGATCCGTATGGCGCCTGGATCTTCAAGCTCAAGCCGAGCAACCTGGCGGATCTGGAAAAACTGCTGGATGCCGCTGGCTACAAAGCTGCCATTGGCGAGTGATGCTGCTGCTGGAGCCGGTTACCCGGCTCCAGCAACACTTCTCAGCGCTGCAATACCGCTTTTACCGCCGCTACAGAACGCTCGACGTCCGCTTCTGTCATCGCCGTAAACATCGGCAACGACACGATCAAACGCCCTACACGCTCAGACACCGGGAACATGCCTTCCTTGAATCCCCGTGCCCGATACAGGCTCAGCAGGTGGATCGGCGGGTAGTGGTAGCCAATGCCGACGCCATGGGCTTGCATCTGCTCCATGAAAGTAGCGCGCGCCGGCAAACCATCCTGACGCTCCGGCAGCACCAGTTGGAACAGGTGCCAGTTGCTGTTTTCGAAGTCCGCCGGCGGCAGTTGCGCGCCGTATTTCTCTTCAAAGTCACTGCCGAAGCACTTGAAGTAGTGTCGCGCCAGGTTCTGGCGGTGCGCAGTGATCTTCTCGATATGGGCAAATTGGCCCAAGCCGATGGCTGCTGCGATATCGGTCATGTTGAACTTGCCGCCCAACACATCCACGTCCAGGCCGTCGAAGCCGGTGCGGGTAACGCCCTGTAGGCGATACTTTTCTGCCAAGCGTGCTTCTTCGGCGTTGTTCAGCACCAGGCAACCACCCTCGGAAGAGGTGATGTTCTTGTTCGCCTGGAAACTGAACGACACGAAGTCGCCGGTTGCGCCGATACGCTCACCATCCCAGCTGGAACCCAGGGCCTGGGCGGCGTCTTCGACGATGCGCAGGTTGTACTTGTTAGCCAGTGCGTAAAGCATCGGCATGTCCAGCGGCAGGCCTGCCAGGTATACCGGGATGATCGCCTTGGTACGCGGGGTGATTGCGGCTTCCACCTGGGCCAGGTCGATATTGCGGGTGACCGGGTCGATATCGGCAAACACCGGTGTGGCGCCGACTTCCAGAATCACGTTGGCCGTGGCAACCCAGGAGATCGGCGTGGTGATGACTTCATCCCCAGGCCCGATACCGGCGATGCGCAAAGCGATCTCCATGGTGCAGGTGCCGGAGTTGAACGTGCGCACTGGCCGGCCGCCAAAGTATTCTGACAGTTGAGCTTCGAATGCCTGCACTTTAGGCCCGCTGGTGATCCAGCCCGAGCGCAGTACATCGCCGACCGCCGAGATGGTGGCTTCATCAATGGTAGGTTTGGAAAACGGCAGAAAGGGCTGTTGGCTCATGACGAAGAAGGCATCCGTTTCAGATAGGCGATGAGTAATAGACGTATCAGTACCGCATGGTTACACGGTTCGACTGAATATAGCCTGTCGCGCGTGAATGAATCGTCATGGTACAGGCAAAAAAATGCCGCTGGTAAAAGCGGCATTTTTTATGGGGCTCAGTTACTCGGTTACAGCGTTTTTCGCGAGGATGGCGTTGGCCAGCTCCATGTCTGTGGCTTTGAGGCCTGGGTTATCGGCGCGGACTTTCTGCATGGCAGCTTCCAGGTAAGGGCCGCGAATGCCGCCGTCACTGGCAACAAAGCTGCCGGCGTCGTCTTGGGCGGCGACCACCAGCTTGTGGTCCTTGAAGGTCAGGTACGTCGAGCCGGTAGTGGCGCCCGAGGAGATGACATTGCGCCAGAAGCTGTCGGCCATGGCTGAACCGACAGGTAGGGAAAGCACAGCGAGGGCCGCGACAGCATATTTGAGACGCATGATGGGTGACTCCGGGTGGGTTAACTGTACTTTTTGATTGTAGTTAACCCTGCCGAGTTCAATCCTGACTAAACAGTTTCAACTTGCAAAACTACCCCGTTTTGACCAATCACACGGACTTGGGCACCTACGGGGCTGTCCGGGCCGGTCGCCATCCATACACCATCGCCGACTTTTATTTTTCCACGGCCGTCGATGATCGCCTGATGCACCACAAAGGTGCGTCCGATCAGTTCCGAGCCGCGCATGTTCAACCCGGGCTGGTCGCTGACCTTTGCGCTGCTGCGCTGGCGTTTCCACCAATACACCGCGGTCAAGATCGACAACACGGCGAATAGCAATAGTTGCCACTCCAACCCGAGCGGCGGGACCAGGAACTTGATCACGCCCACGGCGGCGGCGGCGATGCCCATCCACAGCAGGTAACCGCCGGCGCCGAACACCTCAAGAATCAACAGCACCGTACCCAGTGCCAACCAATCCCAAAAGGACAGATGCTGCAGGAAGTCCCACATGGCGATTGCCTCAGCCTTTCTTGTTGTCGAACGTCGCTTTGACGATCTCACCGATACCGCCAACAGCACCGATAACTTGACTGGCTTCCAGTGGCATCAGGATCACCTTGCTGTTATTGGCTGAAGCCAGTTTGCCCAGTGCGTCGATGTACTTCTGGGCGACAAAGTAGTTGATCGCCTGCACGTTACCCATGGCAATCGCTTCCGACACCACTTGAGTGGCGCGGGCTTCTGCTTCGGCCTGACGCTCACGGGCTTCGGATTCCAGGAAGGCTGCCTGACGACCGCCTTCAGCCTCAAGAATTTGTGCCTGCTTCTTGCCTTCGGCAGTCAGGATCGCCGATGCCCGCAGGCCCTCGGCCTCGAGAATCTGTGCACGCTTGATCCGCTCGGCTTTCATCTGGCCGGACATGGCCGCCATCAGGTCGGCAGGCGGGCTGATGTCCTTGATCTCTATCCGGGTGATCTTGATGCCCCACGGCGCCGTCGCTTCATCGACGGTACGCAGCAGTTTTTCGTTGATGCCGTCACGCTGGCTCAGCATTGCATCCAGTTCCATGGAGCCGAGAACGGTACGGATATTGGTTTGCAACAGGTTACGGATTGCATGTTCGAGGTTGTTGACCTCGTAGGCAGCCTGGGCGGTATTGACCACCTGGAAGAAGCACACGGCGTCGATCTGCACGGTGGCGTTGTCGGCGGTGATCACTTCCTGGGGCGGAATATCCAGCACGCTTTCCATCACGTTGATCTTGCGACCGATGCGGTCCATGACCGGGATGATGATGTTGAGGCCGGGCTTGAGGGTATTGGTGTAGCGGCCGAAACGCTCGACGGTCCACTGGTAGCCCTGAGGCACCACTTTAAAGCCCATGAACAGGATGGCCACGGCCAAACCCACGAAAAGAAGCAGTACGGTTCCGATCTGCATAGCGATTCCCTATCTGATGGTGTCAGTAAAACGACGTTCGACCGAGTGTAACGGTCTGGTCACGGATAAGGACGTTTTCACGGCGTAACAATCAAAGGATTTGTTTCTGAATCCCCAGGCGTTACTCGTAATACTTCCGCCATCGTTGTCAGTCCGGCTTTCACTTTGTCGATGCCGGCCATTCGCAGGCTGCTCATGCCTTGCTCAAGTGCCGCCCGGCGTAGAGCCTGCACATCGGCGCCGGGGGTGATCAGCGCCTTGAGCGCCTCGTCCATGACCATGATTTCGTAGAGCCCTGCTCGACCGCGATAACCGCTGTCACGACATTCGACGCAGCCGATAGCCTCATGGGCAGTCTCCAACTCAGTCACCATGCGTTTGCAGTGGGGGCACAAAAGCCGCACCAAGCGCTGTGCCATCACTCCTATAAGCGTAGCTTTGATCAAATAATGAGCAATGCCCAGTTCCTGCAAACGGCTGATGGCGCTGGGGGCGTCGTTGGTGTGCAGGGTCGATAGCACCAAGTGCCCGGTCAGCGCGGCCTGGATCGCCATCTCTGCGGTTTCCTGGTCGCGAATCTCACCGATCATGATGATGTCCGGGTCTTGGCGCAGCAGCGCGCGGATGCCGCTGGCGAAGGTCAGGTCGATGTTGTGCTGCACCTGCATCTGGTTGAAGGCGGGCTCGACCATTTCGATCGGGTCCTCCACCGTGCACAGGTTGACCTCACGGGTCGCCAGTTGCTTGAGGGTGGTGTAGAGGGTGCTGGTCTTGCCCGAGCCGGTCGGGCCGGTGACCAGGATAATGCCGTTGGCCTGGCCGGTCATGACGTGCCAGCGCTGCTGGTCATCGACGGACAAGCCCAACTGGTCAAAATCCTTGAGCAGCACCTGCGGGTCGAAAATCCGCATCACCAGTTTTTCGCCAAACGCCGTCGGCAAGGTTGAAAGGCGCAATTCCACTTCGACGCCCGTCGGGCTTTTGGTCTTGATCCGGCCGTCCTGGGGTTTGCGTTTCTCCGCCACATTCATCCGGCCAAGGCTTTTCAGGCGGCTGACCACCGCCATCGTGACCTGGGGCGGAAACTGATAGACGTCGTGCAGCAGCCCGTCGATGCGAAAACGTACGCGACCCTGATCGCGGCACGGCTCGATATGGATATCACTGGCCCGTTGGTCAAAGGCGTACTGCAACAGCCAGTCGACGATGTTGACGATGTGGGCATCGTTGGCATCCGGCTCCTTATCGCTGGCGCCGAGGTTGAGCAGTTCGACATTGCCGGCCGCCGGCACCTTTTGATCCGCGCCGCTGACCGATTTGGCCAGTCGGTAGAACTCGTCGATGCAACGTTGAATATCCTGGGGGTTGGCGACCACACGTTTGATCGAGCGCTTGAGCACTTGCGCCAGTCCGGCTTCCCAGCCGCAGGTATAGGGTTGGGCACTGGCGACGGTGACGGTCTGTGTATCCACGGCCACCGCAAGGATGGCGTGGCGTTGGGCGAAGGCGTGGGACATCAGTGGCACCACTGTCGCCACGTCGATCTTCAGCGGGTCGATACGTAGATAAGGTTGCCCGGCGTGCTGGGCGAGCCACTGCGTCAGGGTTTCCAGGCAAGGCCCTTCAGCGGCGATGCATTCCAGGGGATGCTGGGTGGAGGAAGATGTCGATAACTTCTGCGCCACATCCGGTGTAATCAGCCCTTGCTTGACCAACGTCGGTAGCAATTGATGAAGTTCCAATCGGCGATCTTGCAAAGCAGCGGGCATGAAGACTTCCAGGGGGGCGTTGGGTGTAATCACAGGCTAGTCAGCCCCAGACGTTCCTCCTCTCTGCGTGTATTGCAGGCTTTTACTGAGCGACGGCCACCACCGGCTCAGGCCGCACAGAATCAGCCGGCCACATCTCCAGCGAGCACACGCTGATCAGGTTTCGAATCTTTTCACCGATCACTTGGGCGCGATGCCAGCTCAGGCTGTCCATTACGATATCAATGCTCAGCAGGTCTTCTTCCCGGCTCACATTAACCCGCTGCGGCGTCAGGAATTGCAGTGCGAAATAGTTGAGCACCCGGCACAGCACATCCGGCTCCGCCTCGGCGACGATCTGATAATGCGCCTGGCAATGGGCGCTACTGACGGCCCACGCATCGACGCGGGTAGCGGGGAGGGTAGTTTCGACGGCGTGCATGCTGGCTCTCCAGGTTTGACTGGAGAAATTTTTACATTCGCCACCGGAGATTTCTTATCTAAGATGGGCCTTATTGAACGTTAATCGAATCAATTAATTCGTACTAAGCATCATAAAAGGTATTTTTATGCACAGTGAGTTGGACGCCTACGATCGCCGCATTCTGGCCCTGCTGCAAGAGGACGCCTCGCTCTCAAGCGCACAGATCGCCGAACAAGTCGGCCTGTCCCAATCGCCGTGCTGGCGGCGTATCCAACGGCTTAAGGAAGAGGGCGTGATTCGCGGCCAAGTCACCCTGCTGGATCGCAAGAAGATCGGCCTCAATACGCAGATTTTTGCCGAGGTCAAACTCAACGCCCATGGCCGATCCAACTTCACGGAGTTCACCGACGCGATTCGCGGGTTTCCGGAAGTGTTGGAGTGCTATGTGCTGATGGGGGCGGTGGATTTTTTGCTGCGCATCGTCACCTCGGACATTGAGGCGTACGAGCGGTTTTTCTTCGAGAAGCTGTCGATGGTGCCGGGGATTCAGGAGGTCAACTCGATCGTGGCTTTATCGGAGATCAAGTCCACCACCAGCCTGCCAGTGTTGCGCTGACAGGCTTGGCCTAATCGCGGCGGTGTCCTTACAGGCGCAGTAGCGTTTTCCAGGCGCGATTCTGATACACCGCAATCGCCTGATGCATACGTGCATCCAGCGACTCATCGGTGATCGGCTGGTTGGCCAGTTGCACCAACTTGTTCAACTCGCCGTACAAACGGTCCAGCTCAGGGATGTCCACCACCTGGCGTGCGTGGTGCAGCCAGGCCTGGATGCGTTCGATGCGCGGCAGTTGCTCAGCCAGGTCTTCCGGTTGTTGCTGGTAGCGCGGCAGTTGCAGGGCGACGGCGTCGTCGGCCAGCAGGCGCGGCAGCCAGTTGGTGATTTGCGCGGCGCCCTGGCGGTTGCCACGCACATTGCGGTCAGCGGTCCAGGTACGGGCCAGCAGCCAGCGCGAGGTGTTCAGTGAAAACAGGCCCCAGCGCACGTCGTCCAGTTCTTCGGCGAACTGTTCCGGTGCGGCTTTGCGGATGTCTTCGTCGTCGTCACCGGCTTGCACCAGTGGGCGCCAGTCTTCCAGCAACGCATCCAGTGCGCTGCGCAGTTCGCTGGTGGATTGACGCGGTGCGGCCTGGCCGAGGCTGCCGATCAGGGCACGCAGTTCGCCGAGGTTGTCGACCCAGTCCTGCAACAGGCGCCAGTGGCCGTTGAAACGGTATTGCTCGGCCAGGCGCTGGCTGCTGCCCAGCAGGTGCCACATGATGGCGGCGAAGGCGTCGTCCAACGGCATTTCTGCGTGGATCTGCGGTGCAGGCAGGCTCAGGGAGTAGCTGCTGGCGTCGTACAGACGATAGCCACGCTCGGCCTTGCTGATATCGCACGGCATCAGCGCCAGGGTGGCGGCCAGTTCGGCGGCCAGTTCCAGCAGGGCGGCCGGTTCACCTTCGCGCAGTTCCAGTTCCAGCTCGCAGATTTCTTCTTTCTGCTTGCCGACCACCACATGGCCCAAGTCCAGGGCGGCCTCAATCACTACCTTGGTCTTGCCACGGCCCCAGGCGATTTCGGCGCGTTCACGCACGAAGTCGGTGGTGAAAATCGGCTTGAGGGTCTTTTTGTCCAGCTCGGCCAGTTGCTCGGGCCAGCACTCGCCGTCGAGTTTCTTCACGTCGAGCTTGGCTTTGGGCAGGTCCCAGTTGTACTCGTTGCGTTCCGACAAGCCGGCGACGCTCTGACCACGGGTCTTGAGGGTCTGGATGATTTCGTCACCGTCCTTGCGCAGGCGCAGGGCGACTTTGGCCTGGGCCAGGTCACGCTCAGGGGTGTCGAAATACTGGTTCATCAACTCACGGCGTTCCCAGCCACTTTTGTTGCGTTTTTTCAGTAACGGGTGCTCACGCAGCGCGGCGAGTGTTTCGCGGCTGACGCGGAGCTTGATTTCGGTTTCTTTCTGCATGGCCGGAAAATCCAGGATCGGGAGCGCAGCCGGGGAAAAGAGTGGCTGCCAAGGTCGTGCAGTGTACAGGACTGAGCCCGGCAACGCGCCGCAACGGTTTATTGTGTCGTGCAGATGGCTCTATAGTGGGGCTCATCCGGGAAGTTGAGAGACCGCGCATGCCGTTACCGTCCATGAAAGAGCAGTTCGCCGCATTAATTGCCGCGCCTTCGGTCAGTTGTACCCAAGCGTCTCTCGACCAGACCAACCGCCCGGTGATCGATTTGCTCGCCAGTTGGCTGGGCGATTTGGGTTTCGCCATCGACATCCAGCAAGTCAGCCCCGGCAAGTTCAACCTGCTGGCCAGTTTCGGCAGTGGCCCCGGTGGGCTGGTGTTGGCAGGCCACAGCGATACGGTTCCTTATGACGCCGCGCTCTGGAAGACCGATCCGCTAAAACTGACGGAAGTTGACGGCCGCTGGGTAGGACTGGGCAGCTGCGACATGAAGGGTTTTTTCGCCTTGGCGATTGAAGCGGTGCTGCCGTTGCTGAATCAACCCTTCAAGCAACCACTGCTGATCCTCGCCACCTGCGATGAAGAAAGCTCGATGTCCGGCGCGCGCGCGCTGGCCGAGGCAGGGCGCCCGTTGGGTCGCGCGGCGGTAATCGGCGAGCCGACCGGCCTCAAGCCGATCCGCCTGCACAAAGGCGTGATGATGGAGCGCATCGACATCCTCGGCCAAAGCGGCCATTCGTCGGACCCAAGCCTGGGCCACAGTGCCCTCGAAGCCATGCACGATGCCATCGGTGAACTGCGTGGACTGCGCCTGGCCTGGCAGCGTGAGTACCGCAACCCGCAATTCAGCGTGCCGCAACCGACCATGAACTTCGGTTGCATACACGGTGGTGACAACCCCAATCGCATCTGCGGCCAGTGCTCCCTGGAATTCGACTTGCGTCCCTTGCCGGGCATGGACCCCCAGGTGCTGCGCGACGCTATCCGGCAGAAGCTCGAACCTCTGGCCGAGCGCCATAAAGTAAAGATCGACTACGCGCCGCTATTCCCCGAAGTCCCACCCTTCGAGCAGCCGGAAGATGCCGAGCTGGTGCGGGTTGCAGAGCGATTGACCGGGCATCGTGCCGAAGCAGTAGCGTTCGGCACCGAAGCGCCTTATCTTCAGCGCCTTGGTTGTGAAACCCTGGTGCTCGGCCCTGGCGATATCGCCTGCGCCCACCAGCCGGGTGAGTACCTTGAAATGTCACGCTTGACGCCTACAGTGCGTCTATTGCGGGAACTGATCGAACATTACTGCCTGAAACCTGCATAAATTAACCCCAGCCCATTCGTACATAAAAGGAGAGCGAGCGTGTCGCCAAGCCTGTTCCGACGATAACCATCAGCCCGTTGTGCGCTTTCACGATTGATCCTTTTTCGGCTGCTTTTTATTACAGGCCCAGGTGTTATGCCCGAATACGTTAATTGGCTTCGTCATGCTTCGCCCTACATCAATGCTCACCGGGACTGCACCTTCGTGGTCATGCTGCCCGGCGACGGTGTGGAACATCCGAACTTCGGCAATATCGTCCACGACCTGGTGCTGCTCCACAGCCTGGGTGTGCGACTGGTGCTGGTTCACGGCTCCCGTCCACAAATCGAAACCCGCCTTGAAGCGCGCGGCCTGACCCCGGCTTACCACGAAGGCTTGCGCATCACTGATGCCGCGACGCTGGAGTGTGTGATCGACGCGGTCGGTCACCTGCGCATTGCTATCGAAGCGCGCTTGTCGATGGACATGGCCTCGTCGCCAATGCAGGGCTCCCGTTTGCGGGTGGCCAGCGGCAACCTGGTGACCGCCCGGCCGATCGGCGTGCTGGAAGGCGTGGACTATCACCACACCGGCGAAGTGCGCCGCGTCGACCGCAAGGGTATCAACCGCCTGCTGGACGAGCGCTCAATCGTGCTGTTGTCGCCGCTGGGTTATTCGCCCACCGGCGAAATTTTCAACCTGGCCTGCGAAGACGTCGCCACCCGTGCCGCCATCGACCTGGGTGCTGACAAGCTGCTGTTGTTTGGTGCTGACTTGGGCCTGATTGATGAACATGGTCGTCTGGTGCGTGAGCTGCGCCCGCAACAAGTGCCGGCGCACCTGCAACGTTTGGGCAGCAACTATCAAGCTGAACTGCTCGATGCCGCTGCCGAGGCCTGCCGTGGCGGGGTAGGGCGCAGTCATATCGTGAGTTACGCCGAAGACGGCGCCTTGCTCACCGAGCTGTTCACCCGGGACGGCGGCGGCACGCTGGTGGCCCAGGAGCAATTCGAACTGGTGCGCGAAGCGGCGATTGAGGATGTCGGCGGTTTGCTGGACTTGATCAGCCCATTGGAAGAGCAGGGCATTCTGGTGCGGCGCTCGCGAGAAGTGCTGGAGCGTGAGATCGAGCAGTTCAGCGTGGTGGAACGCGAGGGCATGATCATCGCCTGTGCAGCGCTGTATCAGATCGCGGATTCGGATGCAGGTGAGTTGGCGTGCCTGGCGGTCAACCCGGAGTACCGCCACGGCGGGCGCGGTGATGAGTTGCTGGAGCGTATCGAGACGCGCGCTCGGGCACAGGGGTTGAAGACGTTGTTTGTTCTCACCACCCGTACCGCTCACTGGTTCCGTGAGCGCGGTTTTGTGCCGAGTAGTGTTGATCGCCTGCCATCGGCGCGGGCGTCGCTGTACAACTATCAGCGTAACTCGAAGATTTTTGAGAAGTCGTTGTAAGACTGGCTTCGGAAACGCAGCAGGTCCAAATGTGGGAGCAAGCCCGCTCCCACATTTGAACTGTTTAGTGGCTGATAAATTTGTCGGTCACAAAGGCCGAATAATCCGGCAACACCGTTTCAACCTTCCCTTGCTCCTTCAAAAACTTTGCCGTCTCCCCAATCGCCTTCGCCGTGCCGCCTTTGAGCAGCGCATCGGTTTGCTGTGCCTGGGCGTCTGGGAATGTAGTGCCGGCCAACAGTTCGGGAATGTCCGTGGCATTCGATCCTGTCAATTTAGCGATCTTTTGCACCGGTTCGGAATCCACCGTCCAGCTGTTTTTATGGGCGGCATAGTCGGCGAACGAGTCGAGGGTGACCTTGGCAAACTTGGCCACTACGTCAGGATGTTTTTCCGCGAAATCCTTGCGCGCCACCCACACTTCGAATGTCGGCGCGCCCCACTGACCCACCTGGGCCGCGTCTGTCAGGGTTTTTCCGGTCTTGCGAATCTCCCCCAGGGCCGGTGACCACACGAACGCACCGTCGATATCGCCACGTTTCCACGCGGCGGCAATTTCGGCCGGTTGCAGGTTCACCACTTTGACTTTTTTAGTGTCCAGCCCCCAGTGCTTCAGCGCGCCGAGCAGGCTGTAATGAGAGGTTGAGACGAAGGGTGTGGCGATGGTTTTACCCACCAGGTCTTCCGGTTTGTTGATGCCGCTGCCGTTGCGCACCACCAAAGCTTCAGAAGCATTGATCTGCGCCGATACGATAAACGCCACGATCGGTAGATTGCGTGAAGCCGCCGCAGCAAGGGGGCTGGAACCCAGATTGCCGATTTGCACATCGCCGGAGGCGATGGCGGTCACAACTTCCGGCCCACTGTTGAACCGGCGCCAGGCGATCTTCTCGCCAATGGCCTTTTCGTAGAGGCCATCGGCCTGTGGGACTTTGCTGGGGTCGATGCCGGTTTGGTAGCCGATAGTCAAGTCGGCCGCTTTGACACCAAAAGAAAGTATTAGTGATACAAAAACTGTAACAAATTGACGGGAGGATGTGCCTTTGGCCATGATGGCGTCGCCTTTTTGATCGTGGGTGACGTATGCAACAGTACGGCCACACTAATCGATCTAAAAAAAGGCTAATAAATACCTTTTCGGCATTAGCTTATGGAGCGGATGGTCTACTCTGATCGGCTCGCTTCATGGAAAGCCTTATTCCTTAATCGTATGAAAAAGGATGAAACAATTCTTTTTGGGTGTATGAAAAACTCATTACCCTGCAGGGACCAAATTAACTGCGGTTAGACGAAGGTAGTAGACACACAAGGTTACGATTGACTTGTCAGTCACTATCCGGCGCTAATCGCGCATCTGTGGATCAAGGGCGTCAGACCCGAGACCGAAGAAATACAAAAATTAGAAATGAGAGGAGCGGTACATGAAGAAGTCAACATTGGCGTTGGCCGTGGCTGTAGCTGCGATTGCCCAACAGGCAAACTCCGCCGGTTTCATCGAAGACAGCAAGGCCACACTGGGGCTGCGTAACTTCTACATCAACACGGACAACCGTGATGGTGCTCCAACGGCGACCAGCCGGAGCAAGAACGCAGAATGGGGCCAAGGCTTTGACCTGCGCTTCATCTCGGGCTTCACTCAAGGTACCGTTCAGTTCGGTGTTGACGCTATCGGCCTGTACGGCGTGCGTCTGGATTCCAGCGCTGCCAACCACGGTAACTACAACGGTTCGCTTGCGGGCGGCACCGTGTTCCCATCCGACGGCAACAAAGCGGCCAATGAGTTCGCCAGCCTGGGCGTGACCGGTAAGGTCAAGATCTCCCAGACCGTGCTGAAACTGGGCACTCTGCAGCCAAACAACCCGGTCATCAAGACCAACGACGGTCGTCTGCTGCCGCAAACTTTCCAGGGCGGTGAAATCGTTTCGAACGATATCAAAGACCTGACCCTGACCGCTGGCCAGATCGAAAGCGCCAAGGGCCGTAACTCCAGCAACAACGAAAACCTGTCGATTGCTGGTGCGAACAAGAGCTCGAACTACCTGACCGGTGAGTTCAGCAACAAGTTCTACTACGCCGGTGCTGACTACAAGATCACCAAGGATCTGACCGCTTCGTACTACTTCGGCGAGCTGAAAGATTTCTACTCCCAGAACTTCCTGGGTCTGGTACACAACTGGGCAATCGGCCCTGGCGTGCTGAAAAGTGACCTGCGCTACTACCGCAGCCGTGACAACGGCGCTAACGGTAATACCGCCAGCTACTACACCTCCGGTTACTACACCGATGGTGCCAAACCAGCTACCAGCGGCAAGGTCGACAACGACCTGTACAGCTACCTGGCTCTGTACTCGGTTAACGGCCACACCTTTGGTGGCGGTTATCAGTACACCAAGGGCGACAGCGACTTCCCTTGGCTGAACCAAGGTGACGGCTCGTCGAACAGCACCACCACCGACATGCAAATCCAGAAGTTCGCCCGTGCCGGCGAGCGTACCTGGCAAGCTCGTTACGCGTATGACTTCGCCAAAATCGGCGTGCCTGGTCTGACCGCTGGCGTGGTTTACCTGAAAGGTACCAATATCCAGACCACTACCGGCGACAAGTCCGAGTGGGAACGTGATATCACCCTGGCTTACGTTGTTCCAGAAGGCCCGCTGAAAAACCTCGGCGTTGCTTGGAAGAACGCCATGTGGCGTACCGACGTTGCTACCCGCGACCAAGACGAAAACCGTCTGATCGTCAGCTACTCGATCCCGCTGTTGTAAGACTGTAAACCTTGCCCGGCGCAATGCCGGGCAAGGTGTCTTGCTTTCAAGTCGGGCTCAACCCCCGCAAGCCCTTCCCGAATACCCTCTTTTCACAGCGTCTCAAGGCCTTCTCGAACCTTGAAGCGGATGTTGATCCTCGCCTGTTGCCAAGTCCAATGAACAGATTTTTAATATTCGTTTATCGTCTAAATAAATCGATATTTATTCTTTTTAAATAATCCTCAACCGATGCACAGTGGGCTCCATAAGCACTCACCAGGAGCCACACCATGAGCCTAAGACTGGGCGACATCGCCCCCGACTTCGAACAGGATTCCAGCGCCGGCAAGATTCGTTTCCACGAATGGTTGGGCGATAGCTGGGGTGTGCTGTTTTCCCACCCGGCGGACTTCACCCCGGTGTGCACCACCGAACTGGGTTTTACCGCCAAGCTCAAGGACGAATTCGCCAAGCGCGGCGTCAAGGCCATTGCCCTGTCGGTAGACCCGGTGGACTCGCACCACAAGTGGATCGAAGACATCAACGAAACTCAGAACACCATCGTCAATTTCCCGATCCTGGCCGATGCCGACCGCAAGGTATCGGACCTGTACGACCTGATTCACCCGAACGCCAGTGACACCCTCACCGTGCGTTCCCTGTTCGTGATCGACCCGAACAAAAAGATTCGCCTGACGATTACCTACCCGGCCAGCACTGGCCGCAACTTCCACGAAATCCTGCGGGTCATTGACTCGTTGCAACTGACCGACACCCACAAGGTCGCCACCCCCGCCAACTGGCAGGACGGTGATGAAGTGGTGATCGTGCCGTCGCTCAAGGACGAAGAAGAGATCAAGAAGCGCTTTCCGAAGGGTTATCGGGCGGTGAAGCCGTATCTGCGGCTGACCCCACAACCGAATCGCTGAGGTTTCAAGGGATCACATAGCAGGGGTTTTCAGGCCGTTTCGACGGCCTTTTTTTTCGCCTGGAGTTTTATAAAGCTCATATGCATTTATAGAATAAACAAATGAAAAAATGAGATTTAAAGATATATAAATATGCTGATAGGGTCTGTTCCATCTTGGTGACATCGCCACACAGCGAACCGCCGACACTTGCTCAAGGAATTTCCTACATGCTGGTCGTAACACTTGGAGGCAGTCCCAGCCAGCGTTCCCGCTCCGGGGTCTTGCTGGATAAAACCCGTCAGTGGCTGCAAGACAAAGGCGTGGAAGTGGTGAGTTATCAGATACGGGACTTCCCGGCCGAAGACTTGCTGCACGCCCGCTTCGATAGCCCAAAGGTCATCGACCTGCTGCAACAGGTGGCTAACGCGGATGGCCTGGTAATCGCCACGCCGGTGTACAAGGCCTCGTTCTCCGGCGCGTTGAAAACCGTGCTCGACCTGCTACCCGAGCGCGCCTTGGCTCACAAGATCGTGTTGCCGATGGCCACCGGTGGCAGCATCGCCCACATGCTGGCAGTGGATTACGCCTTGAAGCCTGTGTTGTCGGCCCTCAAAGCCCAGGAGTTGCTCCACGGCATTTTCGCCGAAGACAGCCAGATCGCTTACGCCGAAGGCAGTGCCCAGGCCCAGTTGGTGCCGATCCTTGAGCACCGTTTGCACGAGGCCCTGGAGACGTTCTACAGCGCCATGGCCCGCCGACCGAAACCGCTTGATCCCCATGTGTTGAATGAACGTTTGTTGAGTGCTCGCTGGAGCATTTAAGCCTTACCGGATTTTGTAGTACTCACCTTACTCAGCCGCCAACGGCCAAGCAGGTGCAGCCAACCCCCTAATCGCACTATTTGGAGAGAGCGCCATGCGCACTGTCATCTTGCGTCGTGGTCTGGTCGCACTGTTTGCTGCGGCTGTGTCCTTCGGCGCCATCATTCAAGCCCAGGCCGCCGAGACTCTGCGGATCGGTTATCAGAAGTACGGCACCCTGGTTCTGCTCAAAGCCAAGGGCACCCTGGAAAAGCGCTTGGCCGCACAGGGCGTGCAGGTGCAATGGACTGAATTCCCCGGTGGCCCGCAATTGCTCGAAGGCCTGAACGTCGGCTCCATCGACTTCGGTGTCACCGGCGAAACCCCACCGGTATTCGCCCAGGCCGCAGGTGCAGATTTGCTCTACGTCGCCTACGAGCCGCCAGCGCCGACCAGTGAAGCGATCCTGGTGCTGAAAGACTCGTCGATCAAATCCGTGGCCGAGTTGAAGGGCAAGAAAGTTGTGCTCAACAAAGGCTCCAACGTGCACTACCTGCTGGTGCGTGCGCTGGAAGATGCCGGTTTGAAATACACCGACGTGCAGACCGTATTCCTGCCGCCCGCCGATGCCCGCGCCGCGTTCGAGCGTGGCAGTGTCGATGCCTGGGTGATCTGGGACCCATACCAGGCAGCCGCCGAGAAACAACTGCAAGCCCGCACCCTGCGTGACGGCACCGGCATCGCCGATAACCACCAGTTCTACCTGGCCACCAAGCCTTACGCCGAACAGCACCCGGAAGTGATCAAGGCATTGGTGGAAGAAGTACGCGCGGTGGGCGAATGGTCCAAGGCCAACCCTTCGGACGTTACCGAACAAGTCGCACCGCTGCTTGGCCTGCCAGCTGATATCACCCTGACCTCGGTGAAACGCCAAGGCTATGGCGCGCTGTTCCTGACCCCGGAAGTGGTCGCCGCCCAGCAGAAAATCGCCGACACGTTCTACCAACTCAAATTGATCCCCAAGCCCTTGAACATCAAGGACGTGATCTGGACACCACCCGCCGCCGTTGCCAAAGCGCCGTAATCCGATTTCTTCAGGAGACAACTCCATGAGCCTCAATATTTTTTGGTTCCTGCCTACGCACGGCGACGGCCATTACCTTGGCACCGCCGAAGGCGCTCGCGCCGTCGACCATGGTTATTTGCAGCAAGTCGCCCAAGCCGCTGACCGTCTTGGTTTCGGCGGGGTGCTGATTCCTACCGGTCGCTCCTGCGAAGATTCGTGGTTGGTAGCCGCCTCGCTGATCCCCGTGACCCAGCGCTTGAAATTCCTTGTCGCGCTGCGCCCCGGGATCATTTCCCCGACGGTGGCTGCACGTCAGGCCGCGACGCTGGACCGCCTGTCCGGCGGCCGCGCCTTGTTCAACCTGGTAACCGGCGGTGACCCGGAAGAGTTGGCAGGTGACGGTTTGTTCCTCAGCCACGAAGAGCGTTATCAGGCATCGGTAGAATTCACCCGTATCTGGCGCCGCGTGCTGGAAGGCGAAACGGTGGATTACGACGGCCAGCACATCAGCGTCAAAGGCGCCAAATTGCTCTATCCGCCGATTCAGCAACCACGTCCGCCGTTGTACTTCGGCGGTTCCTCCGAAGCGGCGCAGGACCTGGCAGCCGAACAGGTGGAAATGGTGCTGACTTGGGGCGAGCCGCCAGCCGCTGTCGCCGAAAAGATCGAACAGGTTCGCGCCAAGGCCGCCAAGCTTGGTCGCACCGTGCGCTTCGGCATTCGCCTGCATGTGATCGTGCGCGAAACCAACGATGAAGCCTGGAAAGCCGCAGACAAACTGATCTCCCATCTGGACGACGACACCATCGCCCGTGCCCAGGCCTCCCTGGCGCGCTTCGATTCCGTCGGCCAGCAACGCATGGCTGCCTTGCATGGAGGCAACCGCGACAACCTGGAGGTCAGCCCCAACCTGTGGGCCGGCGTCGGTCTGGTGCGTGGCGGCGCGGGTACTGCACTGGTGGGCGATGGCCCAACGGTTGCGGCGCGGGTCAAGGAATACGCAGCCCTTGGCATCGATACGTTTATCTTTTCCGGTTACCCCCACTTGGAAGAGTCGTATCGGGTTGCCGAGTTGTTGTTCCCGCACTTGGATATCGAACGTCCCGAGCTGCCGAAAAGCGCCGGTTACGTCAGCCCGTTCGGCGAGATGGTCGCCAACGACATTCTTCCCAAAGCAGCGTCGCAGAGCTGAGGCGCCATTATGGACTTTGAAAAATTAAGCCATCGCGTCGCGCCTTGGGTGTTGCCGATTTTGTTGCTGGCGGTGTGGCAGTTGTCGGTGTCGGCGGGTTGGTTATCGACGCGTATTTTGCCTGCGCCAAGCGCGGTGATTGAGGCCGGTGTGAAGCTGGTACGCAGCGGCGAGATTTGGACGCACCTGGCCATCAGCGGCTGGCGTGCGGGCCTGGGCTTCGTGATCGGTGGCAGCATCGGCCTGGCCTTGGGTTTTATCACTGGCTTGTCCAAGTGGGGCGAGCGCTTGCTCGACAGCTCGGTGCAGATGATCCGCAACGTGCCGCACCTGGCGCTGATTCCGCTGGTGATCCTGTGGTTCGGCATTGACGAGACCGCGAAGATTTTCCTGGTCGCCCTCGGCACGCTGTTCCCGATTTACCTGAATACTTACCACGGCATTCGCAATGTCGACCCGGCGCTGGTGGAAATGTCACGCAGCTATGGCTTGTCCGGTTTCAGCCTGTTCCGTCAGGTGATCTTGCCGGGGGCGCTGCCTTCGATTCTGGTGGGCGTGCGCTTTGCCCTGGGCTTTATGTGGCTGACGCTGATCGTGGCGGAAACCATCTCGGCCAGTTCCGGCATCGGTTATCTGGCAATGAACGCCCGTGAGTTCCTGCAAACCGACGTGGTGGTACTCGCCATCGTCATGTACGCGATCCTCGGCAAGCTGGCCGATCTGGCCGCTCGCGGTCTGGAGCGTGTGTGGTTGCGTTGGCACCCGGCTTACCAAGTGAATAAAGGAGGTGCGGCATGACGGCTCAACAACCACCGCGCCTGTTGAAAGGTATTCCGCTGGCGGTGCGCAAATTGCGCAAGGCCTTTGGTGCGCGGGAAGTCCTCAAAGAGATTGATCTGCATATCCCTGCGGGCCAGTTTGTGGCCGTGGTCGGCCGCAGCGGTTGTGGCAAAAGTACCTTGCTGCGCCTGTTGGCCGGTTTGGACAAAGCCAGCAGCGGCGAGCTATTGGCTGGTTCCGCGCCGTTGAGCGAAGCGATTGAAGACACGCGGTTGATGTTCCAGGAAGCGCGCCTGCTGCCGTGGAAAAAAATCATCGACAACGTTGGCCTGGGCCTCAAGGGCAACTGGCGCCCCAAGGCGTTGGAGGCTCTGGAAGCCGTGGGCCTGGTCGAGCGCGCCAATGAATGGCCGGCGGCTTTGTCCGGTGGCCAGAAACAACGCGTGGCCTTGGCTCGTGCGTTGATTCACCAGCCGCGCCTGCTGTTACTTGATGAGCCGTTGGGTGCATTGGATGCCCTGACTCGCATCGAGATGCAGCAACTGATCGAAAACCTCTGGCGCAAGCACGGCTTCACCGTGCTGCTGGTGACCCACGACGTCAGTGAAGCCGTGGCCATTGCCGACCGGGTGATCCTGATCGAAAACGGCGAAGTCGGTCTCGACCTGATCGTTGACCTGCCGCGCCCACGCGCCCGAGGTTCACATCGCCTTGCTGCGCTGGAAGCCGAAGTACTTAACCGTGTGCTGTCGTTGCCCGGCACGCCGCCGGAACCTGAACCTGTTTCACCGCTGCCTACGCAATTGCGTTGGGCTCAATAACTCACTTGTCCCACGAAGGAAGAACCCATGACTATTAAAGCCATCAACGTGCGTAACCAGTTCAAAGGCACCATCAAGGAAATCGTCGAAGGCGACGTACTGTCGGAAATCGACGTGCAGACTGCGTCCGGCATCGTTACTTCCGTGATCACCACCCGCTCGGTTAAAGAGCTGGAACTGGTGATCGGCAGTGAAGTGATTGCCTTTGTGAAATCTACCGAGGTGTCGATCGCCAAGTTGTGATCGCCTCACAGGATCGTTCCCACGCGGAGCGTGGGAACGATCATATTGGGCGCTTAGGCAAATACGCCGGCAAATAAAGCCCCACATACGCATCAAACACCCGCATGCCTTCCTCGGCCATTCGCGGTGTGATCAACCCGTGCTGGTGTACCGAGCGCGCGTAAACGCGGTCACTGAGTTCCAGCGCCAGAGCGAACACGTCGACATCGCTGGGCAAGGTCGGCACTTCAAAGTGACGACTGAACACAGCCAGCATCAAATCCCCCAACTCCAGGTCATGCTGACGATCCGCCTGGGTCACTTCGGTAAGCCCATGCTGGGCCAGGATCAACTGGCGTGCGGCGGCATCGTTGCTATAGATGGTGAGCATCCGATGTTCGACGACGTAGGACAGATCCCGCCAGTGCTTGAGCGAGTCATGGTCGATAGGTGCTTGAATGGCCGCGCGAAACGCCGCGTGCACATCAGCCGTCAACGCTTCCAATAACGCCGGCACACTGGCGAAAAAGTGATACACCGAAGACGGCGGAATCTGCGCGCGTTCGGCCACGCTGTAGATCGACAAGCTCGCCACGCCTTCGGACGCCAGCAAGGTGCGGGCGGCGTCGAGGATCGCGTCGATCCGGGCCTGGCTGCGGGCGCGGGGTTTGCGAGGGGCGGCGGGGCGGGTGGTCATGGATGTCTCCTACAAGGCAGCGGGCATTGTACGCGACCTGATGATCGTTCCCACGCTCTGCGTGGGAACGCCTTACTGGACGCTCCGCGTCCGCTCTTGGGACGCAGAGCGTCCCTGGCTGCATTCCCACGCGGAGCGTGGGAACGAGATTGCAGCGCAAAAAAAAGCCGCAGGCCTAAGCCTGCGGCATTTTTTATTGCTGCCACCGCTTACACGGTATGCAGATACCAGTTGTACTCAAGGTCGGAGATGGAGTGTTCGAACTCTTCCAGCTCACTTTCCTTACAGGCGACGAAGATATCGATGTATTTAGGATCGATGTACTTGGCCATCACCTCGCTGTCGTCCAACTCACGCAGGGCATCACGCAGGTTGTTCGGCAGGCTCTGCTCGTTTTGCTCGTAGCTGTTGCCTTCCACCGGTGCGCCAGGCTCGATCTTGTTGGTCAGGCCGTGGTGCACGCCTGCCAGGACCGAAGCCATCAGCAGGTAAGGGTTGGCGTCGGCGCCGGCCACACGGTGTTCGATACGTACGGCATCCGAGGAGCCAGTGGGTACGCGAATCGCCACGGTGCGGTTATCCAGGCCCCAGCACGGCGAGTTCGGCACGTAGAACTGTGCGCCGAAACGACGGTAGGAGTTTACGTTAGGGCACAGGAACGCCATTTGGGCGGGTAGGGTCTCCAGCACACCGCCGATCGCGTGACGCAATGCGGCGTTCTGCTCGGGATCCTCGCTGGCAAAGATGTTCTTGCCGTCCTTGTCCAGGATCGAAATGTGTACGTGCAAACCGTTGCCTGCCTGGCCTGGGTAAGGCTTGGCCATGAAGGTGGTGTCCATCTCATGGTCGTAGGCGATGTTTTTGATCAGACGCTTGAGCAGTACCGCGTAATCGCACGCCTTGATCGGGTCGGCGACGTGGTGCAGGTTCACTTCGAACTGCGCCGGGGCACTTTCCTTGACGATGGCGTCGGCCGGGATGCCTTGCTCTTTGGCACCTTCCAGAATGTCCTGGAGGCAGTCGACGTATTCGTCGAGGTCGTCGATCAGGTAGACCTGTGTCGAGTGCGGGCGTTTGCCGGAGATCGGCGAGCGGGGCGGTTGTGGGCGGCCGTTCACGTTCTCCTGGTCGATCAGGTAGAACTCAAGCTCGAAGGCAGCGCAGATGGTCAGGCCAAGATCGTCGAATTTGCTGACAACTTGCCGTAGGACTTCGCGAGGATCGGCGAAGAAGGGTTCACCCTCAAGCTCGTGCATGGTCATCAGCAGTTGCGCGGTTGGGCGCTTTTGCCAAGGCTCATTACACAGGGTGTCAGGGATCGGATAACAGATTCGGTCAGCATCACCGATATCCAGACCCAGGCCGGTGCTTTCCACCGTTGAGCCGTTGATATCCAGGGCAAATAAAGAGGCAGGCAGGTTAATGCCCTTCTCGTAAACCTTGTGGAGGCTGGTGCGTTCGATGCGCTTACCGCGCACCACACCATTCATATCCGCAATTAGAAGGTCTACGTACAGAACCTCAGGATGATCCTTAAGGAACGCGTTCGCTTCGTTAAGCTGAACGGCACGCGGGGGTACCGACATGATGCAACACCTTTGTTGTTAAAAATATCAATCATTGATCTTTTCTGGTTTCAGTCAACCCGAACGGCTTGCCGAAGTCAAGCGAGGCCTTTTTTGCCCTAAAAAAGCGCCTTGAGGCCTTTTTTGAGGCTTTTTGGGGCGATTTTTTGGGTTTGAAGGGCTTGGGACTAGCAGGCTTGAGCGGGCCGTGTTGTATTTTTTACGGGGGTGTTGTGTAAAAAAATGAACAAGGCTAAGCTCGATTCAAACCCATAACAGCAATAATACCGGGGTGCTTCATGTCTCGCCTGCCGTTAATCGGCGTCACCGCCTGCTCCAAACAGGTCGGTCTGCATGCTTATCATATCAGTGGTGACAAATACGTCCGCGCAGTCGCAGTCGCTGCCAAGGGCTTGCCATTGATCATTCCGTCCCTGGGGGATTTGCTCGACCCGGCCAATATTCTTGACGGCCTGGATGGCATCCTGTTTACCGGCTCTCCCTCCAATATCGAACCCTTTCACTACGACGGTCCGGCCAGCGCGCCTGGGACTGCTCATGATTCTGCACGGGACCAAACCACACTGCCGTTGCTGCGCGCCGCGGTTGCGGCGGGCGTTCCAGTGCTGGGTATTTGCCGTGGCTTCCAGGAAATGAACGTGGCCTTTGGCGGCAGCCTGCACCAGAAGGTTCACGAAGTGCCGGGCATGATGGATCACCGCGAAGACGACACCCAGCCACTGGACATCCAGTACGGCCCGGCGCACGCCGTGACCATCTCCCCGAATGGGGTATTGGCAAGCCTGGGGTTGCCGCAGACGATTCAGGTCAACTCGATTCACAGCCAGGGCGTTGATCGCCTGGCGCCCGGCTTGCAGGTCGAAGCGACCGCGCCCGATGGGTTGATCGAAGCTTTTTCTTACAGTGCAGGCAAGGCTTTTGCTTTAGGAGTGCAATGGCACCCCGAATGGCAGGTAAGCTCTAACCCGCACTACCTCGCGATCTTTCAGGCATTTGGCATGGCCTGTCGAAAGCGGGCGATGCAACGCGACGCGGATGCTGCGTCAACCAACGCCTGACCTTTAATGGATGTCAGGAAACACAGCCCAGAGGCATTTATGAGTAACAACCTCGACCAGCTCACCGATTGGTTGAAAGACCACAAGATCACAGAAGTCGAATGCATGATCGCCGACTTGACCGGGATCACCCGGGGCAAGATTTCGCCGACCAACAAGTTCATTGCTGAAAAAGGCATGCGCCTGCCCGAGAGCGTTCTGTTGCAGACCGTGACCGGCGACTATGTCGAAGACGACATCTATTACGAATTGCTCGACCCGGCCGACATCGACATGATCTGCCGCCCGGACCAGAACGCGGTATTCCTGGTGCCTTGGGCCATCGAGCCCACCGCTCAGGTGATCCACGATACCTACGACAAGCAAGGCAACCCGATCGAGTTGTCGCCGCGCAACGTGCTCAAGAAAGTCCTCAAGCTCTACGCCGACAAAGGCTGGCAGCCCATCGTGGCGCCGGAGATGGAGTTCTACCTGACCAAACGCTGTGAAGACCCGGACTTCCCGCTGCAACCGCCAATTGGCCGTTCCGGTCGCCCGGAAACCGGTCGTCAGTCCTTCTCTATAGAAGCGGCCAACGAATTCGACCCGTTGTTCGAAGACGTCTACGACTGGTGCGAGCTGCAGGAGCTGGATCTCGACACCCTGATCCACGAGGACGGCACGGCGCAGATGGAAATCAACTTCCGTCACGGCGATGCATTGTCCCTGGCCGACCAGATCCTGGTGTTCAAGCGCACCATGCGTGAAGCCGCGCTCAAGCACGACGTGGCCGCCACCTTCATGGCCAAGCCGATGACCGGCGAGCCTGGCAGCGCGATGCACTTGCACCAGAGCATCATCGACATCGCTACTGGCAAGAACGTCTTCTCCAATGAAGACGGGACCATGAGCCAGCTGTTCCTCAACCACATTGGCGGCTTGCAGAAATTCATCCCTGAATTGCTGCCGTTGTTTGCCCCTAACGTGAACTCGTTCCGCCGCTTCCTGCCGGACACCTCGGCGCCGGTAAACGTGGAATGGGGCGAAGAAAACCGTACCGTTGGCCTGCGCGTACCGGATGCCGGCCCGCAGAACCGCCGCGTGGAAAACCGCCTGCCGGGCGCCGACGCCAACCCGTACCTGGCGATTGCTGCCAGTTTGCTGTGTGGCTACATCGGCATGGTCGAAGGCCATAACCCGAGCGCGCCCGTGGTGGGTCGTGGTTACGAGCGACGCAACCTGCGCCTGCCGTTGACCATCGAAGACGCCCTGGAACGTATGGAGAACAGCAAGACCATCGAGAAATACCTGGGTCAAAAATTCATCACAGGCTACGTCGCGGTCAAGCGGGCCGAGCATGAAAACTTCAAGCGCGTGATCAGTTCGTGGGAGCGGGAATTCCTGCTCTTCGCCGTCTGATGCGCCGGGCGGGCCGTGGGAACGGCCTGCCCTCACCTGAAATGTCTAGGAGATTGGTATGTCCAGCAACAACCCGCAAACCCGTGAATGGCAAGCTTTGAGCAGCGATCATCACCTGGCGCCGTTCAGCGACTTCAAGCAATTGAAAGAGAAAGGCCCACGGATCATCACCAAAGCCCACGGCGTTTACCTGTGGGACAGCGAAGGCAACAAGATCCTCGACGGCATGGCCGGCCTGTGGTGCGTGGCGATCGGTTACGGTCGCGATGAACTGGCTGACGCCGCCGCCAAGCAAATGAAAGAGCTGCCGTACTACAACCTGTTCTTCCAGACGGCTCACCCGCCGGTGCTGGAGCTGGCCAAGGCCATTTCCGACATCGCGCCTGCCGGCATGAACCACGTGTTCTTTACGGGTTCCGGCTCCGAAGGCAACGACACCATGTTGCGCATGGTCCGCCACTACTGGGCGATCAAGGGCCAGCCGAACAAGAAAATCATCATCAGCCGCAAGAATGGCTACCACGGCTCCACTGTGGCCGGCGCCAGCTTGGGCGGCATGACCTATATGCATGAACAGGGTGACTTGCCGATCCCGGGCATCACCCATATCGCCCAGCCGTACTGGTTCGGCGAAGGTGGCGACATGAGCCCTGAAGAGTTCGGGGTGTGGGCTGCCAACCAGCTGGAAGAGAAGATTCTGGCGTTGGGCGTGGACAACGTCGGTGCCTTTATTGCCGAGCCGATCCAGGGTGCCGGTGGCGTGATCGTGCCGCCAGAGACCTACTGGCCGCGCATCAAGGAAATCCTCGCCAAGTACGACATCCTGTTCGTCGCCGATGAAGTGATCTGCGGCTTTGGCCGAACCGGTGAGTGGTTCGGTAGCGATTTCTACGACCTCAAGCCACACATGATGACCATCGCCAAGGGCCTGACCTCGGGTTATATCCCAATGGGTGGCCTGATCGTTCGCGACGAAGTGGTTGAAGTGCTGAATGAAGGCGGTGATTTCAACCACGGCTTCACCTACTCGGGCCACCCGGTGGCAGCGGCGGTGGCCCTGGAAAACATCCGCATCATGCGCGATGAAAAGATCGTTAACCGTGTTCACGACGAAACGGCACCGTATTTGCAGAAGCGTTTGAGGGAACTGGCTGATCACCCGTTGGTGGGTGAAGTTCGCGGTGTGGGCATGCTCGGTGCGATTGAGTTGGTCAAAGACAAGGCCACGCGCAAACGTTACGAAGGCCGTGGCGTTGGCATGATCTGCCGTACGTTCTGCTTCGAGAATGGCCTGATCATGCGCGCCGTGGGCGACACCATGATCATTTCGCCGCCACTGGTGATCAGCAAGGCTGAAATCGACGAGCTGGTGACTAAGGCTCGCCAGTGCCTGGACCTGACTTTGGCGGCATTGCAGGGCTAAGTGCTAGGCTCAGTGCGCAGCGGCTTCGGGCGCTGCGTCTGGGTAGTTGTATAAATGCAGGCTTTGGTTGAAAGCCGGCCTGCGAACTTGCCAGACTGTCGCCCTGTTTTGTTGCCCTTTGGAAGGGCCGTGAGACGACTAAAGAACGTGGCCCAAAAAAGAAAAAATTGGAGCATCACCAAATGAAGGCATTAGGTTTGAAGAACGCTGGCAAGACCCTCCTCGCCTTGTCCCTGATGGGCGCAATGGCGGGCGCGGCCCAGGCAGACGATAAAGTACTGCACGTCTACAACTGGTCCGACTACATTGCACCGGACACCATCGCCAACTTTGAAAAAGAGTCGGGCATTAAAGTGGTGTACGACGTTTTCGACAGCAACGAAACCCTGGAAGCCAAGTTGCTGGCAGGCAAGTCCGGTTACGACATCGTCGTGCCGTCGAACAACTTCCTCGCCAAGCAGATCAAGGCCGGTGTCTACCAGGAGCTGGACAAGTCCAAACTGGCCAACTACGGCAACCTGAACAAATCCCTGCTTAAAGCCGTGTCGGTCAGCGACCCGGACAACAAGCACGCCTTCCCGTACATGTGGGGCTCGATCGGCATCGGCTACAACCCGGAGAAGGTCAAGGCCGCGCTGGGTATCGACAAGATCGAATCCTGGGACACCATCCTCAAGCCGGAAAACCTCGCCAAGCTTAAAAGCTGTGGTGTGAGCTTCCTCGACTCGCCAACCGAAATGCTGCCGGTAGCGCTGCATTACCTGGGCCTGCCGACCGACACGCAAAAGAAAGAAGACCTCAAGCAAGCCGAGGCCCTGTTCCTCAAGCTGCGCCCTTCGATCGGCTACTTCCACTCGTCCAAGTACATCTCCGACCTGGCCAACGGCAACATCTGCGTAGCCGTGGGTTATTCGGGTGACGTGCAACAGGCCAAGTCCCGCGCGGCCGAAGCCGGTGGCAAAGTCAAGGTTGCCTACGACATTCCGAAAGAAGGCGCTGGTAGCTTCTATGACATGGTCGCCATCCCTAAAGATGCCGAAAACGTCGACGCGGCCTACAAGTTCATGAACTACCTGCTCAAGCCGGAAGTCATGGCCGCTATTACCAACAGCGTACGTTTCCCGAACGGTAACGAGAAAGCCACCGCACTGGTCGACAAAGATATCACCAGCGACCCGGGTATTTACCCGTCAGCGGATGTGCAAGCCAAGCTCTATGCCATTGCTGACTTGCCGGCTGCAACTCAGCGTGAAATGACACGCAGCTGGACCAAAATCAAATCGGGTAAATAAGCCCTGAAACCTGTGGGGGGGCAGTTTGACTGCCCCTGCCACACATTAAATGACAGAAAGTTTTGCCGGATCGGTTTATCGAGGGTAAGTTGCGCGCCGGTTTTGTTGCCGGGCAACAACTTTAAGGCCCAACTATTTAAGAGGACCTCCACTTGCCAATTTCTTTTTTCCGCCAAGCCATGCTGGTGGGTGCAGGTATCACGCTGGCTATCAGCGTGCAGGCCGCACCGACTGTGCATATTTATAACTGGTCGGACTATATCGGCACCGACACCCTGGCCAACTTCGAAAAGGCTACGGGCATCAAGCCGGTGTATGACGTGTTTGACTCCAACGAAACCCTGGAAGGCAAGTTGCTCGCCGGGCGTACCGGTTATGACGTGGTCGTGCCGTCCAACCACTTCCTCGGCAAGCAGATCAAGGCCGGGGCGTTCCAGAAGCTCGATAAGTCATTGCTGACTAACTATTCCAATCTCGACCCGGCGCTGCTCAAGCGTCTGGAGAAAAACGACCCGGGTAATCAATACGCCGTGCCGTACCTGTGGGGTACCAACGGCATTGGTTACAACGTCGACAAAGTCAAAGCCGTGCTGGGCATCGACCATATCGATTCCTGGGCCGTGCTGTTCGAACCGGAAAACATGAAAAAGCTCGCCACGTGCGGCGTTTCGTTCATGGACTCGGCGGATGAAATGCTGCCGGCGGTGCTCAATTACATGGGCCTCAATCCCAACAGTACCAACCCGGACGACTACAAGAAGGCCGAAGAAAAACTACTGAAAGTGCGGCCTTATGTGACCTACTTCCATTCTTCCAAATACATCTCGGACCTGGCCAACGGCAACATCTGCGTGGCGGCCGGTTTTTCAGGTGATGTGTTCCAGGCCAAGGCCCGTGCGAAAGAGGCAGGCAAAGGCGTAAACATCGCCTACGCGATTCCGAAAGAAGGCGGCAACCTCTGGTTTGACGTGCTGGCGATCCCGGCGGATGCCACCAACGTCAAAGAGGCCCACGCCTACATCAACTATTTACTGCAACCTGAGGTGATCGCTCAGGTCAGTGATTACGTCGGTTATGCCAACCCTAACCCAGGGGCGGACAAACTGATGGAGCAATCGATACGCACCGACGCAGCGGTTTACCCACCGCAGGCGGTACTCGACCGTACGTTCGTCAACTTCGAGTTACCCCCGAAAGTGCAGCGTTTGATGACCCGTAGCTGGACCAAGGTCAAGACGGGCAAGTAAGGCTTAAAGCTCAAACTATCCAAGGTTTTGCCCGTTTTGGGCAAACTGCAAATTTTGTTGGGAGTTTCGTAAATGGCAGTTGCCTCCGGCGCCTATAAGAAAGCCCTCGAGGGCGACCAGACACCGAAAAAGGTGTTGGTCAAAATCGACCGGGTCACGAAGAAATTCGACGAGACGATCGCCGTGGACGATGTGTCCCTGGAAATCAAGAAAGGTGAGATTTTCGCCTTGCTCGGCGGTTCGGGTTCGGGCAAATCCACCTTGCTGCGCATGCTCGCAGGCTTCGAGCGCCCAACGGAAGGTCGCATCTATCTCGACGGTGAGGACATCACCGATATGCCGCCTTATGAGCGGCCGATCAACATGATGTTCCAGTCCTACGCTTTGTTCCCGCACATGACCGTGGCGCAGAACATCGCGTTTGGCCTGCAGCAGGACAAGATCCCCAAGGCTGAAGTCGATGCTCGCGTGGCAGAGATGCTCAAGCTGGTGCAGATGAGCCAGTACGCCAAGCGCAAGCCGCACCAGTTGTCCGGTGGTCAGCGTCAGCGTGTGGCACTCGCCCGCTCCCTGGCCAAGCGCCCGAAACTGCTGTTGCTCGATGAGCCGATGGGCGCCCTCGACAAGAAGTTGCGTTCGCAGATGCAGCTTGAGCTGGTGGAGATCATTGAGCGCGTGGGTGTGACCTGCGTGATGGTGACCCACGACCAGGAAGAGGCCATGACCATGGCCGAGCGTATCGCGATCATGCACCTGGGCTGGATCGCCCAGATCGGCAGTCCGATCGATATTTACGAGACACCTACCAGTCGCCTGGTGTGCGAGTTCATTGGCAACGTCAACATCTTCGAAGGTGAAGTGATCGACGACGCCGAAGGCCACGCGACCATCACCTGCAAAGATTTGGACCGCAACATCTACGTGGGCCACGGCATCAGCACGTCGGTGCAGGATAAGTCGGTGACTTACGCGATTCGTCCGGAAAAGCTGTTGGTCACCGCCGACATGCCGACCTGCGAACACAACTGGTCCAGCGGCAAAGTGCACGACATCGCCTACCTGGGCGGGCACTCGGTGTTCTACGTAGAGCTGCCGAGCGGCAAGCTGGTGCAGTCCTTCGTCGCCAACGCCGAACGCCGTGGTCAGCGGCCGACCTGGGGTGACCAGGTTTACGTATGGTGGGAAGACGACAGCGGCGTGGTACTTCGCTCATGAACATGAAGAAGTTCAAGCGCCAGCTGCAACGAATAACCCCCTCGGGCCGCCATGCGGTCATCGGGATCCCTTTTCTCTGGTTGTTCCTGTTCTTCATGCTGCCGTTCTTCATCGTCTTGAAGATCAGCTTTGCCGAAGCCGACGTGGCGATCCCGCCTTACACCGAGATCTACACCTTCGTTGAGCAGAAACTGCAGTTGGTGCTCAACCTGGCCAACTACGCGATGCTCGGCGACGACGAGTTGTACATCGCCGCGTACCTGGGCTCGCTGAAGATGGCGTTTTTCAGCACGCTGTTATGCCTGCTGATCGGCTACCCGATGGCCTACGCCATTTCCAAAGCGCGCAAGGAAATGCAGACCGTCCTCGTGCTGTTGATCATGATGCCGACCTGGACCGCGATCCTGATCCGCGTGTATGCGTGGATGGGCATCCTTAGCAATAACGGTTTGCTCAATGGTTTCCTGATGTCCATCGGGTTGATCAACGAACCGCTGCAGATCCTCAACACCAACATTGCGGTGTATATCGGCGTGGTCTATTCGTACCTGCCGTTCATGATCCTGCCGCTGTACGCCAACCTGGTGAAGCATGACCAGAGCTTGCTGGAAGCCGCATCGGACCTGGGTTCGAGCACCTTCAACAGCTTCTGGAAAATCACCGTGCCGCTGTCCAAGAACGGCATCATCGCCGGCTGCATGCTGGTCTTCATTCCGGTGGTCGGCGAGTTCGTGATCCCGGAACTGCTGGGCGGCCCGGAAACCCTGATGATCGGTAAAGTGCTGTGGCAAGAATTCTTCAACAACCGTGACTGGCCGGTGGCGTCTGCCCTGGCGGTGGTGATGTTGGCGATCCTGATCGTGCCGATCATCCTGTTCAACCGCAGCCAAGCCAAAGAGATGGAGGGCAAGATATGAAGCGCGTCAGTTTCTCAAGCTTCATGCTGGTGGCGGGGTTGTTGTTCATCTACCTGCCGATGCTGATTCTGGTGATCTACTCGTTCAACGAATCCAAACTGGTCACGGTGTGGGGCGGTTGGTCGGTCAAGTGGTACGTTGGCCTGTTGGACAACACCCAGTTGATGGGCTCGGTGGGTCGCTCCCTGGAAATCGCCTGCTACACGGCGGTCGCTGCGGTGGCCTTGGGTACGCTGGCAGCTTTCGTGCTCACCCGTATCACCCACTTCAAGGGCCGTACGCTGTTTGGCGGCCTGGTGACGGCGCCGTTGGTCATGCCGGAAGTGATCACCGGTCTGTCGCTGTTGCTGCTGTTTGTGGCGATGGCGCAGATGATCGGCTGGCCTCAAGAGCGTGGCATCGTCACCATCTGGATTGCCCACACCACGTTCTGTGCGGCGTATGTGGCGGTGGTGGTGTCGGCGCGTTTGCGTGAGCTGGACCTGTCGATTGAAGAAGCGGCGATGGACCTGGGGGCGCGGCCGTGGAAGGTGTTCTTCCTGATCACCATTCCGATGATCGCGCCATCGTTGGCTGCGGGCGGCATGATGTCGTTCGCGCTGTCGCTGGATGACCTGGTACTGGCGAGCTTCGTGTCTGGCCCGGGCTCGACTACCTTGCCGATGGAAGTGTTCTCGGCCGTGCGCCTTGGGGTTAAACCCGAGATCAACGCCGTGGCCAGCTTGATTCTGTTGGCGGTGTCGTTGGTGACCTTCCTGGTGTGGTTCTTCAGCCGTCGTGCCGAAGAGATGCGCAAGAAAGCTATCCAGCAAGCGATCGAAGAAGCGGCGGCGGATGGCTGGCAACAGCCGGATGCGCGTCGGGTACAAGCACCGATCTAACTGACCCAGATGATCGTTCCCACGCAGAGCGTGGGAACGATCTGGTCAGGCAGCCCACGGCGACTTGCGAATCACCTCCACAAAGTTCATCGGTTTGAACCCCGGCTCCTGATCCACCAGCACATCGGTCTTCACGTTGCCAAACGTGGTCTGTGGGCGATGGCGCAAGCCGTCGGCAAACGCGCAGATGATGCACTCCTTGAACCCCTCACCGCGTGGATGCGCATGCACCACGGCTTCGCGCTGCACGGTGGAAAACGCAGCGTAGTCCATACCCAGCACGTCCATCTCAACACCAGCCGTTACCAAGGCCACGGTGGGGCGCAGATGCTGCGGCACGCCCGGTGTGGTGTGCAGAGCGATGGACAACCACACCTGTTCGATATCGTCATCGCTCAGGCCGTAAGGCTTGAGGAAGGCGGCGGCGGCGTTGGCACCGTCCACTTCGAAACGCTCGTCGTCACTGCGATGGCCTTCGACCAGGCCCAGGTCATGGAACATCGCGCCGACGTACAGCAGCTCCGGGTTGTAGGCCAGCTGCTTGCGTTCTCCGCTCAACGCACCGAACAGGAACACCCGGCGGGAGTGGTGGTAGAGCAGGTCGGATTCGACGTCGCGAATGTATTCGGTGGTGGCCTTGGCCAGGGCGCTGTCCGGAATCTGGATGCCGGCGATGGTGGTGCTCATGGTCGTACTCCTCAACAAAGCGCCAGGGGTGGCGCCGATGAGTCCAGTCTGGTCGCGCACCCGTGACGGGGCTATCGCGGCGAGGGTGCGATCCCGGCCAATGTGGTTGTACTTCGTGCCAAGGGCATACACGGTCAAATGTGGGCGCTGGCTTGCGTGCGATAGCATCACCTCGGTATACCTGATGGGTCGAGTCGCCTGCATCGCGGGCAAGCCCGGCCCCCACAGGGTTTTGCATCCGCCCAGATATAAAAGGTTTCTCCATGCATAGAACCGTCGCCATCCTGATTTTCCCCGGCGTCCAGTCGCTGGACGTGACCGGCCCTATGGATGTGTTCTGCGAGGCCAACCGTTTCCTGGCACCTGAAGACCATTACAGACTGGAAGTCATTGGCTTCGGTCATGGCAGCATGGCGGCCTCCAACGGCTTGTCATTGCAGGCCCACCGGCATTACACCGACGCCCTGCAAGCCTACGACCTGCTGCTGGTCGCCGGCGGCCCACACTTACCCTTCGAGGATTTCGGTGCCCAGTTTGATGATTGGTTGCGTGGCGCCACCGCCCGTGCGCAGCGCTTCGGTTCGATCTGCAACGGCGCCTTCATGCTGGCGCGCGCCGGATTACTCGATGGAAAAACCGTGACTACCCATTGGAACGATGCCGCAGGCCTGGCGCGTTTGTGCCCCTCGGCCCAGGTCGAAGCCGACCGCCTCTACGTGCAGGACGGCAACCTCTACACCTCGGCCGGGGTTACGGCGGGCATCGATTTGTCGCTGTACTTGCTGGCCCAGGACCACGGCCCGGAAGTGGCGTTGAGCGTGGCCAAGCGTTTGGTGGTGTTCACCCAGCGTTCGGGTGGGCAGTCGCAGTTCAGCCCATTTCTCACGCCCCACGCCGAAACCACCTCGGCGGTGGCGCTGGTGCAGTTGTATGTGCTGGCGAACCTGACTGGGGATTTGACCATCGCCGACCTGGCCAAGGCGGCCAATATGAGCGCGCGCAATTTCTCCCGGGTGTTTGCCCGTGAGGCGCGCATAACCCCAGCGGAGTTTGTCGAGCGGGCGCGAGTGGATGCGGCGCGGGTGATGCTCGAAAGCAGCCACGCACCGCTGAAGACTGTGGCCTATCAATGCGGGTTTCGCGACGCCCAGCACATGCGCAGTGTGTTCAACCGCCGGCTGGGGGTGACGCCGCAACAGTTCCGGCTCAACTTTGCGGCGCCGGTGTAACCGCTATTGCGCAGACCTGGCCGGCAATAGCTTGAGGGTGCCGCGCGTATTCGCCGTCACTTCTTCATCACTGAAATGCGCCTGCTCGTATCCACCCTCAATGTAGGTTTGCGCCTGGTCGCCATAATGCCGGTCAAACGGCACGCCGCTTTGACCCACCGGGTTGATGGTCAGCGCGTGGGCCGGGTCGGCGAAGTCGATCAGGCGACGCGTCGACGGCCCGTAGGTGACCGGCCAGGGCGCCGGGCCAATCGCTGCCGATTGGTTGTTCGGCACTTCGTGGGTGCCGGGGGCCGGGAACGGGCCGACGTTGAAGACGATGTCCAACGGCTTCTGCATGCCCAGCGGGTGGCCGTGGGTCAGGGTGTGCGCCTTGCCCCACTGCCATTGGCTCGGGTCATCGCCGAAGGTGGCCTTAAGGTGCGTCAGGCTGTTATCCCAGGCGAGCTTGACGGTATTGGCGCGCTTGCCGTCCCACCACGGTGAATCCGGTGAGGCGGCTAGGCGTGGCAACGCGGCGTCGATCACACGGGTGCCGAGCAGGGTCTTGAACAGGTTGTCGCCCAGCTTCGAATGGAAGGCGGCGTCGGTGAGGTTGAACAGGAACTGGTTGAACAGCGTGGCGCTGGTGGAGTCCAGCGGGTAGTCGCCTTTCCAGGTCGCCAATTGTTCTACCAGCTTCAACTGCGCAGGGTCCTTGACCACCTCACGCAATACCGGCAACAACGGCGCCAGCAGGCGGGGGCCGTAGGCGGTGGTGGTGCCCAACTGCAAGGCTTGGCTGTTGTTCACGTCCCACTTCACGCTCTTGTCGCTCAACTGTGTGTTCAACTGCTGGCCGCGGTCAGCCAGGTTGTAATAGCCAGGGATCTCCATGCCGGTGGGCGAAGCGGGCTGTGCGTTGGCGGATACCACGTAGCCACGCGCCGGGTTCTCTTCCTGAGGGTTGGCGCTGAAGGGGTAGAAGCCCAGTTTGTCGGCCTGGGCGGTGCTGCCGTCGAGGATAAACGCAGGGTTGACCCCGGCTGGGCGGATCGGCAATTGCGCGGCGGCCCACCAGCCGATATCGCCCTTGGCATTCGCCCACACAATATTCAGGCCCGGTGCTGACACCTTGGCGGCCGCAGCGCGTGCCTTGGCCAACGTGTCGGCGCGGTTGAGCTGGTAGAAGCCTTCAAGGATCGGGTTTTCGGTGTCGAGGAACGCCCACCACATGGCAATCGGCGTCTTGCCGGCATTCTCGCCGAGCACGTCATTGATGATCGGGCCGTGGGGGGATTGGCGCAGGGTCAGCGTGACCGGCGCCTGGCCCTTGACCGCAATCTGCTGCTCGCTGCTGCTCATATCGACCCATTGGCCGTGGTACCAGACCTGGTTGGCATTCTCCGGGTTGACCTTTTCGGCAATCAGGTCGAGGTCATCGTTCTGGAACATGGTCAGGCTCCAACCGAAATCCAGGTTGTGCCCCAGGAACGCCACCGGCACCAGCGCGTTGTGATAGCCATACAGCTCAAAACCCGGCGCCGACAGCTGCGCTTCGTACCAGACTGATGGCACCGAGAAACGAATATGCGGGTCGCCCGCCAGCAGCGGCTTACCACTCTTGGTGCGACTGCCACTGATAGCCCAGGCGTTGCTGCCTTCGAACTGTGGCAAGCCGTTTTCGGCCAAGGCCTGATCGCTCAGGGAGGCGAGGGCACCGAGGGTCTGCCAATCACTGGCGGCCAGGTTGAGCGCGCCTTTGGGTTGCCAGTCCAGGTCGAAGACTTTCAGGTAGTCGCTGCCCAGGTTGTCGCGCACGTAGGTCAGAACCGGTTCTGTACGAAACGCGGCGGCAAAGCTGTAGGCCAGGTAACCGGCGACGCTGATGGTGTCTTCGGCGGTGAACCGGCGCTTGGGGATGCCCAGAATGTCGAATTCCATCGGGCTGGCGTGGCTGTCCTGATACTGGTTGATCCCGTCCAGATAGGCTTGCAGGGCGTTCCACGCGGCAGACCCGTGGTCCATGTGTTCCACGTAACTCAAGGCTCGCTCGCGAATGCGCAGGCTGCGAAACAGCTTGTCGGTTTCCAGCAGCTTTGGCCCCAACACCTCGGCCAGTTCGCCCCGGGCCAGGCGTCGCATGATTTCCATCTGGAACAAACGATCCTGGGCATGCACATAGCCGAGGGCGCGATACAGGTCGGTCTCGTTCTCGGCGCGGATATGCGGTACACCACGGTCGTCGTAGCGCACCGTGACCGAGCTTTGCAGGTTGGCCAGTGTTTCGACGCCCTGGCGGGTGGGTTGCTTGCTGTAGACATACCAGCCGGCACCCGCCAACAGGGCGGCGAGCAGGATAGCGAGCACGGTCAGGATGCGTTTCATGGGTGGTCCTTTAGAGGGGGCAGTCACCTTGAAGATCAGCGCAGTCTAGTGGGTTTGGCCGGTGGTGAGCGACAAAATGCTCAGCCTTGTGTGGGCGTTGAATTGTCGGTGCGGGTACCAAAACCGTTATGATCACCCCATCGGCACTGAAAACCCGCGTTACCCAGATTGGCCAGGCCCCGTTTGGTGTGTCTTTGCTCTTAATTTCGGAATCCAGTTTATGACAGACCCCAGCCAGGCCAAGGTGACTTATGCCTGCTGCATGGAAGCGCAATCGCTGGTCGACAGCTTTGTGCAACATCCGCCCGCTGGCTTTGATGCGCAGCTATCGAAACAGGGGCTGCCTTACTTCTTCACCCGGTTCGACTTGCTGACTACGGCAGATGATGCGTTCCGTGCGCGCCTGCGTGGCTGGCCGGGGTACGGTGTGTGGAGTGCGTGGCTGCATATCGACACGTGCTTTATTGGCACCACGGTCACTGAATATTCGGTGTTTCCGCGTGGCGTCGAGCCGCAAGACCTGGCGCAATGGCTGCAAACCGAATGTGTGCCGCACAGAAAGCTCACCATTCTCAAAGACCTGCCGGTCAACTCTCCGTTGCTGAGTGCTGAGGACAACCTGTATGCACAGGCGCTGATCGAGGCCTGCACCCAGCGCGGCTTCATCAATGTGGAGGGTCAGGCGCTGGCCTACGTGCCCATCGACTTCCAGAACATTGATGAGTACCTGTCGCGCTTGTCCCACAGCCGCCGCCGCAACATCCGGCGCAAGCTGCGCAGCCGCGAGCAGTTGCGCATCGAAACGCTCAACACGGGCGATGCGCGTTTCAACGATCAGCAATGGCAGCAGGATTTATACCGTCTGTACAAAGCGGTGTACGACCAGAGTGAAATCCACTTTGACCTGCTCACCCCTGAGTTCTTTACCCAATTGCTGACCGATGCCGGCAGTGGCGGGCACGTGTTCTTCTATTGGCACGAAGATGAGTTGGTGGGCTACAACCTGTGCTACGAGCAAAACGGCAAGTTGCTCGATAAATACATCGGCTTGAACTACGACTTGGCACTCAAGCACAACCTGTACTTCGTCAGTTGGTTTGTGAACCTGGAGTACGCGTTGGAAAAGGGCCTGCAGTTTTACGTCGCAGGCTGGACCGATCCGCAGGTCAAGGCGGGCCTCGGCGCCCAGTTCACCTTTACGCGGCATCTGGTCGCGGTGCGCAACCCCTTGTTGCGTCGGGTGCTCAATCATTTCCGTCACCACTTTGAAAGCGACACGCAGTGGCACCAGGAGAAAACGTCATGAGCCAGGCCCGACCGCCGCTGATTCTCGATTTCGATGGCGCCGTCAGTGACATCCCCGGCGCGATTACCCTGCCGTTGCAGGCGTGGCAGGAAAAAATCCGCTTCGGCTGCCGCTGGGCGCAGTTCAAGGAGCTGGAGAACGCCCTGCATGCACAGATGCCCAGCGACTATGGGTGTGTGTTCACCGGCAGCGGCGACTATCACCACCTCAGCCAGCTGTTGTTGAACCGTCTGCCCACGCAGCAGAAGTTCCAACTGATCATTTGCGACAACCACCCCGACAACATGCGCTACCCGTTCGGCATCCATTGTGGTTCGTGGGTCTACTGGGCCAGCCGTTTGCCGCAGGTTGAGCACGTGCATGTGCTGGGCATTGGTTCACAGGATATTGGCCTGGGCCATGCGTGGGAGAATCACTGGTCGCCGCTGGTCAAGCGCAAGCTGACCTACTGGAACGTCAACGTCGATACGCGCTGGATGAATTGGATCGGCGCCGGTCGCAGCAATCGCGCCTTCAGCAATGCGGATGATCTGATGCGTGCGTTCCTCGCGCAGTTCGATCGTTCACTGCCGGTTTACCTGTCCATCGATAAAGACGTGCTGAGCCCGGAGGTCGTGAACACCAACTGGGACCAGGGTGAATTCCTCGAGCAGCATTTGAATGACCTGATCAGCGCCTGCCAGGGCAAAATCATTGGCGCGGACATCACCGGTGATGTGTCGGCTTACCACTACGAAAGCAAGTTCAAGCGTTGGTTGAGTGCGTCCGATGGCCAAGAGGAGTTGCCTGAGGCGCAAGTGCAGATCTGGCAACAGCAGCAGAACGAGCTGAACGCGCGTTTGGTGGCGCTGATCAATCAGGGCTGGGTGGCGGGTGGTTAGTCGCTTTGCCGGGTGACGATAATCTTTAGCTGAGCCAGTACTTGTTCGAAGTGTTCGTCCGTCAGCCAATGGCTGTTACTGATCGACAGGGTGCGGGTGGCGAATGCCTGGGCTTGGGTGATATCGCCGCCAGGCTGTAACAGCGGGGCCACGTCGGGGTAGTCCGGCAATGCGTGGATAAACAGGCGCGTCACCCCGAGCCCGGACGTCCACAGCTGCGCCATTGCCGCATCACGCGCGTGCGCAGAGGGCATCATCACCATCAGGAAGGGCCAGGTGCCTTGCTGCCCTGGCCGGTCCATCAAGACCGAGACGCCGGGCAAGGCGTTCAAGCGTGCCGCACGGCGTAACGCCCGGGCGCGGCCTTGCTGCAAATGATCGGGCAAACGAGCCAGCGCGGCGGCGCCGACCTTCTGGCGATAGCCACCCAAGTGGTGCAGCGGGATGTCGTTGACCGAAAAATCGTCGCCTACGGCGGCCACTTCATCGCCCTGTGCCAATGCCGCGCGCAGTGCTTTGCCATACACGTAATACAAGCCGCGCGGTTGATAAGCCAGGGCGTAACCCCACAGTTCGGCGCTACGTTGCAGCTCCCAGCGCAGGCTGAAGGGCAGGTCCTTTTGGCACTGGCGGTGCAGTGCCTGATGCAACACCGGGTCGCGGCTGAACAACACACCGCCTTCCGCCGTCGTCAGGCCTTTGCCCAGCGCCATGCTGAAAAAGCCCACGTCGCCTTTCAGCCCGACGCTGTTGCCATCGTCGAGCGCGCCCATGGCTTGCGCGGCGTCTTCGATGATTGCTGCGCCGACTGAGTTGGCAATGCGCTTGGCCGTATCGACATCGGCCACGCGCCCGGCCAGATGGGTGACCACCACCGCCAGCGTGCTTTCGTCGCACAACTGCGCCAGTTGCTGCTCGTCCAGATCAATGCTGTTGGGTTGCAAGTCACAGGGTACGACCTGCAACGGCGGGCAGTAATGGACGGCCAATGCCACCAGCGGGCAGGTGTAGGCCGGCACGATCAGCCGGGTGCGGCCCGGCATGCGCTGCTGCAAGACCCGCAGCGCGATGATCAACGCGGCGGTGCCGGAGCAGGGCAATGCAGGTAACGGGATAGAGAGTTGGCGAGCCAGCGAGGGGGCCAGGTCGCCCGAGAGGCCGAGCAAGTCCCGCCAGCGCAGGGGTAGCCCCGCGGTGGGCGGAATCTCCCGTGGGCCGACAAGGCGGATCATTACGCGAGTGTCTCCGAGCGGCCGGCGCCGACGACTTTACCTTCTTCGTCTTCACTGCGCGCCAGGCAGAGAATGCCCGCAATAATCAGCGCGCCCCCGATGACTTTTGGCAGGGTCAAGGTGTCATCGAACAGCCAGATAGAGATCAGCGTCACACTGATCAGCTCCAGGTGGGACGCCGCAAACGCAGGACCCACCGGGGCGTACTTAAGCAAAGTCATCCAGGTGAAGAACGCGCCGATGTAGCCCACGAAAGCGCCGTAGATCCACGGTGCGCCAAACACGCGTACCAGCCAGGCAGCGTCCATGGTCAGGGGTTCGGCATGGACCGAGGCGAACTTGAAGCTGACCTGCGCCAATGTGTCGAAAATGATCAGCGCCAGAAAACCCAGGATATAGAAACGTTTCATTATTCAAACCCTACGACGGTCACGCCACAAGCGATCAGCATGATGCCGATTAAACGCCATTTGCTCAGGGTTTCCTTGAACAGGAAACGGCCGGCAATCATGATCACGACAATATTGATGGAGCCCAGCATCACGCCGACCGACAACGGTACCAGCGTCAGGAAAGCTAGCCACAGTACGAATTCGAAGACGTAGCAGATGATGCCAATCCAGATCCACGGGCGCTTGAGCATGTGCTTCCAGTGGGCCAGCCCGGAATGTTCCGCGCTGGACGAGGCGGCCGCTTTAAACGCCAACTGGCCTGCCGTATCGACGATAACGTTCAGTATCCAGAGGATGATAGTTAACTGGCTCATGTGTCCCTATTTTGTCTGCTTGCAATTCCACTGGCTGCGTACGATACAGCAGCCTGTCGATCGGGTGATTGAAGTTTACCCATCGAACAGCCTGTGTTCAGTTTGACGCCTTGCTCCACTGGCAATAGCAGCCCACCGCCAAGGTATGGGTGGCATCGACTTCGCGCCCGGCCTCCAGGGCTTTCAGGATCGGCTCGATAAAGCTGTTACTGGAATTACACGTTAGCCCTTCGCTGTATGGGCCGAAATACGCGAGTTTCCCCGTGCGATCCCAAATACCCACGGCCGGGGTGGCCGGCAGCCGGTCGGCACCTGGTAGGGCGCTGAGGGTTTTCATGTTGCGCAGGTTGTCGGGCAACTGGCCGTGGCTGCCGGCTTTTTGCAGGGCATAGAACTCGACGCCTTTGGGCGCGTACTGCTCGACCAACTCACCCAGGTGTTGTTGGTTGCCGACATTGCACGGGCACGCCGGGTCCCAGAAGTGCACCAGGCGGATCGGGCCAGGGCCGGCAAGTTCGTCGGGCAGGCGCAAGGCATCGCCGGAGAACACCGCCGTGTGTTCGCTGAATGTGCGCAGGTAGCGGCCCTGGAACCAGTCATACGCCGCCCACAGCACGCCGGTGCAGATGACCAGGATCAGGCCGGCAAACAAGGCGGTGCGGTAGGGCTGTCGCATTCAGATCAATCCTCGAAGGTCGCGTAGCTTGCCATGCTTGCCCTGACAGATGAATATCGCAGCTCGATATTCATCTTCACCGTGCGCTGCGGCTCAAGTCTGGAACCTTTTATGCCTGTCACCTTTGACCCTGATCATCTGCGCGAAAGCTTGCGGCTCTTAGTTGATGCTCAGCCGCTTTCTGCGGAGGCGCGGGTCTACCAGCGCTTCTATGGGCTGGACCTGGCCGCGCGCAAAGTACCGGCGGCGAGCCGCCTGGGGCGTTTCGAGGTGGATGGGTTCCAGGTGGTGGCGCAGGTGTGGTGGCCGCCGGTGCCTGTGGCGACGATGTTTATGTTTCACGGGTTCTACGACCATATGGGGTTGTACCGCAATGTGGTCGACTGGGCGCTGGACCAGGGTTTCGTGGTGATTGCCTGCGACCTGCCGGGCCATGGCCTGTCCAGCGGCGCGCGCGCCAGCATCGATGACTTTGCGGTGTACCAGCACGTGGTGCAGGCGCTGTTCGCCCAGGCCCTGGCGTTGCAACTGCCGCAACCCTGGCACCTGTTCGGGCAAAGTACCGGCGGCGCAGTGGTGGTGGACCATTTGCTCAACCACGGTGCCGACAGCCCGGCCCAGGGCAAAACCTTCCTGTTGTCACCCTTGGTGCGGCCGCGTGCGTGGGGGTGGTCGCAGCTCAGCTATTACCTGTTGCGGCCTTTCGTGAAAGGCATCGCCCGGCGTTTCAGCGAAAACACCAACGACCCCACGTTCAAGCCTTTTCTGGAAGCCGACCCGTTACAGCCACGCCAGTTGCCGACCGCCTGGGTGGGCGCCCTGGCACGTTGGATCAAACGTATCGAAGCCGCACCGCGCAGCCCACGGCGGCCGCTGATCGTGCAGGGTGAGGAGGACATGACGGTAGACTGGCAGCACAACTTGCAGGTGCTGCGGGGCAAGTTCGACCAGCCTGAGGTGTTGATGCTGGCGCGTGGCAGGCACCATTTGGCGAATGAAATTCCCGAGATTCGCCAGGAATACTTCAAGTTCCTGACCGACCACCTGAAGTAACACGCTCCCACATTTTTTACTGCGACAGGCTGGAGGTGCTCTGGCCGACCGCCAAACCCGCGCGAATGGCCGCCAACGCTGCCTGGTAATAGGCCTTACCCTCCGGCGACTCTGCAAACGTGGCGAATTCTTCCAGCTCCGGGTCGGACAAATCCCGATAGACGTACAGCAGCGTGTTGTTCAGGTCATTGCCGATCTGCTGCATCAGGCGTTCACGTTGGCCGTTCAGCATGCCCTGGGCTTGGCCACCGCCCAGCAGGCCGGGGATCATTTGGCTCAGGCTGTCGGCGGCCACACCGGCAATCGCCAGGCTGACTTCCGCACCGGCTTCACGGGCCGGTAGGGCTTGGGCCAAGTGGCCGATGATCAAGCTGCGGGTGGCATCTGCTTCGATGTGCGGCAGGCCTTGGGCGTTTTTCGCCAGTTGGTCGCGGCGGGTGGCCAGCAACTCGGCGGCGACAATCTTACGGCCAAGGGGCGACTGGAAAAACGCCAGGGCCGGTTTCGGGTCCGCCAGGTTTTTGCGCAGTTGCGCCTCGGCGCGTTGGTCCACGGCCTGGGCGGCGAAGCGTTTGTTGCTGTTGTCCACCAATGCCTGGTACACCGCTGGGGGCAGGCTATTGCGGTAGCGTTGCTGGGCGGCACTGAGGGCGTCATTGAAATGCGCACGTTGTTCGGCCCAGCCGGCGACCTTGTACAACTGGTCATGGCCGTCTGCCCAAGCGGGCAAAACGCAGAACATCAGAACGGAAAAAAACAAACGACGCATATGGACTCCTGTCAGTCGGCCACTATTGTCCGTGTCAGGCGTAGGATTTGTCGAGAAATCCTATCAGTCACCTGACTAAAGTGTGTTCAGACGCTCGGCGGCTCTGTCGGATTCACAGGCGTATGGATACTATGCGCGCCATGCAAATATCCCTCGATCACCCGCTGCTGCAACGCATCGTCGACGACCTGGCCGAAAAAGGTTGGTCGCAGCAGAACGGCTTCCTGCCCCAGGCTCTGACCCTGGAACTGGCGGCTGAGTGCCGTAAACGTGCGGCTGAAGGTGAATTAGCTCCCGCTGCGGTGGGGCGCGGGCCGGCGCAGGAGATTCGCGAGGGTATTCGCGGTGACCACATCCAGTGGCTGGAAGAGGGCGATGCCGGTGTCTGCGATGCCTACATGGGCTTGATGGACAGCCTGCGCCAAGCGATGAATCGCAGCTTGTTCCTTGGGCTGGAAGATTTTGAAAGCCATTTTGCGATGTACCCACCGGGGGCGTTTTACCTCAAGCATGTGGACCGCTTTCGCGACGATGACCGTCGTATGGTCTCAGCGGTGGTCTACTTGAATGACGCTTGGCTGCCCGAACAGGGTGGTCAGTTGCGCATGTACCTCAAGGACGGTACCGAGTACGACGTGGTGCCCACCGGCGGTTGCCTGGTGGTGTTCCTGTCGGGTGAGGTGCCCCACGAAGTCCTGCCTGCTACGCGCGAACGCCTGTCCCTGACCGGCTGGTTTCGCCGGCGCGGTAACGAGCCGTTCTAAGCATGGAAAAAATTCTGATCAGCCGCTGCCTGCTCGGGCACAAGGTGCGCTACGACGGCGGGGCCAGTGGCCCGTTCGATCAATTGGCGGCGTGGCAGGCTGAGGGGCGGGTGGTTGCCATCTGTCCGGAAGTGTCGGGCGGCTTGCCCACTCCCAGGCCTTCCGCCGAAATTCCCGGCGGGCAAGGTATTGACGTGTGGGAGGGCCGCGCCCAGGTGCTGACGGCTGATGGCGAAGACTTCAGCGCCGCCTTCCTCGATGGCGCCCGCCAGGCGCTGGCGTTGGTGCAACGCCACGGCATTCGCATCGCCATCCTCAAGGCTAACAGCCCGTCCTGCGGCAACTTGCTGACCTATGACGGCACGTTCTCTGGTGTGAAGGTCAGCGGCGAAGGCGTGACGGCGGCGTTGCTCAAGCGCCATGGGGTGTTGGTGTTCAGTGAGCTGGAACTACCTGAGGCGGCAGCGGCCCTGATGCAGCTCCCACATTGAACATCACTCGACTTTGCTTGCGGGCTCGTGCTCAAACCACTTCTGCGTCAGCGCCTTCAATCGGCCATCAGCCTTAACGTGCTGTAACGCCTTGTCCAAACTGTTCTTGAACGCCGGGTTGCCCTTCTGGAAGGGGATCGCCAATTCCGGTTTCTCGTGATAAGCCTCGCTGAAATCGAACCGATCCTGCAGCTCGGCAGTCATAGCGATATGGTTGATGGCCACGTCGTATTTGCCGGTTTCTACGCCTGGCAGCATGTCGGTGTCATCGGTGGTGATGAACGAGGGGCGTACGTCCATTTCCTTGGCCAATTGTTCACCCAGTTCCACTTCAAAACCGGTGAGCTTGTCGCCGTCCTTGAAGTTAAACGGCGGGGTGTTGGCCTCCAAAGCGATGCGCAGTTCGCCACGATCAAACACATCATCGATCAGCTCGGCATGAGCCAAAGGGCTCAGAAGGGGAAGCAAAAGTACAAGGCCAGGCGAAAAGCGCATGGTCACTCCTAAAGAATTCATATGTGCGAGGCGCCAGTCAGCATCGCTTTGCTATGGTGTTGAGTGCCTTGGACAGCAATTTGTCGCGAAGTTGTCATAACCCAACAGATTTCCTGCAGAAACTGGAGAAGCGAATGAAAGCTCTATTGTCCCGTGCAACGATTGCCAGCCTGCTGCTCGGTGCCTCGATGCTGGCTACCGCCGCTGACGGCATCCCGCGCAGCGCGCCGCCAGAAGGCGCCAAAGTATTTATCGTCTCGCCCAAAGACGGCGCCACCGTCGATCAAACCTTCACCGTCAAATTCGGCATGGAGGGCCTGAAACTGGCCCCGGCCACTGACCAGACCCCAGGCACCGGCCACCACCACCTGCTGGTCGACCAGAAAGAACTGCCGGACGCCAGCGCGCCGATCCCTGCCACCGACACCGTGATCCACTATGGCAAGGCGCAAACCGAAACCGAGCTGACCCTCACCCCAGGCAAGCACACGCTGCAACTGGTAGCTGGCGACAAACTGCACATGCAGTTCAACCCAACTGTAGCCTCGAAAGTGATCACGGTTAACGTAAAGTAAGATTTGTTCAGACAAAAAAATGGGAGACCCCTGCGGGTCTCCCATTTTTTGTGCAGCGGTTAAAGCATCAGAACAACACGCGGCTACGGATAGTGCCGTTGATGTGCTGCAGCTTCTCTTGCGCCAGGTCCGAGTACTCGGCGTCGACGTCGATGACCACGTAGCCGACCTTCTCGTTGGTCTGCAGGAACTGACCGGAGATGTTGATGCCGTTTTCCGCGAAGACCTTGTTGATCTCCATCATCACGCCAGGGATGTTCTGGTGGATGTGCAGCAGGCGGTGCTTACCAGGGTGAGCCGGCAGGGCCACTTCCGGGAAGTTCACGGACGATACCGACGTACCGTTGTCGCTGTACTTGACCAGCTTTTCCGACACTTCCAGGCCGATGTTGGCTTGGGCTTCAGCGGTGGAGCCGCCGATGTGCGGGGTCAGGATCACATTGTCCAGGCCACGCAGCGGGCTTTCGAAGATGTCGTCGTTGGAGCGAGGCTCCACCGGGAACACGTCGATAGCGGCGCCGATCAGGTGCTTGTCCTTGATCGCGTCGGCCAGGGCGTCCAGCTCAACCACGGTGCCACGTGCAGCGTTGATCAGGATGCCGCCTTTCTTGATGGCGCGGATTTCCTTCTCGCCGATCATCCACTGGGTCTCAGCGGTTTCCGGAACGTGCAGGGTCACGATGTCGGACATGCCCAGCAGCTCGGTCAGGCTCGACACCTGGGTAGCGTTGCCCAATGGCAGTTTGGTCAGGGTGTCGTAGAAGAACACCTGCATGCCCAGACCTTCAGCCAGGACCGACAACTGAGTACCGATCGAACCGTAACCGACGATACCCAGCTTCTTGCCGCGGATTTCGAAGGAGTTGGCCGCGCTCTTGATCCAGCCGCCACGGTGGCAGGAAGCGTTCTTCTCAGGAATGCCACGCAGCAGCAGGATCGCCTCGGCCAGCACCAGTTCTGCAACGGAACGGGTGTTGGAGTACGGTGCGTTGAACACCGCGATGCCGCGTTCGCGCGCAGCGTTGAGGTCGACCTGGTTGGTGCCGATGCAGAAACAGCCGACTGCCACGAGTTTCTTGGCGTGATCGAAGATTTCTTCGGTCAACTGAGTGCGGGAGCGAATGCCGATAAAGTGCGCGTCGGCGATCTTTTCCTTTAACTGGGCTTCCGGCAGAGAACTGGTGATGTACTCAATGCTGGTGTACCCGGCGGCCTTCAGGACGTCGACGGCCGATGGGTGGACGCCTTCCAGAAGAAGGAACTTGATCTTGCTCTTATCGAGAGAAGTCTTGCTCATCTGCGTAAACCTGTATCCCGGAGAAAAATGGCAGGGAATCGGATCGCGTAAGCTGACCCGGACGGCAGGAAAGCCGTCACCGCAGAAACGCCCTTGGGCTCTGTCCTGCGGGGGCGGTATGCTAGCATACGCGCCCCGCTAAACACCTATTCCTGCGACGTGAAGCGTTCTCAGGATGACCATGAATTGTTCGAGAGTTCTGTCGATGACCCATCCTGCCCTGATTGATGAGCTAAAGACCCTGGTTGAGCCTGGCAAAGTGCTGACCGATGCAGACTCCCTGGAGGCTTACGGCAAGGATTGGACCAAGCACTTCGCACCCGCGCCTACCGCCATTGTCTTCCCCAAGACCACTGAGCAGGTGCAGGCCATTGTCCGTTGGGCCAATGAACACAAGGTGGCGCTGGTGCCATCCGGTGGTCGTACCGGTTTGTCGGCGGCAGCGGTCGCGGCGAATGGCGAGGTGGTCGTGTCGTTCGACTACATGAACCAGATCCTCGACGTGAACCTCACCGACCGCACCGCCGTGTGCCAGCCGGGCGTGGTCACCAAGCAATTGCAGAACGTCGCTGAAGAAAAAGGCCTGTACTACCCGGTGGACTTCGCGTCGTCCGGTTCGAGCCAAATTGGCGGCAACATCGGCACCAATGCCGGCGGGATCAAGGTTATTCGCTACGGCATGACCCGTAATTGGGTAGCCGGCATGAAAGTGGTCACCGGCAAAGGTGATGTGCTGGAACTGAACCGCGACCTGATCAAGAACGCCACCGGCTACGACATGCGTCAGCTGTTCATCGGCGCCGAAGGCACCTTGGGCTTTGTGGTTGAAGCCACCATGCGCCTGGACCGTGCGCCGAAAAACCTCACCGCCATGGTGCTCGGTACTACTGATTTCGACTCGATCATGCCGGTGCTGCACGCGTTCCAGAGCAAGCTGGACCTGACTGCCTTCGAGTTTTTCTCCGACAAGGCCTTGGCCAAAGTCCTCGGCCGTGGCGACGTGCCAGCGCCGTTCGAAACCGACTGCCCGTTCTACGCGCTGCTGGAATTCGAAGCCACCACCGAAGAAGTCGCCAACCACGCCCTGGAAACCTTCGAGCACTGCGTGGAGCAGGGCTGGGTGCTGGACGGCGTGATGAGCCAGAGCGAAACCCAACTGCACAACCTGTGGAAACTGCGCGAGTACATCTCCGAGACCATTTCCCACTGGACCCCCTACAAGAACGATATCTCGGTCACCGTCTCCAAAGTGCCAGCATTCTTGAAGGAAATTGATGCGATCGTCGGCGAACACTACCCGGACTTTGAAATCGTCTGGTTCGGCCATATCGGCGACGGCAACCTGCACTTGAACATCCTCAAGCCGGAAAACCTGAGCAAGGACGAGTTCTTCGCCAAGTGCGCCACCGTGAACAAGTGGGTGTTCGAAACCGTTCAGAAGTACAACGGCTCGATCTCCGCCGAACACGGTGTGGGTATGACCAAGCGTGATTACCTGACCTACAGTCGTTCGCCGGTTGAAATTGAGTACATGAAAGCAGTGAAAGCGGTGTTCGACCCGAACGGGATCATGAACCCAGGCAAGATCTTCGCTGTTTAACCGCCCCTGAAGGAGTCGTTCCATGAGCTACCAGCACAAGTATGTCGACGGCACCAACATCCACTTCCCCCTGGGTAAAGTGGTATGCATCGGGCGTAACTACGCCGAACATGCCAAGGAACTGGACAACCCGGTGCCGACTGAACCGTTGCTGTTCATCAAGCCGGGCAGTTGTGTGGTGGCGTTGGAAGGCGGTTTTGCCATCCCTACCGAGCGCGGTTCGGTGCATTACGAAGCGGAAATTGCGGTATTGATCGGCAAGCCTTTGTCGACCAAGCCAAGCCGTGAAGAAGTGCTGGACGCCATCTCCGGCTTCGCCCCGGCCCTGGACTTGACCCTGCGTGACAAGCAGGCCGAGCTGAAAGCCAAGGGCCTGCCGTGGGAAATCGCCAAGTCCTTCGACGGTGCGGCGGTGATTGCACCGTTCGTGGTCGGCAGCACGTTCCCGGATGTGACCGATATCGGCATTCGCCTGACCATCAATGGCGAAGTGCGCCAGGACGGCAATAGCTCGCAGATGCTCAACCCGATCATCCCGATGATTCAGCATATGGCGGGCTGCTTCTCGCTGCAGGCTGGCGACGTGATCCTCACCGGCACCCCGGCCGGCGTGGGCCCGTTGAATGTCGGTGATGAGCTGGTGCTGGAACTGGCGGGTGTGAGCCGCTTCGAAAGCAGCGTTCGCTGATTCCCACGCTGATCGTTCCCACGTTCTGCGTGGGAATGCAGCCCCGGACGCTCTGCGTCTGTTCTTGAAACCGTGACGCGGAGCGTAGGGAACGCCCTCTGTGCCGGCGCTCTTTTGCATTTTTTTCACACCTCGTCCGGATAATTCCCGGCCTCCTGCGCGCAGGCCTGTTGATCCTGTGCTATCAACTAACGCTGACTTTTCGGAAAAGCGCTCAATGGTCGTGCCTCTACCCTCCGTTACACCCAAGCCCCGTTCACGTTTTGCCCTGCGCTGGTATTCCTGGCTGTTGCTGGCCGGGGTGATTGCGTATGGCGTTTCCTGGGCCATGCACTGGGATGATCGCGGTGTGTTGTGGGTAAAGGAGCGCTTTGAAACGCCGGCCGAACGGCAAGCGAGCGTATGGCTTCCGGACTATCGTGCGGTCATCGACGCCAAGTTGCTGCCCGGCATGGAGAAGGATGAGGCGTCGGACCTGTCCTATAACCCGCAGACCAAAACCCTGTTTTCCGTCATGGGCAAAAACCCATTCCTCGTTGAGTTGACCCTGCAAGGCGACGTGCTGCGCAAGATGCCGCTCAAGGGTTGGAGCAACCCGGAAGGCGTGACGGTGATGGAAAACGGCCTGATGGCCATCGTCGATGAGCGCATGCACACCCTGACCATGGTGAAGGTCGACGCCGACACCCAGCAGCTGAATTTCGCTGACTTCAAGAGCTACGACCTGGGCCCGTCCAAGAACCAGAACAAAGCCTTTGAAGGCGTCACTTGGGACAAGCGCAATCAACAGATGGTCCTCGGCGAAGAGCGCCCACCCGCGCTGTTCACCTGGAAAAGCGATGGCAGCACGCTGACGGGCGACAAGCAAAAGGTCGCCGGCACTGGGCTGGACATGCGCAACCTTTCAGCGCTGGCTATCGACCCGCGCACCGGTCACTTACTGGTGTTGTCGGCAGACTCGCATCTGTTGCTGGAGCTGGATGAAAAGGGCGAGCAAGTCAGCTTCATTACCCTGCTTGGTGGTTTCAACGGGCTCAAGCACACCATCCCCCGTGCGGAAGGCGTGGCCATGGATGAGGGCGGCACGTTGTATATGGTCAGTGAGCCGAACCTGTTCTACCGCTTCGAGAAGCAGAAATAACCCGCTATTACGTCGGATATTTTCCTATGAGCGGCATTCGCCAGACACCAGGCTGCGTTTAAGTTTAAATTCAGACAGGCGTGATATTCATTCGCCACTTTTGACTTTGAGCTTTCCTGATGCGTCGATTTGCCCGCCCCAAACCCGCGTTTTTTGTGCTGTTGCTGATCGCTCTGGTTGCCGCCGGAGTGGTCGCACAGCACTTTCGCCTGTTTGAGCGGGGTTGGTTCAACCTCCAGGCATGGCGCCAGCCTGCTGATGAGCGCTCCATCGGCCTGGCGGATTATCGGGTCAACCTGGAAGCCAAGGTTATCGAGGGGCTCAGTGATGACGTCTCGGCCCTCACCTACGACCCGGTGCGCAAAAGCCTATTTACCGTCACCAATAAAAACGCCGAGCTGATCGAGCTGTCCCTGGACGGTAAGATCTTGCGGCGCATTCCCTTGGTGGGCTTTGGCGATGCCGAGGCGGTGGAGTTCATCAGCGACAACATCTACGTCATCAGCGATGAGCGCCAGCAGCGGCTGATCAAAGTGCATGTGAATGACGACACCCAATTCCTCGACGCCGCCGATGCGGAGCAGATGACCTTGGGCGTGCATATCGGTGGTAACAAGGGCTTCGAGGGCCTGGCGTACGACTCGGTGGGCAAGCGCTTGTTTGTGGCCAAAGAGCGCGACCCGATGCTGATCTATGAGGTTCGCGGTTTTCCCCATTTCAAGCCGGAAAAAACCTACTCGGTACATGTCATCAACAACCCCAAGCGCGACGCCGGGCTGTTTGTGCGTGACCTGTCGAGCCTGCAATACGACGAGCGCAGCGGCCATCTGCTGGCGCTGTCCGATGAGTCGTTTCTGGTGCTGGAACTGGATATCGACGGTCGCCCGTTGAGCAGTCTTTCTCTGCTCAACGGGCGCCATGGCCTGAGTAAACGCGTGCCTCAGGCCGAAGGGATCGCTATGGACGACGAGGGCACTTTGTACCTCGTCAGCGAGCCGAACCTTTTTTACGTGTTCAAGAAGCCTGTCACGCCTTGAGGGTTTTCACGCCTTCGGAAGTACCCAGCAACAGCACGTCAGCCGGGCGCGCGGCGAACAGACCGTTGGTGACCACGCCGACGATCGCGTTGATCTGGCGCTCCAGCTCCACCGGGTTGGTGATCTGCATGTTGAACACGTCGAGGATGATGTTGCCGTTGTCGGTCAACACGCCTTCGCGGTACACCGGGTCGCCGCCCAGTTTCACCAGCTCGCGTGCCACGTGACTGCGGGCCATCGGAATCACTTCCACCGGCAGTGGGAACGCGCCGAGTACCGGTACCAGCTTGCTGGCGTCAGCGATGCAGATAAAGGTCTTGGCCACGGCCGCGACGATTTTCTCGCGGGTCAGGGCTGCGCCGCCGCCTTTGATCAGGTTCAAGTGCGCGTCGCTTTCATCGGCGCCGTCGACGTAGAACTCCAGGTCGCTCACGGTATTGAGCTCGTACACCGGAATCCCGTGGCCTTTGAGGCGCGCAGCGGTGGCTTCGGAGCTGGCAACCGCGCCGTCGAACGCGCCCTTGTGCTGGGCCAGTGCGTCGATAAAGCAGTTGGCGGTGGAGCCGGTGCCGACACCGACGATGCTCTTGTCGTCGAGTTTAGGAAGGATTAAATCGACGGCGGCCTGGGCCACTGCCTGTTTGAGTTGATCCTGGGTCATGCGGGCTCCGGAACTGGCGGGGAGTAAAGAGGGTGGCGAGTATAACCCAACAAAACCTCTGGATTCGTGTGGTCGCCCGGCCAAAAGCCGGGTTAGACTCCTTGGCCCTGCCCAACCCGCTCAGTGATGCTTTCCGATGCTTGAACAGTACGTCAAAAAGATCCTCACCTCGCGCGTTTACGACGTTGCCGTAGAAACCCCATTGCAGACCGCTCGCCAGCTCTCCGAGCGGCTGGGTAACAAGGTCTGGCTCAAGCGTGAAGACTTGCAGCCGGTGTTCTCGTTCAAGATTCGCGGCGCCTACAACAAGCTGACCCAGTTGAGCACCGAAGAACGTGCGCGCGGCGTGGTCACTGCTTCTGCCGGCAACCATGCCCAGGGCCTGGCCCTGGCGGCCAAGGTGCTGGGGGTCAAGGCCACTATCGTGATGCCCAAGACCACCCCGGAGATCAAGGTCGAAGGCGTGCGCTCGCGTGGCGGTAAAGTGGTGCTGCACGGTGATTCTTTCCCGGAAGCCCTGGCCTACTCGCTGAAACTGGTCGATGAAAAAGGTTACGTCTACATTCATCCCTACGATGATCCGCACACCATTGCCGGGCAGGGCACCGTGGCAATGGAGATTCTGCGCCAGCACCCGGGGCCGCTGGACGCGATTTTCGTGCCGGTGGGCGGCGGTGGGCTGATCGCCGGTATCGCGGCGTACGTCAAATACCTGCGCCCGGAAATCAAAATCATCGGTGTTGAACCGGACGACTCCAACTGCCTGCAAGCCGCCATGGCGGCGGGCGAGCGCGTGGTGTTGCCGACTGTCGGCATCTTTGCCGATGGCGTGGCGGTGGCGCAGATCGGTCAGCACACCTTCGATATCTGCAAGGACTATGTGGATGAAGTGATCACCGTCAGCACCGACGAAATCTGTGCGGCGATCAAGGACATCTACGACGACACCCGCTCCATCACTGAACCGGCAGGCGCACTGGGTGTGGCGGGCATCAAGAAGTATGTGGAAACCCGTGGCGTCACCGGGCAAACATTGGTGGCCATCGACTCCGGCGCCAACGTCAACTTCGACCGCCTGCGCCATGTGGCCGAGCGCGCCGAGCTGGGTGAAGGCCGTGAAGCGATCATCGCCGTGACCATCCCCGAGAAGCCGGGCAGCTTCAAGGCGTTCTGCGAGGCGGTGGGCAAGCGCCAGATCACCGAATTCAACTACCGCTTCCACTCCGGCCGCGAGGCGCACATCTTCGTCGGCGTGCAGACCCATCCGGAAAACGACCCGCGCAGTGCGCTGATCGCCAGCCTTACCAGCCAGGGTTTCCCAGTGCTGGACCTGACCGAAAACGAACTGGCCAAATTGCACATCCGCCATATGGTCGGTGGACATGCGGCTAAAGTCAGCGACGAGTTGGTGTTCCGCTTCGAATTCCCGGAGCGACCGGGCGCGCTGTTCAACTTCCTCAACAAGCTGGGTGGGCGCTGGAATATCTCGATGTTCCACTACCGCAACCACGGCGCCGCCGATGGCCGCGTAATGGCGGGCCTGCAAGTGCCGGCAGACGAGCGCCATCTGGTGCCGGCCGCGTTGGCGCAAATCGGCTACCCCTACTGGGATGAAAGCGAAAACCCGGCGTACCAGTTGTTCCTCGGTTGAGCGACTACGCTGACTGAGCGGCCTATAAGGAATCGAGACCATGGAAACGCTGACCACCCTCAAGGTTATTCACATCACCGCCACCGTGTTGTTGCTGCTTAGCGGCCTCGGCCTGGCGGTACTGGCCTGGCGCAAACGCAGCGCCGGCCCGGCGGCTACCGTGCAACGCCCGTGGGTATTTGTGTGGCTGTTGATGGGCATTTGTCTTGTGAGCATGCCGTTTACCGGCTGGTGGTTGGTGCATTTGATCGGCTGGCCGCTGGGGCAAACCTGGATTCTGGGCTCCAGCATCCTCTACACCGTGGCAGCGCTGGCCTGGTTCTGGCTGGTGGCGCGGCTTAATCGCCTGCGGTTGGGCGGCGGCGGCAGCCTGAATTTCACCTTGGTGCTGGCGGTGGTCAGCCTGGTGGGGTTTGTGGCGATTGCGGGGTTGATGGGCGCGAAGCCCGTCTAAAGGATCCTCATGAACGTTCTCTTGGTCGGCGCCACAGGGTTTGTGGGCCGCCATCTGTTGCGTGCCTTGCAGCAAGCGGGGCACTGCGTGATAGCCACCTGCCGTGAACCTCGAAGCCAGGATTGGCCAGGGGTGGAGTGGCGTTCACTGGACCTCGGCCTGCTGGCTGCTGATCCCTCGCACTTCATCTTTCCTGAATCTGTTGATTTATTGATCAATGCGGCGGGTCTGCTGAGCGTGGATGCGGCCCAATTGAGCCGGGTACAGGATCAGGGCGCTCGTACGCTATTTGATCTGGCAGCTCAGCGCGGTGTCCGGGTGCTGCAGATCTCTGCTTTGGGGGCCTCGGCGCACTCCAGCGTGCCGTTTCTCGCCAGCAAAGGTTTGGCGGACGACTATTTGCTCGGCCTGGGCATGACGTCTGTGGTGCTGCGGCCTTCATTGGTGGTGGGCGAGGGCGGTACGAGCAGCGCCTGGCTCGCTGGGCTTTCGCCCTGGCCGCTGATCCCGCTACTGGACCTCAAGGCCTATGCACAACCTGTTCACATCGACGATCTGGTCGGTGCGGTGCTGGCCCTGTTGCGCCAGTGGCCAGGTGAATCGATGATCTTGCCGCTGGTGGGGCCTGAGCCGATGCGGCTGTCCCAGCTCATTGACCAGTTGCGCGCAGCCCAAGGCTGGGGGCCGGGGCGTTACCTGCAACTGCCGCTGCTGGGCTTGGGCGGTTGGCTGGGCGATCGCCTGGGTTGGCGGGCATTGAACCGACAAAGTATCGCCCTGGCACAGCAGGACAATGTGGCCGATCCCCGCGTGCTGGCCTCAGTCTGCGGCTACACGGCAGCGCCGCTGTCATCGCGCCTGCAGGACTGGCCGACGGCGGTCGTGAGCAGCCAGCGTACAATCCGCCCGCTGATGTTGATGGTATTGGTGTTGATCTGGCTGGGCACCGCAGCGGTTTGCCTCGGCCCAGGTTACGACTGGGGCCTGCGCATCATGGCCGAGGCGGGTGTGCAAGGCGCCTGGGCGGCATTGGCTGTGATCGGCGGGGCAGTGTGTGATGGCTTGTTAGGCATTGGGCTGCTGGTCGCGCGCTGGCGCAGGCAGGTCTTGATGCTGCAACTGGTGCTGATGGCCAGTTACACCGTGTTTATCAGCTTAATCCTGCCCCACTACTGGTTTGATCCCTACGCTGCCGTCGCCAAGAACCTGGTACTGATGGTGGCGACCCTTTGGCTTCTTTGGACTGAACCCCGGTGAACGCATACCTGCTGCTGAAAACCCTGCATATCCTGTCGTCGACCATCCTGTTCGGGCTGGGCGCGGGCTCGGCCTACTACGCGTTGCGCGCTTGGCGCAGCGGTAAAGTTGAAGTGATCGCCGTGACCTTCAAGCACCTGGTATTCGCCGACTGGGCGTTTACTGCGACCACGGCGGTGTTTCAGCCGTTAAGTGGTGTCGGCTTGATGTACCTGGCGGGTTGGTCGCTGCAGCAGAGTTGGCTGCAATGGACAATTGGCCTGTATTGCCTGGCGGGGCTCTGCTGGCTGCCGGTGGTGTGGTTGCAGATTCGTGTGCACAAGATGGCGGAACAGGCGTTGCGCGACGGCACCGCAATGCCGATAGAGGCGGCGACCTATATGCGTTGGTGGTTTGGCCTGGGTTGGCCGGCATTTTTAGCGTTTATGGCGATTTTCTATTTGATGGTGGCCAAGCCGATGTAGGGCTTGAGACCGAGGTGACTTCATCGCAGGCAAGCCAGCCCCACATTTGGAATGCATTCCTCTGTGGGCACTGGCTTGCCTGCGATGGGGCCATCAGCCGCGCAGGGTGATGACCGGCCAGCCACGTTTTTCAGCCTCAGCCCGCAGATTCGGATCCGGATCCACCGCCACCGCATGCGTCACCTGCTCCAGCAGCGGCAAGTCATTCATCGAGTCGCTATAGAAGTAGCTGTCTTGCAGGCTGTACCCGGTTTCTTCCAACCAACGATTCAGGCGCGTCACCTTGCCTTCGCGAAAGCACGGCACATCGGTGCTGCGCCCGGTGTAGCGGCCGTTTTCCAGCTCGCACTCGGTGGCGATCAGGGTTTCGACGCCCAGGCGTGCGGCAATCGGCGCGGTCACGAAGCGATTGGTCGCGGTGATGATCACCAGTTTGTCGCCAGCGGCGCGGTGCTTGGCCAGCAGTTCCTCGGCTTGGTGCAGCATCAATGGTTCGATGCAGTCGCGCATGAAGTCACGGTGCCATTCATCCAACTGGGCCATCTCGGTGCGGCCGAGGATTTCCAGGCTGAAGTTCAAATAGGCGGCATTGTCCAGCTTGCCGGCCAGGTAGTCCTGGTAGAACTCGTCGTTGCGGGCCTTGTAGGCCACTGGGTCGAGAATCCCGCGTTCACAGAGGTAATCGCCCCAGGCGTGATCGCTGTCACCGCCGAGAAGGGTGTTGTCCAAGTCGAATAAAGCCAGGCGCATTGCAGTTACTCGCTGAAAAGTCTGTAAAAAGGCGTCCAGAATACGGTCTTTTCACAAGAGTGCACATAAGGTAAGAAGCCTCGTTGCCGCTTGATGAACCTTTGTGGAACAATGCGGCGACATGCGTTTGCGAGGTTGTTGCCGTGATCGACCCCGATGGTTTCCGTCCTAATGTCGGGATTATTCTTACGAATGATGCCGGACAGGTGCTATGGGCTCGCCGAATCAACCAAGATGCCTGGCAGTTTCCTCAAGGCGGAATCAACCCCGACGAAACCCCTGAAGACGCCTTGTACCGTGAGTTGAACGAAGAAGTTGGCCTTGAGCGCGAAGATGTGCAAATTCTGGCCTGTACTCGCGGCTGGTTGCGCTATCGTTTGCCGCAACGCCTGGTGCGTACTCACAGCCAACCGCTGTGCATCGGCCAGAAACAGAAATGGTTTCTCCTGCGCCTGATCTCCAACGAGCAGCGGGTGCGGATGGATTTGACCGGTAAACCGGAGTTCGATGGCTGGCGCTGGGTCAGCTATTGGTACCCGTTGGGCCAGGTGGTGACATTCAAGCGCGAAGTTTATCGTCGCGCTCTCAAAGAGCTTGCCCCGCGCCTTTTAGCGCGCGACTGACGACGGAGTTCGACCCCGAGCCATGCTCAATACGCTGCGCAAGATCGTCCAGGAAGTTAACTCCGCCAAGGATCTCAAGGCGGCGTTGGGGATTATTGTGTTGCGCGTCAAGGAAGCCATGGGCAGCCAGGTCTGCTCGGTTTACCTGCTGGACCCCGAGACCAACCGTTTTGTGTTGATGGCCACCGAGGGCCTGAACAAGCGCTCCATCGGCAAGGTCAGCATGGCGCCCAATGAAGGTCTGGTGGGCTTGGTGGGGACGCGTGAAGAACCCCTGAACCTTGAAAACGCGGCCGATCACCCGCGTTATCGCTACTTTGCCGAAACCGGCGAAGAGCGCTACGCCTCGTTCCTCGGCGCCCCGATCATTCACCACCGCCGCGTCGTCGGCGTGTTGGTCATCCAGCAAAAAGAGCGCCGCCAGTTCGACGAAGGTGAAGAAGCCTTCCTCGTGACCATGAGCGCGCAACTGGCCGGGGTAATTGCCCACGCCGAAGCCACTGGTTCGATTCGCGGGCTGGGGCGCGAGGGCAAGGGCATCCAGGAAGCCAAGTTCGTTGGCGTGCCGGGCTCGCCGGGCGCTGCGGTCGGTACGGCAGTGGTCATGTTGCCGGCAGCGGATCTGGATGTGGTGCCGGACAAGACCGTCAAAGACATTGACGCCGAAATAAAACTGTTCAAGACCGCTCTGGAAGGCGTGCGCGCCGACATGCGCAACCTGTCGAACAAGCTGGCCACCCAGTTGCGCCCCGAAGAGCGCGCGCTGTTCGACGTGTACCAGATGATGCTCGACGACGCGTCCCTCGGGAACGAAGTCAAGACCGTGATCAAGACCGGCCAGTGGGCCCAGGGCGCGCTGCGCCAAGTGGTCACCGATCACGTCAACCGTTTTGAAATGATGGATGACGACTACCTGCGTGAGCGGGCCTCGGATGTGCGTGACCTCGGTCGCCGTCTGCTGGCCTATCTGCAGGAAGACCGCACCACCAACATGGTCTTCCCCGACAACACCATCCTGGTCAGTGAAGAACTGACGGCCACCCAGCTCGGCGAAGTGCCGGAAGGTAAACTGGTGGGCCTGGTTTCGGTACTCGGTTCGGGTAACTCCCACGTTGCGATCCTGGCAAGGGCCATGGGCATCCCGACGGTGATGGGCCTGGTGGACCTGCCGTATGCCAAGGTCGACGGCATCGACATGATCGTCGATGGCCATCGCGGCGAGGTCTACACCAACCCCAGTGACGTGCTGCGCAAGCAGTTCGCCGAGGTGGTGGAAGAAGAGAAACAACTGGCGTTGGGCCTCGATTCGTTGCGCGAACTGCCCTGCGTAACCCTCGACGGCCACCGCGTGCCATTGCTGGTCAACACCGGCCTTCTTGCCGATGTGGCTCGTGCGCAGCAGCGCGGCGCCGAAGGGGTGGGCCTGTACCGCACCGAAGTGCCGTTCATGATCAACCAGCGTTTCCCGAGTGAGAAGGAGCAGCTGGCGATTTATCGCGAGCAACTGTCCGCCTTCCACCCGTTACCGGTGACCATGCGCAGCCTGGACATCGGCGGCGACAAGTCACTGTCGTATTTCCCGATCAAGGAAGACAACCCCTTCCTTGGCTGGCGCGGCATTCGCGTTACCCTCGACCACCCCGAAATCTTTCTCGTCCAGACCCGCGCCATGCTCAAGGCCAGCGAAGGCCTGAATAACCTGCGCATCCTATTGCCGATGATCTCCGGTACCCACGAGCTGGAAGAGGCCTTGCACCTGATCCACCGGGCCTGGGGCGAAGTGCGCGACGAAGGCGCCGACGTACCGATGCCGCCGATTGGCGTGATGATCGAAATTCCGGCAGCGGTTTACCAGGCCAAGGAATTGGCGCGGCAGGTGGACTTCCTGTCGGTCGGCTCCAACGACCTGACCCAATACCTGCTGGCCGTGGACCGCAACAACCCACGGGTAGCCGACCTCTACGACTACCTGCACCCGGCAGTGCTGCAAGCCCTGCAGCACGTGGTGCGCGACGCGCATGCCGAAGGCAAGCCGGTGAGTATCTGCGGTGAAATGGCCGGCGACCCGGCGGCGGCGGTGCTGTTGATGGCGATGGGCTTTGACAGCCTGTCGATGAACGCCACTAACTTGCCGAAGGTGAAGTGGATGCTGCGCCAGGTCGAACTGAGCATGGCCAAGGACTTGTTGGCCGAGCTGATGACCATCGACAACCCGCAAGTTATCCACAGCTCGCTGCAATTGGCGCTGAAGAACCTGGGGCTGACGCGGATGATCAATCCGGGCTCGGCAAAAACCCTGTAATCAGCCCTTGTTACGCGCGCGTAGCAGCTGTCGAGTCCGAGCGAGGCTGCGTTGCGGTGTGCCAGGTACACCGCCAACGCAGCCTCGCTCGGGCTCGACAGCTGCTACGTCAGATTTTTATATCCACCTCACCTAGCCGGCCCCCATGTGGCCCGAAGCTACGCTCCACCATCTGCCGCGTCCCGTCGGCATTCACAATCAGCGCCGTACTCGCCCGCGTCCCATAACTTGGGCTGGCAATAAACACACTCGACAACAAACTCTCCGTGGCCAACCCCACGCCGGTATCCGGCAAGTCGGCAAATGGTGCTGTCTGTGGATCACTCAAAATTCCCAGTAAAGCCTCTGGTTGTGGGTCCCCCAAAAGCTCATTCAGCGCCGCCTTGGCCTTGAGCAACTTTGGCCACGGCGTATCCAGCCCGGCATTGGATAACCCATATACCCCCGCCTTCAGCAACGTAGGCTCGGTCTCATTGGCGTTGTAATGCCACAGCTCATCCCGCGTGCCCACCAGCAGGTTAAACCCGGCATATTCAATCGAACGGCCGTTAACGTCGGCCAAATATTCATCAATGGGCAAAGAACCGCTGAGAAAACGCGCCACCAGTTCCCCGCGTGACTTGCGCGCCGGAGGTTGGTGCGGATCTCGAATATTGGTCAGGGCGGCAAAACGCCCATCGGCATTTACCCCAAGCCAGGTACCACCGGCTTCCTGATCCCGGCCGGCGTAGACCTGTGGTGCATCCGGCCACTGGGCCAGCGGCAGGCTGGGGCGGGCGTAGAACTCATCACGGTTGGCCGCGACGATCAGCGGTTGGGCGTGGCCCGGCCGCCAGGCGAAAACAATCAGGCACATCAGGTGATCCCTTTTGTGTTTTTCCCCACTCTACCCATACCGGCGCAGGCGTTCCATCGTATCCAGTTGGGTCGCATGCCTTCCATCCGTTAACATGCCGGTCTTTGTGGATGGCCGTGAGCATCCTCGGCGAATAAGTTTCTCGATGTAACGCAGGCTTAATCGCGTCCGGGCATGGTCCGCTCGCCTAACGAATGATTTAACGAGGAGTCGCAATGCTGCCTTACCCGCAGATCGACCCGGTGGCCTTGGCCATCGGTCCGCTGAAAATCCACTGGTACGGGTTGATGTACCTGATCGGCATCGGTGGTGCCTGGCTGCTGGCTTCCCGGCGCCTGAACCGCTTCGACCCGACCTGGACCAAGGAGAAGCTCTCCGACATGGTGTTCTGGATGTCGATGGGGGTGATCGTCGGCGGGCGCCTGGGGTATGTGTTGTTCTACGATTTGCCGGCCTATATCGCCAACCCGACGCTGATCTTCGAAGTGTGGAAGGGCGGCATGGCGTTCCACGGTGGATTTGTTGGCGTGATGATCGCCGCTTGGTGGTTCGGTCGACGCAACGGCAAGTCGTTCTTCCAACTGATGGACTTCGTCGCGCCGTTCGTGCCGATTGGTCTGGGCGCCGGACGTATCGGTAACTTCATCAACGCCGAATTGTGGGGCAAACCGAGCGATGTGCCGTGGGCCATGGTGTTCCCGCCGTTCAGCGACCCGGCGCAATTGCCGCGCCATCCGTCGCAGCTCTACCAGTTCGCCCTGGAAGGTGTGGCGCTGTTCCTGATTCTGTACCTCTTCTCGCGCAAGCCACGCCCAACCATGGCCGTGTCGGGCATGTTCGCGTTGTTCTACGGGATCTTCCGCTTTATCGTCGAGTTCGTCCGCGTGCCGGATGCACAGCTGGGCTACCTGGCGTGGGGTTGGTTGACCATGGGTCAGATTCTCAGCCTGCCGATGATCATCGCTGGCTTGGGCCTGCTGTGGTGGGCTTACAATCGCCCGCAAGGCATCAAGAACACCGCGCTTTAAATTCGAATGCCGAAGCGTGAGCGCTTCGGCTTCAACGATACGGGTAAACACATGAAGCAATATCTCGAACTACTGAACGACGTCGTGACCAATGGATTGACCAAGGGCGATCGCACCGGCACCGGCACCAAGGCCGTGTTCGCCCGTCAGTATCGGCATAACTTGGCCGACGGCTTCCCGTTGCTGACCACCAAGAAGCTTCACTTCAAAAGCATCGCCAACGAGTTGATCTGGATGTTGAGTGGCAACACCAACATCAAGTGGCTCAACGAAAACGGCGTGAAAATCTGGGACGAATGGGCCACTGAAGACGGTGACCTGGGCCCGGTGTACGGCGAGCAGTGGACCGCCTGGCCGACCAAGGACGGCGGCAAGATCAACCAGATCGACTACATGGTCGAGACGTTGAAGACCAACCCTAACAGCCGTCGAATCCTGTTCCACGGCTGGAACGTCGAATACCTGCCCGACGAAACCAAGAGCCCTCAGGAAAACGCGCGCAACGGCAAGCAAGCCCTGCCGCCTTGCCACCTGCTGTACCAGGCGTTCGTGCACGACGGCCATCTGTCGATGCAGTTGTATATCCGCAGCTCCGACGTGTTCCTCGGCCTGCCGTACAACACTGCCGCCCTGGCGTTGCTGACCCATATGCTGGCCCAACAATGCGACCTGATCCCTCACGAGATCATCGTCACCACCGGCGACACCCACGCCTACAGCAACCACATGGAACAGATCCAGACTCAGCTGGCGCGCACGCCGAAGAAGTTGCCGGAACTGGTGATCAAGCGTAAGCCCGCCTCGATTTACGATTACAAGTTCGAAGACTTTGAAATCGTGGGCTACGACGCCGACCCAAGCATCAAGGCTGACGTGGCCATTTGATCAATGCCCATGGCTGCGCCCTACATGTGAGGGCTCAGCCTCGCTGGCCGCAACACTCCCGCTGACTTCCAGCCGCTGCAAAATTCCGCACTGATCCAGATCCGGGCCGCCGCCGCAGCGTTGGCGCAGGTCCAGCAATTGTTCCTGCAACGCCAACAGCCCATCAATCCGCGCTTTCACATGGTGGATATGTTCGTCGATCAACGCATTCACGCTTTCGCACTGGTCCTGGGGGCTGTCGCGTAGCCCCAGCAGGCTGCGGATTTCTTCCAGCGTCATGTCGAGGCTGCGGCAGTTGCGGATAAAGATCAGCCGCTCGGTATGCGCCTGGGTGTACACGCGGTAGTTGGCGTCGGTGCGCGCCGGCGGCGGCAGCAGGCCTTCCTTCTCGTAATAACGGATGGTTTCCACCTGACAGTCGGTCAGTTTGGCCAATTCGCCGATCTTCATCGCAGCAATCTCCAAATGGGTGCTTGACCCTATAGTGGCTACAGGGTCTTTACTTGGCAACAGGCACCTTTACGGACGCGACCCATGAGCGATTCCATTCACACCCCGAAAAAGCATGATCACAAGCACGATCATGATCACAAGCATGATCATAGCCACGATCACGGCGCCAAACTGACGCCTGTCAAAAAGCATGACCACGCCAGCCATGGCGGCTCCTGCTGCTCCAGTGACGCGGCGCCTGCCGTGGTGACGCTGAGCGAAGCGCCGACCGCCGGCTCGCGTTTGAGCACCTTTCGCATCGAAGCCATGGACTGCCCCACCGAGCAGACGCTGATCCAGAATAAACTGGGCAAGCTCGCCGGTGTGCAGCAACTGGAATTCAACCTGATCAACCGCATTCTCGGCGTCACCCATGACTTGCCGACTACCGCACCGATCGTCGAGGCCATCAAATCCCTTGGGATGCAGGCCGATCCGATCGAAGAAGGCGTTCCGGCCGCCGCGCCACCTGCCAAGAAACACTGGTGGCCGTTGGCGCTGTCCGGCGTAGGCGCGTTGGGTGCCGAAGTGTTGCATTTCACTGGTGTCGCACCGACCTGGGTGATTGCGCTGGTGGCGCTGGTGTCGATCCTCAGTGGCGGCCTCACCACCTACAAAAAGGGCTGGATTGCCCTGAAAAACCTCAACTTGAACATCAACGCGTTGATGAGCATCGCGGTGACTGGCGCTGTGCTGATTGGCCAGTGGCCGGAAGCGGCGATGGTGATGTTCCTGTTTACTGTGGCCGAGTTGATCGAAGCTAAATCCCTGGACCGTGCGCGTAACGCCATCAGCGGCTTGATGCAGATGACCCCGGAACAGGCCACGGTGCAGCAGGCTGATGGTTCCTGGGTTGAACAGGAAGTCAAAAGCATTGAACTTGGCGCGATTGTGCGTGTAAAGCCCGGCGAGCGCATTGGCCTGGACGGTGAAGTTACCGCCGGTCAATCCACCATCGACCAGGCGCCGATCACCGGTGAAAGCCTGCCGATTGAAAAGACGGTGGGCGATAAAGTCTTCGCCGGCACCATCAACCAGGCCGGCTCCCTGGAGTACAAAGTCACCGCAGCCGCCAACAACTCCACCTTGGCGCGGATCATTCACGCCGTGGAGCAGGCCCAAGGCGCGCGGGCGCCGACCCAGCGCTTTGTCGACAGCTTCTCGAAAATCTACACCCCGGCCGTATTTCTGTTTGCCCTGGGCGTGGCAGTCATTCCGCCGCTGTTCATGGCCGGCGCCTGGTTCGACTGGATCTACCGCGCCCTTGTGCTGCTGGTGGTTGCGTGCCCATGCGCGTTGGTGATCTCCACCCCGGTGACCATCGTCAGCGGCTTGGCGGCAGCGGCGCGCAGAGGCATCCTGATCAAGGGCGGCGTGTACCTGGAGGGCGGTTACAAGCTCGATTACCTGGCCCTCGACAAGACCGGCACCATCACCCACGGCAAACCGGTGCAAACCGATTACCTGGCGCTGTTCCCCAACCTGGAAGACCGAGCACCGGCACTCGCTGCCAGCTTGGCCGGGCGTTCGGATCACCCAGTGTCGCTGGCGATCGCCAACGCGGCTGTGGATAAAAAACTGCCCATCCACGTTGTGGATAACTTCGAGGCCTTGGCCGGTCGCGGTGTGCGCGGCGATATCAACGGCGAAACCTACTATCTGGGTAACCACCGCCTGGTGGAAGACCTCGGCCTGTGCTCGCCAGCGCTCGAAGAAAAGCTGTTCGCCCTGGAGAAACAAGGCAAGTCGGTGGTGCTGTTGCTCGACAAATCCGGCCCGCTGGCATTGTTCGCCGTGGCTGACACGGTCAAAGACAGCAGCCGCGAAGCCATCCAGCAACTGCACGGCTTGGGCATCAAGACCCTGATGCTCACCGGCGACAACACCCACACCGCCCAGGCAATTGCAGCCCAGGTCGGCATCGACCAGGCCCAGGGTGACCTGCTGCCTACCGACAAGCTGCAAGCCATCGAAGCCCTCTACGGCAAAGGCCACCGCGTGGGGATGGTCGGCGACGGCATCAACGACGCCCCGGCATTGGCCCGTGCCGAGATCGGTTTTGCCATGGCCGCCGCGGGCACCGACACCGCCATTGAGACCGCCGACGTGGCGCTGATGGACGATGATTTGCGCAAGATTCCGGCTTTCATTCGTTTGTCGCGGCAAACGTCGAGTATCCTCAAGCAGAACATCGCCCTGGCGTTGGTGATCAAGGCGATCTTCCTCGCGGTCACTTTCCTGGGCATGGCCACCATGTGGATGGCGGTGTTCGCGGACATGGGCGTGAGCCTGCTGGTGGTATTCAATGGCCTGCGCCTATTGCGCAAATAGACGATGAGAGGGTGGTGTGCTGAGTGCCGAGTTGAAGGCGTTTTTTATGGTCGCCCGCCTGGGCAGCATTACCCAGGCGGCGAAAAAACTCGGCCTGAGCCAGCCCACGGTCACCACCCAGATTCGCAACCTGGAAAGCCAATACGGCGTTGAGCTGTTCTACCGCGGCGGCCGTCGCCTCACCGTCAGCGACGACGGCGCGCGTCTGCTGCCGATGGTCAAGGCGCTGTTGCAACAGGAAGCGGATATCGAGTTTTTCCTGCGCAACACCGGCCAGGTCCAAGGTGCTTTAAGGATTGCCGCGACGGCGCCGTATTACATCCTCGATTTGGTCAAAGCCTTTCGCGAGCGCCTGCCGCACGTGGAGGTGTCGGTAGAAATCGGCAACTCCCAACAGGTGCTCGAAGCGCTGGATGATTACCGCGTGGATGTCGCCGCGTCCTCGCAACTGGTAGAAGACCCTCGCTTGATTCGCCGCGTGCTCGGCACCGACCCGTTGGTGCTGGCGGTGCATCGCAACCATCCGTTGGCCAAGCTTGACCATGTACCGTTAAGCGCGCTTGCCGGGCATACGCTGTTGATGCGCGAAGCGGGCTCCACTACGCGACGGCTGACCGAAGAAATGTTGCAGGGCGCAGGTGTGAGTTACGGGCCGTTGCTGGAGATCGGTAGCCGGGAATCGATTCGTGAAGCGGTGCTGCGTAACATCGGCATCAGCATTATCGCTCGCCAGGAAGTACCCCACGATCCGCAGTTGCGGGTGCTGACGATCGAGAATGCGCCGCAGATTCCTGAGTATTTGTACTGCCTCAAGGAGCGCAAAGGCGCACGTCTTCCTGCGGCTTTTCTAGGCTTGGCACAGGAAATGTCGCCCCTTTAGCGAGCGCTGTGAATACTATCGTTCCCACGCTCTGCGTGGGAATGCCGCCCTGGACGCTCTGCGTCCGTTCTTGAAGTCGTGACGCGGAGCGTCACAGGATGCATTCCCACGCAGAGCGTGGGAACGATCAGTCCTACACAAATCCACGAATACCACTATCGCTCCCTTTTGCCTTTCTGCCACACCAGGGACGCATTGCCTGCCTAGCATGGCCTTCATCAGTTTGATGAGGTGCCTCCATGAACACAGCCCTGACCCAACCCGGCGCGCCAATGACGGTGCGCGGTATCCAGAAACGCTTCGGCGCCTTTACCGCGCTGGACAACGTGTCCCTGGACGTCGCCGCCGGTGAGCTGGTGTGCCTGCTGGGCCCGTCCGGTTGCGGCAAGACCACCTTGTTGCGCTGCATCGCCGGCCTGGAGCGTCAGGACAGCGGTGAACTTCGCCTGGGCAACCGGGATGTTTCCCTGCTGCCACCTCAGGCGCGGGACTACGGGATTCTGTTCCAGTCCTACGCGCTGTTTCCCAACCTTACCGTCGAGGCGAACATCGGCTACGGCCTCACCGGCAGTGGCCGTGATGAAGTGCGCAAGCGCGTCGGCCAGATGCTTGAACTGGTAGGTCTGGTCGGCAGCGAAAAGAAATACCCCGGCCAACTCTCTGGCGGCCAGCAACAACGTGTCGCGTTGGCCCGGGCCCTGGCGCCGGCACCTTCGCTGTTATTACTCGACGAACCGATGTCGGCCCTCGACGCGCGCGTCCGTGAGCATCTGTGTACCGAGCTGCGCCAACTGCAACGGCGCCTGGGCATCACCACGCTGATGGTTACCCACAACCAGGACGAAGCCATGTTGATGGCCGACCGTATCGCCGTGATGAATAACGGCAAGGTCGAGCAATACGCCACGCCTCAGGAAATCTACGACCGCCCGGCCACGCCGTTCGTGGCGGAGTTTGTCGGCCAGGGCAACTGGCTGCCATTCAGCCGTAACAGCGCGAGCCACGCCCAGGTCGGCGGGATGAACATGCGCTTGGCCGACGATGCGGGTGTGGCTAAATCCGGCCGTTTGTTCTGTCGCCCGGAAGCCATCAGCGTGAATCCGCCGGTGCATGAAGAAAACCTGTTCCCGGCCAAGGTCCGCGAGATCACCTTTCTCGGCAACCGCTGTCGCATGAGCTTTGAACTGGAGCAATTACCCGGCCACCCGTTGCTGGCCGAGCTGGCCCCGGAGGCCATGCCGCGCCTGGGTGCCCAGGACATCTGGGTGGCCTTGCCGCCGCGCAGCCTGCAGGTATTTGCCTGAGATGGCCGCCGATATGACTTTGCCGATACCCGACCACGTGGCTCGCCAGGTTTCCCGCGCCGAATGGGGCGACCGCATTTTTGTCGTCGGCGGCAAGCTGCTCTGGCTGTGTTTGCTGGGCGTGGCCGTGCTACTGCCGTTGCTGGCGATCTTCTGGCGCGGCTTCAGCAGTGAAGCCGGGCAAGGCGGCGGCTTGGCGGCGGCGCGGGAATTGGTCACCAGCGACAACTTCCATTGGCTGCTGGGCAATAGCCTGAAAGTTTCCCTCAGCGTGGCGGCCATCGTCGTACCCCTGGCCTACCTGTTTGCCTACGCCTTGCAACGCACGTTGATTCCCGGCAAGGCGATCTGGCGCGGCATGTCGCTGCTGCCGTTGATGGCGCCGTCGATGCTGCCGGGGATTGCGCTGGTTTACCTGTTCGGTAACCAGGGCATGTTGCGCGGGTTACTCTCGGACAATATCTACGGCTTCTGGGGGATTGTGCTTGGCGAAGTGATCTACACCTTTCCGCATGCCTTGATGATTCTGCTGTCGGCGTTGTCATTGGCGGATGCGCGTCTGTTCGACGCCGCCTCAAGCATGGGCGCCAGCCCGGCCCGGGCATTTCGCAGCATCACTTGGCCGGCCACGCGTCAGGCGGTGTTTGCGGCGTTTTGCCTGGTGTTCACCCTGACTATCACCGACTTCGGGGTGCCCGTGGTGGTCGGTGGGGATTATCAGGTGCTGGCGCTGGAGGCCTACAAAGCGGTGGTCGGCCAGCAACAGTTCGGTCGCGGTGCGTTGATCGGCATGGTGTTGTTGTTGCCCGCGCTGTTCAGCTTTGGTGTCGATGCCTGGCTGCGCCGCCGTCACGGCGACTCCATGAGTGGCCGCGCCCAGGTGTTCCAACCGGCACCGTCGCGGCTGCGAGACGGCTGCTACCTGGCCATCGTGCTGCTGATCTGCGCGGTGTTGTTGCTGGTGTTCGGCATGGCGGTGTATTCCTCGCTGGTGAAGTTCTGGCCTTACAACCTGTCGCTGTCGCTCAACCACTACCAGTTCGAAGACACGGCCGGTGGCGGTTGGCTGGCCTATCGCAACAGCCTGAGCATGGCCTTGTGTACGGCGTTGGTCGGCAGCGTGCTGATCTTCACCGGCGCCTACTTGATGGAAAAGACCAAGGGCCAGAAAGGCCTGAACCTGGCGCTGCGCATGCTCAGTTTTGTGCCGATGGCCGTGCCGGGGTTGGTGCTGGGCCTGGGCTACGTGTTCTTTTTCAATCTCAATGGCAACCCGCTGCATGTGTTCTACGGGACCATGACCCTGCTGGTGGTGTGCACCATTGCTCACTATTTGACCACCGCACAGATGACCGCCACCACGGCCCTGCGCCAACTGGACGCCGAGTTCGAAGCCGCCGCGCTGTCGCTCAAGGCGCCGCTGTACCGCCACTATTTGCGCGTCACTGTGCCGATTTGCCTGCCGGCGTTGCTGGACATCGTGCGCTACCTGTTTGTGTCGGCGATGACCACCGTGTCGGCCGCCATCTTCCTCTACAGCCCCGACACCATCCTCGCCGCCGTCGCCGTGTTGAACATGGACGACGCCGGCAATGTGGGCGGCGCCGCGGCCATGTCCACCCTGATCCTGTTCACCTCAGCCGGCGTTTCGCTGCTGCTGGCGTGGGCATCACGTGGCGCGTTGCGCCGCTCCCAAGCTTGGCGCCAAACCGCGCCCGGTCAATAAACCTGCCCTTTAGAGGAATGCACCATGTTCAAGCCCCTGGCGTTAGCCGCTGCTGTGCTCACTGCGTTCAGCCTGAATGCCTTCGCCGCCAAAACCGAGTTGACCGTGTACACGGCCCTTGAAGCCGAGCAGTTGAAGACCTACAAGCAAGCGTTTGAAAAACAGAACCCCGACGTCGAAATCAAATGGGTACGCGACTCCACCGGCATCATCACCGCCAAGCTGCTGGCGGAAAAAGATCGCCCGCAAGCCGATGTGGTGTGGGGCCTGGCCGCGTCGAGCCTGGCGATCCTCGACCAGCAGGGCATGTTGGACAACTACGCGCCCAAGGACTTGGACAAGATTGGCAAGAACTACCGCGACCCCGCCAACCCGCCAGCCTGGGTCGGCATGGACGTCTGGGCCGCCACCATTTGCTTCAACACCGTCGAGGCCGAGAAACAGGGCCTGACCAAACCCGTGAGCTGGCAAGACCTGACCAAGCCTGAGTACAAAGGCAAGATCGTGATGCCGAACCCGGCGTCATCCGGCACCGGCTTCCTGGACGTGAGCGCCTGGTTGCAAACCTTCGGCGAGAAGCAGGGCTGGCAGTACATGGACGACCTGCACCAGAACATCGGCCAGTACGTTCACTCCGGTTCCAAGCCGTGCAAGCTGGCGGCATCCGGTGAGTTCCCGATTGGTATTTCGTTCGAATACCCGGCGGTTCAACTCAAGCGCCAGGGCGCACCGCTGGACATCATCCTGCCGAAAGAAGGCCTGGGTTGGGACATCGAAGCGACGGCCGTGATCAAGGGCACAGCCCACGCGGATGCCGCGAAAAAACTCGCCGACTTCTCCGCAAGCCCTGCGGCGATGGAGCTGTACAAGGACAACTTCGCTGTTCTTGCCCAGCCTGGCATTGCCAAGCCGCAGACCGAATTGCCGGCTGACTACGAGCAGCGGCTGATCAAGAACGACTTCGCCTGGGCCTCGAAAAACCGCGACAGCATCCTGACTGAATGGCGCAAGCGCTATGACGGCAAGTCGGAAAAACAGTAACTGATCGTTCCCACGCTCCGCGTGGGAATGCCGGCCAGGACGCTCTGCGTCCGCTCTTGAAAAACGTGACGCATAACGTCACAGGATGCATTCCCACGCGGAGCGTGGGGAGCGAGAGGAATGCATGAGTAGTGATCTGTTAATTGTCGGCGCCGGCATCCTCGGCTTGTCCCACGCCTATGCGGCCGCCAAGCGCGGCCTCAAGGTCAAGGTATTCGAGCGCAGCGCCACACCGTTGGGCGCCTCGGTACGCAACTTTGGCCAGGCGTTGGTCACCGGTCAACCGCCCGGGCCGATGCTCGACCTCGCGCGGGAAAGCCGTGATATCTGGGGCCATTGGGCGCAGGTTGCAGGCCTGCAGCTCAAGCGCAATGGCTCGTACCTGTTCGCCCGCACCGAGGCCGAAGAGCATCTGTTGGAAGCCTTCTGCGCCGGTCGCGCCCAAGCGCACGGCTACAACGTCGAACTGCTGCAAGGCGCGGCGATGAAGGACTTGTATGGCGGCCAGTTCCGCCATCACCGCGCCGCGTTGCATGGCAAGGACGACCAACAGCTGTATTCGCGGGAGGCGATCCCGGCGCTGATCAACTACCTTCGCAGTGAGTTGAAGGTGGAGTTTCACTTTTCCACCCTGGTACGCGACGTTGAACCGGGCCAGTTGCACAGCACGGCAGGCAGCTTTCGTGGTGAGCAGATCATCGTCTGCTCCGGCCACGATTACCAAACCCTGCTGGCCGAATCGATGGCCGAACTCAACCCGAGTATTTGTCGCCTGCAAATGCTGCGTGCCCGGCCAGCGGTCAATCTCAACCTGCAACACGCCTTGCTGACCGGATTGAGTTGCGTGCACTACGGCGCCTTTGCCGATCTGCCGGAAGCCGCGCCGGTGCAGGCGCAAATCCTGCGTGAAGCGCCGTATTTGCATGAGCATGGGATTCACCTGCTGATCAGTCCGACGCCCCATGGCGAGCTGATTATCGGCGACTCCCATGACTACGGCAGCGATGCGTCGCCGTTCAATGCCGAGCAGGTCGATGACTGGATGATCGAATTGGCCGAGCAGACCCTGGGTTGCAAAATCCAGGTGGTGGAGCGTTGGCAGGGCGTCTATGGCTCGCGTGGGCTCGGGCCGTTTTCGTTCCTGCGCGCTGCGCCGGGGGTGAGTGCGGCGTTGATGCACACCGGCGTGGGCATGAGCGTGGGGCCGGCGATGGCCGAGCGAAACATCCGTGCATTGTGGGGTGCGACGGCATGAACCGAGAGCGGGCGATTGCCGAAGTCTTCGATTTGTACGAGCGGCACGGTACGGCGGATTACATCGGCGAGCCGGTGTCGCAGATCGAACATATGTCCCAGGCGGCGCAACGGGCGATGGCCGAAGGCTTTGACGATGAAGTGGTGCTGGCCGCGTTTTTCCACGACATCGGGCATCTTTGCGGCCAGGGCGGCGAGAACATGGGCGGTTATGGCGTTGTCAGCCATGAGCGGCTGGGTGCGGATTATTTGCGCCGTGTGGGGTTCAGCGAACGCTTGGCAAAGCTGGTGGAGTATCACGTGCAAGCCAAGCGCTACCTGACGTTCAGCCAGCCAGGCTATTACGCCCGCCTGAGCGAAGCCAGCCGCCGCACCCTGGCTTACCAGGGCGGCGTCATGAACGCCGAGGAAGCCCAGTCCTTCGAGCAGGACCCACTCTGCGCCGTGAGTTTGCGCATGCGCCACTGGGACGAACAGGCCAAGGAAATGCACGTGCCGGTGCTCGACCTGGAAGTGCTCAAGGCCAAGGCCCGGCGAGTGTTGGTGGCTTAGGTTTCGTCGAGGCGCTGGGCCAGGGCTTCGACCTGCTCCTGGCGCTCAGCTTGGCTGAGTTTGGCGTGGGGGTTGAGCGACGACCATTGCGGGTGGGCGCGAGCTTTGTGCAGTGCGTCCGGCAGTTTGCCTTCACGCCAGGTTTTGTCCTGGGGTGTGTCGACCTTGATGCTGTGCATCGCCGCGTGGCCACGCAGGTTCAGAGCCTTGAGCAACTGGCGTTGGCGCAGGGCGAGCAGGCGCAACACGCTGTCGTCGACGGTCAGCTCGCGTTGGCCCTTGATCTTGCCCAGCAGGCGGCTGCCGTAGCTGCGGGCAGTTTGCAGCGCACCACCGGCAATCGCGCCAGCCAGGGCGGCGGCGCCGAGGGTCAGGCCACCGACCAGCAGGTCCACACCGGCACCGGCCGCTGCACCTGCGGCGATTCCGCCACCGACGCGTACGCCAAGTTGTTTGAGGGTTTCCGGGTTGAACAAGTCATCGCCCCAGCGGCCATCCAGCAGCGGCAAGTCGCTGGCGGCGGCATCCTGCGGGCGGAAGCCGAACAGTTTGAGCAAGGCTTCAACGCACTTTTGCTCACGTTGGCGCACGGCTTTGCGCAAGTCACTGATGGCTTGCGGTTCATCTTCTGTGACCACGCTGCGGCGGCAGGCGGCGCAGTCGATCAGCAGCTCGGCGATCAACCGCGCGGCGCTTTGCTGGCGGGCCTGGCGTTGGGCTTCCTGGTCAATAATTAACCGCTCCAGCTGCGGCCGAGCATTTTCCAGCAGCAGGGCCAGGCTTTCATACAGCCGACGTTCGCCGTCTTCGGGCGGCGCCACGCTGTCGAAACGCACCAACGCATGCAGGCCTAGGCGCGCCAGGGCCTCACGCCAGTCCGGCTCGCGGTGGTCGCTGCTGCTGACGAAATTGAGCACCGGCAGCAATGGCTTGCCGCAACTGGCGAGCACTTGCAGCTCATCGCGGTACTTGGCCAGCACCGGTTCGCGGGCGTCGATCACATACAGGCCGGCGTCGGAGGCCAGCAGTTGGCGCAGCACCTTGGCTTCCTGTTCGAACCGTTGGCGCGCTTCGCTGCCTTCCAGGAAGCGCGCCAAGCGTGCCGGGCCGTCGAGGCGTTCGCCGGGGCGATCCAGGCGTTCCAGGTAATCGAGCAGGGCGATGGCATCTTCCAGGCCCGGTGTGTCGTACAGCTCCAGCAAGGCTTCTCCGTCGACCGACAAACGCGCGCCTTCGACATGCCGCGTGGTGCTGGGGCGATGGGACACCTCGCCGAAACCCACGTCACGGGTCAGCGTGCGCAGCAGCGAGGTTTTGCCGACATTGGTGTGGCCGACCACGGCGAGTTTCAGTGGCTTAGTCATGACCGGTCTCCAACCAATTGAGCGGCGCGCAGTCGGCGAAGGGCAACTCGAGTTGTTGCAGCGCGGCGTGCCAGTCGCCCAGGCGCTCGGCATCCAGCGCCTGGCCGGGCGGGGCTTGCAGCAGCCACACGCGGGTGGCGGTGGCACTGCGCGCCAGCTCGGCGATCAGCGCCAGGCTGCCACGGTCGGGTGAGCGGCGCGGGTCGCAGGCGATGGCCAGGCGCGCAGGTGGGAAGCGGGTGAGTTGTTCCAGCAGTTTGTTGCGCGATTCGCGGCTATCGAGAATACCGGCGTTTTTTACACTGTGCGGCAGTTTGGGCGGCCAGGGGTGTTGATCATCCAGCTCGATCGCCACCAGCAGGGCGCCGTCGCTTTCCAATTCGCTGACGCCGCCGCTGACGTGGTGCAACTGCTCCGGCGCCGCATCGTTGACCCCAAGCCGTTCACTGCTGGGCATCAGGCGTTCGCGCAGTTGGCTGTAACCGGGCAGGTTGAGGTCCAGGCGCAGTGCGGCGCGCCCGCGTTTCCAGCGCCACAGGCACAGCAGGGCGAGGATCAACCGGGGCAGCAGGCCGTAGACCAGCAACACGCCTACCAGCCACGCGGCCCAGGCTTGTCGGGCGCTTTCGATATTGAGGGCGAAGTCGCCGCTGGCGCGGATCATCTCGACCGTCGGCACGTTGAAGCCCAGCAGGGCGGGCAAGGTGCCGAGGGCCTGGGTCACGGCGACAAAGGTATCGGCGCCAAGGATGGTGGTTTCCCACACAAAGCCGTAGCGCCGAGTGGCCAGCAGCGTCAGCAGAATCACCATCGCACTGAGCAACGCGAGCAACCACAGGCTGTTGACCAGTATGCCGACGGCCCAGCGGTTGAGCTTCTGGCGTTGCAGCAACAGCAAAAGCGCGGGTGCCAACTGTGCGGCCTTGGCATCTCGGGCAAGTTTTTCGCTGAGCCACAACCACAGTCGCCCCAGGCTGGCGCCGTGTTCACCGGCAAACAACAGGCCCAGGGCCCAGCTTGTCAGCAGGATCAGGTTCAAGCCGAGCAGACTGCCCAGGGCCCAGAACACATTCACCGGGGTCAAACCGTTACCCAGCGCGGCAAACGCCAGCCCGGCACCGCTGACAATGGCCACCACCGCCAGCAGCACCAGCGCCAAACGCGCACCTTGCAGCCAGCGGGTGAGGGCGGCGGTCAGGCCATCGCGCTCGGCCAGGTGCAGGGCGCGCTGTTGAATGCGCGTCGGTAAGTCGCCACCGGCCGTGCGGGCCAGGCGGTTGGCTTCCAGGTCTTCCAGGGGGCCGGCGTGTTCTTCACGCAGGCGCACGGTTTCTGTCAGCCAGAGTTTGTGCAGGGGGTTCAGTGCAGTCACGCGCCGTCCTGTTGAGCAAGTGAGGTCTGAGCATAACCGCTGTTCAGCCGGTTGGGGTATGCCGCGCGTGGCTCTGGTATTCTCGTCGCCATGAAAAATACTCTCCCTTTAAGCCTGATCGCAGCCCTCGGTGAAAACCGTGTGATCGGCGTCGACAACAGCATGCCCTGGCATTTGCCGGGGGATTTCAAATATTTCAAGGCCACCACGCTCGGCAAGCCGATCATCATGGGGCGCAAGACCTGGGACTCCCTGGGGCGACCGTTGCCGGGGCGCTTGAACATTGTGGTCAGCCGTCAGACCGATCTTAAGCTTGAAGGTGCGGAAGTTTTTCCGTCATTGGAAGCGGCGGTGGAGCGCGCTGAGGCGTGGGCGCTGGAGCAGGGCGTGAATGAGCTGATGCTGATCGGTGGTGCGCAGTTGTATGCGCAGGGGCTGGAGCAGGCGGACCGCCTGTATTTGACGCGGGTGGCGTTGAGCCCGGAAGGGGATGCATGGTTTCCGGAGTTTGATCGGGGCCAGTGGAAGCTGGTGTCGAACCTGGAGAACCCGGCTGAGGGTGACAAGCCGGCGTACAACTTCGAGGTTTGGGAAAAAGCCTAAGAACATAAGATCGTTCCCACGCGGAGCGTGGGAACGATCTACGATCTAGGGCTCTAGGCCTGAGCTAACTCAGCATGCTCATCGGCATCCAACAACACCTTATCCGTCTGCCCCATGATCTGGCTGGTAATCGCGCCCGCCGTCATCGAACCGTTCACGTTCAGCGCCGTACGGCCCATGTCGATCAGCGGCTCAACGGAAATCAGCAGCGCCACCAGTGACACCGGCAAGCCCATGGCCGGCAGTACGATCAGCGCGGCGAACGTCGCACCGCCGCCCACACCTGCCACACCGGCCGAACTCAGGGTCACAATCGCCACCAGTGTCGCGATCCACAGCGGGTCCAGCGGGTTGATGCCCACCGTCGGCGCAACCATCACCGCCAGCATGGCCGGGTAGAGCCCGGCGCAGCCGTTCTGGCCGATGGTCGCGCCGAACGAAGCGGCGAAACCGGCGATGGATTGCGGGATACCCAAACGGCGGGTCTGCGCTTCAATGCTCAGCGGAATCGCCGCCGCGCTGGAACGGCTGGTGAAGGCAAAGGTCAGCACCGGCCACACCTTGCGGAAGAAGCGCAGCGGGTTAATCCCGGCAAGCGACAGCAGCAGGCCGTGCACCACAAACATCAGGCCCAACGCCAGGTAGGACACCACGACGAAACTGCCGAGCTTGATGATGTCTTGCAGGTTGGAGCCGGCGACCACCTTGGTCATCAGCGCCAATACGCCGTAAGGGGTCAGCTTCATCACCAGGCGCACCAGGCGCATTACCCAGGCTTGCAGGGTGTCGATGGCGTTGAGCACTTTTTGGCCTTTTTCCACGTCATCCTTGAGCAGTTGCAACGCGGCAACCCCCAGGAACGCAGCGAAAATCACCACGCTGATGATCGACGTCGGCTTGGCGCGGGCCAGGTCGGCGAACGGGTTCGCCGGGACGAACGACAGCAGCAATTGCGGGATATTCAGGTCGGCGACCTTGCCCGCGTAATCGCTCTGGATCACTTGCAGGCGTGCCATTTCCTGGGTGCCGGCCACCAGGCCTTCGGCGGTGAGGCCGAACAGGTTGGTCAGACCGATACCGATCAGCGCCGCAATCGCAGTGGTGAACAGCAAAGTGCCAATGGTCAGGAAGCTGATCTTGCCCAGGGACGAAGCGTTATGCAGACGCGCCACGGCACTGAGGATCGAGGCGAATACCAGCGGGATCACGATCATTTGCAGCAACTGCACATACCCGTTACCGACCAGGTCAAACCAGCCGATGGAGGCCTTGAGGACCGGGTTGCCATCACCGTAAATCGTGTGCAGCACGGTACCAAATACCACGCCGAGGACGAGGGCGAATAAAACCTTCTTGGCGAGGCTCCAGTGGGTACGACGAGTTTGTGCCAGGCCCAGCAACAGGGCCACGAACACCAGTAAGTTGAGAATCAGGGGCAGATTCATTAAAGCTCCGTTGAGAAGGCAGCCAATCGCGTGAGCCTGCGATTGCGAACCGGAAAGCCTAACAGCTTGAAATATATTGATTTAATACCGATATGGAATGGTGACTGTCGTTTTTGGAATAAGCGTTTGACGTTCAGGCGTATGTCGTTGACGCAATCACGACGTAAGCGGTCGTGCTCGGGCGATAACTGTCATACAGATTTGTTAGCGTCGATGTCTTTCACTCAGGGAGAAAACGCTTATGAAGCTCGCGCCGAAACTGCTTGCCGCCGCCTTCTGTCTTGGCCTCGTCAGCCAAGCCATTGCCGCCACCGAGTTGAAGCACTGGCCGGCGCCTGCCGCCAAGCAACTGAACGAAATGATCGCCGCCAACGCCAACAAGGGTAACTTCGCGGTGTTCGACATGGACAACACCAGCTACCGCTACGACCTCGAAGAGTCCTTGCTGCCTTACCTGGAAAACAAAGGCCTGATCACCCGCGACACCATGGACCCTTCCCTGAAGCTGATGCCGTTCAAGGACACCGCCGACCACAAGGAAAGCCTGTTCAGCTACTACTACCGCCTCTGCGAAGTCGACGACATGGTCTGCTACCCATGGGTCGCGCAGATCTTTTCCGGCTTCACCCTCAAGGAACTCAAAGGCTACGTCGACGAAATGATGGCGTCCGGCAAGCCGGTGCCGGTCACCTATTACGACGGTGATGTGGTCAAGAACATGGACGTGCAGCCGCCGAAGGTCTTCACCGGCCAGGCCGAGCTGTACAACAAGCTGATGGAAAACGGCATCGAGGTGTACGTGATGACCGCCGCATCCGAGGAGCTGGTGCGCATGGTCGCCGCCGATCCGAAGTACGGCTACAACGTCAAACCGGAGAACGTCATCGGCGTAAGCACCCTGCTCAAGGACCGCAAGACCGGTGAATTGACCACCGCGCGTAAACAGATCACCGCCGGCAAATATGACGAGAAAGCCAACCTCGGCCTGGAGCTGACCCCGTACCTGTGGACCCCGGCGACCTGGATGGCCGGCAAGCACGCGGCGATCCTCACCTACATCGACGAATGGAAAAAACCGGTACTGGTAGGCGGTGATACCCCAACCAGCGACGGCTATATGCTGTTCCACGATGTGGACGTGGCCAAGGGCGGCGTGCACCTGTGGGTCAACCGCAAAGACAAGTACATGACGCAGCTGAACGGCATGATGGCCAAACACGCGGCCGCGCAAGCCAAAGAAGGGTTGCCGGTGACGGCGGACAAGAACTGGGTGATCGTGAAGCCTGACGAAATCCAGTAAAGAGTCTTAAGACTGATCGTTCCCACGCTCTGCGTGGGAATGCCGCCCTGGACGCTCTGCGTCTGCTTTTTTGAAGGTCGTGACGCGGAGCGTCACTGGATGCATTCCCACGCGGAGCGTGGGAACGATAGTCCACAGTCAAAAAAATGCCCCGCACTTGGCGGGGCATTTTTTATGGGCGAGCCTTACAGGCCGTCGAGCATCGCCTTGTTACGCACCGCACCTTTGTCGGCACTGGTGGCCAGCAGGGCGTAAGCCTTCAGCGCGGTGGTGACTTTGCGCGGACGCTTCTCGACCGGCTTCCAGCCTTTCTTGTCCTGCTCGACCCGGCGCGCGGCCAGCTCTTCGTCGCTGATCAACAAGTTGATCGAGCGGTTCGGAATGTCGATCAGCACCTTGTCGCCGTCCTGCACCAGGCCAATCGCACCGCCGGCAGCGGCTTCTGGCGAAGCGTGGCCAATCGACAGGCCCGAAGTGCCACCGGAGAAGCGGCCGTCGGTCAGCAGGGCACAGGCTTTGCCCAGGCCTTTGGATTTCAGGTAGGAAGTCGGGTAGAGCATTTCCTGCATGCCCGGGCCGCCTTTCGGACCTTCGTAGCGAATGATGACGATGTCGCCTTCTTTCACTTCGTCGGCGAGGATGCCGCGTACCGAGCTGTCCTGGCTTTCGTAGATCTTGGCGCGACCTTCGAACACATGGATCGACTCGTCCACACCGGCGGTTTTCACCACGCAGCCGTCCAAGGCGATGTTGCCGTACAGCACGGCCAAGCCGCCTTCTTGCGAGTAAGCGTGCTCGACACTGCGGATGCAGCCGTTTTCACGGTCGTCATCCAGGGTTTCCCAACGGGTCGACTGGCTGAACGCAGTCTGCGTCGGGATGCCCGCCGGGCCGGCCTTGAAGAAGTGATGCACGGCTTCGTCGTCAGTCTGGGTGATGTCCCACTTGGCGATGCCTTCGGCGAGGGTCTTGCTGTGCACGGTCGGCAGGTCGGTGTGCAGCAGGCCGCCACGGGCCAGCGAGCCGAGGATCGAGAAGATCCCACCGGCGCGGTGCACGTCTTCCATGTGGTACTTCTGGATGTTCGGCGCGACCTTGCACAGTTGCGGCACGTGACGGGACAGGCGGTCGATGTCGCGCAGGTCGAAATCGATCTCGGCTTCCTGGGCCGCGGCCAGCAAGTGCAGGATGGTGTTGGTGGAACCGCCCATGGCGATGTCCAGGGTCATGGCGTTTTCGAACGCCTTGAAGTTGGCAATATTGCGCGGCAACACCGACTCATCGTTGTCGTGGTAGTAACGCTTGCACAGTTCGACGATGGTGCGGCCGGCCTGCAGGAACAGCTGTTCGCGGTCGCTGTGGGTGGCCAGGGTGGAACCGTTGCCCGGCAAGGCCAGGCCCAGGGCTTCCACCAGGCAGTTCATCGAGTTGGCGGTGAACATGCCTGAGCACGAACCGCAGGTTGGGCAAGCGCTGCGCTCGTATTCCGCGACCTTCTCGTCAGAAGCGCTGGAGTCGGCGGCGATGACCATGGCGTCGACCAGGTCGAGTCCGTGGGACGCGAGCTTGGTCTTGCCGGCTTCCATCGGGCCGCCGGAGACGAAGATCACCGGGATGTTCAGGCGCAGGGAGGCCATCAGCATGCCGGGGGTGATCTTGTCGCAGTTGGAAATGCACACGATGGCGTCGGCGCAGTGGGCGTTGACCATGTATTCCACGGAGTCGGCGATGATCTCGCGGCTCGGCAGGGAGTACAGCATGCCGTCATGGCCCATGGCGATGCCGTCGTCCACGGCGATGGTGTTGAATTCTTTCGCCACGCCGCCCGCGCGTTCGATCTCGCGGGCGACCAGTTGGCCCAGGTCCTTGAGGTGAACGTGGCCCGGTACGAACTGGGTAAATGAGTTGGCAATCGCGATGATCGGCTTCTTGAAGTCGTCATCTTTCATCCCCGTGGCACGCCACAGTGCGCGGGCGCCGGCCATGTTGCGGCCGTGGGTGGATGTTTTCGAGCGGTAATCTGGCATGGAGCACTCCGGGCGGCTAATCGGTATCAAAAGGGAGTGAGCTTCTATTGACGTCAGGAACACTCAGAAATGGCCGTGTGTCCGGAAGTTGCCACTCGCGTCGCGGGATCGCCGCACGCTCGGGCCTCGAGCTCATAAACCCGCCGGGGGATGACTGGCGATGAATAGCGTCGATTCTACACCGCTGGCGGCGGGAGGGAATGGCCCTAAGCGTGGAGATAGCGCTTACGGGACGTGTGGCAGGGCATTAGCGACCGACCCGTGCATTCGTCAACCAGCCCCACAGGCTGAAAACGATGAAGCTGATGGCAATGGTCATCAGCAAATGGCTGCCGGTTTGTGCAAGGGCCGCACTGCTGATGGCTGCCGTGAGGAACATGATGCTGTTCCCCGCCGACGCCGCCGTGCCTGCGCTGCTGGAGAACAACAACATCGCCGCCGAAATCGCGGCGGGCCGAACCAGAGTGACGGCCAGGGCGCTGATCAGCATTGGGATTAGCAGGCTCACGGTGGTGATGGCATCCAAGCTGATGATCAGCGTTAGCAGCACACCCGCAAGGCTCAACAACCCGAGACCGGTGTTGATTTGCCGGGACAGCGAGATGTGTTTCTGCAAAAAAGACGCCGCCACGCCTCCGAACAGATACGCCACGCCGTACACCATCAGCACCATGGCGTACTGATATTCGGAGAGCTTCAGTGCATCCATGAAAATCAGCGGCGTCACACTGATAAGGGCGAAATAGCAGGCGAACACCAGTGCGGCGATCCACCAGTAGCGCAGGAAGTCCCGGTTGGCCGCTACGGCTTTCAGCGTGCCGATGATCGATACAGAGGAGCGGTGCGGGCTTGCGGACTTCGACGGCAGGATGCAGAGAGCATGGATCAACATGCCCAACGCCATCAGCGCAAAGCCGTAGAAGCTGCCTTGCCAGTTGAAGGTGGTTTGCAGCCACGAGCCTATCAGCGGTGACAGCGCGACGAATGAGCCGCTCAGGGTCATGTAATAGAGGCGTACTCGGGCGCGGTCCTGCTCGTCGAACAGGTCTTCTACCAACGCGTGGCCCAGTACGAAGAACCCACAGCCCATGGCCTGCACGCTGCGAAACAGCAGGAAGGTCAGGTAGCCCGACGCCATCGCGCAACCGACCGCCCCGATAATCGACAGCGTGATGCAGCCGATCAGGACTTCCTTGCGACCCCATTTATCCGAAAGCGGGCCGGCGACCAGTTGAGAGATAGAAAACACCAGCGTGAACAGGCTGATGGACAGTGCGATCTCTGAGGTTGGCGTATCGAATCTGGCGGCAAGGGCTGGAAAAGAGGGCAGCAGGATATTGATCGGGAAAAAACTGATCAGAGAAATGCAGGTGATGAGGGCGAAGCGAGAGCGTTGTTGGCGTTTTACGTCGCCACTCAGTGGAGGCGAATAGGAGGACTCAGACATTGTTTTTGTTTTCCGGAATAAAACCAGAAACCGATACTAGTCTGCGAAAAATGGAATTCAATCAAAAGTAGTGCGGGAGGTTTTTCCCATCGTCTTGCAGGTTGCCACTGTAGGAACGGGCAAGCCCATTCCCACAGTGAGTCGAGCCATCAGCTATTCGGCAACAACCGGCACGTAATGCTCTTGATATAACGGGTCTCGGCAATCGCCGGGTGCACCGGGTGGTCCGGGCCCTGGCCGCCGCGTTCCAGTATCTGGATATTGCGGTCCAGGTGACGGGCGCTGGTCAGCAGGATGTTTTGCAGGTCGTCTTCCGGCAAGTGCATGGAGCACGAAGCGCTGACCAGAATGCCGTCCTTGCTGAGCAGGCGCATGGCTTGCTCGTTCAGGCGGCGGTAGGCGCCTTCGCCGTTCTTCATGTCTTTTTTGCGTTTGATGAAGGCCGGTGGGTCGGCGACGATCACGTCGAAACGTTCTTCGCTGGCTTTCAGTTCTTTCAGGGCTTCGAAGACGTCGCCTTCGATGCAGGTCATTTTCTCGGCAACGCCGTTCAGTGCTGCGTTGCGCTCGACGCCGTCGAGGGCGAAAGCCGAGGCGTCGACGCAGAACACTTCACTGGCGCCGAAGGCTGCAGCTTGCACGCCCCAGCCGCCGATGTAGCTGTACAGGTCGAGTACACGCTTGCCTTTGGCATACGGGGCCAGGCGGGCGCGGTTCATGCGGTGGTCGTAGAACCAGCCGGTTTTCTGGCCCTGGATGACTGGCGCTTCGAACTTCACGCCGTTTTCTTCCAGCGCAACCCACTCCGGCACCAGGCCGAACACGGTTTCGACGTAGCGGTTGAGGCCTTCGGCGTCGCGCGCGGCGGAGTCGTTCTTGAACAGGATGCCGCTCGGCTTGAGCACTTGGGTCAGGGCGGCGATCACGTCTTCTTTATGGGCTTCCATGGTCGCCGAGGCGATCTGTACCACGAGGATGTCGCCGAAACGGTCGACCACCAGGCCCGGCAACAGGTCGGAATCGCCGTAGACCAGACGGTAGAACGGCTTGTCGAACAGGCGGTCGCGCAGGGACAGGGCGACGTTAATGCGGTGTACCAGCAGCGACTTGTCCAAAGGCAGCTTGATGTCGCGCGACAGCAGGCGTGCGCAGATCAGGTTGTTCGGGCTCATGGCCACGATGCCCAGGGTCTTGCCGCCGGCCGCTTCCAGGATGGCCTGGTCGCCTGCCTGGAAGCCATGAAGTGGGGTGGCGGCCACGTCGATTTCGTTGCTGTAGACCCACAGGTGGCCGTTGCGCAAACGACGATCGGCGTTGGCTTTGAGACGCAGGCTTGGCAGGGACATGACGTCGCTCCGGAAAAAAGAGCGGGAGTATACCTGTTGCACACTGGTTCATGTGGGAGCTGGCTTGCCTGCGATGCAGGCGGCGCGGTGTATCTGACGTACGGCGGTGATGCCATTGCAGTCAAGCCAGCTCCCACATAAGCCAGCTCCCACATTTGGTCCGGCTGCAATCCGGCTTTTGAGGTGTCAGTTCGTTTCGTATAGAGGTTAGAATCCGCGCCTAGTCCAGAGTAAGTACTTATGTCCCAAGAGCTTTCCGCCGAACAAATCCAGCAGGCCCTGCAAGGCATCAGCGTGCCGCCTCAACCGCAAATCATGGTGGATTTGCAGATGGAGCAGTACATGCCCGACCCGGATCTGGAAGTGATTGCGCGGTTGATTGCCCAGGACCCGGGCCTGTCCGGCGCGTTGCTGAAGATCGTCAACTCGCCGTATTACGGCCTGAGCAACAAGATTGCTTCGATCCAGCGTGCGGTGAACCTGCTGGGCAGCCGTTCGATCATCAACTTGATCAACGCCCAGTCGATCAAGGGCGAGATGAGCGACGACACCATCGTCACGCTCAACCGCTTCTGGGACACCGCCCAGGATGTGGCCATGACCTGCCTCACCCTGGCCAAGCGCACCGGCTCGCAAGCAGTGGACGAGGCTTACGCCTTGGGCCTGTTCCACGATTGCGGCGTGCCGCTGATGCTCAAGCGTTTTCCTAATTACATGGCGGTGCTCGAAGAGGCCTACGCGAATGCCGGCCCCGACTGCCGTGTGGTCGATACCGAGAACAAGGCGTTCAATACCAACCATGCCGTGGTCGGCTACTACACCGCCAAATCCTGGCGCCTGCCGGAGCATGTGACCGACGCCATCGCCAACCACCACAATGCCCTGGCGATTTTCAGCGATGAGTCGTCGCGTAACCCGCAGCTTAAAAACCTGCTGGCAATCCTGAAAATGGCTGAGCACATCTGCTCTTCCTACCGGGTGCTGGGCAACCAGGCGGTGGACCATGAGTGGGATGCGATTGGCCACATGGTGTTGGATTACGTGGGCCTGTCGGACTACGACTTTGAAAGCATGAAGTTGTCGATCCGCGAACTGGGCGCGCACTGACCCTTAATTCAAGAGGTACACATGCCCGAGTTACCAGAAGTCGAAACCACCCGGCGCGGGATTGCGCCGCACTTGGAAGGCCAGCGCGTCAGCCGCGTGGTGGTGCGTGAACGGCGCTTGCGCTGGCCGATCCCGGAAGACCTGGATGTGCGCCTGTCCGGGCAACGCATCGTACTGGTGGAGCGGCGGGCCAAGTACCTGTTGATCAATGCCGAAGTGGGCACCTTGATCAGCCACTTGGGCATGTCGGGAAACTTGCGACTGGTGGAAGTCGGCCTGCCGGCTGCCAAGCATGAACATGTGGACATAGAGTTGGAATCGGGCTTGGCCCTGCGCTACACCGACCCGCGGCGCTTCGGTGCAATGCTCTGGAGCCTGGACCCGTACAACCACGAACTGTTGATTCGCCTGGGGCCGGAGCCGTTGACCGACCTGTTTGATGGCGAGCGTTTGTTCCAGCTGTCCCGTGGGCGTTCGATGGCGGTGAAGCCGTTCATCATGGACAACGCGGTGGTGGTGGGCGTTGGCAACATCTATGCGACGGAAGCGCTGTTTGCGGCGGGAATCGACCCGCGCCGGGAAGCCAAGGGCATTTCCCGTGGGCGTTATTTGAAGTTGGCGATCGAGATCAAGCGCATTCTCGCAGCGGCCATCGAGCGCGGCGGCACCACGTTGCGAGACTTTATTGGCGGCGATGGGCAACCGGGGTATTTCCAGCAGGAACTGTTCGTCTATGGCCGGGGCGGTGAGGCGTGCAAGGTCTGCGGGAGTGAGTTGCGCAACGTGGTGTTGGGGCAGAGGGCGAGTGTGTTTTGCCCCAAATGCCAGAGCTGATTGCTGTGTGATGGCTGATATCGCCATTGCAGGCAAGCCAGCTCCCACAGTTGACCGAGTTCCAACATGAGAATGCCATCCAATGTGGGAGCTGGCTTGCCTGCGATGAGGCCCAACCAGCCACCACAAAGCTTCAAGCTTTACCGGTAATCTTCCGGTACTTCTCCATCAACTGCTCTTCCGATTCCGGATGGGCTTCATCCAACGGAATGCAATCTACCGGGCACACCTGCTGGCACTGGGGTTCGTCGTAGTGGCCGACACACTGGGTGCACAGGTTGGGGTCGATCACGTAGATCTCTTCGCCTTGGGAAATCGCGGCGTTCGGGCACTCGGGTTCGCAGACGTCGCAGTTGATGCAATCGTCGGTGATGATCAGGGACATGGAAACTCCTGCCAGGGCAGTCAGCCAAGGCATCTGAAAACTAATGCGCGCAATTGTGCCGCATTGGCGCCCGCAGTGCGAGCAGGCGCCGATTGAGCGGTCTTACTTCTTGAAGCGCAGCGTCAGTGCATCCGCCACAGCCGGGTGCACAAACTTGGTGATATCCCCGCCCAAAGCGGCGATTTCGCGGACTAATGTCGAGGAAATGAACGAATAACGTTCCGACGGCGTGAGGAACAGGCTTTCCACGTCCGGCGCCAGTTGGCGGTTCATGTTGGCCAGTTGGAATTCATATTCGAAGTCCGACACCGCGCGCAGGCCACGCAGGAACACATTGGCGTTCTGCTCTTTGGCGAAGTGCGCCAACAGCGTCGAAAAGCCCACCACTTCCACGTTAGGCAGGTGCTTGGTGACCTCGCGTGCTAGCTCCACGCGCTGTTCCAGAGGAAACAGCGGGTTTTTCTTGGGGCTGGCCGCGACCGCGATGATCACATGGTCGAACAAGCGCGAGGCGCGTTCGACCAGATCGCCATGGCCTTTGGTAATCGGGTCGAAGGTACCTGGGTACAACACTCGGTTCATCGCGTCGTCCTGGCGGAGTCCGTTGGGGAACCGGATGGTATCGCAGCCATCCCGGTCGGCCAAGTCAACTTATGCAGAAGAAAGCACTATAGACAGCACGAATGGCGTGTTTTTCACGCTGTTTTCAGACGTTCGGCCAAGGCTGTCGCCAGTTGCGCGGTCAGCCCGTACACCGACAATTGCGGGTTAGCCCCAATGCTGGTGGGGAATAACGAGCCATCGTGGATCGACAAGTTACGCAGTTGGTGATGCCGGCCGAGGCTGTCGGCCACGGCGTTTTTCGGGTCTTCGCCCATTGCACAACCACCCATCACATGGGCACTGCCCAGCGTGGTTCGGTGCAATTCCAGGCTCAGGCCGTCGATCATGCTGCGTGCCTCGGCCAGGGTGGTCACGTAACGCGCATCGTGATGCAGCGGCTTGACCGACTTGGCGCCCGCCGCGAGTTGAATCTCGGCCATGGTATGGAATGCCCGGCGCAGGCCGTCCCAGGCGTAGGGCGAAACCTGATAGTCGAGGACTGGCGTGCCGTCTCCGCGCAACTCCACAGTGCCACCCGGGCTGTCTGGGTGGAAACCGTCGCGCAGCAGCGCGAGCATGGCGTGGGTATGCGGCAATTGGCTCATCTCCAGCGCGTTCTGCGCGCCGTAGCCGCCGAACAGGGTGCTGGCCAATCCTGGGTGTAAGGGCGGGGCCTCAAGCTTGTAAGACATTTTGCCGGTGGTGCCATCCTGCCATTGGAAGTGGTCGGAATAGATCGACTGCGGCGCACCGTAGAACGGGTTGATCACCTCGTCGAACAGCCCGGCGGAGAAGTTCACCAGGTGCAGAAATGTGCGTTTGCCGAGCCGCGAGTGTGGGTCGGGCGCGTCTGAGCGCATCAGCAGCGCCGGGCTGTTGATCCCGCCGCCGGACAGCACGTAATGCTTGGCCTTGACCGTGATCTTGCGCCCGGTAGGCGCCACGCAGCGTTCGTCCATCGCCACGCATTCCAGGCTGCTGATGGTGTCGCCGCTGTATTTGAGGTGTTCGGCGCGGGCCAGGTACAACAGCTCGCCGCCTTTCTCCAGGGTAGACGGAATGGTGGTCACCAGCATCGACTGCTTGGCGTTGACCGGGCACCCCATGCCGCAATAACCCAGGTTGAAGCAACCGCGTACATTGCGCGGGATCACATGCCAGCTGTAACCGAGCTTTTCGCAGCCTTTGCGGATCACATCGTTGTTGGCATTCGGTGGCATGGCCCAGGGTGCGATGCCCAGGCGCTGTTCCATTTTCTCGAACCACGGCGCCATTTCGACGCTGCTGTGGCCTTTTACTGCGTACTCGCTGGCCCAGTGGGTGAGGGTGGCATCCGGGGTGCGGAAGCTGGAGGTCCAGTTGATCAAGGTGGTGCCGCCCACCGCCCGGCCCTGCAGGATGGTGATCGCGCCGTCCTTGCTCATGCGGCCGATACCTTCCTGGTACAGGCTGGCGTAGGCCTCATCCTCCAGCAGTTTGAAGTCGCTGCTGGTCTTGAGCGGGCCTTCTTCAATCAGCAATACCTTGTAGCCGGCGGCGCTGAGAATCTCGGCGGTGGTGCCGCCCCCGGCGCCGCTGCCGATGATTGCCACGTCGGCTTCCAGGGTCAGGTCGCTGTCTAAGGCTGCGCCATTGTGGGTTTTCCAGCCACGGGCCAGGCCGTCGCGGAACAGATCGGGTACGGGCATGGGGTTGCTCTCTTATTTTTGTACGAGGTTGCAGCCAATGTGGGAGCAGGCAAGCCAGTTCCCAGATTTGATCGGGTTATCAGGGCTAGATTTTGGGCGGGCCGGGATAACCGCAATGCACCCAGGACGCGGGCCGGAAGTACCAGGCCATGATCACCAGCTTAAGCAGCGAGCCCTGGCCCATGCGCAGCAGGTTGAGGTAGCTGTTTTCCCATCGATGCAGGAAGTTGCGGATCTGTTCGCTGCTGGCGTTTTCCCAACTGCCCCAGATACCGGTCAACGGGCCACGGGTGATGCTCATGCCCAATACGTCGAACAGTTGCTGGGTGAGCTTGAACATCTCCGGCGACAGGTGTTGCAGGCTGTAGTCGAGTTTTTTCAGGGTGTCTTCAATGCCCGCGGCCACTTCCTGGGCGCTGGCTGCGCCTTCCAGCAATACGGGGATCACCGCGCGCAAGAACGGCAAGTCACTGCTGCGTAGCATGGCAAAGCCACTGGCCGGTGTGCTGCTGGAGCATCCGCTGAGGCTGGCGCCCAGCCCGGCGGTGGCCAGGAAGGCGCTGGCGCACAGGCCGATTTTCAAGACGCCGCGCCGCGACAGCGCGGGTGAATCAGTCAGGCTGGGGTTCATTGTTTTTATTGTCCCGAGGGTGGCGGTATCAGCGAATAAACAACTTCTGGATCAACTTCTGGATCGATTTGCCATAAGGCGGGTAGATCAGCTTCGCCGCGTTCAGGCGCTGTTTCACCAACACACCCTTGGCCTTGCTGAACGTCAGGAACCCTTCATGGCCGTGGTAATGCCCCATGCCTGACGGGCCGATGCCGCCAAACGGCATATCGTCTTGAGCCACATGCAGCAGCGTGTCGTTCAGGCATACGCCGCCGGAATGGGTTTCGTGGAGCACGCGGTTCTGCTCGCCCTTGTTGTAGCCGAAGTAATACAGGGCCAGGGGGCGAGGGCGTTGGTTGATGTAGGCAAACGCTTGGTCGAGCCCGCGATAAGGCACGATCGGTAGCACCGGGCCGAAGATCTCGTCCTGCATCACGGTCATGTCATCGCTGACATTCAGCAGCAGGCTGTGGGCCATACGCCGCGCCTGGCCCTGGTCGTACAGCGGAATCAGGGTGGCGCCTTTATCGGTGGCGTCTTTGACGTAAGCATTGAGCCGGGCCAGTTGCCGTTCATTGATGATGGCGGTGTAGTCCGGGTTGTCGGCCAGGGTCGGATAAAACCCGCGAACCGCTTTGGTGTAGGCCTCGACGAAACCCTCGACGCGATCCTCAGGCACCAGTACGTAATCTGGCGCCACGCAGGTTTGCCCGGCGTTCAGGGCTTTGCCGAAGGCGATGCGTTCAGCGGCGTCCTTGAGCGGTACGTCGGCCGAGACGATGGCCGGCGACTTGCCGCCCAATTCCAGGGTGACCGGTGTCAGGTGCTCGGCGGCGGCGCGCATTACGTGCTTGCCGATGCTGGTAGCGCCGGTAAACAGCAGGTGATCGAAGCGCAACTTGGAAAACGCCATGCCCACTTCCGCCTCGCCCAGCACCACGCACACCAAGTCTTCGGGGAAGATCTTCGCCAGCAATGCCTTGAGCAGTTCGCCGGTGGCGGGTGTGGATTCACTGAGTTTGAGCATCACCCGGTTGCCCGCTGCCAGCGCGCCGACCAGTGGGCCGATGGCCAAATACAGGGGGTAGTTCCAAGGCACGATCACCCCGACAACCCCCAGCGGTTGATAGATGACTTTGGCCGATGCAGGTTGAAAGGCGATGCCTACAGCACGGCGGGACGGTTTCATCCAGCCCTTGAGGTGTTTGCTGGCGTAGTGAATGCCATGCAGGCTGGGCATCAGTTCGGCGAACAGGGTTTCGTCTGCACTGCGGTGGCTGAAGTCCTGGCTGATCGCATTGATCAACGCCTGGCGTTCGTCGCTGAGCACGTCGCGTAGGGCCTTGAGCCATTGCTGGCGTTGCGCGGCAGGCGGCATTGGGTTGGCCGCATAGGCGCGGCGTTGAGCGTCGAACAGGTCCTGAAGTTGATCCAGCGCCTGGGAATCTTGCAGGTAGGCAACGTTGGCAGACATGGCGCATGTTCCCGATTGTTATTTGAATGGTTCATTTATTAGAGCTGTTGCTCTAAATTGTCAAATAACATTGCAGCAACATGCGGATTTATCCTGGCAAGGATAGGCCGTAAGATGCCCCATCACGTGTACAGAAGCTGATCCCCTATGGCACCACGAGTAAAGACCAGCGAGCGCATTGTGCAAACCAGCCTGGAGCTTTTTAACCAGCAGGGCGAGCGCAGTGTCAGCACCAACCACATCGCCGCCCATATGGAAATCTCCCCGGGTAACCTGTACTACCACTTCCCTAACAAGCAGGCGATCATCGCTGTGCTGTTTCGCGAATACGAAGCCTTGGTGGACACTTTCCTGCGCCCACCCCAGGGCCGTGCCGTTACCGTCGAAGACAAACGCTTCTACTTGCAGGCTGTGCTGGCTGGCATGTGGCGCTACCGTTTTCTGCACCGTGACCTCGAACACCTGCTGGAAAGCGACCCCGAGCTGGCCACCGGCTACCGGCGGTTTTCCCAGCGCTGCCTGATCCAGGGCAACGCCATCTACCAAGGGTTTGTCGATGCCGGCATCCTCAATATGGACTCGGTGCAAACTGAAGCTCTAACCCTGAACGCCTGGATCATCCTCACCTCTTGGGTGCGCTTCCTGTGTACCACCAATGAAAATTCCGCCCACTTGAGCGCCGAAGCCATCAAGCGCGGGGTGTATCAGGTGTTGGTGTTGGAGGCGGGGTTCGTTACGCCTCAGGCAAAAGAGGCGGTGGATGCACTGTTCAAAGAGTTTTACGTGCCGTTAAACCAGGCACTGGAAGAAGTGAAGTAGGACCTTTCCCGAATCTGTTCACAGGAGTCCGTCATGCCGCTTGCCCAACTGATCAGCCCCCAGCAACTGGCCGAGCGCCAACAGCGCGGCGGGCTGGTGATCCTTGATTGTCGCTTTGCCCTGGAAGACCCGGATTACGGGCGTTGCAGCTACGCCGAAGGGCATATCGAAGGCGCGCAATACGCCGACTTGGAGCGCCATCTCAGCGGTCCGGTGATCAAAGGTGTGACCGGTCGTCACCCGTTGCCGACAGCGGACGCCTTGGTTCGGCAGCTACGGGCCTGGGGCATCAGCGCCGACACCGACATCGTGCTGTATGACGACGGCCCTGGCGCCTATGCCGCCCGCGCCTGGTGGCTGCTGGCTTGGCTGGGTAAGCGCGATGGTGTGTTTATTCTGGACGGTGGCCTCAAGGCCTGGCACAGCGCCGGTTTCCCATTGAGTCTGGATACGCCGGTGATCGAGCCGGGGACGTTTGCCGGTACGCCGGATAATCGCCTGCTGCTGGACGCCGAGCACCTGCAAAAACGTCTGGGCCAGCCGGGCCTGACGTTGATCGATGCCCGCGCTCAGCCACGCTTTCGCGGTGAAGTGGAGCCTATCGATCCGATCGCCGGGCATATCCCCGGCGCACAATGTGCCGCGTTCAATGAAAACCTGGGCAGCGATGGCCGCTTCCTCCCGGCCGACCAGCTCAAGCAACGCTTTGCTGCCCAACTGCAAGGCCGCTCGCCGGATGAGCTGGTGGCCTATTGCGGTTCAGGCGTGACGGCGTGCCATAACCTGTTCGCCCTGAGCCTGGCGGGTTATCCGTTGGGTAAGTTGTATGCGGGGTCGTGGAGCGAGTGGATTACTGATCCGGCGCGGGAAATCGCTACCGGCGATTAAAAAATCCCGGAGGTGAAAACCCAATCAAATGTGGGAGCTGGCACGCCAACTCCCACATTAACCGTGTTGGGTCAGTAGCCACTGGGGAATGCGGCGCTCAAGGTAGTAACTCGGGCGCTTCAGCGAACCGTCGACAAACCCGACATGCCCGCCCTTGGCCAGTAATTCGAACTCGGTGCAATCCGACAGTTCGCTGGCCTCGGGCAGGCTGTGAGCGAACACGAACGGGTCATCCGCCGCTTGGATAATCAAGGTCGGCGTGCGGATATCGCCCAGGTAGTAACGGCTCGACGCGCGGCGGTAATAGTCTTCGGCGCTGAGGAACCCGTGCAGCGGCGCGGTCACCCGCCCATCGAAGTCCCAGAATGTGCGCATCTTTTCCAGTGAGCCCAAGTCTTCAAGGGTCTTTAGCCCATCAGCCCGACCATCTTGTAAAAACCGACTTTGTTTGACGCGGATATACGCCAACATCTCGCGCATAAAGTGCTTTTGATACACCCGCGAGAACCCCAGCCCGATACGATCCGCGCATTGATCTAGACGAAACGGCACCGACACCGCAGCTGCGCCTTGCAGCCCCGACGCTCCACCGGTTTCCCCCAGGTGCTTGAGCAGCACATTGCCTCCCAGCGAATACCCCACCGCATACAGCGGTGCCAGCGGTCGCTTGGCGCGCAGATGTGCAATCGCCTCTGCCAAGTCTTCGCTGGCACCCGAGTGATAACTGCGCGCCAGGAGGTTTGGCTCGCCTGAGCAACCACGCCAATTCAACGCGGCGCTGGCCCAGCCTCGGGTGGCGAGGGCTTTTTGCAGGCCGGCCACGTAGGGCGAGTTGGAAGAGCCGGTCAACCCGTGCAGCACCAGCACCAACGGCGCTTGCGCGTCATGGGGGCCATGCCAGTCGAGGTCGAGAAAGTCACCGTCTTCCAGCCACAGGCGCTCGCGTTGGCGCTCGATATGGGTGGTGGGACGCCACAGCGGCCCCCACAACGTTTGCAGGTGGGGGTTGCCGAGGCCGAAAGCGGGTTTGAACAAGTCGACGGAAGGGGTCATGAGTTTCTCGGTGCCCTGGCCGCCAATCAGCTCTCGACCAAACGGTGCCACAACGCGTAATACACCCGACCGGACTTCTGTTCCCGGTGCAGGCGCCACGTGCCCGGCAGGGCAAGGGTAGACGGCGCAGTCTCGCTTTCAGTGTAGATCCACGAGTCCGGCGCCAGCCATTGGCGCTCTTCCAGCAGGGCGCACACGGTCGGCAGCAGGTTCTGGTTGAACGGTGGGTCGAGGAACACCACGTCGTATTCGCTGGCTGGTTGGGTTTCCAGGTAGCGCAGTGCGTCGGCGGTTTGTACCTGGCCGGTGGTGCAGCGCAAGGTGCCCAGGTGTTCCTTGAGGCTGGAAACCGCCACATTGCTGGCATCCAGCGCCTGCCCCATGGCTGCACCACGGGACAGTGCTTCCAGGAACAGCGCGCCGCTGCCGGCAAACGGATCAAGCACCTTGGCCCCGCCGATGTGCGGTGCGAGCCAGTTGAACAAGGTTTCACGCACGCGATCCGGCGTAGGGCGCAGGCCCACCACGTCGGGGAAGCTCAGCTTGCGGCTGCCCCATTCGCCGCCAATGATGCGCAGTTGGCCCACACCGTTATGTACGTTGTGGACAGGTTTTTTTGGGCGAAATGAACTGGCCATTAATGCTCCGGAACCCCGAGCGGCTGCTCGGCAGGTTTATCAGTGGGGGGCGGTAGTGGCTTTTGCGCAATCGTCGGGCCGGCGGTCACGATGACCATCTTGTCGGCGCTCAAGTGTTTATTCATTGCAGCTTTGACCTGTTCTACGGTCAGGGCCTGGGATTGTTTCATGAAATCTTCCAGATAGCTCAGCGGCAGGTTGTAGAAACCCATGGCGCCCAGTTGCCCGACGATATCGGCGTTGCTCGCGGTGGACAGTGGGAAGCTGCCGGCCAGCTCGCGCTTGGCATCATCCAGCTCCTTTTGCGTCGGGCCGGTCTTGAGGTAGTCGGCCAATACATCCTGGACCAGACGCAAGGTGCCGTCGCTCATTTCGGCGCGGGTTTGCAGGTTGATCATGAACGGGCCGCGCGCCTGCATCGGCGAAAAGCCGGAGTACACACCGTAGGTCAGGCCGCGCTTCTCGCGCACTTCGCTCATCAAGCGAGTGCCGAAGCCACCGCCACCGAGGATCTGGTTACCCAGGGACAACGCCGCGTAATCCGGGTCGGCGCGGTCGATGCCCAGTTGAGCGAACAGCAGGTGCGTTTGCTTGGACGGGAACTCGATATGGCTCAGGCCGGCCTTTGGCTCAGTCGGCTGGGCAATCTTCGCCAGTGCCGGGCCTTTGGGCAGCGATGCAGACACCTTGGCCGTCATGGCTTCAGCCTCGGCACGGCTGAGGTCGCCGACCACTGCAATCACCGCATTACCCGCTGCATACGCCTTGGCGTGAAACGCCTGCAACTGTGCGAGGGTAATCGCCGGAATGCTCTGAGCGGTGCCTTCGCTCGGGTGCGCATAAGGGTGGTCGCCGTACAGGCGCTTGAACAGCTCAAGGCTGGCTTGTTTGGCCGGGTTCTGCTTTTGGTATTCAAAGCCGGCGAGGATCTGGTTTTTGATTCGCGCCAGGGAGTCGGCGGGGAAGGTCGGCTTGCCGATCACCTGGTCAAACAGCGCCAAGGCCGCGTCGCGCTTAGCGCTGTCGCTCAGGCTGCGCAGGGACACGAGCGCCATGTCGCGGTAAGCGCCATTGCCGAAGTCGGCGCCCAGGCTTTCAAATCCGCTGGCGATCTGACTGACGTCCTTGCCCGGCACACCCTCATTGAGCATGGCGTTGGTCATCAGCGCCAGGCCCGGGGTGTTGCCGTCCTGGCTGCTGCCGGCGGCGAACAGGATGCGCATGTCGAACATCGGCAATTCGTGGGCTTCGACGAACAGCACCTTGGCGCCTTCGGCGGTGGTCCAGGTTTGCACGTCAAGCTTGCGGTTGGTCGGCGCTTTGCCGTCCAGCTCCGCCAGGGACTGCAGTTTGTTACTCGACTCAGCCTTGTCCAGCGCTTGGCTGGCAACGGACTCGCTCGGACGCAGGAAGTACACGGCGCTCGCGGCGATCAGGGTGACGGCGATCAGGCCGGGAAAGATCAGGCGGCTGCTTTTACGATCACTCATGAGCGGTCTCCTCAGGCAAAACATGGGCGACGCTCAGACGCTCGCGGGTGAAATAGGTGCGGGCAGCTTTCTGGATATCTTCCGGAGTCACGCTTTGCAGGTCGGCCAATTCGGTGTCCATCAGTTTCCAGGACAGGCCGACGGTTTCCAGCGAGCCGATGGCCGTGGCCTGGCTGGTGATGGAGTCGCGCTGGTAGACCACACCGGCAATCACTTGGGCGCGGATGCGCTCCAGTTCTTCGGTGGTCGGCGGCTTGGCTTTCAGCTCATTCAGCAAACGCCACAGGCCGGCTTCGGCTTGGGCAATGGTCTTTTTCTTCTGCTGGTTCGGCGTGGCATTCAATGTGAACAGGCTGTCACCACGGGTATAGGCGTCGTAGCTGGTGGAGGCGGCGGAGACCAGCTCTTCACCACGCTCCAGTTGCTCCGAAATGCGCGCGCTGTAGCCGCCATCCAGCAAGGCCGAGATCAGGCGCAGGGCTTGCACCGAGCGTTTGTCTTCGGCGGTGGCCAGGCCCGGTACGTTGAAGCCCAGAATCACGCTCGGTAGTTGAGTTTTTACATGCAGGGTCAGCAAGCGCTCGCCGGGCTCTGCCAGTTCCAGCGGGATCTTGGCGGGTGGTACGTCACGCTTGGGGATTGGACCGAAGTAACGCTGGGCGAGGTTCTTCACCTCGTCCGGAGTCACGTCGCCGACCACCACCAGGGTGGCGTTGTTCGGCACGTACCAGGATTGGTACCAGTGGCGCAGTTCTTCGACTTTCATGCGCTCGAGGTCGGCCATCCAGCCGATGGTCGGCGTGTGGTAGCCGCTGGCCGGGTAGGCCATGGCTTTGAAGCGCTCGTAGGCCTTGGACATTGGGTTGTCGTCGGTGCGCAGGCGGCGTTCTTCCTTGATGACCTCGATTTCGCGGCTGAACTCGTCGGCCGGCAGGCGCAGGCTGGCCATGCGGTCTGCCTCGAGTTCGAAGGCGACACCCAGGCGATCACGGGCCAGCACCTGGTAATAAGCGGTGTAGTCGTCACTGGTGAACGCGTTTTCTTCGGCGCCCAGGTCGCGCAGGATCAGCGAGGCTTCGCCTGGGCCGACCTTGGCGCTGCCCTTGAACATCATGTGTTCCAGGGCGTGGGACAAACCAGTCTGGCCCGGCGTTTCGTAGCTTGACCCGACCTTGTACCAGACCTGGGAGACCACCACTGGCGCGCGATGATCTTCGCGCACGACCACTTTAAGGCCGTTATCCAGGGTGAATTCATGGGTGGGTTGTGGGTCGGCAGCCAAGGCTGAAAGGGGCAGACAAACTGTGCTGAGCAGCAGGCCTGCGGCGCAGCGGGCTAGAGCATTCATTCGTTTTTAAACCTGTTGAGCTGCCCGCTTGGTCTTAGCGTCGGCGGGCGAGGAGGTGCTAGGATACTGATCCGATTTAGGGACGGCCACTGCGGTCGTCGTCTTGTCCTGGATCCAGTCGTAGGAATGTTGGAGTAGAGGGTGGGTTTCCCCGACGATCTTCCACTTTTCGCCGATTTTATTGCTTCAGTCCTTTATTGAAACGATTCGTTAAGGCCTTTATTTACGCCTTACAAAATGTTGCGCATGAACAAGCGAGCGTTAAAGCAGTCTGTTCTGCATCGAATTTATTTACCGAGGCGCCCTGGCGCATCGCTACTTTGAGATAGCCGTCCTCCATGTTTGGTTCCAACGACGACAAGAAGAACCCAGCTGCGGCTGGCGAGAAAAAAGGCCTGTTCGGATGGCTGCGCAAAAAGCCGCAGGAAACCGTCGTCGAACAGCCGCAGGTTCAGCCTGAGCCTATCCCTGAGCCTGTATTGGAAGCCGAACCGGTTGCGCAAACCCCGGCGCCGGTCGTGTTGCCGATGGCTGAGCCGGTATTGCAGCCGGTCGCAGAGGTTGAACCAGAGCCTGCGCCCACGGCTGAGCACAAGCCGTGGCCGGAACTGCCGGTGCCCGAAGAGCCTGTAGCATTGGTTGAGGATGTGCAGGCTGAGCATGTGACGCCGCCGATTCCGGTCGTGGTTGAACCGGTGGCCGTTGCGGTTGAGATGCCTGCGCCTGTCGCTGTAGAGCCAGCACCAGCACCTGTTGTCGTTGCTGCCGCTCCCGCTGTTATCGAGCCGTCCGTCGAACCAGAGCCCGTCGCCGCGCCCACTGAAGCGAGCAAAACCGGCTTCTTCGCCCGTCTCAAGCAAGGCCTGAGCAAAACCAGCGCCAGCATCGGCGAAGGCATGGCCAGCCTGTTCCTGGGCAAGAAGGTCATCGATGACGAACTGTTGGAAGACATCGAAACCCGCCTGTTGACCGCAGACGTGGGCGTCGAAGCCACCGCTGTGATTATCCAGAGCCTGACCCAGAAGGTCGCGCGCAAGCAGCTGACCGACGCCGACGCGCTCTACAAATCCCTGCAGGCCGAGTTGGCTGCAATGCTCAAACCGGTGGAAGCTCCGCTGGTGATCACCCCGAACAAGCCGTTCGTGATCCTGGTAGTTGGCGTCAACGGTGCAGGCAAAACCACCACCATCGGCAAACTGGCCAAGAAACTTCAGTTGGAAGGCAAGAAAGTCATGCTCGCCGCCGGCGACACCTTCCGCGCTGCCGCCGTAGAGCAACTGCAAGTCTGGGGTGAGCGCAACAAGATCCCGGTGATCGCCCAGCACACCGGTGCCGACTCCGCTTCGGTGATCTTCGACGCCGTGCAAGCCGCCAAGGCACGCAACATTGACGTGCTGATCGCTGATACCGCCGGTCGCTTGCACACCAAAGACAATTTGATGGAAGAGCTGAAGAAAGTGCGCCGCGTGATCGGCAAGCTCGACGCCGACGCCCCGCACGAAGTATTGCTGGTGCTGGATGCCGGCACCGGCCAGAACGCAATCAGCCAAGCCAAGCAATTCAATCAGACGGTCCAACTGACTGGCTTGGCTTTGACTAAGCTCGACGGCACGGCCAAGGGCGGCGTGATTTTCGCCCTGGCCAAACAGTTCGGGTTGCCGATTCGTTATATCGGCGTCGGTGAAGGTATCGACGACCTGCGCACCTTTGAAGCCGAACCCTTTGTACAGGCACTTTTTGCCGAGCGGGAGCGTTCATGATTCGATTCGAACAGGTCGGTAAACGCTACGCCAACGGGCATGTCGGCTTGCATGAGCTGAGCTTTCGAGTGCGTCGCGGCGAATTTTTGTTTGTAACCGGCCACTCGGGTGCCGGCAAAAGTACGCTGTTGCGTCTGCTGCTGGCCATGGAGCGCCCGACTACCGGCAAGCTGCTGCTGGCGGGCCAGGACTTGGCAACCATCAGCAATGCGCAGATTCCGTTCCTGCGCCGCCAGATCGGCGTGGTGTTCCAGAATCACCAGTTGCTGTTCGATCGCACGGTATTCAACAACATCGCCTTGCCGTTGCAGATTCTCGGGCTGTCCAAGGCCGAGATCGTCAAGCGTGTGGATTCGGCCCTGGAGCGCGTGGCGCTCTCGGACAAGACCGACCTTTACCCCGGCGACTTGTCTACCGGCCAGCAACAGCGCGTCGGCATCGCCCGCGCCATTGTCCACCGCCCGGCCTTGCTGCTGGCGGACGAACCCACCGGTAACCTCGACCCGCGCCTGGCGGCCGAGATCATGGGTGTATTCGAAGATATCAACCGCCTGGGTACCAGCGTCTTGATCGCCAGTCACGACCTGGCGCTGATCGCCCGTATGCGCCACCGCATGCTGACCCTGCAACGCGGCCGCCTGATCGGTGACGGGGAGGCTGGGGTATGAGTGCAACACGTAGCCCCAAGGTTTCCGAGCGCGTGGCGCCGAAACCGGCAGATCCGCAACCGCAGAAGAAAAAACGCGACGAAGATGACGGCCCGGACTTCGGCACGCTGCTGCGCGCCTGGGTCGAAAGCCATCGCGCCAGCCTGGTCGACAGTCTGCGTCGCCTGGGCAAACAGCCGATCGGCAGCTTTTTCACCTGCTTGGTGATGGCCGTGGCCCTGAGCCTGCCGATGGGTTTGTCGTTGCTGCTTAATAATGTGGAGCGCCTGGGTGGTTCCTGGCAGCGTGCGGCGCAGATTTCCCTGTATTTGAACATTGATGCCAGCGCCAAAGACGGTGAGTCTTTGCGCGATGACATCAAGAACCTGCCGGGCGTAGCGGATGCCGAGTACATCAGCCGCGATCAGGCCCTTGAGGAGTTCCAGCAGCAGTCCGGCTTGGGCGAGGCGCTTAAAGAGCTGCCGCAGAACCCGCTGCCGGGTGTGGTGTTGGTAACCCCGAATGAAGTCGACAAGCCAGCGCTTGAGGCCCTGCGACAAAAACTCGCAGAGATGCCCAAGGTGCAACAGGCGCAACTTGATCTAGTCTGGGTCGAGCGTCTGGCGGCAATCCTCAAATTGGGTGATCGCTTCGTGTTCGGCCTGACGGTGTTGTTGGTGTCTGCATTACTTTTGGTGATAGGTAATACCATTCGTCTTCATATTGAAAACCGTCGCACCGAGATAGAAGTGATTAAACTGGTCGGCGGCACGGACAGCTATGTGCGTCGTCCTTTTCTGTACATGGGCGCGCTTTATGGCTTTGGTGCCGGGATTTTGTCCTGGGGCGTGCTGGCATTTGGCCTGGACTGGCTGAACGACGCGGTGATAGGGCTCGCCGGTTTGTACGGCAGTGATTTCGCCCTGGCCGGTGTCCCGGTCGCCGATGGTCTGAGCCTCTTGCTTGGCGCGGTGTTGTTGGGGTATATCGGGGCTTGGATTGCGGTCGCACGGCATTTACGTGAGCTGGCGCCGAAGTAGTTAATGTCAGATTAATGTGGTTACGTTTGTATTGGCCGTGTCAGTGGTTTAGGGAACTTGTCCTACGGTTTCCGGTCAATTTTCGCAGTGCTGAACTGCACGAGTTATGTGAGTCGGAGGTTTTTTCGTATGACCACTTCTTTGCAACCTGCTTATGCTCTGGTCCCGGGTGCGAACCTGGAGGCTTATGTGCACACCGTCAACAGCATTCCATTGCTGACGCCGGAGCAGGAGCGTGAACTGGCCGAGAGTCTCTACTATGAGCAGGATTTGGGGGCGGCTCGGCAGATGGTGCTCGCCCACCTGCGTTTTGTTGTACATATTGCCCGTAGCTATAGCGGCTACGGCCTGGCCCAGGCTGACCTGATTCAGGAAGGCAACGTCGGCCTGATGAAGGCTGTAAAGCGCTTCAACCCTGAAATGGGCGTGCGCCTGGTGTCGTTTGCTGTGCACTGGATCAAGGCTGAAATTCACGAGTTCATCCTGCGCAACTGGCGCATCGTGAAAGTCGCGACCACCAAGGCCCAGCGCAAGCTGTTCTTCAACCTGCGCAGCCAGAAGAAACGCTTGGCGTGGCTGAACAACGAGGAAGTCCACCGTGTGGCCGAAAGCCTTGGTGTGGAACCGCGTGAAGTGCGCGAGATGGAAAGCCGCCTGACCGGCCATGACATGGCGTTCGACCCGGCCGCCGAAGCGGACGACGACAGCGCCTTCCAATCGCCGGCCAACTACCTGGAAGACCACCGGTACGACCCGGCGCGACAACTGGAAGACGCCGATTGGAGCGACAACTCCAACCACAACCTGCACGAAGCGCTGGAAGTGCTGGACGACCGCAGCCGTGACATCCTCTACCAGCGCTGGCTGGCGGAAGAAAAGGCCACGCTGCACGACCTGGCGCAGAAGTACAACGTGTCGGCCGAGCGGATTCGTCAGCTTGAGAAAAGCGCGATGAACAAGCTTAAGTTGTCGATTGCCGCCTAAAACGCTGCGATAAAACAAAAAATGCCCCGGTCGAAAGATCGGGGCATTTTTGTTTTCAGCCTGATCGTTCCCACGCTCTGCGTGGGAACGATCAGTGTGCTTAGTCTGACCAGGGAGCTTTGCGGGAGTTGTTCAGTTCCACGAGGTAACCATCCCCACCCAACTGACTCATCTGCTGACGAATCCACGCCGCCCGTCTTACCACATACGCCGTCGGATGGCTGGCACTCCACACCCGCGGGTTAGGCAGCACCGCTGCTAGATAGCTGGCCTGCTGAGCGGAGAGCGCTTTGGCGCTCACGCCAAAGTGATGCCGCGCCGCCGCTTCGGCGCCAAACACGCCTTCATCCCATTCCACGCTGTTGAGGTACACCTCAAGAATCCGCTGCTTGGGCCACAACACTTCGATCAGCCCGGTAAACCAAGCCTCCAGGCCTTTGCGCAGATAACTGCGGCCAGCCCAGAGGAACAGGTTTTTCGACACTTGCTGACTCAACGTACTGGCGCCCCGAATCGAACCGCCGCGCTCGTTGTGCAGGATAGCTGCCTGTATCGCGCTGAAATCGAAGCCCCAATGTTGGGGGAAGCGTTGGTCTTCACCGGCCATCACCGCGACCTTGAGATCGTCGGAGATCTCGTCCCAGGATACCCAGGTGCGCTGCAGGTCAATAGGTTCGCCGTCGACCCAGGATTCGATCTTGCGCTCTATCATCAGCGCAGTGAACGGTGGCGGCACGACACGGAACAGCAGCACCAGCAACACACTGCCGATGGCAAACCATTTCACGACTTTGAGAAAACGCTTGAAGAGGAGACGCAGCATAGAGATGGCTTGGCCGAACCCGTTGAGCGGGCCATTATACAGACCCGGCCCTTAGAGTCTGATTGGAGTTCCTCATGTTGCGTGGCTTTCTGATGTTGGCTGCCTTTTTTGGCTTTACCGGTGTGGCTCTTGGTGCTTTCGCTGCCCACGGGCTGAAAAATCGGTTGAGCGCCGAGTACTTGGCGATCTTCCATACCGGCGTCACCTACCAACTGGTACACACCCTGGCGCTGTTCGGCGTGGCGTTGCTGGCCGTGCATATTCCTGGCCGACTGGTCAACTGGGCGGGTATTTCCTTTGCCGTTGGCATCCTGCTGTTCTCCGGCAGCCTGTATGTGTTGACGCTGACGGGTTTCAGCAAGTTGGGCATCATCACGCCGTTCGGCGGCCTGGCGTTTCTGCTCGGCTGGTTCTTTCTAGGCCTCGCGGCCTGGCGCCTGCAAACCGTCTGAGCTTCCTGTTTATAGCTGACCAGAGGACTTGGGTCATCCAGGCTGATCGGGCTAGAATGCTGGCCCCTAAAAACGATGGCGGCCCACGGCATGCGCATTCAGTTGAACGGCGAATCCTTTGAACTGCCCGACGGTGAAACCGTTGCGGCCCTGCTGACCCGTCTGGACTTGACCGGACGTCGTGTCGCAGTGGAACTCAACCTGGATATCGTCCCGCGTAGCCTGCACGCCGAGACCGCCCTCACCGAAGGTGACCAGGTCGAAGTGGTCCACGCCATCGGCGGCGGCTAGTTGCCTGCCCGGTGCCTGTGCGCCACCCCGAATTCTGCAGAACCTCACCCCATTTCGAGGATTTCCCATGAGCATCGTTCGTAACGACAAGCCCTTCGTCCTGGCCGGTCGTACCTACCAGTCCCGTCTGCTGGTCGGCACCGGCAAGTACCGCGACATGGAAGAAACCCGCCTGGCCATTGAAGCCTCGGGCGCTGAGATCGTGACCTTCGCCGTGCGCCGCACCAACCTCGGCCAGATCGAAGGCGAACCGAACCTGCTTGAAGTCCTATCGCCGGATCGCTACACCTTCCTGCCAAACACCGCCGGTTGCTACGACGCCATCGAAGCCGTGCGTACCTGCCGCCTGGCCCGTGAGCTGCTCGACGGCCACAACCTGGTGAAGCTGGAAGTGCTGGCCGACCAGAAAACCCTGTTTCCCAACGTGATCGAAACCCTCAAGGCCGCCGAAACCCTGGTCAAGGAAGGCTTTGACGTGATGGTCTACACCAGTGATGACCCGATCATCGCGCGCCAACTGGCGGAAATCGGCTGTATCGCGGTGATGCCGCTGGCCGGCTTGATCGGTTCCGGTCTGGGCATCTGCAATCCGTACAACCTGCAGATCATCCTCGAAGAAGCCAAAATCCCAGTATTGGTGGATGCGGGCGTAGGTACTGCCTCCGACGCTACCATCGCCATGGAGCTGGGCTGCGACGCGGTGCTGATGAACTCGGCCATCGCCCATGCCCAGCAGCCGATCATGATGGCTGAAGCCATGAAACACGCAATCGTCGCGGGCCGCCTGGCCTACCTCGCCGGTCGCATGCCGAAAAAACTCTACGCCAGCGCCTCCTCGCCGCTGGATGGTCTGATCAAGTAAGAGCCATTGATGACTGAATCAAACGAAACGCCGAACACTGTGGAAGAAGGCGACGAGTCCAAGCACCGCCGCATCAAGAGTTTTGTGATGCGCGCCGGCCGCATGACCGAAGGCCAGCAAAAGGGCCTGGAGCAAGGCACGCCGCTGTTCGTGTTGCCCCTGGCCGACGCGCCGGTGGACTATGACCAGGTGTTCGGCCGTTCGGCCCCGCGTTCCCTGGAAATCGGCTTCGGCATGGGTCACTCCCTGCTGGAAATGGCTGCGGCCTCGCCGGAGCAGGATTTCATCGGTGTGGAAGTGCACCGCCCGGGTGTCGGCGCGCTGCTCAACGGCGTGCTGACTCAAGGGCTGACTAACCTGCGGGTCTATGACTGCGACGCGATTGAAGTGCTCAACCGCTGCATCGCCGACAACAGCCTCGACCGCCTGATGCTGTTCTTCCCTGACCCATGGCACAAATCCCGCCACCACAAGCGCCGCATCGTCCAGGCCTCCTTCGCGGAGCTGGTGCGTAGCAAGCTGAAAGTGGGTGGCGTTTTGCACATGGCCACCGACTGGGAACCGTATGCCGAATACATGCTGGAAGTGATGGATGTCGCGCCTGGCTACCGCAACCTGGCGCAAGACGGCAAATGCGTGCCACGCCCGGCTGAGCGCCCGATCACCAAGTTCGAACGTCGCGGTGAGCGACTGGGGCATGGCGTGTGGGATCTGAAATTCGAGAAGTTGGCTTAATCAGCTAGAAATGATCGCTCCCACGCTCCGCGTGGGAATGCATCTTGTGACGCTCCGCGTCACCGCATCGACAGCTGGACGCAGAGCGTCCGAGGCGGCATTCCCACGCAGAGCGTGGGAACGATCAGGATCAGGACGATCAGCGGCGGTCAGCCACAACCCCAATCAACACCAGCACCACCACCAGCACTGGCGCCAGGCTGTAGTTATTGAACTGGCTCAAGCCCCGCACAATCCACGGCGTGGCATAGATCAGCGCCGCACCGCTGCCGATCATGCACAGCAGGGCCATCAACGGTACACGCAACGCACCGGCGACGCTGCCCAGGCGGGCTTCCACCCAGCCCTTGATGTCGGCGCCGAACAGCACCAGCAGACAGCCGACAAGGGCCAGGGAGATTTCCGACAGGTTGCTACGGCTCCAGCGGGATACGGTGGCGAGCAGGTCGAGTACCAAATCCATTCGAATTCCTTAGAGCGTCAGCTCAAAAACTTCTGCAACAGGTCATTGAGAAAGAGTTGCCCGCGGTCGGTGGCCGCCAGGCGTGACGGTTCGACCTGCATTAAGCCACTTTGTTCTGCATCACGGCGGCCTTCGTCGAGGCTCGCCAGTTCCAGCCCGGTACGCTCGGCGTAGAGCTTGGCGTCGACGCCTTCGGTCAGGCGCAAAGCGTTCATCAGGAACTCGAATGGCAGTTCCTCGTTGGTCAGTTCTTTCGCCCCGGCCTGGAAGCTTTTGGCAGGGTTGAGGTAGTCCTTTGGTGCTCGGGTTTTCCAGGTGCGCACGATGCGCCCGTCGGGGTGGCTGAGCTTGCCGTGGGCGCCTGCGCCGATGCCGATAAAGTCGCCAAAGCTCCAGTAATTCAGGTTATGCCGCGCCGGGCGTCCCGGTTGGGCATAGGCCGATACTTCGTATTGCGCGTAACCGTGTTCAGCCAGCAGTGCCTGACCGGCTTCCTGGATATCCCACAACGTGTCGTCTTCCGGCAGCGCGGGCGGCTGGTTCCAGAACACGGTGTTGGGTTCCAGGGTTAGTTGGTACCACGACAAATGCGTCGGCTTGAGAGCGATCGCCTGGCGTAGATCGCCCAGGGCATCTTCCAGGGACTGATCGGGCAAGCCGTGCATCAGGTCCAGGTTGAAGTTATCGAACCCGGCCTGGCGCGCCATATCAGCAGCGCGCACCGCTTCGTCACCGTTGTGGATTCGGCCCAAGGCCTCGAGCTTTTCTTGCTGAAAGCTCTGGATGCCGATGGACAGGCGATTGATGCCCAGCTTGCGGTACGCCACGAACTTCTCTTGTTCGAAGGTACCGGGGTTAGCTTCCAGGGTAATTTCTATATCGCTGGCAAACGGAATACGTGCTTCCACGCCCTTGAGCAAGCGGCCCAGCGCGGCGGCGCTGAACAGGCTGGGCGTGCCGCCACCGAAGAAGATCGAACTCAGTTCGCGGCCGTAAACCGCGTGCAGGTCTTGATCAAGGTCGGCCAGCAATGCGTCCACATACTCTTCTTCCGGCAGCACTTTGCTCGCGGTGTGGGAGTTGAAGTCGCAATAAGGGCATTTGCGCACGCACCACGGGATATGGATATACAGCGCAAGGGGCGGCAGGTGGGGCAGGGCCGCCCGAGGTGTTTGCGCGCCGCCGTGGATCAGCGGCTGCGCAGAGGTGTTCTGGGTCATTTCAAGCTCAGGCGTTGGCGCAGCAAATCCATTGCGCGGGCGCGGTGGCTGATCTGGTTCTTGTCGGCCGGGCTCAGTTCGGCGCTGGAGACATTGCGCTCGGGTACCCAGAACAACGGGTCGTAGCCAAAGCCATGCTCACCGCTGGCCGCGTGCAGGATGCGACCGTGCCACAAGCCTTCGCAGAGAATTGGCAGTGGGTCATCGGCGTGGCGAACAAGAGCCAGCACGCAAACGAATTGCGCGCCGCGCATCGCGTCCGGCACATCCTTGAGGGCGTCCAGCAGCTTGGCGTTGTTGGCCGCGTCGCCTTTGCCATCGGCATACCGCGCCGAGTAGATACCCGGGGCGCCGCCGAGAAAGTCCACCGCCAAGCCCGAGTCATCCGCCAGCGCCGGCAGGCCGGAAATACGTGCAGCGTTACGAGCCTTGAGGATGGCGTTTTCGACAAACGACAGGCCGGTTTCTTCAGGCTCGACCTGGCTGAACTCGCCAATCGAGCGCAGTTGCACGGATTCACCGAGCATGGCCTGCAGTTCTTTGAGTTTGCCGGCGTTATGGCTGGCCAGTACGAGTTGGGTGAGGTTCATCATTCGGCCGGGAATAGTTCTTGGACAAAACTGAAACCGTGAGCCTTGCCGCCGGTTTCAACATTGATGGTGAAAGTCTTGAATTCCTGCTGCGGCACCGAGTAGGGCGCGAGGTAGTTGGTCACGCCTTTTTCGGTGATCTGCTTGAATGTCAGCACTTCGCTCTTGCCGAGCGAGTCCTTGATGGTGCCGGTCACTTGCGCCACCACGGGTGTCACGCCCTTGAACACGGACACGTTGATCAAACCCTTGTTCTTGCTGCGCACCACGCCCACTGCCTGGGCGGTTTCCGGTTGCAGGAAGCTGGAGGTGAAGGTGTTGTAGCGCACGGTGATATCGCCAAATTCTTTCGTGCGGTTAGGGTCGATAACGTCGGCGGCCATGGCGTTGGCGCCAAGCAGTGCAGTCAATAGAAAAATAGCCAAACGACTCATAAGCGTCCCTCTTGAAAATGATTAGACGGCAATCTTGTGGTCGGTCAGGCCAGGGCTGCTGACCCGATAAATTCCGATTTCGCCCAACAGATTAGGCCATAGCTTACTCGCCCAACCGTGGCGATGTTGTTGATCAACGGCAAGGCGATTGATCACCTTGGCTTCACGCTCGCCGCACAAGGCTTCGAAGTCTTCGAAGGTGCAGAAGTGGATGTTGGGCGTGTTGTACCACGTGTACGGCAGGAAATCCGAGACTGGCATCCGGCCTTTGCTGGCCAGGTACCAGCGGCAGCGCCAATGGCCGAAGTTGGGGAAGGTGATGATGCACTGGCGGCCGACGCGGAGCATTTCGTCGAGGATGCGGTCCGGGTAGTGCACCGCTTGCAGGGCCTGGGTCATCACCACGATGTCAAAGCTGTTGCTGGCAAAGTTGCCGAGGCCCTTGTCCAGGTCCTGCTCGATTACGTTGATGCCCTTGGCCACGCACTGGGCGATGTTGTCCGGGTCGTTTTCCAGGCCATAGCCGGTGACTTGTTTGTTGTCCCGCAGCCAGCTCAGCAGTTCACCATCACCGCAGCCAAGGTCGAGCACACGGCTGCCGGCGGGGATCCAGTCTTGGATGATTTCCAGGTCGGCTCTCATGGCGTTCTCACAAAGTTATGCGGTTCATGTAGTTGCTGAAGGCCTGCAAGTAGCGCGGGATCGGGATCAGGAAGGCATCGTGGCCTTGCGGAGCATCGATCTCCAGGTAGCAGACGTCTTTGCGCGCAGCCATCAGTGCGTCCACCAGCTCACGGGAGCGGGCCGGCGAGAAGCGCCAGTCGGTGGTGAACGACATCACGCAGAACTTGGCCGTGGCGCCCTCGAAGGTTTTCGCCAGGTCGTCGTCGTGATTCGCCGCCGGGTCGAAGTAGTCCAGGGCCTTGGTCATCAGCAGGTAGGTGTTGGCGTCGAAACGCCCGGAAAACTCCTCGCCCTGATAGCGCAGATAGCTTTCCACCTGGAACTCGACGCTGTGGAAGTCGTAGTTGAGCTTCTCGCTCTTGAGGCCACGGCCGAATTTCTCGCCCATGGAGTCATCGGACAGGTAAGTGATATGCCCGACCATCCGCGCCAGCATCAAGCCGCGCTTGGGGATCACGCCCGCTTCCTGGAACGACCCACCGTGGAACTCGGGGTCGGTGAGGATCGCCTGGCGCGCAACTTCGTTGAAGGCGATGTTCTGTGCCGACAACTTGGGGGCCGAGGCGATCGCCAGGCAGTGGCGCACGCGATCAGGATAAGTGATGGTCCATTGCAGCGCCTGCATACCGCCCAGGCTGCCGCCGATCACGGCGGCCCATTGGTTGATGCCCAACAGGTCGGCCAGGCGTGCCTGGCTGTGCACCCAGTCTTCCACGGTCAGCACCGGGAAGTCGGCGCCGAACGGTTTGCCGGTTTCCGGGTTAACACTGCTGGGGCCGGTAGAGCCGTTGCAGCCGCCGAGGTTGTTCAGGCTGACCACAAAGAACTTGTCTGTGTCGATGGGCTTGCCGGGGCCGATGCAGCTGTCCCACCAGCCGGGCTTGCGCTCGTCGACGGAGTGGAAACCGGCGGCGTGATGATGGCCGGACAGGGCGTGGCAGATCAGCACGGCATTGCTCGCCGAGGCGTTCAGTTGGCCGTAGGTCTCGTAGATCAGGTCATAGGCAGGCAGCGAACGACCGCAGGCCAGGGCCAGCGGTTCGCTGAAGTGCGCCACTTGGGGCACGACCAGTCCAACAGAATCGGGGGGGAAGGCAGCTGGCATCGACCCTGCTCTCGTTTAAATGAGGCGTAAGTCTAAAGACCGCTGCACCTAGCGGCAAGCAAAGGCGGGGAGTTGCTTAGATCGTTCTCGCGCAATCCGCGAGAACGATCTTCGATAGACCTGAATCAGATCAGACCGAACAGTTCTTTGGGCATGAACGCGTAGAAGGCCAGGCGTGGGATTACCCAGCTTTGCAGCAACTGGATCGCGATAAACGCGAAGATCGGCGAGATATCCAGGCCGCCCAGGTTGGGGATCAACCGACGGAACGGCGCCAGCACCGGCTCAGTAATCTGGGCAACCAGCTCGGCACCCGGGCTGCGGCTGCCGGGAGCAACCCACGACAGGATCACGCTGATGATCATCGACCAGAAGATAATCTTCAAAAACAGCGAGAAGATGCCGATCAGTGCCCATGGCAACAGCAGCAAGGTGGTGGCCTGATAGCCATTGAGCAGCAGGATCACCGCAAACAGCAGGACCTGCAGCAGCAGCGCCAGCACCAGCGATGACATGTCCAGCCCGAACATGCTCGGGACAACCCGGCGCAGTGGCTTGAGCAGCGGTTGGGTGGCCTTCACCACGAACTGGCAGAGCGGGTTGTAGAAGTTCGCCCGCACCAGTTGCAGGATAAAACGCATCAGCACGATCAGCAGGTACAGGCTGCCCAGCGTTTGGATGATGAAAATGGCAGCGTCATTGATTCCTAGCATGTTTGATTCCTTTGAAGGGGACGACTATTTGCCCAGCTGTTCGGCCATTTCGGCAGAACGATGTGCTGCGGCACCCAGTGCTTTTTCAACCAGGGCTTCAAAGCCCCCGGCCTGGAACGATTCGATGGCCGCCTGCGTGGTGCCGCCTGGGGATGTCACGCGACGGCGCAGTTCGGCGGCATCCACATCGCTGGAAACAGCCATTTTCGCGGCGCCCAGTGCGGTTTGTTCGGACAGTTGCTTGGCGATTTCCTGCGGCAGGCCGAGTTTCACGCCGGCAGCGGTCATGGCCTCGATCAGCAGGAAGAAGTACGCCGGGCCACTGCCGGAAACGGCGGTGACCGCGTCCAGTTGCTGCTCCTGTTCCAGCCACAGGGCGATGCCCACAGCGGACAGTAGCTCTTGAGCCTGATCGCGTTGCGCAGCCGTCACTTCAGCGGTGGCGTACAAACCACTTACACCTTGGCGCAACAGCGCCGGGGTGTTGGGCATGCAGCGCACGATTGGCTGGGTGCCAAGCCAGTTGTTCATGCTGGCGCAGGTGATACCGGCGGCAATCGACACCACCAGTTGGTGCGGTTGCAGGCTCGGGCGCAGGCTTTCACACACCGCCTTCATGGCTTGTGGCTTGACCGCCAGCACGATCACATCAACGCCCTGGATGGCCTCGGCGTTGTCGGCAAAGGTTTCAATGCCATGTTCGGCGCTGACGCGGTCGCGGGTGTCGGCGCCCGGGTCGCTGGCGCGGATCTGCGCGGCCTCCAGGCCCTTGGCCCGCAGGCCACCGATCAGGCTGGCCGCCATGTTACCGGCGCCGATAAAAGCAATACGGGTGCTGCTCATGACAGGTCCTTATTCAGAGGAAAGTCAGCCATTTCATGGCTGGCCGTAGTCGCGGGCACCAAACAGGGCGGTTCCGATCCGCACCCAGGTGGCGCCTTGAGCGATGGCCGACTCAAGGTCGTGGCTCATGCCCATGGAAAGTGTGTCGAGCGGCAGATTCAAACTGGCCTGCAGGTCGCGTACGGCGGCGAAGGCTGCATCTTGCTCAGCTCGATTTTCAGTCGGCTCGGGGATCGCCATCAAACCACGCAGCTTCAAACGTGGCAGGGCGCTGATTGCATTGGCCAGGGCCGGCAGGTCGGCGGGTGTACAACCGGACTTGCTGGCTTCGCCACTGACGTTGACCTGGATGCAGATGTTCAGCGGTGGCAGGTCGGCCGGGCGTTGTTCGGACAGGCGTTGTGCGATTTTCAGGCGGTCCACGGAATGTACCCAAGCGAAGTTCTCGGCGATCGCACGAGTCTTGTTCGATTGAATGGGGCCGATGAAGTGCCAACTCAAGGGCAGGTCGGTTAAATCGGCCTGTTTGCCCAAGGCTTCCTGCAGGTAGTTTTCGCCAAAGTCGCACATCCCGGCGGCATAGGCTTCGCGCACGGCTTGTGCGGGTTTGGTCTTGCTCACGGCCAGCAGGTGGATGCTGTTTTCGTCACGTTGCACGGCGTGGGCCGCGGCACGGATCCGCTCGCTAACCAGGCCAATGTTGTCTGCTATCGTCGACATTCAAGATGCGCCCGTGGATATGGAGTCCGCGGCATTCTACTGGAAATGGAAAGCCCTATGGATATCACTGAATTGCTGACGGTCAGCGTGCGCCGTGGCGCCTCCGACCTGCATTTGTCGGCCGGCCTGGCGCCGATGCTGCGTGTTGATGGCGAGGTATGGCCTCTGGATTGGCCAGTGCTTTCGCCCCTGCAAGTTGCGGACTTATTAAGCCCGTTGCTCAGCCGGCATCAACAAAAGGATTTCGAAACATCTCTTGAAACGGATTTTGCCTTCGAGCTGCCCGACGTGGCGCGGTTCAGGGCGAATGTGTTCCAGCAGAGCCGCGGCATGGGCGCGGTTTTTCGCATCATCCCGGCAGAGGTCCAAAGCCTGGAAAGTCTCGGGCTGGGAGAGGTGTTCAAGCGTATTGCCCAATTGCCGCGCGGCCTGGTGCTGGTGACCGGGCCCACCGGCTCCGGAAAGTCCACCACCCTGGCGGCGATGATTGACTACCTCAACAGGCATCGCCGCCAGCACATCCTCACCCTGGAAGATCCCATCGAATTTATCCACAAGCCGAAAACCGCCTTGATCAACCAGCGGCAGGTACACCGCGATACCCATAGCTTTTCGGCTGCGCTGCGCTCGGCACTACGCGAAGACCCTGATGTGATTCTGGTTGGCGAGCTGCGTGACCTGGAAACCATCCGCCTGGCGCTGACGGCGGCTGAGACGGGGCATCTGGTATTTGGCACTCTGCACACCACGTCGGCCGCAAAAACCGTGGACAGGCTGGTGGATGTGTTTGCGGAGGGGGAAAAAGCGATGGTGCGTTCGATGCTGTCGGAGTCGCTGCAGGCTGTGGTTTCACAGGTGCTGGTGAAGAAGATCGGCGGCGGGCGGGTGGCAGCCCATGAAATCATGCTGGGTACGCCGGCAATCCGTAACCTGATTCGCGAGGACAAGGTGGCGCAGATGGTCTCGGCGATTCAGACCGGTGGCGCGTTGGGGATGAAAACGTTGGATATGAGCTTGAAGGCTCTGGTCGGCGAGGGGCTGATCAGCCGGGAGGACGCGCGGGAGAAGGCGAGGGTGCCGACTGATTTCTAAAGGAGGCTGATATCAATGTGGGAGCAGGCAAGCCAGCTCCCACATTGGGCGGTATTCCAAATCAGGGAGCCGGGTGCTTGTCAGATTAGCGCTGCACTACCCGCAGGTTGCTGTGCTCTTTAGGCAGAACTCGCTTGGCAATTACGTAGTTCTTGTCCCAGAACGGTTTTTTCAGCGTGTCGATGCTGACCGACTTGCCACGACGCGGTGCGTGGATAAAGCGGTCGTTGCCCAGGTAGATGGCAACGTGGTTGACCTGGCGGCTCTTCAGCTTGAAGAACAACAGGTCGCCCGGTTTCAGGTCCTTGCGGTCAACTTTCAGCCCGTGGCCGGCAGCCATGGCGTTGGACGTGCGTGGCAAATCCACCGCTTTAACGTCATTAAATGCATATTTCACCAAACCACTGCAGTCGAACCCTTTACTTGGGCTGCTGCCGCCCCAACGATAAGGAGTACCGAGCACGTTGACTGCGCGGCTGAGGACGTTGCTGCTTTGCTTGGTGTTCACGGCCAGTTGGGTGTGAAGCGTTTTACCGTGGTGGGCCTTGCTCACTTGAGTCGGGCGGTTAACGGTTGGCTTTACCGATTTGGCAGTGCTGGGAGTGCTATGAACTTTAGGGGTGAAACCATTAACGTTCGGAAGTCGTTGCTCACGATTGGTGGCGTGGGCGGCCAGTGGCATTAATAGGCAAATGGTTAGCCATGTCTTGAAAAATGGTCGCATTAGGCGTGGCTCTTTAAGGTTTGCGCGCAACTTTATAACAGGTTTTTGTGTCGTTCTCAGGCCGTTTGTCGACTGAACCTTGGGGTCAAATTCAGGAAAAACGCGACGAATCGCCACAATTGTCCTACACAAGTCAGGCGGTGTAAGGCTTTGCGGGAGGGAAGATACCATTCACCGTACGTCGGGCGCCCGTAAAAAAGTCACAAAGAAAATGAAAAATTTTATCTATCGAGGCAAAAGAGGTACTTCATGAACACCTATCGACAGGATGTTTCGCAGCAAGACACCCACAGCAAGGTGATCGGTTACCTGCTCTGGATTTTCGGTTTTACCGGGGCGCATCGCTTCTATTACGGCAAGCCGGTTACCGGGACCATCTGGTTTTTCACCTTTGGCCTGCTGGGCATTGGTTGGCTGATCGACTTGTTCCTGATCCCGGCCATGGACCGTGAAGCGGACCTGCGTTTTACCGCCGGGCCGATCGAATACAACGTGGCGTGGATACTGCTGGCATTCCTGGGTGTGTTCGGCTTGCACCGTATGTACCAGGGCAAATGGATCACCGGTCTGATCTACCTGCTGACCGGCGGTTTGTTCCTGATTGGGGTGCTGTATGACTTCTGGACGTTGAATACCCAGATCTCGATCCGCAATGCCGAGCGCAACGCCGGGCGCTGAGCGCGCCATGATCGTTCCCACGCTCTGCGTGGGAACGCCGCCCTGGACGCTCCGCGTCCGCTCTTGAGGCCATGACGCAGAGCGTCAGAGGATGCATTCCCACGCAGAGCGTGGGAACGATCATTACCGTTATCAGGCCTGGTAGCTGATTCGCCCATCCACCAAGGTGTAGCGCACCGTCGCCGGCAGGCTATGGCCGATGAACGGGCAGTTTTCACCCTTGGACAGCCAGTGCTCCCCGGCAACCGTGGAGCTGGCCAGGTCAAACAGCACCAGATCCGCCGGCGAACCCACCGCCAACTTGCCCGCTGGCAGGCGCAATGCCTCGGCGGGGCCGGCACTCAGGCGCGTCAGCAGCGTCGGCAGGTCCAGTAAGCCATCTTCCACCAAGGTCATCGCCAACGGCAGTAACAGCTCGACGCTGCTGATACCCGGCTCAGTCGCGCCAAACGGTGCCAGCTTGGCATCCCGTTCGTGGGACTGGTGGTGGCTGGAGATTGCCGAGACCACACCCGACTTCACTGCCGCCCGCAAACCGTCACGGTCGGCACGGGTGCGCAGTGGCGGTTGCACGTGATACAGGCTGGAGAAGTCGATCAGTGCCTCATCCGTCAAAATCAGCTGGTAGAGCGCCACATCCGCCGTCACCGGCAGGCCACGCGCCTGAGCCTGAGCAATCAGGGCCACGCCACGAGCGCTGGTCAGTTGGCTGAAGTGCGCGCGCACGCCGCTTTGTTCCACCAGCAGCAGGTCGCGGGCCAGGGCCACCGTCTCAGCGGTTTCCGGGATGCCCGGCAGGCCAAGGAAGCTGGCGACAGCGCCTTCATGGGCCAGGCCGCCTTCAGCCAAATCACGGTCCTGGGAGTGGAAGATCACCGTCAAATCGAAGGTGGCCGCGTATTCCAGGGCACGGCACAGGGTGCGGGTGCTACGGAAGCTTTCCAGGCCGTTGCCGAAGGCCACACAACCAGCGTCGCGCAGGGCAATCAACTCGGCGAGTTGTTCGCCTTCCAGGCCTTTGCTCAGGGCGCCGATGGGGAACACTTTGCAATTGCCGGCTTCACGGGCGCGGTCGAGGATCAGCTCGGTCACGGCCGAAGTGTCCAGGATCGGCTTGGTGTGGGGCGGGCAGCACAGGCTGGTCACGCCACCGGCCGCAGCGGCGCGGGTCTCGCTGGTGATGTTGCCTTTGCGGCTGTAACCCGGCTCGCGCAGAGCGACGTTCAAGTCCACCAGGCCAGGCGCGGCCACCAGGCCTTTGGCGTCGATAGTCTGGCTGGGGCTGAAATCGCTGGGGGCGGCGCCGATGGCGATGATTTTGCCGGCTTCCAGATGAAGATCGGTAACTTGATCCAGGCCACTGACCGGATCGATGACACGGGCGCCGAGAATGCTGAGCTTCACTGGGCGTTCTCCTGCTCGAATTGACGTTGCGCGGTTTGCCCGCTCATGGCCATGGACAGTACCGCCATGCGCACGGCAATGCCGTAGGTGACCTGGTTCAAGATCACCGATTGAGGGCCGTCGGCCACTGCCGACTCAATCTCTACCCCGCGGTTGATCGGGCCAGGGTGCATCACGATGGCATCCGGCTTGGCACCGGCCAAACGCGCGGTGGTCAGGCCGAACAGGCGGTAGAACTCGCCTTCGCTCGGCAGCAGCCCACCCGACATGCGCTCGCGTTGCAGGCGCAGCATGATCACCACGTCCACATCCTTGAGGCCTTCGGTCATGTCGGTGTAGACCTTCACGCCGTACTGCTCGATGCCGATCGGCAGCAAGGTTTTTGGCGCGATCACGCGGATGTCCGGGCAACCCAGGGTTTTCAGGGCCAGCATGTTCGAGCGTGCGACCCGCGAGTGCAGGATGTCGCCGACGATGGCCACCGAGAGGTTTTCAAAGCTGCCCTTGTGCCGACGGATGGTGAGCATGTCGAGCATGCCCTGGGTCGGGTGGGCGTGACGGCCGTCGCCGCCGTTGATGATCGCCACCTGCGGGCACACGTGCTCGGCGATGAAATGCGCGGCGCCGGAGTCGCCATGGCGTACCACGAACATGTCGGCGGCCATGGCCTCCAGGTTGCGCAGGGTGTCGAGCAGGGTTTCGCCCTTGCTCGCCGACGAGGTGGACACGTTCAGCGTGATCACGTCGGCCGACAGCCGTTGGGCCGCCAGTTCAAAGGTGGTGCGGGTGCGGGTCGAGTTCTCGAAGAACACGTTGCAGATGGTCTTGCCGCGCAGCAGCGGGACCTTCTTCACCGCCCGGCCGCCGACTTCGAGGAACGAGTCGGCAGTGTCGAGGATTTCAGTGAGCAGTTCGCGGGGCAAACCGTCGAGGGACAGGAAGTGTTGCAGCTGGCCCTGAGCATTGAGCTGCAGCGGGCGCTTGGCATCTAGAGGCGTCATCGCGGGGACTCTGTACAAGGCGGTTTAAAGGGCAAGGTCTTGCAGTTCGAGTTCGAGCGGCGTGGGACCGGACAATTTTACCCGCTGGTGGGCTTCAAGGGACAGCGTCGCGCCAACCACATCCGGGCTGATCGGCAATTCGCCGGCGTCCAGGTCCAGCAGGCAGACCAGGGTTACGCTGGCCGGGCGGCCATAGTCGAACAGTTCATTCATGGCGGCACGGATGGTGCGGCCGCTCATCAGCACGTCATCGATCAGCACCAAGTGCTGGCCTTCGATCTCGAACGGCAGGGCAGAAGGGCGCACTTGCGGGTGCAGGCCGTTCTGGCTGAAGTCGTCGCGGTAGAAGGAAACATCCAAAGTGCCCAGCGGCGAGTCGCTGCCCAGTGCTTCCAGGAGCGCTTGGGCTACCCACACACCGCCGGTCCGGATGCCGATAAAGCGCGGCTCGCTGATAGCGCGGTGTTGCAGGTGGGCCGTGAGGCTCGTCGCCATCTGGCTGATCAGTTCGCTGGGATTGGGCAGGCTCATGGTGGCTCCTTCAAGGCCTTGCGCGGCGGGGTATCGGCAAGGTCCGGGCTCAAACGTAAAAAGACGCGGCAAGCCGCGTCAGTCAGGATTCAAATAAAGCAGTGTTTTCATCCAGCCAACCTTGCAACAGCAAGGCGGCGGCGATGGCGTCCACGGGGTTGTCCCGGTAGCTGCCCTTTTGCCCGCCACGGTCACGGCGCTCGCCCTTGGCCTCGAAGGTGGTCAGGCGTTCGTCGTGGGTATAGAAGGGCAGGTTGTAGCGGCCATTGAGGCGGCGGGCGAACTTTTCGGCGCGCAGGCACATGTCGCTGGGGGTGCCGTCCATGTTCAGGGGCAGGCCGACCACTACCGCGTCGGGCTTCCACTCATTGATCAGGGCTTCGACCTGGTTCCAGTCCGGCACGCCGTTCTGGGCTTTCAAGGTGCACAGCTCGCGGGCCTGGCCGGTAATGACCTGGCCGACCGCAACGCCGATTTGTTTGGTGCCGTAGTCAAAACCGAGGATCAGACGCAAGGCCATCAGGCGTGCCCTGCCTGGCTGGTCAGCAGGTTGAGGTTGACCCGCAGCTTGGCGGCCGCCGCTTCCAGGCGCAGTTCGCAGGGGGTGTTGAACAGGATGTCGGCGTCGAACGGGCAGGTCAGCCACGCATTACTGGCCAGTTCGGCTTCCAGTTGCCCGGCTTCCCAACCGGCGTAGCCGAGGGTGATCACGCTTTGCTCAGGGCCGACACCGTCGGCGATGGCGAATAACACGTCCTGGGAGGTGGACAACGACACGCCCTCCAGGTCGACCGTGGCCTGGAACTTCGGCCCGGTGGGGTGCAGTACAAAACCGCGATCGGTCTGTACCGGCCCGCCAATGTAGATCGGTATGTTCTGGCAACGGGCCGGAGGGTCGATCTCCGGTCGCAGTTGCTCAAGGATATCCGCCAGGTTCAGCTCTTGCGGGCGGTTCACCACCAACCCCATGGCACCATTGGCCGTGTGCTCGACGATGTAGGTCAAGGTTTGCGCAAAGTTCGGGTCGGCCATATGGGGCATGGCGATCAGGAATTGGTGCTTGAGGTAGGTCGGGCTGACATTTTTCATGTCCACTAGTGTGGCGTTGGAGGGGCGAACTGACAAGCTGCGGCGGACGCTAATTGTGGCGAGCGGGCTTGCCCCGCGTTGGGGCGCGAAGCGGCCCTAAAATCTGGCGCTGTGGTTTTTCAAGCAGAACGCGGTGGCCATATGGGGGCCGCTTCGCAGCCCAACGCGGGGCAAGCCCGCTCGCCACAACAGCCCGCAGCCGCTGCCGCAGCGTGGGAACGATCAATTGCTGGACAGCCGATCACCCCTGGCAAACTTCCAGGTGCGGATGATTTCCAGGCGGTCGATATCGTTCAGGTCCCCGGTAAACGGGGCAAAGGGCGCGGCCAGGCGCACGATGCGCTGGGCGGCCTGGTCCAGCAATGGCTGGCCGGAGGACTCCAGCACCTGCACTTCATATAACGAGCCATCGCGGTTGATCGACACCAATAAGCGCAAATTGCCATAGATCTGCTGGCGCCGAGCCTCGTCCGGGTAGTTGAGGTTGCCGATGCGCTCGACCTTCTTACGCCACTCGTCCTTATACCAGGCGCCTTTGTCGCGCATGGTGGAGGCGGCGTTCAGGCGATAGATGCGCGGGCGCTTGGCGTACAGTTGCTGTTCATTGGCCAGTTCGGCTTCCAGGCTGGAGATCTGGTCGGAGAGCTGTGAGCTGTCGAAGGTTGGCGCCGGTTTCACGGGCTCGGGTTGCGGCTCGGTCTTGGCTTTCTCGCGCTGGGTCGGGGCTTTTTGCGGTTTGGGCGCGACAGTGGTTACGGCAGCCTTTGGCGCGGCCTGCTTGACCTCGGGCTTGGGCATCGGCGGCGGGGTGACTTTATTGACCTTGTTGTCCTGGAAGGGCGCCACTTCGGTGGTCTTGGGCACCGCTTTTTTGTCCAGCGTGCCGCTGCCCTGCTGGTTGTCCTGGGCGAGAAAATCCGCCTTCTCGGGCTTCTTTTCACTCTTGAACGTAGCGAGGGTGATTTCCAGGGTCTGGGTGATCTGCTTGGGCTCGGCAAAGGTGAAGCCCAGGCCGAGGAGCAAGGCGAGGTGGATCAATGCCGCCAGGAACAGAGTAAATCCGAGCCGATCAGCCGGGCGCACGCCGCTGTGGGAGAGTTCGGGAGGCAGATCGGACGGGAGTGTCATGACAAGAAAACCAACATCGCGCGTTTCACAGGTGGCGCATGATAACGCAATGTTGGTGTGTGTCCGGCTGTTCTATGTCACTTGGCTTGTAGCTTGCGTTCGATCGCGGCCATCAGCATTTCGCCGATGTTCGTGCCAAATGCATTGTCGATCTCGCGAATACAGGTCGGGCTGGTGACGTTGATTTCAGTGAGGTTCTCACCAATTACGTCTAGTCCCACAAACAGCAGACCTTTTTCCCGCAGGGTTGGGCCGACTTGTGCGGCAATCCAGCGATCCTTGTCCGTCAGCGGACGGGCTTCACCTCGACCACCCGCCGCCAGGTTGCCGCGCGTCTCGCCGGCTGCCGGAATACGCGCCAGGCAGTAATCCACCGGCTCACCGTCGATCATCAGGATGCGCTTGTCGCCGTCCTTGATCGCCGGAATGTAAGCCTGGCCCATGATCTGTTGGGTGCCCAGGGCCGTCAGGGTTTCCAGGATCACCGACAAGTTCGGGTCGCCGGCGCGATGACGGAAAATCGAGGTGCCACCCATGCCGTCCAGCGGCTTGAGGATCACATCACCGTGCTTGGCGGCGAATTCACGCAGCACATCGGCGCGGCGACTGACCACAGTCGGCGGCGTGCATTGTGGAAACAGCGTGGCGAACAGCTTTTCATTGCAGTCGCGCAAGCTTTGCGGCTTGTTGACGATCAGCACGCCAGCACGTTCGGCCTGCTCCAGCAGGTAGGTGGAGTAGACGAACTCCATGTCGAACGGCGGGTCCTTGCGCATCAGGATCACGTCGAGGTCGCTCAGCGGGCTGTCGATTTCGTCCTGTAGGTCGAACCACTTCTCAGGGTTGGCGAACACCTGCAGCGGGCGCATGCGTGCGCGAGCCTCGCCGTCACCCTGGTAAAGGTCGCGTTGCTCCATATAGAACAGGGTCCAGCCGCGGGCCTGGGCGGCCAGGAGCATGGCCAGCGAGCTGTCCTTTTTATAGGAGATGCTGGCGATAGGGTCCATGACAATGCCGACGCGAACGCTCATGGGGATTTCCTCTGGCAAATAAGGGCGCATAAAAGTGGCGTCAGAGTGGCGCTGCGGCTGTTGTGGGTCAAGGAAAAACCACCGGGCAGGCCGCTCGATAGATTGCTCCCCGAGACTGTGCTAAAAAGACTGGCACGGCGCAGCAGCCCTTGAATTCCAAGGCTTGTGGCGCTCATCCTGTGAGACATCAGGCAGTACACACCGAAAACCGATTCGCTGTGGCGATGGTAGAGCAGATATGGAACAGCATTCCAACGCCTTGAGAGTGATGGTGATCGACGATTCGAAAACGATCCGACGCACCGCCGAAACGCTGTTGAAGAACGTGGGGTGCGATGTCATCACGGCCATTGACGGTTTCGATGCCCTGGCCCGGATTGTTGATCATCACCCGCACATTATCTTTGTCGACATCATGATGCCGCGCCTGGATGGCTATCAGACCTGCGCCCTGGTGAAGAACAACCCGGCGTTCAAGTCGATCCCGGTGATCATGCTGTCCTCCAAGGACGGCCTGTTCGATAAGGCCAAGGGGCGCATCGTGGGTGTCGATCAGTTTTTGACCAAGCCTTTCAGCAAGGAAGAACTACTGAGCGCGATCAAGGCCTACGTGCCCGGCTTCGCTGCAGTAGAACAAGCACACTGACACCGCCTCACAAGGGCCGGTGTCCACCAAAGTAGTGGGGAAAATCATGGCACGTGTTCTGATCGTCGACGACTCGCCGACCGAAATGTACAAACTGACCGGCATGCTGGAAAAGCATGGTCATCAGGTCCTGAAAGCCGAAAACGGCGCCGACGGCGTGGCCCTGGCCCGCCAGGAAAAGCCCGATGCGGTCTTGATGGACATCGTGATGCCCGGCCTCAACGGCTTTCAGGCCACCCGCCAGCTCTCTAAAGAGCCGGAAACCAACGGCATCCCGATCATCATCATCACCACCAAAGACCAGGAAACCGACAAGATCTGGGGGGCGCGCCAGGGCGCCAAGGACTACCTGACCAAGCCGGTGGACGAAGAAACCCTGATCGCCACCCTGAACAAGGTGTTGGCCGGCTGACGGCACGCCATCATGACCGAGTCGCAAACTGCCTTCGAGCTGCTGCTGGACATCGACCGCCGCTGCCGCCTGTTGGCCGCCGACCTGCCGTCCCAGGAAACCCGCCAGCAGCGTTGGAGCGGGATCGGCTTTCGCCTGGGGCCAAATGGGTATGTGGCGCCCATGGGCGAAGTCGCCGAGGTGTTGCATGAACCGCGCTGCACTTTGATGCCGGGTGTCAAACCTTGGGTCAAGGGCGTGGCCAACCTGCGTGGTCGCCTGCTGCCGGTGATGGATCTGGGCGGGTTTCTCGGCCTTGAGCTGTCCAAGACGCACAAGCAACGGCGGGTGCTGGTGGTGGAATTCAACGATCTGTTTGTCGGGCTGCTGGTGGACGAGGTGGTGGGCATGCAGCATTTCGCACAAGACGCCTTGTTGGCGAGCGCCACTCCCGGCGTGCCGTTTATCCAGGGCCAGTTCGACGGCGATCAGCTGTGGCAGGTCTTCAGTCCCTTCGCTTTGGCCCAGGCCCCAGGCTTCATGGATGTCGCCGCATGACCACCGCTACTACGCCCAAACCCCAGGCCGCCTCGCGCAGCCGTTCGCAGATCATCGTGCTGTTTATCGCATTGATCGTGTTCATCATGCTGTTGTTCGCCAACTTCGCGTACCTCAACACCCAGTCCACCTATGACAAGCAGTACATCGGCCACGCCGGTGAGCTGCGAGTGCTGTCCCAGCGCATCGCCAAGAACGCCACTGAAGCGGCCGCCGGCAAGGCCGCCGCGTTCAAACTCTTGAGCGATGCGCGCAACGACTTCGCCCAGCGCTGGGGCTACCTGAAAAAAGGTGATAGCGAGACCGGCTTGCCGGCTGCGCCCAACGCGGTGCGTGCCGAAATGCGCGCGGTGCAGACCGACTGGGAAGCGTTGCTGAAAAACACCGACGCAATCCTCGCCAGCGAGCAGACGGTGCTGTCCCTGCATCAAGTGGCTGCCACCCTCGCTGAAACCGTGCCGCAATTGCAGATGGAGTCGGAGAAAGTCGTCGATATCCTGCTGCAACGCGGCGCACCGGCCAGCCAAGTGGTATTGGCCCAGCGCCAATCGTTGCTGGCTGAACGAATCCTGGGTGCGGTCAATAGCGTGCTCGCCGGCGACGAAGCCTCTGTGCAAGCCGCCGATGCCTTTGGCCGTGATGCCAACCGTTTCGGCCAGGTGCTTAACGGCATGCTTCAGGGCAACCCCGGCTTGCGTATCGCCCAGGTCGAAGACCCTGACGCGCGTGCACGGCTGAAGGAAATTGCCGAGTTGTTCGAGTTTGTCTCCGGCTCTGTGGATGAAATCCTCGAAACCTCGCCGCAGTTGTTCCAGGTGCGCGCCTCGGCGAGCAATATTTTCAACCTCTCTCAAACCCTGCTCGATGAAGCTTCACACTTGGCCATAGGTTTTGAAAACCTCGCCAGCGGGCGCAGTTTCGACACCATCGGCGGCTATGTGCTGGGCCTGTTAGCGTTAACGTCGATCATTTTGATCGGCCTGGTGATGGTGCGCGAGACCAACCGCCAACTGCATGAAACCGCCGAGAAGAACGAGCGAAACCAAAACGCAATCATGCGCCTGCTGGATGAAATCGAAGACCTGGCCGACGGTGATCTCACGGTGACTGCCTCTGTGACCGAGGACTTCACCGGCACCATCGCCGATTCCATCAACTATTCAGTGGACCAACTGCGCGACCTGGTCGCGACTATCAACCTCACCGCCGGGCAAGTTGCCGGTGCGGTGCAGGACACCCAGGCCACCGCCATGCACTTGGCCCAGGCGTCCGAGCATCAAGCGCAACAGATTGCCGAAGCCTCCACGGCGATCAACCAGATGGCCCAATCCATCGACCAAGTGTCGGCCAACGCTGCTGAATCTTCGGCGGTGGCGGAGCGCTCGGTGGAAATTGCCAACAAGGGCAACGAGGTGGTGCACAACACCATCCACGGCATGGACAACATTCGTGAACAGATCCAGGACACGGCCAAGCGCATCAAGCGCCTCGGCGAATCGTCTCAGGAGATTGGCGACATCGTCAGCCTGATTGATGACATCGCTGACCAGACCAACATCCTTGCCCTCAACGCAGCGATCCAGGCCAGCATGGCTGGGGATGCCGGGCGCGGCTTTGCGGTGGTGGCCGATGAAGTGCAGCGGTTGGCTGAGCGTTCGTCGGCTGCCACGCGGCAAATCGAAACCCTGGTGCGGGCGATCCAGACCGACACCAACGAAGCGGTGATCTCCATGGAGCAGACCACCACCGAAGTGGTACGCGGTGCACGCCTGGCGCAGGACGCCGGGGTGGCGCTGGAAGAGATTGAGGGCGTGTCGAAAACCTTGGCGGCGCTGATCCAGAGTATTTCGAATGCGGCGCAGCAACAGACCTCGTCGGCGGGGCAGATTTCCTTGACGATGAATGTGATTCAACAGATCACCACGCAGACGTCTTCTGGCTCGACTGCGACTGCCGAGAGCATCGGCAATCTAGCGAAAATGGCCAGTCAGTTGCGCAGGTCGGTGTCAGGTTTCACCCTCCCGCCCCCCAAGCAGGTAGATGATTGAAATGCAGTCCACATGTGGGAGCGAGCAAGCCCGCTCCCACATTTGATCTCCATTTGCAGGGGATCCTGATTCGGCAAGCAACACCAGCAATCCACGAATTCTAAGCGGAGCAGTTATGGTTGATCGGCACGACTACGTGGCCCTGGAATGGGTCAAGGGCGACATTGCCGAAACCCTGAAACAGGCCCGTTCGGCGCTGGACACATTTGTCGAAACAGGCGACGGCGAGGCCATCGGCGAGTGCCTGGCCGGCGTCCACCAAGTGCATGGCGCGCTGTTGATGGTCGAGTTCTACGGTGCAGCCTTGCTGGCCGAAGAGCTCGAAGAGCTGGCCCTGGCGCTCCAGGCCGGGCGCGTCAGCCAGCGCGATGAAAGCATCCGCCTGTTGCAACAGGCCCTGGGCCAATTACCGCTGTACCTCGACCGCGTGCACAGCGCCCGTCGCGACTTGCCGCTGGTGGTGTTGCCGCTGCTCAACGACCTGCGCAGCGCGCGCGGCGAAAGCCTGCTGTCGGAGACCAGCCTGTTCAGCCCACAACTGCTGTTGATTGCGCCGCTGCCCGATGAGGTCTTGGCGCAACGTGCGCTGCCTGAGCTTCACGAACAATTGCGTCAATGGCATCAACTGCTGCAACAAGCCTTGGCCGGTCTGCTGCGTGAAGACCACGGCCCGAGCAACCTGGAAGACATGGCGCGGGTGTTCGCGCGCCTTGAAGCCTTGTGCCAAGGCGCGCCGCTGTTGCCGTTGTGGCAAGTCACCTCGGCGTTGGTCGAGGGCATGCTCACCGGCGTGATTGCCAACAGTCCGGCGCTGCGCAGCCTGCTCAAAGCCAGCGACAAGCAACTCAAGCGTTTGCTGGCCCAAGGCATCGGCGGCATCAACCAGCCTGCGCCGGATGAATTGCTCAAAAGCTTGTTGTTCTACGTCGCCAAAGTCACCCGGCCGACGCCGCGCATGCAAAGCCTCAAAGAACGTTACGGTCTCGATGAAGCCTTGCCCGACAGCGCCGTGGTCGATGCCGAACGCGCGCGCCTTGCAGGGCCGGATCGCAATGCGATGGGCTCGGTACTGGGTGCGTTATGCGAAGAGTTAGTGCGAGTAAAAGAGCGCCTTGATCTGTTCGTGCGCAGTGATCGACAGCACACCAACGATCTGGACGCCTTACTGGCCCCGCTGCGCCAGATCGCCGATACCCTGGCGGTGCTGGGTTTCGGCCAGCCGCGCAAGGTCATCATCGACCAGCTTGCCGTTGTGCTGAGCCTGGTCCAGGGGCAGCGCGACCCCAACGATGCTGTGCTGATGGACGTCGCCGGCGCCTTGCTTTACGTCGAGGCCACGCTGGCCGGGATGGTCGGTACCGTCGAGCCGGAAAGCCGCGAAGAAAGTCGCCTGCCCACCACCGACCTGACCCAGATTCACCAGCTGGTGATCCGCGAATCCTGCCAATGCCTGCGGCAAGCCAAAGAGCTGGTCATCGACTGCGTTGAAGCCGACTGGGACCGGCTGCGCCTCGAATCCCTGCCGGAGTTGCTGAGCCAGGTACGCGGCGCCCTGGCAATGATTCCCCTGCCACGGGCCGCCAGCCTGATGCGTGGCTGCACCGATTACGTCGACGACCAGTTGATGGCTAGCGCCGTCGCGCCGTCCGAGGCGCAGCTGGGCCATTTCGCTGATGTGATCAGCAGCCTGGAGTACTACCTGGAGCGCATGCTTCAGGACCCCGACGCAGCGGGTGAACGGGTGCTGGAATTAGCCACCCAAGGCTTGGCTGCACTCGGTTATCTGCCCGCCGAAAAACCTTGGCGCCAGGCGCTGGTTGCGCCGGATGGTGCCTTGTCGACCGAGATCACGCCGAGCCAATCCCAGTTCGACGCGTTGGCCAATCCCACGTCGCGCTTGAACCCTCCGGCCCTGCACCGTCCCGGCAGCCTGCTACCGCCACCGGTCGGTGAAGAACCCATCGACGATGAACTGCGCGAAGTCTTCCTCGAAGAAACCGACGAAGTGCTTGAAGTGCTGCACCGCAACTTGCCTAACAGCGCAGATAAAACCGCCCAGGGCGAAATGCGCCGCGCGTTCCACACCTTGAAAGGCAGTGGTCGTATGGTCCGCGCCTTGGTGCTGGCGGAGTTTGCGTGGGTCATCGAAAACCTGCTGAACCGTGTGCTGGAACGCAGCGTGGCCCTCGGCCCCGAGGTGCAGCAGGTACTGGATGACGCGGTGGCCCTGCTGCCGGAGTTGATTGCCGACTTTGCGATCGACGACCAACGCCAGCGCGATGAAGTCGACGCCCTGGCCGCCCGCGCCCACGCCTTGGCCAGTGAAACTCAAGCCCCGGACGCTGAGCCCCACGACCCGATGCTGCTGGAGATCTTCCGCAACGAAGCCCAGAGCCATCTGGACAGTATCAACCACTTCCTGCAACAGGCCGCCGAGCACGTGCCGCTGCAAGTCAGCGATGAACTGCAACGCGCTCTGCACACACTCAAGGGCAGCGCCTATATGGCCGGCGTGTTGCCCATCGCCGAACTGGCGCGCCCACTCGACCACCTGACCCGTGAATACAAGGCCCATCGCCTGCCGCTGGACTTGGACGAAGTGGAGTTGCTGCTGGAAGCTGAGGGATTGTTTCAGCATGGGCTGCGCGACTTGGACAGCGATCCCCTGGCGCCCATCAAAGGCGCTGCAGGCCTGATCAACCGCACCCAAAGCCTGCTCGATACCCAGCTTGCAGCGCTGCTCGACGCACCGAACACCGGCCTGCGCATCAAGCGCGACCCGCAGTTGATCGCCAACTTCCTGGCCCAGGGCATGGACATTCTGCTCGATGCCGAAAGCCTGCTGCGCCGCTGGCAACAGCACCCCGGCGAGCGTCAGGAACTGACCGCACTGCTGGACGAGTTGACCACGCTGGGAGAGGGCGCGCACGTCGCGGACCTGCACTCCATCGACGAACTGTGCGAAGCCTTGCTCGACCTGTATGGCGCCGTGGAAGAAAGTAGCCTGGCGGTCAGCGAGCGGTTTTTCCATGAGGCCGAACAGGCCCATGAAGCGCTGATCAACATGCTTGACCAACTGGCGGCAGGCCAGGAAATCAGCCCGGCACCCGCGCGTGTAAAAGCATTGCGCGAACTGCTGGATGAAGCCTTGGACCCCTCCGCTACCGGCCTGATAAAAAGCGACGGTAGTCGCGCCCTGAGCATCTCCGAGCTGAGTGCCGCCACGGCGAAGTTGGACCAGGACACGGCGATTGACGATGAGATCGTCGAGATATTCCTGGAAGAGGCCGTGGATATCCTCGACAGCGCCGGGCAGTCCCTCAAACGCTGGTTGTTGGACCCTGACAACGCGGCGCCGTTGTCTTCGTTACAGCGGGATCTGCACACCCTCAAGGGCGGCGCGCGCATGGCAGAAATTGGGCCGATTGGCGACCTGGCCCATGAACTGGAATGCCTTTACGAAGGCTTGGTAGACCGTCGATACAGCTACTCTCCCGAGCTGTCCCAAGTACTGATGGCCAGCCATGAGCGGCTGGCATTGCAGTTGGAGGAACTCCAACACCACCAGCCGCTGAGCGACAGCGCCGAACTGGTTACCAAGGTGCGTGCGTTGCGTCAGAGCAGCACACCGACGGCACCCACTGCGGCCCCACAAGCGCAGGGCCCCGACCCCGAATTGCTGGATATCTTCCTCGAAGAAGCCGCCGATATTCTCGACAGCTCAAGCAGTGCGCTACAGCGCTGGCAGGCCGAGCCGAACAATCGCCAGGAAGTGGAAACCCTGCTGCGCGACTTGCACACCCTCAAGGGTGGCGCGCGCATGGTCGAAATCGGGCCGATTGGCGATTTGGCCCATGAGCTGGAGTTTCTCTACGAAGGGCTGTCTGCCGGTTTGCTCGCGCCGTCCCCCGAACTGTTCGCGCTGCTGCAAGGCTGTCATGACCGCCTGGCGCAGATGGTCGATGCGGTGGCGGACGGCTTGCCGGTGGGCTCGGTAGAGAAGCTCATCGGGCGCATCAAAAGCCTGGTTCACCCCAGCGATGAGCCGGTAGTGCCGGTAGCGTTACCGGCAGGCAAGGTGGAAGCGGCGATCGATCCGGCTGCGGACATGGTGAAAATCTCCGCTGATTTGCTCGACGACTTGGTCAACCTGGCCGGTGAAACGTCGATCTTTCGAGGGCGAATCGAGCAGCAAGTCAACGACGCACGCATCGCCCTCAATGAAGTGGAAACCACCATCGAGCGCATGCGCGACCAACTGCGCCGTCTCGACACCGAAACCCAAGGCCGCATCCTCAGTCGCCAGCAGGCCGAGGCCGAGCGCCTGGGTTATGAAGAATTCGACCCGCTGGAGATGGACCGCCATTCACAGTTGCAGCAGCTGTCGCGCGCGCTGTCCGAATCGGCCTCTGACCTTTTGGACCTCAAGGAAACTCTCGACCGCCGCAATCAGGATGCGCATAACCTGTTGCAGCAACAGGCGCGCATCAACACGGAGTTGCAGGAAGGCCTGATGCGCACGCGCATGGTGCCTTTCGAGCGCATGCTGCCGCGCCTCAAGCGCATCGTGCGTCAGGTGGCGGAGGAGTTGGGCAAAGACGTGGAGTTCGTGGTCGGCAACGCCGAGGGCGAGATGGACCGTAACGTGCTGGAACGCATGGTGGCGCCACTCGAACATATGCTGCGCAATGCCGTCGACCATGGCCTGGAATCCCGCGATGCGCGGTTGTTGGCCGGCAAACCTACGAGGGGTCGCATCACCCTGGACCTGACCCACGAAGGCGGCGACATCGTTTTCGACATGCGCGACGACGGCGCCGGTGTGCCGTTGGAAGCGGTGCGACGCAAGGCGATCAAGCGCGGCTTGCTCGACCCCAATCAAGAGATCAGCGACCGCGACGTGTTGCAGTTCATCCTGCAGCCGGGGTTCTCCACGGCTGAAAAAATTACACAGATCTCCGGGCGCGGCGTCGGCATGGACGTGGTGCATGAAGAAGTGCGCCAACTCGGTGGTTCGATGTTCATTGATTCGACGCCGGGCGAGGGTGTGCACTTCCGTATTCGGCTGCCGTTCACTGTGTCGGTCAATCGGGCGCTGATGGTGCAGTGCGCGGACGACCAATACGCGATCCCGCTCAATACCATTGAAGGCTTGGTGCGTGTACTGCCCCATGAGCTGGCGGGTCACTATCAGCAAGACCCACCGCGTTATGAATATGCAGGCCAACGCTACGAGTTGTTTTACCTCGGCGACCTGCTGCACACCGTTGTGCGTCCGAAACTGCTGGGCCAGTACCAGCCGGTTCCGGTGCTGCTGGTGCAGTGTAATGAGCGGCGCGTGGCGGTGCATGTGGATGCCATGGCTGGTACACGGGAGATTGTGGTCAAGGGGCTGGGGCCGCAGTTTGCCGGAGTTCAGGGCTTGTCTGGCGCGACCATTCTCGGCGATGGCCGCGTGGTGCTGATCATCGACCTGCTGGCGCATATCCGCGCACGGCAACCGGCGTTGCCGGCCCAGACGGTCGACGCACCGCTGATCCTCAACGACCCGCTGAAAAAGCGCCCGTTGCTGGTGCTGGTGGTGGACGACTCGGTCACCGTGCGCAAAGTCACCAGCCGCCTGCTGGAGCGCAACGGCATGAACGTACTCACCGCCAAGGACGGTATCGACGCCATCGCCGTGCTCGAAGAACACACCCCGGACCTGATGTTGCTCGACATTGAAATGCCGCGCATGGACGGCTTTGAAGTGGCCATCCAGGTTCGCAATGACCCAAGGCTGATGCGCCTGCCGATCATCATGATCACCTCGCGCACCGGCCAGAAACACCGCGACCGCGCCATGGCCATCGGCGTCAACGACTACCTCGGCAAGCCGTATCAAGAGTCGGTGCTGCTGGAAAGCATCGCCTATTGGAGCAAGTCCCATGCTTGACCACCGCACCAGCCAACTCACCGGCCTGCTGTTGCCCTTGGCTGACCGACACCTGGTGCTGCCCAACGTCGCCATTGCCGAGCTGATCGACTTCCAGCGTGGAGAGCCCGCCAGCGATGCGCCGCCGTGGTATCTGCGGCAAGTGACCTGGCGTAATCGGCAAATTCCGTTGATCAGCTTTGAAGCGGTTTGCGGTGAGGCGAGTGTGACGGGGGAGCGTTCGCGGATCGTGGTGCTGAACACGCTGGGCGGGCGGCCGACGTTGAAGTTTATCGCGATGGTGATTCAGGGGATTCCACGGTCTTACAAACTCGATAGCCAGTTGAGCTATGTGGATGTTCCGTTGTGCCCGCTGGAGCTGGCGGCGGTGCAGGTGGGCGAGCATGTGGCGAAGGTCCCGGACTTGGTGGGGTTGGAAGCCCTGTTGGTCGAGTCCGGCTTGGCCTGATGATCGTTCCCACGCTCCGCGTGGGCATGCATCCAGTGACGCTCCGCGTCACCAGTGCGCAGGACTTAAGCTTCGCAGTGGCTGGCGGGACGCGGAGCGTGGGAATGATCAAGTGTCGGAAGAGGATGGAGTTGCTGTAGGTGAGTTCTGTATCTGGATTGGGTGGGATGTTCAGTCCTAAGTGGGGTGCTAGGTTCTGCGCTCCTCACTGCCAGCAAGGACTAGCAAATGGCCGTACCGTTAATGCCGCCCGGTGTTTCAATTCTCGAAAATATGGCGACAGCCAAGTGCAAGAGTATTCATCTCACGTCAGGCTCGGCATTCGCCTATTCCTGGTTCTACTCTCAGGTCAGGGCTGCCGGGCCATGGAATTACAAGACGCGGGGGCGTCAGTACGAGGCTTTTGGTAACTTCAATTACGGCGCTACGGGTACGGTGCTGGGTATTCCAGAACATCTGCTGTTACGTGCTGCAGGTGTCGCTCAAACGTTTGCAAAAACCACACGACCGGACTTCGGATCATGGTGGGGTGGTGATCCTTTCGGTGATGACCCGCGAGACCAATATTGGATAAGGAGAGGTATTGAGTATGCAATTTCTCAAGGCCATTAAGGCGCTCGTCCCCATCCTGCGAAATTGTCTGCTGGTGGTTTGCCTGATCTACATTGGGGGCAGTTGGATCATGTCATCCGGGACACCAGACCTGGACGAAGTGGTGTTGAAGCATTCCTTGGGGAACGGCACCTCGATTTATGGCGCGCGCGATAATCAGGGTGGTGCGACGGTGGGCTTTTCCTACCGTTACTACGTCCATAAGGACCTGGGGAGTGATGAGGCGATACTCACTGAGCTGGTGTCAGCACACCCTTTTCTGAAAACAAAAGAGCCCGGAGTACAAGTGACTGAGGACGACGGTGTTCTGCGTTTGACTATTCAGGGGGGAGTGTACGAGTACAGCAGTTATGCCCTCGAAGGTCTTGGGATTGTGAAGGTGGAAATGGCGTTGTGATGCTGATCGTTCCCACGCTCCGCGTGGGAATGCATCCAGTGACGCTCCGCGTCACCATCGCGCAGGGCTTTAGCCTTGCACTGGCTGGCGGGACGCGGAGCGTCCCAGGCGGCATTCCCACGCAGAGCGTGGGAACGATCAAAAAACCCAACCAAAACACTGAAACCTTGTCTTCGCTGAATGCCATGACCTGCAACCTTGCTTTCGACTTGGAATGCTCACAACGCTCGATGTTGTTGGCGATCCAGCAAATGGCAGAGTTGGGGCAGTTGCTGGTCGACAGAGCGCTGGAACAATTCAGCCCTTCGCCGGAATCTCAAATCGATCCCGAATAGGGACTCATCGTGCTGATCGTTCCCACGCTCCGCGTGGGCATGCATCCCGTGACGCTCCGCGTCACAACTGCGCAGGGCTTGAGCCTTGCACTGGCTGGCGGGACGCGGAGCGTCCCAGGCGGCATTCCCACGCAGAGCGTGGGAACGATCAAAATAGGGACTCATCGTTCCCTTTTTGGGACTCTTGCCAGCTCCCACATTAATCTCTATTTGGGCCCAATCCAGCATTCATTGACGGACTATTACTCCAGTCGTAACGATTCGCCACCATGCTTGATTGATACCCTCCCATTTCACTCCTAAGGTACAGCCCACGACAGCAAACCCCGTGGAGCGACCATGACAACAACAATCACCCCCGACTCGCGCTGGACGCGGCGGCGCGACGAGAAGCAGCGGCGGCTCGGGCTGGTCAGAGCGTTTGCCGACGGGGCGGTGTTGCCCAGTGACAAAATCGTCGAGGCGCTGGAAGCGCTGATCCTCCCCGGCGATCGGGTGGTGCTGGAAGGCAACAACCAGAAACAGGCGGATTTCCTCTCGCGTTCCCTGGCCAAGGCCGACCCGGCCAAGCTCCACGATTTGCACATGATCATGCCCAGTGTCGGCCGTTCCGAGCACCTGGACCTGTTTGAAAAAGGCATCGCCCGTAAGCTGGACTTCTCCTTCGCCGGCACCCAATCCCTGCGCATCAGCCAGTTGCTGGAAGACGGCCTGCTGGAAATCGGCGCGATCCACACTTACATCGAACTCTATGCGCGGCTGGTGGTGGACCTGATCCCCAACGTCGTGCTTTCGGCCGGTTTCATGGCCGACCGCGCCGGTAACATCTACACCGGCGCCAGTACCGAAGATACCCCGGCGCTGATCGAACCCGCCGCCTTCAGCGATGGCATCGTCATCGTGCAGGTTAACCAGTTGGTGGACGACGTCACTGACTTGCCTCGCGTCGACATCCCGGCGAGCTGGGTGGATTTTGTGGTGGTGGCCGACAAGCCGTTCTACATCGAGCCGCTGTTCACCCGCGACCCGCGCCATATCAAGCCGGTGCACGTGCTGATGGCGATGATGGCGATCCGAGGCATCTACGAAAAACACAATGTGCAGTCGCTGAACCACGGGATCGGCTTCAACACCGCTGCCATCGAATTGATCCTGCCCACCTACGGCGAATCCCTCGGCCTGAAAGGCAAGATCTGCCGCAACTGGACCCTCAACCCGCACCCAACCCTGATCCCTGCTATCGAAAGCGGCTGGGTGGAAAGTGTGCATTGCTTCGGCACCGAGCTGGGCATGGAAAACTACATTGCCGCACGCCCGGACGTGTTCTTCACTGGCCGCGACGGTTCGATGCGTTCCAATCGGATGTTCTGCCAACTGGCCGGCCAATATGCGGTGGACCTGTTTATCGGTGCCACGCTGCAAGTCGATGGTGATGGCCATTCTTCCACCGTGACCCGTGGCCGCCTCGCCGGTTTTGGTGGCGCGCCGAACATGGGCCATGACCCACGCGGTCGTCGCCACGGCACCCCAGCGTGGCTGGATATGCGCCACGGCGATGCGCCGGAAGCCTTGTTGGAGCGCGGCAAAAAGCTCGTGGTGCAAATGGTCGAAACCTTCCAGGAAGGCGGCAAGCCCACGTTCGTCGAAACCCTCGACGCGGTGGAAGTCGCGCGCAAAAGCGGCATGCCGCTGGCGCCGATCATGATCTACGGCGACGACGTCACGCACCTGCTCACTGAAGAAGGCATTGCCTACCTGTACAAGGCGCGCTCCCTGGAAGAGCGACAGGCGATGATCGCCGCCGTCGCCGGGGTGACCGCCATCGGCATGCGCCACAACCCCAAGGACACCGCGCGCATGCGCCGTGAAGGCCTGATTGCCTTGCCCGAAGACCTTGGTATCCGCCGCACCGACGCCACCCGTGAACTGTTGGCCGCCAAAAGCGTGGCCGACTTGGTGGAGTGGTCCGGTGGCTTGTACAACCCGCCCGCCAAGTTCAGGAGCTGGTAAATGCGCGCCCTTAAATTGCATGAACTCAGCCTCGCCGATCGCTTGGCGGACATGGCCGTCGACGCGCTGATCGACGAAGCCGACCTGTCGCCCAAACCCGCCTTGGTGGACCGTCGTGGCAACGGCGCCCATAGCGATTTGCACCTGGGCCTGATGCACGCGTCGGCGTTGTCGCTGTGGCCGATGTTCAAGGAAATGGCCGAAGCAGCTATCGAGCTCGGTGAAGTCGGTTTGCCGCTGCGCGAAGCCCTCGGACGAATCGGTCGTGAAGGTGAGCAAGCGATGCTCACCACCACCAACGGCGTGAACACCCATCGCGGCGCAATTTGGGCACTCGGTTTGCTGACGGCAGCAACGGCACTGGAACCACACGCCATCCATGCCAGCGCCGTCTCCCTAAGAGCTGCAAAACTGGCCCTGCTAAACGACCGCTACGCCCCGCAACCGATGAGCCACGGTGCTCAGGTTGCCCAACGCTACGGCGCACGCGGTGCCCGTGAAGAAGCTCAGTTGGGCTTCCCCTCGGTGCTGCAACGCGGCCTGCCGCAACTGCACAAAAGCCGCCAGCAAAACGCCGGTGAGCAAAACGCGCGCCTGGATGCCTTGCTCGCGATCATGACGGACCTCGCCGACACCTGTGTGCTTTACCGCTCAGGCGTAGAAGGCCTGCGCACCATGCAGCTCGGCGCACAATCGGTGCTGGACGCGGGTGGCAGCGCAACCCTTGCCGGTCGCCGCCAATTGCACGAACTCGACCAACAACTGCTGGCCCTGAATGCCTCCCCCGGCGGCGCCGCCGACCTGTTGGCCGCCTGCCTGTTTATCGACCGCCTCGACGGAGCGTTTTGATGGAAACCTTATCCTTTGAATTCCCCGCCGGGCAGCCGCCGAAGGGCCGTGCGCTGGTGGGTTGTGTCGGCTCGGGCGACCTGGAGGTGCTACTGGAACCGGGCACCGCTGGCACGCTGACCATCCAGGTGCAGACCTCGGTGAATGGTGCCGAGCAACGTTGGCAGCACCTGTTCGAACGCATCTTCCTGGAGCAGACGCCACCGGCGTTGAAGATTGATATCCACGATTTCGGTGCCACGCCCGGCGTGGTGCGTTTGCGTCTGGAGCAGGGTTTCGAGGAGATCGGCCATGACTGACTTGCTCGCTAAACACAGCTTCGTTGAACTGGGCGCTCGGCAGCGGGCCAAGGCTTTGCTGGATGCGGGTTCTTATCGCGAATTGATCGACCCGTTTCAACGCGTGATGTCGCCCTGGCTCAGCCGCCAAGGCGTGGTGCCTCAGGCGGATGACGGGGTGGTAATCGCCAAGGGCAGCATCGACGGTTTGCCGGTGGTGATCGCTGCAATTGAAGGCAATTTTCAAGGTGGCAGTCTTGGTGAAGTGGGCGGCGCAAAAATCGCGGGCGCCCTTGAGCTGGCGGCGGAAGATAACCGCAACGGCATCCCCACCCGCGCCGTGTTGCTGTTGGAAACCGGTGGCGTGCGCTTGCAGGAGGCCAACCTCGGCCTGGCGGCCATTGCCGATATCCACGCGGCGATTGTCGACCTGCGCCAATACCAACCGGTGATCGGCGTGGTGGCGGGCAGCGTCGGTTGTTTTGGCGGCATGTCCATCGCTGCGGGTCTTTGCAGCTACCTGGTGGTGACCCGTGAAGCGCGCGTGGGCCTCAATGGTCCGCAAGTGATCGAACAGGAGGCGGGCCTTGAAGAGTACGACTCCCGCGATCGGCCATTTATCTGGAGCCTCACCGGTGGTGAGCAACGTTTCAACAGCGGCTTGGCTGACCGGTATGTAGCGGACGATGTGGCGCAGATTCAACAGACGGTCACCGCGCTGCTGCAACAAGGCTTGCCCGCGCAACAACGCAGCCGTCAGGCCGAGTTCTACCTGGCGCGGCTGGCCGAACTGGACGCCGCACCGCAAATCGATCCGGCGACGGTCCGCAACCTGTATCAAGGAGAACGCTCATGAGAGGGTTGCAGTGGTTCAACGCATTGAGCGCAGGCGCAACGCCCGTTGAGGGGTTACCGGATTCGCTGAAAGTGGCCGACGGCGCACTGGACCAGCAAAGCGTGCGCTTTATCGCTGTCGTCACCGATCCACAAAACCGCTTCCCCCGCGCCCGTAATGGCGAGGTTGGTTTGCTCGAGGGGTGGGGCCTGGCCAAAGCCGTGGACGAAGCTATCGCCCTGGGTGACAAGCGTCCCATCATCGCCATCGTCGACGTACCTAGCCAAGCCTATGGCCGTCGCGAAGAAGCCCTCGGCATCCATCAAGCCCTGGCCGCCGCCGCCGACAGTTACGCCCGCGCTCGCCTTGCCGGACACCCGGTGATTGCGCTGCTGGTGGGCAAGGCGATGTCCGGTGCGTTCCTCGCCCACGGCTACCAGGCCAACCGCCTGATCGCTTTGCGCGACCCCGGTGTGATGGTGCATGCCATGGGCAAGGCCTCGGCCGCGCGAGTGACTTTGCGCAGCATCGAAGAGCTGGAAGCCCTGGCCGCCAGTGTGCCGCCCATGGCGTATGACATCGACAGTTATGCCAGCCTCGGTTTGCTCTGGGAGACGTTGACGGTCAGCCAGATTGAACAGCCCACGCAGGACGATGTGGCGCGGGTCAGCGATTGCCTGGTGCAAGCGATTCAGGATGTTGAAGCGAGCGGGCCTGATTTGAGCAGTCGCCTGGGCGCCACCAACCGTGCCGCCTCTAGCCATGTCCGCCAGCTACTGCGGGAGCAATGGTGAACGCCCACGATTTGCTCTGGGGCATGGCCCCGGCGCATCTGCCCGCCGATGCTCCGGCTTGGGCGATCGAGGCCATCCGCGCCGGTCATCCGGTGGTGGTGCGCCGCGCCATCGCCGAGCCGGGCTTTGTGGCGGTCGGCGTGCGTGGGCACTTGCGTGAGCAGCGTTTTGCGGCAGTGATGCCTGCAACGGCGATTCAGCGGCGAGTGGCACCGGAAGCCTTGCGCGACGCTGTCTCTCCACGGGATCTGCCTGCATTGCAAGCGCTTGCTCAACTGCGACCGGTGCTGGCGCAGGAGACTTGGGGCGTCACGGGCAGCGCAGGTTTTGAGTTGGCCACAGGTATTGAAGCGCTGCATGCCAAGAGTGATCTGGATTTGATTCTGCGCACGCCTGAAACGCTGAGTCGAGGTGATGCAAAGGATCTGTTGGCAATCCTGGACACAGCGCCGTGCGCCGTGGACCTGCAACTACAAACCCCGTTTGGCGCCGTCGCCTTGCGCGAATGGGCTGGGGGATCACGCCGGGTACTGCTGAAAACCGCCAGCGGCGCACATTTGGTACTCGACCCCTGGCAGGCCGTGGCATGAGCAGCCTTTTGGTGTTTCCGGGGCAAGGCGCCCAGCGGCCGGGCATGCTCCAGTCGTTGCCCGCCGATGTGTTGGATGAGGCCAGTAATGCCTTGGGCGAAGATGTTCGCCAACTCGATTCCGCGAAAGCCCTTGAGTCGACGCGTGCCGTTCAGCTTTGCCTGTTGATCGCCGGTGTGGCTAACGCCCGCCTGCTGCAACACACCCCGGATTTCGTCGCGGGGTTGTCCATTGGTGCCTATCCGGCCGCGGTGATCGCGGGCGCTCTGGATTTTGCAGACGCCGTGAAACTGGTCAGCTTGCGCGGCGAACTGATGCAAAGCGCTTATCCACACGGCTACGGAATGACCGCGATCATCGGCCCTGAGTTATCCACAGTCGAACAGTTGCTGGCCGAAGTCCACAGCCCACAAACGCCGGTTTATCTGGCCAATATCAACGCCGACAACCAAACCGTGATCGCCGGCAGCGACGACGCCATGAAGCGTGTTGCCCAGCGCATCAAAGGCAACGGCGTCGCCAAGCGCCTGGCCGTGAGCGTGCCGTCCCACTGCGCATTGCTGGAGCAACCCGCCCAGGCATTGGCGCAAGCCTTTGTCACGCTCAAGACGCCGCGTATCACCTACCTGAGCAGCACCCGCGCACGTCCAATCCACAACCCAGACCAGTTGCGCGACGACCTGGCCTTCAATATGTGCCGCGTCGTCGACTGGCGCGGCACCGTGCAAAGCGCCTACGAGCGTGGCGTGCGCCTGCAAATCGAACTGCCTCCGGGTGCCGTGCTCACCGGCTTGTCACGCCGCGTGTTTGAACAAGGCACGGTGATCGCCTGCGAAGGCGCACGCCTGGACACCTTGCAGGCCCTGCTGCAAGAGGAGGCGCGCCGCCACCGATAAAGCACCACCCAAGGCTTTCGAAGCACAAAAACAACAATTTCGATCGAGCACTTTGAGGACAACAACAATGATTATCTACGGTGTGGCATTGCTGGCGATCTGCATGCTGGCGGGCGTGATCCTGGGCGACATGCTCGGCGTGTTGCTCGGCGTTAAATCCAATGTGGGCGGGGTAGGGATCGCGATGATCCTGCTGATCTGCGCCCGCCTGTGGATGCAAAAGCGCGGTGGCATGACCAAGGACTGCGAGATGGGCGTCGGCTTCTGGGGCGCCATGTACATCCCCGTGGTGGTGGCGATGGCTGCGCAACAGAACGTGGTTACCGCCTTGCACGGTGGCCCGGTGGCGGTGTTGGCGGCGATTGGTTCGGTGGTGGTCTGTGGTTGCACCATCGCGCTGATCAGCCGTACTCACAAAGGCGAACCGTTGCCTGCTGAAGAGCCGCAGATCACGCCGACTCCTGTCGTGGGAGGCCGCTGATATGTGGGCACTCATCGAAAAAGGGTTGGAGAATAACGGCCTGGTCACCGCCTTTGCCTTCGTCGGCGTGGTGATGTGGATCTCTGTGGTGCTGTCCAAGCGCCTGACGTTTGGGCGCATTCATGGCTCGGCGATTGCCATCGTCATCGGGCTGGTGCTGGCCTGGGTTGGCGGCACGCTTACCGGCGGGCAAAAAGGCCTGGCCGATATGGCGCTGTTCTCCGGTATCGGCCTGATGGGCGGTGCGATGCTGCGTGATTTCGCCATCGTCGCCACGGCGTTCGAAGTGCAAGCCACCGAAGCGCGCAAAGCCGGGTTGATCGGTGTGATTGCGCTGCTGCTGGGCACAGTGCTGCCGTTTATCGTCGGCGCGAGCATGGCCTGGGCCTTTGGTTATCGCGATGCGATCAGCATGACCACTATCGGCGCGGGCGCCGTGACCTACATCGTCGGCCCGGTGACCGGTGCGGCGATTGGCGCGACCTCGGATGTGATGGCGCTGTCGATTGCCACCGGGTTGATCAAGGCGATCCTGGTGATGGTCGGTACGCCGGTGGCGGCGCGTTGGATGGGCCTGGATAACCCGCGCTCGGCGATGGTGTTTGGTGGGTTGGCCGGCACCGTCAGCGGCGTAACCGCAGGCCTGGCCGCCACGGATCGTCGGTTGGTGCCGTATGGCGCGCTGACGGCGACGTTCCACACTGGGCTTGGGTGTTTGTTGGGGCCTTCGGTGTTGTACTTCATCGTGCGTGGTTTAGTCGGTTAATTACTCCCGTAGCAGCTGTCGAGCCTTGGCGAGGCTGCGTAGGGCTCGACTCGGTCCAGCGCCTGGCTCGACTCGGCGGTGCTGCTGACGCAGCCTCGCCAAGGCTCGACAGCTGCTACGGGGCAATTTGCCGATTGGCATACATCCGACACTCCGCCAACAACGCCAGCAAGTTCGGGTCACGTTCCTTGGCCTTCAAAAACACCACCCCAATATGCTGTTGCAACCGATACCTCGGTTGCAGCGGTATCAGCTTCACCCGGTTCTCATACACCGCCGCAATCCGCCCCGGCAGCAGCGCATAACCCACCCCCGAGCTGACCATGCTCAACAGGGTAAAGATGTCGTTCACCTGCATCGCTACCTTCGGTTCGAACCCCGCCTGCTTGAACACGCGGTTGCCATCCTGGTGCGTGGCGAAGCCTTGGGTGAGGGTGATGAAGGTGGCATCGCGCACGTCGGCGAGGTCGATTTCCTGTTCGCGGTCGAAGGGTGAGTCGGCCGGGGTGGCGAGGAAGATGTCGTCGGTAAACAGCGCGATCTGCTCGCAATCGGGGTCGTTGGCGCGCTCGTCGAGGGAGATGAGGATCGCGTCGACTTCCATGTTCTTGAGCTTGTAGAGCAGGTCGAAGTTGGAGCCCAGGATCAGGTCGATATTGAGTTCGCTACGGCGGATTTTCAGGCCCATGATCAGTTGCGGCACGGTCTTGACCGTCAACGAATACAACGAGCCCAACTTGAAACGCTCGGCGGAGAAACCGGCGGCTTCGCGGGTCAGGCGCACGCTGTCGACCACATCCGCCACCAGTTTCTGTGCCCGCTCTTCGAGGACATAGGCGCTTTCCAGCGGCGTGAGGTTGCGGCCTTCGTGTTTGAACAGTGGGCAACGCAGGGCGTTTTCCAGGGAGTGGATGGCGCGGTGCACGCTGACATTGCTGGTTTGCAGCTCGGCGGCGGCGCGGGCCAGGTTGCCGGTACGCATGAACGCCAGGAAGATTTCCAGCTTCTTGAGGGTGAATTCTTCGTCGATCAGCATGGTCGCGGCTCTTATTCGAATGCTGTCGATTGTGCCCCTAAAACCAGCCCGCTCCCAGCCAAGAACTGCACAGGCCCAGCAGCACGCCGAGGATGATCAACCAGATCGCGTTCAAGCGCGTGTAATACACCACGGCGGCGCTGGCCAGGGTCAGTACCAGGCTGGTTGCGTTGTTTTCCAGGCTGTTCAACAAGATGTAGGTCGAGGCAAGGATCAGGCCGATGGAGATGGGCAACAGACTGCGTTTGACGCGCTGCACCCACGGCGTCTGGGTGTGGCGCTCCAACCAGCCTGCGCCGAAATAGGTCAGCACCGAACAGGGCAGCAGTTTGGCGGTCAATGCCACCAGCGCGCCGGGCAGGCCCGCCGCCTGTTGGCCGATAAACACCAGAAACATGCCATTGGGGCCCGGAAGGGCCTGGGACAGGGCGAAGAAGGCGACGAATTGAGCGTCGGTGATCCAACGCATATCGACGACGGTGTAGCGGTGGATGTCACCGATGGCCACGGTGTTGCCGCCAATCGCCATCAGCGACCACAGCGCGCATTGGATCATCAGGTGAAGGAGGACGGTTTGCATCAGCCGGCCACCTCTTTTGAGCCCATAAAGCTCAAGGCCAGGGAGCTGGGGATGCTGATCAGCAGCACCATCCACAGCGGCAGCACGAAGACCGCCATCAACACAAAGGTCAACACGAAAGCACTGTAGTTGGCGATCGTCCTGGGCATGGCCTTGAGCAGGCGCAACGTCGTCCCGAGCATCAAGCCGGTGGCAATCGGCATCACCGCGCCGAAGATCTGCTGCACCACGTCGTGGCTCCACCACTTGGCATAGGCGAACCCGGCGAGCACGGTGATCAGCGAGGGGAACAGGTACAGCCCGAAGACGGTCACAACTGCACCCGGCAAGCCGTGCAGGCGTCGGCCGTAGATGATGCCGACGTTGGCGATATTGGGGCCGGGGAAGAACTGGCCGGTGGTGAGCAATTCGTTGAAGCCTTGCTCGCTGACCCACCGCCTGCGGTCGACCATCATCTGCCGTGCCCAGGGCATCACGCCGCCAAAGCCGAGCAGGCCGACCATGGCAAAGTTGTAAAACAACTGCCATAGGCTGGGGTGCGGCGGTGTGGGTTCGAGCTCGGGCATGGGGGCTTTCCGGGACAACGGCGATGCTGGCAATCATCGTTTGCGCAGTGCCTTTGGGCAAATGAAGAAAAGCGTGTTACCTGCTCAAGCGTGACTGGCGTCAGAATGCACGTGGCAAACCATGTGGTAACGGTTATTCGAGGTGAGTGACACATGTATCACGGGGAACGATTCAACGCCTGGAGCCATTTGCTCGGGGCGGTTGCGGCCTGTGCGGGCGCGGTGTGGATGTTGGTGGTGGCGAGCCTGGATGGCAGCCCCTGGAAGATCGTCAGCGTGGCGATCTATGGCTTTACGTTGTTGGTGCTGTACAGCGCGTCGACCGTGTACCACAGCGTGCGCGGGCGAAGAAAAGCGATCATGCAGAAGGTCGATCACTTTTCGATCTACCTGTTGATCGCCGGCAGCTACACGCCGTTTTGCCTGGTGACCTTGAGAGGGCCGTGGGGCTGGACGCTGTTCGGTATCGTGTGGGGGCTGGCGGTGATTGGCATCCTGCAAGAGATCAAGCCGCGCTCCGAGGCGCGGATCTTGTCCATCGTGATTTACGCGGTGATGGGCTGGATCGTGCTGGTGGCGGTCAAGCCGCTGATCGCCGCGCTGGGCACGGCGGGGTTTGTCTGGCTGGCGTCTGGTGGTGTGCTGTACACCGTCGGCATCATCTTTTTTGCCCTGGAGGATCGCTTGCGGCATTCCCATGGGATCTGGCATTTATTTGTGATCGGCGGCAGCTTGCTGCATTTCGTGGCGATCATGCGGTACGTGCTCTGACCTGTGGGAGCTTTGGTGTTATTACAAACGTTCCAATAACGCTTGGGCGCGTTTCCCGAAAATTTGCAGCAGGTTGGCGAGCATATGCGGCGGCGGCTCATTGGCGCGGGTCAGGGCGTACAGGGTGATCGGCAGCGGCGGGGTGAGCGTGCGGATGCAGGTGGTCGCCGTCGACGCGCCGAGAGCAGTGAAGGGGTCGATGACCGTCAGGCCGGCGCCTGATTCCACCATGGCGCGGGCCAGCGAGTAGGTCTGCACCGAGAGGGTGACGCGCGGCGGTGGATCAACGTTTTCCAGGTAGCTGTCGAGTTTTGCCGCCAATGGGTCGGCGCTGGAAAGACCAATCAGCGGCGTGCCTGCCAAGTCGGCCAGTGGCAGTGGCCTGCTCAGTTCGGCCTCAGTCCAATAACCCTTTGAGGCCAACGCCACCAGCACACCATTGGCCAGCACTTGCGTGGTCAAACCGGGGTGGCCGGAGAAGTTGAGCGTCAGCGCCAGGTCAATCTCACGCATCAACAGCTTCTGCACCAACTCGCGGCTGTGATCGCTGGACAGTTCGCAGGCCATGTCCGGGTAGTCGCGCTTCCATTCCAGAATCGAAGGTGGCAGCAGCGACAGCGCCAACGCTGGAATCGCACCAATGCGCACACTTTGCTCGGGCATTCGACGCAAGCTCTTGGCCAGGCGCCGCACGCCTTGCAGGCTCTCGGTGACTTTCTCGACTTCGCTTTCCAGCGCCAGGGCTTCCGGCGTGGGTTGCAACTTGCCGCGCACCCGCAGAAACAGCGGAAAACCCAGCTGTAACTCCGCGTGCTGCAAGACCTTGGTCACCGCCGGTTGTGACACATGCAGCAATTGCGCGGCGGCGCTGACGGAGCCGGTCTGGCGGATAGCCTGGAAGATTTCGATATGACGCAAGCGCATGGCACGTCCATAACCTTTGTTTATAGGCGACCCATCTTTATTCATTGTCGGTGGCCTGTCACCTGCCCCTACGCTTGAGACCTCTTAATTCAACGGCGGGTGGCTGGGATGGCCAAGCAAGTGTGCATCATCGGCGGTGGCGTCATCGGCTTGGCCAGCGCCTACGCGTTGGTACGTGCCGGCCATGAAGTGACGGTGATCGAAGCGCGCGGCAGCCTGGGCAGCGAAACCAGTTTTGCCAACGGTGGGCAGCTGTCTTACCGCTATGTCGCGCCGCTGGCGGATGCCGGTGTACCACTGCAGGCGATTGGTTGGTTGCTGCGGGGTGATTCGCCCCTGAAGCTGCGCCCGCGCCTCGACCCCCAGCAATGGCGCTGGATGGCCGCCTTTCTCGGCGCGTGCCGTGGCTCGGTGAATAAGCGCAATGCCGCCCACTTGCTGCGCCTGGCGGCCCTGAGCCAAGGCACCTTGCAGCAATGGCGCGAGGACGATCGCCTGGACGGTTTCGACTGGCGGCGCAACGGCAAACTGGTGACTTTCCGCAATGCCGGCACTTTTGAACATGCACGCAGCAAGGTCACCGATATCCTGCAACAGCAGGTGCTGTCTGCCGCCGAGTGCTCACGTCTGGAACCGGCGCTGGCGGAGGGTGGTTTTGTCGGCGGCATCTACACGCCGAATGAAGAAGTGGCCGATTGTCATGCGTTTTGCCAGCGATTGGCGGCGCGGCTGGAGGCGTCCGGGCGCTGCCGTTTTTTGATGGGCCGCAAGGTCACCGGGATTCGCCACGCCAACGGTGCGGTGCAGGCCATCGAGGTGGGCGATGAGGTGATGCCGATCGAACATCTGGTGCTGGCGGCCGGGCATCGCAGTGCTGAACTGGGGTTGCCGGGCTTGTCGCTGCCGCTGTATCCGCTCAAGGGCTATAGCCTGAGCGTGCCGATTGGCGCGCAGCACCAGGCGCCGAATGTGAGCATCACTGACTATGACCGCAAGATCGTGTATGCGCGTATTGGCGAGCAATTGCGGGTGGCAGCGATGGTGGACATCGTCGGCTTTGACGCAAGCCTTGAGCCCAAGCGCCTGGCGCTGATGAAACGCCAGGCGCTGGAGACGTTCCCTCTGGCCGGCGACTACGCCCACGCGGTGGAGTGGGCCGGCATGCGCCCCGCAACCCCGACGGGCGTGCCGCTGATTGGCGCCAGTGTCTATCGCAACCTGTGGCTGAACCTGGGCCACGGTGCGCTGGGTTTTACCCTGGCCTGCGGTAGCGGCCAACTGCTGGCCGAACTGATCGGTCAACAGGTTCCTTCCATTGATATGCAGGGCCTGGCGCCCCGCGCCGCTTGAGGATGCATCCATGACTATCAACCGAATCAACAGCAACGAACGGCTTTGCGGGGCTGTGACCTTCAAGGACTTGGTGTTCCTCTCGGGCCAGGTGCCGGGCGAAGGCCAGGATGTGGCCACACAAACCCAAGAAGTCCTGGCCAAGATCGATGCGCTGTTGGCCCTGGCGGGCAGCGACAAGGATCATCTGCTCAATGCGACCATTTACCTGAAGGACATCGGCGATGGGTTTGCACCAATGAACGAGGTCTGGTCCGCGTGGCTTTCGCCCGGCATGGCGCCCACGCGCACCACCCTGCAAGCGGAGCTGGCGCGGCCAAGTGTGCTGGTGGAAATCAGCGTGATCGCTGTACGTAAATAACTGAAAGACCAACGGAGAATAACAATGAAAAAAATCCTGTTGACCGGCTGCACCCTGGGGCTTTTGTTCGGCGCACAGGTTCAGGCAACTGAAACCCCTTTGGACGGCACGTTGGGCAAGATCGCCAGCGCCAAGTCCATCACGCTGGGCTATCGCGATGCGTCGGTGCCGTTTTCCTATGTGGGGGATAACAGTGGCAAACCCATGGGCTATTCGGTGGAGTTGGCGAGCAAGATCGTCGAGCGCATCCAGCAGAAAACCGGGGTGGCGAATCTCAGCGTGAAGTACAACCTGGTGACCTCCCAAACCCGTATCCCGCTGGTGCAGAACGGCACTGTGGATTTGGAGTGCGGCTCCACCGGGGTGACTGCCGAGCGTCAGAAACAGGTGGCGTTTTCCTACGGCTTTATCTACGTGAAGGGCCAGTTGCTCACCGCCAAGGACAGCGGCATCAAAGGCTTCGCCGACCTTGCGGGCAAGAACGTGGTGACCACCGCCGGCACCACCAATGAGCGTTTTCTAAAGAGCTACAACGCCGAGCACAAGGCCAATATGTTCGTGATCAGCGCCAAGGACCACGGCGAAGCGTTCAAGATGCTCGAGACCGGCCGCGCGGCAGCGTTTTACATGGATGACGCCTTGCTCTACGGCGAGCGCGCCAAGGCCAAGGACCCGCACCATTGGGTGGTGGTGGGCGAGGAGCAATCGCGGGAAATCTACAGCTGCATGGTGCGCAAGGACGATCCGCAGTTTCTCGCGGTGGTCAACGAGACACTCGGTGATCTGTACCGCTCGGGCGAGATCAACGGGATTTACCAGCGCTGGTTTGAACAGCCGATTCCGCCCAAGGGCTTAAACCTGGAATTCCCAATGACCAGCGAGTTGAAGGCGATTATTGCCACGCCGGTGAGCGATCCGGTGGAGTGATGTGATGGCGTGGTAACCCAACCCAAATGTGGGAGCAGGCAAGCCCGCTCCCACATTTTTGATTGGGTTTGCAAAGGAAGGGGGGTTAGAAGTCGCCCCACAGCTGTTGCGCGACCGCCAATGCCACCACCGGCGCCGTCTCGGTGCGTAGCACGCGCGGGCCGAGTCGGGCGGCGTGGAAACCGGCGCCTTGTGCTGTTTCGACTTCATTGTCGGTCAGCCCACCTTCAGGCCCGATCAGGAATGCCAGGCTGGCAGGCTTGGCATGGCTGACCATCGGCTCGGCCACCGGGTGCAGCACCAACTTCAAGTCCGCCTCGGCCTGTTTCAACCAGTCCGCCAGCAACAGCGGTGGGTGAATCACCGGCACCGTGGAGCGCCCGCATTGCTCGCAGGCGCTGATCGCCACCTGGCGCCAGTGCAGCAGGCGTTTGTCGGCGCGTTCGTCCTTGAGGCGTACTTCGCAGCGGTCGCTGAAAATCGGCGTGATCTCGTTGACCCCCAGTTCAGTGGCTTTCTGAATCGCCCAATCCATGCGCTCGCCCCGGGACAGACCCTGGCCGAGGTGGATGTGCAGCGGTGATTCAGTCTGGCCAGCGAAACTTTCCGTGAGTTGCACGGTGACGCGTTTCTTACCGACTTCCAGCAAGCTGCCCAAAAACTCCTGGCCGGAGCCGTCGAACAACTGCACGGCGTCGCCTTCGGTCATGCGCAGCACGCGGCTGATGTAGTGCGCCTGGGCTTCGGGCAATTCGTGGTCGCCGAGGCTCAGCGGGGTGTCGGTGAAAAAACGGGACAGTCTCATTTCTGTTCTCTGGAAAAGTGTAGGGGGTGCAGTGAATCAACCCGGATCACGGAAGCCTGGGTGAAAGTCCTTCGGCACTGCAACACTGACGCTGCTGTTGGTGGCGATATCAATCCCTTCGCTGGCTACTTCCGCCAGGAAGTCGATTTGCTCCGGCGTAATCACATAAGGCGGCAGGAAATACACCACGCTGCCCAATGGCCGCAACAGCGCACCGCGTTCCAGGGCGTGTTCGAACACCTTCAAACCACGGCGCTCCTGCCAGGGGTAGGCGGTCTTGGTGGCTTTGTCCTGGACCATCTCGATGGCCAGCACCATGCCGGTCTGGCGTACTTCCGACACGTGGGGGTGGTCCACCAAATGCGCGGTGGCTGTAGCCATGCGCTGGGCCAGTGCCTTGTTGTTTTCGATGACGTTGTCTTCTTCGAAAATATCCAGGGTCGCCAGTGCCGCCGCACACGCCAGCGGGTTACCGGTGTAGCTGTGGGAGTGCAGGAAGGCGCGTAGGGTCGGGTAGTCGTCGTAGAAGGCGTCGTAGACATCGTCGGTGGTGACCACGGCGGCCAACGGCAGGTAACCGCCGGTCAGGGCCTTGGACAGGCACAGGAAGTCCGGGCGGATGCCGGCTTGTTCGCAGGCGAACATGCTGCCGGTGCGGCCGAAGCCCACGGCGATTTCATCGTGAATCAAGTGCACGCCGTAGCGGTCGCAGGCCTCACGCAGCAACTTGAGGTACACCGGGTGGTACATGCGCATGCCGCCGGCGCCCTGGATCAGCGGTTCGACGATGACGGCAGCGACGGTGTCGTGGTGCTCGGCCAGGGTCTGTTCCATGGCCAGGAACATGTTGCGCGAGTGCTCTTCCCAGCTCATGCCGTCGGGGCGCAGGTAGCAATCGGGGCTGGGTACTTTGATAGTGTCGAGCAGCAGCGCCTTATAGGTCTCGGTAAACAGCGGCACGTCGCCTACCGACATCGCGGCGATGGTTTCGCCGTGGTAGCTATTGGTCAGGGTGACGAAGCGCTTTTTATTCGGCAGGCCGCGGTTGAGCCAGTAGTGAAAGCTCATCTTCAGCGCGACTTCGATGCACGATGACCCGTTATCGGCGTAGAAACAGCGGGTCAGGCCTTCGGGCGTCATCTTTACCAGGCGCTCGGACAGTTCGATCACCGGCTGGTGACTGAAACCAGCGAGGATCACGTGTTCCAGTTGATCGACCTGGTCTTTGATGCGCTGGTTGATGCGCGGGTTGGCGTGGCCGAACACATTGACCCACCAGGAACTGACGGCGTCGAGGTAGCGCTTGCCTTCGAAGTCTTCCAACCACACGCCTTCACCGCGCTTGATCGGGATCAGCGGCAGTTGCTGGTGGTCTTTCATCTGGGTGCAGGGATGCCACAGCACGGCGAGGTCGCGTTGCATCCACTGGTTATTCAAGCCCATCTAGAGTCTCCTCGAAGCGGCCCGCGAGGTGCACGGGCGGAACAATCGCGCAAGCCTATGCAATGGGCGGCTGTGTCACAACCCATTACATGCGAATAGGCAGTAAACACAGGACGGTCTGTCACGTTTCTTCTGGATAGTCCTTAATCCGTTGTTAATTTACGCTTCATACCCTCAAGATCGTATTTCTCGATATTTCAAAGCGAAATTTTCCGCTTTAATTCGATAGGTAAATCGCTAGTCTTGGATGCAGCTCTTACGGGATTAAGTACATGCAGTTACGCAATTCACCGGCCCGCTATGGTTGGGTCAGCATCGTTTTGCACTGGGGCGTAGCCTTGGTGGTGTTTGGTCTGTTCGCCCTGGGCTTGTGGATGGTTGGCCTCGATTACTACAGCGCTTGGCGCAAAGACGCGCCGGACCTGCACAAGAGCATTGGCATTACGCTGTTTGCCATCATGCTGGTGCGTATCGTCTGGCGCTTGGTCAGTCCGCCGCCACCGCCGCTTGCCAGCTACAGCCGTATGACCCGTATCGGTGCCGCATTTGGCCACGCTTTCCTTTATCTCGGGCTGTTTGCCGTGATGATTGCCGGTTACCTGATTTCCACCGCAGACGGTGTCGGTATCCCGGTGTTTGGCCTGTTTGAGATTCCTGCCGTGGTTTCCGGGCTACCGGACCAGGCAGACACCGCAGGCGTGGTGCACCTGTATCTCGCCTGGGTGTTGGTGGTCTTCGCCGGTTTGCACGGTGTGGCCGCGTTGAAACACCACTTTATTGACCGTGATGTGACCCTCACTCGAATGCTGGGGCGCAAAGCTTGATGTTCAACCTCGACTCACAAGGAATAGAAAGCATGTTGAAAAAGACTCTCGCCGCTCTGGCAATCGGTTCTGCTCTGCTGTCTGCAGGTTCGGTGATGGCCGCTGATTATGTTGTCGACAAGGAAGGCCAGCACGCCTTCGTCGACTTCAAGATCAGCCACTTGGGCTACAGCTTCATCACCGGTACCTTCAAGGACCTGGACGGTAAGTTCAGCTTCGATGCTGCCAAGCCTGAAGACAGCAAAATTGAGTTCAACGTACGTACCGCCAGCGTATTCACTAACCACGCTGAACGTGACAAGCACATTTCCAGCAAAGACTTCCTGGACGTTGGCAAGTTTGCCGATGCCAAGTTCGTCTCCACCAGTGTTAAAACCACCGGCAAAAATGCTGCTGGCCAAGTCACTGCCGACGTAACCGGCGACCTGACCTTTCACGGCGTGACCAAGCCAATCGTGGTCAAGGCCACCTTCCTGGGTGAAGGCAAGGATCCATGGGGCGGCTACCGTGCAGGCTTTGAAGGCACTACCAGCTTCAACCGTCAGGACTTCGGCAAGCAGATGGACCTGGGCCCAGCGTCCAACACTGTTGAGCTGTATGTAACGTTTGAAGGTGTCAAAGCGAAGTAATATTTCGCGGCTGACAAAAAGCCCCGGCCTTCCCAGGCCGGGGCTTTTTTGTGGGCGCTTACTGCCTCAGAACCGTCCACTGATCCCCAGTAGAGGGCCCTTCTGGACGATGTCGTAGACAAAGCCATCATGGCGGTAATTCACCCCCATGGCCCGGTAACCGGCCACTGCCGAAAACCCAGGCCAGAACTCCCAGCCTGCCAACGCTGCCAGGTCCCAATCTTCCCGTGACTGCCCGCCACCCGCCATGCCCCAGGACGACAGCCAGAAGCGATCGTTCACGGCATAGTGCCCGCGCAGTCCTGCCATGGCGTCTGCCCACGTCGCATTGTCAGAACCCGATAAACCGCCAAGCGGCCCGCCATGGAAGGTGAGGGTGGTGCCGCTGTACCAGACGCGCACTCCACCGGCGACATCCAACCGGCGGTTATCATCGCCCAACACGGTGTAGCCGCCCCCCAGGAACCCGGAGGCTGTCTTGCTTTCTACCTCAAGTTTGGCGCCCGCAGGCAGGCGGTTGCGGGTGTCGGTGTCGATGTACATCAGGTCGGCCAATAGGCTGTAGGGGCCTCGACGAGCCTCGCCCATCAGCATCACCGACATATCGACCGTCTTTGCGATGTCAGAGAAATCGGACTTTATAAACTGGGTTCCGGTACTGCTATGCCCCACATGCCCACGGATGCCGGCGCCCCACACGTAAGGCCCGCCATTGAACGTCCAGCTATCGCTGTCTGCCGCCATGGCCCCCATCGGCAAACTGGACGCGGCTGCCGCCAAGGCGCCAGCCAGCAGTGCCTGGCGTGCGTTGTGACTGTGCGTCATGGTGTTTCTCCGATCAGTGCTGAGTCAGCGAGAGCGCCACGCCCTCGGCCGCGCAGTCTTCTGTAGGCTTCAGGCCTGCTTTTTGAGCCGCCTTGACCTCCTCCTTTGCGGCTGCGAGGTCCGCCAGGAACGCCGGATTGCTATGCAGGCTCGCTACCGTTGCAGCCCCCATGATGCGGCCTGCATCCACGTCGCTCTGCCAGTGTGCATCGCAGATGACCCGGCTCTGGCCGAAAGACAACCCGCGGGTCATCAGCTCGGTGGCGCGTGCAGGTTGAACCTCGGCCAGCAACAGCCCCCAGGCCCAACCGGCAGCGGAGTGGCCGGACGGCCAGGAGCCATCCGTGCGTAGCAGCGGCTCCATGTCTTTGCGACAGGTGCCTTCGTTATGCACCACGAATGGGCGAGTACGGTTGTAGGCATTTTTCCCGGCATAGGTGGAGCCGCCTGCATCCGTCAGGGTGCGCTGCATCAAGGTATAAAGGTGCGGGGTGGTTTTCTCGGTGATCGGCGTGCCCATCGCGCAGGAGAATGCTTGCGCCGGGCCTGGGAATGACAGCTCCGCATCCGTTGCCGCGAGTTTCTCCCGGGCTGTGCCACGTAGCGACAGTGCCGCACGCCGTGCTTCCTCATCCCGTGCAAGCGCCGCAGAGTCGGGTTTTGGCGGGGCGCCCAGCAACGCCAGGCGCAGCGGCAAGTCCGCCGAGTTCAGATAGCCTGGGGCAAGTTTGAAGTGAGGGTCCGTGACCTTGGTGGCTGCATCGTCGGCAAGTACCAGCCCCGACCAGAGCAGGCCGACCAGCCCCAACTGCCTATGTACTGTTTTCATCGAGTGTTCCCTTATCAAAACCGGTAAAGGGCATTCAGGTAGGCGCCTGCGCCCACGTTTTCACCCGTCAGCGGGCTGTTGCGGGCATCGGAGACCAGGGCGTAGGTCTTGATGCCGCCTTCCAGTGCCAGCTGTGGCTGCCATTGCCAGGTGAGGCCCAGCTTCAAGGTCACATCGCGCATCCCGCCGCCCGGGTGGTATTCCTCGAAGCCGGTGCGTGCCGCTTGTTGGGCGGTGACGCCGAAGCGCGCCATCATGTCTTTGTCATTGCTCCAGGTGCCGTACAGGGTCGAGTCCAGGGTCAATGTCGAAGACAGCGCATAGGCGGTGGCGTATCCGGCTTCCAGGTAGGCGGTACGCCCCAGGCTCTCGCCACCGTAATCGCGGCTCTGGCTGGCTTGCAGGCCGCGTACAAACAGGCGACCGGCCGGCAGCATCCAATACGCTTCCGCCCCGACCAGGGCAGTGCTGTCCAGGTTACCCATACCCTTCAAGTAGTCATCACGACCGCCCAGGGTGTGGATTCTTTCCTTGCGACCCTGGTCGTAACCCAGCAGCAGGGCGATCCCGAAAGGGGACAGCCCCGGTAAATCCCAACGCAGCCCTTCCGGAAAGGACGCAGTAAACTTGCCCCAGTTTTCGGTCGGCAAAACCGCTTTGAGTTTCAGTGATGGAAACGCGGCGTAGTGTGAGGAACCTTCGTATAGCGGGCCAACGGCGAGCCCGCCACCGACGGTCACGGAGGGCTCACTTGAGTCGTCTGCGTGTACCGGAAACGCCATCGCAAATGCGAGCGTCGCACCTGTAATGAGCGTCACCGGATGCTTGAGAAAGTTTGAACCACCGAGGGTTGTCATTGCTTATGTCCTTGGGTGTAAAACCAAACGTATTGGCGTGAGTACTTAGTTATAGAGTTCGCAAGTTAGTCATTAGCGCGCGACGGGCTGCGGCTTCGGGAAGCGCCATTGGCCATTCAGTATTTGTTCGCTCGGCTGATAAAGCCTGACCGTGTAGTTCCAACCGGGTGTCGTCGGCAGGCAGTTAGCGATCTTCCCGTCGCAACCGCCGAACTGGATGACCATCGAGCCATCCTCACTTTTCTTGGCGGTGAGGTTGTTCAACGAATAGGCGTCATAGGGGTTCTTCTGGAAGTAACCGTCGGCGTTATAAACACTGACAGACCAGAAACTTTTCACCGGGACATCTCCAACTTTAAGTTGGTAAACGGTTTTCCCATCGTTGTGCGGCATCACACCGCCGAGGTAGATAGCGTCCTTGGCCGGGTTGCCACCCCAACCTGTCGCGGTGCCGATCAGGTGGTGGATCGGATTGACCGCGCTCTTGGGGCCAAAGGACTGGTTGTAGTCGGGAATCGTCGAGCCCAGGACTTCCAGGGCCTCACGCACCTTTGCCTGGCTCGGCTGGTCCCATTTGGGTACTACAAACTCCCCCACCTTGGCTTGGCTGACCGTGATTGCATCCTGCAGTGCATGCACCTTTTCAAGGTCCTTGTGATCTGCGGGATCGAAGAACGTGCGCACTGCAACAAATACATAGCGTGTGCCGACGGCCTCTTTTGTCAGGGTTCGGCGGCCGGCGCCGTAAGTGACGATGGGGACGTAGTGATCTTCATTGATCACCGCCATCGACATGAACCGCCCACCGGCCTCAGGCAAGGTGATCGTGACGGGGCCTGCATCGAGATCGAAAACAGCTGACGAATAGAGCGTGTCCCGATTCATCCGGACCACATTCTGAGCGTCGATGGGCACGGCTTCGCGGCTATGAACAAACCGGCCCAAACTGCCACTGGCGACCATTTTTCCCAAGTAGAGATCGGACTCGGCACGGACAAAATTATCCACGCCAACCGGTATCGTCGTCTCTGGGGATGATTGAGCGTTCGCACTTCCAAACGCTGCCAGCGCCATGGCGAGGATGCGGGCCGTGGATAAATGGGACATGTAAACCTCTGGTCTTATAAGTTGGCGTTACCTTTTTGACTGTATAAGAGCGCCTCGAAGGAAACTTGCCATTTGGTGCCAAAAGCAAAGCGAGTGTGTACGCGAACGCCGACCGTGAGAGGGGCCAAATGATTGGGTAGGAGGGGGCGAGAAGTTAGGCGAGTCGGTTAACGATCAAGTTTCAAGACAGAGCGATAGTGCGACGGAGGGCTCCCGGTCCAGCGCTTGAAGGCGCGCGTAAAGTGCGCCGGATCGCTGTAGCCGACCATATAGGCAATTTCAGTCGCGCTGTATTTACCGCTGGCCAGTAACTGAAAGGCCTCGCTGCGGCGTGTCTCGTCACGTAACGCGTCGAAGTCGATGCCGCAATGTTCGAGGCGACGTTGCAACGTTCGAACAGACAGTCCAATCGTTCTTGAAATAGAGAGAAGTTTGGATTGTTGCTGATCCGATATTTGCTTGGCGAGCACGTCCGCTGCGTCAGAGGTCGACTCCAAGGCTTGGGTGGTTTTCCAGGCAGTATCTCGAACAGGCTGCAGGGGGATTTCAAGCAACTCACGATCGAATTCGATCATGTTGTAGTCAGCGTTCATTACGAGGTTCGGGCCCAGGTATTCCTCAAGCGCCTCGTCTCCGCGCTCCCTCGGATTTTTTAGATGGACGCGTATGGCGCCGGGCGCGCCGGACATGAGCGGTACCTTTCTAAGTACCGCAAGGGTGCCGAAAATGACTTGTTTCGGATCAGCTCCGTGTTGTCCGGTAAATTGCTGGATCAGTTTCGTCGTACGGCCTTCAGTGAGAATCTTTACTTCGCTTCCTTGATGCAGCAAATCCGTATGGACCGCCGCCGACGCACAGGCCTGGGCGAGATTGGTCGAGCCCAATATCAACTCGCCCCATACACCGGTTGAGCGCATTTCGGTCAGGTGCCCTACCGTCGCACCGCCGAAGGGATCTTGTGCGACAGCGGCCATTTCGTTGGCGATATGAAAACAGGCCGCTCGCGGTACCCATGCTTCAGGGTTTTGAAACACCTGAGGGGCAATACCAAAGCGCCGAAAGAACTCCAGCGGTGACACCCCGCGCATGCTCAGGTAGGGGGCTATTTGCCGGAGCGTGCTGAGCTTGATGGATGGCGTAGCATTCGTCATGGGTATTCGCACCGTTTAAAGACCATACGCAGCGGTATCGTCTCAGCCATGATTCCTTGGGCTTTTTGGGTCAAACAGCGCTAGCAAATAATGGCACTGTTGATGGCACAGTAGACACGATGGTCGAGGGCCCGACAATACACCTGTCGATTGCGGCGGAGTCCGCGCGCAACGCAGCCACAAAAAAGCCCCGGCTCGTGAGAGCCGGGGCTTTTTGTTTAACTAGCGGTTGCGGGTCAGCAGCGCTGGTTTTTCACCACGAGGGCGGCCTGGCAGTTGATCCAGCTGCTCAGGTGTCGGGAAGCGGTCGGCTTTCGACTCCTTGTGGATAATCTTCGGCGCTGGGCCACCGCGCGGGTTCTGCACGGCCGGTTCAGACGAGCGTGGCTGATCGTCACGGGCTGGGCGGCGGTTGTTGCTGCGCGAGTCTTCACGACGAGCCTGACCGTCACGTGGCGCGCCATTACGCGGGCCGTTGCGCTTGGCAGGCGGGGTACCGGTGGTGCCGCCGCTGCTGTTACGCGGGCCATTTTGGCGAGCGCCTTGTGGCTGACCGCCGCGTGGTGCGCCAGTACCTGCGCCAGCGCCCTGTGCCGGGGCACCTGGGCGACGGCCACGGCCTTGGGCCGGTTTGGCCTGTGGCACGTAGTCAACGCGGTTACCGAAGTTATCCACGTCGTCGTCGAGGAACTCGTCCGGTGCACGGTCGGCTGCGGCGCGTGGCGGCTGGCTCGGCTGGCGCTGTTCGCGGGCCGGGGTGCCTTCACGGGGCTTCTGCTCGCGGGCTGGGCGTTCGCCACGGCCGTTGGTAGGCGCTTTTTCCTTGCCGCCCTTGTCTTTGCCCTTGTCGCGACGACCACCGCCACCACCGCCGCCGTTCGGGCCATCGCCCTTCGGACCGCGTGGGTTGCGAGGGTTACGCACATCCGGACGCTCGCGCGCTTCTGGCTTCTCGGCCTCCACGGCGCTGGCATCGAAGCCCATCAGATCGCCGTCGGCGATTTTCTGCTTGGTCATGCGCTCGATGCTTTTCAGCAGCTTTTCTTCGTCCGGTGCTACCAGGGAGATGGCTTCACCCGAACGACCGGCACGGCCAGTACGGCCGATACGGTGCACATAGTCTTCATCGACGTTCGGCAGCTCGAAGTTGACCACGTGTGGCAGTTGGTCGATATCCAGGCCGCGGGCGGCGATATCGGTGGCGACCAGGATGCGCACGGAACCGGCCTTGAAGTCGGCCAGGGCTTTGGTGCGCGCGTTTTGGCTCTTGTTGCCGTGGATCGCGACGGCGGTGAGGCCGTGCTTGTCCAGGTACTCGGCCAGACGGTTGGCGCCGTGCTTGGTGCGGGTGAACACCAACACCTGTTCCCAGGCGCCGGCGGTGATCAGGTGCGCCAGCAGCGCACGCTTGTGGCTGGCCGCCAGGCGGAATACGCGTTGCTCGATACGCTCGACCGTGGTGTTCGGCGGCGTGACTTCGATGCGCTCCGGGTTGTGCAGCAGCTTGCCGGCCAGGGCGGTGATGTCTTGGGAGAACGTTGCCGAGAACAGCAGGTTCTGACGTTTGGCCGGCAGGCGGGCGAGAACCTTTTTCACGTCATGGACAAAGCCCATGTCGAGCATGCGGTCGGCTTCGTCCAACACGAGGATTTCTACGTGGGACAGATCGACGCTGCCTTGGCCGCACAGGTCGAGCAAACGACCCGGGCATGCCACCAGCACGTCAACACCACGGGACATGGCCTGAACCTGCGGGTTCATGCCGACGCCGCCGAAGATGCAGGCGCTGACGAACTTCAAGTCGCGAGCATACAGCTTGAAGCTGTCGTGCACTTGCGCTGCGAGTTCGCGGGTAGGGGTCAGGACCAATACGCGCGGTTGGCGCGGGCCGTGACGCTGGGATTTGTCCGGGTGACCGTTGGGGAACAACCGCTCCAGAATCGGGAGGGCGAAACCACCGGTTTTACCAGTACCTGTCTGAGCCGCAACCATCAGGTCGCGACCTTGCAACACGGCGGGAATAGCCCGCTGTTGCACCGGAGTAGGCTCGGTATAGCCCGCTGCCTCGATGGCGCGGACTAAAGCCTCGGAGAGACCGAGGGAAGCAAAGGACATGAGTAATCCTGTTTTAGTTAGGGCTTGGCCCAAAGGGATAATCTTGCCGGGCGTGAATGGCGCTTAGAGGAACGCAATCCCGTCCGGTCCTGCTGCGTCTGGCGGGCACTCCACCGGCTCGCGCGGGCTGTAAAGCTGCGCTGTAGCGGGGTTGGGTGCCTTTTTCAAGACCTCAGCGGCCGGGCGTAAGCCTGGCGGAAAGGCCGGAGTATAACAGAGCAATCACGGCGCGCTGCTTTCCTGCTGCTCAACGGTGTGTTTGGGCGCCGTGATTGCTTGGATTCCACCATATTTGGCACTCAAGGCGGCGTAGGCCGGTTCTTGCTTGAAACGCTTGAGTTCGGCGGCAAAGCGCTGCACCAACAGGTCCATGCCCGCGCCACGGCGCACGGCGAGGAATTGCTGTTGGCGGCTGACTACGAACGGCGCCTGGCTGACCTTGCCTTCCAGGCCCAGAGCCTTGATCACATGCTGCCCCACTCGGCGGTCAGTGAGCACCAGATCGATGCGTCCCAGCGACAATTTGCCGAAGTTGGCTTCATGACTGGGGGCGGGCTCGCGGTTGAACAGGGTCGATTCGCTGAAGGAGTCCCCATAGAGATAGCCCGGCGAGGTACCGACGGTCAGGCCGCGCAGGTCATCGAGGGTTTCGGCCGGGTGAGGGCGCTCGTTGGCGTAGAACAGCACGAACTCGACCTCCGACAACGGCTCGCTGGGGTAGAGCAACAAGGTGTCACGATCGTGGCTGTGAAAAATATCCAGTGCGCCATCGGCGTGACCCTGGTCAAGCATCGCCAGGCAGCGTTTCCAGGGCAGGAATTGCCACTCCACGTCCACGCCCAGGCGTTGGAACACAATGACTGTCGCTTCATAGTCCAGCCCGAGCATGGTGCCTTTGTCATCGTATACATAAGGCGCCCAGGGCTCGGTGACAATGCGCAGTTTCTCGCCGTAAGCGGTAAGGCTCAGGCAAGTAAAAAGCACGGCGGTCAACAGCTTGAGAATGACGGGCATGCCCTGAGGTTACGACGCTCCCGCGTTAAAGAGAAGCTCTGGCACAAGCATTAGCGGGCGGGGGGAGAGGAATACAAAGGCCCTCGTAATGACGAGGGCCTTGGTACCACTGGGCAAACCTTAGCGTGGCAGCTTGAGGTTGTTCCAGATGGCGAGGCTAGGTTCAGCCTGGTTCAGGGTGTAGAAGTGCAACCCGGGTGCGCCGCCTTGCAGCAAGCGGTCGCACATTTCGCTGATGACCTGCTCGCCAAACGCCTGAATGCTCTTGACGTCATCGCCATAGGCTTCCAGTTGCTTGCGCACCCAGCGTGGGATTTCAGCGCCGCAAGCGTCGGAGAACCGCGCCAGCTTGCTGTAGTTGGTGATTGGCATGATGCCCGGCACGATCGGGATGTTCACGCCCATGGCCCGTACACGCTCGACGAAGTAGAAGTAGCTGTCGGCGTTGAAGAAGTACTGGGTGATCGCGCTGTCGGCGCCGGCGTTGGCCTTGCGCACGAAATTCTTAAGATCGTCTTCGAAATTGCGTGCCTGGGGGTGCATCTCCGGGTAAGCCGCCACTTCGATATGGAAGTGATCACCGCTTTCCTCGCGGATGAAGGCCACCAGGTCATTGGCGTAGCGCAGCTCGCCGCTGGCCATGCCCATGCCGGACGGCAGGTCACCACGCAGGGCGACGATGCGTTTGATGCCAGCTTGTTTGTATTGGGTCAGCAGGCTGCGCAGGTCGTCCTTGCTGTCGCCCACGCACGACAAGTGCGGAGCGGCGGGGATTTTGACTTGGCTTTCCAGCTGCAACACGGTGTTGATCGTGCGATCACGTGTCGAGCCGCCGGCACCGTAGGTGCAGGAGAAGAAGTCGGGGTTGTAGCTGGCCAACTGCTTGGCAGTGGCCATCAGTTTTTCATGCCCAGCATCGGTCTTGGTCGGGAAGAACTCGAAGCTGTAGCGACGGTCTTGGGACATGGTAATACCCTTGGGAGCTCGAAAGCCTGAAGGCAAACCCGCCCCCGGAGGGGCAGGTAGCCAAGCCGATCAGTAGCGGTAAGCGTGCGGCTTGAACGGACCTTCAACCGTCACGCCGATGTAGTCGGCCTGGGTCTTGGTCAGTTGAGTCACCACGCCGCCGAAGCCGCGGACCATTTCCAGGGCCACTTCTTCGTCGAGTTTCTTCGGCAGTACTTCCACGGTCAGGCGCTCGGCTTTCTGGGCTGGCGACAGGTCAGCGTACTTTTGACCGAACAGGAAGATCTGAGCCAAAACCTGGTTGGCGAACGAGCCGTCCATGATGCGGCTTGGGTGACCGGTGGCGTTGCCCAGGTTAACCAGACGGCCTTCAGCCAGCAGGATCAGGTAGTCGTCGTTCTGTGGGTCGAAATCGCCAGCACCGGTACGGTGAACCTTGTGTACCTGTGGCTTCACTTCTTCCCATGCCCAGTTTTTGCGCATGAAAGCGGTGTCGATCTCGTTGTCGAAGTGGCCGATGTTGCAGACAACAGCACGCTTTTTGAGGGCTTTGAGCATGTTCGCGTCGCAAACATTCACGTTACCGGTGGTGGTCACGATCAGGTCGATTTTGCCCAGCAGGGCCTTGTCGATGCTTGCTTCGGTGCCGTCGTTCTGGCCGTTGATGAACGGCGAAACCACTTCGAAACCGTCCATGCAGGCTTGCATGGCGCAGATCGGGTCAACTTCAGAGACTTTAACGATCATGCCTTCCTGACGCAGGGACTGGGACGAACCCTTGCCCACGTCACCGTAGCCGATCACCAGGGCTTGCTTGCCCGACAGCAGGTGGTCGGTGCCGCGCTTGATGGCATCGTTCAGGCTATGACGGCAGCCGTACTTGTTGTCGTTCTTGCTCTTGGTCACCGAGTCGTTGACGTTGATGGCCGGGATTTTCAGCTCGCCCTTGGCCAGCATGTCCAGCAGGCGGTGAACGCCGGTGGTGGTTTCTTCGGTCACGCCGTGGACGCGGTCCAGGATCTGCGGGTATTTCTTGTGCAGCAGCTCGGTCAGGTCGCCGCCGTCGTCGAGGATCATGTTGGCATCCCATGGCGCGCCATCTTTCAGGATGGTTTGCTCCAGGCACCACTCGTACTCTTCTTCGGTTTCGCCTTTCCAAGCGTAAACCGCGATACCGGCAGCAGCGATAGCGGCAGCAGCCTGGTCTTGAGTCGAGAAAATGTTGCAGGACGACCAGCGCACTTCGGCACCCAGGGCAACCAGGGTTTCGATCAGCACGGCAGTCTGAATGGTCATGTGGATGCAGCCGAGAATCTTGGCGCCTTTGAGCGGCTGTTCACCGGCGTACTTGCGACGCAGACCCATCAGGGCAGGCATTTCGGATTCGGCGATAAAGGTTTCGCGACGGCCCCAGGCAGCGAGGGACATGTCGGCGACTTTGTAGTCGGTGAAACCAGCAGGCGTGTTTAGTGCGCTCATGAAGAGCCTCCATTCGTAGTGTGCGAATGGGCGCCGTTGTGCGTTTAGTATCAGGCCAGGTGGTAGCTGTCCGGACAACGCCCCATCCGAGCCTGACAGGTTGAACCTGCTGCAGCGCCCCTCGGACAGGTGGCGGGAGAACGGTATCAATCGAAGATGACCGTTTTGAAGCGGGGGCGATTATAGCTGTGTGCGCCAGACTTCCCAAGCCTTTCCGTCGGCCGCATGAAGATCGCTCATGGGGTTGATAGGCAATGGCTCATAGAGCTTGGGCCTGGGCTCTGCCATGATGTCTCCCATCATTCGGCAAGACGCTTTGGAGTGACCATGAACTTCCACACCCGCAAATGGGTAAAACCTGAAGACCTCAACCCCAACGGCACCCTGTTCGGCGGCAGCCTGCTGCGCTGGATCGATGAAGAAGCGGCCATCTACGCGATTGTCCAGCTGGGTAACCAGCGTGTGGTGACCAAGTACATCTCCGAAATCAACTTTGTCAGCGCCTCGCGCCAGGGCGACATCATCGAGCTGGGCATCACCGCTACCGAGTTCGGCCGCACCTCCATCACCCTGACCTGTGAAGTGCGCAACAAGATCACCCGAAAAAGCATCCTGACCGTGGAAAAAATGGTCTTCGTCAATCTGGGTGAAGACGGCTTGCCCGCGCCTCACGGCCGTACTGAAATCAAGTATGTGAAAGACCAGTTTCAGGATGAGTAACTTCACCGCGCTTTGATTTGCGTTACAAAATCATTCCGCGTGGATCCTTCCTAGGCCCTCTCGTCACTCAGGACTACATCCTGATGAGAGTGCCTCTGTATGGAAGTTTCCAACCCCGCTACCCCCCAGTCTGCGATTGGCGATGCACCGACGCTGCCACTGGCGCAGCAAGACGCTGCGAATACGGTACTTCTGCACGAAGCCGGTGAGCGTAAGGTAACCCTCAGTCGTGACGACAACGGTCGGATCAGTCTGGCCTTGTCCCCACCACCTGTCACACAACTGGTACTCAGCGGAGGCGGCGCCAAAGGCGTCGCTTACCCGGGCGCGATCAAAGCACTTGAAGAAAACGGCGCCTTGACCGGTGTGAGGGCTATTTCCGGATCGTCGGCGGGGGCTATCTCTGCCGCGTTATTGGCCAGTGGCATGACGGCGGATGAGTTCACTGACCTGTCAAACAGCCTTGATCTATCTGCCCTGATGAACAGCGACAACCCTCTTTTGCGCAAGCTTCAGGACGCGGGTTCAACGGCTGGTAAATGGTTAGGCAAGTTCAGCGAAAAATTGCAGACAGCATTCACAATGCTGCCTCGTCTGGGAACTGAGGCTGGGCAGTTGGAAGAGTTGGTTCGGAGTAAGTCACGCGCCACGGTGCTGGCGCGTATCGCCGAGACTCCATCGAAGGCGAGCCTGCCCGAGGTGAGGGCCATCGCGGACAAACTCAACGCCGGCGGTGTGGTGACGTTCATGGACTTGCAGGTGTTGAGCCGGCATATCCCGACTATCAAGGCACTCAACATCACCGGTACCGGTACGTTTGAAGGGCGCTCACAGTTGGTGGTTTTCAATGCCAGCCTGACCCCGGACATGGACATAGCACGTGCCGCGCATATTTCCGCCGCCTTGCCGGTGGTGTTCAAGGCGCCCGTGGAGCAAGGGCACGGTTTTCAGGTAGACGGCGAAAAAACGTCTTTCCAGGACGGTGGGTTGATGCTCAACACGCCGGTTGACGGCCTTTACCAGCGCCAGTTTTCGGACAGCCCGTTGGACCGCACCGAACAATTGATTCTAACGTTCGAAACAATCCCTCTTCAGTCACGCGGCTCCAACACTGGTGCCGTAGCAGACAGGGCTCTGGGCGTCGGCTTCACTGCTAATGAACAGCTTAATCAGGCGAGGCTCAAGAAGAGGTATTCCGATCAGACGGTCATGATGCCCTTGAAAACGGAGCAGGGTGACTACAGCAGCTTTTTCAGTGGGACCGTCAATTTCTCCCTGCCGGACGAGGCAAAGAAGGGCCTGCAGGATAACGCTCGCAAAGCCGTGAACGAGCATCTGGGGCATCGAGCCCAGGTCCGCGAGCAGCACAGGTTTGAATCTATCGAAAGTGCTGTGCTCGCCATGGACGATGAGATGCTTGCCAGTGTCGAGAGCACGCTTGCGCAGGATGTAGGTGCGCGCGATGTGCTGCGTTTCAGGCGCCAAGCCAAGGAGGTGTTGGTGCAAGTCGACCAGGCGATAGCTGAGGCGAATCACGCCCATGACCGCTTGGAAATCACCCCGCGCTTGGCGTCTGCGCTGCGTAATCTGGATGCGCTTGTCACTCATCCAGCCTATGCAGAATGGTTGGCCAAGCAGCTTAACGCTCCTGACAACGCCAACTTTCAGCAAGTGCTGCAGGTCGCTGCCAAGCTCCCGCGTGAATCGGTGTCTCGAGTTATGCTCGCAGCAGTGGACGAAATGAAAAGGCGCGATGTTGCGGTTGTTGCTGGAAATTTCATTAGCAACGTGATTTACCCCGCGTTGTTCCAGCCAGGTCAACCTGATTCAAACGTCGAGTTGCTGCGACGTGCGGAGCGTGATTTGGGCAAGGCAACCACACCTGAGACGGTCAATCGGGTGCTTGACGACCTTATTCAGCACTATGTGGCACGCAGCAACGCGTCGGAAAAACTATCGCCCTCCACGCTGGTGGAAAGGGCCAAAGCCTGGCGCATGCGGGTTTAGTAAGCAGCCACCGTCGCCGGCAACGCCGCAAGCCCTGCGTCAGGGGGATGACTCGAGCGGCCCGCACCGAAATAGCACGCTCTCACTGGCGCGCAGGCGTTCTATGCAGTTGAACGCCTGCAAGGGCTCGGTACCGTAATCCAGGTCACGCTCCCGGCGGGCAACATAGAACACCGTGTCGACGGGCAGTTGGGTGGGGTCTTTTAACCGCCTGGCCTGGCCTGCGGTATAGAACTCCCCTGAGTACGAACGACGCCCCCAATAATAAAGGGCTCCAGCCTCATCCTTTTGCAGTTGTTGCCAGGCCTGTGCCAGGGCACGCTGATTATTTGGGCGCTCAAAAGCGCGGCCGTCCACTGCCGTCACCCACAACACAACCGGCATGAGCAGACCGAATACAAGTCCTACAGCAACCCTCACCCGGCCGGCTGCGACAGGGCGATTGAGTGCACCGGCCAGCAACAAGCTCCACGCAGGCAGTGCGGGCAAGACGTAGGTCCACAGAATGTTTCCGGAAAAGGTAAAGAACGCCGGTGTCACTAAGGCCCACAAGGCAACATAGCTGTAGTAGGGCCAGGACTGGAGCAACCTGCGGTAGCCGAAGTACAGCGCGGGCAACAACAGCGTCCAAGGGAACAATGCCATCAGCAGATCCAGCCAGATCGCACCCGCCGTCCGGGGGTGTGCGCTGCCATACAGGTCGCCGGCCCAGTCGCTGACCACATAGCGCTTCCAGTGCTCGCCAATCAGGAAATAGTCCAGAAACCCTGGCGTGCGCAGTTCAGCGATCACATACCAGGGCACGGCGATCAAGAGCATCAGAAAAACACCTGTGACCCAGGGCAGTCGCAGAAAGGCTCGCCACCGTTTTTGGTAGAGCGTCCAAACCACCGCCACCCCGCCCACCAACACGCACACCAGTGGCCCTTTGGACAAAAGGCCAAGCCCCAGGCCGGCAAACCCGGCCAGCGCCCAGCGTCGGTCGTAGCGTGCCGCGCCGCGCCAGAAACCGTAGCTGGCCAGCACGACTGAAAAGCTCAGCGCCGGGTCGGTCAGCACTACGCCTGCCGACAGCAAGCCAAGTGTGGAGCTGGAGAAAATAATCGCCGCCAGCAACCCGGTGCGTTCATCCGCCTCTTCACGGGCAAAGCGGATGATGATCAGGCAACTGGCGACATGAAACAGCCATGCCGGAAAACGAATGGCGAACTCATTGATGCCCAGCAGTTTCATGCCCAGCGCCTGGGTCCAGAAGGACAGCGGCGGCTTGCCCCAGAAAGGTACGCCAACATCGAACAGCGGCGTTACCCAATCTCCCAGTACGAGCATCTTGCGGGCCATTTCGCCGTAGCGGGCCTCCGACGTGTCCATTAACGGGTAAAGGCCCAGGCTGGTCAGACGAATGCCAAGAATGGCGACTAACACGATCCAGAGTGTGCGGCGAGTCATGATCATCAGGTGGTTTCTTGTTCGAGGGCGGGAGTTGTGCCGGGCTTCCCGGGCAGGCAGAGCGTTTCGCCAAACTGGCTGTTGAGCAAATAGATAGGACGTTGCCTGACCTCGCTCAACGTAGCGCCCAGGTATTCACCGATCATCGCGGTGCCCAAGGCGATGAATGCCGCAACGGCCAGGATAAAGTGGTGGGTACTGAGGGTTTCGACGCTGAACTGTTGGATGATGAAAACCAGGGTGCTGATGAAAATCAGCAGGCTGAGCCAACTGAACCAACGCAGGGGTTTGCGGGACAAGGCCAGCACGCCCTCAATACCCAGATCAACCAGCGCCAAGGGGCCCCATTTGGTCTGGCCTGCGGTTCGCGGTTCGCGGTCGTAGGGTACTTCGATGGTGTTAAACCCCAGCCAACTGATCAGGCCCTTCATAAACCGTGTGCGCTCCGGCATGGCGCGCAAGGCAGCCAGAGGCGCCGGGCCGATCAAACGGAAATCGCTGACATCTGGTGGGACGTCGAACTTGTCGGCCAGAAAACCCATGAGCTTGTAATACAGATGGGCGCTGATGCGCTTGCCGGAAGTGTCCGACACTCGGCTGCGTCGTTGCATGTTGACAATGTCGCGGCCGCTGAGCCAATGGTGGACCATTAACGGAATAAGTTCGGGTGGGTCTTGCAGGTCAACATCAATAAATAGAATCGCGTCACCCTGCGCATGATCTATTCCGGCCACCATGGCGGCCTCTTTGCCAAAGTTACGACTTAAATTAAGGCAGCGCACACCAGGCGTTTGACAGAAGTGACTCAGCAAGGCCTGGCTGCCATCACGACTGCCGTCATTCACGTACAGTAATTCATATCGAATACTTAACGTATCCAATACTGCCATCACTCGCCGATGAAAGATCGGCAACACCTTGGCCTCGTTATAACAGCAGACAATCACACTGAGCAGCGGGCGGGGAACCCGTTCAGGTCTTGATAGATTCATGACGGAAGGTCCAATGCTGGTTGATTCGGAAAGTGATCAGTGTCAGGGCGGCAGTCGTGATCATTTGCATCAGCCAGGGATGTTGCGGCAAAAAGCTCAGCAGCAATACCATCAAGGCCAGATTGCCGAGGTTATAGAGCAGGGCGGTAGTACCAAACCGCAACCATTGATGAACGTCGGCCGGGTGGGGGGCTTTCACAAACGTCCACCGCTTATTGCCTTGGTAACTTACTATTGTTCCCAGTAATGCGCCGATCAATGTGGAGGCTAATATCGGTAGTGCAAAGGATAATAACAGAAGGGTTATATAGTGAGTGCTGGTCGCCAGTAGGCCAACCATCAAGTAATAAGGCAGGCGCGACGGACTATCATTGAAAGGTAGTTGAGTCATAAGTGTCAGTGTATTAACTGTCGGGTAGAGGCGACTGGTTGGATTCTATCGGGCTGATAATGAATGTATGTGAAAAATATGTTGGACGGTCCAGGCATTACTAAACTGTAATTAGACTGTAAGTTTCGTGTTAGTAAAGCCTGTGGTAATGGACGCAATGGACTGACCATGGCTTCGGTTACGTAAGCTGATTCGTCATAAATGAATGGCAAAGTTGCTGCGCGGTTTTCCATTCATGAAAGAAGGATCTTTATGCGGGCTTTCCAATTTTTGCAGGTGCGCAGGTGGTGCGCATTGGTTGTGGCAGTGGGGGTGTTCGGCACGGCGCAGGCTAAAGACGATGCTGCGGATCGTTCCGTCACCATCGAAAAGAACACTCAAAGCTTTGTGATCAACGCCGACGGCAGCTATGTGCTGGACGCCGATAAGGTCTTACTGATCAACGAAGAACGTGCGATCAGGTTCATTGCCCAGCAGAGTTTCAGCTACAACCGATCCCTGGACACCTTGGAGATTGTCGAAGCGTTCACCCAGAAACCTGATGGGCGCAAGGTGATGGTCGGCGCGGAGCAAATCAAGGAGCAGCAGGAGTGGGCTTCGGCCAACGCGCCAATGTTTCAGGACTCGCGGGTCAAGGTGGTGATTTTCCCTGAGGTGGCGGTGGGCGACCGCTTGAGCATGCGCTACAAGCGAACACGCAAGACCGCGTTGTTTCCTAATGAGTTCACCGACTTTGCCACCACGAGCTTGAACCCGACCGAGCGTTACAGCCGGACCTACGATTTACCGGCTGACAAACCCTTGTACGCCGACGTCCGGGGGTTCAAAGCCTCCACTGCGGCCGCGGCGCCCGGGCGTAAGGTGTATCGCTGGGACTATGTGCAGGCCGAAAAAACCCGACCGGAGCACAGTGCGGTGGCCTACACCGACTATGGTCAGTTTCTGGCCGTCTCTACCTTCGCGGACTATAACGGCATGGCCAAGGCGTATGACGCTCGCGCCAAGACCGAGGTAACCCCGCAAATCACCGAGTTGGCGCAGAAACTCACCGCCGACCAGCCGACACCTCGAGCCAAGGCTTTGGCGCTCAGTGATTGGGTGCGTAAGAACATCCGTTATGTGGCGGTGTATATCGAAGCTGGCGGCGTGGTGCCGCATTCGGCGCAGTCGGTGTTGGACAATCTCTACGGCGACTGCAAGGACCATGTGGCCCTGTTGGAGGCCCTGCTGAAGGCCGTCGCCATCGAAAGTTCGCCAGCGTTGATCAACTATGGCAACGCCTACACCTTGCCCACTGTGGCGGCGTTAGGTGTGATCAACCATGCGATCACCTATGTTCCGAGCCTGAACCTTTACCTGGACTCGACCGCCAGCGCCATCGCGCCGGGTTACCTGCCGCTGTTGGATTTGGACAAACCGGTGCTGTTGACGCGTAGCGGCGAGATGGCGCGCACTCCGGCGACCCAGCCTGGCAAGGTGTCCAGTGAGTTGGTGTTCAAGATCGATGAAAAAGGCGCGGCGGACTTCACGCAAACCTCCATAGCTGAAGGTTGGCGTACGGAAGCGACGCGTTTTGGGGTCAAGTCTCTCCCGCCGACGGAGCGTGAGCAGCTTATCCAGAAAACCCTGCGCAGCCATGGGCAAATGGGCAGCGGCACGCTGCAAACAGATGTGCTGGAGGGTGATGCCCCCAGCTTCAAGACCACGCTCACTGGGCGAACCGAGAACCTCGTCAACTTGCCGGGGCCGATTGGCGTGCAGGCCCTCAGTCGCCTGGGAAACAGTATTGCTCAGGACGTGTTGGTGTTTTCCGCAGAAAAGGAGCGGGCGCAGGGCTTCCTCTGTTTTGCAAGCGAGAGTGTCGAGAAGGCCCGCTTCGAGTTTCCCTCATCGGTGAATATTCTGGCGTTGCCCAAGACCGTATCGCTCAAGGGCACAGATGTTACCTACGACGCGAGTTATGAACGCAACGGTAATGCCGTATTGGTTTCCCGCACGCTGAAGTTCAGCCACCCTGGTGCGGTGTGCAGCCCTGAATGGTTCAAGACGATGCAGCCAATGATCGAGGCCATGTTCAATGACCTGAAAAGCCAGATCATTGTGCAGGTCATTTAGAGGGAGGAGCTGGCGGCGAAGTGCGTTCGCCGCCGGTTTCAATCAGTGGGTGTCGGCTTGGGTTTGCGGCGTCGGCTCATCTTTGGTCACGTGTTTGACCAACTTGCCGATGCTCAAACCTTGCAGCAGGATCGACGACAGCACCACGATATAGGTGATGCTCAGCAGCAGATCGCGCTCCGGGCCCAGTGGCAGGGCCAAGGCCAGTGCCACCGAAACCCCGCCACGCAGGCCACCCCAGGTGAGAATGCGGATGGTGCCGCGTGGCACCGTACGCCAGCGGCGCAGCAGCAGGATCGCCGGGGCCACGGTCAGCAGGCGTGAGAGCAGGATCGCCACGGCCAGCAAACTGGCGGCCAATACGTGCAGCCAGTTGAACGGCAACAGCAACAACTCCATGCCGATCAACGCAAAAAGCAGGGCGTTGAGCATGTCATCGAGTAACTCCCAGAAACCGTCCAGGTAGCGCCGGGTCATGTCATTCATCGCCAGCTTGCGGCCCAGGTTGCCGATGATCAGCCCGGCCACCACCATCGCAATCGGTGCGGAGACATGCAGTTCGGTGGCCATCGCCGAGCCGCCGATCACCAGGGCGAGGGTCAGCATCACTTCAATCTGGTATTGCTCGATGCTCTTGATCATCAGGTACACCAGGTAGCCGATCAGCCCACCGAACAGCACGCCGCCAATGGCCTCATGGGCGAACAACATGGCAGTGGCGCCCACGGTAGGTGTCTCGCCCAACTGCGCGATACCCAGAAGTACCGTAAACACCACCACCGCTGTGCCGTCGTTGAACAGCGACTCACCGACAATCGTGGTTTTCAGGGGTTTCGACGCGTTGGCGGTGCGTAGCACGCCCAGCACTGCAATCGGATCGGTGGGGGAAATCAGTGCACCGAACAGTAGGCAGTACAGGAAGCTCACATGCCAGCCGAACAGGGCAAAGATGTAATACGCCAGGCTGCCGATCACCACGGTGGCGATCAGTACGCCAAAGGTTGCCAGCAGGCCGATGGGCCAGCGGTAGCTGCGCAGGTCGTTCAGGTTAACGTGCAAGGCACCGGCGAACAGCAGGAACGACAGCATCCAGTTCATCAGCAAGTCGCCGAAGTCGATCTGGCCGATCAGTTGCTGGATGTGTTCTTCCAGGCCTGGGTAGCCGATAACGCTCAGGCCTTGCAGGATCAGGGAAAACAGCAACGCGGTGACCATTACGCCAATGGTGGGCGGCAAGCCGATAAAACGGAAGTTCACATAGGTGAGCAGGGTGGTGAGGCAAATGAAGGCGGCGACAAGTTCAAGCATCCGGGGTCCTTGGAAGTTGGGTGGGAACGATCATCATTGGGTGGATGGACCGCAGCAACGGCCTGATGTTGCAAGGTATCGCGTAAAAGCTTGATAGAACCTTTCGCAGCTTCGCGCACTCGTAGCGTGTGAGTGCGGCTTCGAATATTTAGTGCTAAAACTCTAACCGCTGGCTAAAACTACAAAAGGAATCAGTGATGACGGTCGCTTTCTGGTGTGTGTTGATCGCAATTTTTCTGCCCTACCTGTGCACGGGTGTGGCCAAGTTCAGCGGTGGCAAGTTCGGGCTACGGCAGAACCACGACCCTCGTGCTTTCCTGGATACCCTCGAAGGGGTTGCCAAGCGTGCCCACAGTGCGCAACTCAACAGCTTTGAAGTGACGCCGGCGTTTGCGGCGGCGGTGATCATTGCGCACCTGGCCGGTACGGCGTCGTTGGTGACTATCAATGTGCTGGCGGTGTTGTTTATTACCAGTCGCCTGCTGTACGTCATTTGCTACCTGGCGGACTGGGCGATATTGCGCTCGCTGGTGTGGGCGGTGGGGATGGCGTTGATTGCGAGTTTCTTCTTTGTCTCTATCTGACGGTTAATGCAGATCCAGTGTGGGAGCGAGCTTGGCCGCTCCCACATTTGATCTTCAGCGTCTGTCAGGTCCCGGCTGGTGCATCCGGTACCTGCGGCAATGCAGTGCCTTTGGGCCACAACATCCAGATTTGCCCCTGCTGCTTCATATTTCCCGCCAGTTCACCCGCTGCTTGGCCGGTGCCCCAGAACAAATCCGCCCGCACTTCACCGGTGATCGCGCCGCCTGTGTCCTGCGCGGCGACGGGCCTCGAAATGGGCGAGCCATCAGGTTTGGTTGTCGACAACCACAGCAGGCTGCCCAGCGGAATCACCTTGCGATCCACTGCCACGCTATAGCCTGCAGTCAACGGCACATTCAGCGAACCGCGAGGGCCTTCATTGCTATCAGGGCGGGCGCTGAAGAACACGTAGCTGGGATTGCTCGCCAACAGTTGCGGAATACGTTGCGGGTGCGCCTTGGCCCAGGTGCTGATGGCGCCCATGGTCACGTCGTCTTTTTTCAGCTCGCCTTGGTCCACCAGCCAGCGGCCGATCGGGCGATAGGGGTAGCCGTTCTGGTCGCCATAACCCACGCGCAGTTGGCGCCCGCCCGCCAGTTGAATACGCCCTGAACCCTGAATCTGCAGGAACTGCAGGTCCATTGGGTCTGTCAGCCAGGCGATCGGTTTGGCGGTGGAGCCTTGGCCGTTGATGGTGCTGGCGTCGTCATAAGGCTTGAGCACACGACCTTCAAGGCGACCGCGCAGGCGCTTGCCCTTGAGTTCGGGGTAGATACTTTCCAGGTTGACGATGATCAGGTCATCCGGAACGCCGTAAACCGGTACATGGGCGGTAGCGGTTTCGGTCAGGCTGCCGGGGTAAACCGGCTCGTAGTAGCCGGTGATCAAACCGTTCGGCGTGTTGTCGGCCGAGCGCAGGCCGAATACGTCCAGGCGCTCCTTGAGAAAACCACGAACCGCAACGGCATTGCCCGGCACGGTGGTCGCAGCTGCACAGGTCGCGCCCCAAACAGGGTCGGCCTTGAGGCGCAGGCAGGCGCTGCGCCAGGACTCAAAACCAGCCAGCAAGTCGCTGTCGGACACGGTTGGCAAGGCTTCCCAAGGTGCACTCACATAGGTGGCGACGGCATGGGGTTTCACGATTTCATTTTTGCCGGCGTCTTTGCCTCCATCACAACCGGCAAGCAGCGCGATCATTGGCAGAGCCCACGCCAGGCGGCGGCTCCAGGGTTTCAAGGTGACGTTCATACACGTAATTCCTGAAGCGATTGCCCGCGCATTTGCGCAGAGGTGCAACCCTTATTATTAATAGGGCTATTGGTCTTTATGGGCGGGGCGAGGATACTGGCCGCCGTTTCCCGTGACCTTGAAGCCATCATGATTTTAAAAAGACTGACCGTTGTATTGCTGGCCTGCCTGACCTTGTCCGCCTGTGGCGGTGTCGATCCGAACTCGCCCCTCGGTCAGCGCAAGGCAATCTTCAAGCAAATGCTCAAGACCGGCGAAGACTTGGGCGGCATGTTGCGTGGGCGCATTCCGTTCGACGGCGCGAAATTCGCCGAAGGCGCGGTCAAGCTCGATGCGTTGTCCCACGAGCCATGGAAGCATTTTCCGAGCGTTCGAGAAGAAGACCATACCAGCGCCAAAGACAACGTATGGCAGCAGCAGGCACGCTTCCAAGAGTTGGCCCGAAACCTTGAAACGGCCACCGGTGAGTTGGTGATCGCCAGCCAAGTCCAGCCTTACAAGGCGAGCAACCTGGGGCCGGCGGTGCAGAAAGTCGAAGATGCCTGCACCGCCTGTCATAAACAGTTTCGGGACCACTGACCGGTTTTACTTGTCGAGTTCTTCTACGGCGTCCTGCAGTTCTTTGCGGGACTGGGCGAGCTTGTCCTTACGTGTGTTGATCTTGTCCGCGTCACCCTTTTTCATTGCCTTGTCGAGGTCGGCCTGACGGCGGCTGACTTCGTGCTTGGCATCGAGCACCTTGTTTTCACGCTCTTTGCGCAAGGACGCGTCGGTGCAGTTGGCGGTGACTTCGCTCAGGGCTTTTTCCAGGCCAGCTTGTTGTTCGCTGTTGCCATGGGCTTTGGCTTGCTCGATCTGGGTGCTGATGGCTTGGCGTTTGGCGGCGCAGCCGGTGAGCTGCGGGGCTTCTTCGGCCGCCAACAATGGCGTGGCCATGAAGCTTGCAACGGTCAACAAGGCAAACGGGGCTAGGAATTTCATGTAGGGCTCCAAGGTCGCAATCGGATGGCAGGGTGAATTCTGCCGTAGGTTTAAAGGTGGTCGGGTCGGGTTTAAAACCCGTCTATCCCTGCTACATGTAATGTTTCGGCCAAGGCCTGTACTTGCGGGGCGCGAAAAAAAGCACTGAGTTGCGCTGCGCGCCCCGGGCCGATGCCATCAGTGGCCAGCCAGGCTTGGGTGTCTTTGGCGACCAGCGTCTGCCAGTCACCCTCCAGGTTGTTACGTGCCGCAGGCGGTACACCCAAAGCTTTGAGCCACTGTGCAAAGGGTCGCTGCCGAGCGCTGTGAATGCTGTCGAGCATCCGTGCACGGCTGCGATCACCGAAGCCATCAATGTTAGCAAGCTCTGCCTCATCCAGGGTTAACCAATCGAGAAAGCCTGCGATTAGACCGGCCTGGATCAATGCGTTCCATGTTTCGCGCCCCATATGTGGCAAGGCCAGGCCCTGGTTGCTGCTCAGCCAGGTCAGGCGTGCCAGCAATTGTTCCTCACAGCCGGGGTCCAGTTGCCAACAGCTCAGGGCGTGAGAGTTCTCAGGATCGGGTACTTGCACCTGCACCCGTGTTTCGTTGCGCAGGATCACTTGGTCCAGCCGGGGGATCACTTGGCCGGCCAGGCTGATCGACACCTGGTCTCCGGGGCGGATGTCCAGCGCTTGCCAGCGTTTCAGGGAGCCGACACTGACGCGGTTTATCTGCCGATCATCCAGTCGCACCGGCTCGAGCTCCAGAATGGGGGTAATGCGCCCGGTGCGGCCGATCTTGAACTGCACCTTGCGCACCAGCGCCAGTGCCTTGGCAGGCGGGTACTTCCAGGCCACCGCCCAGTAAGGTGCGCTGGCCTGCCAGCGTTTGGCGGGCAGGCGCAAGGCTTGGTGCAACACCACACCGTCGGTGGCGAACGGCAGTGGATGGCTGTGCCAGTAAGTACGCCAGTGAGCGGCTTCAGCGATGTTCTGGATGGGCTGGCTGTAGCGTCGGCTGTCGATGAAACCCCAGCGCGAAAGGGTGGTCAGGCGCTCAGTGAAGTCCGTTGGGCCGTCGGGCCAGGCCCATACGAATAGGCCGATCCCGGCGGCCTCGGCGTCGCTCAACTGCAGGCGGTTCATCAACCCGGCCACCTTGCTGCGGGCATTTAGTCCGCCTTGTGCTAACTGCACATGGTTGTCGAGGCGCCAATAGAGTTCGCCTTGCAGCACCAGGTCTGTGGGCTCCGGCAATTGCTGAACAATGCCGGGGATCTTAAGCGCGGCGGCTGACCAGTCTTGGCCGCGCAGGCCGTCACCTCGGCTGACAACCTTGCTCAATCGACCTCGGCGATACACCAGTGTCACCGCAACGCCGTCGACCTTGGGTTGTATCCAGACGTCTTGTCGGGTTTTGAGCCAGTCACCGACAGCCTGTTCATCCAGCAACTTTTCCAAACCGGTATGTACGACCGGGTGAGGCTGCGTGCCACGTGAGCTTGCCAGTGGGTTGTCGGCCTTCAAGGTCGGCTGGGGAAAGCATTCGCGCCAGTGAGCCAGGCGTAGGCGCGCCTGGTCGTAGAGCTCATCACTGACGGGGGATTGGCTGAGTCGGTGGTAACTGTCATCCCACTGCTTGATTTGCTTGGCCAGGGCGCCGACCTGTGATCGGGCCTCCTCTGGGCAATTTTCTGCCCCCGCAAAAAAAGGCAGGGCGCTGAGTAAAAGAGCGATCAGTAAACGCATCATGAGCATCCTTGCTCGGAAGGGACGCCCAGCCTAAGTGATCCTGGCGGCCACAAAAAAGCCCCGACAGTGCGGGGCTTTTTACCGGGTGTTTCTACTTACTTGAACAGGCCGCCCAAGGCTTTCACCGGATCGTTCTTATCCGCCTTGGCTTCTTGTGTTTGCTGCTTGGTGTCGACTTTGGTTTGGGACTCAGAAAGTTTGTTACAGCCTTTGTTGATCTGATCCTGCGCCGCTTTAAAAGCCTTCACTGTCAGTGTGTCGTTCTTGGCTTCGGCCGCATCGATCTTGGTTTGCAGGTCTTTGGCTTGTTGTTGGCAGTCACCGGCCTTGTCACCCAGTTGGGAACTCAGGGCGCCACCCAGTGCACTCAAGTCGGCAGCGTGAGCTGGCAGGGCGAACAGGCTGAGCAGAAGGGCGGCAGGGGCGAGCGTGGAAATGCGCATGAAAAACCTCAATGTTCGATTGCCTGCGCGTTTAGCTATCCCGGGCTGGCGCAGGGCAATATCCAAGTAAGGTGAATGGCCCGAGAGGGCGCGGATTCTAGAGGGCCATCATTTGGCCCGCAAGGTTTGGATCCAAAAAGTGTGAAGATCGCCCGGTAAATCACCTTGCAATAAAAAGCCCCGCCGGGAAAACCCGGCGGGGCCTTGTGTGCCGTGAGCGATTACAGACCGGCAGCGATGCGCAGGTCGTTGGCGCGGTCGGTTTTTTCCCAGGTAAACGTGGTGAAGGTGTCGTCGCCGACGGTCTTCTGCGCAGGGGTGCGCCCGAAGTGACCGTAGGCTGCGGTTTCCTGGTACATCGGGTGCAGCAGGTCGAGCATGGTGGTGATCGCGTAAGGACGCAGGTCGAAGATCTCACGCACCAGCTTGACGATCTTGTCATCGCTGATCTTGCCGGTGCCGAAGGTATTCAGCGAGATCGACGTAGGCTGGGCCACGCCGATAGCGTAGGAAACCTGGATCTCGCAACGCTCGGCCAGGCCGGCTGCGACGATGTTCTTGGCTACGTAACGACCAGCGTAGGCGGCCGAGCGGTCAACCTTGGATGGGTCTTTACCGGAGAACGCGCCACCGCCGTGACGAGCCATGCCGCCGTAGCTGTCGACGATGATCTTGCGACCGGTCAGGCCGCAGTCGCCTACCGGGCCACCGATGATGAACTGGCCAGTCGGGTTGATGTGGAACTGAGTGTCCTTGGACAGCAGTTCGGCAGGCAGTACGTGCTTGACGATCAGTTCCATCACGCCTTCACGCAGGTCGGCGTAGGAAACTTCCGGGTTGTGCTGGGTCGACAGCACAACGGCGTCGATACCCACGACTTTGCCGCCTTCATAGCGGCAAGTTACCTGGGACTTGGCGTCCGGGCGCAGCCACGGCAGCAGGCCGGATTTACGGGCTTCAGCCTGACGTTGTACAAGCTGGTGCGAGAAAGTGATCGGTGCCGGCATCAGCACGTCGGTTTCGTTGCTGGCGTAGCCGAACATCAGGCCTTGGTCGCCGGCGCCCTGATCTTCAGGTTTGGCACGGTCGACACCCTGGTTGATGTCAGGCGACTGCTTGCCGATGATGTTCATCACGCCGCAGGTCGCACCGTCGAAACCGACGTCGGAGCTGGTGTAGCCGATGTCGGTGATCACGTCACGAACGATCTGCTCCAGGTCAACCCAGGCAGAAGTGGTGACTTCGCCGGCGATGATCGCTACACCGGTTTTCACCAGAGTCTCGCACGCCACACGGGCGAACTTGTCTTCAGCAATGATGGCGTCCAGCACCGCGTCAGAAATCTGGTCGGCGATTTTGTCCGGATGCCCTTCAGACACGGACTCGGAGGTGAAGAGGGAGTATTCGCTCATCTCGATGTTTTCCTGATATTTACCGATGGTGAGTGTCGCCAGCCGGTCGCTGAAAATGGCGGACCTGGATCTGGAAACCATTACGTAAACCTACATAGAGGCTTTCCCCGGGAACGAGTCCCGCAGCGGTGGCCCAACGGGCCAGATCGTCCTGTTCAAAACCCAACCAGAGATCACCGCAGGCCTCCTTGGCCCAATTCTGGTTGTGGCTGCATAAATCCGTAACCAGCAGGCTACCGCCGGGGTGCAGCAAACCGGCCATTTGTTTGAGGGCGTCGGCGGGGGCAGCGAAATGGTGCAAGACCATGTTCAGCACCACACAATCGGCCTGCAGGCTGGTGTCATTCAAGGCGTCCGCCAACTGCAGGCTGACATTGCCCAGTGCTTCACGCTCGCAGAGCTGGCGCGCCAACTCGAGCATTGCCGGGCTGTTGTCCAGCGCCGTGACCTGTTGAAAGCGGCTTGCCAGTTCCGGCAGGAAACCGCCATCCCCGGGGCCGACTTCCAAGGCGGTGGCTGAATGACTGAAGCTCAGTTTGTCCAACAACGCCAGTACGCTTTCGCGGTATTGGGCAAGGCCTGCGATCAGGTCCTGTTGGGCGCGAAACTTATCGGCGACCCGTGAGAAAAAGTCCTGGCTGGCGGCGGCGCGCTGCCCGTGGACTTGGCTGATACGCGATTGCACGTCAGTCGGCAGACTCAGTCCGTCCACTTCTTCGAGCAGGGCGGCGTGCAGCTTGCCGCCGAGCAGGTCGGTATGGGGCAGGGCACGGCGGTAAAAAATTGCATTACCTTCGCGGCGGGTAGCCACCAGGTCGGCCTGGGCCAGTACCTTTAAATGGTGACTCATGCCGGACTGGCCGATGGCGAAGATCTGCGCCAGCTCCAGTACGCCGAAAGAGTCGTTGGCCAGCGCACGCAATACGTTCAGACGCAACGGATCACCAGCGGCCTTGCACAAGGCTGCTAGCTCATCGCCGTCGTCGGGGCGTAGGGAGGGCACGGGTAGGTTCATAAGGCCAGCAGTCTAGTGACGGGTGGAAGTTCCTGCAAGATCAATATCAAAAAGTTTTGATATTGATCGATAAGTGGCGGTTATAAGCAGCCGCTATAACCTTTAGACGAACCGGTGGCCGGTTTCTGCAAGGGAATGGCGCCCAAAGCACAGGAAAAACACCCTCAAGTGACTATCTGTCATTGCCCGCAGGCGGTGGCTGAGGGAAAATGCCGGTCCTTTTTTCCGTTTCTTTTCAGCAAACCCCAGGAGATCAGCGATGCCCAGCCGTCGTGAGCGTGCCAACGCCATTCGTGCCCTCAGCATGGATGCCGTGCAAAAAGCCAACAGCGGCCATCCCGGTGCCCCGATGGGCATGGCGGATATCGCCGAAGTACTTTGGCGTGACTACCTGAAACACAACCCGAGCAACCCATCGTTCGCCGACCGTGACCGCTTCGTGCTGTCCAACGGCCATGGCTCGATGTTGATCTACTCGCTGCTGCACCTGACCGGCTACGACGTCACCATTGATGACCTCAAGAGCTTCCGTCAACTGCACAGCCGTACCCCGGGTCACCCGGAATTCGGCTACACCCCAGGCGTCGAGACCACCACCGGTCCCCTGGGCCAAGGCCTGGCCAACGCTGTTGGCTTCGCACTGGCTGAAAAAGTATTGGGCGCGCAGTTCAACCGCCCTGGCCACGACATCGTCGATCACCACACCTATGTGTTCCTAGGTGATGGCTGCATGATGGAAGGCATTTCTCACGAAGTCGCTTCCCTGGCCGGTACCCTGGGCCTGGGCAAGCTGATTGCCTTCTATGATGACAACGGCATCTCCATTGATGGCGAAGTCGAAGGCTGGTTCACCGATGACACCCCAAAACGTTTCGAAGCCTACAACTGGCAGGTGATCCGCAACGTTGACGGCCACGATCCGGAAGAGATCAAGACCGCCATCGACACCGCGCGCAAGAGCGAGCAGCCGACCCTGATCTGCTGCAAGACCACCATTGGTTTCGGCTCGCCGAACAAGCAAGGTAAAGAAGACTGCCACGGCGCCCCACTGGGTGACGCGGAAATCGCTTTGACCCGTGCTGCGCTGAAGTGGAACCACGGCCCGTTCGAAATCCCGGCCGACATCTACGCCGAGTGGGATGCAAAGGAAAAAGGCCTGGCAACCGAAGCCGAGTGGGACCAGCGTTTTGCTGCCTACTCCGCCGAGTTCCCGACGCTTGCCAACGAACTGGTTCGTCGCCTCGCCGGTGACCTGCCTGCCGACTTCTCGGAGAAAGCCTCGGCCTACATCGCCGAAGTTGCGGCCAAGGGCGAGACCATCGCTAGCCGTAAAGCCAGCCAGAACGCCCTGAACGCCTTCGGCCCGCTGCTGCCTGAGATTCTTGGCGGCTCGGCTGACCTGGCCGGTTCCAACCTGACCCTGTGGAAAGGTTGCAAAGGTGTCTCGGCTGAAGACGCCAGCGGCAACTACATGTACTACGGCGTGCGCGAGTTCGGTATGAGCGCCATCATGAACGGTGTGTCCCTGCACGGCGGCCTGGTGCCTTACGGTGCGACCTTCCTGATGTTCATGGAATACGCGCGTAACGCCGTGCGTATGGCTGCGCTGATGAAGAAGCGTGTGATCCATGTCTACACTCACGACTCCATCGGCCTGGGCGAAGACGGCCCGACGCACCAGCCGGTCGAGCAACTGACCAGCCTGCGTACCACGCCGAACCTGGATACCTGGCGCCCAGCCGACGCGGTGGAATCTGCAGTGGCCTGGAAGCATGCCATCGAGCGTAAGGACGGCCCTTCGGCGCTGATCTTCTCGCGTCAGAACCTGCAGCACCAAGTGCGTAGCGACGCGCAGATCGCCGACATCGCCCGTGGCGGTTATGTGCTGAAAGACTGCGCCGGCGAGCCGGAGCTGATCCTGATCTCCACCGGTTCCGAAGTCGGCCTGACCGTTCAGGCCTACGACAAGCTGACCGAGCAAGGTCGCAAGGTGCGTGTGGTTTCGATCCCATGCACCAGCGTGTTCGAAGCTCAGGACGCCGGTTACAAGCAATCGGTTCTGCCGTTGCAAGTCAGCGCGCGTATCGCCATCGAAGCCGCTCACGCCGACTACTGGTACAAGTACGTGGGCCTGGAAGGCCGCGTGATCGGCATGACCACCTACGGTGAGTCGGCGCCGGCGCCGGCGTTGTTCGAAGAGTTCGGTTTCACCCTGGAAAATATCCTGGGTCAGGCTGAAGAGCTGCTGGAAGACTAAGTCAGTCTGCGTTGTCTGTACTGGCGCTATCGCGGGCAAGCCCGCTTCCACATTGGATCGCGGTCTAAATGTGGGAGCGGGCTTGCCCGCGATGGCGTCAGAACATTCAACACCGAACTAACATTGATCGAGAACCCCATGCCTCAACCGCGTCCCTACAAAGTTGCACTCAACGGCTACGGCCGCATTGGTCGTTGCGTCTTGCGTGCTCTGTTCGAGCGAGGGGCGGCGGCCGGGTTTGAAATTGTTGCAATTAACGATTTGGCCGACATGGCCAGCATCGAATACCTGACGCGCTTTGACTCCACCCATGGCCGGTTCCCCGGTGAGGTGCGGGTCGATGGCGACTGTCTGCATATCAATGGCAATTGCGTGCAGGTCTTGCGCAGTGCCACCCCCGAAGGCATCGACTGGAAAGCATTGGGCGTCGACCTGGTGCTGGAATGTTCTGGTGTCTATCACACTCGTGCCGATGGCCAGCGTTTTCTCGACGCCGGTGCACCGCGTGTGCTGTTTTCCCAGCCGATGGCCAGCGAGGCGGATGTCGACGCCACCATCGTCTACGGCATCAACCAGGATTGCCTGACTGGCAATGAGCTGCTGGTGTCCAACGCTTCCTGCACCACCAACTGCAGCGTGCCGTTGTTGCGCCTGCTGGATCAGGCGATCGGCCTGGATTATGTGTCGATCACCACGATTCACTCGGCCATGAACGACCAGCCGGTAATTGACGCCTATCACCACGAAGACCTGCGCCGTACGCGTTCGGCCTTCCAGTCGGTGATTCCGGTATCGACCGGCCTGGCCCGGGGCATCGAGCGACTGTTGCCGGAACTTGCCGGGCGAATTCAGGCCAAAGCCGTACGGGTGCCGACGGTGAACGTGTCCTGCCTGGACATCACCATGCAAACCGTCAGCGACACCGATGCCTCTGAGGTCAACCGGATCCTGCGCGACGCCGCCACCAGCGGCCCGCTCAAAGGTTTGCTGGCCTACACCGAGTTGCCGCACGCCAGCTGTGATTTCAACCATGACCCGCATTCGGCGATTGTCGATGCCAGCCAGACCCGCGTTTCCGGCCCCAGGCTGGTGAACATCCTGGCCTGGTTCGATAACGAATGGGGTTTTGCCAACCGAATGCTGGATGTTGCGGAACATTATCTGCACATCGCTTCTAAACAACCTCAACAGTAATTCAGGAACTGCGACCCATGACCGTGTTGAAGATGACCGACCTCGATCTGCAAGGTAAGCGCGTACTGATTCGCGAAGACCTCAACGTCCCAGTCAAGGACGGTGTTGTCACCAGCGATGCGCGAATCCTGGCCTCGCTGCCGACCATCAAGCTGGCCCTGGAAAAAGGCGCGGCCGTGATGGTCTGCTCCCACCTGGGTCGTCCGACCGAAGGTGAGTTCTCCGCCGAAAACAGCCTCAAGCCTGTTGCCGATTACCTGAGCAAGGCCCTGGGCCGTGATGTGCCGCTGGTGGCTGATTACCTGGGTGGCGTCTTTGTTGCAGCTGGCGACATCGTGTTGTTCGAAAACGTGCGCTTCAACAAAGGCGAGAAAAAGAACAGCGACGAACTGGCCCAGCAATACGCGGCCCTGTGCGACGTGTTCGTGATGGACGCTTTTGGCACTGCTCACCGCGCCGAAGGTTCGACCCACGGCGTGGCCAAGTTCGCCAAGGTTGCTGCTGCTGGCCCGCTGCTGGCTGCTGAATTGGATGCGCTGGGCAAGGCCCTGGGCGCACCGGCCCAACCGATGGCTGCCATCGTTGCCGGCTCCAAAGTCTCCACCAAGCTGGACGTGCTCAACAGCCTGAGCCAGATCTGCAACCAACTGATCGTCGGCGGCGGCATTGCCAACACCTTCCTGGCGGCTGCTGGCCATCCGGTAGGCAAGTCCCTGTATGAACCCGATCTGCTGGACACCGCCCGCGCCATTGCCGCGAAGGTCAGTGTGCCGCTGCCGGTGGACGTGGTCGTCGCCAAGGAATTCGCTGAAAGCGCCGCAGCCACCGTCAAGCTCATTGCTGACGTGGCTGCTGACGACATGATCCTGGATATCGGCCCACAAACTGCCGCCAACTTCGCTGAACTGCTGAAGTCGTCCAAGACCATCCTGTGGAACGGCCCGGTCGGCGTGTTTGAGTTCGACCAGTTCGGCAACGGCACCAAAGTGTTGGCCAAGGCCATCGCAGAAAGTTCGGCATTCTCCATTGCCGGCGGCGGCGACACCCTGGCGGCCATCGATAAATATGGCGTTGCTGACCAGATCTCCTACATTTCTACCGGTGGTGGCGCATTCCTTGAATTCGTCGAAGGCAAAGTTCTGCCGGCCGTTGAAGTCCTGGAAACCCGAGCCAAGGGCTGAGGCTCGCGATCAGGAAAAGGAGCATTCCCATGATCAAGTCGTTGGCACTGGTGATCGCAGCGGGCCTGTTGGCCGGCTGCGGCAGCACGCCTAACGCGGTGTCCGAGGCTGAAAAGTCTGGGCCTGCGCAGAAAAAAAGCTGCTACCAGGCTGACTGGCAAGCCGAGACCATGCCGGTGATCAACAAGCGCATCGGCAACGAGCGGCTGGAGAAATACGACGCCGCGCCCAACGGTCAGGAACAGGGTTGCCCTTGATGGGTCTGATCAACTAACCGACAGCAGTGGCGGCCCTTGGGCTGTCGTTCGAGGATTGGCAATGAAAGGCGTTTTCGCCCTGGCAGCCCTGGCCTTGTTGGCCGGATGCAGCAGCATGAACATGTTCAACAAGGCAGAGCCTGCTGACAAGTGGACCACTTGGACCTGCGACAGCAAGGCCCAGGTCAACTGGCGCTTTGCCAACGCGGCCCGTTCCGAGGTGGATGTACGCCTCGGCGGATCGGACCAGGTTTACCGCCTCAAGCAGGACGTTGCTGCCTCGGGTGTGCTGTATAGCAACGACCAGCTAGCGTTTCACACAAAAGGTGAGGAAGGCCTGATTTACTGGGTCGCCACCGACGATTTGATTGGGCGTGGCTGCAAAGCGCCGTAAGCCTGACAGCAATAACGATTCAGCAGCACAAGGCTCAACCCCTTGATCTGCAATAACTTGAATAGCAGCCGCCGCTACGGCAGGCTTGCACGATTAACGACCCTCGATCGGGAGAGACAACACAATGGCACTTATCAGCATGCGTCAAATGCTGGACCACGCAGCCGAGTTCGGCTACGGCGTCCCAGCCTTTAACGTCAACAACCTTGAGCAGATGCGCGCCATCATGGAAGCCGCTGACAAGACCGACTCCCCAGTGATCGTCCAGGCTTCGGCCGGTGCCCGCAAATACGCCGGTGCCCCATTCCTGCGTCACCTGATCCTCGCCGCGATCGAAGAGTTCCCACACATCCCGGTGTGCATGCACCAGGACCACGGCACCAGCCCTGACGTGTGCCAGCGCTCCATCCAACTGGGCTTCAGCTCGGTGATGATGGACGGTTCCCTCGGCGAAGACGGCAAGACCCCGACTGACTACGAGTACAACGTCCGCGTTACCCAACAAACTGTCGCCATGGCTCACGCCTGTGGTGTGTCGGTTGAAGGCGAGCTGGGCTGCCTGGGTTCGCTGGAAACCGGTATGGCCGGCGAAGAAGACGGCATCGGCGCTGAAGGCGTGCTGGATCACAGCCAGATGCTGACCGACCCGGAAGAAGCCGCTGACTTTGTGAAGAAGACCCAAGTTGACGCCCTGGCCATCGCCATCGGCACCAGCCACGGCGCCTACAAGTTCACCAAGCCGCCTACCGGCGACGTGCTGGCCATCGACCGCATCAAGGAAATCCACAAACGCATCCCGAACACCCACCTGGTGATGCACGGTTCTTCCTCGGTACCGCAAGAGTGGCTGGCGATCATCAACCAGTACGGCGGCGACATCAAAGAAACCTACGGCGTGCCGGTTGAAGAAATCGTTGAAGGCATCAAGTACGGCGTGCGCAAGGTCAACATCGACACCGACCTGCGTCTGGCGTCCACCGGTGCGATGCGTCGCCTGATGGCCACCAACCCGAGCGAATTTGACCCACGTAAATTCTTCGGCGCCACCGTGACGGCGATGCGTGATGTGTGTATCGCGCGTTATGAAGCGTTTGGTACTGCGGGTAATGCTTCGAAGATCAAGCCGATCTCGTTGGAAGCGATGTACCAGCGTTATTTGAAAGGTGAGTTGAACGCTAAGGTGAACTAAGCCTCGGTCGTTTAAAAAAGCCCGCAGTGATGCGGGCTTTTTTGTGGCTGGGATTTGATCAGGCTGTGTCAGTCGTGATCAATATCCAACTTCGCAAACGTCACCCGGGCGCCTTCCTTGCTGTTCCCACTGTTGTCCTGCACGTACACCCCAGCCTTGAAATACAGCTGCTTGGCGCCCCACGCTGCGCCAATGCGCTCGTTCCATTCACCGTCTGCGGCGTACACGCTCAGTAGCCCGGCCTTATTGAGGTTGATCACGTAGGTAAAGCTTTTCTCCAGCGGTACATCTGACGCGATGGTTATCACGCGGCCTTCGCCGTCATCCGGGCGCATGCGGACCTTGGCGACGATGTTGCCGCTCTGAGTCTTTTCCTTGAATTGATACTCCAGCTTGATCAGCGGCTTTTGGCTGTCATAGGCGTGAATTTGCCCGATGACGACTTTGCCGCTGGAGGGCACTTGATTCACCGCCAAGGTAGCGCGCAGGAAGTTGTCGGCGTCGGGATAGGTCCAGTTGCGCAGACGCCCATCGGCATAGGTCTCGCGCAGTTCACTGCGGGGGTAGATGGCGTTTTCGGTGCGGGTGCCGGTGACCGGTGTCCAGAATTGCACGTTGCTGCCTTTGGCCTGGAAATATTGATCCTTGAAGCCGCTCAGCAGCTTCGGCGTGTCGATGGTCGCAGGTGGCGAGCCGACAGGGATGCTCAGGTTCCAGGTGGAAAGGTCGATCATGGTGTTGGCCTTTTTACAGAGGGTGAAGGCTTTAGCCCGAGGGCTGCACAGGTTCTTTATAGGCGGTGCTCGCTGGGTTGTTAACGAGTCGCTGGCAATTTATTGGCGTCAGAGGAATGCCAAAAAGCCATGTTTCCCATGAACCGTGGGCTGTAGGGCCTGACCGTTAGTCGGCTTCCTGGGCTTTGGCGCAATGATGGCAGCCACGTTACTTCTGATTTTTTTGAACCGGGGCTAGAGTGAGGCCTCAATGTTTGTCCGGTTTTTCTATCAGAAGTGACCGGTGCAACTCCTTAAGGAAGAGACGTAGCATGGATTGCGCTCCACACCCCGGCGACGGTATTTCGGTTCTTCTGGTGGTCGATGACTACCCGGAAAACCTCATCAGCATGCGTGCGCTTTTGCAGTGTGAAGACTGGCGGGTGATGACCGCAGGTTCCGGGCTGGAAGCTTTGGAATTACTGCTCGCACACGAGGTCGACCTGGTATTGCTGGATGTGCGGATGCCTGGCATGGATGGCTTTGAAGTGGCACGCCTGATGCGTGGCAGCCAGCGTACGTGCATGACGCCCATTATCTTTCTCACGGCTAATGCTCAATCGCCCGCCGCGGTGCTGGAAGGTTATGCCAGCGGCGGAATTGATTACCTGTTCAAGCCCTTTGACCCGCATATCCTCAAGCCCAAGGTCCAGGCTCTGCTGGAGCACCAACGTAATCGCCGGGCTTTGCAGCGCCTTAGCCAGGACCTGGAGTCCGCTCGGGCCTTTAATGCCTCGGTGCTGGACAACGCCGCCGAGGGCATTCTGGTGGTGGGCGAGAGCAGTGTGATTCAGTACGCCAACCCGGCTATTTCGCGGCTGCTTAACGCGACGATGGCTGAGTTGCAGGGTGAGAGTTTCTTGAGTTTCCTGCAAAAACCCCATGTGCCCGCCTGGTTGGGTTTCCCGATGTACGAGGCGTACCGCAAGGGTGATACGTGGCGCCAGCACGATGCCATTTTGCGCACGGGTCGCGGCCAACAGGTGCCGGTGGCCTTGTCCTGCGCACCTTTGCCCGCTGAGCAGAAGGCCATGGTCGTGACGGTGCTGGACATGTCCGAGGTGCGCCATTTGCATCAGCAGCTGGAGTTCCAGGCCGTTACCGACCCACTGACCGGGTTGTTGAATCGGCGTGGTTTCCATCAGGTGGTGGAGAACACCCTGCTGCGCAGCGAGCGTAACGAGCAGTCGCTGGTGTTGTTGTACCTGGATCTTGATGGTTTCAAGCGGGTCAACGACTCGCTGGGCCACGATGCGGGGGATCGGGTACTGCGCTGGGTGTCGGAGCAAATGCAGACATGTTTACGTTCCTCCGACACTCTGGGACGTATGGGCGGGGATGAGTTCACCGCGTTGCTGGAGTTGGAGTTTCCGGAGCAGGCTGCAAAAATTGCGGAAAAACTCATCGAACGGGTGTCTGTGTGTCAGCAGGTCGACGGTTTGGATGTGATGTTGGGGGTCAGCATCGGCATTGCGACCTTCCCGGAATGTGGCTCGGATTTGAACGGTCTGCTGCGGGCGGCGGATATCGCCATGTACGAAGCCAAGCGTGCAGGGCGTCAGCAGTATCGCTATTACGATCAGGAAATGAACGGTCGCGCCCGTTCGCGGCTGATGCTCGAAGACAGTGTGCGTACCGCCATCAAGAACAAGGATTTCACACTGGTGTACCAGCCCCAAGTGTCACTGGAGGATGGACGCTTGCGTGGCGTCGAGGCGCTGTTGCGTTGGCAGCACCCAAGCGTTGGCGATGTGCCGCCGGGTTTGTTTTTGCCGTTGCTGGAAGAAGCGCGGCTGATCAGCCAACTGAGTGCCTGGATCTACCAGCAAGTCGCGGCCCAGCGCCAAGCCTGGCAAACCACTTTCGATGAGGCGCTGGTGCTGAGCGTGAGCCTGAGCAGTAGTCAGTTCAATATGCCAAACCTTGCAAGCCAACTGCAGCAGGTACTTGAACGACATGGGTTGCAGGGCCAGCAGTTGGAGGTGGAAATCAGCGAGGACAGTCTGATGAGTAACCTTGAAGAGTCGACCAAGCAGCTCAAGTTGTTGCGCCAAATCGGTATACGTATCGCCCTGGATGACTTTGGTTCCGGTCATTGCTCCTTGGCGCATCTGCGAGACCTTGAGTTCGATACGCTCAAGTTGGACCCACAGCTGGTGGCCCGCCTGCCGGGCTCGGTGCGGGACGCGGCGATGGCCCGCAGCATCATTCAGCTGTGCGGGCATTTCGATGTGGTGGTGATCGCTGAGGGCGTGGAAACGCTGAAACAGTCCCAGTGGCTCAAGGCCAATGGTTGCGCGTTTATCCAGGGGCCGTGGGCGGCGCAGCCGCTGATGGCCGAGGAAATGACGGCCTGGGCCCACCCCCGCCTGCTTTGAATTCGCTACACTGGCGCCCATTCGAACCCTGTTGCAGACCCCATGACCGCGCTGAAATACCTCCAGGCTTACCCCGCAGCTCTCCAGGAGCAAGTGCGCCAATTGATCGCCAAGGACCAGTTGAGCGCCTACCTGGAGCAGCGTTACCCCGAGCGCCACACGGTGCAGAGTGACAAGGCGTTGTACGGCTACGCTCTGGCCTTGAAGCAGGAACACCTGCGCAACGCGCCGGCCATCGACAAAGTGTTGTTCGATAACCGCCTGGACCTGACCCATCGTGCCTTGGGTTTGCACACCACGATTTCACGCGTGCAGGGCGGCAATCTGAAATCCAAGAAAGAGATCCGCATTGCCTCGTTGTTCAAGGAGGCCGCACCGGAATTTCTACGCATGATCGTGGTGCACGAACTGGCGCACTTCAAGGAGTCGGATCACAACAAGGCGTTCTACAAACTCTGTGAATACATGATGCCGGGCTACCATCAGGTGGAATTCGACCTGCGGGTGTACCTCACGTATCGCGACTTGCAGGGCAAGCCCTAACCTCACCAGGCGATCGACCATGGACGTGAGCAAGACCAAAAGCAGTTTCTATCGCCGCCTGTACGTGGCGTACCTGATCGACAGCCGACAGGCCAGCAGCGTCCCGGCGTTGACCGAGGCCACCGGCATGCCCCGGCGCACGGCGCAGGACACGATTGCGGCGTTGGCCGACCTGGATATCGTGTGCGTGTTCGAGCAGGAAGACGGTGCCCGCAATCATGCCGGGCACTATCGGATTCACAGTTGGGGGGCGATTGATCGGGGGTGGATTGAGGCCAATCTCAGTCAGATCAAGCAAGTATTGGATTACCCCTGATACCTATCCCGTAGCCGCTGTCGAGCGCCAGCGAGGCTGCGTTGGGCGCGCTCGGTACTGAGCCTGACTCAATCAGGCGGTGCTACCGACGCAGCCTCGCTAAAGCTCGACAACTGCTACGAAATTTAAGCTCGACGCATACCGATGTGAGGAATGTCATCCTCCAGATATTCCTCACCCGTCACCACAAACCCATACCGCGCGTAATACCCCTGCAAATGTGCCTGGGCTGACAGAAAGATCGGCGTCTCGGGCCAGATATCGCCAATCTCCTTGAGGGCCTCTTCCATCATCTGATGCCCCAGCCCGGTGCCGCGCGCCACCGGCGCAACGATGACCCGGCCAATCACCACGTCGCCGCCTTGGGACTCCGGGTCCAGCAGGCGCAGGTAAGCCACCAGCTCATCGTTCTGCCAGGCCATCAAGTGGTGGGTATCACCTGAAAGATCCTGCCCATCGAGGTCCGGATAAGCGCACTTCTGCTCGACGACAAAGACGTCGCTGCGCAGGCGCAGGATCGCGTACAACTGCTCCTTGCCGAGGTCATCGTGATGTTTGCAGACCCAATCAACTGTCATGGTGAGTTCTCTTATTAATGTCTGTTCCGGATAGTAAGCGCGACGGGCACCGCTGTCTAAATTCGGCATTTTTGTGAATGGCGTCAATTTGCCATCATTGAGTGTGATCGCCGCCGGCTTCTTTGTGTAATCTGCAATGCAGACTCATTGATGAGCTACTGTTATCAGGCCATCGCCTGCCCGCCAAGGACCTTGAGCATGCCGCGATTTTCTCGTGCCGTTGCTTTGATCGCAGTGTTGTTGCTGGCCCAACCGGCGTTCGCACAGCGCCTGCGCCTGGTGGCGGATGCCTGGCCACCCTTTACTGATGCGACCTTGGTCAATGGTGGATTGGCCACTGATATCGTCACCACGGCTTTGGCCCGCGCGGGCTACGCCACCGATTTCGAGCAGGTGCCCTGGGCGCGCGCGCTGATGGGCGTAGGCGATGGCCGCTACGACGTGCTGATCAACGCCTGGTACGACGATTCCCGTACGCAGTTGGGGCAGTTCTCCGGCGAATACCTGCTGAACCGTGTGCGTTTTATCAAGCGCCGTGACGACACCCTCGATTATCAGAACCTGGAACAACTGCACGGCGAGCCCATCGCCGTGGTGCGCGGGTATGCCTATTCGGCGGCGTTCGACCAGGATGCACAGTTGGAGAAAGTGCCTGTGCATAACTTCGCCATGGCCGTGCGCATGCTCGCGGCGCGGCGCGTAAGGCTGACGTTGGAAGATGAGTATGTCGCCCGCTACTACTTGGCGCGCGAGTCACCCCGGGTGCGTAACGCGGTGGAGTTTCTGGATAAGCCGTTGAGTGAGAACAGCCTGCATATCCTGGTCAGCCTGAAGAACCCCGAGCATGCGCAGATCGTCGCTGGTTTCGACCGGGAGATTGCCAAGATGAAGGTTGATGGCAGTTATGCACGATTGATGAAAGAGCACGGGATGTAGCGGCCTGCGATGGCGATTTAAGCCTCGCTGGTATCTTTGATCAGATGCGCAGCTAACGTGCGCAACGGCCCCAACTGCCGACAGATCAGCGCCAGCTGTGTCTGCACCAACCGCTGCCCTTCATCGATCTCATCCGGCATCTGCTCCAGTTCCGCAGCCATCGCTTCCTCGGCATCGCTCTGAATCGCGATCGGCTGCTTGTTGGCCAGCCCTGTGGCTATTTCGTCGATGCTCGCCGCCAAAGTATTGCCGGCGCCGTCGATCAAATGCTCGCGTACTTCCGCCGGTAGCTGCGTTTCGCGATGTGCCCCGAGCCCCGACAGGTAGCTGAGCAAGGTGTGCGACAGCACCAGGAAGCGGAAGCCCACATCCGCCTCTTTGCGAAAGTGCCCCGGCTCCATCAGCATATTGGCCAGGGTGGTGGACAGCGCCGCATCGGCGTTGTGCGCATTGCGCCGGGCCAGGCGGTAAGCTAGGTCGTCGCTCTTGCCGGCAGCGTATTGCTGCATGATTTGCCGCAGATAAATGCTGTTGCAGGTCAGGGTGTTGGCCAGCACCTTGTTCAGGCGTCGGCCTTGCCAGTCCGGCAGGAACAGGAATACCGCCAGGCCCGCAATCAAGCTGCCGAGCAAGGTGTCGAACAAGCGTGGCAGGAACAGCCCGTAGCCGTCGCCGACCTGGTTGAAGCAGAACAACACCATCAGCGTGATCGCGGCCGTCGCCAAGGTGTAGCGGGTGGTGCGGTTGATAAAGAACACCAGGCCTGCGGCGATAGCGAACAGCGATTGCACCAACGGGCTTGGGAACAGGTCGAACAGCGCCCAGGCCACGGTCAAGCCGATGGCGGTGCCGATGATCCGCTGGCCGAGCTTGCGCCGCGTGGCGCCGTAGTTCGGCTGGCAGACGAACAGGGTGGTGAGGATGATCCAGTAGCCTTGGGACGGGTGGATCAGGTGCACCATGCCGTAACCGATACTCAGCGCCAGCGGCAGGCGCAGGGCGTGGCGGAACAGCAATGAAGTCGGGGTCAGTTGGGTGCGCAGGCGTGTCCACATTTCCTTGAGATTGCGCGGTGCACGGTCCAGCAGGCTGCTGTCGGTCGCATCGGCCAGGGAGTCGGGGTTGCTGGCGTCGCCGAGCAGGCGGTCGAGGGTCGACAGGTTGGCGGCCAGGGCGCGCAACGAACGCAGCAGGCCGCGCCAGGCCGGGTTGCTCTGGATGCGCAGGTGTTCCAGCGAGGCGTTCAGGTCGCCCAGGGCTTCGGCGAAACTGTCGTCATAAATGAATGGCTGGCGCAGTTGGATCGATTCGGCCAGGGCTTGGCAAGCCTTGCCTTGCTGGCGCAGCAGGCGCTGGCAGCGGAACAACACATCACTGTGGAAGAAGGCTTCGGCCAGGGCGTTGTAGGGGTAGTGGGACGAGCTGGCGCGTTCGTGGATGTCTTGGGCTAGGAAGTACAGCTTCAGGTAACGGCTGACCTTCGACCCCGGCCGACCATTGCCGACGCGGTGCAGGATGATTTCTTTCGCCGCATTCAGCGCTGCAACGACACGCCCATTTTGCTGGGCCAGCTCCAAGCGGCGCGCTTCTACGTCCAATTGGCGGATCGGTTCGAACAGTGATGATTTGAGTTTGAGGTAACGCCCCAATTCACGGAACAAGCGCGCCAGGCTCTGCTGCACCGGCTGGTTGGAAAACAGCGCCTGCCACAACACCGATAACGCGCCATACCACGCGGCACCGGCCACCAGCAGCAGCGGCTCATGCCAGAAATCAGTGACGGCGCCACCGCGCTGGTCCACGCCGATCATGGTGTAGACCGACAGAATCAGCGTCGCCGAAGCAATCGCCCCGTAGCGCTCGCCAAGGGCGCCGAGCATGGTCAGGCAGAAACTGGCCAGGGCCAGGGCGATCGCGAAAATCCAGGGGTAGGGGAACAGCAGCTCCACCGACAGCGCGGCGATGCTGAAACACACCAGCGTCACCGCCAGGGCATTGAGGCGGCCTTGCCAGCTGTCATCGGTCTCGGCCAGGGCGCTGGCGATAATCCCCAGGAACAGCGGGATCAGCAGCGTCATTTCATCCTGATACCAACACAACGCCATACTGCCGGTGAGGGCGATGAATACCCGTACGCTGTAGCTGAATTTATCCAGCGCCCACAGGCGCCGCATGGACTGCTTGAACGAGGTCGATGACATGAAGTCTGGTGTCTTCCGGGACGATGCCGCTAAATTGAGCCATCAGTGACGTCACGGCAAGCCTGGGAATCACAAATACTGGATGATCGTTCCCACGCTCTGCGTGGGAATGCCGCCATGGACGCTCTGCGTCCGCTCTTGGGCCGCGGAGCGTCCCGGGATGCATGCCCACGCGGAGCGTGGGAACGATCAATCCGAGTGTGTCAGGCGTATTGCGCAGCGGCGTAGCCTGAGGCCCACGCCCACTGGAAGTTGAACCCGCCCAGGTGGCCGGTCACATCCAGTACTTCGCCGATAAAGTACAAGCCCGGGCTTTTCAGCGATTCCATGGTCTTGGACGACACTTCCCGAGTATCAACCCCGCCCAGCGTCACTTCGGCGGTGCGATAGCCTTCGGTGCCCGCAGGCACCAACTGCCAACTGCCGAGTTTTTGCGCGATGTCGGCGATTTCAGCGTGGGTGTACTGCTTCATCGGCTTGGACGCGAACCAGGTCTCGGCCAGCAGGTTGGCCATTTTCTTGGTGAAGATCTCGCCCAGCAGAGTTTTCAGCTCGCTGTTGGGGCGCTCGACCTGTTGCTGTTGCAGCCAGGTGTGGGCGTCGTGGTCGGGCAGCAGGTTGATTTCAACCGTGTCACCGGATTCCCAGTACGAAGAAATCTGCAGGATCGCCGGCCCGCTCAGGCCACGGTGGGTAAACAGGATGTTCTCGCGAAAGCTCTGGTCGTTGCAGCTGACCAGGCAATCTACGGAGGTGCCGGACAACTCGCCGCACAAATCCTTGAGCTGGTCGGTGATGGTGAATGGCACCAGCCCGGCGCGGGTCGGCAGCAGTTCATGGCCGAATTGCTTGGCAACCTGATAACCAAAACCGGTGGCGCCCAAGGTCGGAATCGACAGACCGCCGGTGGCAATTACCAGGGATTCGCAACGCAGCTCACCCAGGGTGGTTTGCAGATGGTAGCCGCTGTCGAGTTTGGCGATTTCCTCGATCGAGGTGTCCAGGTGCAGGCTCACGCCTGTCTGGATGCACTCGTCCAGCAGCATGCCAAGGATGTCGCTGGACTTGTTATCGCAGAACAGCTGGCCGAGCTTCTTCTCGTGGTACGGCACGCCGTGCTTGGCCACCAGCCCAATGAAGTCCCACTGGGTGTAACGGGCCAAGGCGGACTTGCAGAAGTGCGCGTTGTGCGAGAGGAAGTTGGCAGGCTCGGTGTACATATTGGTGAAATTGCAGCGGCCACCGCCCGACATCAGGATCTTTTTACCGGCCTTGTTCGCATGGTCGATCAACATCACCTTGCGCCCACGCCCGGCGGCAGTCAGTGCGCACATCAAGCCTGCGGCGCCGGCGCCAATGATCACAACTTCGGTCGAGCGCACAGCAACATCCTCACATTAATCAGATCGTTCCCACGCTCTGCGTGGGAATACCGCAATGGACGCTCAGCGTCCGCTTTGTGACGCGGAGCGTCACGGGATGCATTCCCACGCAGAGCGTGGGAACGATCAGGTTCAGAGGATACGCACGCGCAACGAACGGCCTTTGATCTTGCCGTCATTCAAACGCTGCAACGCCTGCTTGGCGATCCCGCGCTCCACGGCCACGAACGCCTGGAAGTCAAAGATCGCGATCTTGCCGACCTGGGCACCCGGGATGCCGGCTTCACCGGTCAACGCGCCGAGGATGTCGCCTGGGCGAACCTTGTCTTTACGCCCGGCGGCGATGCACAGGGTGCTCATCTGCGGCAGCAGCGGGCCACCGCTCTGCGGCTTGAGGTTGTCCAACTGGTCCCAGTTCAGCGGCGATTTCTGCAACTGTTCGATGGCCTGGGCACGGTGCGCTTCGGACGGTGCCACCAGGCTGATAGCGATGCCTGTTTCACCCGCGCGGCCGGTACGGCCTACACGGTGGATGTGGATTTCCGAGTCGCGGGCCAGTTCGACGTTGATCACCATGTCCAGCGAGTCAATGTCCAAGCCACGGGCTGCGACGTCGGTAGCCACCAGCACCGAAGTACTGCGGTTGGCGAACATCGCCAGTACCTGGTCACGGTCGCGCTGTTCCAGGTCGCCATGCAGGCCGACGGCGGAAATGCCCTTGGAGGTCAGGTGGTCGACGGTTTCCTGTACTTGCTGCTTGGTAAAGCAGAACGCTACGCACGAGGCCGGACGGAAATGCGCCAACACTTTGGTCACGGCGTCCATGCGCTCTTCTGGCGAGATCTCGTAGAAACGCTGCTCGATCTGGTCATCGGAGTGGAACGCTTCGGCCTTCACCTGTTGCGGCGCACGCATGAACTTGGAGGCCAACTGCTTGATGCTCACCGGGTAGGTGGCCGAGAACAGTAGGGTCTGGCGGCGCGGCGGAGTCTTGCTGATGATGTCTTCGATGGCGTCGTAGAAGCCCATGTCGAGCATGCGATCCGCTTCGTCGAGGATCAGCGTGTTCAAGCCGTCCAGTACCAGCGAACCTTTGCGCAGGTGCTGCTGGATACGGCCCGGGGTGCCGACGATGACGTGGGCGCCATGTTCCAGGGAAGCGATCTGCGGCCCGAGGGACACGCCGCCGCACAGGGTCAGCACCTTGATGTTGTCTTCGGCACGGGCCAGGCGACGGATTTCCTTGGCAACCTGGTCGGCCAGTTCACGCGTCGGGCACATCACCAGGGCCTGGCAGCCGAAGTAGCGCGGGTTGATCGGGTTCAACAGGCCGATGCCGAACGCGGCAGTCTTGCCGCTGCCGGTCTTGGCCTGGGCAATCAGGTCCAGCCCTTTGAGGATCACCGGCAAGCTTTGCGCCTGGATCTGCGTCATCTCGACATAACCCAGCGAGTCGAGGTTAGCCAGCATGGCGGCGGACAGCGGCAAAGTATTAAAAGCGGTGGCGATGGTAGTCACGGGACTGGCTCTGCAAAACAAAATGTTGCGCAGTGTACCAGTCTCGAAGGATTTTCCCTGCAAGTTCTAGACGGGAAGCCTGTTAATGCTCGATATCGTGCTCGCGGCTGACCACACTTTTGCCGTCGGTGGGCGACAGTTGCAGGAAGATCGCCGCCGCCAGCATTGCCATGATGCCGACCGTGAGGAAGGTCAACTGGAAGGCGCCCAGCACGCTTTCCACCCCATCGTTGCCGGTCTCCAGGGTAAACCCGCCGAGCAGCGCACCGGCGCAGGCCACCCCCAGGCTCAAGGACAGTTGCGCCACTACCGACAGCAAACTGTTGCCGCTGCTGGCCTGGGCGTCGTCGAGGTCAATCAGGGTGACGGTGTTCATCGCGGTAAATTGCAGGGAGTTGATCGCCCCCAGGACCGCCAGCATGCACAGCAGCAGCGGGTAGGGCGTGTGCTCGCTGACCAGGCCCATGCTGGCCAGCATGATCCCAAGGAACAAGGTGTTACCGGTCAGCACGATGCGATAGCCCAGGCGCTCAATCAAGGTGCGGGCGATGGACTTGGCAAACATTGCCGCCGCCGCCAGCGGTAGCATGCTCATCCCGGCTTCCGAGGGCGAATAACCCAACGCTACCTGCAACAGCAGCGGCACCAGGAAGGGCAAGGCGCCGCTGCCCAACCGCGCGAACAGGTTGCCGAGAATGCCGACGGCAAAGGTCCGGGTCTTGAACAGCACCGGCGAGAACAGCGGGTTATCGATATGAGCCGCGCGCAGCCAGTACGCCGCCAGACACGCCAGCCCGCCGAACAGCAACAACATCACCCGCAGGTGCGGCAGGTGCAACTCGCCCAGGCCTTCCATGGCGATGGTGATCAGTACCATCGCCGCGCCAAACAGCAAGAAACCCACGCTATCAAAGCGCGTGCGCTCGCTGCCGCGCAGGTCAGGGATGAGTTTCCACACGGCGTAGCAGCCGACCATGCCCACCGGCAGGTTGATCAGGAAGATCCAGTGCCAGGTCAGGTATTGCACCATCCATCCGCCCATGGTCGGGCCAAGCAACGGGCCGAGCAGGCCGGGGATGGTAATGAAGCCCATGATCCGCACCAGCTCGGATCGGGGATAAGCGCGTAACACCACAAGCCGCCCGACCGGCAGCATCAGCGCGCCGCCCAAACCCTGGATCACCCGGGCGCCCACCAGCATGGTCAAGCTGCTGGACAGGGCGCACAGCAGCGAGCCGATGCTGAACAGCATGATTGCGCCAAAGAAGATTTTCTTGGTGCCGAAGCGGTCGGCAACCCAGCCCGATGCGGGGATCAGCAAGGCGACGGTGAGCATGTAGGCGATCACCACCCCTTGCATGCGCAGCGGGTTTTCCGCGAGGTCCCGGGCCATGGCCGGCAGTGCTGTGTTGAGAATCGTCCCATCCAGCGACTGCATGAAGAAGGCAATCGCGACCACCCAGGGGAGCCAGCGGGCGGTCTTGGCATCGAGAGGGGCGCGATTCGGCATGTGAACCCTTTTGTTAGCAGGCTATGTGTTGGCGATTATGCGCCATTCGTCGCTCCTTTTCCCACTGGCGGTTCGTCTATATCTGACAACGCCGCGTCCTTGCCGACCAGGAAATCCAACAACGCACGGTGCACCGCCAACGCAGCCTCGCGGGACTCCAAGTCCAGCAAATGGCCGGTGTGTTCGGCGACGGCAAAGCTGCTGCGCCCCACGTATTTCTTGAACAACAGTGCCTCGGCGGCTGGGGTGTATTCGTCTAGCGTGCCGTTGAGGAAATGCACCGGCGTTTCAATTTGGGTGAGTGCCGGCAGGTAGTTGCCATCGCCCAGCGCCAGTACTTGGTGGATATGAAAGCGCGCCTGGCGGTACTCGGTGGTGGCCATGGTCGACAGGTGCCGATGGTTATTGCGCTTGAGGCGGGGCGACAGGTATTTGCCGACCGTTTCGTTGAGCAAGTGTCCGACGGCGGACTTGTCATCGGCCTCGATCAGCACCCGCACGCGCTCCACATAGTCGAGCATCGCCTGGTTGAGGTTAGGCGCCAGGGCCATTACCACCGAGCTTTCGATTGAGGGCGGGTTGTCGGCCAGGGTCAGCAGTGTGGAAATGCCACCCCAGGAAGCTGACACCAGATGGTTGACCTGGAAGCGCTCCACCAGGGCGCGCAGGATTTGCACCTCGTCGTCCTTGGTCACCAGGTCCAGGTCGGTGTTGTGTTCGCGCGAGTAGCCGGAGAACGGCAGGTCGAACAGCAGCACATTGAAGTGTTCCGACAGGCATTTGCTGGTGCGCGCAAACGAGCGGGTGGTGGACAGCGCCCCATTGACCATCAGGACGGTTTTCTTTTGCGGATCGTTACCCAACTGCTCTATGTGAACGTTGTAGTGCTTGTACAGCTTCTCAATGACAAAACTTCCATGGTTCATGTCAACGCTCCAGCTTGCCCTTTCCCGGGCAAGGTCATGCATCACTTGGTCTCAAGTGGGTTAAGGGCGGCGGGGTAGGAATTATTGTTACCGCACGGACGTGGCTAGGTGCCACTCACTGTTATAACGAGGAATCTGCGGAGGAACAACAGGCCGAACGGCCAAATCGTGGAGGAAGGGAAGGTTCGTCGCAGCGCAGGGTATTCCCCTGTAGGAGGGAGTATTGCGTAGCAGCTGTCGAGCCTTGGCGAGGCTGCGTTGCGGTCTGCCTGACACCAAGAGGTGCCAGGTTTACAACGGCTGAGCAGTCGAACGCAGCCTCGTTCTACTCGATCGCTGCTACGTCGCAATATTTACAGGGTCAAAGTCAGGCGTTTGACCAAGGCCCCCGGCAATAGATTGGAAGCGGTATTGCGCTGGCTGTAAGTGCTGGCCGATAGCAGCAGTTCCCGATCAGCGGTCAGGGCTTCGAGCTGGGAACCGAGCAGGTTATAGACGCTGTCATCAAAACGCATGGTGCTGACCGGCGCCTTGATCTCGCCGTCTTCCACCCAGAATGTGGCGAAGCGCGTCATGCCGGTCAGGCGCGCGGCCGGCAGGTCGGAGTAGTTCAGGTACCACAGGTTGCTGATGTACAGCCCGGTGCCCAACTGCTTGAGGATATCGGCCTGGGCCAGGGTGCCCGCCGCCATCTGCAAGGCACTGGGGGATTCATCGCTGCTCGCGCCGTTGGTGCTCAGGCCGTATTCGGCGGCGCTGCGTGAATTGATCAGTTGGCCTTCGGCCTCTCCCGCGTTGATCAGCGTGACATCACCGCGCGGGTAGCCTTCGGTGGAAAACGCTTGGCTCAGGGATCCGCTGATTCGCTCATCGAGAGTTACCAGTGGGCTCAGCGACTGCTCTGCGGCGTACAGGCGTTGCAGCGAGCTGCTTTTACTGGCGATGGCCTGGGCGGAAAAACCACCCCAGGTGATGATGCTGATGATTTCTTCCAGCGCTGCCGGGGCGAGGTAGGCGCGGTATTGCCCGGGTGCCAGTTTGTGCAGTGGGCGACCGAGGAACTCCAACTGTTCGCGAGCCTGCTGCAAGCGCGTGGTGAATTCGGCGCTGTTCCAGGTGTGCCCGGCGTAGCTGGCTTTCACTGCTTCGCCATTGGCGTGGAACAGGCTGAAATCGAAGTTGAAACTGTTGGCTTGATGCCAGCCAAACGCTCCGTTCGAACTGGCAAAGCCACGACTGATGGGACCGGCAGCGTAGAAACCCACCAGGTCCACGCCGTCTGCAGCCTGGCTGATGTCTTCCAGAACCTGGGCCAGTTCCGGCAGTGGCTGCGTTTGTTCATTGTTGCTTTGCCAGGCGTTGTGGTTCAGCAGCAGATACGGGTCCGGCGGTAGCAGCGGCAAGGTTTCACGCAACTGCTGCAAGCCATCGGCGAGGCGCTGGCGATCCAGTTCCGGCTCGCCGGAGAGGGTGATGCCCAGGTCGGCATGGCGCCCATCGTTGATCAGTTTCAGATTGAGGCTGGCTTGTTGCACCTGGCCCGCCTGACGCACCTGTGCGTGGTTGAAACGCACGAACTCTGAGGATTCATCCGCGTAGCCCAGGTGAAATTGTTCCTTGTCGGTGATGGCGTGCTTGAGCCAATTCACCAATGCCTTGAAGTTGTTCATCAGGCATCTCCCCCAAATACATCGACGTTACTGAACACGCAGGCCGGCGAGGCGTGGCCGACGCGGATCACCTGGTTGGGTTCGCCTTTGCCGCAGTTCGGTGTGCCCAGGACCTTGAAGGTACTGGCATCGCCGACGGCGCTGAGGTTGCGCCAGAACTGCGCGGAAATTGCGCGGTAGTTGGGGTTTTTCACCACGCCCTTGAGCTCGCCATTTTCAATCAACTGGCCCCATTCGCAGCCGAACTGGAACTTGTTGCGCGCATCATCGATAGACCACGAACGGTTGGTCGACATCAGGATGCCGTTCTCGATGCCGCCAATCAGCTGCGCGAGGCTCTTGTCACCCGCCTCGATATTCAGGTTGGCCATGCGATCGATCGGCGGTCGGTTCCAACTGCTGGCACGGCTGTTGGCCACGCCGCTCATACCCGAACGGTATTGCGACAGCGCGCCACCCAGCGGTTTGAGCAGCAGCCCTTCGCGGATCAGGAATTGTTTGCGGGCGGCGGTTCCTTCGTCGTCATGGCCGTAGCTGGCGAGCTGTTCGGGGATATCCGGGTCGAAGGTCACGTTGAGCAACGGTGAGCCGTATTGCAGGTGACCGAAATCGCTGGCCTTCACAAAACTGGTACCGGCGTAATTGCGCTCATCGCCCAGGATGCGGTCCAGTTCCAGCGGGTGGCCGATGGATTCGTGGATCTGCAGGATCATCTGGTCAGGCATCAACAGCAGGTCGCGCGGGCCTTGGGGTGTGTTCGGTGCGAGCAGCAATTGCAGGGCTTCGTCGGCGACCCGTGGCGCAGCACCGATCAGGCCGAAGCGGCGAATCACGTCAAAGCCGCCTTGTTGGCCGAAGTTGCTGCCGCCGAGGGTGCGGGTCTGGCTGTCGTTGTTGTCGTAGGCCGTGACATTGACCCCTGGGAACACGAAGCGCTGGGCCTGGCGCAGTTCGGCGCCGGCACTGTTGAGGTAGATCTGCTCGACGTGGGTCAGGCCGAGGCTGACTTCCCAATTCACCAGGCGCTCGTCTTTCGGCACGGCAGCCGACTCACTGCCGAGTAATTGGTAGCAGTCGCTCAGGGATGGGAAGGGTTGGTCGAGGTCGGGCGACAGGTAGTCGGCGACGTCACTGGAGACGTGTTGGTCGCGCAGATCGAGCAAGGCATGGGGCTTGATCAGGCGGGCTTGTTGCTCGGCGCGCCCCAGCGCGGCTTGCAGGCCTGAAAGGGAAATGTCGTTGGTCGCGGCGTAGGCCTCCACCCCGTTGAGACGCACGGTGAGCATGACGCCCTCGTCGTGGTTCAGGTGTGGCGGTTCGGCGACGTTCTTGCGGACCGACAGGTACTGGCCGGATTCGCGTACATAGCGCAGCGAGAAGAATTCGGCAGCGGTGCGCAGGGCACTGAAATGCTGTTTGAGAATGGGGTGGGCGTCGAACATTGGGACCTCCGTGAGCGCAGCGCAGCCTCAGAGGCTAGCATAGGTGATCGTTCCGACGCTCTGCGTGGGAATGCCGTCCTGGACGCTCTTGAAGGTTGTGACGCGGAGCGTCACAGGATGCATTCCCACGCGGAGCGTGGGAATGATCGGTTTCGGTTACTGCGCGGTAGGCCCTACTTCACGCAACGGCTTGCCACGCACCGGCGCATCGCCCGCTACGTAGTAATCCGCAGTACTGCGCGGCAGCGGCTTGCGGCCACGGATCTTGTCGGCGATTTTCTCGGCGATCATGATCGTCGGCGCGTTCAGGTTACCGGTGGTGATGATCGGCATGATCGACGCATCAACCACACGCAGGCCTTGCATGCCATGTACACGGCCCTCGCTATCCACAACCGCCATGTCGTCGGTGCCCATCTTGCACGAGCAGGACGGGTGGAACGCAGTTTCGGCGTGTTCGCGGATGAACTTGTCCAGTTGCTCATCGGTTTGCACGTCGATGCCTGGGCTGATTTCACGGCCACGGTATTGGTCCAGTGCCGGCTGCTGCATGATTTCACGGGTCAGGCGGATGCCATCGCGGAACTCCTGCCAGTCTTGCTCGGTGGCCATGTAGTTGAAGAGGATGCTCGGGTAGTCCCGTGGGTTCTTCGACTTGAGCTGGATACGACCACGGCTCGGCGAACGCATGGAACCCATGTGCGCCTGGAAGCCGTGCTCTTTCACCCCGTTGCTGCCGTTGTAGTTAATCGCGACCGGCAGGAAGTGGTACTGGATGTTCGGCCATTCGAATTCTTCACGGGTACGGATAAAACCGCCCGCTTCGAACTGGTTGCTGGCGCCGATGCCGGTACCGTTGAACAGCCACTCGGCACCAATGGCCGGCTGGTTGTACCAGAGCAGCGACGGGTACAGCGACACCGGTTGAGTGCACGCGTATTGCAGGTACAGCTCAAGGTGATCCTGCAGGTTTTCGCCAACGCCAGGGAGGTCGTGGACTACCGGGATGTCGAGGCTTTCCAGCAGTTGCGACGGGCCTACACCCGAGCGTTGCAGCAGCTGCGGCGAACCGATTGCGCCACTGCACACGATGACTTCTTTGCGCGCACGGGCTTCAACGCGCTCTTCGGCGGCACCGATCAGGTAACGCACACCAACGGCACGCTTGCCTTCAAACAGCACTTTATCGCTGAGGGCGTGGGTGACGATGGTCAGCGTGGAACGCTTCTTGGCGGTGTCCAGGTAACCGCGCGCGGTGCTGGCGCGACGGCCTTTAGGCGTGACGGTACGGTCCATCGGGCCGAAGCCTTCTTGCTGGTAACCGTTCAGGTCGACGGTGCGCGGGTAACCGGCTTGCACGCCCGCTTCAACCATGGCGTGGAACAGTGGGTTGTTGCCGGCCTTTGGCGTGGTCACGCTGACCGGGCCATCGCCGCCGTGCCAATCGTTCGGGCCGATGTCGCGGGTTTCGGCTTTGCGGAAATACGGTAGGCAGTCCAGGTAAGTCCAGCTTTCCAGGCCCGGCAGCTTCGACCAGTTGTCGTAGTCCATGGCGTTGCCACGGATGTAGCACATGCCGTTGATCAGGGAAGAGCCACCCAGGCCCTTGCCACGACCGCATTCCATCCGGCGGCCGTCCATGTGTGGCTCCGGATCGGTTTCGTAGGCCCAGTTGTAGCGGCGGCCTTGCAGCGGGAACGCCAGGGCGGCCGGCATTTGGGTGCGGAAGTCAAAACGATAGTCTGGGCCGCCGGCTTCCAGCAGCAGGACGGTGACGCCTTCGTCTTCAGTCAGACGGGTCGCCAGGGTGTTACCGGCGGAGCCGGCACCCACAATGATGTAGTCGTATTCTTGGGACATGAAATGCACCCTCGTAAAAGTTGGTCGTAGCAGCTGCCGAGGAACGAGGCTGCGTTGGGCTGCGTAGCAGACCTTGAGATCGCTACGCAGCCTCGCTTGCGCTCGGCAGCTGCTACGGGGGGTGAGTGGGGTTGCTTAGAACACCGAGGCGTAGTCGCCCAGCTCAACCTGTACCGATTTGATGCGGGTGAAGTTGTTCAGCGAGCTGATGCCATTTTCACGGCCAACACCGGATTGCTTGTAGCCACCGACCGGCATTTTTGCGTCGGACTCGCCCCAGGCGTTGATCCAGCAGATACCGGCTTCCAACTGATGAATCACGCGGTGGGCGCGGTTCAGGTCCTTGGTCACCAGGCCCGCGGCCAGGCCGAAGTCGGTGTCGTTGGCGCGGCGGATCACTTCTTCTTCGGTCTCGTAGGTGAGGATGCTCATCACTGGGCCAAAGATTTCTTCGCGGACAATAGTCATCTCGTCGGTGCAGTCGGTGAACACGGTGGGTGCCACGAACGCGCCTTTGGCGAAGTCGCCATCGGTCAGACGGTCGCCGCCGCACAGCAGGCGGGCGCCTTCTTCTTTACCTTTGGCGATGTAACCCAGCACGCTTTCCATGTGGGCGAAGCTGACCAGCGGGCCGAAGTTGGTGTTTTCGTCTTCCGGGTTGCCGACGCGAATGCGTGCAACGCGCTCAACGATCTTGGCTTCGAAGGCGGCTTGCAGGTGCTTTGGAACGAACACGCGAGTGCCGTTGGTGCAGACCTGGCCGGAACTGTAGAAGTTGGCCATCATCGCGGTGTCGGCGGCGCGATCGAGGTCGGCGTCGTCGAAAATGATCAGCGGGGACTTGCCGCCCAGTTCCATGGTCACGTCTTTCAGCGAGGAGCTGGAAGCGCTGGCCATCACCTTCTTGCCGGTGTCGGTGCCGCCGGTGAAGGAGATTTTTTCGATGCGTGGGTGCTCGGTCAGCCAGGTGCCGACTTCACGGCCGCTGCCGGTCAGGACGTTGAACACACCGTCTGGAACGCCGGCTTCGGTGTAGATCTCGGCCAGTTTCAGGGTGGTCAGCGAGGTGACTTCGCTCGGTTTGAAAATCATCGCGTTACCGGCCGCCAGGGCAGGAGCGGATTTCCACAGGGCGATCTGGATCGGGTAGTTCCACGCGCCGATACCGGCCACAACGCCCAGCGGCTCGCGGCGGGTGTAGACGAAAGACGTGGTGCGCAGCGGGATCTGCTCGCCTTCGATGGCGGGTACCAGGCCTGCGTAGTATTCCAGCACGTCAGCGCCGGTGACGATGTCGACGTATTTGGTTTCGGAGAAGGCTTTACCAGTGTCCAGGGTTTCCAGGGCGGCCAGTTCGTCGTTGCGCTCGCGCAGGATTTCAACGGCACGACGCAAGATGCGCGAACGCTCCATGGCGGTCATCGCGGCCCAGATTTTCTGGCCTTTTTCGGCGCTGACAACCGCGCGCTCAACGTCTTCTTTGGTCGCACGTTGCACTTTGGCGAGAACTTCACCGTTAGCCGGGTTGATGGCTTCGAAGGTGGCATCGCTGCCAGCGTCGCTGTAGCCGCCGTCAATGTAGAGTTTTTGCAGTTCGAAACGGGCCATAAAGTCCTCGCAAGTGCATAAGTGGTTGGCGTTAACCGCCGAAAAATGAGGCCATAAGGTTCTGGCAACACTGATCGACAGCAGTTCAGGGGTTGAGCGGTTGTGTGTGCTCTAACTCACCTGCTTGGCCAATTGGAAATCCATGTATTCGTAAGCGATCCGTTGCGCCTGCTCCGTGTCGAAAGCGTCTCCCGACAGGGCGCCGCGCAACCACAAACCGTCGATCAGGGCCGCCAGGCCTCGGGCTGCTTTGCGTGCGCGCGGCAGCGGCAGCACTCGGCGAAACTGGCAGCACAGGTTGGAATACAGACGTTGATCGTTGATCCGCTGCAACCTGTGCAATGACGGGTGGTGCATGCTGGCGGCCCAGAAGGCCAACCAGGTTTTCATTGCCGGGCCGTTGACCTGGCTGGCGTCGAAGTTGCCTTCGATAATCACCTGGAGGTGCGCCCGTGGGCTGTCATCCTTCAGGGCACGCCTGCGTTCGTGGACGTTGTCGATCAGCGCGTTCATCAAGTAACGCATCGTCGCTGCGATCAGGCCGTTCTTGTCCTGAAAGTAGTGACTGATGATGCCGTTCGAGACGCCGGCCAAACGGGCGATCAGCGCAATGCTGGCATCTCCCATCCCGACCTGATCGATGGCCGTTAACGTGGCTTCGATCAACTGCTGACGGCGTATGGGTTGCATACCGACCTTGGGCATGTAGCACCTCTCCTTAGGCCTGCCGATGGGCGATAAACGTCCGTCGGCTTGAGGGCCAGTCTATTTTGTTTTGATTGAACGTTCAATCAACAAAGAATAAGATCTGCGACAAATGGTCGCTGCCTACAGATATTTCCTACCTGCGAGCTGTGACATCTGACACCTGCAAAAACCCTTGAAACAGGCCATATCAGGGCCTGGCCATCGCTTCGGCGGGGCTCAAGAATTTTCGGGGTGTCTTTATAACACCCGTCCGTCGACTGCCGAAAAATCGATGTTCCGGGATAACCGTTGCCTTGTGTTTCTCTCTCGCACTGCCTGGAGCATCTGCGCCATGAGTTCTGCCTCTCTTATAAAGACCCCGCCGGAAAAGGTACGGGTCAACGGTTGGGTGTTCTACACCTCCACCGCGCTGATTCTGTTGTTGACCGCCATTCTGATCATCGCCCCGCAGGAGGCCGGGCGCATGCTCGGCGTAGCGCAGGCCTGGCTTTCCAAAAGCTTTGGCTGGTACTACATGGTGGTCATCGCCGCCTACCTCGTGTTTGTGGTCGGCCTGGCGTTTTCGTCCTACGGCAAGTTGAAACTGGGCAGCAAGGACGACACCCCGGACTTCAGCTACGGCGCCTGGGCCGGTATGTTGTTCTCGTCGGGCATCGGCATCTCGCTGCTGTACTTCGGCGCGTCCGAGCCGCTGGACCACTACTTCAACCCGCCTGAAGGTGCGGCCGCCAGCAATGGCGCGGCACGCCAGGCGTTGCAACTGACGTTCCTGCACTGGGGCCTGCACGGCTGGGCAATTTACGCCTTGGTCGGCCTGGCCGTGGCGTACTTCGCGTACCGCCATAACCAGCCGCTGGCCTTGCGTTCGGCGCTGTACCCGCTGGTGGGCGAGCGTTGGGTGAAAGGCGCGGCCGGCCACGCGGTGGACGGTTTCGGCATGTTCGTGACCCTGCTGGGCCTGGTGACCAACCTGGGTATCGGTTCGATGCAAGTGTCGTCCGGCCTGGAAAACCTGTTCGGCATGGCGCACAGCAATACCAACCTGCTGATCGTGATCATCGTGATGAGCACCGTGGCGACCATCGCCGCCGTGTCGGGTGTGGAAAACGGCATTCGCCGCCTGTCCAACCTCAACATCGTGCTGTTCAGCGGCTTGCTGATTTTTGTGCTGCTGTTCGGCCCGACCCTGCACCTGCTCAATGGCTTGGTGCAAAACACCGGCGATTACCTGAACGGCATCGTGCTGAAAACCTTCGACCTCTACGTGTACGAAGGCGACGCCGACAAGACCGAGCGCTGGATGGGCCTGTGGACTCTGTTCTACTGGGCGTGGTGGATTTCCTGGGCCCCATTCGTGGGCATGTTCATCGCGCGTATTTCCCGTGGTCGCACGGTGCGTGAACTGGTGGCCGGCGTACTGCTGATCCCGCTGGGCTTCACCTTGGCGTGGTTGTCGATCTTCGGTAACTCGGCATTGGACCTGGTGCTGAATCACGGTGCGGTGGAGTTGGGCAAGACGGCGCTGGAACAACCGTCCATGGCCATCTACCAACTGCTTGAACATTACCCAGCGTCGAAAATTGTTATCGGCGTGTCGATCTTCGTGGGCTTTGTGTTGTTCCTGACCCCGGCGGATTCCGGCGCGGTGATGATGGCCAACCTTTCCTGCAAAGGCGGCAACGTGGACGAGGATGCGCCGCACTGGTTGCGGATCTTCTGGTCGGCGGTGATCACCCTGGTGACTATCGGCTTGCTGTTCGCCGGTAACTTCGAAGCCATGCAAACCATGGTGGTGTTGGCGGGACTGCCGTTCTCGGTGGTGTTGATTTTGTTCATGTTCGGTTTGCACAAGGCCATGCGCCAAGATGTGGCGATCGAGCAGGAGCAGGCGCAATTGGCTGAGCGTGGCCGCCGTGGTTTCAGCGAGCGCTTGACCGCGCTGGACCTGCAACCGAGCCAAGGCACCGTGCAACGGTTTATGGACAAGCATGTAACGCCTGCGCTGGAAGAAGCGGCGATTGCGCTGCGTGATCAGGGGCTGGAAGTGCAGACCTTGCTCGGTAAGTCCAAGCGCTGCATTGGTGTGCGGATCGAGATGGAAGAGGGCAATCCGTTTGTCTACGAAGTGAGCCTGGATGCTTACTCGTCGGCACCGAATGACTTGCCTGAAGAAGAGCGTACGCGTTACTACCGTGCCGAGGTTTACCTGCACAACGGGCCTCAGGAATACGACCTGATGGGCTTTGCCCAGGAACAGATCACCCGGGACGTGCTCGATCAGTTTGAAAGCCATCGGCAGCTCCTTGGCCGTGTCTATAGCTAGTCGCTGAATGATCGTTCCCACGCTCTGCGTGGGAATGCCGCCCCGGACGCTCTGCGTCTGCTCTTGAAGTCGTGACGCGGAGCGTCACAGGATGCATTCCCACGCGGAGCGTGGGAACGATCAGCGCTAGCCCAGGTTCTTGCCCAGCAGGGCATGGTAGAGCTCGCTGTCCCCCAAGATCCCCACCACCTTGTTGTTGTCATGCAACACCAGCTTATTCCCGGTCTGATACCGAATCTGCAACGCATCACGCATGCCGATATTGGAATCCACCAGCGTCGGTACCCGGCCCAAACCTTCAACCGCTTGCCCTGGCGCCCAGTTCTGCAGGTTCAGCACCGAACCATTCTGTCGGGCACCCTTGATGGTGTTGCCTTCGGCCAGGTCCAGCCACGAATCACCACCTGGATCAAGGCACACCGAACCGTTGATGCGCTTGCAGTTGTCCAGGGTGCGCATCAGGCTGCGACCGCACAGTACGTTCAGCGGGTTGGTATGGGCGACGAATGTGCGCACATAGTCATCCGCAGGGTTCAGCACGATCTCTTCCGGCACGCTGTACTGGATGATCTTGCCGTCTTTCATGATTGCGATACGGCTGCCCAGCTTCAGCGCCTCGTCGAGGTCGTGGCTCACGAACACGATGGTCTTGCTCAGCTTGCGTTGCAGCTCCAGCAGCTCATCTTGCAGGCCTTGGCGAATCAGTGGGTCGAGGGCGGAGAAGGGCTCGTCCATCAGCAAGATATCGGCGTCCATCGCCAACGCACGGGCCAGGCCGACGCGCTGCTGCATGCCGCCGGACAGTTCGTCCGGCTTTTTATTGCGCCACTGTGACAAACCCACTAACTCCAGCTTGTCGTCCACCAGCTTGCGTCGTTCTTTCTCAGGGCGGCCCTGCATCTCAAGGCCAAAGCTGATGTTCTCGCGCACGGTCAGCCACGGCATCAACGCGAACTTCTGGAACACCATGGCGATGCGCTTGGTGCGCATCATTTTCAGTTCGGCGGGGGTGCAGGATGCGATGTCGATCTGGCGACCTTCATGCTCCACAAACAGCTGGCCACGGCTCACGGTGTTGAGGCCGTTGATGCAGCGCAGCAAGCTCGACTTGCCGGAGCCCGACAGGCCCATCAGCACGCAGATCTCGCCTTTCTCAATGTCCAGGCTGGCTTTTTCAACGCCGACAATCTGCCCGGTCTGTTTCAGGATCTCGTTACGGCTCATGCCCTGGTCCAGCAGCTTGAGCGCTTCGCGTGGGTCTTTGGAAAAGATCACGTCGACCTTGTCGAATCGGATAATGCTCATGCATCACCCCCTACTTTAGCGTCGGGTTGTTTGCAGATGCGGTCGAGCATGATGGCCAGCAACACGATTGCCAGGCCGGCTTCAAAGCCCAGGGCGATGTCGGCGGTGTTCAGTGCGTTGACCACCGGCTTGCCGAGGCCGTCGGCACCCACCAGGGCCGCGATCACCACCATCGACAACGACAGCATGATGCATTGGGTAATGCCGGCAGCAATGCTCGGCATGGCGTGGGGCAGTTCAATGCGCGAGAGCAACTGACGGCGCGAGCAGCCAAAGGCCTTGCCGGCGTCCATCAACTCTTGCGGAACGTCTCGGATACCCAGGTAGGTCAGACGGATGGGCGCGGCAATCGCGAACACCACCGTGGAAATCAGCCCAGGCACCACACCCAGCCCGAAGAGGGTCAGGGTAGGGATGAGGTAGACGAAGGTCGGTACGGTCTGCATCAGATCGAGCACCGGCCGCATCATGGTGTAGAACAACGGTTTGTGCGCGGCAACAATGCCCAGCGGCACACCGATGACCACGCAGACCAGGGTGGCGAACAGCACCTGCGCGAGGGTCTCCATGGTTTCCTGCCAGTACCCCAGGTTCAGGATCAGCAGGAAGGAGGCGATGACAAAAACAGTCAGGCCCCATTTACGTTGAATAAAGTGAGCCAGCAGCGCAATCAGACCGATCAATGCCAGCGGATTGAACCAGGTCAGCGCGAATGTCACGCCGTGGATCATCGTTTCCAGAGTCGATGCGATTGCGTCGAAGTAGTTGGCACCATGTTTGGTCAACCATTCGACGAAGGCAGCGATGTACTGGCCTAGTGGGATTTTCTGTTCAGTCAGCATGGTAGTGAATGTCCACATGCGAAGGGGAAAACATCCCGGGCCAGCGCACCGGCCCGGGGTCAGCGATTACTTGGCGAGATAAGCTTTTACGGCCTCCAGACCTGGTTTGCCATCAACGGTGGTGACACCGGCGAGCCAGGTGTCGAGCACTTGCGGGTTGGCTTTGAGCCAAGCCTTGGCCGCTACATCCGGCTTCTGTTTGTCGTCCAGGACTTTACCCATCAGGGTGCTTTCCATGTTCAGCGTGAACGACAGGTTTTTCAGCAACTGGCCAACGTTGCTGCATTCCTGGGTGTAGCCCTTGCGGACGTTGGTGTAGATGGTGGCCTGGCCGTAGTTGGGGCCGAACGAATCGTCACCCCCGGTCAGGTACTTCATCTTGAAGCGGGTGTTCATCGGGTGCGGTTCCCAGCCGAGGAACACGATGGCCTGGTCGCGCTTGGAGGCGCGTTCCACTTGCGAGAGCATCCCGGCTTCGCTGGACTCGACCACTTTGAAACCTGCGGTCTTCAGGCCGAAGGCATCTTTGTCGATGAGGGTCTGGATGGTGCGGTTGCCGTCGTTACCCGGCTCGATACCGTAGATCTTGCCGCCCAGTTCGTCCTTGAATTTGGCGATATCGGCGAAGTCTTTAAGGCCTTTGTTGTACAGCGCCTCGGGCACCGCCAGGGTGTACTTGGCGTTCTCCAGGTTGGCGCGCACGGTTTCCACGGTGCCGGCATCACGGTACTGCTTGATGTCGTTTTCCATGGTCGGCATCCAGTTGCCGAGGAAGATGTCCATGTTCTTGCCGTCAGCCAGCGACTTGTAGGTCACCGGTACCGAAATCATCGTGGTGCGCGGCTTGTAGCCCAGACCCTTGAGGACTTCGCTGGTGGTTGCGGTCGTGACGGTGATGTCGGTCCAGCCGACATCGGAGAAGTTGACGGTCTGACATTGTGCCGGTTCTGCAGCGTGCGCCAGGACTGGCAGACTCAGCATGGCGGCCAACAACAACGAGGGTGAACCTTTCATGGGGGTAGACTCCTGTGTGTTTTTTCTGGCGGCATTCGCCGCGCTTTATTAAGTGTTGCGGTTGGAGCGTGCGACGACAGCTCTGGCACGGTGCCTTGCAAACGAGTCGAGACTGATCATGTACCAGTGAAAATCTGACGCCTACAGGGGGCGTCGTATCCAGTACAGGGATGGTCGTATCCAGTGTTGGTGACGTCGTTTACAGATTTTTTCAAAGGCCAAACTGCAGTTTTTACCGATCTGCACCGCTAAAAACGGCCAAAACGCCCGATCGCACGGGAGCGACGCTGGTGAGCATGGGTGCGTCGGTGTGAGACGCCGCGAAGGCAGGTAAAAGCTTGATGATGCCGCCATCTGGGCGAACTGAGCGTAGCAGCTTGTTGGTGCCTGGCCTGTTCACCTGCGGAGTTTCAAGGCTATGGCTATCAGCGTTTTCGACCTGTTCAAGATCGGCATTGGGCCTTCGAGTTCTCACACCGTCGGCCCCATGCGCGCCGCGGCGTTGTTCGTCCAGGCACTGCGTGAGCGTGATGTGTTGGAACACGTGCGGCGCGTCGAAGTACAGCTGTATGGCTCGTTGTCCGCCACCGGCATCGGCCACGGCAGCGACACCGCCACCATCATGGGGTTGATGGGGGAGTGGCCGGACGCAATCGACCCGTCGCAAATCGGTATCCGTATTCATACCCTGCGCGAAACCGACACCTTGCTGTTGGACGGACGCTTTCCAGTGCCATTCATATGGGCGCGCGACATGCGCCTGCTCGATGAAAACCTGCCGTTCCACCCCAACGCGATGACGTTGGTGGTGTATGGCGATGACGGCGAGTTGCACCGCGACACCTACTATTCAGTCGGCGGCGGTTTTGTGGTGGATGAAGCCCAGGCGCAAAGCGGGGTGGCCGATATGGACCGCACCGAGTTGCCCTACGACTTTTCCAGCGCGGTTGAGCTGTTGCAGCTGTGCAAGACCCATAACCTGCGCGTGGCCGAATTGATGCTGGCCAATGAAAAGGTCTGGCGCTCTGAAGAGGAAATTCGCAGCGGCCTGATGAAACTCTGGCATGCGATGCAAGCGTGTGTGGAGCAGGGCCTCAAGCACGAAGGCATCCTGCCTGGCGGTTTGAACGTGCGCCGCCGCGCCGCCAAGTTGCACCGCAGCTTGCAGGAATTGAACAAGCCCAATGTGATCGGCTCTACCTTGAGCGCCATGGAGTGGGTGAACCTGTTCGCCCTCGCGGTGAATGAAGAAAACGCTGCCGGTGGTCGTATGGTCACGGCGCCTACCAATGGCGCGGCGGGGATTATCCCGGCGGTATTGCACTACTTTATGAAGTTCAGTGAAGAGGTGACTGAAGCCAACGTGGTCGATTACCTGCTGGGTGCGGCGGCGGTGGGGATTCTGTGTAAAAAGAACGCGTCGATATCCGGCGCCGAAGTCGGCTGCCAGGGCGAAGTCGGTTCCGCATGTGCCATGGCTGCCGCCGGCCTGGCTGAGATCCTCGGCGCCACGCCGGAGCAACTGTGCAACGCCGCCGAAATCGGCCTGGAGCACAACCTCGGCCTGACCTGCGACCCCGTGGGCGGGCTGGTGCAAGTGCCGTGCATTGAACGTAATGCGATTGCGGCGGTGAAGGCGATCAACGCGGCGCAGATGGCGCTTCGGGGTGACGGCCAGCACTTTATCTCCCTGGACCGAGTGATCCGCACCATGCGTGATACCGGGGCGGATATGCATGACAAGTACAAGGAAACATCGCGTGGCGGGTTGGCGGTGAGTGCCGTGGAGTGTTGAGTCAGTGATGATCGTTCCCACGCTCTGCGTGGGAATGCCGCCCCGGACGCTCCGCGTCCAAGTAGCGATGTAGGGCTTGAGTCCTGCGCAGTGGTGACGCGGAGCGTCACGGAATGCATTCCCACGCAGAGCGTGGGAACGATCAGAATTGCTCATAAAGTGAACACCCGGATCCAAACGCGCCACCTTTTAGCGCGTCGCAAACAGATAAGTAGCTCCCAAACGATTTCCCGTTTGACCACCCGTCACCCGTGCGAGCGGTGACAGACTTTTCCCATAGCCTCAAAGCGCCTTCCCACAAGTGCTACCGATCTGCTCACACCCCTTGAGCAGGGCTGTCCATGCATCCTTTTCAAGCCATATCCCGCACTTCCCACGTGGGCTTATATAGACGCGTCATCAGGTCGTTTTCAGGAGTTATTGGACGGCCATTCAACTTTAGGCATGGCATTTGCTCTATCAATTCAAAGCCTCTCTCCACGCTGGATGAAGAGCGCAATAACAAGAGCCTCGCCTGAGGCCATCACCCGCTTTGTGTGAGGAGATACCGCGATGACGTCGTTCAACTCCGGGGCCCAACCCCAGAACCGTGCGCCTCAATCCATCGGCTTTTTGCTGCTGGACAATTTCACGCTGATTTCCCTGGCGTCGGCCGTGGAACCGTTGCGCATGGCCAACCAGCTGTCCGGCCGTGAGCTGTACCGCTGGACGACCTTGAGTGTCGACGGAAACCAGGTGTGGGCCAGCGACGGTCTGCAAATCACCCCCGATGCCTCCATGCACAAAGCCCCGGCCCTGGACACTGTGATTGTGTGCGGCGGCGTGGGTATCCAGCGCACCGTCACCCGTGAACACGTGTCGTGGCTGCAAAGCCAGGCGCGCCAGTCCCGTCGCCTCGGCGCGGTGTGCACTGGCAGTTGGGCCTTGGCTTGCGCCGGTCTGCTGGATGGGTTTGATTGCAGCGTGCACTGGGAATGCCTGGCGTCGATGCAGGAAGCTTTCCCGCGAGTGGTCATGAGCACACGCCTGTTCACCCTCGACCGTAACCGTTTCACCAGCTCCGGCGGCACTGCGCCACTGGACATGATGCTGCACCTGATCAGCCGCGACCACGGCCGTGAATTGTCGGCGGCGATCTCCGAGATGTTTGTGTACGAGCGCATCCGCAACGAACAGGATCACCAACGTGTGCCGCTCAAGCACATGCTCGGTACCAACCAGCCGAAGCTGCAGGAAATCGTCGCGCTGATGGAAGCCAACCTGGAAGAACCGATCGACCTGGACGAGCTGGCGGTGTACGTCGCCGTGTCGCGTCGCCAGTTGGAGCGGTTGTTCCAGAAGTACCTGCATTGCTCTCCATCGCGTTACTACCTCAAGTTGCGCCTGATCCGTGCGCGGCAGTTGCTCAAGCAAACGCCGATGTCGATCATCGAAGTTGCGTCGGTGTGCGGGTTTGTGTCCACGCCGCATTTCTCCAAGTGTTACCGCGAATACTTTGGCATTCCGCCACGGGATGAGCGCGTAGGCTCCAACACCGCGCAGCAAGTGGCGATGATGCCGATTCCGCAAGCGCTGGTGCTGTCACCGTTGTCCGGGCCGCTGTCGGCGTTGAGTCAGGCGCGTAATGAGTCGACGTTCGCCAGTGTAAGGCTCTAGACCTTGTGGCGAGCGGGCTTGCCCGCTCGCCACGGGGCGTATCAGGCGCCAGAGCTCTGCCTGAACTGCACCAAAGCCGGCAACAACTGTTTATCGATCGCCTGACGCACGGCCGGCAAAATGGTCGCGCTGCCGGTGTACATCTGTTCGACCATACCCTTGAGTGCCTTGGCCCGCGCGGGGCTCAAACCGCGTACCGCGCACTCGCAGGCTTGCTCGGCGGTGGCACCGCTGGAGACCTCAAAACCCAGTGAGCGCAGTTGGCCCAGCAGGTCATCCTGGTCAATCAAATCCGCGTGCATCATGACGTTTATCCTGGTGTAGGGAGCGGGGGGTTGACTTCGATTCTGGTAGGCCATCGGCCGATCGGCAAGGGCGGAATCAGCGAATGGCTCAGATGGCTATGAGCAGGTCGTTTTCGGGCCATTTACCGACAGAAGTAATAGGCACACTGAATGCCAAGCAAGCAACTTGAAGGTTTGGTCACCCTCGGGATGTAACGCTCACACAAAGCACTCTGCCCCGATCTTGTCACGGCTTGATCGGGGCTTTTTTTTAGCGCTGGAGCACCAGAATCCGCGACAACAATTCATCACGGTCGATGTAGCAGCCCTGGAAATGTCGCGCGCCGGAAGTGGGGTCGAAAGCATTACGTGCATGCAAAGTGCGGCGGTTATCGAAGCACCACAGCTCGCCCGGATTCAGGCGTTTGACCAGGCGGAAACGATCTTCCCGCGTCATCGCGATAAAGCGTCGGTAAGCGCGATACAGCAACGGCATCTGCTCCACCGGCGCCTCGAACGGGCCGCGCAAAAAGTTGGCCATGCGGATCTCCGCCACTTCCCCCAAGGCATCCAGCGCAATGATCGGTGCGAGGCGGCGATAGTCGCTGTGACGGTCTTTATTACGAAACTCCACCGGGATTTCACACAGGGCGCGAAACGCCTCCGGGTCTTCTGTGCGCAGCGCATTGGCGATGGCAAACCCATCGACAAAAATACTCTCGCCACCGTCGGCGTCGTTCACCAGGCAATGCAGGAATTGCAGCCCCGGTTGCAGCTCCCGTGTCGGCAAATCACTGTGCAACGGCAGGTTGAATGCGGTGTAGGCATTGCTGTCGGCATTGGCCTTGGATTGCACGTTGAACAGCACGCCAAAGTTGCTCTCGCGGATAAAGGAAATGCGCTTGGCGATCAGTGCCAGGGAGCCGGGTTCGGTGGGCACGCCACGGATTTGTGTGAGGCCGGAGTCACGCAACGCCAGCAGCCATTTCAGCAGGGCTTTTGGGTCTTCCATTACCGCCGCGTAGTCAAACACCGGCAGCTCAAAACGGTTGTCCCAAAGCTTGGATTTAGGTTTTGCCGACTTGCGTTCGGCACGGGAATCATCATCGTAGGCGTGAGCCCTCAACCAGCCGGGGTCGTATTGGCTGTGATGGCCGCCGCTCCATTCCACACTCAGAAAACCCTGATCAATACGCGCGCTGATAGCCCTTAGATTTTCGTCCACATCGACGATCTCCAATACCTGCTCGCGGGTCACGTTGTACACGCATTCCGGGCAGGGGCAGTTATCCCGCAGCCACTGATGATGAAACGGGCTGACCCGGCCATCGGCCCATCGCACACGAATCTGATCCTCCAAAACCTGCACGCCGGCGAGGGCGCTGATCAACGGGTAAGTACGAAAATCGGCTACAGCGGCGGCGGTTTGCATGGCGGCTCCTTGTTATTTTTTGGGTGGCAGTCCAATCACTCGGCCGAGGAGGGCGGGCCTGGGCAGGTCTGCCTGCTCGGCAGTGATGGCGATGAGTTTTTCCTGCGTGGCCTCGGTAAACGGTGCCGAATGCGGGCCGGCAAGGTCGACGTGCAGCAGCATTTGTTCATTGCCTGCCAGTTCCTTCTCATCGCCCGCCAGGTGCAGGCTGTGATAGAGGTGCAGGCGCTTGGCATCGTGGGCGATCAGTTGGGTGTGCACCTGGACCTCAGCACCCAGTTTTACTTCGTGCAGATAGTTCAGGTGCAGCTCCAGGGTGAACAGCGAATGGCCGCTGGCTTCGCGGTTTTCGCTATCGAGGCCCAGGGTGTCCATCAGCGCGTCGGTGGCGTAGCTGAAGATCAGCAGGTAGAACGCATCGCGCAGGTGGCCGTTGTAGTCCACCCAGTCGGGCTGGATTGTGGTGGTGTAAGTAGTCAATACAGGCATCACATAAATTCCGGATCGGTACTCGGTCAAAAATGTGGGAGCTGGCAAGCCAGCTCCCACAGGGTTATTCAGCGAAGCTCATGCCGTGCTTGGCCTTGGTGGTTTTCACCGCCTCCAGCACCGCCAGCAGGCAATCATCACGATAGCGCTCCAGCGCCGAAATGCTGTGCTTGCCTAACTGATCGCTGGTGCCGTCCACCACGTCATCGATCAACTTGTCCGTCAGCTCCGGCGCCGGCAAGTACGTCCACGGCAACTGCAGCGCCGGACCAAACTGCGCCATGAAATGCCGCATCCCGGCATCACCGCCCGCCAAGGTGTAGGTCAGGAAGGTGCCCATGAACGACCAGCGCAACCCCGCGCCAAATCGAATCGCATCATCGATCTCGCCAGTCGTCGCCACACCGTCATTCACCAGGTGCAGCGCCTCGCGCCACAGCGCTTCGAGCAAGCGGTCGGCGATAAAACCAGGCACTTCCTTACGCACATGTAGCGGGCGCATCCCAAGGGATTCATACACCTTGATCGCCGCTTGAATCGCTTCCGGCGCCGTGTTTTTGCCGCCCACCACTTCCACCAGCGGCAGCAGGTAAACCGGGTTGAACGGGTGGCCGACCACACAACGTTCCGGGTGGGTCGAACCCTCGTAGAACTCACTCGGCAGCAGGCCCGAAGTACTTGAACCAATCAACGCATTGGGCTTGGCCGCCGCGCTGATTTTGCTGTGCAACTCCAGCTTCAGTTCCAGGCGTTCCGGGGCGCTTTCCTGGATGAAGTCGGCGTCCTTCACGCACTCCTCGATGGTGCTGACAAAGCGCAGGCGATCTTGGGACGCACCCGGCGCCAGGCCTTGTTTCTCCAGGGCACCCCAGGCATTGGCGACGCGTTTGCGCAAGGCAGCTTCGGCGCCAGGCGCCGGGTCCCAGGCGACTACGTCCAGGCCGTGGGCCAGGGCGCGGGACACCCAACCGCTGCCGATAACACCGCTGCCCAGGGCGGCGAAGGTTTTGATTTCGGTGATAAAGCTCATGGCAAATTCCTAAAGAGTTCGGTAATCACCTGTGGGAACTGGCTTGCCTGCGATGGCGGTGGATCAGTCACCAGAGGTATCAGCTGACACACCGCCATCGCGGGCAAGTCCGGCTCCCACAGGGTTCAGTGGTGTTCCAGAAAGTTATCCGCGTTTGGTGAGGCCCATCTTCACGCGGCCTTCGGCAGGGGTCATGACCCGCGCGCCCAGACGGCTGAGGATTTCACTGGCACGCTCCACCAGTTGGCCATTGGTGGCGAGCACGCCTTTGTCCAGCCACAGGTTGTCTTCCAAACCCACCCGCACGTTGCCGCCCAGCAGCACCGCTTGCGCTGCCATCGGCATTTGCATGCGACCGATGCCGAAACCGGCCCACACCGCGTCGGCGGGCAGGTTGTCGACCATGGCTTTCATGGTGGTGGTGTCGGCCGGTGCGCCCCACGGAATGCCCAGGCACAGTTGGAACAGCGGGTTGTCGAGCAGGCCTTCCTTGATCATCTGCTTGGCGAACCACAGATGGCCGGTGTCGAAAATTTCCAGCTCGGCTTTTACGCCCAGTTCTTGAATACGTTTGGCGCCAGCACGAAGTTGCGCCGGGGTGGACACGTAAATGGTGTCGCCATCGCCGAAGTTCAGGGTGCCGCAGTCCAGGGTGCAAATTTCCGGCAACAACTCTTCCACGTGGGCCAGGCGGGTCAACGGGCCCACCAGGTCGGTGTTGGGGCCGAACTCCATTGGGTTCTCGCCGCCGCCGATCTCCAGGTCACCGCCCATGCCGGCGGTGAGGTTGACGATGATGTCGACGTCGGCCTCACGAATGCGCTCCATCACTTCGCGGTACAGGGCCACGTCGCGGCTGAATTTGCCGGTTTCAGGGTCACGCACGTGGCAATGCACAACCGTGGCGCCGGCCTTGGCGGCTTCCACGGCCGCTGCGGCGATTTGCTTGGGAGTGACCGGCACGTGTGGGCTTCGGCTGGTCGTGTCGCCAGCACCGGTGAGTGCGCAGGTGATGATGACGTCGTGGTTCATGAGGCAGGTTCCTTACGGGCGGGCGTAGTGGTGCCGTTCGCAGCCAGGGGCGGCTGCGAAACGGTGATTCGAATCAGGTTATTTGCTGGTCAATTGCAGGTTGGCTGCAGCGGGTTTGCCGTCGAAGGTGGTCACGCCTTCCAGCCAGCGCTGCTGGTCTTGGGGATGATCCTTGAGCCACTGCTTGGCGGACTCGATGGCGTCCTTGTGATCCAGCAACGGCTGCATCATTCGGCTCTCGTCGGCGGCGGTGAAGGTCAGGTTGGTCAGCAGCTTGTGGATGTTGGGGCACTGCTCGGCGTAGGTCGGCGAGGTGACGCTCCACACGGTGGCCATGCCTTCGTTCGGGCCCAGGGCGTCGTCGCTGCCGGTGAGGTAGGTCATCGCAACGTTGACGTTCATCGGGTGCGGCGCCCAGCCGAAGAACACCACGGCTTCCTTACGGCGTACCGCGCGGTCGACGGCGGCGAGCATGCCGGCTTCGCTGGATTCCACCAGCTGGAATTTGCCCAGGCCGAATTGGTTCTTGGTGATCATTGCCTTGATCTGGGTGTTGGCGCCCGAACCCGGTTCGATGCCGTAGATCTTGCCGCCCAGCTCTTTCTCGAATTTGGCGATATCGGCGAAGGTTTTCAGGCCCTTATCCGCCAGGTAAGTCGGCACGGCGAGGGTCGCGCGGGCGTCTTCCAGGCTCGGTTTTTCGAGGACTTTGACTTGCTTGGCATCGACAAACGGCGTGATGGTCTGGGTCATCAGCGGGTTCCAGTAGCCGAGGAACAAGTCCAGGCGCTGGTCGCGGATACCGGCGAAGATGATTTGCTGGGACGCGCTGGTTTGTTTGGTCTTGTAGCCGAGGCCGTCGAGCAACACTTGGGTCATGGCGCTGGTGGCGATTACGTCGGTCCAGTTCACCACGCCCATGCGCACGTTTTGGCAAGATGCGGCATCCGCTGCCATGACGTTGGTGCTCAAAATGGCGCTGGCGCTGAGTGTGAGCACGCAGCGGCTGATCAGTCGGTTCATGGTGGATCCCTCGGCAGGTCGTTATTGTGGGGGCCGGCGTCTTTGTGCGCCGTGAGGCCAAGTTACGCAGCTTGGGTTGCGGCAAAACGCACGGCGGCGACCAGCTCTTGCACTGCAGCGACCTGTCCTCTTGAATGACGGATTGAACTGGCGTATCACAGTGCCACGCTGCCCGTCCTACGAGAGCGCCACCATGTCCCAGGATTTCTACTTTTTGCTGATGCCGGGGTTCTCGGCCATCGGCTTTATCTCCGCCCTTGAACCGCTGCGGGTGGCCAACCGCTTTCGTGGCGAGTTGTACCGCTGGCACGTGTTGAGCGCCGATGGCGGCGCGGTGTTGGCGAGCAATGGCATGTCGGTCAACGCCGACGCCGCGCTGGAGCCGCTGAAAAAAGGGGCGACGCTGATGGTGGTCGCAGGCTTCGAACCGTTGAAGTTCGCCACGCCCGCCCTGGAACACTGGCTGCGCCGCCTTGACCACGACGGTGTAACCTTGGGCGCCATCGACACCGGCGCCTGCGTGCTTGCCGAAGCAGGGCTGCTCGACGGCCACCGCCTCACGCTACATTGGGAAGCCATCGACGCCTTCAAGGAATCGTATCCGCACCTCAGCGTGACCCAGGAACTGTTCGAGATCGACCGCCGCCGTATCACCTGCGCCGGCGGTACCGCGTCCATTGACCTGATGCTCGACCTGATCGCCCAGGCCCACGGCGCGGACTTGGCGATCCAGGTTTCCGAACAGTTCGTACTCGGCCGTATTCGCCCGCGCAAAGACCACCAGCGCATGCAAATCGCCACGCGCTACGGCATCAACAACAAGAAGTTGGTGCAGGTGATCGGTGAGATGGAGCAACACACTGAACCGCCGCTGAGCACCCTGGCTCTGGCTGAAGCGATCAAGGTCACGCGGCGTCAGTTGGAGCGGCTGTTTCGTCTGCACCTGAACGACACGCCGAGTAACTTCTACCTCGGCCTGCGCCTGGAAAAAGCCCGTCAGCTCTTGCGTCAGAGTGATTTGAGCGTGCTGGAGGTGAGCATCGCGTGCGGGTTTGAATCACCGTCGTATTTCACCCGCAGCTATAGAGCACGGTTTGCGAAGTGTCCGAGGGAGGATCGGCGACGGGAGGTGGTTTGACAGCCAATTATAGTTAATTATACTCGTAGCTATAATTTATAGTGATTTCAATAATTGAGTATAAACCCATGTCCAAGAACAGCGGCTTTGTGTTCCGTCGCCCCGCCCTGGCAAGCAGTATTGCCGACGGTTTGGTGGGGGCCGGTATTCAGGATTTCACCTCCGGCCTGTTTCTCGCAGCGCCTCGGCGCACCGGCAAAAGCACCTTTTTGCGCGAAGACCTGATCCCGGAGTGTCAACTACGGGGTTGGCTGACCGTGTATGTCGATCTGTGGGCCGACAAAGAGAAAGATCCCGCGGAGTTGATCGCCAGCGCTATTGCGGCTGCTCTGGTTCCCTATGAAAAGGGCATTCGCAAACTGGCCAAGAACATTGGAATCGAGAAACTGAGTTTTCTGCGTACCCTGTCCTGGGACTTTAGCAAGCCACAATTGCCCGTCGGTGCGACGTTGACCCAAGCCTTGGAGTTGCTCCACAGCGCAGCGGACAAACCCGTAGTGCTGGTGATTGACGAAGCGCAGCACGCATTAACTAGCGAATCAGGTATCAATGCGATGTTTGCGTTGAAGGCTGCCCGGGATCAGCTCAACCAAGGCCGTGACGAGGAAGGCAGCGGCTTGCATCTCGTGTTCACCGGCTCCAATCGAGACAAGCTGGCCCATTTGGTGTTGGGCAAAAGCCAGCCGTTTTTCGGCTCCAGCATCACGCCGTTTCCGTTGCTGGGCAAAGAGTTCACCCAGGCCTATACCGGGCATCTCAATGCGCACTTGGCCAAAGACAATCAGTTCAGCGCGGCGGATATCGACGAGGCATTCGAACTGGTGGGCCGTCGCCCCGAGATGCTGCGGACCATCATCGGCGAAGTCGCGTTGGAGTTGGGCGAGGCCAGTAACCTGGGCCAACTGCTGCACAGTCGTGCTGAATTGTTGCGTGCGGGCGTATGGACTGAATTCGAAAGCGCCTGGAACGCCCTGACCATCCCCCAGCGTGCCGTGCTGGAAGTGATTGTGGAGCGTTCGCAAGGCAACGAGCCTTTCGCGCCGTTTACCGACAGTACCCTTACGGCGGTCAGTAAGGCGCTGGAAGACATGGGCAGCGACGTGATACCGGGAACCCAGACCATTCAGGCTTGTATTGATGCGCTGCGAGACAAGGAATTGGTGTGGAAGTCCGGCCGGGGTGGTTATGCACTGGAAGACAAATCGTTTGGCGATTGGCTGCAGCACAAGCGCCGTACGCCCAACTGAATACAACACAGATCAACTGTGGGGGCAGGCAAGCCAGCTCCCACATTGAACTACAGTGCTGCTTATTTCTTTACCAGCGCCGAACACGCCGCTTTGTACGCCTCATGCTGATACTTGTTCAGCGTCCCCGGCAATTCAAAATTGTGCTTCTTGCTCTGCGCATTAATCGTCTGCGGCGACAGCAGCGTCACCTCAACTTCGTCCAGCAGCTGAAATATCCCTTCAATCTTGAACGTGGTCGGGCCGCCGGCGAATTCGCCTTTCTTGCTGCGCTTCTTGATCGCGATTCGGGTAATGGCGTTTGCCTGCACGAACGCCTTCACCTGGGCGGCGAAAGCTTTGACGTTGGCGGCTTCATCGTCGTCTTCAAGGGCAATTTTCTTGGTGGCCAGGGCGACATGGGTCAGCGCCTGGGTGTCCAGGGAGGCGACGGCGATGATGGCTTCGCTGCCTTTGATTTCGATGCCGCAGATGGTCATGAATGGCCTTGTTTCAGATGAAAGGGGTAGGGATTGTCGCTTATTCCTGCCCAATCGACTCCAAAAACTCCGACCGCTCATCACTCATCCGCGCCAAGCAATCATTCTGCTCAATGGCATAGGGCTTGGTGCCAGTCACCGCCGGGAAGGTATCCACCGCGCAATCGGCGTCACGCAATTTTTCCCACTTCTGCTGGGCATCCTTCAGACGAGCGGTAATGTCCGCCAGTTGCGACTTGTTGCTGCCATAGGTCGAACCCATGCGTTCCAGCAGGCCCTGATAGTTATCTTTGAGCAATTGCTCGGCGGTGGTTTTGTTGTAGGTGGCGCATTCCAGGGTTTGTTTGTCGTTTTCGATGCCATCGCACGGCGTGTTGTCGGTGTCTTCGGCCGCGTGGACGCCGGTTGCGATGAGTGCCAAAGCCAGGAAAATCGATTTCATTGCGCCGTCTCATATCAGGTGATGCGGAATTCTGGCTCAAGCGTAAGACAAAGAACAGCCGCCAGTCAGACGTGTCTTGATGCCCTTTGTCGCGGATTGACGCTTTCGGCAATTCCCTTGTCGTTTTTGCACCCGGCTCTGTCTGCCCCTGGGCATATGCTGGCCCCAAAGCGCCGGCAGACGATTCGGCGCATGAATCGCCAATAAGGGGACGCCTGATGAGCCCAGCCGAATTGCACGCCGACAGCATCGTTATCGACGGGCTGATCATTGCCAAGTGGAACCGTGACCTGTTCGAGGACATGCGCAAAGGGGGCCTGACCGCCGCCAACTGCACCGTGTCGGTGTGGGAAGGGTTCCAGGCCACTATCAATAACATCGTGGCCAGCCAGACCCTGATCCGTGAGAACAGCGACCTGGTGATCCCGGTGAAAACCACCGCCGATATCCGCCGCGCTAAAGAACTGGGCAAGACCGGCATCATCTTCGGCTTCCAGAACGCCCATGCGTTTGAAGACCAATTGGGCTACGTCGAGATCTTCAAGCAGCTCGGCGTGGGTGTGGTGCAGATGTGCTACAACACCCAGAACCTGGTCGGCACCGGTTGCTACGAGCGTGATGGTGGCCTGTCGGGCTTCGGTCGCGAGATCGTCGGCGAGATGAACCGTGTCGGCATCATGTGTGACCTGTCCCACGTCGGTTCCAAAACCTCTGAAGAAGTCATCCTCGAATCGAAAAAGCCGGTGTGCTACTCCCACTGCCTGCCGTCCGGGCTTAAAGAGCACCCGCGTAACAAGTCCGATGAAGAACTCAAGTTCATCGCCGACCACGGCGGTTTTGTCGGCGTGACCATGTTTGCGCCGTTCCTGGCCAAGGGCATCGATTCGACCATCGACGATTATGCCGAAGCCATCGAATACACCATGAACATCGTCGGCGAAGACGCCATCGGCATCGGCACCGACTTCACCCAGGGCCATGGCCAGGATTTCTTCGAAATGCTGACCCATGACAAGGGCTACGCCCGCCGCCTGACCAGCTTCGGCAAGATCATCAATCCGCTGGGCATCCGCACCGTGGGCGAGTTCCCCAACCTCACCGAGACCCTGCTCAAGCGCGGCCACAGTGAGCGCGTGGTGCGCAAGATCATGGGCGAGAACTGGGTCAACGTCTTGAAAGACGTCTGGGGCGAATAAGCCACCTCTCAACAACGATCCCGTAGCAGTTGCCGAGCTTAAGCGAGGCTGCGTCAGGCGTGAATCGGTTCTGGATCAGTGGCGCGCCCGACGCAGCCTCGCTGGAGCTCGACAGCTGCTACGGAACGAACAACACAACGAATTTTCTGGAGTTAAGTTTCCATGGCCAAAATCGCCCCGCAATTGCCTATCGAAGTCGACAGCGAAACCGGTGTCTGGACTTCCGACGCCCTGCCGATGCTGTACGTGCCGCGCCATTTCTTCGTCAACAACCACATCGGTATCGAAGAAGTTCTGGGCGCTGATGCGTACGCCGAAATCCTCTACAAGGCCGGCTACAAGTCCGCCTGGCACTGGTGTGAAAAAGAAGCTGAATGCCACGGCCTTGAAGGCGTCGCGGTGTTCGAACACTACATGAAGCGCCTGTCGCAACGCGGCTGGGGCCTGTTCAAGATCCAGGACATCGACCTCGACAAAGGCACCGCCAGCGTCAAGCTCGAACACTCGGCATTCGTCTACGTGTACGGCAAGGTCGGGCGTAAAGTCGACTACATGTTCACCGGCTGGTTTGCCGGTGCCATGGACCAGATTCTGCAAGCGCGTGGCAGCAAGATCCGCACTGTCGCCGAACAAGTCTACGGAGGCTCCGAAGAGGGCCACGATGACGGCCTGTTCACCGTCAAGCCGTTGTAAGCCGAGGACCGTGCCATGGCTTTCGAAGCAATGTTCCAGCCGATCCAGATCGGCAAACTGACCATTCGCAACCGCGTGCTCAGTACCGCCCACGCCGAGGTGTATGCCACCGACGGCGGCATGACCACTGACCGCTACGTGAAGTATTACGAAGAGAAAGCCAAGGGCGGTATCGGCCTGGCGATCTGCGGTGGTTCCTCCGTGGTGGCCATCGACAGCCCGCAGGAATGGTGGAGTTCGGTGAACCTGTCCACCGATCGCATCATCCCGCACTTTCAGAATCTGGCCGACGCCATGCACAAGCATGGCGCCAAGATCATGATCCAGATTACCCACATGGGCCGTCGCTCGCGTTGGGACGGCTTCAACTGGCCCACCCTGATGTCGCCTTCGGGCGTGCGTGAGCCGGTGCACCGTGCCACCTGCAAAACCATCGAGCCGGAAGAAATCTGGCGCGTGATCGGCAACTACGCCAGCGCCGCCAAACGCGCCAAGGCCGGTGGCCTGGACGGCGTGGAACTGTCTGCCGTGCACCAGCACATGATCGACCAGTTCTGGAGCCCGCGCGTCAACAAGCGTACCGACGAATGGGGCGGCACCTTTGAAGGTCGCATGAAATTCGGCCTGGAAGTGTTGAAGGCTGTGCGCGCCGAAGTGGGCGACGATTTCTGTGTGGGCATGCGCCTGTGCGGTGACGAGTTCCACCCGGACGGCCTGTCCCACGAGGACATGAAGCAGATCGCCAAGTATTACGACGACACCGGCATGCTCGATTTCATCGGCGTGGTGGGTTCGGGGTGCGACACGCACAACACCCTGGCCAACGTGATTCCCAACATGAGCTATCCGCCGGAGCCGTTTTTGCACCTGGCGGCCGGTATCAAGGAAGTGGTCAAGGTTCCGGTGCTGCACGCGCAGAACATCAAGGACCCGAACCAGGCCACGCGCATTCTGGAAGGCGGTTATGTGGACATGGTCGGCATGACCCGTGCGCACATCGCAGACCCGCACCTGATCGCCAAGATCAAGATGGGCCAGATCGACCAGATCAAACAGTGCGTCGGCGCCAACTACTGCATCGACCGCCAGTACCAAGGGCTGGACGTGCTGTGCATCCAGAACGCCGCGACCTCCCGTGAATACATGGGCGTGCCGCACATCATCGAAAAATCCACCGGACCAAAACGCAAAGTTGTGGTGGTGGGTGCCGGCCCAGCCGGGATGGAAGCCGCGCGCGTGGCTGCTGAACGGGGTCACGACGTGACGCTGTTCGAGAAGAAAGAGTTTATCGGCGGGCAGATCACTACGGCTTCCAAAGCCCCACAACGCGACCAGATCGCGGGCATCACCCGCTGGTTCCAATTGGAATTGGCACGCTTGAAAGTCGACCTGCGCCTGGGCGTGGCGGCCGATGCCGACACGATCCTGGACCTGCGTCCGGACGTGGTCGTGCTGGCAGTGGGCGGCAATCCGAACGTCGAGCAGAACGAACACTGGGGCGCGGCCGAAGGCTTGATCGTCAGCAGCTGGGACATACTCGACGGCAAGGTGGCACCGGGCAAGAACGTGTTGGTGTACGACACCATTTGCGAATTTACCGGCATGTCGGTGGCGGATTTCCTTGCGGACAAGGGCAGCCAGGTCGAAATCGTCACCGACGATATCAAGCCAGGCGTGGCCATTGGCGGTACGTCATTCCCGACTTACTACCGCAGCATGTACCCCAAAGAAGTGATCATGACCGGCGACATGATGCTGGAAAAGGTCTACCGCGAAGGCGACAAGTTGGTGGCGGTGCTGGAGAACGAATACACCGGCGCCAAAGAGGAGCGGGTGGTGGACCAGGTGGTCGTCGAGAACGGCGTGCGCCCGGATGAAGCCATCTACTACGCCCTCAAGGAAGGCTCGCGTAACAAGGGCCAAATCGACGTCGAGGCACTGTTCGCGATCAAGCCACAACCTTGCCTGAGCGAGGCGGGCGACGGGTACTTGCTGTTCCGCATCGGTGACTGCGTGGCGCAGCGTAATACTCACGCTGCGATCTATGACGCCCTGCGTCTGTGCAAGGATTTCTGATGCATCTGATCGTTCCCACGCTCTGCGTGGGAATGCTGCCCTGGACGCTCTGCGTCCGCTCTTAAGGTCGTGACGCAGAGCGTCACAGGATGCATTCCCACGCAGAGCGTGGGAACGATCATTGTGGGAGCTTCACCATGTTGAACACCCTGCTTCCTATTCTATTGTTTGCGGCACTGGGCCTAGCTGTACTCGGCGCGTTGCGCCGGGTGAACATGTGGCGCCGTGGCCGTGCCTCCAAAGTCGACTTGCTCGGCGGCCTGTTGGCCATGCCCAAGCGCTACATGGTCGACCTGCACCACGTGGTCGCCCGTGACAAATACATCGCCAACACCCACGTCGCCACCGCGTTGGGCTTTGTGTTGTCGGCGTTGCTGGCAATCCTGGTGCACGGTTTCGGCCTGCACAACCGTATCCTCGGCTACGCCTTGTTGCTGGCTTCGGTATTGATGTTTGTCGGCGCCACCTTTGTCTACCTGCGTCGCCGCAACCCGCCATCACGCCTGTCGAAAGGCCCGTGGATGCGGCTGCCGAAAAGCCTGATGGCATTCTCGGTGAGCTTCTTCTTGGTGACGTTGCCGGTGGCGGGGATTCTGCCTGCTGACTTCGGCGGCTGGTTGTTGGCCGCGCTGCTGAGCGTGGGCGTGCTGTGGGGCGTGTCCGAGATGTTCTTCGGCATGACCTGGGGCGGCCCGATGAAACACGCCTTCGCCGGTGCCTTGCACCTGGCCTGGCACCGCCGCGCCGAGCGCTTTGGCGGCGGCCGCTCCACCGGTTTGAAACCGTTGGACCTCAGCGATAAAACCGCGCCATTGGGCGTGGAAAAACCCAAGGACTTCACCTGGAACCAACTGCTGGGCTTTGATGCTTGTGTGCAGTGTGGCAAGTGCGAAGCCGCGTGCCCGGCGTTCGCCGCCGGCCAGCCGCTGAACCCGAAAAAGCTGATTCAGGACATGGTGGTCGGCCTGGCAGGCGGTACTGATGCCAAGTTCGCCGGCAGCCCCTATCCATCAATTAATGGCGGGGGCAAACCCATTGGCGAACACAGCGGCAACCCGCACCAGCCGATCGTCAACGGTCTGGTGGACGCCGAAACCCTATGGTCCTGCACCACCTGCCGCGCCTGCGTGGAAGAGTGCCCGATGATGATCGAGCACGTGGACGCCATCGTCGACATGCGCCGCCACCTCACCCTGGAAAAGGGCGCGACCCCGAACAAGGGCGCCGAAGTCCTGGAAAACCTGATAGCCACCGACAACCCTGGCGGCTTCGCGCCCGGTGGTCGCCTGAACTGGGCGGCGGATTTGAACCTGCCGTTGCTCAGTGACACGGGCACCACCGACGTGTTGTTCTGGGTTGGCGACGGTGCCTTCGACATGCGTAACCAGCGCACCCTGCGCGCGTTCGTCAAAGTGCTGAAAGCTGCCAAGGTTGATTTCGCCGTGCTCGGCCTGGAGGAGCGCGACAGCGGCGACGTCGCCCGCCGCCTGGGTGATGAAGCCACCTTCCAACTGCTGGCCTCGCGCAATATCCAGACCCTGGCCAAGTACAATTTCAAGCGCATCGTCACCTGCGATCCGCACAGTTTCCATGTGCTGAAAAACGAGTACGGCGCCTTCAACGGCAACTACCTCGTGCAGCATCACAGCACTTTCATGGCCGAACTGATCGACGATGGCGCGCTGAACCTGGGCCAGCACAAGGGCAATAGCGTGACTTATCACGACCCTTGTTACCTGGGCCGCTACAACGGCGAATACGAGGCGCCGCGCCAAGTGCTGCGAGCGCTGGGTATCGAGGTCAAGGAAATGCAACGCTCCGGTTTCCGCTCGCGCTGCTGCGGTGGCGGTGGCGGCGCGCCGATCACCGATATTCCCGGCAAGCAACGTATCCCGGACATGCGCATGGAAGACATCCGCGAAACCGGCGCCGAGCTGGTGGCCGTAGGTTGCCCACAGTGCACCGCGATGCTGGAGGGCGTGGTCGAACCGCGCCCATTGATCAAGGACATCGCCGAACTGGTGGCTGACGCCTTGCTCGAAGACGCCGCACCGGCCAGAGCACCTATCAAACGTGAACCTGCGGAGGTGCATTGATGAGCGACATTATCCGCCGTGACCCACGGGCCGAATGGATCGCCCGTAACCGCCTGCATCCACTGCACGCAGCGATGCAACCGGCGCTCCACAGTTGGATGGGGCCAAACGGCGTCATTCGAAAAAACGTACATGGCGTCGGTTTTATCGGCCCCAACGGCATCAAGCGTATCGACCGCAGCGGCGCCCAGCAGGGCGGCGCGGCTAAGCGCACGGCGGCAGTGGAAGTGCAATTGCCGCTGCATCAGGTTCTAGCACCTGCGTTCTACATCAACGTGGTGCCGGACATGGTCGGTGGCCGCCTGAGCAGCCACGACCGTGACTTGCTCGGCCTGGCGCGGCAACTCGCGGGCAGCGACGGCGCGGTGCTGGCGGTGGTGTTTGGCGAACACAAAGAAAGTGCCTTTGCGACGGCGGGCGTCGATCGCCTGCTGGTGCTGGAGGGGCACGCGTTCGACGGTTATTCACCGGAGCAACGCGTCCAGGGCCTGCGGGCTGTGGATAACCAGTTCAACCCGCGTCATTGGTTACTGCCGGACAGCCGCAGCGGTGGTGGCGAGCTGGGGCGACGTTTTGCCGCGAGCCTCAAGGAGCGTCCGGCCACACGGGTGTGGCAGATCAAGGGCGAGGAGTGCATTGGCCGCGCGGGTGCGGGTCAGGAGGATTTGGCCCGACCACTGCCACGCCTGATTCTCGCCGCAGTGGAATGCGCCGAACCGGTGAGCGAAACCCGTCACGAAGTGTTGCCCGTGGAGTTATCCACACCTCTGGCCCGCAGCTTGCCGCGTATCGAAGACCTCGGTGCGGTGGCGGTGGACCCGGCGGCGATTCCCATGGCCGAAGCCGAGTTCATTTTCTCGGGTGGTAACGGCGTGAAGGACTGGGCGCTGTTCCACCAGACCGCGGCCGCCTTGGGCGCTACAGAGGGCGCCTCTCGAGTGGCGGTGGACGACGGCTTCATGGCGCGTGATCGCCAGGTCGGCGCCAGCGGCACCTGGGTTACGGCGCGGGTCTATGTGGCCGTGGGAATCTCCGGGGCCATCCAGCACCTGCAAGGCATCGGTGCCTGCGACAAGGTGGTGGCAATCAACCTCGACCCGGGCTGCGACATGATCAAGCGTGCCGACCTGTCGGTGATCGGCGAAAGCGCCGCGATTCTGCAAGCCTTGATCGTTGCGGTCGAGGCCTACCGCAACGGCGCCAAGCGCGATGCGGCTTAAGCAAAGGAAATGGCCATGAACACCCACGTAATCAGCCTGGTTTCCATCGGCGCCCACCCCACCTCCGGACGCCCGCGTCGCGCCGAGCAGGATGCACGCGCCGTCGAGTTGGGCCTGCAAATGGCTGGGGATAAGTTGCAGGTGCTACACGCCGGCAACATCGCCGAACCGACCTTGCGTAGCTACCTGGGCATGGGCTTGCCGCAATTGCATGTGCTGGAACAACCGGCAGGTGCTGATGCCTTGCCGGTGCTCAGTGATTATTTACGCGAAGCCGGCGCCCAGGTGGTGCTCACTGGTAGCCAGGCGGAAACCGGCGAAGGCTCGGGCATGTTGCCGTTCCTGCTGGCCGAGCAACTGGGCTGGCCGCTGATTGTCGGGCTGGCGCAAGTAGAGTCCATCGACGGCGGTGTGGCCCATGTGCTGCAAGCCTTGCCGCGCGGTCAGCGACGGCGCTTGAAGGTGCGTTTGCCGTTTCTGGCGACAGTGGATAACGCTGCGCCCAAGCCTCGGCAAAGTGCCTACGGCCCGGCGCAACGTGGTGAGCTGGCGGCCCATGAAGTTGAGACTGAACAAGACGAGTTATTCACAGGTGCGGTGCTGCAACCCGCCAAGCCTCGACCCAAGCGTCTCAAGGTGATCAAGGCCAAAAGCGGGGCTGATCGCATGAAGGCCGCCACCGCCAAAGCCAGTGGCGGCGGTGGGCAGGTGCTCAAGGGCCTCAGCCCGGAAGCCGGTGCTGAAGCCATTCTCAAGCTACTCATCGAAGAAGGAGTGGTGCGCTAACCCAATGTGGGATTGTGGATTACCCACAATCCCTGTTGATCCGCCTGTGGATAACCTGTTCGCGGCTGTCCACATCCCTTGTATATCAAGCCCTGCAGCCCCCTGTACGAAAAACAACCAGGCTAACTGACGGTTTTTCCTTGGTTTTTTCCACGAATAACTACAATCCCCTGCGCAGACTTGCCCCCAAAGTCTGTTGGCGCTTCTGTGGATAAGATGTTCGCTATCGGCTACAGACCATATAAACAAAGGCTTTCAGTGAGTTGGTTGAAATATGATCAATTCGTGCTATTTGCCGACTTAAATCCCTGAATACCCCGGTTTATGAAGGTTTGACGTGGTTTTCCACAGCGCTGCTGAAGTTGCCCCCAAAGTCTGTTGGTGCTTCTGTGGATAAGGTGTTCGCGTACCGCTACAGGTCACGTAAACCATGGCTTTCGAAGGGTTGGTTAATAAGTGATCAGATGCTGGTGAAACCCGGAAATTTGAATAAGTCACGGATTTCCTTCAGCTAATTTTGGGCGGGGGATGTACTTGCCCACAATTGCTGTGGGTGGACTTGTGGATAAGTTGTTGGGTAAAGGCTGGAGGGCAGGGTGGCAAAGGGGGGGCAGGGTTCTGGGTGTTTTTTGTACAGCCCAGAACCCTGACGATCAACGCGTTACTCGTGTACGGCTACGCCTTTGAGATAAGGCGCCGGCGCGGCACCCAAGTTGCTCAGCAGACGCTCGCTGTACCAATCCACAAAGTTCACCACGCCAAACTCATAGGTCTTGGAGTACGGGCCTGGTTGGTAAGCGGTGGAGTTGATCCCGCGCTGGTTCTCTTCGGCCAGGCGACGGTCCTGGTCATTGGTGGCGTCCCACACCTGGCGCATGCGTTCTACGTCGTAGTCCACACCTTCTACAGCATCCTTGTGCACGATCCACTTGGTAGTGACCATGGTTTCCTGGGCGCTGATCGGCCACACGGTGAACACGATGATGTGGTCGCCCATGCAGTGGTTCCACGAGTGCGGCAAGTGCAGGATGCGCATCGAGCCCAGGTCCGGGTTCTTGATGCGGCCCATCAGCTTGGCACAGCCTTGTTTGCCGTCCAGGGTCATCGACACGGTGCCTTTGAGCAGCGGCATCCGTACGATGCGGTTACGCAGGCCAAAGCTGGCGTGGGCGTAAGGGATCTTTTCAGCGTCCCAGGCAGCAGCCGAGGCGGCCACATGGTCTTTGAAGGCCTGGTCGGCGCGCGGGTCGGTGACGTCGTCCCATTCCAGCAGGGTTTTCAGCAGTTCCGGGTGCGACGCGTTGCAGTGGTAGCACTCGCGGTTGTTTTCCAGCACCAACTTCCAGTTGGCTTTTTCGAACAAGGTGGTGGTAATCGCCACCTTGGTGTTCTCCATGTCGTACGGTTCCATGTAATGGTTCAGCGTCGACAGGAAGTCATCGATGGCCGGCGGATTTTCGGCCAGGCTGATGAAGATGTAGCCGCCTGCGGTCTTCACGTTCACAGGCTTGAGACCGTACTGCTTCATGTCGAAGTCGGCACCCATCTCGGTACCGGCGAACAGCAGGCGGCCGTCCAGCTCGTAGGTCCACTGGTGGTAGTGGCAGACCAGTTTGGCGACCTTGCCCTTGTCGCTGGTGCACAAGCGCGAACCACGGTGGCGGCACACGTTGTGGAAGGCATGCACCACACCGTCGGCGCCACGGATCACGATGATCGGGTTTTTGCCGATTTGCAGGGTGATGTAGTTGCCCTTGGCAGGGATCTCGCAGGTCATACCGGCGATCAACCACTCTTTCTGGAAGATCTCCTGCATGTCGATATCAAACAGCCGCTCATCAGAGTAAAACGGCTGCGGCAGCGAAAAGGTGCGCTCGCGCTCTTGCAGCATTTGCGCGGTGGCCTTGCGTGCGGGTTCCAGCGGATCGCCCAAGCTTAAGGTTGCGGTGACGTCCATCGTGTGTGTCCTCATGGCCATTCTGTGTGGCCGGCGAATAGTGGCTGATCAGGTTTTGCAGCAAGGCGTAAAGAAGGTGTCTTCGTTGGGTGCGAGTGTGGGCCCGGCAAAGGCCAGAACCTTGTCCATTAGCGACATGGCCCACTCTGATCCCGACGCGCAACCCCCGTGGTATGGGGGCTGGTCGCGATAAGTATGTGAATGTCGCAGATAGGTAAATGGGCGGTTCTCGCGTTACGCAGAATCGCCACCATAAGGCCGACCTACGGCTACGGAGAACAAGCATGTCCAACAATTTCCTGAACCCGGTAACCACCCAGACCTGGGCCAATGGTCGGCACATCGTCCGTTGCGTCAAAGTCATCCAGGAAACCTGGGACGTGCGCACCTTCTGCTTCATGGCCGACCAGCCGATCATGTTCTTTTTCAAGCCTGGGCAGTTCGTCACCCTGGAGCTGGAAATCGAAGGCCAGCCGATCATGCGGTCTTACACCATTTCCAGCTCGCCGTCGGTGCCTTACAGCTTCTCGGTGACCATCAAGCGCGTACCGGGTGGCAAGGTTTCCAATTGGCTGCACGACACGCTGCACGAGGGGCAGGAGCTGGCGGTGCACGGGCCGGTCGGGCTGTTTAATGCCATCGACTTCCCTAGCCCGAAAGTGCTGTACCTCAGCGGCGGCGTGGGGATCACGCCGGTGATGTCCATGGCGCGTTGGTTCTATGACACCAACGCCAATGTCGACATGACTTTTATCCACAGCGCCCGTTCGCCGAAAGACATCATCTATCACCGCGAACTGGAGCATATGGCGTCGCGGATCGACAACTTCAGCCTGCACCTGATTTGCGAGAAGCACGGTCTGGGCGAGCCTTGGGCGGGGTATCGCGGCTACCTGAACCACAAAATGCTGGAATTGATGGTGCCGGACTTCCTCGAGCGCGAGGTGTTCTGCTGCGGTCCTACGCCGTATATGAGCGCGGTGAAGCGCTTGCTGGAAGCGGCCGGTTTCGACATGGCGCGGTATCACGAGGAATCCTTTGGCGCTACGCCGCCGGAAGCGCGTGCCGATGCGGTGGAGCAAGCCGAACAAGCTGCCGACGCGCCGGAAGTCGACCTGGCGGATCTGCACCAGGTGGAGTTTATTGCGTCGGGCAAAAGCATTCGTGTGGCGCCGGGCGAAACCGTGCACGCAGCGGCGGCCAAGCTTGGCTTGTTGATCCCGAAAGCCTGCGGCATGGGCATTTGCGGGACGTGCAAGGTGATGAAGCTGGGTGGCGAGGTTGTGATGGATCACAACGGCGGGATTACCGAGGAAGATGAAGCCGAGGGTTACATCCTGTCGTGCTGCAGCGTGCCCAAGGGTGACGTGCGCATCGAATTCTAACCTTCTCACCCGATGACCGATCGTTCCCACGCACCGCGTGGGAATGCCTCCTGGGACGCTCCGCGTCCCGCTTTCACGCACGACTTGTGCCTTGCGTATGTTGTGACGCAGAGCGTCACGGGCTGCATGCCCACGCAGAGCGTGGGAACGATCGGGTAGGTGGATTGCTCGTCCCCACGCTCCGCGTGGGAATGCCTCCTGGGACGCTCCGCGTCCCGCTTTCACGCACGACTTGTGCCTTGCGTATGTTGTGACGCAGAGCGTCACGGGCTGCATGCCCACGCAGAGCGTGGGAACGATAAGGTTTGCGGTGCCTCGCTCGTTCCCACGCTCCGCGTGGGAATGCCTCCTGGGACGCTCCGCGTCCCGCTTTCACGCACGACTTATGCCTTGCGTATGTTGTGACGCGGAGCGTCACGGGCTGCATTCCCACGCAGAGCGTGGGAACGATCGGGTAGGTGGATTGCTCGTTCCCACGCTCCGCGTGGGAATGCCTCCTGGGACGCTCCGCGTCCCGCTTTCACGCACGACTTATGCCTTGCGCATGTTGTGAGTCGGAGCTTCACGGGCTGCATTCCCACGCAGAGCGTGGGAACGATCTTTAGGACCAGCGCTGTATTTCGATGAGTCCATCCATTCCTGCATAGTTGCGAGCGCTTGAGTAACGCCAGTGTTCGGCTAGATCCACGTAACCCCGTTTCACCGGGTTGTGGTGGATGTAATCGAGTTTCTGGCGCATCACTGCCTCGCTGTATACCAACTCGGCATGTGAACCCTCTTGCCAAAGTTGGTACACCCGATCCGACTTGTGTGCGCGTTTGCTGAAACGCAGGCGTTGCAACACCCGCTCCGCAGCTTTGCTCTGCAAGTCATCGATAATCGTGCGGGCAGTGAAGGATTTGAATTGGCTAACGCATTTGCCCAGATCTGGCGCCTGGGCGACGAAGTGCAAGTGGTTTTCCAGGACGACATAGCCGTAGAGACTCAGCGCTTCGTGGCGTTGCTGATAGCGCCAGCACTCTAAAAGATGACCAACGATGTAGTCGCGGGTAAATAACGGTAGCCACTCCATGACAGTGCAAGTCAGGAAGTGCGGCTTTTCGGGCTCGGTGATGGTGTAGCGGCTTCTGCCCACGTGTTCATCCTTGAATCGGGGTGCGGCTTGGACGCGGAGCGTCCGAGGAGGCATTCCCACGCAGAGCGTGGGAATGATCGGATGAAGGGTTATTGGGCGTAGATGTGAACGACGAAGTGCTGGCCTGATGTTGTCAATTCATAGACTTTATCGTAGATCTTCAGCGTCCTTGATGGCTCTTGGATGGTGTCGCCGATTTTTGCGTACTTCCTGAACTCATCCCAGTCGATGACGGTGGTGCTGTCAATGCCGCCGCTTCGCAGGCTGTTGCCGTTGCTCAAGTATTCCATGGGTGTAGCCCTCTGCTGGATTTCCGTTTCCGGCCGAATATTCGGCAGGCAGTTGTTCCCGAAAGGAGGCCTCTGCAGCGGCCTTTTCCTTTCGGGTTCCAAGAGGCTAGTCGATGAAAATGAAGCTATAGGCTGTCGGAAACACCCAATAACAGTCTCGGCAATCCGCCATTATTCGTCACGCTTAAGCGCCCATCACTTCCCGAATATCTGCCGCCAATTCTCTTACACGCTCTTCATCGGTATCCCACGCACACATAAACCGCGCGCCGCCTTTGCCGATGAAGGTGTAGAAGCGCCAGCCCTTGGCCGTCAACGCGGCGATGGCCGATTCCGAGAGTTGCAGGAACACGCCGTTGGCCTGCACCGGGAACATCAATTCCACCCCCGGAATATCCGCTACCAAACTGCTCAGCAGTTGCGCGCAGCTGTTGGCGTGGCGTGCGTGTTTGAGCCAGGCGTCGTTTTCCAGCAGACCTACCCAGGGGGCGGAGAGGAAGCGCATTTTCGACGCCAACTGGCCCGCCTGTTTGCAGCGATAGTCAAAGTCTTCAGCCAGCTTGTGGTTGAAGAACAGGATTGCCTCTCCTACGGCCATGCCGTTTTTGGTGCCGCCAAAACACAGTACGTCCACACCGGCTTTCCAGGTCAGGTCCGCAGGCGAGCAGCCGAGGAACGCGCAGGCATTGGAAAAGCGCGCGCCGTCCATGTGCAGGTTCAGGCCCAGTTCCTTGCAGGTGACGCTGATGGCGCGGATTTCATCCGGGGTATACACGCTGCCGACTTCCGTGGCTTGGGTCAGGGTGACCACGCGCGGTTTCGGGTAGTGAATGTCTTGGCGCTTGAGCGCGATCTCGCGGATCGATTCCGGGGTCAGCTTGCCGTTTTCGGTGCGCGCGGTGAGCAGCTTGGAGCCGTTGGAGAAAAACTCCGGCGCGCCGCATTCGTCGGTTTCGACGTGGGCGGTTTCCGAGCAAATCACGCTATGGTAGCTCTGGCACAGCGAAGACAGTGCCAGGGAGTTGGCCGCGGTACCGTTGAAGGCGAAGAACACTTCGCAGTCGGTTTCGAACAAGTTACGGAAACCGTCGGAGGCGCGGTGGGTCCACTCATCATCGCCGTAGGCGCGTTGATGGCCATGGTTGGCTTGTTCCATGGCGGCCCAGGCTTCCGGGCAGATACCGGAATAGTTGTCGCTGGCGAATTGTTGGCTCTTGTCGGTCATGGCCCATTCCTGTGGTCGATGTTGGTGCGCACTGTAACCAAGATTGTCTGGGGTGCGCACGCACTGTAAATGCAAAGTCACTGGGGAATTATGCACGGTACTGAAACGATTCCTGTCGGGCGCGTCCGCGACGGCGCTTTGGATTTGCTCAAGTGGCTGGCGCTATTGAGTATGGTGCTGGATCACCTGCGGTATGTCGGTTTGAGCCTGGATGGCCTGTATGTGCCGGGACGCTTGGCGTTCCCGTGGTTTTGCCTGGCGATTGCGGCCAATTTGCACCGGGCCCGACACGCACCGGTGACGGGCCAATGGCGTTATTTGGGTTGGCTGCTGTTGTTCAGCGTGATCAGCGAAGTGCCCTACCGACTGTTTATCGACGATGCCGATACGTTGAACGTGCTGCCGACCTTGGCGCTGGGCTTGCTGGTTGCCAGAGGATGGCAGCAGAAGGCGATTTTTGATCGAGGATTGGCGCTGATCGCGCTCACAATAGCCGCTGTGTTTTCCGCGCAGCTGATGTTCGGTTTTTTCGGTGTGTTATTGCCGCTGGCGATGTTGTTGGTATTTCGTCGTCCTTGGTATTTCAGCGTGTTGCCGGGGGTGGTCTGTTTAGCGGCCAACCAATGGCAGATTTTGCTCGATAGCGGCACGCCCGTGGCGCTATTGGGACTGGCAACATGTCTGATCGCGCCATTGGCGGGATTGGTCCTGTTGCGACACGCCAAAACCGCCTCACCCCCGGCTATGCGCCGCTGGGCCTACGCCCTCTACCCCCTGCATTTCCTGCTGCTGCTACTCATCCGCCAGATCGCCACCTAACCCTTGTAGGCGCTGGCTTGCCGGCGATCCAGGCACCTCGGTCTACCAACAGAACCGCAGTGATGTCATCGCCGGCAAGCCGGCTCCTACAGAGGCCCACTCCCACATTTGTTTCGGTGTTGTTCGCGCCATGTCGTAAACGCACCTTTGCGTGGCGTCCGTAGGCATTTGACCTCTCTGCGCCAGCCCTACCATCGCATCAAAGGGCCCTGCACGGGCCTTAACAATACGAAAGGCTGGGAGAGACGCGATGTTCAGCAAAAAAGACCAGATCCAGGGATATGACGACGCACTGCTGGCGGCCATGAATGCCGAGGAGCAGCGTCAGGAAGATCATATCGAGCTGATCGCGTCAGAGAACTACACCAGCAAACGCGTGATGGAAGCTCAAGGCAGCGGCCTGACCAACAAATACGCCGAAGGCTACCCGGGCAAGCGCTACTACGGTGGCTGCGAGCACGTGGACAAGGTCGAAGCCCTGGCCATCGAGCGCGCCAAGCAGCTGTTCGGCGCCGATTACGCCAACGTGCAGCCGCACTCCGGGTCCTCCGCCAACAGCGCCGTGTACTTGGCCCTGTTGAACGCCGGTGACACCATCCTGGGCATGAGCCTGGCCCATGGCGGTCACCTGACCCACGGCGCCAAAGTGTCGTCCTCGGGCAAGCTGTACAACGCCGTGCAGTACGGCATCAACACCGACACCGGCTTGATCGACTACGACGAAGTCGAGCGCCTGGCCGTTGAGCACAAGCCGAAGATGGTGGTGGCCGGTTTCTCCGCCTACTCCAAGACCCTGGATTTCCCACGCTTTCGTGCAATCGCCGACAAGGTGGGTGCGCTGCTGTTCGTCGACATGGCCCACGTTGCCGGCCTGGTTGCCGCTGGCCTGTACCCGAACCCGCTGCCTTATGCCGACGTGGTGACCACCACCACCCACAAGACCCTGCGCGGTCCACGTGGCGGCCTGATCCTGGCCAAGTCCAACGAAGAAATTGAAAAGAAACTCAATGCTGCCGTGTTCCCCGGTGCTCAAGGCGGCCCGCTGATGCACGTCATCGCCGGCAAGGCCGTGTGCTTCAAGGAAGCCCAGGAGCCAGGCTTCAAGGTTTACCAGCAGCAAGTGATCGACAACGCCCAGGCCATGGCCGGCGTGTTTATCAAACGCGGCTACGATGTAGTGTCCGGCGGCACTGACAACCACCTGTTCCTGGTCAGCCTGATCCGTCAGGGCCTCACCGGCAAAGAGGCGGACGCCGCCCTCGGTCGCGCCCACATCACCGTCAACAAGAACGCCGTGCCGAACGACCCGCAATCGCCGTTCGTGACCTCGGGCCTGCGCATCGGCACCCCGGCGGTGACCACGCGCGGTTTCAAAGTGGGGCAGTGCATCGAACTGGCCGGCTGGATCTGCGACATCCTCGACAACCTCGGTGACGCCGATGTCGAGGCTAACGTGGCAGAGCACGTGTCTGCCCTGTGCGCTGATTTCCCGGTTTATCGCTGAGCGCGGTTTTGGAGTAATGACTATGCAACGCTACTCGGGCTTCGGCCTCTTCAAGCACTCACTCAGCCACCACGAAAACTGGCAGAAGATGTGGCGCACGCCGACCCCTAAAAAGGTCTACGACGTGGTCATCGTCGGCGGCGGCGGGCATGGTCTGGCGACCGCCTACTACCTGGCTAAAGAACATGGCATCACCAATGTGGCTGTGGTCGAGAAAGGCTGGCTGGGCGGCGGTAACACCGCGCGCAACACCACCATCGTGCGCTCCAACTACCTGTGGGACGAGTCGGCGCACCTGTACGAACACGCGATGAAACTGTGGGAAGGCCTGTCCCAGGACCTGAACTACAACGTGATGTTCTCCCAGCGCGGTGTGTACAACCTGTGCCACACCCTGCAAGACATCCGTGATTCCGAGCGCCGTGTCAGCGCCAACCGCCTCAACGGCGTGGACGGCGAACTGCTCAACGCCAAACAAGTGGCTGACGAGATCCCGTACCTCGACTGCTCGAAAAACACCCGCTACCCGGTGCTCGGCGCCACCGTGCAACGTCGCGGCGGCGTGGCCCGTCACGATGCCGTGGCCTGGGGCTTTGCCCGCGCCGCCGACGCACTCGGCGTGGACTTGATCCAGCAGACCGAAGTGATCGGCTTCCGCAAGGAAAACGGTGTGTGCATCGGCGTCGAAACCAACAAAGGCTTTATCGGCGCCAAGCGCGTCGGCGTGGTGACCGCCGGTAACTCCGGGCACATGGCCTCGCTCGCGGGCTTCCGCCTGCCGATCGAATCCCACCCGCTGCAAGCGCTGGTGTCGGAGCCGATCAAGCCGATTATCGACAGCGTGATCATGTCTAACGCCGTGCACGGTTACATCAGCCAGTCCGACAAGGGCGACCTGGTGATCGGCGCCGGTATCGACGGCTACAACGGCTACGGCCAGCGCGGCTCGTACCCGGTGATCGAACACACCATCCAGGCCATCGTCGAGATGTTCCCGGTGCTGTCGCGTGTGCGCATGAACCGTCAGTGGGGCGGCATCGTCGACACCACGCCGGATGCCTGCCCGATCATCTCCAAGACCCCGGTGCCGAACATGTTCTTCAACTGCGGTTGGGGCACCGGTGGCTTCAAGGCTACCCCGGGCTCAGGCAACGTGTTTGCCGCCAGCCTCGCCAAGGGTGAAATGCACCCGTTGGCGGCACCTTTCTCCATCGACCGTTTCCACAACGGTGCGTTGATCGACGAACACGGCGCTGCGGCCGTCGCCCACTAACAGGAGAAATTCCCTATGTTGCATATCTTCTGTCCTCACTGTGGCGAACTGCGCTCCGAAGAGGAATTCCACGCGTCCGGCCAAGCGCACATCCCGCGCCCGCTGGACCCGAACGCCTGCACCGATGAAGAGTGGGGCGATTACATGTTCTTCCGCGATAACCCGCGTGGCCTGCACCACGAACTGTGGATTCACGCCGCCGGTTGCCGCCAGTACTTCAACGCGACGCGCGACACCCTGACCTACGAAATTCTTGAAACCTACAAGATCGGTACCAAGCCGCAATTCACCGCCAAGGCTTCTGGAGAGAAGGTATGAGCCAGATCAATCGCCTGTCCAACGGTGGCCGCATCGACCGTAATAAAGTCCTGACGTTTACCTTCAACGGCCAGAGCTACAAAGGCTTTGAAGGCGACACCCTGGCCGCAGCCCTGCTGGCCAACGGTGTCGACATCATCGGCCGCAGCTTCAAATACTCGCGCCCGCGCGGCATCTTTGCCGCCGGTGCGGAAGAGCCGAACGCGGTGTTGCAGATCGGCGCTACCGAAGCTACCCAGATTCCTAACGTGCGCGCCACGCAACAGGCGTTGTACCAAGGGCTGGTCGCCACCAGCACCAACGGCTGGCCGAACGTCAACAATGACGTGATGGGCATTCTCGGCAAGGTCGGCGGCAAGCTGATGCCGCCGGGTTTCTACTACAAAACCTTCATGTACCCGCAATCGTTCTGGATGACGTACGAGAAGTACATTCGTAAGGCCGCAGGTCTTGGCCGCTCGCCGACCGAGAACGACCCGGACACCTACGACAACTTCAACCGTCATTGTGACGTGCTGATTGTTGGCGCAGGCCCAGCCGGTCTGTCGGCTGCCTTGGCGGCTGCGCGCAGTGGCGCTCGGGTGATCATCGCTGACGAGCAGGAAGAGTTCGGCGGGTCCTTGCTGGACTCCCGCGAAAGCCTCGACGGCAAGCCGGCCACCGAATGGGTCGCCAGTGTGATTGCTGAACTCAAAGCCCTGCCGGACGTGGTGCTGCTGCCCCGCGCCACCGTCAACGGCTACCACGACCATAACTTCCTGACCATTCACGAACGCCTCACCGACCACCTCGGTGACCGTGCGCCGATTGGCGTGGTGCGTCAGCGTATTCATCGTGTGCGCGCCAAGCGCGTGGTGCTGGCGACCGGTGCATGCGAGCGTCCGCTGGTGTACGGCAACAACGACGTGCCGGGCAACATGCTCGCCGGTGCAGTGTCTACTTACGTGCGTCGCTACGGCGTGGCCCCGGGTAAAAAACTGGTGCTGTCGACCAACAACGACCACGCCTACCGCGTCGCGTTGGACTGGTTCGATGCAGGCCTCAACGTGGTGGCCGTGGCCGATGCACGGCACAACCCACGCGGTGCTCTGGTTGAAGAAGCTCGCGCCAAAGGCATCCGTATCCTCACCGGCAGTGCCGTGATCGAGGCCCGTGGCAGCAAGCACGTGACCGGCGCCCGTGTGGCGGCGATTGACGTCAAAGCCCACAAAGTCACCAGCCCCGGCGAGTGGCTGGATTGCGATCTGGTCGCCAGTTCCGGCGGCTACAGCCCGGTGGTTCACTTGGCCTCGCACCTGGGCGGCAAGCCGACCTGGCGTGAAGACATCCTCGGTTTCGTACCGGGCGAAGCACCGCAAAAACGCGTGTGCGTCGGCGGCATCAACGGCGTCTATGGCCTCGGCGATTCCCTGGCGGACGGTTTTGAAGGCGGCGTGCGCGCAGCCAGCGAAGCCGGTTTTGCGCCAGTGGAAGGCACACTGCCCAAAGCCCTGAGCCGTTTGGAAGAGCCGACGTTGGCGCTGTTCCAGGTGCCTCACGAAAAAGCCACTGCACGGGCGCCGAAGCAATTTGTCGACCTGCAAAACGACGTGACTGCCGCCGCCATCGAACTGGCGACCCGCGAAGGTTTCGAGTCGGTCGAGCACGTCAAACGCTACACCGCGCTGGGCTTCGGTACCGACCAGGGCAAGCTGGGTAACGTCAACGGCCTGGCCATTGCCGCTCGCTCCCTGAACGTGACCATCCCGCAGATGGGCACCACCATGTTCCGTCCCAACTACACGCCGGTGACTTTCGGCGCTGTCGCGGGCCGTCACTGTGGGCACATCTTCGAACCCGTTCGCTACACCGCACTGCAAGCCTGGCACGTGAAAAACGGCGCCGAGTTTGAAGACGTCGGCCAATGGAAGCGCCCATGGTATTTCCCGCGCAACGGTGAAGACCTGCACGCGGCGGTGAAACGCGAATGCCTGGCCGTGCGCGACAGCGTCGGCCTGTTGGATGCGTCCACCCTCGGCAAGATCGACATTCAGGGCCCGGATGCGCGCGAGTTCCTCAACCGCATCTACAGCAACGCCTGGACCAAGCTCGACGTGGGCAAGGCGCGTTACGGCCTGATGTGCAAAGAAGACGGCATGGTCTTCGACGACGGCGTGACCGCCTGCATCGCCGACAACCACTTCCTGATGACCACCACCACTGGCGGCGCCGCCCGTGTGCTGCAGTGGCTGGAAATCTACCAACAGACCGAATGGCCAGACCTTAAGGTGTACTTCACCTCGGTCACCGACCACTGGGCGACCATGACCCTGTCCGGCCCCAACAGCCGCAAGCTGCTGAGTGAGGTCACCGACATCGACCTGGACAAGGACGGCTTCCCGTTCATGACCTGGAAAGAAGGCCTGGTCGGCGGCGTGCCGGCGCGGGTATTCCGGATCTCGTTTACCGGTGAGCTGTCGTACGAAGTCAACGTGCAGGCCGACTACGCCATGGGTGTGTTGGAGCAGATCGTCGCGGCGGGCAAGAAGTACAACTTGACCCCGTACGGCACCGAAACCATGCACGTACTGCGGGCCGAGAAGGGCTTCATCATCGTCGGCCAGGACACCGACGGCTCGATGACCCCGGACGACCTGAATATGGGCTGGTGTGTCGGCCGTACCAAACCGTTCTCGTGGATCGGCTGGCGCGGGATGAACCGTGAAGACTGCGTGCGTGAAGAGCGTAAGCAGCTTGTCGGGCTTAAACCGATCGACCCGACCGTATGGCTGCCGGAAGGCGCGCAGTTGGTGCTGGATCCGAAGCAGACGATTCCGATGAAGATGGTCGGCCACGTCACCTCAAGTTATGCCCATAACTCCCTCGGCTATTCGTTCGCGATGGCGGTGGTGAAGGGCGGCTTGAAGCGCATCGGCGAGCGGGTGTTTTCGCCGCAAGCGGATGGCAGCGTGATCGAGGCGGAAATTGTGTCTTCGGTGTTCTTTGACCCCAAAGGCGATCGCCAGAACATCTGACACCCGATCGGACGCAGAGCGTCCATGGCGGCATTCCCACGCAAAGCGTGGGAACGATCAATTCAGAACAGGTGCTTTATGACAGCAGCCAATGTTTACCAACAACGCCCAACCACCGGGGCCAAGGCCGAGTCGTCGCTGCACCATGCCGACCTCGCCAGCCTGGTCGGCAAGGGCCGCAAGAACGCCGGCGTAACCGTGCGTGAAAAGAAACTCCTCGGCCACCTGACCATTCGTGGCGATGGTCATGACGCAGCCTTCGCTGCCGGTGTGCACAAAGCCTTGGGCATCGAATTGCCCGGCGCCCTGCAAGTCATCATCAAAGGTGAAACCAGCCTGCAATGGCTCGGCCCGGATGAGTGGTTGCTGATCGTGCCAAGCGGTGAAGAGTTCGTCGCCGAGCAAAACCTGCGTGTGGCTCTGGGCGACCTGCATATCCAGATCGTCAACGTCAGCGGCGGTCAGCAGATCCTTGAGCTCAGCGGTCCGAATGTGCGCGATGTGCTGATGAAGTCCACCAGCTATGACGTGCACCCTAACAATTTCCCGGTGGGCAAGGCGGTGGGCACGGTGTTCGCCAAGTCCCAACTGGTGATCCGCCACACGGCTGAAGACACCTGGGAACTGCTGATCCGTCGCAGCTTCTCGGACTACTGGTGGTTGTGGTTGCAAGATGCCTCGGCCGAATTCGGCCTGAGTGTCCAAGCCTGAAGATGATCGTTCCCACGCTCAGCGTGGGAATGCATCCCGGGACGCTCCGCGTCCCAAGAGCGGACGCAGAGCGTCCATGGCGGCATTCCCACGCAGAGCGCGGGAACGATCTAGGAGTTACGTACAATGAGCCGCGCACCCGATACATGGATTTTGACCGCCGACTGCCCCAGCGTGCTCGGCACGGTGGACGCGGTCACCCGCTATCTGTTCGAACAGGGTTGCTACGTTACCGAGCACCACTCGTTCGATGACCGGCTTTCGGGCCGGTTCTTTATCCGCGTGGAATTCCGTCAGCCCGACGGTTTCGACGAACAAGCCTTCCGCGATGGCCTGGCCACACGCGGTGAAGCATTTGGCATGATTTTCGAGCTGACGGCGCCGAACTACCGGCCAAAAGTGGTGATCATGGTCTCCAAGGCCGATCACTGCCTCAACGACCTGCTGTATCGCCAGCGCATCGGCCAACTGTCGATGGACGTGGTCGCGGTGGTCTCCAACCACCCTGATCTGAAGCCGTTGGCCGACTGGCACCAGATTCCCTACTACCATTTCCCCCTCGACCCCAACGATAAGCCGTCCCAGGAGCGTCAGGTGTGGCAAGTGGTGGAAGACACCGGTGCCGAATTGGTGATTCTTGCGCGCTACATGCAGGTGTTGTCGCCGGAGCTGTGCCGCAAGTTGGATGGTAAAGCCATCAACATTCACCACTCGTTGCTGCCGGGGTTCAAGGGCGCCAAGCCGTATCACCAGGCCTACAACAAGGGCGTGAAATTGGTTGGCGCCACGGCGCATTACATCAACAACGACCTGGATGAAGGCCCGATCATCGCCCAAGGCGTGGAGGTGGTGGATCACAGCCACTATCCCGAGGATTTGATTGCCAAGGGGCGGGATATTGAAGGGCTGACATTGGCTCGCGCGGTGGGGTATCACATTGAGCGCCGGGTGTTTTTGAACGCTAATCGGACGGTGGTGCTCTGACGGCCGCCATCGCTGGCTTGCCTGCGGTGAGGCCCTTACAAACAACGTAAAAACAGCATCTGTACCCGAGCACTTTACGCGCTGCCTGCCTGGGCAACGCGGTTTCATAAAAACAACAGCGAGGTGAAAGCATGTCTGGTAATCGTGGTGTCGTGTATCTCGGCAGCGGCAAGGTCGAAGTACAGAAAATCGACTATCCCAAAATGCAGGACCCCCGTGGCAGGAAGATTGAACACGGCGTCATCCTGCGCGTGGTCTCCACCAACATCTGCGGCTCCGACCAACACATGGTGCGCGGCCGCACCACCGCCCAGACCGGCCTGGTGCTCGGTCATGAGATCACCGGCGAAGTGATCGAGAAGGGCAGCGGCGTCGAAAACCTGAAAATCGGCGACCTGGTCTCCGTACCGTTCAACGTAGCCTGCGGCCTCTGCCGCTCCTGTAAAGAACAACACACCGGCGTGTGCCTGACCGTCAACCCGGCCCGCGCCGGTGGTGCCTACGGCTACGTGGACATGGGCGACTGGACCGGCGGCCAAGCCGAATACGTGCTGGTGCCTTACGCCGACTTCAACCTGCTGAAATTGCCGGACCGCGACAAGGCCATGGAGAAAATCCGCGACCTGACGTGCCTCTCCGACATCCTGCCGACCGGCTACCACGGCGCCGTCACTGCGGGTGTTGGGCCGGGCAGCACGGTGTACATCGCTGGCGCCGGCCCTGTCGGCCTGGCCGCTGCCGCCTCCGCACGCCTGCTGGGCGCTGCGGTAGTGATCATCGGCGACGTCAACCCGATCCGCCTGGCCCACGCCAAGGCTCAAGGGTTTGAAATTGCCGACCTGTCCAAAGACACCCCGCTGCACGAACAGATCGCTGCACTGCTGGGCGAGCCGGAAGTGGATTGCGCTGTTGACTGCGTGGGCTTCGAAGCGCGCGGCCATGGCCATGAAGGTGTCAAGGCGGAAGCCCCGGCCACCGTGCTCAACTCGCTGATGGGCGTGGTGCGTGTGGCGGGCAAGATCGGTATCCCGGGCCTGTACGTCACCGAAGATCCAGGTGCCGTCGATGCGGCCGCGAAAATGGGCAGCCTGAGCATTCGCTTCGGTTTGGGCTGGGCTAAATCCCACAGCTTCCACACTGGGCAAACCCCCGTGATGAAGTACAACCGCCAGTTGATGCAGGCGATCATGTGGGACCGTATCCACATTGCTGACATCGTCGGGGTGGAAGTGATCAGCCTGGATGACGCGCCGCGTGGGTATGGCGAGTTTGATGCGGGTGTGCCGAAGAAGTTTGTGATTGATCCGCATAAGTTGTTTAGTGCGGCGTAGTTGTTAGATAAGGGCGACCCAGGGGTCGCCCTTGTTTTATCAAGGATTAGTCTTTTATAAAAAGCCAACTAATAAACATGACGGTAAAAGATATGTAGGTGGCGAGTGTGGGTACGACCATCCAGCACTTGAGGTGCAGGGGGATTTTTTCAACGTCCTCAACAAGTACCAAGCGCCTCCATTGGAGCACTTTCGGGATAAGAATGATGGTGCCCATGGCGAAGACGCGTTGTGGTCTTCCCTCAAAATGGGTATTACGAAATATATGTTTGTTCATGACCAGGAAGACGCTGTACTGCACATACCGTTCTGCTGCATCAAGTTTTTTGTACATGGCGCAATAGGTGAGTGGAATACTGAGCAACATCAAGGCGAGTGAGCCCATGCCAAGGTAGCCCCAGAACATTTAATTACTCACCGTCTTGTAGATAAAGTTGCCTGCGTATTCGGCTAGCCCACTTCCCAGCGCGCCCCCGGCAAGCCCGCCTGCTGCACCGCCGACGATGGCGCATGCCAAAACTCCGATACCTGCCGTCGGTACACCAAAAACAACCACGCAAGCGCCCGTCCCGATAGCGGTCCCAGCTTTCCCTCCCCAATATGAGCCACCAACGGCACCCACCAGCTTGACTCCTTCAACATATTTCGCTTTCGTACACTCCTGTTCACGCCCTGTGGAGCACGCTTCGGTTATTTCCAGCGCCGTCGCTCCAACATCCAGCGCGATACCAATATAGGTCCCCTTCTTCAACATCTGCGAAGCCTTGGCTACCCGTTTGACGGTCTCTTCATACCCTCGAATTTCCCCGTGCTGCCAGTAACTTTTGCTGGAAATGCCCAGCATTTTCTTAATCGAACCCTCATTTTTCAGGCCTGTACCAGAACGCGCCATGCCAGACAGCTGCCCATCCAGCCTCGCAAACAGCACCCGGCGTTTGACCAGAAACTCATCCCTTGCAGCCGTAGTGCCTTTGCTCAAGTACTGCTTATGCAAATCGTCGATTTCCTTGAGGTTTTTTTCGATGGCCTCCAGGTGCTTGCTCCAGGCGCTACTGGCACTCCCGATACCGATAGAGGCGTTGGCCATGATGGCCTGCAATTGATCATAGTTTTTGATCAGGAATTGATCGGCTGCTGAATGCGCCAGCAACGCCTGTTTGATGTTCGCCGCCGAGCGCATCAATTGCGCTTCTTCAGCAGTACAGGATGCCGTGCGGCTATCGCCGATGATCACCAACTGCCCTGGCAGTACCACGACGTTGCGGATGTGCTGGTTGAGGGTGTCGAACTTTGTTTGTGTGTGAGGGCTGAGCGAAAGGCTCAATTTTAGCTGCGGATAAGGTCGTGGGCGGTCGTTGATAAACGCGTAGGGTCCCTGCATCACGTCTGACTCCAAGTCTGTGGCGCTCGACTATAAGAAGGCGCTACAGGCGGGGTAAGACGCGTGCAGGGGCGTTATTAATGTTTCAGAAATGGACTACGCAAGTTTCGTATCCTCCTGACAATGTGGGTCACTTAAGTGCGGTGAGCCGCAGGTAGGGATCAGCCACCTCACCATTTTTTATCAAGCGCTTGCCACCGTAGTCACAATGGACTTTGCCATCTCGTTCGTTGATTTCCTCCGCCTTGAGTTCGTACTCCGGGGCCAGGTAGTCGTCGCTGGTTGCGGCGGTTTGCCCGGTCCATGTCTTGCCGTTGGCAGAGGCGGTGTATTGATAACCCTCACCGTACGGCGGGGGTAGGTCAGGGTCTGTGTAGGCTTTGGATTGGATATCGCGGGGGGCAGGGCATTGGCCAATATCGACGGCTTGTGTGCGGGGTTGCTGGCTGCTGATAGCGCTGAATACAGAAGAAACGCTGGGGATCAATCCGATCATGAGGGTTACAGCTCCTGAGTGGGTATGCCTGATAGAGGCAGTCTTGGGTGGGCTGTAATGACGCCAGGGTTCCGAGGACTCGGGTATTTCAGGAATGGGAAAGGGCGACACGGAGTCGCCCTTTTGCCTCTGCGGATTAAGCCTGCAAGCGCCGGCTGATCACATCCAGCAAGTCGCACCCATCGCGCAACGGAATGGCGCAGAGCAGGGCGAAGTCCTGGAGGACGAGGGTGTCGGTGTTCAGGCCTTCGCGGAACGCAAGGTTTTCCATGACCTGAGTGACCGCGCGGATGCGGTAGACGGCGGCGTCGTGGAGGACGTCAAGCGGGACTTGGGTGTCGATGAGCAAGGACGGGGTGGTGCTGTCGTGGCCGGTGAGCGGCATGTATCGGTTCATGTTTTAACCTTCATTTCAGAGAATGGGGCTACCACTCACACGTCGCCAAACGAATGGGTGGCAGCTGTACGCAGGTTGGCGAACCGGTGAAATAAAGCAAAGGCCGGCAGACCCGAAGGTCTCCCGCGCACAGCCGCCATAGAGCAGCTTTACGCGTGCAAAAAAACCTGCAAAGGAGCAGGTGCTTTTGCATGCATTATTTCTATCGGGTCGCCAAACCCGTGTCGCCATGTGGACGACCGCCGAACTATAAGCGTCATCCTGCGCCGGGAGCAAGTCGCTCAGCCAATGGAGATCAATGTGGGAGCTGGCTTGCCTGCGATGGCGGTGGGCCAGTCAACCTTTCCTTGGCTGACCCGCCGCCATCGCAGGCAAGCCAGCTCCCACAGGTATCGGTGTCAGCGAGAAGCCAGTGCGCCTTGATACAACACTGGCCCTGTCGGCTGCCCGGTCGGCGAACCACCTTGCGGCTCCAGGCTGACGGCGAGCGTCAGAGGTGCGGTCAGCAACGCCTGTTGTGCTTTGCTCAACTGAATCCGACCCTTACCGGCGCTAGGCACCAAGCCCAGTGAGATCGGTTTGCCTCCAGCGGGAATGGCCCACAATTCCAGGACGCGCGTCGGTTCCAGCGCCGCCAGCGTCAGCGGCTCGACTTGCAGGTAATCGGCAAAGGCCTGGATCTGCAACGCCGGTTGCTGGTTGGCGGCAACCAGCGTGGCGTTGTACTCGGCGCCGATATCACGCTGATAAAGCACGCCCACCAGCACTGCGACGACGACAGCACATGCGGCTGCCAGCAGTCGGAAATTCATCCAGAACGGCTTCTTCTCCGGCACATGCAGCACTTGCGGTTCGATGCGGGCCTTGATGCCCGCCCATACGTAGTCCGGCACCGGCCGCTCAGGCAAGGCGCCGGTCAGGCTGGCGAGGGCATCTTGCCAATGACCGAGTTCGACGCGCAGCGCGGCATCATCCAGCAGCAGGCTTTCAAAGCGCCGACGGGCGGTGGTGGGCATCAACCCGATGGCGTAGTCGGCGGCCAGGGCGCGGCGCAGGGCGGTGGTTTGGTAGTTCATGATTCAAGGCACCTGCGCAGGCGTTCCATGCCGCGGCGAATCCAGGATTTGACTGAGCCCAGCGGCGCCGCCAAGTGGTTGGCCAGTTCCGAGCACGACAGGCCCTGGAAGTAAGCCACGGTGATTGATTGGCGCTGCATGCCGTCGAGGGTTTCAAGGCAGCGATTGAGGGCGCGGGCTTCGCGCTCGTTGTCGAGTTGCTCGTGGGCGCTGGGGCTGTCGTCGAGCAGGGCGTCTTGCTGGCCGTCGGCCAACGGTTGTTCACGATGTTTGCGCAATTGGTCGATGGCCAGGTTGCGCGTGATGTTGACCATCCAGGTCATCGGTGCCGCCAGGTGCGCCTCGTAGCGCGAGGCGTTGTACCAGATGCGTACGAAGGCTTCCTGCAACACCTCTTCGGCCAGGTCCGAGCGCCCCATGAATCGGAATGCAACACCGTGCAGCCGTGGTGAAACGCTACGGTAGAGGGTTTCGAATGCCTGGCGGTTGCCCAGGGCGCATTGGGCTAACAGGGGCCGCAACGGGTCAGCATCGTTGATGGAAATAGGGCTTCTCCAAGCGCTCAAACGAGGGCGGCGGGACTGCGCACGGTAGGCAGAGGGTAGTCCAGCTTGGGCATTCATTCCATCCAACTCCGGGCGGTGCATGCCTGATATACGCTGGGGCAGGTCATTTGGATGCGGTGTTATCTGAACTAATCTGTAGAGGGGAACAATCCTTCGGGACTGTCAGTCAAACGCCTGCTTTTAGCTCCTACATATCAGAGGTTGTCTTGATGAAGATTTCACGCGGTTTTGCCCTGTCCTGCCTGATGACCGTGGCCGCCAGCCCGGTGTTTGCCGCAGGTTTCAGCCTCGATGACGTGACCAATGCCGTTTCCGGCGCCCAGGGCAACAACAAGGCCGCTGCCGCAGCGCCGAGCTCCCAGACTGCCGGCCTGCTGAGCGCCTTGACTTCGCAACTGAACGTCACCCCAGAGCAAGCCGTCGGCGGTACAGGCGCCATGCTGGGCCTGGCCAAGAACCAATTGAGCGGTACTGACTATTCGCAACTGGGCAAGAGCGTGCCCGGCCTGGATAAACTGTCGGGAAGCAACTCCCTGGGGAGCCTCGGCGCCTTGAGCGGGATGCTCGGCCAGAGCGGCGGCAGCAAGACCAGTGGCCTGGACGGCCTATTGGGTAACGTGAAGAACACCGGCGACCTGAACACGGCGTTCGGTGCCCTGGGCATGGACAACAGTATGGTGGGCAAATTTGCCCCGGTGATCCTGCAATACCTGGGTGGCCAGGGCGCTAGCAGTTCGGTACTGGGCAAGCTGGCCCAGGCCTGGGGTACTGGCGGCTAACGACTGCCTGCGCGCAGTTGTTCGATGCGCGCATCTTTCTCCATCCAGAGCTGGTTTACCCAGTTCTGGACGGTCTGGCGAAACACCGGATCGTTTTCGTAATCCCCCTGCCACAACGCCGGATCCAGCTCACGGGTGCGGATATCAATGATCACTTTCGGCACCGCGCCGCTGATCAAGTCCCAGAACCCCGGAATCTTTTGCTGCGGATAGACCACGGTCACGTCGAGGATCGCGTCCAGCTGTTCGCCCATCGCCGCCAGCACAAACGCCACGCCGCCCGCCTTGGGCTTTAGCAGCCGCGCAAACGGCGAGTCCTGCTGCTTGCGTTTTGTCTCATTGAACCGCGTGCCTTCCAGGTAATTGACCACCGTCACCGGCTGGCGCTTGAACAGTTCGCACGCTTGCTGGGTGATCTTCAAATCCTGCCCCGCCAGTTCCGGGTGCTTGGCCAGGAAGGCCTTGGTGTAGCGCTTCATGAACGGGTAGTCCAATGCCCACCAGGCAAGGCCCAGGAAGGGCACCCAGATCAGCTCTTTTTTCAGGAAGAATTTGAAAAACGGTGTACGCCGGTTAAGCGTCTGGATCAGCGCCGGAATATCCACCCAGGATTGGTGGTTGCTGATGACGAGGTAGGAGGTGTCACCGCGCAGGTCGCCGCCGCCGCGAATATCCCATTGAGTCGGGATGCACAGCGAGAATATAAGTTTGTCGATCTCGGCCCAGGTTTCGGCGATCCACATCACCGCCCAGGAGGCGTAGTCGCGAAAGCGCCCGGGGGCCACGAGCTTGAGCAGGGCAAAGACCATCAATGGCCCGAACAGCACCAAGGTATTGAGCAATAGCAGCAGGGTGACAAAACAGCCGGTGAGCAGGCGGCGCATAAGCAACTCTTGGGATCTTGTGGGCGGGCCATGATAAGAGAGCTGAGTCTAGAGGCCAAATCGCAATTTGCCGCACGAATGTTTCACAATGTGCCCCGTAGGCTTGATCGTTCCCACGCTCTGCGTGGGAATGCCTCCTGTGACGCTCTGCGTCATGCTTTTAGAGTGGACGCGGAGCGTCCAGGGCTGCATTCCCACGCAGAGCGTGGGAACGATCTAAATGCTCGGCGAACTAACTAAGTGCGGCTTTTGCGGTCTAGAATCCGCCTACTTCTTTCGAGGAAATCACGTCGTGAAACTGCTCCTTGCCGCGTTCGCCCTGGTTGCCCTGCCGGTCATGGCCGCCGAGCCGACCCTCTACGGTCGCTACGAATACATCCAATTGCCGGAGATCGGCCAAACCTTCAAGGCCAAGATGGACACCGGCGCGCTGACCGCGTCGCTGTCGGCCCGTAACATCGAAACCTTCCAGCGTGACGGCGACGATTGGGTGCGCTTCCGTCTTGGCGGCAAGGATGCGAGCGACAAAGTCTTTGAGCACAAGGTGTCGCGCATCAGCAAGATCAAGAGCCGCGCCGACGAAGACGACGACAAGGACGAAGCCACGGTGGCCAAGCGTCCGGTGATCGATTTGGAAATGTGCCTGGGCAACATCAAGCGCACGGTCGAGGTCAACCTCACCGATCGCAGCAGCTTTAACTACCCTTTGCTGATCGGCGCCAAGGCCCTGCGTGAATTCGGCGCGGCGGTAAATCCGGCCCGTCGCTACACCGCTGATAAACCGGACTGCTGATTGAACCCATGCCGCATATCCTGATTGTCGAAGACGAAGCGGCGATAGCCGACACGCTGATATTCGCCCTGCAAGGCGAGGGCTTTACCACCACCTGGCTGAGCCTCGGCCAGGAGGCGCTGGCCCATCAGCGCCAGACGCCGGCCGACCTGATCATCCTCGACATTGGCCTGCCGGATATCACTGGCTTTGAAACCTGCAAGCAACTGCGGCGGTTCAGCGACGTGCCGGTGATGTTTCTCAGCGCTCGGGACGGTGAAATCGACCGGGTGGTGGGGTTGGAGATCGGCGCTGACGATTATGTGGTCAAGCCGTTCAGCCCACGGGAAGTGGCGGCACGGGTCAGGGCGATCCTCAAGCGCGTCAGCCCCGGCGTTGCGCCCGCCGTGTTTCAGGTGGACCTGGAACGCATGCAGATCCACTATCGCGCTCAGCCTTTGAGCCTGACCCGCCATGAGTTCCGCCTGCTGCAAAGCCTGCTGGAGCAACCCGAGCGGGTGTTCAGCCGTGAGCAATTGCTCGATGCGGTGGGCGTTCCTGCCGATGCGGGTTACGAGCGCAATATCGACAGCCATATCAAAAGCCTGCGCAGCAAGTTACGAGGCGTGGCCGCCGATGCCGAGCCTATCCAGACCCATCGCGGCCTCGGCTACAGCTACAGCCCGAGCAACAGCTGATGCGCCTGGGGCTGCGGATCTTCCTGGTGTATGCGCTGTTTATCGGCCTGACCGGTTACTTTGTACTCAACACGGTGATGAAGGAAATCCGCCCCGGCGTGCGGCAGTCCACTGAAGAAACCTTGGTGGACACGGCCAATCTTTTGGCCGAAATCCTGCGCGATGACGTGAAGAACGGCACCCTTGGCCAGAGTAACTGGCCCGAGTGGCTCAAGGCTTACGGCAATCGCCAGCCCGGCGCGAGCATTTGGGGCTTGCCGAAAAACCAGGTCAACCACCGCATCTACGTGACCGACGCCAAGGGCATCGTGTTGCTCGATTCCACGGGCGAAGCGGTGGGCCAGGATTACTCCAAGTGGAACGACGTCTACCTGACCTTGCGCGGCGAATACGGTGCCCGTTCTACTCGCAATGAACTGAATGACCCCGCTTCGTCGGTGATGCACGTGGGTGCGCCGATTCGCGATAACGGCCAGATCATCGGCGTGGTCACCGTGGCCAAGCCCAACAGTTCGTTGCAGCCCTATGTCGACCGTACCGAGCGCCGCCTGCTGTGGTATGGCTCCGGGCTGGTGATTCTGGGCTTGTTGTTGGGCGCGCTGTTGTCGTGGTGGCTGAGCGTTGCCCTGCGTCGGTTGACGGCCTACGCCGAGGCCGTCAGCGAAGGTCGGCGTGCCGAGTTGCCGCACTACCGTGGCGGCGAACTCAAGCAACTGTCCACTGCCGTGGAGCACATGCGCACGCAACTGGAGGGCAAGGCCTACGTTGAGCATTACGTACACACCCTGACCCATGAATTGAAAAGCCCACTGGCGGCGATTCGCGGCGCGGCGGAGCTGTTGCAGGGCGATATGACCCGCGAGCAGCAGCAGCGGTTTGTCGGCAATATCGACAGTGAAAGTGCGCGCTTGCAGCAGTTGATCGAGCGTCTGCTGAACCTGGCGCAAGTGGAGCAACGCCAGGGCTTGGAAGAGCAGGCGAGCATCTCGCTGGCGGCCATGGTTGACGATGTGCTCAAGGCGCAATGCGCGCGAATTGAAGGCGCCGGCTTGCACGTCGAGCAGACGATTGCTGCCGATGTGAAGGTGTTCGGCGAACCCTTCCTGCTGCGCCAGGCCTTGGGCAATCTGCTGGATAACGCCTTGGACTTCACGCCACCCGGTGGGGCGTTGAAATTTAGTGCACAAACGCGGCACAACGATGTGCAGGTCAGCCTGTTCAACCAGGCTGCGCCGATTCCCGACTACGCTCTGCCGCGCCTGAGCGAGCGTTTCTATTCCCTGCCACGTCCGGCCAGCGGCCGCAAAAGCACTGGCCTGGGCCTCAACTTTGTCGAAGAAGTGATGAAGCTGCACGGCGGCGCGTTGCAGATCGGCAACGTGCCCGGCGGCGTGCAAGTGGTGCTGCAACTCCACACAGTCTCCACATTACCCACATAAATCTCCCATAAGCGCGGCTCACTCTCTGCCCATCAAAACAGGGAGAGACCCATGAACCGCAGCTTGCTTTTCAAACTTGGCGCGATTGCGCTGCTGATCCTGCTGTTGCTGATTCCGTTGCTGATGATCAACGGCATCATCAGCGACCGCCAGCAACTGCGTGACGGCGTCTTGATGGATATCGCCCGCAGCTCCAGCTACAGCCAGCGCCTCACCGGCCCGGTGATGGTGGTGCCGTATCGCAAGACCGTCCGCGAGTGGAAGCTCAATGAAAAGCTCAACAAACGCTACGAGCAAACCCGTGAAGAGCGCGGTCGTCTGTATTTCCTGCCGGACCGTTTTGAACTCGACGGCAAGGTGCAGACCGAACTGCGCGCACGAGGCATTTACCAGGCGCGGCTGTTCCATGCCGACAACCGCATCAGTGGGCGTTTCGAGATGCCTGCGCAGTTGGGTATCACGGAGGACTTTGCCGATTACCGTTTTGAGCCGGCGTTTCTGGCGGTGGGTATCAGTGATATTCGTGGCATCGAAAACGCACTGAAGCTTGAACTGGGCAGCCAGCGTCTGGAGTTCGAACCGGGTTCCCAAGTGGATTGGTTGGGTGAGGGTGTACACGTGGCGCTGCCGGAGCAGGACAGCAAAAAGCCGTACGTGGTGGATTTCGCCTTCGACCTGCGCCTGCAAGGCACTGAACAACTGCAAGTGGTGCCGGTGGGCAAGACCAGCCAGGTATCGCTCGCCTCCAACTGGCCGCACCCAAGCTTTATCGGCAATTTCTTGCCAGCTCAGCGAGAAGTCACTGACAAGGGGTTTACCGCCAACTGGCAGACCTCATTCTTCTCCACCAACCTCGAACAAGCCCTGCAAACCTGTCTGGACGGGCAGGGCTGTAACGACTTCAACAACCGAAGCTTCGGTGTGAACTTTATCGACCCTGTGGACCAGTACCTCAAGGCTGACCGCGCGATCAAATACGCACTGCTGTTTATCGCCCTGACCTTTGCCGGCTTCTTCCTGTTCGAAGTGCTCAAGAGCCTGGCGGTGCACCCGATCCAATATGCGTTGGTCGGGGTTGCCTTGGCGTTCTTCTACCTGCTGTTGTTGTCGTTGTCCGAGCACATAGGGTTTGCCATGGCCTACCTCATCTCCGCCAGTGCCTGCGTGTTGTTGATCGGTTTCTACGTGTGCCATGTGCTGCGCAGCATCAGCCATGGCCTGGGTTTTTCTGCAGGGTTGGCGGCGTTGTATGGCTTGTTGTATGGGCTATTGAGCGCCGAGGATTACGCGCTGCTGATGGGCTCGCTGTTGTTGTTTGGCCTGTTGGGTACGGTGATGGTGCTGACGCGCAAATTGGATTGGTATGGCGTGGGCAAGCGCAAGGCGACCGAGCCGCTGCAGTTTGACCTGGAGGCGGTGCAATGATCGGGTTACGGGAAGATCAGCAAGTGAGGACGCAATTGGTGGCGAGGATTAATGCGCTATTTTTCGTGGCGAATCGGCTCCCTGTGGCAAGCCCACTCGCCACAAGGGTACCGTGTTCAGCAGGTTAGACAGGCGGTTGGGTCTGCAGCATCGAAGGTCGCTGACTGACCTCGGCATACCACTGTGCAAGCTTGGGGTTGGCCGAGCGCCATTGCAGGTCAGGATGGCGGAAGTCGAGGTAGCCCAAGGCACAGGCCACGCTGATGGCCGCGATGTCGAAATGGCTGGTCAGTTCGGCGATGGCGTCCTGTTCCAGCTCGGCGAGGGTGCGACGGATCTTGTTGCGCTGCTCGTCGATCCATTGGTCCCACTGTTTATCCGCCGGGCGCATGGCCGTCTCGTAACGCACCAGCACGGCGGCATCCATGATGCCGTCGGCCATCGAGGCCAGGGTCAGGCGGCGCCAGCGCGCCGAGCCGTCGCGGGGTATCAGTGGGTTGCCGACATGCTGGTGGTCGAAGTAATCGAGGATCACCCGGCTGTCATGCAGCACGCTGCCGTCGGCCAAGCGCAGGGCCGGGATCTTGCCCACCGGGTTGTCTTGCACCAGTTGCGCATCGGGATTGACCGGCGTCGGCATGCAGCCTTGCAGGATTACGCGATCCTGCTGGCCGGTTTCGGCCAGCAGCACGCGGACTTTGCGCACGAAGGGTGAGGCAGGGTTGTGGAACAAGGTCATGCTGGGAGCGGACATGGGGATTCCTCTGAAAGGGCTGCGCTAATCTATCTCACCGTTTGAACAACGCCCAAGTACCCATTGCAGCGGGAATTCCTAACCCGACCCAACTCAACGAATCCCACACTCCATCCCCCAGCAGCGCCGCAAACAAGCCGGCCGCGCTGAGCAAGCCAATCCCCAGCGGAATGCCAAACACCTTCCAGAAATTCGACTGGCGCGGCTTCATACCTTGTTCGCCTTACGCCTAACTATCCACAGGTAAACCCCGCTGCCCAGCACGATGATGGTCAGCACATCCAGCACCGCCCACAGGATCTTCATCGGCATGCCGCCGTAGTCGCCAAAGTGCAACGGCTGGGACATGCCCATCGCGTCCATGTACCACGGTCGTTCGGCGATGGCGGTGACGGCCAGGGTACTGGCGTCGATCAACACCGGGGTGAGCAGGTGCGAAGTCAGGTGGGTGCTGCCCTTCATGAACACTGCGTAATGGTGTTCGCTGGAAAAGCGCGTGCCGGGGAAGGCGATAAAGTCCGGCTGCATGCCGGGTGCGGCCTTGGCGGCAATGGTCAGCAGGTCGGTAGCCGGCGCGCGCAGGGTCAGCGGCGGCGCATTTTTGTACGGCTCGATCATCGCGCTGAGGCTGTCCTGGCGCCAGGCGGCAATGATCAGGTCGGCGCAGGCGCTGATCACCCCGGTCACGCCCACCACCAGCGCCCAGGTCAGCGTGACCACGCCGATCAGGTTATGCAGGTCGAGCCAGCGCAGGCGGGTGGATTTGTCTGTGCGCACGGTGGCGAAATTCAAGCGGCGCATAAACGGAAGGTAGAGCACCGTGCCCGAGACAATCGCCACCACAAACAAAATCCCCATGAACGCCAGCAGCAACTTGCCCGGCAGGCCGGCGAACATATCCACATGCAGGCGCAGCAGGAACAGCGTCAATCCGCCGTTGGCCGCCGGGGTTTCCACAGCTTCACCAGTACGCGCATCGAGCATGAAGGTGTGTGATGAGTTGGGTTCGGTGCCGGCGGTGGCGGCCATGATTGCGATCACGCCGTTCTTGTCGTCTTCGTCCCACGCCAGGTATTGCATGGCTTCGCCGGGGCGATGGGCTTGGGCGGCGTTGACCAGTTGCTCAAGGTTGAGCTGCGGCGTGTCGGCGGGCATCTGCGCAAGCTCGGGCTCGTTGCCCAGCAGATGATCGATCTCGTGGTGAAACACCAGCGGCAGGCCGGTGAGGGCGAGCAGCAGCAGGAATACCGTGCAGATCAGGCTGGTCCAGGTATGGATGAAGGACCAGCGGCGGATGGTTTTGCTTTTCATTTTCTAGCCTTCAGACACACCAAAGCCGCCCCGGAGGACGGCCTGGTTGTTAACTCAGCGGATTACCACTGATAGGTGGCACTGGCGACTACGCTGCGTTGGTCGCCGAAGTAGCAGTAGGACCCATCACAGGTGGAGATGTAGTCCTTGTTGAACAGGTTGGTCGCGTTGAGTTTTACCGACGCACCTTTGAGGCTGTTGTTCAGGCGACCAAGGTCGTAATGTATGGCACCGTCGAACACGGTGTAGGCATTGGCTTTGCCCAGCCAGGTATTAGCCTGGTCGCCGTAGGTGTTGCCGGTGTAGCGGGCTCCGAAGCCAATGCCGAAACCGTCGAGCACACCGGCATGCCAGGTGTAGTCCGTCCACAGCGAGGCTTGCTGCTCGGGCATCAGTTGCAGGCGGTTGCCTTTGTATTGGCCCGTTTGCACCTCGGACTTGGCCAGGGTGTAGGCGGCGATGACCTTGAGGTTCTCGGTCACGTCAGACACCGCTTCCAATTCAAGGCCCTTAACCTTCACTTCGCCGGTCTGGTCGGTGACCGACACGCCACCGGACTGGAAGCTGGTGACCAGCACGTTTTTCTGGGTCAGGTCGTAGACCGCCGCACTCAACAGGGTGTTGGAGCCGGGTGGTTGGTACTTGACCCCCAACTCCCACTGCTTGCCTTCGGTGGGTTTATACGACTGGGTTGGCGAGGCACTGGCGTTGCTCGCGGGTTGGAACGACTCGGCGTAGGACAGGTACGGCACAAAGCCCGAGTCGAACACATAACTTAGCGCCGCGTTGCCACTGAAGTTCTTGCTGCGGTCGGTATTGGTCGCATCGTTCTTGTTGAAGTAAGTAGTGCCTTGGTGCACCCAGTCTTCACGGCCGCCCAGGGTCAGGCGCCACTTATCCAGAGCCATCTGATCCTGGGCATAGAGACCGGTCTGGATGGTTTTCTGGTTGTAGTCGTAGTAAGCCGTGGAGCGCGCCGGGCGCACAACCGGCTGGGTGTTGACCGGGTTGAAGATGTTCACCGTCCCGGCGCCACCGAAGATCGACAGATAGGAGGTGTCAGTGCGCTGATGGTCCAGGCCGAGCAACACGGTGTGGGTGATGTCGCCTGTGGCGAAGTCGGCCTGGAAATTGTTGTCGACCGCGAACTGGCCGATGTTTTCGTCGACGTTGGTAGACGAGCGGCTGATATTGCCGGCAGCGTCCACTGGAGCGAAGGCATAGGAGCCCACGGTCAGTTGCTGGAAGGCCAGCTCCGACTTGGTGTAACGCAGGTTCTGCTTGAACTGCCAGGTATCGTTGAAGCGATGTTCGAAGGCATAGCCCAGTGCGTAGTAGGTACGGTCGTAGTACTCGTAGTTCGGATCGCCCAGGTTCTTGTGGTGGGACACCTCGCCCAACGGCGATTTGATTTTGGTGCCCACGATCGGCAGGAACTGGCTGGTAGCACCGGTATCGTCACGGGTGAACTGCGAGAGCAGCGTCAGCTTGGTGTCGGTGTCGATGTTCCAGGTCAGGCTGGGAGCGATGTTGTAGCGCTTGTTGTCGATGTGATCGACCTGAGTGCCAGCATCCCGCACCACGCCGCTGAGGCCATAGAGGAACTGACCTTCATCATCGATTTTGCCGGTGCTGGCGAAGTTGATCTGGCGATAATTGTCACTGCCGTATTGCACCTGGATGGCATTGCTCGACTCTGCACTGGGACGGCGGCTGACCATGTCCAGTAGACCACCCGGTGGGGTTTGGCCGTAGACCGACGAGGCCGGGCCACGCAGCAAAGCGAGACGGTCGAGGTTCCAGGTTTCGGCTTTCGGGTTGGCGTACACGCCGCGAGGCAGAGGCAAACCGTCGAGGAATTGAGTCGGTTCAAAACCGCGCACACGCATCCAATCGTAACGGGTGTCGCTGCCGTAACTGGCGGACACGATACCCGGCATGTACTTGACTGCATCGTCGAGGTTCTGGACGTTGCGGTCCTGCATTTGCTCGCGGGTGGCGACGGAAATCGAGCGTGGCGCTTCGACCAGTGCGGTGTCGGTTTTGGTGCCGGCGGCGGTACGCGTCGCCAGATAGCCTGTCACCGGGCCCCATGCACTTTCTGCGTTGCCTTGAGCAACGATATTGGTCTGCGGCAAAGCCACCACGCCTTCCGGAATGGCCACCAACGTGTAAGTCCCCGCACTGCTCTGCTCCAACTGCAACCCGGTCCCACGCAACGCCTCACGCAACGCACCTTGTGCATCGAACTGACCCTTGACCGGTGCCGAGGTCTTGCCCGACGCCAGCGCAGGGCTCAGGGTCAGCGCCAGGCCGGCTTGGCTGGCGATCTGATTGAGGGTGGTGGCCAACGGCGCGGCGGGCAGGTTGTAGGCGCGCACGCTGGAGGCCTGTTCAGCGGCGATCAGCGCGGTACTCGTCAGCGGCGCGCTGAGGGCGATGGCCATGGCTAACAGACTGGGGCGCAACAAGGTGTCTAGCGTGCGGGACATAGGGCGGCTCCTGAATGAAAATATTTCTCAATTGCCTAGGTGCCGGACGAGAATCGAAAAGTGATAGGGCTGGGTGAAAATAAATTCTTTGTCAGCACAAATACCTCTGACGTAGCAGCTGTCGAGCGTCAGCGAGGCTGCGTCAGTCGCGACACATATCCTGAGCCGAGTGCGCCCGACGCAGCCTGGCTGGCGCTCGACAGCTGCTACGGAGAGGTATGTGTTTTTGCGACCACCGTCACCCACCACGGCGTGTGCTGCTCAATCTGCACCGGTAATGTCGGCAACAGGGCATTGAGCGCCAGGGTGGTGTCGTGCAGCGGGAAGCTGCCGGTGATGCGCAGGTCGGCCACGGTTTTATCCACACCCAAATAACCGGTGCGATAACGGCTCAACTCCTCGACCACATCGCCCAGGCGGGCGTTGTCGACTACCAGCATGCCGCGCGTCCAGGCGTCGGTGGCGGGGGTGACGGCAAGCGCAGGGCCGAGGCCGTCGCTGCGCATCAGCACTTGCTGGCCTTCCTTGAAAATCTGCTCCTGGTGCGATGCCTCAGGCTGGGCGGCCACGGCGGACTGCAGCACGCTCAGGCGGGTGGCGTCGTCTTCGCGCTTGACGATAAACCGTGTGCCCAACGCTCTCAGGCTGCCGTCGCGGGTTTGCACGTAGAACGGCCGCGCATCGTTATGGCCGGTTTCGATGAGGATTTCGCCTTCCTGCAACACGATCAGCCGGCGCTTTTCATCAAAGCGCACATCGATGGCGCTGTGGGTATTGAGGTTGATCAAGGTGCCGTCCGACAGTTTCAGCGTGCGCTGTTCGCCCGTGGCGGTACGTTGGTCAGCCAGCCAGTAGTGGATCGGCACGTAACGCTCGCCGGCAAACAACGCCAGGCCGCATACCAGCGCAATACTCGCCAAGCCGCTGCCCAGCTTACGCACACGCTGGCGAATGCCTTCGCGTGACTGCAACAACGCCGCCCGCGCGGGGCCGCAGGCCACGCTGAAACGCTGGTCGAGCATGCCCAGTTGGCGCCAGGCACGGGCGTGTTCTTCATCGCTGGCCAGCCATTTGGCGAATTCTTCCTGTTCCACCGCGCTGCCGTCGCCCGAATCGAGGGACAGCTGCCAGGCAATCGCGGCATCCAATACGCGAGCCGACACCGGCTTGGCGCTGATCACGCTCACTGCGGCTCGCCATACAGGGCGATGTAGCACTGGCGAATGCCCTGGGCCAGGTATTGGCGCACGCGCGGCACCGATACACCGAGGCGCTGTGCGATTTGTGCGTGGCCCATACCGTCGAGACGGTTATAGAGGAAAGCGGCGCGGGCTTTGCTCGACAGCTTGCCAAGCAGGCGATCGATGGCCTTGAGGTCTTCGAGGATCAGTTGCTGTTCTTCCGGTGAGGGGTGTTCGCTTTCCGGGATCAGCATCAACTCGGTGAGGTAGGCCTGTTCCAGTGCCGCGCGACGGAAATAGTCGAACAACAGCCCTTTGGCGATCGCCACCAGAAACGCCCGGGGCTCGCGGGGTTCGCGCAACTCGTCACGGCCCAGCAGGCGCACGAACGTGTCCTGGCTCAGGTCTTCGGCGCGGCTTGGGCAGGCCACATTGCGTCGCAGCCACGCCAACAGCCAGCCACGATGGTCGCGATACAACGCGCCAACAAGCTCACTGTGTGGGTTCTGGACCGACGACAAGGCATCACCAAATAAACTAGAAGTTTAAACTAACGAGAATTATTCGCGATTGTGTCAGAGGCGTCGGGTGTGCGCAATTGGCGTCTGTCGGGCGATCGTTCCCATGCTCTGCGTGGGAATGCCTCTCTGGACGCTCTGCGTCCGCTAGAAAGAGGGCGCTTGTTTGCGCCGGTTCCATTGGCTCAAGCGCTCTTGCAGTGCTTGAGGGCTATCGATTTGCTGCCGGCTTGCACGGCTAAACAGGATGAGCATCAGCTCCGCCGTGGCCAGTGCATCGGCGCTGGCGTGATGGCGCTCGCCTACATGCAGCTTGAAGTAGGTGATCCAGTCGTCGAGGCCCGCTTCACGGATATTCGCGTCGGGGCACAGCAGCGGGGCAATGTCGGCGACGTCGAGAAACGCATGGGCCAAGCGATAACCCAGGCTGTCCTTGAGCGCCCGGCACAGCATGTGTTGATCGAACGGCGCATGGAATGCCAACAGCGGGCTGTCGCCGACAAACTCCATAAAGTCCAACAGCGCCTCGACCGGGTCACTGCCGGCGGCGATCGCACTGGGGCCCAAGCCGTGAATCAGCACGCTGGGGCTGAGTTTTGTTTCGGACCGTTGCAGGGTGCGTTCGAACATTTGTGAGAAATCCACGGCGCCGTCCTCTATCACCACGGCGCCGATAGACAACACCTGGTCACGGTTGAGGTTCAGACCGCTGGTTTCCAGGTCCACCACTACCCAGCGCTGGCTGCGCAAGGCACTGCCCCCCAGCGCTGCGGGTTTTGGCAGTTGCTCCAGGCGTTGCTGTTGCGCCGAGTTGAGCCCGGGTTTTTTCGCTCGCAACCAACTGAACAAGCTCATAACTGATACCGCAAGGTCAGGCTGCTTTGCAGGCGCTGGGCCTGGCGCAGGGACTCACGCAGGATCCGCCGGTCAAGATGGTTGAGGCTGTCGGGATCGACGCGGTTGGAATACGGCTGGTTCTCGCGGGTTTGCAACTGGTGCTGCTGCATGCGGGTTTGCTGGATAAAGTGGTACGCCTCTTCATAGGCGGCACCGTCCAGGGGTTCAATCACTTCCTTGGCTACCAACTGGCGCAAGCGCTCCAGGGTGTTGTTGGCGTGGATGCCATTAGCCAGGGCCAGCAGGCGCGCGCCGTCAACAAAGGGTGTGAGGCCTTGCACCTTGAGGTCGAGGGTGGCCTTTTCTCCACCTTTGCGCGTCAGCACGAATTCGCGGAAGCGCCCTACAGGCGGGCGCTGGCGCAAGGCGTTCTCGGCCAGCATGCGTTGAAATAGCCGGTTATCCGCCACTTGATCGAGAATGCCCTGGCGCAGTTGTTCGCAGCCCTGTTCGTCGCCCCACACCACCCGCAAATCGAAATAGATGCTCGAACCCAGCAGGTTCTCCGGCGTCGCCTCGCGGATAAACGCCCCGAAACGCCGTGCCCATTCGGCCCGCGACAGGCACAGCTCGGGGTTGCCCGCCATGATATTGCCCTTGCACAGGCTGAACCCACACAGCGCCAGGCTCTGGTTGATCTGCTGCGCCAGCGGCAACAACCGGCCACGAATATCGGCGGCGTCGGCGGCATCCTTGGCGTCGAACAGGATGCCGTTGTCTTGGTCGGTAAACAGTGTTTGCTCGCGGCGGCCTTCGCTGCCGAAACACAGCCAACTGAACGGCACGCCGGGGTCGCCTTTATCGGCCAGGGTCAGCTCGATCACTCGGCACACGGTGTGATCGTTGAGCAGCGTAATAATGTGGGTGATCTGGGTGGACGACGCGCCATGGGCCAACATGCGCTCCACCAATTGGCCGATCTCACCGCGGATCGCCACCAGGTTTTCCACCCGTGGCGCGTTGCGGATGGTGCGGGCCAGGTGCACCAAGTCGACCCGTTGCAGGGAAAACAGATCGCGTTCCGACACCACGCCACACAGGCGCTGATCCTTGACCAGGCACACATGGGCGATATGCCGCTCGGTCATGGCGATGGCGGCATCGAAGGCGCTGTGGTCCGGCGTCAGAAAAAACGGTGCCTGGGTCATATGGCTTTCGATGACCTGATTGAAATCACTGGTGCCATCCGCCACCACCTGGCGCAGGTCACGCAGGGTGAAAATCCCTAAGGGCGCTTTGTCCGGGTCAACAATCACAATGCTGCCCACTTGCTGCTCATGCATCAGCGTCACCGCCTCGCGCAGCGGCGTGTGCGGGCTGCAGGTGACTGGATGGCGCATGGCCAATTCGCCGAGGCGGGTGTTCAGCGAGTATTGGGTGCCGAGGGTTTCCACGGCTTTTTGCTGCACCTGATGGTTAACCTGGTCCAGCAGGCTGCTGACGCCGCGCAGGGCGAAATCACGAAACGGGTTGGAAAGGGCGAACAGCTTGATAAAGGCCGGCTTGTTCAGTTGCAGGCAGAACGTATCTTCGGCGGCCTTGTGCTCGGTGCGGGTCGCGCGTTCACCCAGCAGCGCGGCGAGGGGGAAGCACTCGCCGGTGGTGATTTCGAAGGTGGTTTCGGCCGAATCCGGGCGTTGGCCGATCACGCGGCCCTGCTTGACGATGTAAAAGTGCTCTACCGGTCCGCCCGACGGCTTGAGGATGCTGTCGCCGGGGCCATAGAAGCGCAGTTGGCACTGCTCCACCAGAAACGCCAGGTGTGCGTTTTCCATCTGGTTGAACGGTGGGAAGCGTTGCAGGAATTGCAGGGTGCCGTGAATGTTCTGTAACACGGCGGTTTTCCCCGCCTGCGCGAAAGCATCAGCTTTACTCATAACAGTGACCGCAGTTTCTTGTCGTTATCGTCCTTCATGGTCGACCCCCCTGCGCCGGGTGCCCATTGGACGTAAGTCTAGGTAGCGCTAAAACGATTCATGGCTAGGGAAAAACCTTATATGACCATCGTCCAAACCCCGTAGAACGCCCACTAGGCAAACTTTCCGACGAAGTGCACATTGTTCGCCCTTCTGCAGATGTCTGACGAGTGTGCTGGGAGATTGATGAGAACTGCTGAGAAACGTATGTCCGACCACGATATTTTGAGTGATGCCGAGCGCGAGGCGCTGAGCGCCGTGATGCTGGAGCCCGATTTACCGCCACAGCGCGTGTTGATTGTCGATGACGACAAGGACGCGCGCGAGTTACTGGCGGAAATCCTGGGCCTGGACGGCATTCGCTGCATGACCGCCGACAGCGGCGAGTCAGCGTGGGACTTGTTGAACTCCAGCAGTTCCATTGGCTTGCTGATCACTGACCTGCGCATGGCGCCGAGCAACGGCCTGGAGTTGATTCGCCAGGTGCGTGGCTCTACCCGCGCGGCGTTACCGATCATTGTTATGTCGGGTGACGCGGAGGCGCCGGATGTGATTGATGCGATGCATTTGAGTGTGGTTGATTTTCTGCTCAAGCCGATCGATAGCGTGAAGTTGGCGAAGATGGTCAAGCGTGAGTTGGGGATGGCGCAGTAGCGACCGCTGGTCGAGCCTGTCAACGTTGACAGTAGGCAGGAAAATGGGAAGACGGTGTACTGGGTTGGAGCGTTCTGGACCTTTGCCAGTGGCTCATAACTCTGGAACAGGAGCCCATTTATGAGTACTGCAAAAGCAACCAAGTCGCCAAATACGTTCGACCCAAATCAAACCTTCTTTTTAGTGAAGCTGCCTGATAAAGGCGATGCCGATTCGCTCATGGTTGCCGGCGTAAATGGGCCGTCTTCCGGGTTTGAAGTGCTGAGTGATAAGGGCGAAAAACTCGAATTCAGCTATGCATTTCCACCGGATACAGAGGCGGGTGCTTTCATCTATTCCCAAAAAAACGTTGGCACTGAAATTACCTACACCACGTCCAGCGGCGAGGTCTTCAGTGGTGCAAGTTTTGGGCAGTTTATCGTTACGGCCACGGGGCTCAATCATCAAGGCGATCTGACCGGGGTGGTCCTCGGGCAGGGCGAAAATACGGTTTTGCTCAATGGCGGCTTCAACATTACATTCGCGCAGTAGCTTGTGCCCTACGGCATAAAAAAGGCTCCTGGATTCGCATCCAGGAGCCTTTTTGCGTTTCAGCCGCTAATTACAGGCCATTCTTGGCCTTGAACTCACGACGCCTGCGGTGCAACACCGGCTCGGTGTAGCCGTTAGGCTGCTTGGTCCCTTCAATCACCAACTCCACCGCTGCCTGGAAGGCGATGTTGCTGTCGAAGTCCGGAGCCAGTGGGCGATACAGAGCGTCACCGGCGTTTTGACGGTCTACCACCGGCGCCATGCGCTTGAGGCTTTCCATCACTTGGGCTTCGTTGACGATACCGTGGCGCAACCAGTTGGCGATGTGCTGGCTGGAGATGCGCAGGGTGGCGCGGTCTTCCATCAGGCCGACGTCGTTGATGTCCGGCACTTTCGAGCACCCAACGCCCTGGTCGATCCAGCGGACCACGTAGCCAAGGATGCCCTGGGCGTTGTTGTCCAGCTCGTTGCGGATTTCTTCGTCGGACCAATCGGTGTTAGTGGCCAGAGGAATCGTCAGGATATCGTCCACCGACGCACGTTCGCGCTTGGCCAATTCGGCCTGGCGAGCGAATACATCAACCTTGTGGTAGTGCAGCGCGTGCAGAGCCGCCGCCGTAGGCGATGGAACCCAGGCAGTGTTGGCGCCAGCCAGTGGGTGGGCGATTTTCTGTTCGAGCATCGCCGCCATCAGATCGGGCATTGCCCACATGCCTTTACCGATCTGCGCGCGACCTTGCAGGCCGGTGCTCAGGCCGATATCGACGTTCCAGCTCTCGTAGGCGCCGATCCATTTCTCTGCCTTCATAGCCGCCTTGCGCACCATCGCGCCGGCTTCCATGGAGGTGTGGATTTCATCGCCGGTGCGGTCGAGGAAGCCGGTGTTGATAAACACCACGCGCTCGCTGGCCGCCTTGATGCAGGCCTTGAGGTTGACCGTGGTGCGGCGCTCCTCATCCATGATCCCGACTTTGAGGGTGTTGCGTGGCAGGTTCAGCACGTCTTCGATGCGGCCGAACAGCTCGTTGGTGAACGCGGCTTCTTCGGGGCCATGCATCTTCGGTTTCACGATGTACACCGAACCGGTGCGGCTGTTCTTGCGGCTGCTTTTACCGTTGAGGCTGTGGATCGCCGCCAGGCTAGTGAGCAGGCCGTCGAGAATACCTTCCGGCACTTCGTTACCGTCTTTATCGAGGATCGCGTCGATGGTCATCAAGTGGCCAACGTTGCGCACGAACAGCAGCGAACGGCCGTGCAGCGTCACGTCCTTGCCATTCACACCGGTGTAAACGCGGTCGGCGTTCATGGTTCGGGTAAAGGTCTTGCCGCCCTTGGCCACTTCTTCGGCCAGGTCGCCCTTCATCAGGCCGAGCCAGTTGCGGTAGATCACCACTTTGTCATCGGCATCGACGGCGGCGACGGAGTCTTCGCAGTCCATGATGGTGGTCAGTGCGGCTTCCATCAGCACGTCTTTGACGCCGGCGGCGTCGGTCTGGCCGACCGGGGTGCTGGCGTCGATCTGGATTTCGAAGTGCAAGCCGTTGTGCTTGAGCAGGATCGCGGTCGGCTGGGCGGCTTCGCCCTGGTAGCCGATCAGTTGCGCATCGCTGCGCAGGCCGCTGTTGCTGCCGCCCTTGAGGCTGACAACCAGCTTGCCATCAACGATTTTGTAGCCGGTGGAGTCGACGTGGCTACCGGCTGCCAACGGCGCGGCTTCGTCGAGGAAGGCGCGAGCGAAGGCGATGACTTTGTCGCCACGCACCTTGTTGTAGCCTTTGCCCTTTTCGGCGCCGTCGGCTTCGCTGATGGCATCGGTGCCATACAGCGCGTCATACAGCGAGCCCCAGCGCGCATTGGAGGCGTTGAGGGCGAAACGGGCGTTCATCACCGGAACGACCAGCTGTGGGCCAGCCATGCGGGCAATTTCGTCATCGACGTTTTGGGTCGAGGCCTGGAAATCTGCGGCTTCTGGCAGCAGGTATCCGATATCTTGCAGAAAGGCTTTGTAGGCCACCGGGTCGTGAGCCTGGCCGGCGTGGGTCTGGTGCCAGGTGTCGATCCGCGCTTGGAAATCGTCGCGTTTGGCGAGTAGGGCTTTGTTCTTCGGTGCCAGGTCATGGATGACCTTGTCGGCGCCGGCCCAGAACTGGTCGGCAGTAATGCCGGTACCGGGAATGGCTTCGTTGTTCACGAAGTCGAACAGGACTTTGGCGACCTGCAGGCCACCGACTTGAACGTGTTCAGTCATCTCTTGCCTCACTCTGCGGAGCTTATGCGCTTTTCAGCTTTTCAATTTACCAATGAAGCCTCTGGCCATTTAAACCACGAACCCGATCCCCCAGTACATGCCATGCAGGCGGCTGGGCTGGCGGGTTATCGCGATACGTTGGTGCCTTGGCAGACATCGACCTAACGTTATGTAGTGCGCGATTGGGCATACTACATGATGACTTGCGGTTGTGAAAATTTGACTAAATACGTCGTTTAGCGACCCTCCTGTGACATTCGGTCACAGTGGGGAATGGGATGTTCTCAAAAAACTATCAGATTGTTCCAGATAAATATAAAAATGGTACACGATTTGTTTTCGAGGGCTCCCGAGTCCACCTTGTAGATTGAATTCAGAGGGCTTCGCCATGGACCATCTTGTACTCACTATTATCGCTGCCGACAAACCCGGCTTGGTTGAACGCATTGCGCAGAATATTGCCGCCCACGGTGGCAACTGGCTGGAAAGCCGCATGGCGCACATGGCCGGGCAGTTTGCCGGGATATTGCGCGTCAGTGTTCCTACAGAAAGCCGTCAGGCCTTAGTGGACGCGCTGGAAGATTTATCCACACACGGCATCCGCGTGCTGGTGGGCGAGGGCAGCACGGGGCAGGCCGCAGCGTCCAAGGCGATCCTTATGACGCTGGTGGGCAACGACCGCTCGGGCATCGTGCGCGAGATTACGGCGCTGTTGAGCAAACAGGGCGTGAACCTGGAAAGCCTGAGCACGGATGTGCGCCCGGCGCCCATGAGCGGTGATCCGTTGTTTACCGCCGAGGCAGTGTTGCAGGTGCCGGCAGCGTTATCCCTGGATACCTTGCAACTGTCCCTGGAAACCCTGGCCGATGACTTGATGGTGGAGTTGCACCACGAGGAATAACGGCCCACACAGGTTATGCATGGAAATCTTGCATGGGCCTGTGGATAACCTGTAGAGACCCGGCGCCAGGCCACGTCGGCCGGACTTCTCCGCAAGCTGAGCAAAAAACGAGCAGTTTCAAAGGCTTGTGCACAAATGGCGGGGATCAGGTTGTGGATAACCTTGGGGTGGATGTCTGCAAGCCACAGTGGTCGTGGCTTGCAGAGGTTTGTACATTATTTGATCAGCGTTTTCGCACGGTCAGCCAGGCATCCAGGCTGTAGACCACCAGCCCCGCCCAGATAAACGCGAAGGCGATCAGCGTACTCGGCGCCAGGTGTTCGCCGAACAGCAGCACGGCTTCCAGCAGTACCAGGGTTGGCGCTACGTACTGCAAAAAGCCCAGGGCGGTGTACGGTAAATGCCGCGCGGCGGCGTTGAAACACACCAGCGGGATCAACGTCACCGGGCCTGCCGCCACCAGCCACCAGGCTTCGGACGTGCTCCAAAATTCCAGCTGCGCACTGTGGGCCGAGGGGTTGAACAGCAACCACGCCACGGCGATCGGCACCAGCATCCAGGTTTCCACCACCAGCCCCGGCAGCGCCTTGACCGGCGCTTGCTTGCGGATCAAACCGTAGAAGCCGAAGGTCAGCGCCAGCACCAGCGACACCCACGGCAAACTGCCGACTTGCCAAACCTGTTGCGCCACACCGACCGCCGCCAGCACGACGGCCACCCATTGCAGGCGGCGCAGGCGTTCGCCGAGGATTAGCATGCCCAGCAGCACATTCACCAGCGGGTTGATGTAGTAACCCAGGCTCGCTTCCAGCATGCGGCCGCTGTTCACCGACCATACGTACGTTAGCCAGTTACCCGCAATCAACGAACCACTGAGTGCCAGAATCGCCAGGCGCTTGGGGTTGTCACGCAGTTCGCGAAACCAGCCCGGGTGCTTCCAGACCGTCAACAGCAAGCCGCCAAACAGCGCTGACCACAACACACGGTGCACGATGATTTCGGCGGCCGGGACGCTGGCGATGGCTTTGAAGTAGAGCGGGAACAGACCCCAGATGACATAGGCGCTCAGGCCCAGAATGTACCCCTTGCGGGGGTTGGCGGCTTGCATTGCGGAATCCTTGCTTAGGCAGCTAACAAAGCGCGATTGTAGATGGGTTTATTGATCGTTCCCACGCTCGGAGTGGGAATGCCGCTTTTGGACGCTCTTGGCCGCGTGACGCGGAGCGTCACAGGATGTATTCCCACGCGGAGCGTGGGAACGATCAAAGCAGTTAAAAGAGTTTCAGGGGTTCTTCATTGAGCGCGGAGAGTTGCTCACGCAGCGCCAACACCTGATCGCCCCAATACCGCTCGCTGCCAAACCACGGGAAGCTGTGGGGGAACGCCGGGTCATCCCAGCGCCGTGCCAGCCAGGCGCTGTAGTGCATCAGGCGCAGTGCGCGCAAGGGTTCGATCAGCGCCAGTTCGCGTGGGTCGAAGTCATGGAACTCCTGGTAGCCGTCCATCAGTTCCGACAGCTGGCCGAGGCATTCCTGACGATCACCGGCGAGCATCATCCACAGATCCTGCACCGCAGGGCCCATGCGGCAGTCGTCCAGGTCGACGATATGGAACATCTCGTCACGGCACATCATGTTGCCGGGATGGCAATCGCCGTGCATGCGGATGTTCTTGTGCGGCGTGGCCTTGTACACCTCTTCCACACGCTTGAGCAGGTCGCGGGCCACCGACTCGTAGGCGGGCAGCAGGCTTTTGGGAATGAAGTTGCCCTCCAGCAAGGTATTCAGGGAATCGTGACCGAAGTTCTTTACCCCCAAGGCTTCGCGGTGTTCGAACGGGCGTGTGGAGCCCACCGCATGCAAACGGCCGAGCAACTGCCCAAGGCGATAGAGCTGGTCAAGATTGCCCGGCTCCGGCGCACGGCCACCACGGCGAGGGAATAGGGTGAAGCGGAAGCCTGCGTGTTCAAACAGGCTTTCGCCGTTGTGAATCATCGGGGCGACCACCGGCACTTCGCATTCGGCCAACTCGAAGGTGAAGCGGTGTTCTTCGAGGATCGCTTCGTTGGTCCAGCGCTGCGGCCGGTAGAACTTGGCGATCAGCGGCTCGGAGTCTTCGATGCCCACCTGATAGACGCGGTTTTCGTAACTGTTGAGCGCCAGAACGCGAGCATCGCTGAGGAAACCGATGCTTTCGACGGCGTCGAGTACCAAGTCGGGGGTGAGTGTTTCAAACGGATGGGCCATGCGAACTCCTGCGCGCAGCAGGGCGCCGCGTCCGGCCCGGTATGGTAACGCACACGCGCCGAGATAACTTGCTCGTAGCAGCTGTCGAGCTTAAGCGAGGCTGCGTCAGGCCTGGATCGGCGGCGCGCCCGCCGCAGCCTCGCTTAAGCTCGACAGCTGCTACGGCGTGTAGAACCGTCTGATTTTATCAGGCGCCGACGATGCCGCCGTCATCCCGTCGAATCGCCATCACCGACGAGCGCGGCTTGCCATTCGGCAGGTGCTCCGGCCAGGTCGAACCACCGGTTTCGCCCGGATGCTGAATCCCCACAAACAGTGTCTTCTGATCCGGCGAGAAGCTGATGCCCGTCACCTCGCACGCCACCGGCCCAACCATGAAACGACGGATTTCCCCGGTGCTTGGGTCAGCACACAGCATCTGGTTATTGCCCATGCCGGCGAAGTCGCCCGCGTTGCTGTAGTCGCCGTCGGTAAGAATCCACAGGCGCCCGGCCTTGTCGAAACCCAAGCCGTCGGGGCTGTTGAACATGTTCTGTGGGTTGATATTCGACGAGCCGCCTTTCGGCGTACCGGCATGCACGCCCGGGTTGCCGGCCACTACAAACAGGTCCCAACTGAAATCCGAAGCGCCATGGTCATCGGCGTTGGCTTTCCAGCGCAGAATCTGGCCGTAGACGTTCTTCTCGCGAGGGTTGGGGCCACCCACCGGCTGGCCGTCTTCGCCGCGCTTGGCGTTGTTGGTGAGGGTGCAGTAAACCTGGCCGTCGGTGGGGCTGACCACGATCCATTCCGGGCGGTCCATGCGCGTGGCTTTCACCACGCTGGCGGCCAGGCGTGCGTGGATCAGCACTTCGGCCTGGTTGGCGAAACCGCTGTTGGCGTCGATGCCGTTTTTGCCATGGGTCAGTTCGACCCATTGACCCTTGCCCTTGGGATGGTCGACGTTGCCGTCGCCTGCGTCGAAGATCGCGACAAACAACGTGCCGTGGTCAAGCAGGTCTTTGTTGGCCTTGGGGTTCTTGTGGTTGATCTTGTCGCGGCTGACGAACTTGTAGATGAACTCCCCGCGCTCGTCGTCGCCCATGTACACCACCGCGCGGCCGTCACGGGTTTCAGCGAGGGCGGCGTTTTCGTGTTTGAAGCGGCCCAGGGCCGTGCGTTTGGCCGGAGTGGATTGCGGGTCGAACGGGTCGATTTCCACCACCCAGCCATGGCGATTGAGCTCGTTGGGGTTCTTGGCCATGTCGAAGCGCGGGTCGTGCTGATGCCAGTTGATGTCTTTGCTGGCCGCCACTACGCCGTAGCGTTTCTGCCCGGCATCGAAGCTTTGCTGTGGGTTACTGCTGCCAAAGCAGTCAGTGAAGTTCTCTTCGCAGGTCAGATAAGTGCCCCACGGCGTCTTGCCGTTGGCGCAGTTCTGGAAGGTGCCGAGGGCTTTTTTGCCGGACTTGTCCGCGCTGGTTTTCAGCCACTCGTGGCCAGCCGCCGGGCCGCTCAGGCGGATTGGCGAGTTACCGTGGATGCGGCGGTTGTAGCGCGAGTCCTGGACGAACTGCCAGGTATCACCCTTGCGGCGTACTTCGATCACCGACACGCCTTCGCTGGCCTGGGCCTTGCGCACGTCTTCGGCCGATTGCGGCGCGCCGCCGTGGGCGAAAAGGTAGCGGTAGTTGGTGTACTCGTTGTTGATCGCCATCAGCGCGCGGTTGTCGTCGCCGGGAAAGGCGAACAGGCTCATGCCGTCGTTGTTGTCACCGAACTGCTGCTCCTGGGCCTTGGCCGTGCCGTTGCCGGACGGGTCGAAGGCCGGGGCATTTTTTTGCAACGGTTGGCCCCAACTGATCAGCACCGAGGCGCTATAACCGGGCGGCAGGGTGATGGCGTCGCTGGTGGCGGCGGCGATGCTGGCGAAGCCCAGCAACGGGCTGGCGGAGGCGGCGTTGACGGCCAGGGCGCTGCGGGTCAGCAGGTTGCCGCCCAGGAACATTGCGGCACCGCACAGGGCACCGGCACCGATAAAACGGCGACGGGTGAGGCCGACCATCTGCTCAAGGTCGGTGGCTTGGTTTTCTTCTAATAGGCTCATTTCAGGCTCCCTGCGGTTTTTGCAGACACCTTAAGGAGCACGCGTGACGAAATTGTTGCAGTTAGAAGGCGGGCGCCGGCTACACCGGTGTGCCGAGCAGCACATTGCTGGCGGAAAACTGTACCTGTATCGGCAGGCCTTCTTCGGCGCCCAGAGCCGTGAGCGCGGCAGGCTGCGCCAGGGCGCATAAAACCTGGCCGTTGGGCAGGGTGATGCGCACCTCGCTGGGGCCGTCATCGGCGTCGAGAATCGTCTCGATGACACCGCTCATGCAATTGTGTCCAGGTGTTGCAGCTTGCTCGATGGCGAGCAATTCCAGCCAACCAGCCTTGATCAAGGCGACCACTTCGACGCCCATCTCAAGTTCCAGTCGCTGCGTACTGTCGTGGGTGATTTGCGCATCCAGGGTCAAGCCGCCGGCCAGTTGCAGGCGAATCAAGTCGTTACGACCGTGTTGTTCGATTGCAATGACCTGGCCGTGCAGTTGGTTGCGTGCGCTGGTGCGCAGCATCAAGCGGCCCAGCAGGTTGAAGTCGCTGGCCGCTTCATCCGAACCCAGCACTTGGGCCTGTACCACTTGCAGGCGCTGGTAGAGGCGTAGCACGCGCTCACCTTCGGCCGTCAGCTTGGCGCCGCCGCCGCCTTTGCCGCCGACACTGCGCTCCACCAGCGGCTTTTGTGCGAGGTTGTTCAGCTCATCAATGGCGTCCCAGGCGGCCTTGTAACTCAAACCGGCGCTTTTCGCGGCGCGGGTGATCGAGCCCTGTTCGGCGATGTGTGCCAGCAAGGCGATGCGCTGGGGGCGGCGGATGATGTGTTGGCTGAGAGAGGTCGGCAGAGACATGGGGATACGCTTCGATAAGGTCAGCGGACGTTGCAGGCGTGACGCAAGGGAGTCAAGTCATGTGCCAGGTTTTGGTGTGCGGGCCAGGCAGTAGACGTCGACCTGGCGCGCCCCGGCGTCCATCAACAGGCGGGCCAGGCTGTGGGCGGTGGCACCGGTGGTGAGGACGTCGTCCACCAGTGCCAGGTGCTGGCCTTGCACTTGGGCGCCGGGTGCCAGGGCAAATGCAGCGAGCAGGTTGCGCTTGCGTGTCTTGGCGTCGAGGGCTTGTTGCGCGACGGTTTCATGGGGGCGTAACAACAGGTGTTCATCGTGGGGGATATTGAGGTTTTCACTGAGCCAGCGAGCCAACATCATCGCCTGGTTAAAGCCGCGCTCCTGTAGACGCTTACGTGCCATCGGCACAGGCAGCAGGAAGTCGGGGCGGGTGAGTTCGGCGTTATCGAAACGATGTTGCAGGTGTTGCTCCAGCAGGCGCGCCAGCATATGACCGAGCGGCCAGCGCGCTTGGTGCTTGAAGCGGCTGATCAATGTGTCGATAGGAAAGCTGTAGGTCCAGGGTGCGATCACTTGTTTAAAGGCCGGCGGTTGTTTCTGGCATTGGCCGCAGATCAAACCGTCCATCGGCAACGGGAGGGCGCACACGTCGCATTGCGCCATCAGCCAAGGCAGTTCGGTTTCGCAGACGTTGCACACAGAATCGGCTGATTCGGTGGCTTCATCGCAGACTAAACAGGCTTGGTTGCTTTTTAACCAGATGTAAACCTTGTGTTTGTGTCTTGGTTGACAGTGCATGAATCTTCCTTAAATATGCCGAGCATCCGTGTCGTGTCTGTGGGTATTGCCCTTCCCGCAGCGTTTGCCCAAGCATAATCAAGGAATCGCCCATGAGCGCCAGCACCACTGCCACCCTGCGTCACGATTGGTCCTTAGCCGAAGTCAAAGCGCTGTTTGTGCAGCCTTTCAATGACCTGTTGTTCCAGGCGCAGACCGTGCACCGCGCGCATTTCGATGCCAACCGCGTGCAGGTGTCGACCTTGCTGTCGATCAAAACCGGCGCCTGCCCGGAAGATTGCAAATATTGTCCGCAGTCGGGCCACTACAACACTGGCCTGGAAAAAGAAAAGCTGATGGAAGTGCAGAAGGTCCTCGAAGAGGCTGCTCGCGCCAAGGCCATCGGGTCTACCCGATTCTGCATGGGCGCCGCCTGGAAGCATCCGTCGGCCAAAGACATGCCCTACGTGTTGCAGATGGTCAAAGGCGTGAAGGCCATGGGCCTGGAAACCTGCATGACCCTCGGTCGCCTTGACCAGGACCAGACTGAAGCCCTGGCCCAAGCCGGGCTTGATTACTACAACCACAACCTCGACACCTCGCCGGAGTTCTACGGCTCGATCATCACCACTCGCACCTATGGCGAGCGCCTGCAAACCCTGGCTTACGTGCGTGACTCGGGCATGAAGATCTGTTCGGGCGGCATCCTCGGCATGGGCGAGTCCCTCGATGACCGCGCCAACCTGCTGATCCAGCTGGCCAACTTGCCGGAGCACCCCGAGTCGGTGCCGATCAACATGCTGGTGAAAGTCGCCGGTACACCGCTGGAGAACGCCGAAGACATCGACCCGTTCGACTTCATCCGCATGCTGGCCGTGGCGCGCATCCTGATGCCGCAATCCCACGTGCGCCTGTCGGCGGGCCGTGAGGCGATGAATGAACAGATGCAGGCCCTGGCGTTTTTCGCTGGCGCCAACTCGATTTTCTACGGCGACAAACTGCTGACCACCGCCAACCCGCAGGCTGACAAGGACATGCAACTGTTCTCGCGCCTGGGGATCTTGCCGGAAGCCCGTGAAGAGCACGCTGATGAAGTGCATCAGGCGGCGATTGAACAGGCGCTGGTGGAGCAGAAGAGTAGCGAGCAGTTCTATAACGCTGCTGTTTGACGTCTATCTCTCTATTGGAATGCGGTCCAAATGAGGGAGCGGGCTTGCTCGCGAAGGCGGTCTTTCAGTTGATGCATGTGCTGACTGACCCACCGCATTCGCGAGCAAGCCCGCTCCCACATGTTTGACCGAGTTGAATCTGCTAATCCGAGGCCTGCATGTCTTTTGATCTCGCCGCGCGTCTCGCTGCCCGCCGTGCCGAACACCTCTATCGCCAACGCCCTTTGCTGGACAGCCCCCAAGGCCCGGAAGTGGTGGTGGACGGCCAGCCGTTGTTGGCGTTCTGCAACAACGATTACCTGGGCTTGGCCAATCACCCGCAAGTGATCGAAGCCTGGCGCGCCGGCGCTTCCCGTTGGGGCGTGGGCGGTGGTGCTTCGCACTTGGTGGTCGGGCATGCCACGCCGCACCATGAACTGGAAGAAGCCCTGGCTGACCTCACCGGTCGCCCGCGTGCGCTGCTGTTTACCACCGGCTACATGGCCAACCTCGGCGCGGTCACGGCGTTGGTGGGGCAGGGAGATACGGTGCTGGAAGATCGCCTTAATCATGCGTCGCTATTGGATGCGGGCCTGCTGTCCGGCGCGCGTTTCAACCGCTATCTGCACAACGACGCCGACAGCCTGGCCAAACGTTTAGAGAAGGCTACCGGCAATACGTTGGTGGTCACCGACGGTGTATTCAGCATGGACGGCGACCTTGCCGATTTGCCTGCGCTGGCCCGCGAAGCCAAGGCCAAAGGCGCCTGGCTGATGGTGGATGACGCCCATGGCTTTGGCCCGTTGGGTGCCAACGGTGGTGGGATCGTCGAGCATTTTGGCTTGAGCCAGGAGGATGTGCCGGTATTGGTCGGCACCCTGGGCAAAGCATTCGGCACCGCCGGGGCGTTTGTGGCTGGCAGTGAAGAGCTGGTCGAAAGCCTGATCCAATTCGCCCGGCCGTATATCTACACCACCAGCCAACCGCCTGCGCTGGCCTGCGCCACCTTGAAAAGCCTGGAGTTGCTGCGCACCGAACATTGGCGTCGCGAGCACCTCAATGGCTTGATCCGCCAGTTCCGCCAGGGTGCCGAGCAGCTCGGCCTGAACCTGATGGACAGTTTCACGCCGATTCAACCAATCCTGATTGGCGACAGCGCCAAGGCCGTGCGGTTGTCGCAGATGCTGCGCGCGCGCGGCCTGATGGTCACCGCGATCCGCCCACCCACCGTACCTGCCGGCAGTGCGCGTTTGCGCGTGACATTAACGGCGGCCCACAGCGAGGCGCAGGTGCAGCTATTGTTAAACGCATTGGAAGAGTGTTTCCGCTTGTTAGGCGCCACGGAGCCCGACCATGCGTGATCGACTGATATTGCTGCCCGGCTGGGGCCTCGGCGTGTCACCGCTGGAGCCTTTGGCCGCTGCATTGCAGGGCCTCGACGAACACTTGCAGGTGCAGATCGAGCCGCTGCCGGCGCTGGACTCCAGTGACCTGGATGAATGGCTCGATGAACTCGACGCCACGCTGCCGGACAACGCCTGGCTGGGCGGCTGGTCCCTGGGTGGCATGCTCGCCTCTGAGCTGGCGGCGCGGCGCGGTGAGCGGTGCTGCGGTCTGCTGACCTTGGCCAGTAACCCCTGTTTTGTCGCCCATGACGGCTGGCCGAGTGCGATGCCTGCCGAAACATTCGATGCGTTTCTTGCGGGTTGTCACGCTGATTCGCAAGTCACTCTCAAACGTTTTGGCCTGCTGTGTGCCAAGGGCGCCGAAGACCCCCGTGGGTTGTCGCGTTTGCTGGTCAGCGGTGCGCCGAATGCACCTTCCAGCGTGTTGATGCCTGGCCTTGAGCTGCTCGCCCAGCTCGATACACGCGAAGCCTTGCTCGCCTATCGCGGCCCGCAACTGCATCTATTCGCCGGCATGGATGGGCTGGTGCCCGCCGAAGCTGCCGCTGGTTTACTGACCCTGCTGCCCGATGTAGAAATCGGCCTGATTGAACAGGCTGGTCACGCTTTTCTTCTGGAAGACCCTCACGGTGTAGCGGGGGCCATCCAGGCTTTTTTGCATGAGTACGTTGATGACTGATTTATCCCACCCTTCATTGCCGGGCGCCTTGCCGGACAAGCGTCAGGTGGCGGCGTCCTTTTCCCGCGCTGCTGCCAGTTACGACAGCGTGGCCGATTTACAGCGCGCAGTGGGTAATGAGCTGCTGGCTCGTTTGCCGGTGGCCATCGCGCCGCAACGCTGGCTGGACTTGGGCTGTGGCACGGGTTTTTTCAGCCGTGTGCTGAGTGAGCGGTTACCGGCCAGTCAGGGCGTGGCGCTGGATATTGCCGAAGGCATGCTCAATCACGCGCGGCCATTGGGCGGAGCCGAGCATTTTATCGCCGGTGATGCCGAGCGTCTTCCGTTGCAGGGTGATAGCTGCGGGCTGATTTTCTCCAGCCTGGCGGTGCAATGGTGTGCGAATTTCGACGCAGTGCTGAGCGAGGCTTATCGCGTGCTGCAACCCGGTGGTGTATTGGCGTTCGCGAGCCTGTGCGTGGGTACTCTGGACGAGTTGCGCGAAAGCTGGCGCGCTGCGGATGGCTTGGTTCACGTCAACCGCTTTCGCACGTTCGAAACATATCAACAGCTGTGTGCGGCCAGCGGCTTGCGAGTGGTGAGCCTGGAGCGGCGTCCGCATGTGCTGCATTACCCGGATGTGCGCAGCCTGACCCACGAACTGAAAGCATTGGGTGCACACAACCTCAACCCGGGTCGCCCGGGAGGGTTGACGGGCCGCGCGCGGATTGTTGCACTGGTGGACGCATACGAGCAGTTCCGTCAGGCCCAGGGCCTGCCAGCCACTTATCAAGTGGTGTACGCCGTACTGGAGAAACCTCTATGAGCGCCGCTTATTTCATCACCGGCACCGATACCGATGTCGGCAAAACCACCATCGCCGCCGGCCTGCTGCATGCCGCAAGGCTCTCGGGTAAAAGCACCGCCGCCGGAAAACCGGTGGCCTCGGGGTGCCAGGTAACGCCCAAGGGGTTACGCAACAGTGATGCCTTGGCGCTATTGGCTGAGTGTTCGTTGCCGTTGACGTATGCCGAGGTCAACCCGGTAGCGTTTGAGCCCGCCATTGCGCCTCACTTGGCGGCGCGGGAGGCAGGCGTTGCGTTGACGGTGCAATCGCTGTTGAAACCCATGCAGCAGATTCTGGCGCGGCAGGCGGACTTCACTTTGATCGAAGGTGCGGGCGGCTGGCGTGTGCCATTGGCCGATCAGGACAATCTGTCGGACCTGGCCATGGCGCTCAAGTTGCCGGTGATCCTGGTGGTGGGCGTGCGTTTGGGCTGCATCAGCCATGCGCTGTTGACGGCAGAAGCCATCGCGCGCGACGGTTTGCCGTTGGCCGGTTGGGTAGCGAATATCATCGACCCCAAGACCTCTCGTCTGGAAGAAAACCTCGCCACCCTGGCTGAACGCTTGCCGGCGCCGTGCCTTGGACGCGTGCCGAAACTCAAGCATGCCGGGGCCGAAGCGGTGGCCGAGTACTTGGTGTTGGACCTGCTTGACTGATTTTGGCTATCACTAAGGCAATATGCCATTAGTGTTTTTGACGGGCCTTTTGCCAGGATGTCTGCTTCAATTCAGCCTCACGATTCTCTAAAGGCAGGCTTACGCCATGGAAATCTCTGGAAGCAGCGCGTTTTATTCGGGCCTGAGCAGTATTCAGACCGGGCAGAGCCGCGTCGACCAGGCCGCCGGCAAGATCGCCAGCGCCGCGACTACCCAGCCCTCGGACGCCCAGAGCGACCGTCTGCAAGCCAATGATCGCGCTCAGCCTTCAAACTCGGCCAGCAATATGGTCGAAATGGCCCAAGGCAAGTTTCAAGTGGAGCTGGGGGCAAAAGTCGCCAAAGCTTCGGATGAAATGCTCGGCACCTTGATCGACACCTACGCTTAACCCCCTTTCTACCCTGCATGCCGGCTCTCCTGTGGGAGCTGGCCTGTGTCGTCCTCTTGAACTTCTACACTTCTCAAATCACGTGGCGTCTTGCCGCAGGCCTTGCTGTGCCTGGTGTTGATTCGTGTCAGGACAAATGGCGTCTGGACGATGCTTGACAACCCAAGGTCGTAAACGTATGTTTCAAACACCTGTTTGACCGCCACAACAAATCCACGCGGTTGTTCATCCCAGATACATCAGCAGAGGTTTATCGCTATGCCTGACTACAAGGCCCCCTTGCGTGATATTCGCTTCGTTCGTGACGAACTGCTCGGCTATGAAGCGCACTATCAGAGCCTGCCGGCTTGCCAGGACGCTACCCCGGACATGGTTGACGCCATTCTCGAAGAAGGCGCCAAGTTTTGTGAGCAAGTGCTGGCACCGTTGAACCGCGTGGGTGACATCGAAGGGTGTACCTGGAGTGAGTCAGGCGTTAAGACCCCTACTGGTTTCAAAGAAGCCTACAAACAATTCGTCGAAGGTGGCTGGCCAAGCCTGGCCCACGACGTGGCGCACGGCGGCCAAGGCTTGCCGGAGTCCCTGGGCCTGGCCGTCAGCGAAATGGTCGGCGAAGCCAACTGGTCGTGGGGCATGTACCCGGGCCTGTCCCATGGCGCGATGAACACCATTTCCGAGCACGGCACCCCCGAGCAGCAAGAGGCTTACCTGACCAAGTTGGTGTCGGGCGAGTGGACCGGCACCATGTGCCTGACCGAGCCTCACTGCGGCACCGACCTGGGCATGCTGCGTACCAAGGCCGAACCTCAGGCTGATGGTTCCTACAAAGTCTCCGGCACCAAGATCTTCATCTCGGCCGGCGAACACGACATGGCCGACAACATCGTCCACATCGTGCTGGCACGCCTGCCGGATGCACCGGCCGGTACCAAAGGCATCTCGCTGTTTATCGTGCCCAAGTTCCTGCCAAACGCCGACGGTTCGGTGGGTGAGCGCAACGCCGTGACCTGTGGCTCTCTGGAACACAAGATGGGCATCCACGGTAACGCCACTTGCGTGATGAACTTCGACGCGGCCACCGGTTTCCTGATCGGCCCGGCGAACAAAGGCCTGAACTGCATGTTCACCTTTATGAACACCGCTCGCCTGGGCACTGCGCTGCAAGGCCTGTCCCACGCTGAAATCGGCTTCCAGGGTGGCCTGAAATACGCGCGTGACCGCCTGCAAATGCGCTCCCTGACTGGCCCGAAAGCGCCGGACAAGGCTGCCGACCCGATTATCGTGCACCCCGACGTACGCCGCATGCTGCTGACCATGAAAGCCTTCGCCGAAGGCAACCGTGCGATGGTGTACTTCACCGCCAAGCAAGTGGACATCGTCAAGTACGGCACCGACGACGAGGCCAAGAAACAGGCTGACGGGCTGCTGGCGTTCATGACGCCGATCGCCAAGGCGTTCATGACCGAAGTGGGTTTTGAATCCGCCAACCACGGCGTGCAAATCTACGGCGGCCACGGTTTCATCGCCGAGTGGGGCATGGAGCAGAACGTTCGCGACAGCCGCATTTCGATGCTGTACGAAGGCACCACCGGCATCCAGGCGCTGGACCTGCTCGGCCGTAAAGTGCTGATGACCCAGGGCGAAGCGCTCAAGGGCTTCACCAAGATCGTCCACAAGTTCTGCCAGGCCAACGAAGGCAATGACGGCGTCAAAGAGTTCGTTGCACCGCTGGCTGCACTGAACAAAGAGTGGGGCGAGTTGACCATGAAGGTCGGCATGGCTGCCATGAAGGACCGTGAAGAAGTCGGTGCCGCCTCGGTGGACTACCTGATGTACTCCGGCTACGCCTGCCTGGCTTATTTCTGGGCCGACATGGCACGCCTGGCTGCTGAGAAACTGGCTGCCGGCACCACCGAAGAGGCGTTCTACACCGCCAAGCTGCAGACCGCGCGCTTCTACTTCCAGCGCATCCTGCCGCGTACCCGTACCCACGTGGCCACTATGCTGTCGGGCGCCAACAACCTGATGGACATGAAAGAGGAAGACTTCGGCCTGGGTTACTAAGCCTTACCGGGTTCACCTCAAGAGCCGCCGCTCCCTTACCGGAGTGGCGGCTTTTTTGTGCGCGATAAAAAACCACAGTAAAGCGCTCAGGGATTGCCGGCGGCTGCCGTTAAAGTGATGGCAATGTGATACATGGCAGGCAGGTTGTGCTTAACTGTCCGCGAAGAGGCATAGTGCCATCATCTTTTTTGCGGGTCGGAGTTTTACCCTTGTCACGCGTGTCCGCTGTACGTTTCAGTCATTTTCTCCCCTCATTACTGCTGTTGCTGGCCGGGCTCTCGGCTGCGTACGTCAAGGACCTCAACGTATTCTTTACTTCGCTGTTCAACGTGCTGCCGACCTTGGTGCTGTTGCTCGGCGGTTCGTACTGCGCGGTTTATCGGCGCCAGCGTGAACTGTTTCTGATGATCACGGTGTATATCGTCTACTTCCTGCTGGATACCCAGACCGATTTCTACCGCGACAATGGCCGCGTGCGCGAAGACGCGGCCGTGGTGTTCCACCTGTGCTGCCTGCTGCTACCGCTACTGTTCAGCATCTATGCGCTGTGGCAGGAAAAAACCCATCTGTTCCGCGATTTTGTCGCGCGTTGCGCGGTATTGCTCGCGGTGGGCAGCGTAGCACTGGCCCTGGAGCAGAGTTTTCCCCAGGCCGTGCTTAACTGGTTGGCGGAGATTCGTTGGCCGGCGCTGCATGGCCGCTGGATGAGCCTGATCCAGCTCTCATACCCAATGTTCCTGATTGGCTTCCTGACCCTGGCCGCCCAGTACTGGTACCAGCCGCGCCCGCTGCATGCCGCGCAACTGGTTGGTCTGCTGGGGTTGTTCTGGATGTTGCCGCAAACCTTCATCCTGCCGTTCACCCTGAACATCATGTGCAGCCAGGTAATGCTGATGATCGCTGCCGGCGTTGCCCACGAGGCCTATCAAATGGCGTTCCGCGACGAGCTGACCGGCTTGCCGGGGCGGCGTGCGCTCAACGAGCGTATGCAGCGCCTGGGGCGCAACTATGTACTGGCGATGAGTGATGTCGACCACTTCAAACGCTTTAACGACACGCACGGTCACGACGTGGGCGACCAGGTGTTGCGGCTGGTGGCGAGCAAGCTGTCCAAGGTTAATGGCGGCGGCCGGGCATACCGTTATGGCGGTGAAGAATTTGCAGTGGTGTTTGCCGGCAAGACCCTCGATGAATGCATGCCGCACCTGGAAGAGATCCGCGAAATCATCGCCAACTACGACATCAAGTTGCGCAACTTGGACAGTCGACCCCAGGACGATCATCAGGGCCGTCAACGCCGGGCGGGCAGCGGTGCATCGAGTGTGTCGGTGACCGTCAGCATCGGCGTAGCCGAGCGCCAGGCCGAGCAGCGCACCGCTGAAGAAGTGCTCAAATCCGCCGACCAGGCGCTGTACGCCGCCAAGGGCGCGGGGCGTAACTGTGTGGTCGCCGCCGGGCAAACCCGCCGTGGCGCAGTGCGGATGGAGAGCGCTGCCGGTTGAGTGATGGTGGTGTATTCAGCGGTTCTACAGTGATTGTTTGAGGCCGTGACCGGCAGTAGGTTGAAACCATCTGCTGCCGGAGACATTGCCATGCCTGAGTACAAAGCTCCCCTGCGCGACATGCGCTTTCTGATCGACAACGTGTTTGATTTCCACGGCCACTACGCTGCCCTGGGCGCGACCGATGCCAGCCCGGACATGGTCAGTGCGATCCTTGAGGAAGGCGCGAAATTCTGCGAGAACGTGCTCTCGCCGCTCAATCGCAGCGGCGATGAAGAAGGCTGCCATTTCGACAACGGCGTGGTCACCACGCCCAAGGGTTTCAAGGAAGCCTTCGCCCAGTACGTGGAAGGTGGCTGGCATGGCGTGGCGGCGGACCCGGCCTACGGTGGCCAGGGCTTACCACTCTCCCTGGGCTTGGTGCTGAGCGAAATGATCGGTTCCAGCAACACCTCGTGGGGCATGTATCCGGGCCTGACGCACGGTGCGATGTCGGCGATCCACGCCCACGGCACTGAAGAGCAGAAAACCACCTACCTCAACAAGCTCACCGCCGGTGAGTGGACCGGCACCATGTGCCTGACCGAAGCCCACTGCGGCACCGACCTGGGGCTGATCAAGACCCGCGCTGTGCCCCAGGCGGATGGAAGCTATGCGGTCACCGGCAGCAAGATTTTTATCTCGGCCGGCGAGCATGACATGAGCGCCAATATCATCCACCTGGTGCTGGCCAAGCTGCCGGACGCACCCGCGGGCACCAAGGGGATTTCACTGTTTATCGTGCCCAAGTTCCATGCGGATACCGGCGCGCGCAACGCGGTGCACTGCGGCTCCATTGAACACAAAATGGGCATCAAGGCTTCGGCGACGTGTGTGCTGAACTTCGACGGCGCCAAGGGCTTCCTGATTGGTGAGGCGAACAAAGGCCTCAACTGCATGTTCACCATGATGAACCATGCACGCCTGGGCACGGGGATGCAGGGGCTGTGCAATGGGGAGGCGAGTTTCCAGGGGGCGATCAAATACGCCAACGACCGCCTGCAAATGCGCTCGTTGACCGGTGCCAAGGCTCCGGATAAAGCCGCCGACCCGATTATCGTGCACCCCGATGTGCGCCGCATGTTGCTGACCATGAAAGCCTTCAACGAGGGCAACCGCGCGCTGACCTATTTCACTGCGCAATTGCTCGACACCGCGCACCTGAGCAGCGACGCCGCTCAGCGCCAGGAAGCCGAAGACCTGTTGGCGTTCCTTACGCCCATCTGCAAAGCCTTCATGACCGAGACTGGGCTTGAGGTGACCAATCACGGCATGCAGGTGTTTGGCGGCCATGGTTTTATTCGCGAGTGGGGCATGGAACAGTTGGTGCGTGATTGCCGGATTGCGCCGATCTATGAAGGCACCAATGGCATCCAGGCCCTCGACCTGCTGGGTCGCAAAGTGCTCGGTAGCCAAGGCAAGCTACTGCGTGGGTTTACCAGGATTGTGCATAAGTTCTGCGCGGCGAACGCCGAACATCCGCAGCTCATGGCCCATGTGGAGCAGCTTAATCAACTGAACCAGCAATGGGGCGAGTTGACGCTAAAGGTCGGCATGGCGGCGATGAAAAATCCCGATGAAGTGGGCGCAGCGGCGGTGGATTATTTGATGTACAGCGGTTACATCATCCTGGCCTACCTGTGGCTGCGCATGGCGATCGCAGCTCAGGCGCAGGTCGATGACGCCGAGTTTGCCAAGGCCAAGCTTGCTACCTGTGACTTCTACTTCAAGCGCTTGCTGCCGCGCACCGCGACCCACCGGGCCGCTGTCGAAGCGGGCAGTGAGTGCCTGATGAGTCTGCCTGCGGAGGCGTTTGCGCTACTGTGACTTAAAAATACCAACTAGTCACAAGTGGACCCTATGTGTCTGAAAAGTTGTTCGGGTACACTCGGAGTCTGTAAAACCGATCCTATCGAATCACTTTTCACGTTCTCACGAGGTTTGCCATGGCTGATTACAAAGCGCCGCTGCGTGATATGCGCTTCGTCCTCAACGAAGTATTTGAGGTCGCCAAAACTTGGGCCCAATTGCCGGCATTGGCAGACACCGTTGACGCCGAAACCGTTGAGGCAATTCTCGAAGAGGCCGGCAAAGTCACCGCCAAATCCATCGCTCCGCTCAGCCGCGGCGGCGATGAACAAGGCTGCCATTGGGCAGGCGGTGCGGTGAGCACGCCGGACGGTTTTCCACAGGCCTACAAAACCTACGCCGAAGGCGGCTGGGTGGGTGTAGGCGGTGATCCGATTTTCGGTGGCATGGGCATGCCCAAGGCGGTGTCGGCTCAGGTTGAAGAGATGATCAACTCGTCGAGCCTGGCGTTCGGCCTGTACCCGATGCTGACCTCCGGCGCCTGTGTGTCGATCAACACTCACGCCAGTGAAGCACTCAAAGCCACCTACCTGCCGAATATGTACTCGGGTGTGTGGGCCGGTTCCATGTGCCTGACCGAGTCGCATGCCGGTACCGACCTGGGGATGATTCGCACCAAGGCCGAGCCTCAGGCGGACGGGGCCTACAAGGTCAGCGGCACCAAGATTTTTATCACCGGCGGTGAGCACGACCTCACTGAAAACATCATTCACTTGGTACTGGCCAAGCTGCCGGACGCGCCGGCCGGGCCCAAGGGCATTTCGTTGTTCCTGGTGCCGAAGTTCATGGTCAATGCCGACGGTAGCCTGGGCGCGCGTAACCCGGTGACCTGCGGTTCGATCGAACACAAGATGGGTATTCAGGCATCTGCTACGTGCGTGATGAACTTCGACGAAGCCGTGGGCTACTTGGTGGGCGAGCCTAACCGTGGTTTGGCGGCGATGTTCACCATGATGAACTACGAGCGTCTTGGCGTGGGTATCCAGGGTTTGGCGTCCGGCGAGCGCTCCTACCAGAACGCAATTGAATACGCGCGGGATCGCCTGCAGAGCCGTTCCCCGACCGGTGCCCAGGCCAAAGACAAAGTCGCTGACCCGATCATCGTGCACCCGGACGTGCGCCGCATGCTGCTGACCATGAAGGCGGCGAACGAAGGCGGCCGTGCATTCTCCACCTATGTGGCCACGCAATTGGACATTGCCAAGTTCAGCGAAGATGCCGTTGCCCGCGAGCGAGCCGACAACCTGGTGGCATTGCTGACCCCAGTCGCCAAGGCGTTCCTGACCGACCTGGGCCTGGAAACCACCGTATTGGGCCAGCAAGTGTTCGGCGGCCACGGCTACATTCGCGAGTGGGGCCAGGAACAGCTGGTGCGTGATGTACGCATCACTCAGATCTACGAAGGTACCAACGGCATTCAGGCCTTGGACTTGATGGGGCGCAAGATCGTCGGCAGCGGCGGCGCGTTCTACACCTTGTTCGCTGACGAGATCCGCGCGTTCATTGCCTCGGCAGGCGCCGAATTGGGCGAATTCACTCAACCGCTCAGCGCGGCGGTGGATAACCTGGATGAGTTGACGGCCTGGGTACTGGACCGCGCGAAGACCAACCCGAATGAAATCGGCGCGGCTTCCGTGGAGTATCTGCACGCCTTTGGCTACATGGCCTACGCCTATATGTGGGCGCGTATGGCCAAGGCGGCACTGGGCAAGGAGGCTGAGGAAGACTTCTACGCCAGCAAACTGGGTACTGCACGCTTCTACTTTGCCCGCCTGCTGCCGCGTATTCATTCGCTGAGTGCTTCGGTAAAAGCCGGTAGCGAATCGCTGTTTTTGCTGGATGAGGCACTGTTTTAAGGACGATGAGGACGTGTAAGCATTCTCTTACGTGACGTGCTGCTATTCGTCCTCTATCGCCGAATTGGATCCACGGATAATCTACTTCACATGGACGTCGCGCAGGAAGCGCAAAGCAACAACAGGGACACGTAGGATTCTGCCAGGATGGCGGAGTGAAATGGATGTCAGGGAAACAGTCTGCAAAGCCCCGCTTCGGCGGGGTTTTCTTTTGCCTGCGAAAAAGTCAGGGCACTGAAACTCAGGGCTGTGCCTGAGGGGCATTCATCACGTCTTCCAGCAACGTGCGCAGCAACGCCACCGTCGCCTGCTGGCGCTGCACATCGCGGCATACCAGCCCCACTTTCAGCGGCACCCTGGGTTCACTCAAGGGTTTCCACAGCAATGCCTTGCTGTTGTGCTCGTCTTGGGAGCGCCCGGGCAGCACCGTTGCCAGTTTGGTGTGGGGCAGGCTGTCGAGAATCCCCACCATGGTATTCAGCTCCGCTTGCACCTGCGGACGCCGACCCAGGTTGGACAACTGGCCTTGCCAGATCTGCCGTACTTGAAACTCTTCCCCCAGCAACAGCATCGGCAACTCGGCCGCCTGTTTCAGCGAGACCTTCTTGAATTCCCGCAGAGGATGGTCCTCGGGGATGACCACCTTCAACTCATCCTCATACAGCAGTACGCCGTGTAACCCCGGCTGACGGGGTGGCAGGTAGCTGATACCGATATCCAGCGAGCCGTTGAGCAGTCGTCGTTCAATTTCCAGCCCCGTCAATTCGTAGATCTGCACCACCAAATGTGGCTGGGCCTTGCGCACGCGTTCCAGCATTTGCGGCACCAGGCTGGTGTGCACGGTTTGCAGCACGCCAATGGCCAAGGTGCGCATCGCCTGGCCCTTGAAGTTGCGCAAGGCTTCGACGGCTTGCTGCATGCCATCAATCAACGGCAACGCGTGGTTGTATAAGGTATGGGCCGCCAACGTGGGTAACAGGCGCTTGCTGCTGCGCTCGAACAAGCTGACATCCAGGTTCTGCTCCAACTGGCGAATCTGTTGCGACAAGGCCGGTTGGGAGATCGAAAGGCGCTCGGCAGCACGGCCCACGTGGCCTTCCTCATACACCGCGACGAAATAACGCAGTTGCTTGAAATCCATAAGACTTACTTATCGAAAAAGCTGGAAAATCGAAATGGCCGGTGGCCCCAGAGGCGCCTAGTCTAGCGCCTATTCGCAGGGCTTACAGGGCCGGATCGGGCAATGAATAGCGTTTATGTTGATGGCATTTACATAGGCAAGGCAAAAAACCTCCCGTCAGGCTTTGCAGGGTTTACCGACCAAGGTCCGGTTGCCATCGGGGGTGAGCTGTGAATCTATTCCGTCGCCCCGCGCCAAGCCTGGACGATCTGGTCCTTGATGCACCGCGTGATGATCTTTCCAGCGAATGCCTGATGCCCACGGTGGCGCGTCCACCTCAAGTCTTCGTTCGAGGTCAGGGCTCCTGGCTTTCGGACAGTGACGACCGTGCCTACCTGGACTTTAGTCAAGGCGGCGGCGCCAATAGCCTCGGGCACAGCCCGCAGGTATTGCTCAATGCCTTGGCCGAGCAGATGCAAGCGGTGATCAATCCTGGGATTGGCTTGTACAACCGGGCTCAACTCAATCTTGTCGACCGTCTGTGCCATCGCACCGCAAGCGACCAGGCGTACCTGCTCAACAGTGGCGCGGAAGCCTGTGAGGCGGCGATCAAGCTGGCGCGAAAATGGGGCCAACTGCATCGCGGCGGCGCTCACCACATCATTACGGCCAGTGGTGGCTGCCATGGTCGCAGTTTTGCCGCGATGGCCGCGTCGGCGGGTACCTGTGAGAATCGGTTTGAGCCGCAAATGCCGGGCTTCAGCCACGTACCTTTCAACGATCTTCCTGCCTTGCACGCCGCCGTCGATGCACACACGGTCGCCATCCTGCTGGAGCCGATCCAGGGTGCCGCCGGCGTGATCCCAGCGACCGAGCACTACCTCAAAGGCGTTGAACGCCTGTGCCGTGAACTGGGCATCCTGCTGATCTTTGATGAAGTGCAAACGGGCATCGGTCGGTGTGGCACCTTGCTTGTGGAAGAACAATACGGCGTGCGCGCTGACATCATCACCCTCGGCAAAGGCCTGGGCGGCGGCGTGCCCTTGGCAGCGCTGCTGGCGCGCGGCAAGGCCTGTTGCTTCGAAGTAGGTGAGCTGGAAGGCTCGCATCACGGCAATGCGCTGATGGCAGCGGCCGGTGTCGCAGTACTCGACGCGGTGTTGGAAAGCGGCTTTCTTGAACAGATACGCGAATCAGGCCTGTACCTGGGAGAAGGTCTTGCGCGCCAGGCCTACCGTTACGACCACGGGCAACTGCGTGGCAATGGACTGATGTGGGGCCTGACACTGTCCGACGATTCTGCGGATGCTGTGGTAAAGGCCGCGCTACACGAAGGCTTGATCCTCAGCGCCCCACAGCCCAATTGCTTGCGCTTTACTCCTGCCCTGAACGTCAGCAAAAACCACATCGACGAAATGCTCCTACGTCTTGCCCGCGCCTTTTCCCGTGTACGCACTGCCCAACTGCACTGTCGCAAAGGCATCGCCGTTTAACCCCAATTTCCTGAACCGTCTCGCGGCATACGCGGCGCCTCCAGCCTGATTTTTTTGGCTGGAGGCGTTTTTTTGTCTGTGGATAAAAGGATGGAGCAGTGCCCATATTTCACTGAACCCACACGAACCACCAAGGTCGATTAACTACACGGCTCACACGAGCCGATTTTTGGAGCTGACCCATGGATATCATTCGTATCATCATCGCCATTCTGCTGCCGCCACTGGGCGTGTTTCTGCAAGTCGGCTTCGCCGGTGCGTTCTGGCTGAATATCCTGTTGACCTTGTGCGGTTACTTTCCGGGCATCATCCACGCGGTGTACATCATTGCCAAGCGCTGAGGCCCTTAGCTTTTTGCGATGAGCCGTGAGTTGCGCTCGTTGCGAAAGGCCAACTGCTCGATGGTCTGAGTGGCGTGTTCGGCGTCTTCCCGTGCTTGAAGGATGATGCCGTGCTGCTCGGACTTGCTGCACACCGGGTCGGCATTGCTCGCGTCCCCCGTCAGCATGAACGCCTGGCAGCGGCAGCCGCCGAAGTCCTTTTCTTTTTCATCGCATGAGCGGCACGGCTCGGGCATCCAGTCGTAGCCGCGAAAGCGATTGAAACCGAACGAGTCGTACCAGATGTGCTGCATGCTGTGGTCGCGCACATTGGGAAATTGCACCGGCATCTGTCGGGCGCCGTGACAGGGCAGGGCGGTGCCGTCCGGTGTCACTGTGAGAAAAATGCTGCCCCAGCCATTCATGCAGGCTTTTGGGCGCTCTTCATAGTAATCCGGGGTAACGAAGATCAGCTTGCACGGGTGGCCTTCGGCTTCGAGCTTGGCGCGGTATTCGTTGGTGATGCGTTCGGCGCGCACCAGTTGTTCCTGAGTCGGCAACAGCCCCACACGATTGAGCTGTGCCCAGCCGTAGAACTGGCAGGTGGCGAGCTCGACGAAGTCTGCCTCCAAGGCAATACACAGCTCGATAATGCGGTCGATCTTGTCGATATTGTGCCGATGGGTGACGAAGTTCAGCACCATCGGATAACCATGCGCCTTCACCGCGCGGGCCATTTCCAGCTTTTGTGCAAAGGCTTTTTTCGAGCCGGCCAGCAGGTTGTTCACCTGCTCGTCGCTGGCCTGGAAGCTGATCTGGATATGGTCCAGCCCGGCCTTCTTGAAGTCGCTGATCTTCTGCTCGGTCAGGCCGATGCCGGAGGTGATCAGGTTGGTGTAGAAACCCAACTTGCGCGCCTCGGCGATCAGTTCGGCAAGGTCCTGGCGCACCAGCGGCTCACCGCCGGAAAAGCCCAACTGTGCGGCGCCCATTTCCCGTGCTTCGCGAAATACCTTGATCCACTGCTCGGTGCTCAGCTCCTTGCCCTGCTCGACGAAATCCAGCGGGTTGGAGCAATACGGGCACTGCAGCGGGCAGCGGTAGGTCAGCTCGGCGAGCAGCCACAGCGGCAGGCCGATGGCCGGTTTTTCAGGCAAGGGTGATCCAGTGCTCAGCACGGGCGACCTCCATGAATTGCTCGATGTCTTCACCGAGTTCAGGCACGCCGGGGAACTGCTTATCCAACTCGGCGATAATCGCTGCGACGTCGCGCTCGCCGTCGATCAGACCACCGATCAACGCGGCGCTGTCGTTGAGCTTGATCATGCCTTCAGGGTAGAGCAACACATGGCCTTTTTGCGCGGGCTCGTACTGGTAGCGGTAGCCCTGGCGCCAGGTCGGTTTTTTGCTGCGATCAAAGCTCATAGGGTGATCCCTTTATGCCAGACCCGCTGCTCGGTCACGCTGTGATAGGGCGGGCGGTTCAGTTCATAGGCCATGCTCATGGCATCCAGCATGCTCCACAGAATGTCCAGTTTGAACTGGAGAATTTCCAGCATGCGTTCCTGGCCCTCACGGGTGGTGTAGTGCTGCAGTGTGATCGCCAAACCGTGCTCCACATCGCGGCGGGCCTGGCCCAGGCGGGTGCGGAAATATTCATACCCGGCCGGGTCGATCCACGGGTAATGCTGAGGCCAGCTGTCGAGGCGCGACTGGTGGATTTGCGGGGCGAACAGCTCGGTTAAAGAGCTGCTGGCGGCTTCCTGCCAACTGGCGCGACGGGCGAAGTTGACGTAGGCATCCACCGCAAACCGCACACCGGGCAGCACCAGTTCCTGGGAGCGCAACTGGTCGGGGTCTAGGCCGACGGCCTGGCCCAGACGCAACCAGGCTTCGATACCGCCGTCTTCACCGGGCGCACCGTCATGGTCGAGCAGACGCTGAATCCACTCGCGGCGGATTTCCCGATCCAGGCAGTTGGCCAGGATCGCGGCATCTTTCAGGGGGATGTTCACCTGATAGTAGAAACGGTTGGCGACCCAGCCCTGGATCTGCTCGCGGGTGGCGCGACCGTCGTACATCGCCACGTGGTACGGGTGATGGATATGGTAGAAGGCGCCCTTGGCCCGCAAGGCTGCTTCGAATTCGGTGGTGGTCAGCGGTGTGTCAGTCACTTCGTCTGCTCCTACAATTCAATGCTCATGCCGTCGTAAGCCACTTCGACATTGCGCCGCACCAGGTCCGCTCGCTCGGGGGAATCTTCATCGAGGATTGGGTTGGTGTTGTTGATGTGGATAAGCACCTTGCGTTGCTCCGGCAACTGTTCGAGCACTTCAAGCATGCCGCCGGGGCCGTTCTGCGCCAGGTGGCCCATCTCTCGGCCGGTGCGGGTGCCGACGCCACGGCGCTGCATTTCGTCGTCATCCCACATCGTGCCGTCGACCAGCAGGCAATCGCTGCCGGCCATGATTTCCAGCAGCGGCGCGTCGACCTTGCCCAGGCCTGGGGCGTAGAACAGTTTGCCGCCGGTACGCAGGTCTTCGACGATCAGGCCGATGTTATCGCCCGGGTGCGGGTCGAAGCGGTGCGGCGAGTAGGGCGGCGCTGCACTGCGCAACGGCAGAGGGGTGAAGCGCAGGTTCGGACAGGCCGGGATGGTGAAACTGGCGTCCAGCTCGATGCGGTTCCAGGCCAGGCCGCCATTCCAGTGCGTGAGCATGGTGAATAGCGGGAAGCCGGTGCTCAGGTCTTCATGGACCATGTCGGTGCACCACACCTGGTGCGGGCAGCCTTCGCGCAGGCTCAAGAGGCCAGTGGTGTGGTCGATCTGGCTGTCCATCAGGATGATTGCGCTAATGCCGGTATCACGCAGCGCGCGGCCGGGTTGCATCGGGGCGAAGCCCTGTAGTTGCGCGCGAATATCCGGCGAAGCATTGCACAGCACCCAGTTAACACCATCGTCGGAGATCGCGATGGACGACTGGGTACGCGCCTGGGCCCGCAGGCTGCCGTCGCGAAAGCCTGCGCAGTTCACGCAGTTGCAGTTCCACTGCGGGAAGCCACCGCCGGCGGCGGAACCTAGAATCTGGACAAACATGGTCGCTCCATCAAGCAAAGCTCAAAACAAAAACGCCCCGGGCAAGCCGAGGCGTTGTATTACTCAGCCAATCAGCGGCTGGCGAAGTACATGGTGACTTCGAAACCGATGCGCAGATCAGTGTAAGCAGGTTTGGACCAGGTCATATTCATACTCCTACCAAGGGATGGGGCTTTCACTACCAAGTAATACATATAGTCCACCTCCAGTCGGAGATGTTCAGATGGTACGCAGGAATATTACTCAATTCTTTCCAAGTTAGCGCTGTCTTGGTGGAAAAAGCCTATTGCAGGGTTGGCAACGATCAGCCTGTCGTTTGCCAGGTATCGGTGATACGCGGGCTATTGGCCACGCAGCGCCAGCCACCTGTGGCGTCGTTCAGTTTCTGGGCTGCACGCTGCAAATCCTCGCGTGTGCGGGTTTGGATCAACTGTTGAAGTTGACCCAGATAGCCCGACGGATGACCGGCCAACTGTGCGTGCCAAAGCAGATCGGCGGCTTGGGCGATAGGCAGTACCTGGGCCGTGAATTGCTGGGCCAGGGTTTGGTTGCCCAAGTCGGCAGTGCTCTCGATCAACGACGGCAGTTGCCGTAGAAAGGTTTGCAGGTGATCGACGATCCCGGTCAGGGAAACGCTGGGAGACTGTACGCCAAACAGTAAGCCGGTTTGCCCGTTGATCTGTCGGATACCGCTGAATACGGCGTAGCCGAGTTGCAGTTCAACGCGCAGACGTTGGTAGAACGGTCCTTGGAGCAAATGCCCGAGCAGGCGCCATGCTGCCTCGTCGGCCAAGGATTGAGTCGGGGTTGGGCAAAACAGGAGCAGGGCGGCTTCGCTGGAATCGGTTTTCACCTCGTGCCAGCGGTGCTGGCCGTCGTCGAGGGCTTGGGGCTTGTATTCGATATTTGCTGGCTGCCCAGGCAGCCGCGCTGCTGCGGTTTTGATAGCCGCTTCACACGCGGCAGGCAAACCTGTCCCCAGCCCTTGCCAGCGTGCAGTGGTCCACGGCTCTGGTGCCTCACGGGACTCGGAATGAACGCCGGCACAGCAAACCGGCAACGCCTTAAGCAGTTCTCGGATCGCGATCATCGGCGCCGAAGTGGATGGTGGCTGGCGTTCACCGGATAGGCTCAGACTACGCGCAAGCTCTTCGAGCACTGCCGGAATGGTCTCGTGAAGACCGACCATTTTTACCAGCCAGTCGTGGGTGGTGATTTCGAAGGACAACTCGACGCCCGCCTGACGGGCATTTTCGGCCAACGGCTGTAACGTGTTCTCGAGCCCGGCGGGTACGGCTGAATCAAACCGCCATTGCAGGTACAGCGCGCCTTCATCGGTGTCATCCGCCAATGCCTGGCTGAATGTCAGCGCCGACACCTCCCGCCGTCCCCGAGAGCGATCCTGGGCAAAGGTTCGCAAACCCCGGTGGGCGCTGGTCTGACCGCGAATAAGGCCGGCGCGTTCTTCTTTAATCGGTGGGCGCAGGAACGGGTTGTTCGGTGGTAGTTGCCACAGATGTTCGGACGGCGGCAGGTGCAGTGAATCAAGCAGGGCCTGGAGGGCAGCGACGTCCTGTTCTGAAAGCTCTTTGCTGTCATGTCGAGCCAACGCCAAGGCGCCTTGGATGTGTTGTTGACGAGCAGCCAGCAGGGCGAACTCTTCCCGCAGTGAAGTCCAATCACTGCGTGCAAAAAAGCTCAGCCAGTCGTGCAGCAGCGTCTCGATCTGCGTCGCCGATTGGCTTTGGGGGCTGAGCGTAAAGTCGATATCCAGTACCGCCTGCCCGGCGAAGTGGTACAGCACAGTGGCTTGCAGGTCGGTGACCAACTGCTGTGTTTTCAATTCAGCCAGCAACCCGCCGGGTGCTGAGGCGTTGAGCCAGATGCAAAGGAAGTCCAGCGCTTCACGGGGCACATCACAGGTAATGACGTGATGCAGATGGTGATTGGCGTGGTGTTGATAACCCCGTGCCTGGCCTTGCATCAGTGCAGGTGGCGCGGTCTGTGGGCGGTGGGGCCCAGAGATCAAGGCTTCGCTGAATTGCAGTGCCAAGGCCTCCAGTTCTTCCAGCGGCTGCGGGCCAGCAAGGCTCAAGGTCATCTGCCCGCTCTGGTAAAACTGCAGATGGAAATCCCGCAATGCTAGCTGAAATGCCTCACGCTCAACCGGCAGACTGTCGCGGTTGCCCGCATGAAAGCCTCGCAGCGGATGATCAGCCGCCAGACCTTCCAGCAGTGCAACCTGCTGCTGCGCCGTGGCATCTTGGGACCAGGCGACAAACTCTGCGTGCAGTACTTCACGTTCACGCAGTTGGTCTTCGACCGTCAGGCGCGGATGGGTCAGCATGTTCGCCAACCGTTCCATCCCATCCGCAAAGGTGGAAACCGGCAGTTCAAAGAAGAAGTCTGTGGTGCGCTCACGGGTGCTGGCATTCACCTGCCCACCCTGGCGCTGTACGTACGCCATTAACCCTTCGCTCGTGGGAAACCGCTCGGTACCGAGAAACAGAAGATGTTCCAGAAAGTGCGCCAGTCCTGGCCACGCCAAAGGCACGTCATGGCTGCCGGCGGCAACCCGTAACACGGCGGCGCAACGCTTCAACCGCGGCGCATGGCGCAAGGAAACACGCAGGCCATTGGCCAGGGTCAGGTGAAGGTGATGAGGGTGGGCCGGCGCAGGCATGGGCACTTCCGAAACGTAGGAAGTGCCTATGCTAGCAAACCCGCCGGGTCAGGGCTTGTACAGCGCGCCGTACAACTCAGGGCGGCGGTCTTGCAGGTAGTGATTGGCGGCGCGGGCATCGATGATCGATTGGCGATTCAGCGTGCCGACGATCAAGGCTTCATCCAGGCCCGCTTGCGCGATGCGCTGACCATCCGGCGCGGCAATGCTGCTTTGCCCACAGTATTGAATCGCGCCTTCATGCCCGCAGTAGTTGGCGTAGGCCACGTAACATTGATTTTCAAAGGCCCGCGCCCGCACGGTTACGTCGGCGACAAAGTCGAACGGCACCATATTGGCGGTGGGCACCAGGATCAGCTCGGCACCGGCCAAGGCCAGGCGACGGGTGTTTTCCGGGAACTCCAGGTCGTAGCAGATCAGGAATCCCAGTTTCCAGCCGTTCAATTCCACCAACGGGAAATCACCCTCGCCGGCACTGAACATTGAGTGGTCCAGATCGCCAAACAAATGAGTCTTGCGGTAGTTGCACAGGCGCTGGCCATGGGCATCGATCAACTGCACCGCGTTGTAGATCTGCCCGTCCTCGGCCCGCTCCGGATAACCGTACACAATCGCCAGCCCGGCGCTTATTGCCAGTTCGGCAATTGCCAGTGCTGATGGCCCGTCTTGCGCTTCGGCCAGAGCGCCGACAGCTGCGGCGCCGATGTTGTAACCAGTGAGGAACATCTCCGGCAGCACCAGCACATCGGCACCCGATGCCTCATGCGCGAGCTGGTGCAGGCGCTTGAGGTTACCGGCGACATCCAGCGGCAGTGGTGGGCATTGGTACAGGGCGACACGCATGCTCAACTCCTTAATCGGCCAGGGCGATTGGCCCGATTTCGTCAAACACATCACCCGGCCCCGGGTTCTCAGGGTGAGTGCCACCGCCGAAGTGGGTCATGATGCCCCACACGGCGTTCAGTGAGGTTTGCACCGCGCCCTCCACCCAGGCAGGAGTCCAGGAAACGTCGTCCCCAGCGATAAAAATCCCACGTTGTTCGGCGGGCATGTCCTTCTGCATAAAGTGCGCATACATCCGCTGGTTGTAGCGATAGTGGCCGGGTAGCGCGCCTTTGAAGGCCCCGAGGAAATGCGGGTCGGCTTCCCAGGACACGGTGATCGGATCGCCGATGATGCGTGCCTTGATGTCGACTTTCGGGTAGATCTTTTTCAGCGCGTCGAGGGCCAGCTTCACGCGCTTATCGATGGGCTGCGGCAGCATTTTCAGCGCGTCGCTCATCCACGAGTACGACAGGCAGATCACGCCCGGTTTATCGTCGCCGTTATCGAACAGGTAAGTGCCGCGGGTCAGGCGATCGGTGAGGGTCATGCTCATCAGGTCGCGGCCGGTTTCCGGGTCTTTGTCTTTCCAGAACGGGCGGTCGACCATCACGAAGGTCTTCGACGATTGCATGTAGCGGGTGCGGTCCAGGGCCATCCACATCTTTTGCGAGAACAGGGATTCGTCGCATTCGATCTGGGTGGTCAGCAGCCAGCTCTGGCAGGTGGTCAGCACGGCGGCGTATTCGCGGGTGTCGCCGTAGTTGTCGGTCACCGCGAAACGGCCACCCGGTGCGTGGGCGATGCGCTTCACGCCCGCCCGTGGCGCACCTCGGTGCAATGAACTGAGGCTAGTGCCTGCCGGCCAGTGGGCGCAGCGCTCCGGCACGTGGCGCCAAATGCCCATGGGCACTTGCGCCACGCCGCCGACTACCAAGTGCTGGTGATCGTCGCAGTTGGTCATCACCACACGGAAGATTTCCAGCATGGAGTTGGGGAAATCCGAGTCCCAGCCGCCAGTGCCGAAACCCACCTGGCCAAACACTTCGCGGTGCAGGAAGGACAACTTGGCGAAGGCCTTGGAGGTGGCGACGAAGTCATAGAACGTGCGGTCGTCCCACAACGGCACCAGTTTGTTCCAGAGTTCCTTCAGGCGTGGCACATCGCGGTCGCGGATGGCTTGCTGGATATCGCCGAACTGCGAACCGGCTTCCAGGGCATCAGCCCAGGCATCGGCGACTTCCTGGAACAACACCGGCAAGTCGGAGAGTTTTTGTGCGTAATGAGTCTGGCCTTCCAGGTCGATCACCGTGCTGCCGGAGGCCGGGGTCAGCGGGTTGGGGAACGGTTTGGTCTCCAGGCCCAGCTTGTCTACATAGTGGTAGAACGCTGTAGACGACACGGGGAAACGCATGCCACCCAGCTCGGCGATGATGCCCTCGGCGCCTTCAAACGCCTGGGAGCGCAAGCGACCGCCCATCTTCGAGGCTTCGTACACCACGGGTTTGAGGCCAAGTTTCATCAGTTCGTAGGCGGCAACCAGGCCAGCAATCCCGGCACCGACAACCGCCACTTCGGCACCATGGTTGGCGGCCGGGATACTGCCCAGGCCTGCCGGGTGTTCGATCCAGTCATCAAAGGCAAACGGAAAATCCGGGCCGAAGATGGTGATGGGTTTTTTACCGTCTGCAGGGTGGCGATTGTTTTTGTTGAATGCGTTCATGGCTGACCTGGCTGGCAACTCGGCGGGGCACGTCCCGCAGAGTATAGGAAAAGATGGCAGCCAGTTTAGGGGGCGTTGCGTTCGTTAATAAGACGCAAAGTGTCGTCGAATTGGATTGTTTTAAGCCAAAATGACGAGGTTTGTGGTCAGATTGGTTGGCCGCGATCCAGTTTGCTGCTGAGGATGATCGAAGTGGTGGTTTTCTCCACACCGTCGACGCTGCCGATCTGGTCCAACAACTGATCAAGTTGTTCCGGTGAGTCAGTGCGTAGCCACGCCACGTAATCGAACTCGCCACTCACGGCGCACAGTTGTTGAACTTGAGCCATGGCACTCAGCTTGCGCAGTACTTCCTTGCCCGAGCGCGCTTGCACCGTGATCCCCACATAGGCCTGCAACCCCCCATCGACGATACGTTGGCCGAGACGCACGCCATAACCGGTAATCACCTGGGTTTTCTCCAGGCGTGCCAGGCGCGACGTCACCGTGGTGCGTGCGATACCCAACTGCCGAGCAAGCATGGCCACGCTTTCGCGGGCGTTGATCTGCAGGGCGGCGATCAGTTGGCGGTCGATTTCATCTAGGACTGGCAAAGGGAGAGCTCCAGTGCGGGCGGCAAGAGGGGCTACATGTTACAGACTTCCAGACACACAAAAGCCGCGCAATGCGCGGCTTTCGAATTGGTGGGCCCACACGGACTTGAACCGTGGACCAAAGGATTATGAGCCCGAATAAAAGCCCAATCCCTATTGGGGAAAACCCGTAAATCGTAGATTTTATTGTGTTTTTGTTCATATGTGCCGAATAGATTTACGGCTAGTGTGGACGCTTTGTGGACGGCCTTCTGCAACATCCGTTGCTCCCCTTTGCAAAACCTCTCACATCGTGCAATCACCATTCCCCATGACGTCCCACGGCCGGCCTAGTCTGGAGCCCTGATTGCATCACCTTGATGGTTTGCACAAAAAGCCAACGCAAAGCCCGTCGGCGGGAGGGGGATAAGTGCTTTTTCACAGAGATTTTTCTGTTGGTCCAGCTTTTAGCCGATAGCCGCCAGCGAGTTGATCACAAAAGGATTGTATTGATAACAATGATTACTTTAGTACCATCAACCTCAGACGTACAAACCGAGACAGATCTGAATCAAACTAAAGTGTGATACACCTAAAAAACAACTGCGCAGAATGGAGTTCAAAGTGGACGATAAAAAGAAGTGTGTTTACTGCGCTAGCCTCGGCCCATTTTCCGACGAGCATGTATTTCCCGCAGGCATGGGTGGAGACGATAACAACTTCATCCTTATTGATTCAGTATGTGCCAACTGCAACACAAAAGTCTTTTCAGGCCTTGAGCTTTCGTTAATGCGAAGATCACCGACAGGTCTCGGTAGAAAATTCATGCAGTCAAAAACAAGAGAAAGAGGCGCACATACATCCAAGCCAACGATTGAAACTAGAAATCACTTCATCATAGACGAATCAGGAAGGCTGCTAGAAGCCGAAGACGACAAACATGGAATAGAGACGATATTAGCCCAATGCATATTCGAAGGTGGAAAAATACACTATGTCGCGCAGGACTCCCCACACTTATTAAAACTATATAAGGCCCTCGAAACCTCCTTAAACAGCCCAATAACAAACATAATCAAAAAGATCGATCCCAAAACATTCGAAATTACTACGTATGAGTGGAAAGATGACAAATACAACTTATCCAAGCAAGAAACTCTCAACAAGCCGCCATCCACAGGAATATGGTCAGCAACGCCGTCGGACAAAAGCAAAAATTATGAATCTAGATTCTTCCAAAGACTCAAAGGACAAGTAGTACTAAAAACGCAAAACAGCGAAACTCACGCCACACTCCTAAGAAGCATGAGAAGAACGCTCCCGAGCATCCAAAACAAACATATTGATGCTCAACCAAATACCATCAACAACCCATTAGTACAAATAGAAATGACTGTGGACATACCCGAGTCTGAACGCGCCATTGCCAAGATAGGCCTAAACCTTTTCATTCATACATTCGGAGTAATGGCAGCAAGCTATGCAGAATTTGACCAAGTTAAAAGTTCTATATTAACAGGACTTCCAGAACTACCATTTTCTTCTTTTGGCGAGAATACAGAAAAAACCATTTCAGACTTGTTCGGCAATACCCCGGAAAAATGCCATTGTGCAATGCTAATGGCTATCCCTTCCACCCTCGGCGGAAGGGATATATATTTTAACGCAAAACTGTATGGGGCAGGGACACACAAAGTACTACTAGCAAGCAATTCAATAACTACAAACCTTGAACTTCCAATTTATTTCTTAATAAATTATGAAACCAACAAAATTGAAAAACTTTCAATGCTTGAATACCAATTAAAACATGGAACCATTATGGACGGACTACCAATCAGCCTGACACGACACAGGTCTTAATACGCCTTAAAACCCTAGACCCTCCGAACATTATTGAAAGCCGTCAGATGACGGCTTTAGTAACTCTACAATCGTACTACCTTTGATAATCCCAAATTCAGTCGATAGGTAGCGTGACACCCCCTACAACTAAAACGATCCCATACCCTATCAACAGGAACAGACATTGTTGCTTCACAACCGCATCTGAACACCACTGCCTTAGCATGTTGCAATACCTGCCCACCATCTTCACGCGTTACTTTTTTCCAAAACAGGCCACACGACTTATTATTACATCTAACTAACTCATCATCCTCAAATTCAAACTGCCCAATACAAACGGCCTCGCCACACTCACAGACCGCGTTAATTATGCTTTTCACGGCCAAAATAACAGTCGCAGACAACACATGTTCTATGTCAGATATAATCTCATCCAAATTTCCAGAAGGAACATGGCGCTCCCCGTCCTTAAACTTCATGGGCGCATGCAAATACGAGCCAAGCTTATTATAATGCTTTCTGAATACCCTCCACCTAATCGCCTTACTTTCTGCGGCCTCCTCCCACTCATCAGGGAGGGTATCAACAGAATTAGAAGATCCAATACTTAGCACCCCATCAAACTCCGACTCAGGGCTAAACGAAGCAAGCTTCCTAATAATTTGATCTGGCTTCCATTGCCCAACAATACTTCCTGGAATTTCATCTCCGAACTGCTCAAGTTGCCGATAAGCTATAATTTCCAGGCAAAACCTAAGCTCAAGACAAGCATACTTAAATGAATGCTGACCTGAATCATTCAATAGTTTTTTTGCACGCTCAAGATAATCCTTCACCCCATAAAGATCCATTTGTCACTCCAGGATTAGATCCGTGTTTTTCAATCGCACCAACGACTATATCTTCACAAGGTGATTGCTTTCAACTTCTCCGAAATTTTTACCACCTCTGCTCCTACCTTAATAAAATCACCTGAGCTATTTGGTACAGGAGTTGGACCATGAACATGGTTCGCCAACTGGACATTCATCTGCTGTACTAGGTCGAGCAATTCACATAGCACCTGTAGAACGTTCACGCCCTCGGCCCCCAACCAGGTCTTGGGCGCGACTAGACGCTGACCGACCGCCGCCACGCTCTCTCGCATCCCCTGAATCCTTTCCTCCATATCCCCACCCACCGTGGCGTTATGCTTCTGCCCCACCACCAGGTTCAAATCCCGCCCAGTCGCCTGGTGCAGATCATCCACCGCCGCCAGGCTCGCAGATCCGCCAGACAGCAGCTTGAGCGCGCCCAGCGCCTCGATCGTCTTGATCCCACCCACTGACTCTGTAGAATGGTCGTCCACCCAAGCACGATACCCGTAAATTATTAGACTTGGCTGAGCGTTGGTACACGGTGCATGGCCAGAACTTGAAGACGGATGAGCAACGGTTGTCGTTGCTACGCAACATGATTTTGCGAATGGGTAATCCGAAGGCTTCGTCATTTAACGCTGCCGACTTTGCTCAGTACCGTGCAGAGCGTGCAGAAGGGCGGCACTCGCGACAAACTCCTGGCAGAGGATTTGCAAAGGACGGTGAGGACGCCAAGCCGACCAGCGCCAACATGCTCAATCATGAGTTGGTGTACCTAAGGGCTATGTTTAATGAGTTGGGACGTCTCGGTGAATGGGAAACCGATAACCCGCTAGCCAAAGTCCGTAAGCTTAAATTTGACGAAACTGAGATGGTCTATCTATTGGACGACCAAATAGTTGCCCTCTTGGGAGATCTTCATCAACGCGACTCCGATGCTTGTCTCATCGCGCAGATATGTTTGGCGACTGGTGCAAGGTGGGGTGAGGCTGAAAGTTTGCTGGCGCGTCAGGTGCGCCACGGATTAATTCATTACAACAAAACCAAATCCAGTAAAAACAGGTCTGTGCCTATTTCGAGCGACCTTGAAAAGCGGTTGAGGGAAAGGCTCCCATTTACGCCTGCCTACAATACGTTTCGTCGCTCGGTTGACGCGATAGGTCTAGAGCTGCCCGATGGTCAAATGACTCATGTCCTCCGCCACACTTTTGCTAGCCATTACATGATGAATGGTGGAGATATCCTGACATTACAAAGGGTGTTGGGGCATGCGACATTGGCAATGACGCAAAAGTACGCTCATTTTAGCCCTGGCCACATGGCTGAGGTTGTAAGGCTGAATCCTATGGCTAATAAATTTCTAAGGAGTAGTGATGGGGGATAAGTCAGAAAGTAATTGGATAAGGAAGTCATTTCTTATGGACTCCATTGCGCCTTCGCAAGCTTCAGAAAAGATCAAACTGAAAGTGCCATTGCGTAAGGTTTTAGAGGCTGTCCCATTGAGTATATTGGGTGCATCTCTTCTTGAGTTGGAGTTGAATCAAGAAGAGTGGCATAAATTGGCGTCTAGCGATGAACTTAGGGCGGTAGCGGAAAAATGGAGTTCCATGATAGAGGGCAGCAATCTGCTCGTAACGCTGCCCCGCGCCTTTGACAACTTAACAGGTTCCTTTAAAACATTTAGAGCGTTCAAGGAGTCTCCTCAGTTTAGAATGCTGACCTCGGATATCTCAGTTGTTGAAGTGGCAGATGTTCATAACTACTCTGATACGATTGATGTGGAGATACTGTTTTCTGGTAGGGTAAGCTCCACGGCGTCAGGTCCTTTAAAAAAGAAAATCCTTAAGCTGGTAAGAGATAGAGAACATTTAGGCTTAAGTAATCTACAGGTGGCTTTACGCATATTCGGCTTACTTTTAACTTTGGCTGGTAGTAATGCTTCTTCTTTGCTTGTAAAGGGTTTTTATATTGCGGAGAAGGCTGTTGCTCTTGACGGCTTAGTTGGAGTCGTCTGTAGAGTTTTGCCTCCTGAGCCTAAGGGGTGGAGTGTCTATACATCTTTATGTAGGGCGCAGAAAGGTCAGGATATTGCCCAAGACGGTGTGTGGCTGGTTAAAAGTGCGAACGTTAACCTTCGGGCTGAGCCTGCCTCTAGCTCAGAATCGTTGGGTAAAGTACAGCCTTTACAGACCTTCACCCCGCTTGATGACCCTGAAAACAACGGTTGGATAAAGGTGTCCCTGGAGCTGGATGGCGTGCGAATGCAAGGGTGGATCTATAAGAAATTTGTAGCGTTCAAAAAACCCGATAAAAAATGACTGTGGACGTCTTGTGGACGGAGTCCGCTTTTTGCAATCTGATTGATCAATTTTCTCAGCCGCCAGAAACGACAAAAGCCGCGCAATGCGCGGCTTTGGAGTTGGTGGGCCCACACGGACTTGAACCGTGGACCAAAGGATTATGAGTCCTCTGCTCTGACCAACTGAGCTATAGGCCCTCAGTAGGTCGCGGATTATAGCGATGGTTTCTCCGCTGTGCTATCCGAAAAGTCTGAAACACGCATGTGAAGGAAGGTTGCGGCAAAAAGCTCCGGTGGTAGGGGCAGGCTGACGATGTAGCCTTGCATCTGTTCACAGCCCTCTGCGGCGAGGAAGGCTTGCTGCGCCGAGTTTTCCACGCCTTCGGCGATGATGGTGAATTGCATGCTGTGGCCCAGGGCGATGATGGCGCGCACGATGGCGGCATCGTGAGGGTCGTCGGGCAGGCCGCGGACGAAGGACTGGTCGATCTTGAGGAAATCCAACGGCAGACGCTTGAGGTAGCTGAGGGATGAATAGCCGGTGCCGAAATCATCAATCGCCAGTTGGACGCCCAGGCGTTTCAGCTGATGCAGCACCTCCAGCGCCTCTTCGGCCTGGCTCATGATGAAGTTTTCGGTGATCTCCAGTTGCAGGCTGCCTGGCTCGAGAGCGTAATCGCGTAGCAACTGTTTGATGCGCGTCAGCAGATTGGGGTGACGCAGTTGTGCTCCGGCAAGGTTCACCGACAGCGGTCCGAAGTCATCGAAGGCGTCTTTCCATATATTCATTTGTCGGCACGCCTGCTCCAGTACCCAGTCGCCAATCTGCAGGATCATGCCATTCTCTTCGGCCAACGCGATGAAGTGCTCGGGCGGAACGTCTCCAAAGGTCGGGTGATGCCAGCGGATCAGCGCTTCGGCGCCAATCAGCTCTTGTGTCAGCAGACTCAGTTTCGGTTGGTAAAAGAGGCTCAACTCTTCACGCTCAATGGCGCGACGCAGTTCGTGTTCCAGTGCCACGCGTTCGTTGGCCTGGGCCGTGAGGTCCCGGGTGTAGCTTTCAACCCGGTTGCGGCCTTTGGCCTTGGAGCGGTACATCGCGGCGTCGGCATTTTTGACCAGGGTGGCGACGTCGGTGCCGTCTTGGGGGTACAAGCTGGTGCCGATGCTGGCGCTGATAAAGAACTCGTGCTCGCCCGCCTGAAAGGGAGGGGTGAAACACGCGAGCAGTTTATTGGCCAGGTGCTGGGCATCGCTGGCTTGTTGAAGGCCGGGTAGCAGGATGATGAATTCGTCGCCACCCAGGCGTGCAACGGTGTCGATATCACGCAGTTGTTCCTTGAGGCGTACGGCGATGTCCTTGAGCAGCAGGTCGCCGATCGGGTGACCCAGGCTGTCATTGATGTGTTTGAAGCGGTCCAGGTCGAGAAACAGCACGGCGCCTTGGTTGCCGGTTTCCCGTTGGTTGTTTAGAGCTGCCAGCAGTCGGTTTTCAAACAGGGTGCGGTTGGGCAGGCCAGTGAGCGGGTCGTGGTGCGCCTGGTAATCAAGGCGTGCCTGCGCGTGCTTGAGACTGGAGATGTCGGCAAACACGGCGACAAAGTGCGTGATCAGTTGGTCGCGGTTGCGCACGGCGCTGATGGTCAGCCAACTGGGATACAACTCGCCGTTCTTGCGGCGGTTTGAAATCTCACCCTGCCAATGACCTTGGGCCGTCAGTTGATGCCACATCGCTGCGTAGAACGCGCTGTCGTGCAGGCCAGAGGCGAGCAGGCGAGGGGTGTGGCCGAGGGCTTCGGCTTCGCTGTAACCGGTGATCTCACTGAACGCGCGGTTAACGGCGCTGATGTTCTGCCGGGTGTCGGTGATCAACACGCCTTCGGCGGTGCTTTCGAACACGGTGGCGGCTTGTTGGAGCTTTTCCTGCATCATCTGGCGCTCGGTGATGTCCCGGGCAATGGTCAGCATGCAATCTTCTTCGCCGATGGGCAGTGGACGGCTGGACAGCTCGCAGAGGCGAATCAGGCCATCGGCGCGGCGGATATGGCAGATGAAGTCGCAGACAAAGCCGTCGCGCTGCATCAGTTCCAGCATGTGTTTGCGTTCGTTGAGGTCGACCCAGATACCCAGGTCCAAGGTCGATTGGTCGAGGGACGCTGCGCTGGGGTATCCGGTCAGACGGCTGAAGCCCTCGTTCACTTCAATCAGCAGCCCATCGCGCTGACGGCTCAATAGCAAACCGTCGGGTGAGGCATGGAAGGCCTTGGCGAATTTCTCTTCGGAAGTTTGCAACTGTTGTTGGGTTTTCTTGAGTTGGGTGATATCACGAACGACCACTACCAGGGCCTCGGTGGTATCGAGTTGGAACGGCTCCGCTGAAATCAGTCCGGTGAACGCTTGCCCATTGCTGCGCAGAAAAGGCATTTCCAGGTTGCGGATGCTGGTGGTTTGTACCTGTTGTAGCAGCTCGGGGCCGACGCCTTGAATCCCCCAGATATTCAGTTCGGTGGCGGTTTTACCCACGACCTCTTCGGCGGTCAGGCCAATCTGGTCCTCGAATGCCTTGTTGACTTCAAGCAGGCAGCCATCTGACAACCGGGCGATCACCAGAATGTCCGGGCATTGCTGGAACACCGAGGCAAATTTCTGCTCGGAAAGCTGTAGTGCTTCTTCGGTACGTTTGGTTTCACTGATATCGATCATCAAGCCGCGTAGCACCGGCTCATGGCCGTGCTCGATCAGACTGACAATGTCGCGCACCCACAAGCAGCGGCCGTCGGCGGTGATTACCCGATAATCGAGGCTGTAATCGCGGTTGGCGCGGGTTTCCTGATAGGAGTAGGCCTCGGCTCGCGCCAGGTCGGCGGGGTGGATGATGTTGCGCCAGAAGCCGGGAATCAGCCAGTGGGCGCGAGGGTAGCCCAGCAGGTCTTCGGCGTGGGGCGACACGTAGCTGTAGGTGAAATCGCTGATGCTGGCTTCCCAGGCGATGGCGGATAGACTTTCCACCAGGCCGCGATAGTGGTATTCGCTGCTGCGCAGCTCTTGCTCAAGTGCGACCCGACGGGAAATTTCCGAACTGAGTCGACGGTTGATTCGAATCACGATGACCAGCACGGTGCTCAGCAGTAGTACCGCTGGCAGGCCGTACGTCAACAAGTCGGCCCAAAACGTACGGTGATCGGAGAGGCTGCCTACCCAGTGTTGCTGGATAGCGTCGGTTTCATCTGGGCTGAGGTCAGCGAGAACCTTGTCCAGAATTCCCACCAGTATTTTCTCATCCCGCGGTACACCCATTGCCAACTGATAGCGGTAGGGCGTTTCGCCGCTGACGTACAAACCATCGAGTTTGAGCTGGCGCAGGCTCCAGACGCTGGAGGCCAGGTCACCGACCACCGCATCCACTTCGTCCGTAGCCAGGGCCTGCAACGTCGAGCTGACGTTGGGCATGGCCACCAGGTTGAGGTCGGGGTGATGGGTGCGCAGCAATTCGTGGGGGGCGTAGTTTTCTACCACGGCAATCTTGAGCCCATACAAGTCTTTGAGGTTGCGCGGTTTGGCGCCGCCTTCATGGGCGAGGATGACGATGGGGAAGTCGAGATACGGGCGCGTGAAGGCCAAAAAGCTTTGACGCTCCGGTGTGGACATGATGCCGGGCAGCAGGTCCAACTGATTGTTTTTGGCTTGCTCGAGTACGGCGGTCCAGTTAACGGGCTCGATCAGCTTTATCTTGACGCCCAGGCGGTCCTGAATCAGGCGCACATAGTCGGCGGCCAGGCCTTGATAACGACCATTTTCGTCACGGTATTCGAAGGGTGGCCAAGAGGCATCCACCCCCAGGCGCAGTTCCTGATGGTCCGTCAACCAGCCACGCTCATCATCAGTAAGAGTCAACGCGCGAGCCGTTGCGGTCCAGGTCAGCAACGACAGCAGTATCACGGTCGGCAGTCTGGGCATAACGGTCTCGTTATGGCACGGGGAATGTTTCGAGTGTAGACGGGCATTACGGGGGAGGGGTGTTGCGAGGCATTTAATCTATAGAAAGTAATCTGTAGAAAGCAAAACCCCCGGCCTGGGCCGGGGGTTCTGGTATCACTCGTCGAGGAAGGAGCGCAGATGCTCGCTTCGCGTCGGGTGGCGCAACTTGCGCAGCGCCTTGGCTTCGATCTGACGGATCCGCTCACGGGTCACGTCAAACTGCTTACCGACTTCCTCAAGGGTGTGGTCGGTATTCATGTCGATGCCGAAGCGCATGCGCAGTACCTTGGCTTCACGGGCAGTGAGGCCGGACAGTACGTCGCGAGTCGCTTCCTTAAGGCTCTCAACAGTGGCGACATCGATTGGCGACTGCATGGTCGAGTCTTCGATGAAGTCACCCAGATGGGAGTCTTCGTCATCACCAATCGGGGTTTCCATGGAGATCGGCTCTTTAGCGATCTTCAATACCTTACGGATTTTATCCTCAGGCATTTCCATGCGTTCGCCCAGCTCTTCCGGGGTCGGTTCACGACCCATTTCCTGCAACATCTGCCGGGAAATACGGTTGAGCTTGTTGATCGTCTCGATCATGTGCACCGGAATACGGATGGTGCGAGCCTGGTCGGCGATCGAGCGAGTGATCGCCTGACGGATCCACCAGGTGGCATAAGTCGAGAACTTGTAGCCGCGACGGTATTCGAACTTGTCCACAGCCTTCATCAAGCCGATGTTGCCTTCCTGGATCAGGTCGAGGAATTGCAGGCCACGGTTGGTGTACTTCTTGGCGATGGAGATCACCAGACGCAAGTTCGCTTCAACCATCTCTTTCTTCGCGCGGCGGGCCTTGGCCTCACCGATCGACATACGACGGTTGATGTCCTTGATCTCGGCAATCGTCAAACCGGTCTCGGTTTGCAGTGCGATCAGCTTTTGCTGGCAACGAAGGATGTCCGGTTGCAGGCGACCAATGGCTTCGGCGTATTTGCCTTTACCTTTGGCGAGGCCGTCGGACCAGCTTTCGTCAACTTCGTTGCCCGGGAACTGGCGCAGGAAGTCAGCACGCGGCATGCGTGCATCACGCACACAGAGCTGCATGATTGCCCGCTCTTGGGCGCGCAGACGCTCAAGGGCACTGCGAACGCGCTCAACCAGGCCTTCGAATTGCTTCGGGACCAGCTTGATCGGCATGAACAGCTCAGCCAGGGCCACCAGCTCGGCAATTGCCTGCTTGTTAGCGCGACCGTGCTTTTTCAGTGCCTTGCGGGTGATTTCCATTTGATCGGAAACCGCACCGAAACGCTGGGCAGCGATGATCGGGTCTGGACCGCTTTCGACTTCATCTTCGTCGTCGCCGCTGGCTTCAGCGTCGTCGTCTTCCGAGTCATCGTCCGCTTTCGCGGCTTTCGCATCGACAGGCGGCGGTACTTCGGCAGCAGGCGGCGCAATGCCATCGTCTGGGTCGATATAACCGCTCAGAACGTCGGACAGGCGGCCACCTTCGGTGGTGACGCGGGTGTACTCGGAGAGAATATGGTCAACCGTGCCAGGGAAGTGCGCGATTGCGCCCATCACTTCACGGATACCCTCTTCGATACGCTTGGCGATTTCAATTTCGCCTTCGCGTGTCAGTAGCTCGACGGTACCCATTTCACGCATATACATGCGCACAGGGTCGGTGGTACGACCGATATCGGTCTCCACAGCAGCCAGCGCGGCAGCAGCTTCTTCAGCGGCAGCCTCGTCGGTATCGGCGTCCGCCAGCATAAGGGAATCCTTATCTGGCGCAGCTTCGAATACGTTGATCCCCATGTCGTTAATCATGCGGATGATGTCTTCCACCTGCTCTGGATCTGAAATATCCTCAGGCAGGTGGTCGTTGACCTCCGCGTAAGTCAGGTAACCCTGCTCACGACCGAGAACGATCAACTCTTTGATACGAGACTGCTGTTGCGCTTTTCCGGACATAACACCCTATCCACTGAAGGTCTTGGCGGGCAAAAAACAAGCCGAGGATTATACCCGAGCTATGACCTCACACGCCAGCTGAGGTCGGGTTTGATACGCAAACGTTCTGTTTTAAGAGGTCGCGCATCTGTTTTGCTATCTGAATTTGCTCTTCAGCCGATAATCCCGGCTGCTTTGCTCGTTTGATGAGTTCATCGAGGGTCTGCGTGTGCTGACCCGCAGATAACCTAGTAATGGTGTCTAAAAACTGTTGTTCAAGGTTATCGCCGTCAATTAGCCACTCCTTTTCCGCGAGTGCTTTCAGGAGGCGCCCTTGTTCGGTGCCATGCCAACGAGCCATCAATTGAATTGAGTTTAGCTTAGGATTTTTTTGTACCGCCTCGATCAGGGCGATCAGCACCTGGGCGTAGGTGTTGCTCTCGTTGGCAAAATGGTCGGCGCTCTCAACCTTGCCCGCCAGCTGCGGGTGGTGGATAAGCGTTCGTAGCGCAATGAGTGTTGGGGCTTCTACGGCGACAGGCGTTCGCGGTGCGTAGGCTTCATCGCGGTCACCGCGCTTTCCGTTCTTGCTCCAGGGTTTCTTGTCCCATTTCTTGCCGCCGGCGCCGGGTTTCTTCGGTGTCCATTCCTGCTGGGGTGCGTAGGCGTCTTGCGGTTGGTGGAAGTCGGCGTAGTCCGGCATGGCGTCGTAATCCATGCCTGGGTCATAGGCGGGTGGTGCGTCTTGCGGTGCGCTGTGCACCAGTTGGCTGACGGCCTCACCGCTCAAGCCTGTGATTTCCAGTAGTCGTTGGCGCATCAGGGTGCGCAGGTTGGCACCTGGGACCTTGTCAATCAGCGGTGCCGCGAGGGTGGCCATATGGGCCTTGCCTTCGAGGGAGCGCGGGTCGGCTTCTTCGGTCAATTGCTGGAAGAAATAATCCGCCAACGGCTGCGCATGTTGGTTGATGCGTGCGCGGAACGCGTCGGTGCCTTCGGAGCGCACCAGGGTGTCCGGGTCCTCACCTTCGGGCAGGAACAGAAAGCGTGCGCGGCGCCCATCCTGCAGGCTCGACAGCGTGGCTTCGAGCGCGCGCCAGGCGGCATTGCGGCCGGCTTGGTCGCCGTCGAAGCAAAACAGCACGCTGGGCACTACGCGAAACAGGCGCTTCAAGTGTTCTTCGCTGGTGGCTGTGCCGAGGGTTGCCACGGCGTTGCGCAAACCCTGTTGGGCGAGAGCGATCACGTCCATATAGCCTTCGACCACGATGATCTCATCGAGGTTTCGGTTGTTTTTGCGCGCTTCGAACAGGCCGTAGAGTTCCTGGCCTTTGTGAAATACCGGGGTTTCCGGGGAGTTCAGGTACTTGGGTTTGTCGTCTCCCAATACCCGTCCGCCAAAGGCGATGATCCGTCCGCGGCTGTCGCGGATCGGGAACATCACGCGGTCACGGAAGCGGTCATAACGCTTGCCGGTTTCGGCATTTTCCACCAGCAGGCCGGCGTCGATCATGGCCTTTTGCTGAAGTGTGTCACTACTCAGGTGCTTGTACAGGTTGTCCCAGCCAGGCGGCGCGAAGCCGAGCCCAAAGTCTCGGGCGATCTCACCCGTAAGGCCTCGGCCTTTGAGGTAGTCGACGGCGGCCTTGCGCTGTGGATGACTTTTAAGTGCCTGACGGTAAAAGTCGGCAGCTGCAGTCAGCAGCGGGTACAGCGGCGAATCGGTGGGTTGTCGCGGTTTGTGCGGGCGACCACTTTCTTCGCGGGGGATTTCCATGCCGGCGGCTTTCGCCAGGTCTTCGACGGCCTGGGGGAAGTCCAGGTTGTCGTGGTCCATCAGGAAGCCGAGGGCATTGCCGCCCGCGCCGCAGCCGAAGCAGTAATAGAACTGCTTGTCGGGACTGACGCTGAACGATGGGGTCTTTTCTTTATGGAACGGGCAGCAGGCGGTGTAGTTTTTGCCGGCTTTTTTCAATTGCACGCGCGAGCTGACAACATCGACGATGTCGGTGCGGTTCAGAAGGTCGTCAATAAAGCTCTGGGGAATCAGCCCGGCCATGGCGTTCTCGTCATCACTGCGTGTAAATGAGGGCCCGTGAAGTGCTCAAGCGCACGTATCGAGTGGCTCGACCATCAATCGTCTGCTTGGGCTGTCAGGAAGTGTATCTGCCGAATATTCACTGACGTTAGTTTCTCTCAGTGTTCGGTGTAGAAATGTTGCCCTGGCCTCCGGGGTTGACCCATGCAGGTCTCGGAAGTTCATCGATGGGCACAGCCGACACGGTGATCGTCTGCTAAGGAATAAGTGTGCTCGTCAGTAGCCTTGTTAGGCTCGTCAGAAGAGACGTGCACCGCTGGCAAAAGAGCCAGTCCTGACGTGTGAAGCAGTTGTCTCGGTCGCGTGTGCGGCGTCGACGATGAAGCATCAAGCGATGTCCGCAAATGCCAATAGCCCGGCTGAGGGCCGGGCTTGGCAGAAGCTTGCTACGAACGTCTGTGTATTAGTACAGACGAACGGCGCGGCGCTGTTCGCGCTGAACTTTCTTAGCGTGACGCTTAACAGCGGCTGCTGCTTTACGCTTACGCTCAGAAGTTGGCTTCTCGTAAAATTCGCGGCTACGAACTTCAGCCAGTACACCGGCTTTTTCGCAGGAGCGCTTGAAACGACGCAGAGCTACGTCGAAGGGTTCGTTCTCTTTAACTTTGACGGCTGGCATCCAGAGCTACCTTCTTTCATTACCGGGATCAACGTTCTCGTCGCAAAAAATTCGCGGCTGAGGTCGTCGGTTTTTAAGGGTTGCGGATGTTAACCCCTCATTGGCCGGAATGCAAAGCCTCTGATCGAAAACCGCTAGTCGGGAGGGGGAGTGGCGACTATTATGCGCGCCTTCGAATTCAGCCTCTACAAGGCGCAAACCCATGCTAGTACTGGGACTTGAAACCTCCTGCGACGAAACCGGTGTCGCACTTTACGACAGTGAACGCGGGCTTTTGGCCGATGCGCTGTTCAGTCAGATCGACCTGCACCGTGCCTATGGCGGCGTAGTGCCGGAGCTGGCCAGCCGTGATCACGTCAAGCGCATGCTGCCATTGATTCGCCAGGTTCTGGACGAGGCCGGCTGCGTACCGACCGAGATCGATGCGATTGCCTACACCGCAGGCCCCGGATTGGTCGGAGCCCTGCTGGTTGGGGCCTCTTGCGCCCAGGCGCTGGCCTTTGCCTGGGGTATCCCGGCGCTCGGTGTTCACCATATGGAAGGCCATTTGTTGGCGCCTATGTTGGAAAAAACACCGCCAGAGTTCCCGTTCGTCGCTTTGTTGGTTTCGGGTGGCCATACGCAGTTGGTTCAGGTCGATGGAATCGGCCAATACACTCTTCTGGGTGAGTCCCTGGATGACGCCGCAGGCGAAGCTTTCGACAAAACCGCGAAGATGATGGGCCTCAATTACCCTGGCGGCCCGGAAATTGCGCGTCTTGCCGAGAAGGGCGTTCAAGGCCGCTATACGTTTCCGCGCCCGATGTGCGATCGCCCGGGCCTGATGTTCAGCTTCAGCGGTCTGAAGACCTCCGCGTTGAATACCTGGCAGCAGAGCGTCAGCGCCGGGGACGACAGTGAGCAAGCCCGTTGCGACATCGCGCTGGCGTTCCAGCAGGCCGTGGTGGAGACTTTGACCATCAAGTGCAAGCGGGCCCTGAAGCAGGCGGGTATGAAGCGTCTGGTGATCGCGGGTGGCGTCAGCGCCAACAAGGCCTTGCGTACGTCATTGGAAAAAATGCTCGGTGATATGAAGGGCGATGTGTTCTATGCGCGCCCCGAGTTCTGCACCGACAACGGCGCAATGATCGCCTATGCCGGTTGCCAGCGATTACAGGCTGGGCAACATGAAAGCCTGGCGATCAGCGTGCAGGCACGCTGGCCGATGGAGCAGTTGTCACCGTTGTAGCGCTCTGGCGTGAGCTGGGTTCATAGAGCGTATTTAAAAATGCCGTTCGCGCCCGGCAAACAGGTCGCGTAAATTGCCACGGTGGCGCCAGACGATCAGTAGCGTCAGCACGCTCATCGGCAATAGCGCTGCTGGCTCCTGCCAGGCCAGCAACGGCAGGGTGAGCGGTGTGGCGATTAGCGCGGCCAGCGAGCTGGTGCGGGTCAGGTAGAACGTCAGCAGCCAGGCCAGCACGGCCAGCAACGCTGCTGGAGGGTAAATCCCCAGCAACATGCCGGCTGCCGTGGCGACGCCTTTGCCACCGCGAAAGCGGAAGTACAGTGGAAACAGATGGCCGAGGACGGCACATACGCCGATCCAAGCCTGTTGTTGCAGGGTAAGGCCGGCGAGGCTGGCGATCAGCACGGGCAACAGGCCCTTGCACACATCGCCCAGCAACGTCAGCACGGCAAGTTTCTTGCCGGCCAGGCGCAGCATATTGGTGGCGCCGGCATTGCCTGAACCACTCATTCGCGGGTCGGGATTTCCCGTCAGGCGGCTGAGCAAAATGGCGAAGGACAGCGAGCCGAGCAGGTAGGCGAGAATCGCCAGTGACCAAAACATGCTAACTATTCCGGGCGAGGACGCCCTGATTCTAACGGGGCATCGCGCCCTTGTCGTGCTGCGGAGAAGAGTGCTTGGACAGAGTGTTTATCGAAGGCCTGGAAGTCGACACCGTGATTGGGGCCTACGACTGGGAGCGCGGCATCAAGCAATGCCTGCGCCTGGACCTGAGTTTCGCCTGGGATAATCGCCCGGCCGCGGCCGGTGATGACCTGACTCTGGCGCTGGATTATGCCAGCGTGTCCGCGCGTATTCAGGCCTTTGCCGAGCAGTCCCAGTACCAACTGGTGGAAACTTTCGCCGAACGCTTGGCTGAAGTGTTAATGAGCGAATTCCAGATTCCCTGGCTGCACCTCAAGTTGACCAAGCCAGGCGCTGTACCGGCCGCCAAGGGCGTGGGCGTGGAGATCGAGCGCGGATGTCGCTAACTCAGGTTTACCTTGGCCTTGGCAGCAATATCGAGCGCGAGACCCATTTGCGCGCCGGCCTGGATGCGCTGGCGAGTTTTTTGACCGATGTGCGCTGCTCGGCGGTGTTCGAAAGTCAGCCGGTGGGCATCAAGAGCGGGCCGTTCTTCAACCTAGTGGTGTCGGCTTGCACCGACCTGCCGTTGATGGAGCTGGATCGCCGATTGAAGTTCATCGAGGCCGACAATGGCCGCTATGCCCCTGATCGCAAAGGCCTGCCGTTGGATATTGATGTGTTGCTCTACGGCGAACTGGTGGGGAATTTCGACGGTTTGATCCTGCCACGAGCAGAGATCCTGAAAAACGCCTTCGTACTGTGGCCGCTGTCGTTGATGGCGCCGGATCGTGTGCACCCTGAGGTGGGCAAGACCCTGGCTGAGCTGTGGCGCGATGCGCAGATCGATCAAGTGCTGGCGCCTGTCGGCTTTGAGTGGCAGGGCCAGCAACTCACTCCGGACGCGCTCCTATAGGGCGCGTTGTTCTTTGTAGGCTTTCAGCGCCTTGAGCCGTTCGCGCTTGAGTGCCTCGCCCAACTCAGGGCCTTTGAAACCTTGTTCCAGCAGTGGCGCCACTGCCACTTCACGCGCCACCTGTGCCGCCCCGCGTAAATAATCGGCCTGTGGATAACTTCGTTGTTCAAAGCCCTTGCGGCCCCGTGCATCCATTTCACACGCCACCACAAACTCTTCAAAGCGCTGCGGCCGACGATAAACGTCAAAACTCTGTAGCAACTCCAGCAACGTCGAAGCTTTGAGCTCCCGCGCGCGATGGCCGTGGGTGTGATATTGGCCCACCAGCAATGCCAGTTCCTGGCAATCCCGTGGCACTTTGAACCGTTCATTGATTGCCTTGATCAGCTTCAAGCCGGTGTGTTCGTGGGCAATATGCTGCGGCAACTTATCCACAGGTGTCAGGCCCTTGCCCAGGTCATGCAGCAGACAGGCCCAGCGAACGGTCAGCGGCTGGGCGTACAGGGCGGCCTGTTCCAGCACGCTCAAGGTGTGTATGCCGGTGTCGATTTCGGGGTGGTGAGCTTCGGGCTGCGGTACGCCGAACAGCGCATTCACTTCCGGCATCAAGGTTTTCAGCGCGTCACAGTCCCGCAGCACTTGGATAAACACCTGGGGCTGGTCTTCCATCAGGGCCCGGGAGATTTCTTTCCAACTGCGCTCTGGGGTCAGGGCCTCCAGTTCACCGGATTCGCTGAGCTGGCGCATCAGCTCCAATGTTTCTGGTGCGACTGTAAAGCTTAGGTGAGCGTAACGCGCGGCAAAGCGCGCTACGCGCAGTACTCGTAAGGGATCTTCGGCGAACGCGGGGGAAACGTGGCGTAAAATACGCGCCTCCAGATCGCTCTGGCCGTGATAGGGGTCGGTCAGATTGCCGTCATCGTCTTCCGCCATGGCGTTGATGGTCAGGTCGCGGCGAACCAGGTCTTCTTCCAGCGTGACTTCGGGGCTTGCGTGAAACACAAAGCCGCCATAACCCCGGCCACTCTTGCGCTCGGTACGGGCGAGGGCGTACTCGTCGCCATTTTTCGGGTCCAGGAACACAGGGAAGTCAGCTCCGACCGGCTTGAAGCCCTTGGCGAGCATCTCTTCGGTGGTCGCACCGACGACGACGCGATCAATGTCGGTGACCTTGATGCCCAGCAAGCGGTCACGCACGGCACCGCCGACTTTGTAGATTTTCATGAAAAAGCCTCCATTAGCGGCACAGGATACCGCCTGTGCCTGACCAATGGAGGCTTTGCTGTTTCAGAGATGAACGACGGCCAGGTCCAGGCGGCCGTAGTCGTTGTCGTTGTGATCGCTGCGCGGTGGAACATGGTGGGTCTTCATCACTTGATCGCCCTGCAGGGTTTCCAGGTGAATGTCGAACCCCCACAACCGATGCAGGTGTTTGAGCACTTCCTCGGTGGATTCACCCAGGGGTTTGCGATCGTGCTGCTGGTGACGCAGGGTCAGCGAGCGGTCACCGCGTACATCGATACTGTAGATCTGAACGTTAGGTTCACGGTTGCCCAAGTTGTACTGCGCCGCCAGGGTTTCGCGGATGGTGCGGTAGCCGGGTTCGTCATGGATGGCCGGTACCACCAGATCGTCCTTGAGGTCGTCATCCAGGATGCTGAACAGTTTGAGGTCCCGAATCACTTGAGGTGACAGGTACTGCAGGATGAAGCTCTCGTCCTTGAAGCTACTCATGGCGAACTTGATGGTCGACAGCCAATCGCTGCCGGCAATTTCCGGGAACCAGCGGCGGTCTTCTTCGGTTGGGTGTTCGCACATGCGTCGGATGTCGCGGTACATGGCAAAGCCCAGCGCGTAGGGGTTGATACCGCTGTAATACGGGCTGTCGAAGCCCGGTTGGAACACCACGCTGGTATGGGAGGTGAGGAACTCCATCATGAAACCGTCGGTGACCAGGCCCTCGTCATACAGGTCATTCATCAAGGTGTAGTGCCAGAACGTCGCCCAACCTTCGTTCATCACCTGGGTCTGGCGCTGTGGATAAAAGTACTGAGCGATCTTGCGCACGATACGCACGATTTCCCGTTGCCAAGGCTCTAGTAGCGGCGCGTGTTTTTCCAGGAAATACAGGATGTTTTCCTGAGGTTCGGCGGGGAAGCGAGCATTGTCTTTGTCGCTGTTCTTGCCGGCGCGTTTTGGAATAGTGCGCCACAGGTCGTTGATCTGTTTCTGCAGATGCTCTTCACGCTCCTTCTGGCGCAGGCGTTCTTCTTCGGCGGAAATCGGATACGGACGTTTGTAGCGATCGACCCCGTAATTCATCAGGGCGTGGCAGGAATCGAGCAAGTCCTCCACCGCGTCGATGCCATGGCGTTCCTCGCACTGCATGATGTACTGCTTGGCGAATACCAGGTAGTCGATGATCGAGCTGGCATCGGTCCAGGTGCGGAACAGGTAATTGCCCTTGAAGAAGCTGTTGTGTCCGTAGCACGCATGAGCTACCACCAATGCCTGCATGCAGATGGTGTTCTCTTCCATCAGGTAGGCGATGCAGGGGTCGGAGTTGATGACGATCTCGTAGGCCAGGCCCATCTGGCCGCGGGTATAGGACTTTTCAGTGCTGAGGAAGTGTTTGCCATAGGACCAATGGTGATAGCCCAAGGGCATGCCGACGGAGGCATAGGCGTCCATCATCTGTTCGGCGGTGATCACTTCGATCTGGTTGGGGTAGGTGTCCAGGGCATAACCCGCCGCAATACGGCTGATTTCCCGGTCATAGGCCTGGATCAGTTCAAAGGTCCACTCGGACCCCGTGGAAATGGGCTGGCGCTTATGCGCTTTGGCAGTCATGTCACTAACCTGCGCTGGAAGAGTTCACGGAAGACCGGGTAGATATCGCCGGCCGAGACCAGTTGCTGCTGAGCGAAAGTATCGGCAAAGGCTTCGCCGATGCGTTCGTATTCGAACCATAGGGCCTGGTGCTCACGGGGGGTGATCTCTACATAAGTGTAGTACTGCACGAACGGCATGATCTGATTGATCAGGATGTCGCGGCAGATCGGTGAGTCGTCGTTCCAGTTGTCGCCGTCGGAGGCCTGGGCGGCATAGATATTCCACTCATTGGCCGGGTAGCGCTCGGCCATGATCTCTTGCATCAGCTTCAAGGCACTGGACACGATGGTGCCGCCGGTTTCCCGCGAATAGAAGAACTCTTCCTCGTCTACTTCCCGGGCGCTGGTGTGATGGCGGATGAATACGACGTCAATCTTGTCGTAGTTCCGTTTCAGAAACAGGTACAGCAAGATGAAGAAGCGCTTGGCAATGTCCTTGGTGGCCTGGGTCATCGAGCCGGAAACGTCCATCAGGCAGAACATCACCGCCTTTGAGCTGGGGTTGGGCTGTTTGACCAGCAGGTTGTATTTCAAGTCAAAGGTGTCAAGGAACGGCACGCGGTGAATACGCGCACTGAGTTTCTCGATTTCGGCCTCGATTTCCTGAATATCGCCGAAGTTGTCCGGCTCTTCGCGTTTCAGGCGCGCCAGTTCTTCCTTGGCTAGTTTCAATTTGGCACGGCTGCTGCCCGACAGAGCAATACGCCGGGCATGGGCCGAACGCAGGGTTCGGATGATATTGATACGCGACGGGTTACCCTCGTTGCTGATGCCCGCGCGTACGGTCTTGAAGGTGTCGGTGCCGGTCAGGTTGCGTTTGACCAGGTTGGGCAATTCCAGGTCCTCGAACATGAATTCGAGGAATTCTTCCTGGGTGATCTGGAACACGAACTCGTCCATGCCTTCGCCGGAGTTACCGGCCTTGCCCGGTCCTTTGCCTCCACCGCCACCCTGCGGACGCTGAATATGCTCGCCGGTGGTGAACTCTTTGTTGCCTGGGTGCACGACGGTCTGTTTGCCGCCCCGGCCGTGGTGCAGCACCGGCTCGTCGATGTCCCGTCCGGGAATGCTGATTTGCTCGCCATGCTCCATGTCGGTGATGGAGCGGCGGCTGACGGCCTCTTCAACGGCCTTTTTGATGTGGTCACGGTAACGCCGCAGGAAACGCTGGCGGTTTACCGTGCTCTTGTTCTTGCCATTGAGGCGTCGGTCGATCACATAGCTCATGGGGGAGCCCTCCGGGCAGCTTCACGTTACAAGCTTCAAGCTGCGAGCTGGAAGCTTAGAGACAAGCGGTCAACTGCCAGGCCTGGGGCCCGGCAGTGCACGCCTGTCGCTGCCTTACTGTGATTTACGAACCCGCAGGTACCATTCGGAAAGCAGGCGTACCTGTTTGTCGGTGTAGCCACGCTCGACCATTCGGGTAACGAAGTCGTTGTGTTTTTGCTGATCCTCCTTGCTGGCCTTGGCGTTGAAGCTGATGACCGGCAGCAGATCCTCGGTGTTGGAGAACATTTTCTTCTCGATGACCACCCGCAGCTTCTCGTAGCTGAGCCAGGTAGGGTTCTTGCCATTGTTGTTGGCCCGAGCGCGCAGTACGAAGTTGACGATCTCGTTGCGGAAATCCTTCGGATTGCTGATGCCGGCGGGTTTTTCGATCTTCTCCAGTTCCTCGTTAAGGGCCACGCGGTTGAGGATTTCGCCGGTTTCCGGGTCGCGGTATTCCTGGTCCTGGATCCAGAAGTCGGCGTACAGCACGTAGCGGTCGAAGATGTTCTGGCCGTACTCGCTGTAGGACTCCAGGTATGCGGTCTGGATTTCCTTGCCGATAAACTCAATGTAGCGCGGCGCCAGGTACTCCTTGAGGAAGCGCAGGTAGCGTTCGCGGGTTTCGGCCTGGAACTGCTCCTGTTCGATCTGCTGTTCCAGCACATAGAGCAGGTGCACCGGGTTGGCGGCGATTTCGTGGGGGTCAAAGTTGAAGACTTTGGAGAGAATCTTGAACGCAAAGCGTGTCGACAGACCGTTCATGCCCTCATCCACGCCCGCCGTATCGCGGTATTCCTGGATCGACTTGGCCTTGGGGTCGGTGTCCTTGAGGTTTTCGCCGTCGTACACGCGCATCTTCGAGTAGATGTTCGAGTTTTCCGGCTCTTTGAGGCGTGACAGCACGGTGAACTGCGCAAGCATTTTCAGCGTATCGGGTGCGCAATGGGCCTTGGCCAGCGAGCTGTTGAACAGGAGCTTGTCGTAAATCTTGATCTCATCGCTGACTCGCAGGCAGTACGGCACCTTGACGATGTAGATCCGGTCGATGAAGGCCTCGTTGTTCTTGTTGTTGCGGAAGGTGTGCCATTCCGATTCGTTGGAGTGGGCCAGCAGAATCCCGGTGAACGGAATCGCGCCCAGGCCTTCGGTACTGTTGTAGTTACCTTCCTGGGTCGCGGTCAGCAGTGGGTGCAGCACCTTGATCGGTGCCTTGAACATCTCCACGAATTCCATCAGGCCTTGGTTGGCCCGGCACAGTGCCCCCGAGTAGCTGTAGGCGTCGGCGTCGTTCTGTGGGAATTCTTCGAGTTTGCGGATATCGACCTTACCCACCAGGGCTGAAATGTCCTGGTTGTTCTCGTCACCGGGTTCGGTTTTCGCTACGCCGATTTGGTTGAGGATCGACGGGTAGAGCTTCACCACGCGAAATTGGCTGATGTCGCCGCCAAACTCGCCCAGGCGCTTGGTGGCCCAGGGCGACATGATGGTGTTGAGGTAGCGCCGTGGGATACCGAAGTCTTCTTCGAGAATTGCGCCATCTTCCGTGGCGTTGAACAGCCCCAAGGGCGACTCGAAGACCGGTGAGCCCTTGATGGCGTAGAAGGGCACCTTCTCGATCAGTTGTTTGAGTTTTTCAGCCAGGGACGACTTACCGCCGCCGACGGGGCCGAGCAGGTAGAGGATCTGTTTCTTCTCTTCCAGGCCTTGGGCGGCATGGCGGAAGTAGGAGACGATCTGGTCAATGCATTCTTCCATGCCGTGGAAGTCTTCAAAGGCCGGGTAGCGGCGGATCACCTTGTTGGAAAATATTCGCGACAGGCGCGAATTGTTGGCAGTTTCCACCAGCTCCGGCTCGCCAATCGCCAATAGCAGACGTTCGGCGGCAGACGCGTAGGTACTGCGGTCCTTTTTGCACAGGTCCAGATACTCTTGCAGCGAGAGTTCTTCGTGCTGTGTGGACTCGAAGCGTTGTTGGAAGTGGCTAAAGATACTCATGACGTCGTCACCTCGCTCGATACGTGGAGCCGACGCCGGATCAATCAGTCGATGCTGGCAGTCATTGGTGATCGCCAATGGCCGTTTTCCCCCCAGAACACCCTCAAACGCTACCGATGACCCGCACGCCGGTGTACCGGCTCTCCCCTGATTTGGATGGCCTGCGCTTAAGGATAGTTCGGAATCCGGGAGGTCAAGGCGCGATGCGCAATTAGTTTGGCTGCGCCGTTCGTCAGAAACGGCGCGAGCCCAAGCGTCACGCGGGGTAGCGGGGTGTGAAAAAAATTATTGCGAATCGCCGGAGGCAATTTCTGCGGGATAGGTCGTACGCCACAGCTCAAAGCCACCGTCCAGGCTATAGACGTCGGAGAAGCCCTGGCTGATCAGATAGGCTGCCGCGCTCTGGCTGGAATTGCCGTGGTAGCAGGCCACGATCACTGGCGCGTCAAGGTCGGCAGCGCGGATGAAGTCGGCGATATTGTGGTTGTCCACATGCCGGGCGCCGCTGATATGAGCGGCAACATAAGTAGGCTGATCGCGGATGTCGACTACCACGGCTCCTTGCTCGCGCAGGGCCTGGGCTTGTTCGGGAGGGATACGTTTGAATTCGCTCATGGCGGCTCCTTGGGCATGGCTGCTGCTGCGTCTAGCGCTTGGCGGCAACCGGCAGTGTGGCGGAAAGGGGGGAATCGCACTGGCAGCTCAGGCGCTCACCTGTGTCGATGTTCATCAGTGTCATGGTACCGCCCCACACGCAACCGGTGTCGAGGGCAAACACGCCAGGTTCTTCGCATTTGCCTTCCAGGGCCGCCCAGTGACCGAAGATGATCTTCGTGTCGCGGGTCTTGCGCTCCTTGTGGGCGAACCACGGCTTGTAGCCGGGCAGCGCGGTGTCGGCGCCTTCCTTGCTCTTGAGGTCCAGCTTGCCCTCGGCGGTGCAGAAGCGCATGCGTGTGAAGTAGTTGGTGATGACGCGCAGGCGGGTTACGCCGGTGAGGTCGTTGTCCCACTTCACTGGCTCGTTACCGTACATACCATCCAGGTAGGCGGTGTACAGGTTGTCATCGGCCAGGGCACTCTCAACTTCGGCGGCACACTTGAGGGCCTTTTTCAGTGTCCACTGGGGCGGGATGCCAGCATGGACCAACGCCATGTTTCGGCCTTCGTCGTAATGCATGATCTTTTGTCGGCGCAGCCAGTCCAGCAACTCTGCACGATCGGGCGCTTCAAGAATTTCCCGCAGGGTGTCGGTCTTTTTCAGGCGCTCAATGTTATTGCCGGCCGCCAGCAGGTGCAGATCATGGTTGCCCAGCACGCAGACCAGGGAATCGCGCAGGCTATAAAGGAAGCGCAGGGTTTCCAGGGACTCAGGGCCACGATTGACCAGGTCACCCACTAACCATAGGCGGTCGCTTGCCGGGTCGAAGGCAACCCGCTCCAGCAAGCACTTTAGGGGTTCCAGGCAGCCTTGCAGGTCGCCGACCGCGTACGTCGCCATCAGTGCAAGGCTCCAGGCACAGCGAGGCGGAAGGGCGCGATGATGGCGTCGAACAGTTGACCATCGGTGGCCTTCATCTGATATGAGCCCTGCATGGTGCCGACTTTAGAGGTCATCACTGTACCGCTGCTGTAGGTATGGCTGGCGCCGATGTCGATCAAGGGTTGCTGACCTACCACGCCGGCGCCGCGCACTTCCTCGACCTGGCCGTCACCGTCAGTGATCACCCAGTGGCGCGACAGCAGCTTGGCCGGCACCAGCCCGTTATTCTTCACCGTGACGGTGTAGGCAAAGGCGAAACGGTTCTGTTCAGGTTGCGATTGGTCCGCGAGGAAGCGGGTGACGACGCTGACGTCGATCTGGTAGCGAGGATCTGACATGCAAGAGGCCTTAAAAGCAAAAGCGGGGGACAGCAGATGCGGATCAGTCTAGGCCATGAGGTGGGCGCTAGGCCAGACATGCTGTCTGGCCTGGCGCGGCAGGCTTCAGTCCGCGACTGGTGCAGGCTGGATGGCAAGTTGGTCGGCCAGGCGCACGAACGCGGCCAGGTCCAGTTGCTCAGGGCGCAGGCTGCCATCGACGCCGGCGGCTTCGATTTCAGCGTTGCTCAGCAGTGCCTTGAGCGTATTGCGCAGGGTCTTGCGGCGTTGGTTGAACGCTTCACGTACCACGCGCTCCAGCAACTTGTGATCCTTGGCCGGGTGAGGCAGTACGGCATGCGGCACTAGTCGCACGATGGCCGAGTCGACCTTGGGTGGCGGATTAAACGCGCCAGGGCCAACGTTGAACAAGTGTTCCACGCGGCAATGGTACTGAACCATGATCGACAGGCGACCCCAATCACCACCGCCAGGACCCGCCGCTAAACGCTCAACCACCTCTTTTTGCAGCATGAAGTGCATGTCGCGAATGATCCCTGCGTTGTTCAGCAGGTGGAAAATCAGCGGCGTGGAGATGTTGTACGGCAGGTTGCCTACCACCCGCAGGCTGTTAGGCGCGGCATTGAGGCTGTTGAAGTCGAACTTCAGTGCGTCGCCCTGGTGCAGGTTGAAATTGGGCTTGTCGGCGAACTGCTGGTTGAGGATCGGGATCAGGTCCTTGTCCAGTTCAACTACGTCCAGTTGCCCGCCGCTGTTGAGCAGGCCTTGGGTCAGTGCGCCCTGGCCTGGGCCGATTTCCAGCAAGCGGTCTTCGGGCTTGGCATGAATAGAGCGCAGGATGCGGTCGATCACGCCAGCGTCGTGCAGGAAGTTTTGCCCGAAGCGCTTGCGCGCCCGGTGTTGGTAATGCTCAGTCATATACGGGTCTCGGCCATCTGATAGGCGGTTTCCAGGGCCACGTGCAGGCTGCCGGTATCGATCTTGCCGCTGCCCGCCAGGTCCAGGGCAGTGCCATGGTCGACGGAGGTGCGGATGATCGGCAGGCCCAGTGTCACGTTGACTGCGGCGCCGAAACCTTTGTATTTCAGCACGGGCAGCCCCTGGTCATGGTACATCGCCAGCACTGCGTCGCAGTGCTCCAGATATTTGGGGGTAAACAGAGTGTCCGCAGGCAGTGGGCCACGCAGGTCCATGCCTTCTTGGCGCAGACGCTCTAATGTCGGTTCAATGATGTCGATTTCTTCATGGCCCAGGTGGCCGCCTTCACCGGCGTGTGGGTTAAGCCCGCAGACCAGGATGCGTGGGTGGGCAATGCCGAATTTCTGTTGCAGGTCGGTGTACAGGATGCGCGTGACGCGCTCCACGCGCTCGGCGGTGATGGCATCGGCGATATCGCGTAGCGGCAGGTGCGTGGTCACCAGGGCAACGCGCAGGCCGCGTGTCGCCAGCATCATCACGACTTGCGGGGTGTTGGTCAGCTCGGCGAGAAATTCGGTATGGCCGGAAAAGGCGATACCGGATTCGTTGATCACGCCCTTGTGCACCGGGGCCGTGATCATGCCGGCGAAATCGCCGTCGATGCAGCCTTGCCCTGCGCGGGTCAGGGTTTCCAGTACAAACGCCGCATTCGCCTTGTTCAGTTGCCCGGCGACTACCTTGGCTTGCAGCGGGGTATCCCACACATACAGGCTGCCTGCTGGTGCCGGCAGGTCGGGCCAGTTGCCCGGTGCCACGTCCAGCAGGTTGACGGCCACGCCCAGTTGCGCGGCCCGCTCTAGGAGCAGGTCGCGGCTGGTAATGGCAATCAGGGGGTGTGGCTGGGGTTGCGAGGCGAGTAGCAGGCACAGGTCTGGACCAATGCCGGCTGGCTCGCCGGGTGTCACCGCGAAACGCTGGGGTTTCACTGGGCTGCCTGATTAGCGCCTGTTTGCTCGGCGGCTGGCAGCTTGTTTTCCACGTAGGCTTCGTCACGGATCTGACGCAACCAGGTTTGCAGCTCTTCGTCGTACTTGCGGTTACGCAATACGGTCAGTGCTTGTTGTTCACGGGCTTGGGTGGTGTTGTCGGTCGCGCGGCGACCAAGAACTTCCAACACGTGCCAGCCATATTGAGTCTTGAATGGCTTGGACAGCACGCCTTGCGGGGTCTTGGCCATGACATCCTGGAACTCCGGTACCAACGCTTTCGGGTCGATCCAGTTCAGGTCGCCGCCGTTGAGGGCCGAGCCCGGGTCTTCCGAGAAACTCTTGGCCAACGTGGCGAAATCTTCACCGCCTTCGATGCGGTCATAGATCTTCTGGGCCAGTTCCTTGGTTTGCGCTTCGGTGCGGATTTCGCTTGGTTTGACCAGAATGTGACGAACATGCACTTCGTCTTTCAGCGAGGTCTCGCCACCGCGTTTGCCCAGCAACTTGAGGATGATGAAGCCACCTGGGGTGCGGGCCGGCTGAGTAATGCCACCCACTTCCATTGCACTCAACTCACGGTCAAACGGAGGCGGCAGTTGAGCGGCTTTACGCCAGCCCATATCGCCGCCGTCCAAGGCGTTGTCACTGCCGGAAACGGCAATCGCCGTCTGGGCGAAGTCGGCACCGGCTTTCAGGCGGTCATAAACAGCCTGGGTTTTCGCGGCGGCTGCATTGAGCTGCTCAGCGCTGGCGCTGTCCGGTGTTGCGATCAGGATATTGGCCAGGTGCAGTTCTTCGGAGAGCTGCATCTTGCCCAGATCAGAAGCCAGGAAGTTCTTCACTTCTTGCTCGGACACCTGAACCCGCTCGGCCACACGGCGCTGACGCACACGGCTGATGATCATTTCACGCTTGATCTGGTCACGGGCGTCCTCATAGGACAGGCCGTCGTGGGCCAGGGCCGCGCGGAACTGATCAATGCTCATGTTGTTGCGTTGAGCGATGGTGCCAACGGCCTGGTTCAGCTCTTCGTCCGAAATACGGATGCCGGAGCGCTCGCCGATCTGCAGTTGCAGGTTTTCGACGATCAGGCGCTCCAGAACCTGTGGTTCCAGCACGCTGGTAGGGGGCACGCCACCACCGCGCTTGGCGATGGTTTGCTGAACTTCCTTGACCCGTTGGTCCAGTTGGCTCTGCATGATCACGTCGTTATCGACGATGGCCGCCACTTTATCCAGCTGTTGAACTGCAGCGTGTGCCGATGCGGTCCCCAGGAACAGCGCGCCCAGCACTAGCGGGCGCAGACAATCAGAAAGCTTGATCTTCACGTTCACGATAACCTTGAATGCCTTTGTCGAGGAAGCTCTCTACCTTGGCGCCGGTCAGGCCGCCGAGTCCTTTGAGGACGATCTGGAAGAAGAGCCCGTGGTCACCCTTTTCGTTCAACGGGGCGATCTGGGTATATTCGTCGTTGGAAACCCAATAACGGTTGATCACGCGCAGTTTCCAGCAGCAGTTGTCGTATTCGAAACCACCGAAGGCTTCCAGGGTGCGGTTGCGGGCATAGTCATACTGCCAGCGGGTGATCAGGTTCCACTGGGGAACGATCGGCCACATCATCGAGAAGTCGTGTTGCTGGATTTTGTAGTAATCCTTCACGAAGTTCGGTTGACCCGCAGTGCCATAGTCACCACCAAACTGCCATTGGCCAGTCAGCTGGTTGTACACCACTTGGTCGTTGCGATAGCGGTAACCGACGTTAACGACCTTGTTCGGGTTGTCTTCCGGTTGGTAGTGGAACATCGCGCTGCCGGAACGAGGGCTGTGGCTCTCGGTGTCCCAGTTGTAGTCAGCAGTAGCGCGCCAGTCGCGGTTGAAGCGGAACTCGTAGTCCAAAGCGATCGGCGAGACATTGGATTGTGCGTCTGCGCGTTGGCTGGCCAGAATGCCTGGAAGCTGAACTTCGCGATCTTTGAAGTACAACGCTTGGCCGACACTGACACGTTGACGCTCAAAGCCATTGTCTTCGATCCAGCGGCTGGTTACGCCCAGGGACAGCTTGTTCTCGTCGCCGATCCGGTCGGAGCCGCTGAAGCGGTTGTCACGGAACAGAGAGGCGTAGCTGAATGTGTATTCGCTGGAGTCGAATACCGGGATATCACTCTGGTCCTTGTTAGGCACATAGAGATAGTAGGCACGCGGTTCCAGTGTCTGGTTATAGTCTTTGCCGAACCAGTTGGTAGTGCGGTCGAAGTACAGGCCGCTGTCGATGCTGGCGATTGGAATTGCACGGTCTTGGGAGCTTTTGAACTCCCCGCCTGCATATTGAGTGCCCGCTGTGGCAGCCGCCGCTTGAGCCGCAACGATCTGGTCTTTACCTGTACCGTCAAGGTCCAGATCGTACTTGGTGTAAACATACTTGAGCTTCGGCGTAACAAAGCCGTAGGTCCAGTTCATTGGGTACTCGACCGCTGGCGCAACGTTCAAGCGAGTACCGTTTGCACGGGTCAGGCCTGTAACGTAGGTGTCCAGACGCGGTGACACGAGGCCGTTCTCATCAGTAAACGTGCCGTTTTCCAGACTGCGTTCAAACCGAACAGCTTCAGTCTCGTAGGTAAAGTTCAAGCCACCCGGATGGTACGGCAGCATCCCGTTGAAGGTGATCTGCGGCAGCCGGTCATACGGGGTGATCTGGGAAATCGTCGCCAGTTGGTAGGCCTGAAGGTTCAGGCGCGCCTGGTAGGAGTCGCCGCGATAGGTAACGGAGCCCTGTTGGTTGACGAAGTCCCGGGGTTGAACACCTTCCTCGAAAGTCTTGAGATCCTGGAAGAAGTAAGGATCGCTGATCTTGGTGTAGTCAACTTGGGTCGACACCCGCGAATCCAACCCGCCTTTGTGCTGCCAATTGAGCATGTAGCGGGTTTTTTCGTAGTCGCTCTGACCTTTACGCTCGTCGCTGTCGTCGTTCAGGTAAGCGCCGCCGAACTGGCCCTCGCTGGACTTGGTGAGGTAGCGGAACTCGCCTTCCATCATCATGCCGCGCTTGGTCATGTATTGCGGGTACAACGTGGCGTCGTAGTTCGGCGCCAGGTTGAAGTAGTACGGGGTGACAAGCGTAAAGCCGGTTTTGCTGGCGGTGCTGAAGCTCGGCGGCAAGAAGCCGGATTGACGACGGTCGTCGATCGGGAAATAGATGTACGGGGTGTAGAGGATCGGGATGTTCTTGATCCGCAACGTCGCGTTGGTCGCCGTACCGAAACCGGTGGCCGGGTTCAGCGTGATGTTGTTGCCCTTGAGCTGCCAGGCGTTGCTGTCTGGCTCGCAGGTGGTGTACGTACCGTCCTTGAGACGGATGATCGCGTTTTCGGCACGCTTGGCGTACAGCGCGTTACCGCGAATGCGCGACTTGTGCAGCACGTATTCGGCGTTGTCGATCTGGGCGGCGCCGGTATCGAGCTGGACCTGGGCATGGTCACCCACGATCAGGGCACCGTTGTCACGCAGACGAACGTTGCCGTTCAACTCGCCACGGTTCTCGGCCTGATACAGGCTGGCTTCCTGAGCCTCCAGCTGCATGCTGCCTTGGCGCATGACAACGTCACCGGCCAGGGTCGCGATTTGTTGTTCCTGCTCATAACGAGAGGCCTTGGCACCGATGAAGGTCGGTGCATCGCTCTTGTCCGTCTTGTCGTTCATGCCAGGACGAGTCGGCTCGATGTACGCGCCGGAGCAATAAGGACCGGTTTCGGCCAGTTGGGCTGCGGTCAGCTTCTCGCGAGGCACCCAGTCCAAGTGGCTGTAGTCGGCGCTGCGCGAACGCAGGCCGCGGCCCTTGGTTTCGGTAACCAGCGCGGTCTGCGGCACGGCCTCGGCGCTGCCGGCTTCGCCTTGCGGCGTGCCATTGGCTGAGCTGACGGCAGAGCCATCATGCACCGGGCGCGGTGGCAATGGGGCGGCGGCGGTTTTCGGCGCGCAATTCCAGGCACCCGAAGCAGAGACTGAGCAGTCATACTGTTCCGCGGCGACCACGAATGAGGTGGCGAAAGGTTGCATGGCCAGCAGACTGCCAGTTACCAGCAACGGAAATTTTCTACGAAACGCGGGGGATTTCAATGCCATCTTATTAGTCCGGGCTTCCTGCGTGCCATCTGCCCGCGGTGTGGGCCGCACGCCTCTCGATGGTCTGAAAAAGATGCGTGATAATAAAGCATGACCCGCTTGACGGCTAGCGCCGTCGGAGACCCTTGTAATGCCCGAGCAAGATCTACGTTTACAACAGCTGCAAGTCTGGCTGGATGAGCAGTTACCGATCCTTTTCAACGCTCAAGGCTGGGGTGTCGTCCCCCCGGCCACGTTGACCGCGGCCAGCAGCGACGCGAGTTTCAGGCGTTACTTCCGGTGGGAGGGAGGCGGTCAATCTTTCGTCGTCATGGACGCGCCCCCACCCCAGGAAAACTGCAAACCTTTCGTCGATATCGCCGATTTACTCGCGAAATCGGGAATTAATGTGCCAAAAATTTATGCAGAAGATTTGCCTCGCGGCTTTCTTTTGCTCAATGACCTGGGCAGAAAAACCTATCTGGACGTGATTGACGAGCAAAACGCCGATCAATTGTTTGCCGATGCCATCGACGCGTTGCTGGCATTTCAGCAATTGCCGATGCACGCGCCGTTGCCCAGCTATGACGTCGCCTTGTTGCGCCGTGAGCTGGAATTGTTTCCGGAGTGGTACGTTCGCCGGCATTTGGGCATCGAACTCGATGCTCAGCAGCAGGCCCTCTGGCAGCGCGTCAGCGACCATCTGATCGACAGCGCATTGGCCCAGCCCAAAGTGCTGGTGCATCGTGACTACATGCCACGCAACCTGATGATCAGCGAGCCGAACCCCGGCGTGCTGGATTTTCAGGATGCGGTCTACGGTCCGGTAACCTACGACATCACTTGCCTGTTCAAGGATGCGTTCCTCAGTTGGCCCCAGGCTCGCGTGCGTGAGTGGCAACTCGGTTATTGGCAGCGCGCCGCGCAACTGGGCATCCCGGTGCAGGCTGACTTCGAAGAATTCCTGCGTGCCGGCGACCTGATGGGCGTGCAGCGTCACCTCAAGGTGATCGGCATCTTTGCGCGCATCTGTCATCGCGACGGTAAACCACGTTATCTGGCGGACGTGCCGCGCTTCTTTACTTATATAGAAGCGGTACTCGCCAACCGGCCTGAGCTTCGCGAGCTGGGTGAATTGCTCACCAGCTTGCGCCAACCTGTCGAGGCGGGCGTATGAAAGTCATGATCCTGGCGGCGGGCAAAGGTGAGCGGATGCGCCCGCTCACCCTGCACACGCCCAAGCCCCTGGTGCAGGCCGGCGGCAAGCGGCTGATCGAATATCACCTTGAAGCGCTGGCGAAGGCCGGCTTCACCGATATCGTTATCAACCATGCCTGGCTTGGCCAACAGATCGAAAGCTACCTGGGTGACGGTTCGCAATTTGGCTTGCGTATCCAGTATTCGCCCGAGGGCGAGCCACTGGAAACCGGTGGTGGGATTTTCAAGGCGTTGCCGTTGTTGGGGGACGAACCGTTCCTGCTGGTCAATGGCGACATCTGGACTGACTACGACTTCGCCAGTCTCAATAAGCCGTTGGAAGGGCTTGCCCATTTGGTCATGGTCGACATGCCTGAGCATGCGCCGACCGGTGGCGACTTTTATCTGAGTAACGGTTTTCTTCATGATGCCGCGCCCGGCGCCGATAACCTGACCTTCAGTGGCATTTCAGTGCTCGACCCCCAATTGTTCGCGGGTTGCAGTGCCGGTGCCTTCAAGCTCGCGCCGCTGTTACGGGCGGCCATGGCGAAAGGTCTGGTAACGGGGGAACACATGACAGGACGCTGGATTGATGTCGGCACGCTGGAGCGTCTGGCGCAGGTCGAAACCTTGCTGTCAGCGGGGCAGTAGGATGTTGTGGCCAGGGACGCTGATCGGCGCCGGAGTTGGCTTTGCCATTGCCAGTATTCCGGGGGCATTGTTGGGTGCATTGTTGGGACAGGCGCTGGACCGCCGCCTTCAGTTGCAAAGTTGGGCGCAGTTGCGCGAACGCCTTGGCGGGCGTCCGGCATTGCGCAATGACGAACTGTTGTTTGTGCTGTTGGGGCGTCTGGCCAAAAGTAATGGTCGGGTCGTGGATGGGCATATCCAGCAGGCGCGGCAAGAGATGCGCTCGTTGGACATGACCGAGTCGGCCCAGCGTCGTGCTATCTCGGCATTCAATCGGGGCAAATCCGGTTCCGACCGGGTGCGCACCTATCTGCGGGTGCTCAAGGCTCAACCCCATGCGGCGGAAGGGGTGTTGCGTGCGTGCTGGCGCATGGCCTGGGCGGACGGCAGGGCGGATGACGCCGAGCGTGATTTGATCAATTTGTGGGGGAAGTGGCTCGGCTGGACGCCGCACCAGCTCCAGGCATTAGCCGCCGACTACGCGCCGGAGCGCAAGCCGCTGGCCAGCCGCGGCGGCGCCTATCAGGAAGCGTTGCGGATTCTGGGGGTCACGTCCACCACCGAGCCGTCAGTGATCAAGCGTGCTTATCGTCGGCTGCTCAGTCGCCACCACCCGGACAAGGTTGCCGGCAGTGGCGCCAGCCCCGCGCAGGTGCGTGAGGCGACCGAGCGAACACGCGAGCTGCACAACGCCTATGCGTTGATTCGCGAGCACCGGGATTTTCGTTAGTAGTCACAATCTGACAGTGATAACCCGATCAAATGTGGGAGCAGGCAAGCCAGCTCCCACATTTGATCGGTTTATCAACTTCAAGTCAGTCGGCCGCGGCCTGCGGGCTCAACCAGCCGCGAACCCGACGATACAACTGCTCCTGCTCGGCTGAACTATTGCCGGGCAAGGTCTTGAGTGACACCTGTTTATAGCCGTCATTCTTCGCACGCTTGGCAGCCTGGACGCGCGCCAGTGCGTTTTTGCGGTCTAGGGCGCTGTCTTGGTAGAAGACATCCGCCGTAGGCACTTTCAGTGTCGGAGCCAGTTGTTGCAGGTCCGGCTGTCGACCCGCAGGCGTCTTGCCAGCCACCATCACCAACTTTTGTACCTGAGCCGGTTGTTTCTCGCTCAGGTAGCGTGCGGCCCACCAGGCGCCAGTGCCATGGCCGAGTAGCACCACGCTGCGGGCGCTCTGGGTCTGGGCGAAGGCGACGGCAGCGTCGATACGGCTGAAAATGCGCTTGGCGTCGGTCTTGTCCTGTTCATCCGCACCTGGCACCACCGCCGGGTCAGTGCCTTCGCCTTCGGCGCTCGCGGCTTGTTCGATGGGTTTGGCGGCTGTGCTGCCGTTTTTGCTGCTGGTGTCGACGGCGGCCTTGGGCGCTTCGATAACGCGAGGCGGCAACGTGTCCATGCTCATGTCCGGCAACGACAGGCTGAGGGTGCCCCAGTCGGCGTCCGGTAATTTGCTTCGCAACGGTGCGATTGCTTGCGGCCAGTCAGCACTTTCCCCGGCGCCCGGTACGATAATCACCACGCCTTCGGGTTCGGCGCTGTTGCCCGGTTTCCACAGGGCCAGGAATGAGTCGCTGCCGGCTTGCAGTTGTTGCTGTTCGTGTTGCGGAATCTGCCGTTCGAGGGCGTTGGCTTCCTCCTGGCTGCGTTCGGGCAGGGCCTGGCGTTCAACGGGTTTTTCGGCGGCGGGTGCGGGGGTGTCAGCGGCCTGAACAGAAAAGGCGCTGGTAAATAGCAGCGACAGGCACAATGCTGGCAGTGCCGAACGGTTTCGATGTGGCATCGTTAATTTCCGGCCAGAAGTGATTCCGGCAGCCTAATGGGTTGATCAGTATTTGTCAGTGATGTGAGACGTGGATCATGGGTTTTCGCTGTCTGCTGGTTATCGGCTGTTTGTGCTTTGCCTTGATGGCGAGTGCCGCGCCTGCGCCTGTTGCACCGCAGGCGCAGCTCAATGCGCAGCAGCGTGAGTGGCTGGCCCAGCATCCGGAATTACGCGTGGGTTTGGTATTGCAGGCGCCTTACGCGCAATACGATCGACGCCTGCAGCGGTTGTCCGGGGCTAATGTCGAGTTGATGCAGTGGTTGGCCAAGGCACTGAACATTGAGCTTCTGTGGCGCAACTTTCCCAACCAGGAGCAGTTGGAAGCTGCCGTGCGCGACGGCGAGGTCGACATTGCCCCTGGCTTGCAACAAACCCCGGCCGGCTTGCGCCTGTGGTTGTTCACCGACCCTTATATGCGCGTGCCCCAGCATATTGTCGGTATCCGCGAAGGCGGTGGCGCGGTAGAGCTGGAAAAACTCGATGAGCAATCCCGCGTCGCTGTGCGCATGCCCAGCGCCGTGGCTGATTACTTGCGTAGTACCTATCCCAATCTGAACCTGCAAGGCGTACCTATGGAACGCCAGGCTTTGCAGTTGTTGGTGAGTCAGCAGGCGCGTTACGCCGTGGTGGATGAGGCGCAGTTGAGCCGGCTGTCAGGCGAGGCTGAGTTTGCCGGGTTGGCGGTAGTCGGCGACATCGGCCTGCCGCAATTGTTGCGGGTGGCTACGCGTCGGGAATGGCCGGAATTGGCGACCATCATGCAAAGTGCCTTGCGTGCAATACCCGCTCGCGACCTCGATCAACTGCACGGCCGATGGCTGCAACCCAAGTATCCACGGCTCTCGGAATCCCCGGGGCTGTGGCAAAACCTCTGTCTGCTGCTGGGCCTGTTTCTGCTTGCCAGCCTGGCAGTGGTGTTCTGGCAGCGCCGCCAGCAAAGAGTGCTGGAACACAACCTGCTGGCCGCCCGGGAAGAGAGTGCTGCCCGCGCTGCCGGTGCTGAAGCACTGCGCTTGACGCAGTTTTCGATTGATCAAAGCACCGTCGGCATTCTTTGGGTCAACTGGGACAGCCACGTTCGCTACGCCAACCTCGCCGCCGAAACCATGCTGGGTTACGAGCCTGGCGCGTTGATTGAGCGCCCGCTGATCGAGTTCGACCCAACCCTCACCATGGACCGCTGGCTCAACCTGTGGAAGCGCGCTCGCGCCAGCGAAGACGGACCGCAGAGTTTTGCCACCAATTGCCTGCGCGCCGATGGCAGCATTCTGCCCGCCGATGTGTCCTTGAGCTTTTTGCGTTATGGCGGCGGTGAGTACTTGGTGGTTTACCTCAACGACGTCACCGAGCGGCGCCGTGCCTTGGCCGCGTTGCAGGAAAGTGAGGCGCGGTTGCAGGGCATCGCCGCTAATGTGCCGGGGCTGGTGTTTCGCCTGGAGCGCTTGCCTCGCAGTGAAGCCATCGAGTTCGCTTACATCAGCCAGGGCAGCGAGGGGCTGGTGGGCTATTCGCCTGCGGTGCTCAGTGACCCGGCCATCGGTATTCGCAGCCTGGTGCATCCCGATGACCGCGCCAGTTATCACCGCACCCAGGACCAAGCCATCGAGACTGAAAGCAATTGGTCGTGGCAAGGCCGCATTCTCACTCGGCTTGGCCAGCAGCGGTGGGCCGATATCAAGGCCGTGACCCGCCGCCTGGAAGACGGCACGGTGGTTTGGGACGGGATTGTCTGGGACATCAGCGAGAGCAAGCGTATCGAGTTGGAGCTGGATGCCTCTCGTGCGCAATTGCGCGAACTGTCGGCCCACCTTGAAACCGTGCGTGAAGAGGAGAAGGCGCGCATTGCCCGGGAAGTACACGATGAGCTGGGGCAGATGCTCACCGTGCTCAAACTGGAAACCTCGATGTGCGAGTTGGCCTATGCACAACTCGACCCTGGGTTGCATGAACGCTTGAACAGCATGAAGCGCCTGATTGCCCAGTTGTTCCAGTTGGTTCGCGACGTAGCCACGGCGTTGCGCCCGCCGATTCTTGACGCTGGGATCGCCTCGGCCATCGAATGGCAAGCCCGTCGCTTCGAAGCCCGCACGCAAATCCCCTGTCTGGTGCAAGTACCGGATAACCTGCCGGCCCTGAGCGATGCCAAGGCCATCGGCCTGTTCCGTATTTTGCAGGAGGCGCTGACCAATGTGATGCGCCATGCCCAGGCGCATACTGTCGAGCTGACGCTGGCGATGGAGGGCACCAACCTGCGGCTGACCATCAGCGATGACGGCGTCGGTTTCATCCAGGCCCAGGGGCGTCCGGTGTCGTTTGGTCTGGTCGGCATGCGCGAACGCGTGCTGATCATGGGCGGGCAGTTGAGCCTGGACAGCGAGTTGGGGGAGGGCACTACCTTGAGTGTCACGGTGCCGTTGGATGCATAACGATAAGAGGAAGCCCTTGTGATTCGCGTATTGGTAGCCGAAGACCACGCCATCGTCCGCGAAGGCATCAAGCAATTGATCGGCCTGGCCAAAGACCTGCTGGTGGTCGGCGAGGCTGCCAATGGCGAGCAGTTGCTGGAAACCTTGCGCCATGTGCAGTGTGAGGTGGTGTTACTGGATATCTCGATGCCTGGCGTCAACGGTCTGGAAGCCATCGCGCGGATACGGGCGCTGAGCAACCCTCCGGCGATCCTGGTGCTGTCGATGCACGATGAAGCGCAAATGGCCGCTCGCGCCTTGAAGGTCGGTGCGGCGGGGTATGCCACCAAGGACAGCGATCCGGCCCTGTTGCTGACGGCGATTCGCAAGGTGGCGGCGGGAGGGCGTTATATCGACCCGGACTTGGCGGATCGCATGGTCTTCGAAGTCGGCCTGACTGATGCGCGGCCGTTGCATTCGCTGCTGTCGGAGCGCGAGTTCTCGGTGTTCGAGCGCCTGGCCCAGGGGGCCAACGTCAACGACATCGCCCAGCAACTGGCGCTGAGCAGCAAGACCATCAGCACCCATAAGGCGCGGTTGATGCAAAAGCTCAATATCACCTCCTTGGCTGAACTGGTGAAGTACGCGATGGAACACAAACTCCTCTAACCGCATAGATCGTTCCCACGCGGAGCGTGGGAACGATCATGTCTGTTTGCGACCTGTTTTACAGACGCTGAACCCATTTCAGGCGCCCGCTGTTGGCGCACTGTTCCATCCCCGCCATCGCTGTAGGGCAATCCCTACCCCAAACCTTCCAACCGGCTGATGCAATTCTCTCCCGGCCCCCGATTTCCGGGGGATCCGGCCTGGACTACGCTTGTGCCACAGCAGTCCAAAACACAAAGGTGCGGGTATGAGCGAGGTGGATTCAAATGATGTGCTGGTCAGCTTTCGTGGCGTGCAGAAGAGCTACGACGGCGAGAACCTGATCGTCAAAGACCTCAACCTGGAAATCCGCAAGGGCGAGTTCCTCACCCTGCTCGGGCCGTCCGGTTCGGGCAAGACCACCAGCTTGATGATGCTCGCCGGCTTTGAAACGCCGACCGCGGGTGAAATCCTGCTGGCCGGGCGCTCCATCAACAACGTGCCGCCGCACAAGCGTGACATCGGCATGGTGTTCCAGAATTACGCGCTGTTCCCGCACATGACTGTTGCTGAGAACCTGGCGTTCCCGCTCTCAGTACGGGGCTTGAGCAAGACCGATATCAGCGAGCGGGTCAAACGCGTGTTGAGCATGGTCCAGCTCGACGCCTTCGCCCAGCGCTACCCGGCGCAGCTGTCCGGCGGCCAGCAACAGCGCGTTGCGCTGGCTCGGGCGTTGGTGTTCGAGCCGCAGTTGGTGTTGATGGACGAACCCCTCGGTGCGCTCGACAAACAACTGCGTGAGCACATGCAGATGGAGATCAAACACCTGCACCAGCGCCTCGGCGTGACGGTGGTGTATGTGACCCACGACCAGGGCGAAGCCTTGACTATGTCCGACCGCGTGGCGGTGTTCCACCAGGGCGAGATCCAGCAGATTGCCGCGCCGCGCACCTTGTACGAAGAGCCGAAGAACACCTTTGTCGCCAACTTCATCGGCGAGAACAACCGCCTCAATGGGCGTCTGCACAGCCATACCGGCGAGCGCTGCGTGGTGGAACTGGCACGGGGCGAGAAAGTCGAGGCGCTGGCGGTGAATGTCGGTCAGGTCGGCGGCCCGGTGACGCTGTCGGTGCGCCCGGAGCGCGTCAGCCTCAATGGTTCCAGCGAAAGCTGCGTCAACCGCTTCTCTGGGCGGGTGGCGGAATTTATCTACCTGGGCGACCACGTGCGCGTGCGCCTGGAAGTCTGCGGCAAGGCCGATTTTTTTGTGAAACAACCGATTGCCGAGCTGGACCCAGCGTTGGCGGTCGGCGACGTGGTACCGATTGGCTGGCAAGTCGAGCACGTTCGCGCACTCGACCCACTTCTAGAGGCGAATTAATCGCCCCCATGGCTTCACCAACCCTGCACGTGGAGAGAACAACAATGTTGAGATCCCTTAAATATTCCGCCCTGGCTATCAGCTTGATGGGCGCGACACAGGCCATGGCAGGCCCGGACCTGACGGTCGTGTCCTTTGGTGGTGCGAACAAGGCGGCACAGGTCAAGGCCTTCTACGCACCGTGGGAAAGCGCAGGTAACGGCAAAATCATCGCGGGTGAGTACAACGGTGAAATGGCCAAGGTCAAAGCCATGGTCGACACCAAGAGCGTGTCCTGGGACCTGGTGGAAGTGGAATCGCCGGAGCTGTCCCGTGGCTGCGACGAAGACATGTTTGAGCCGCTGGACCCGAAACTGTTTGGCGATAACGCGAACTACGTGAAGGGCGCGATCCAGCCATGCGGCGTGGGCTTCTTTGTATGGTCGACCGTGCTGGCGTACAACGCCGACAAACTCAAGGCGCCACCTGGGGGCTGGGCAGATTTCTGGGACGTGAAAAAATTCCCGGGTAAACGCGGCCTGCGCAAAGGCGCCAAGTACACCCTGGAATTCGCTCTGATGGCCGACGGCGTGGCGCCGAAGGATGTCTACAAAGTGCTGGCCGGTAAAGATGGCCAGGACCGCGCCTTCAAGAAACTCGATGAGCTCAAGCCGTACATTCAGTGGTGGGAAGCGGGTGCCCAACCGCCGCAATACCTCGCTTCTGGTGACGTGGTCATGAGCTCGGCCTACAACGGCCGCATCGCTGCCGTGCAAAAAGAAAGCAACCTGAAAGTGGTATGGAACGGCGGCATCTACGATTTCGACGCCTGGGCCATCCCTAAAGGCCTCGCCAAGGACCGCGCCGAAGCGGCGAAGAAATTCATCGCCTTCTCGGTACAGCCGCAGCAGCAGAAGACCTATTCGGAAAACATCGCCTACGGCCCGGCCAACACCCAAGCCGTACCGTTGCTGGCCAAGGACATCCTCAAGGACATGCCGACCACCCCGGAAAACATCGCCAACCAGGTGCAGATCGACGTGAGCTTCTGGGCGGATAACGGTGAGCAACTGGAGCAGCGTTTCAACTCCTGGGCTGCCAAGTAACCAGCGTGCGAGGTTGTTGTGGCGAGCGGGCTTGCCCCGCGTTGGGCTGCGTAGCGGCCCTAAAACCAGGCACCGCGTTCTGGCTGACAGAGCGCGGTGGATTTAATGGGGCTGCTTCGCACCCCAACGCGGGGCAAGCCCACTCGCCACAGGGTTTGCTGTACATCGCAAAAATGTCGTTATTTTTAGTATTCCGGAGTTAGCCATGGCCATCGCCGTTCCCTCGAACGAGGTCAACAGCCCCACCCTCAAGCAGCGCCTGGCGCGTGCCGAGCGGCTCAATCGCTGGAAGGCCCAGGCCTTGATTGCGCCGCTGGTGCTGTTCTTGCTGCTGGTGTTCCTGGTGCCGATTGTTGCGCTGCTCTACAAGAGCGTCGGCAACCCGGAAGTGGTGGGCGGTTTGCCGCGTACCGTGGTGGCGGTAAAGGCCTGGGACGGTCGTGGTTTGCCGGGTGAGCCGGTGTATCAGGCCCTTAGCGAGGACCTGGGCGAGGCTCGCAAGAATCAGACCTTGGGCGATCTGTCCAAGCGCTTGAACATGGAACTGGCCGGCTATCGCAGCCTGCTGACCAAAACCGCGCGGGCGCTGCCGTTTACCGAAGCGCCTGCCTCTTATAAAGAAGCGTTGGAAACCCTCGACGAACGCTGGGGCGACCCGGCGTATTGGCAGGCGATCCGGCGTAATACCAGTAACCTCACGCCCTACTACCTGCTGGCGGCCGTCGATCACCGTATCGACGACCTGGGCGAAGTGGCCCCGGCTACCCCGGATCAGGCGATCTACCTGGATATCTTCGCCCGTACTTTCTGGATGGGCTTGGTCATCACGTTTATCTGCCTGCTGCTGGCGTATCCCCTGGCCTACCTGCTGGCCAACTTGCCGGCGCGCAAAAGTAACTTGCTGATGATTCTGGTGCTGTTGCCGTTCTGGACCTCGATTCTGGTACGGGTGGCGGCGTGGATTGTGTTGCTGCAATCCGGTGGCCTGATCAACAGCGCGCTGATGGGCATGGGTTTGATCGATAAACCCATGGAGTTGGTGTTCAACCGCACCGGGGTCTACATCTCCATGGTGCACATCCTGCTGCCGTTCATGATTTTGCCGATCTACAGCGTAATGAAAGGTATCTCGCCGACCTACATGCGCGCGGCGATTTCCCTGGGTTGTCACCCGTTTGCCAGCTTCTGGCGCGTGTATTTCCCGCAAACCTATGCCGGTGTGGGCGCTGGTTGCCTGTTGGTGTTCATCCTGGCGATTGGTTACTACATTACCCCGGCGTTGCTGGGCAGCCCGAACGATCAGATGGTCAGCTACTTCGTGGCCTTCTATACCAACACCAGCATCAACTGGGGCATGGCGACGGCGTTGGGCGGCTTGCTGCTGCTGGCGACCGTGTTGCTGTACCTGATCTATAACCGGCTGGTGGGCGCCAGCCGCCTGCGCCTGAGCTGAGGAGACCTTGCGATGCTGAGCCCTTATATGTCGCCCATCGAACGGGTGTGGTTCTACAGTTTGCGGATTCTCTGCGGCTTGATCCTGCTGTTCCTGATATTGCCCGTGTTGGTGATCATCCCGTTGTCGTTCAACAGCGGCAGTTTCCTGGTGTATCCGCTGCAAGGTTTCTCGCTGCACTGGTATCAGGACTTCTTCGGCTCGGCCGAGTGGATGCGGGCCCTGAAGAACAGCATCATCGTCGCCCCGGCGGCCACGGTGTTGGCCATGGTGTTTGGCACCTTGGCGGCAATTGGCCTGACCCGTGGGAATTTTCCCGGCAAGGCGTTGGTGATGGCCTTGGTGATTTCGCCGATGGTGGTGCCGGTGGTGATCATCGGCGTGGCGAGTTACTTGTTCTTTGCGCCGCTGGGTCTGGGCAACAGCTTCTTCTCGTTGATCGTGGTGCATGCGGTGCTGGGTGTACCGTTTGTGATCATCACCGTGTCGGCCACTTTGCAGGGTTTCAACCATAACCTGGTACGGGCGGCGGCCAGCCTGGGCGCTTCGCCGTTGACCGCGTTTCGCCGGGTGACCTTGCCGCTGATTGCACCCGGGGTGATTTCCGGGGCGCTGTTTGCTTTTGCCACCTCGTTCGATGAAGTGGTGGTGACGCTGTTCCTCGCCGGCCCCGAGCAAGCGACCCTGCCGCGTCAGATGTTCAGCGGTATTCGTGAGAACCTCAGCCCGACGATTGCCGCTGCCGCGACCTTGTTGATTGCCTTCTCGGTGTTGCTGTTGCTGACTCTGGAATGGCTGCGTGGGCGCAGCGAAAAACTGCGTACCGCCCAGGTCTAAAGCCTGAAACTGGATCAAATGTGGGAGCCATTCAGTGTATGAATGGTAGGCAACTTGAAATCCCCAGCTACTCTTGTGCCAGCCCATCATTAACAAGAGGCCGCGCACATGAGTACCTCCTCATTCAAGATCGCCCACAAACTGCTCACCGGCTCCGGCGCCATTGAACAACTGGCCGCCGAATTGACGCGCCTGGATGTGGATAACCCGCTGATCGTCACCGACGCCGCGCTGGTCAAGTCCGGTACCGTGGCGCTGGCGCTCGAACACCTGGGTGAGCGTACTTACGAAATCTTCGACCGCGTGCTGCCCGACCCGGAAATTGCCATCGTCGAAGACTGCATGCGCGTGTACCGCGAAGGCGGACATGATGGCCTGATCGGTGTGGGCGGCGGCAGTGCAATCGACATTGCCAAGAGTGTCGCCGCGTATGCCGGTTACCACGGCGCCCTGGCGGATCTGTTTGGCGTCGACCAGGTGCCGCGCAAGGGCCCGCCGTTGATCGCGATCCCGACCACGGCCGGCACCGGCTCGGAGGTGACCAATGTGGCGATCCTTTCCGACAAGGTCGCGCAACTGAAAAAAGGCATTGTCAGCGACTACCTGCTGCCGGATGTCGCGCTGATCAGCCCGCAAATGACCCTGACTTGCCCGCGCAGTGTCACCGCCGCCAGTGGCGTGGATGCGCTGGTGCATGCCATCGAGTCCTATCTGTCGCTGAATGCTTCGCCGATCACCGATGCGTTGGCCATTGGGGCGATCAAGCTGATCGCCAATGCACTGCCCAAGGCCTACGCCAACCCGGCCAATCTGCAGGCCCGCGATGACATGGCCACCGCCAGCCTGATGGCCGGTATGGCCTTCGGTAACGCCGGAGTGGGGGCGGTGCATGCGTTGGCGTACCCGTTGGGCGGGCGATTCAATATCGCCCACGGCGTGAGCAATGCGCTGTTGCTGCCCTATGTGATGCATTGGAACAAGCTGGCCTGTGTCGAGCGCATGCAGGACATTGCCCAGGCCATGGGCGTGAATGTCACGGGTTTGAGCGTCAATGATGCCGCCGACCAGGCCGTCGAGGCGATGACGCGACTGTGTGCCGCAGTCGAGATCCCGGCGGGGCTGCGCAGCTTCGGGGTTCCAGAGGACGCGATCCCGGCCATGGCCACGGAAGCCGCGGGTATCGAGCGCCTGATGCGCAACAACCCACGCAAGCTCAGTGCGGCGGATATCGAAAAAATCTACCGGGCCGCTTACTAACCGTTGAGTGAGGTCACGGTGCGCGTAGCAAAGCATGAGGTATACAATGCGCGCCATCGTGATTTAGCTCAAAAAGGTGCGTCATGCAGCCCTTCGTCATTGCTCCATCGATTCTCTCCGCCGACTTCGCCCGCCTGGGTGAAGAAGTGGACAAGGTATTGGCCGCCGGTGCCGACTTCGTGCACTTCGATGTCATGGACAACCACTACGTGCCCAACCTGACCATCGGCCCGATGGTGTGCGCGGCACTGCGCAAGTACGGCGTCACCGCGCCGATTGATGCGCACCTGATGGTCAGCCCGGTAGACCGCATCGTCGGTGACTTCATCGAAGCCGGCGCGACCTACATCACCTTCCACCCGGAAGCCACGCTGCACGTTGACCGCACCCTGCAATTGATCCGCGAAGGCGGCTGCAAAGCGGGCCTGGTGTTCAACCCGGCCACCCCGCTGAGCGTGCTCGAGTACGTGATGGACAAGGTCGATATGATCTTGCTGATGAGCGTCAACCCAGGCTTCGGCGGGCAGAAATTCATCCCCGGCACCCTCAATAAGTTGCGCGAAGCCCGCGCGCTGATCGATGCCTCGGGTCGTGATATCCGCCTGGAAATCGACGGTGGGGTCAACGTCAACAATATCCGCGAAATCGCAGCGGCTGGCGCTGACACCTTCGTGGCCGGTTCGGCGATCTTCAACGCCCCGGACTACCAGGAAGTCATCGACAAGATGCGTGCCGAACTGGCGCTGGCGCGTCCATGAGCGGCTTTGAGCAGCTGTTCCCCGGCAAACTGCCACGGCTGGTGATGTTCGATCTGGACGGTACCTTGATCGACTCGGTGCCGGATCTGGCAGCAGCGGTGGACGAGATGCTGCTCAAGCTGGGGCGCAAGCCTGCGGGGATCGAGTCGGTGCGTGAGTGGGTGGGTAACGGCGTGCATATGTTGGTGCGCCGGGCCTTGGCCAATCACATCGACGCCGAAGGTGTCGATGAAGTCGAGGCTGAACACGCCCTTGAGTTGTTCAATGCCGCCTATGAAGACGGCCACGAACTGACCGTGGTTTACCCCGGCGTGCGCGACACACTCAAGTGGTTGCACAAGCAAGGCGTGGAAATGGCCTTGATCACCAACAAGCCGGAGCGCTTCGTCGCGCCGCTGTTGGACCATATGAAAATCGGCCGTTATTTTCGCTGGATCATCGGTGGCGATACCTTGCCGCAGAAGAAACCCGACCCGGCGGCGCTGTTCTTTGTGATGAAAATGGCCAATATCCCGGCCTCCCAGTCGTTGTTTGTCGGCGATTCGCGCAGTGATGTGCTGGCGGCAAAAGCGGCTGGCGTGCAGTGCGTAGCCTTGAGTTACGGCTATAACCATGGTCGGCCGATCGCCGAAGAGTCTCCGGCACTGGTCATTGATGACCTGCGACTGCTAATCCCCGGTTGCTTGGGAGCGGGCGCTGAGATAACGTTGCCCGATACCGATCCGTCCCCTTCTGGAAATTCCATCGTGGTGGTCACTCGCAAACTCTGGATGAAAGTCATCAAGGCCCTGGCCCGCTGGCGTTGGCGCGCCTGACTGATCCTGGCCGCGCTCTGCGGCACGTTTGCATACCTGACTGTTAGACCCTCAAGCCACGAGGCACCTCATGATCCGCGAAGAATTCCTGCGTTTGGCCGCTGCCGGCTATAACCGTATCCCCCTGGCCTGCGAAACCCTGGCCGACTTCGATACGCCGTTGTCGATCTACCTGAAACTGGCCGACGAGCCCAACTCCTATCTGCTCGAATCGGTACAGGGCGGTGAGAAGTGGGGCCGTTATTCGATCATCGGCCTGCCGTGCCGCACGGTCATGCGTGTTCACGACCACCATGTGAGCATTACCCATGACGGCGTCGAGATCGAAAGCCACGATGTAGAAGACCCGCTGGCCTTCGTTGAGGCCTTCAAGGCGCGCTACAACGTGCCGACCATTCCTGGCTTGCCGCGTTTTAACGGCGGCCTGGTGGGTTACTTTGGTTACGACTGCGTGCGCTACGTGGAAAAGCGCCTGGGCAAATGCCCTAACCCGGACCCACTGGGCGTGCCGGACATTTTGCTGATGGTCTCCGACGCGGTGGTGGTGTTCGACAACCTCGCCGGCAAGATGCACGCGATTGTCCTCGCCGACCCGTCTCAGGCGGACGCGTTTGAGCAAGGCCTGGCCAGCCTTGAAGCCCTGCTGGAAAAGCTGCGCCAGCCGATCACCCCACGTCGCGGCCTGGACCTCAGCCGTCCGCCGGCTGCCGATCCGGTGTTCCGCTCCAGCTTTACCCAGAATGACTACGAGCGCGCGGTCGATACCATCAAGGAATACATCCTCGCCGGTGACTGCATGCAAGTGGTGCCGTCACAACGGATGTCCATCGACTTCAAGGCCGCGCCGATCGATCTGTATCGCGCGCTGCGCTGCTTCAACCCGACGCCGTACATGTACTTCTTCAACTTTGGTGACTTCCACGTGGTGGGCAGTTCGCCGGAAGTGCTGGTGCGCGTCGAAGACAATCTGATCACCGTGCGCCCGATCGCCGGTACTCGCCCGCGTGGCGCGACCGAAGAGGCGGATCTGGCGCTGGAAGAAGACCTGTTGAGCGACGATAAGGAAATCGCCGAGCACCTGATGCTGATCGACCTGGGCCGCAATGACACCGGGCGTGTCTCGGAAATCGGCTCAGTGAAGCTCACCGAGAAGATGGTCATCGAGCGTTATTCCAACGTGATGCACATCGTGTCCAACGTCACCGGTGAGTTGAAAGCCGGTTTGACCGCGATGGATGCGCTGCGGGCGATTCTGCCGGCGGGCACTTTGTCCGGGGCACCGAAAATTCGCGCGATGGAAATCATCGACGAACTGGAGCCGGTCAAGCGTGGCGTGTATGGCGGCGCCGTGGGCTATTTCGCCTGGAACGGCAACATGGACACGGCCATTGCGATCCGCACGGCGGTGATCAAGGACGGCGAGCTGCATGTGCAGGCGGGTGGTGGGATTGTCGCCGACTCGGTGCCGGCCCTCGAATGGGAAGAAACCCTGAACAAGCGTCGCGCGATGTTCCGCGCTGTTGCGCTGGCTGAACAGACCCCCAATTCTTGAGGTTTCACCATGTTGCTGATGATTGATAACTACGATTCCTTTACCTACAACGTTGTGCAGTACTTGGGCGAGTTGGGTGCCGAGGTCAAGGTGGTGCGCAACGACGAACTGACCGTGGCTGAAATTGCCGCCCTGAACCCGGAGCGCATAGTGGTTTCGCCTGGTCCTTGCACGCCGACCGAGGCGGGCATCTCCCTTGAGGCCATCAAGTATTTCGCCGGTAAATTGCCGATCCTGGGCGTATGCCTGGGCCACCAGTCCATCGGCCAAGCGTTTGGCGGTGACGTGGTGCGTGCGCGCCAGGTGATGCACGGCAAGACCAGCCCGGTGTTCCATAATGATGTGGGCGTATTTCACGGGCTGAACCTGCCGGTGACGGTAACCCGCTACCACTCGTTGGTGGTCAAGCGCGAAACCCTGCCCGATTGCCTGGAGCTGACCGCCTGGACCCAGCTGGAAGACGGCTCGGTCGACGAGATCATGGGCCTGCGCCACAAGACACTGAATATCGAAGGGGTGCAATTTCACCCTGAATCGATCCTGACCGAGCAGGGCTACGAGCTGTTCGCCAACTTTCTCAAGCAGAGCGGCGGCACGCGCTAAGGACTCTCCATGGATATCAAGACTGCCCTGAGCCGTATCGTCGGCCATCTGGACCTGAGCACCGCTGAAATGAGCGATGTGATGCGCGAGATCATGACCGGTCAATGCACTGACGCGCAGATCGGCGCCTTCATGATGGCGATGCGCATGAAGAGCGAGAGCATCGACGAGATTGTCGGTGCTGTATCGGTGATGCGTGAGCTGGCGGACAAGGTTGAGCTCAAGACCCTCGACGGCGTCGTCGACGTGGTCGGCACCGGCGGTGACGGTGCGAATATTTTCAACGTGTCGACGGCTTCTTCTTTTGTGGTCGCGGCTGCCGGTTGCACCGTGGCCAAGCACGGCAACCGTGCGGTGTCCGGCAACAGCGGCAGTGCCGATTTGTTGGAGGCCGCCGGGATCTATTTGAACCTGACGCCGGTACAAGTGGCACGTTGCATCGACAGCGTCGGCATTGGTTTCATGTTTGCCCAGTCCCATCACGGCGCGATGAAATACGCCGCCGGCCCGCGCAAGGACCTCGGTCTGCGCACCCTGTTCAACATGCTCGGCCCGCTTACGAATCCGGCCGGTGTGAAACACCAGGTAGTCGGCGTGTTCAGCCAGGCACTGTGCCGGCCATTGGTCGAAGTGTTGCAGCGCCTGGGCAGCAAGCATGTGCTGGTGGTGCATTCGAAAGATGGCCTGGACGAATTCAGCCTGGCGGCACCGACGTTTGTGGCGGAGCTGAAAAATGATCAGGTCACTGAATATTGGGTCGAACCCGAAGACCTCGGCATGAAAAGCCAGAGCCTGCATGGCCTGTCGGTGGAAAGCCCGGCGGCTTCGCTTGAGTTGATTCGTGATGCACTGGGTCGCCGTAAGACCGAAAACGGTCAAAAAGCTGCGGAAATGATTGTTTTGAATGCTGGCGCGGCACTTTACGCGGCAGACCACGCCTATAGTTTGAAGGAAGGTGTCGCCTTGGCCCACGATGCGCTGCACACCGGTCTGGCTCGCGAGAAGCTCGAAGAGCTGGGAGCATTCACCGCCGTATTCAAGATGGAGAATGAAGGATGAGTGTGCCGACCGTTCTGGAAAAGATCCTGGCCCGCAAGGCTGAAGAAGTCGCCGAGCGCCGTGCGCGCGTGAGCCTGGCTGAACTGGAAAACCAGGCGAAGATCGCCGATGCGCCGCGCGGCTTTGCCAAGGCTTTGATTGCCCAAGCCAAGCTCAAGCAGCCAGCGGTGATCGCCGAGGTCAAGAAGGCCTCGCCGAGCAAGGGTGTGATTCGCGAGCACTTCGTGCCGTCCGACATCGCCGTCAGCTATGAGAAGGGCGGGGCGACCTGCCTGTCCGTGCTGACCGATATCGACTACTTCCAGGGTTCCGACCTGTTCCTGCAACAAGCTCGCGCCGCGTGCAAGTTGCCGGTGATCCGCAAGGATTTCATGGTTGACCCATATCAGATCGTCGAAGCCCGCGCCCTGGGCGCCGACTGCGTGTTGTTGATCGTTTCTGCTCTAGATGACGTGAAGATGGCCGAGTTGGCAGCCGTGGCCAAAAGCGTCGGCCTGGATGTGCTGGTAGAAGTGCACGACGGTGACGAGTTGGAACGTGCACTGAAAACCCTCGACACGCCGCTGGTGGGGGTCAACAACCGTAACCTGCATACCTTCGAAGTCAGCCTGGAAAACACTCTTGACCTGCTGCCGCGTATTCCGCGAGACCGTTTGGTGATCACTGAAAGCGGTATCGTCAACCGCGCCGACGTGGAGTTGATGGAAATCAGCGGGGTGTATTCGTTCCTGGTGGGCGAGACCTTCATGCGCGCTGAGAACCCGGGGGCGGAACTGCAGCGTCTGTTCTTCCCTGAGCGCGGCGGTGCAGTCAGCGGTTCGACATTAGATTGATTTGAAATACGGTCAGTGTGAGGGCTGGCCAGTCAGCTCCCACATTTGGTCCTGTGTTTGTTCAGATAGGTAGGTATTGATGGTTAAGCCGGTGTCGATGACTGTTGAGGCTGGCCTTGCTGCCGAACAGGCGCTGCTGGCTGCCGTTTGCGCGGGTGAGCAGGAATTCGGCCTGCTGTTCTGGCAACCCAACGATCAAGCGTTAGTGATGCCGCGCCGTTTGAGCCGGTTGCCGGCATTCGACGCTGCCAGCCAAGTTTCGGCAGATGCTGGTTGGCCGGTGTTGTTGCGGGAAACCGGCGGTGAGCCAGTGCCGCAATCCGCCGCTACCGTCAACATCGCCCTGGTTTACGCACCGCCGCGTAGCGAAGGCGATCAGGGACGGATCGAAACCGGTTACCAGCGCTTGTGCCAGCCGATCTGCGACGTGTTGATCGAGCTGGGTGGCGATGCCTCGGTCGGTGAAATCGACGGCGCGTTTTGCGATGGTCGCTACAACGTCAACCTTAACGGTCGCAAGATGGTGGGCACCGCCCAGCGCTGGCGGCAAAGCGGTGGTCGCCCGGTGGGTTTGGTGCACGGTGCTTTGCTACTGGAGAACGACCGTGAGGAATTAATTGCAGCGGTCAATCGCTTCAATGAGGCCTGTGGCCTTGAGCAACGAGTGCGTGCCGACAGCCATATCGCCCTGCACGAAGCCTTCCCCGCCCCTGATGCGATCACCCGACTCGATACGTTGTACCGTCAGATGCTGGCGAGTTTTCTGCCGGTTTAACGCGTACCGAACACCACCATCGTCTTGCCTTTGACGTGTACCAGATTGCGCTCTTCCAGGTCCTTGAGCACGCGACCGACCATTTCCCGTGAGCAGCCGACAATGCGTCCGATTTCCTGGCGCGTGACCTTGATTTGCATGCCGTCGGGGTGAGTCATGGCGTCGGGTTGCTTGCACAATTCCAGTAAGCAGCGAGCGACGCGGCCGGTGACATCAAAGAACGCCAGGTCACCGACCTTGCGTGTTGTGTCCCGTAAGCGCTGGGCAATCTGCCCGCTCAGGGCATAGAGGATGTCGGGATCGTGCTGGGCTAATTCGCGAAATTTCGTATAGCTGATCTCAGCCACTTCGCATTCGACCTTGGACCGCACCCAGGCGCTGCGTTCCTGTTCTTTGCCTGCTTGTTCAAACAGCCCCAGTTCCCCAAAGAAATCCCCGGTATTGAGGTACGCGATGATCATCTCGCGGCCGTCTTCATCTTCGATCAGGATGGTCACCGAACCCTTGATAATGAAGAACAGTGTTTCGGAGCGTTCGCCTGCGCAAATGATGTTGTGCTTGGCCGGGTGACGCCGACGTTGGCAGTGCATCAACAGCTTGTCGAGATTCTTGATCTTGGGTGTGGGAGTAAGAGCAACCATGGTTGTATCCCGAAAAGACTGCACGGTGTGGTTGGATTTATTTTTTCCAAGCGGTGTCGGCATTGATACACGCCGTACAAAGGATGGCAATGCGCCATTGATTTGGCGCCAGCTTAACAGACACATTCTGCCTCGATTGAGGTATTTATCTGGCAAAGGCTGTCATTGATCGCTTTCATGTAGGGCGCTGTTGCTCCAAGGCCCTGTGCTAAGCTGGCGACCCTTTTTAAGCAGTGGAGTCTGGGCGATGAAGGCACGCATCCAATGGGCGGGCGAGGCCATGTTCCTCGGTGAGTCGGGCAGTGGCCATGTAGTGGTCATGGATGGCCCGCCGGAAGCCGGTGGCCGTAACCTGGGCGTACGCCCGATGGAAATGCTCCTGCTGGGTGTAGGCGGTTGCAGCAATTTCGATGTGGTCAGCATCCTGAAGAAATCCCGTCAGGCCGTGGAAAGCTGCGAAGCCTTCTTGGAAGCCGAGCGCGCGACTGAAGATCCCAAGGTATTTACCAAGATCCACATGCATTTCGTGGTGAAGGGCCGGGCCCTGAAAGAAGCCCAGGTCAAGCGTGCCATCGAGTTGTCGGCTGAGAAGTATTGCTCGGCGTCGATCATGCTCGGTGCTGCGGGTGTTGCAATCACCCATGACTACGAAATCATCGAGTTGGGTTGACGCACACGGCAAAAGAAAAGGGCGCTTTGATAGCGCCCTTTTTTGTGGATCAGATTCAATGCACTCAGATTCGATAGGTGCTTTTGGTCATGACCTTAGCCATCAGGCTCATGCCAAACCGCACCGGCGCCGGGAAGCGGAAGCCACCGGCATCCAGCGCGCTTTCTGCGTGGTGTTCTTCATCAATGCGCATCTGCTCAAGAATGGCCCGGGACTTTTCATCTTCGGCCGGCAGTTGTTCCAGGTGCTCATCCAGGTGTTTGCAAACCTGGTGTTCCGTCGCCGCGACAAAACCGAGGCTGACCTTGTCGCTGATCAAGCCGGCAGCGGCACCGATGCCGAACGACAAACCATAAAATAGTGGGTTCAGCACGCTGGGGTGGCTGCCCAACTGGCGAATGCGTTGCTCGCACCAGGCCAGGTGATCGATTTCTTCCTCAGCCGCATGCTCCATCGCTGCTCGCACTTGCGGCAGTTTGGCGGTCAGCGCCTGGCCCTGATACAGCGCCTGGGCACAGACTTCGCCGGTATGGTTGATGCGCATCAGACCGGCGACGTGGCGGGTGTCGGTCTCACTCATTTGTGCGTCAGGCTGCACGATGGCGGGCGACGGACGGTACGGTTGGCCGCTGAACGGCAACAACGTGCGCATGGCCATGTCGGCTTGCAGCAACAGACGGTCAATCGGCGAGTAGTGACGTTGGGTAGTCATGCTGACCTCCGGGAAGAATCTCGGCGGCCAGTTTACCGCAAGAGAGGGTGACGCGTTTGCGCTGAGCCAAGGGCATTAGGTCGCAGCCTTGGGGCGCGACCCGGTGCAGCAGGCTACATCAGCCCGGCGGCCAGTTCATCTGACGCTGACCCAAAACGTGCATATGGATGTGATAAACGGTCTGCCCGCCTTTTGGATTGCAGTTCATCACCAGGCGAAAGCCTTCTTCACAACCTTGCTCGAGCGCCAGGCGCTGAGCGGTGAACAAGATATGTCCGGCCAGAGCTTTATCTTCTTCAGTCAGGTCATTGAGGGTGGGGATGTGTTTCTTCGGAATTACCAGGAAATGCACGGGGGCCGCTGGGTAGATATCCTTGAACGCCAGGACCTGGTCGTCCTCGTAGATGATATCCGCGGGTATTTCTCTGTTGATGATCTTGGTGAACAGAGTATCCACAGCTGTTTCTCCATTATGAAAGTGCAGGGTGAGTGTACTCAGGCGGTCAGCGCGGGCAATAGGCCTTGTTGATGGCACCGGCAATCTTGCGGGTCAGCCAACGAGGGCTAAAACGCGGGCTGAAGGCAATCCAGCGGTTGCGCCGCCCGGGGATGATGATGGCTTTGTTTTTTTCCAGGGCGCGTACGGTGTAGAGCGCGACTTCTTCCGGACTCATCAGCTTGTCGCTGCGATCGAGCTTGGCAGTGTCCATTTGCGCGGTGCGGTAGAAGGTGGTGCGCGTAGGGCCGGGGCACAGGACCGAGACCTTGATGCCGCAGGTCTTCAACTCTTCGCGCAAGCCTTCGGAGAAGTGCAGCACATAAGCCTTGCTGGCGTAATAGCTGCTCATCCAGGGGCCAGGCTGAAAGGCGGCAACCGAGGCAACGTTGAGAATCTGCCCGCCGCCATGCAGTGCCATGGCGTTACCAAGGGCATGGCACATGCGGGTCAGGGCCAGGATGTTGATCTCGATCAGGTCCTGTTCGGTCATCCAATCCTGGGCCAGGAACGGCCCGCTGGTACCCATGCCGGCGCAGTTGACCAGCAGATCGATCTGCCGCTCGCCTTCTTCAAGCTCCAGCAGAAACCCGGACAGACGCAGTGGTTCGCCCAGGTCACAGGCACGAAACAGCACCTCGACGCCGAAGCGTTGAGTCAATTCGATTGCAATGCTTTCCAACTGATCACGCTGGCGGGCCACCAGAATCAAGCTGCGGCCGCGACGGGCCAGGGCTTCGGCCAAGGCCAGGCCGATGCCGCTGGAGGCACCGGTGATCAGAGCGTAACGGGTCATGCCTTTCTCCATCGCAACGCCGCCGGGCCTGTGACAGAGGCATCACAGGCGGGCGGGCGTTTCTTCACTGTTTTGGAGAGTCTACAGGTTCGGCTGCGTCGTCAGCACTTTGCGGGCCTTCTTCTTCATCAACGATGACGCTTTGATCGGTGGCGTCATCGGAGGTAATGGAGCTGCTTTCGTAGCTGCTGTCCATATTGGCTTCGAGTTGGTTCAGATAGCCGTTCATACCCAGCGTCACCACGATGGCTAGCACGACTGGAATAAACGCCAGCCACAGGGCCGCCAACACTTTTACTGCAGTGGAGTTGCGCGGAGGTGGCGCGCCATATTGGTTGGCGCCTGCATTACCCGGCAACACCAGCAGCAGGATCGGGAAGACGCTGTTTACCAGCGGCACCAAGTGCAGGAACCACAACCAGCCCGACCAACCAAGGTCATGCAGACGTTGCACGCCGATTTGCACGCTGACCCAGACAATTGCCACGCACAACGCTAGACCCAGCAGCACGCCGAGGATGGCGCCTGCCGTCGGTGACGCGGTGGCTACGGCAAAGCTAACGGTGCTGATGATGCCCCCAGCTACGAGCATCGCGAGGGTCAACACCAGCGTCCAGGCGAGATACCGTAGGCGGCCGATGCGCCCGTGGATCGTGAAGATCTTGAGCGTTGAGTGCTCTTCAGTGTGGTCCCCTACGGCCGCACGCGGCGGAGCATAGGGCGAAGCGGCAGGGCGCGAGAAGTCAGAGGCATTGGAATCGGTCTCGTGAGCTTCTGCCAAGCTGAAGGCCACGGGCTGTTCAGCTTCGATACGTGCATCGACCCCGGCGTTTTTCAGCGCGGTGAGGTAGGTTTCGGCATCGGCGCGGGAAAGGTCGCGCTTGAGCGCAACCGGGCGACCGGTAAAGAGCTTCTCAATGGCTGCCACATCGCTTTTGAACAGTTCAGCGAGGTTGAGCTTGGCAGTGGTGCTTTCGACACCCGGGAGCAAGGCCCCATCAAACACAATCTTGAAACGGTTGTCGCTCATGCGGGCGTCCTTGTCACTTAATCAGGGGGGAGTGCAGGCCAGCTGCGGGCCTGGCGGTTGTCAGCGCGGCCATTGTAACTGTGTCGCCTGCTCGCGTGCCTTGCGATATTCGGCATCCAGTCGGGCAATGAGTTCATCGACGCTCGGCAAGTCATCAATTTCACCGACGCCCTGGCCGGCTGACCATACTGTTTTCCAGGCCTTGGCCTCATCGCTTAGCGGCTTGAGCTTGGAGCCGAAGTTGACTTCACCTTTGCCCTGCAGGGCTGCGAGGTCGAAACCAGCGTTTTCCAGGCTCTGGCGCATAAAGCTGGCGGGTACGCCGGAGACCGCAGGAGTGTGCACGATATCGGCGGCGCGCGATGTGAGCAGCATCTCCTTATAGGCATCCGGGGCGTGGCTTTCAGTGGTACCGATAAAGCGCGTGCCGAAATACGCCAGGTCTGCTCCGAGCACTTGAGCGGCGAGAATCTCGTGCCCGTGGTTGAGGCAACCAGCCAGCAGCAGGGTTTTATCGAAAAATTGGCGGATCTCGGCGATCAACGAGAACGGACTCCAGGTACCGGCATGGCCCCCGGCGCCGGCGGCCACGGCGATCAGACCGTCGACACCGGCTTCGGCGGCTTTCTCTGCGTGGCGCCGGGTGGTGACATCGTGAAACACCAGGCCACCGTAGCTGTGAACAGCATCTACCAACTCCTTCACCGCACCCAGGCTGGTAATGACGATCGGGACTTTGTGCTCGACGCAGATCGCCAAATCAGCTTCCAGCCGTGGGTTGCTGTTGTGCACGATCAAATTGACGGCATACGGCGCGGGGTTGTCCAGTTGCGCCAGGCCCGCTTCGATTTCCTCCAGCCAGGCCTTGAAGCCGCTGCTTTCACGCTGGTTGAGCGCCGGAAAACTCCCGACCACCCCATTACGGCAGCACGCCAGGACCAGTTGCGGATTGGAAATCAGAAACATCGGCGCAGCCACCACGGGCAGGCGCAGACGTTGTTCAAGCAAAGCGGGCAGCGACATTGGAGGTACCCCGTGTGATTGAAGTTAGAACGGTTTGACCACGACCAAAATTACGATAGCCAGCAATATCAGAACTGGTACTTCGTTGAACCAGCGATAAAAGACATGGCTGCGGGTGTTTTCGCCACGGGCAAAGCGTTTTACCTGTGCGCCGCACATATGGTGGTAGCCGATGAGCAGCACCACCAGGGTCAGCTTGGCGTGGATCCAGGCGCCGGACTGAAAAATGCTGGGGTTCAGGTAGATCAGCCAGATGCCGAATACCAGCGTGGCGATCATCGCCGGGCCCATGATGCCGCGATACAGCTTGCGCTCCATGACGCTGAAGCGTTCTTTGCTGACGGTGTCCTCACTTTGGGCGTGGTAGACGAACAGGCGTGGCAAGTAGAACAGCCCGGCAAACCAGCAGACGATGCTGACGATATGGAAGGCTTTGACCCATAGATAAAGCATTTTTAGTTATTCCCAGGTTCACGGTGACGAAGATAGTAGTGGCTCATGCGCCCGTACGTCACGTTGACGGTTGTCGCAGGACGATACGGCCCCTATTATCGACGGCTTTCCAGTGGGTTCGTTGAGGGCAGGTTTATGGTCAAGGTCGGTATCGTCGGCGGCACGGGTTACACCGGTGTCGAATTGCTGCGTTTGTTGGCTCAACATCCGCAAGCTGAGGTGGTGGTCATCACTTCCCGATCCGAGGCCGGGCTGGCCGTTGCCGATATGTACCCGAACCTGCGAGGCCACTATGACGGCCTGGCGTTCAGCGTTCCGGACATCAAGACCCTTGGCGCTTGTGATGTGGTGTTCTTTGCCACGCCTCACGGTGTTGCCCATGCGCTAGCTGGCGAACTGCTGGCTGCCGGCACCAAGGTTATTGACCTGTCGGCCGACTTCCGCCTGCAGGACGCTGATGAGTGGGCCAAGTGGTACGGCCAGCCACACGGCGCTCCTGAATTGTTGGAAGAGGCGGTGTATGGCCTGCCGGAAGTCAATCGTGAGCAGATCAAGCAAGCACGCCTGATTGCCGTGCCGGGTTGCTATCCGACGGCCACACAGTTGGGTTTCTTGCCGTTGCTCGAAGCCGGACTGGCGGACACTTCGCGTTTGATCGCCGACTGCAAGTCGGGCGTCAGTGGCGCCGGTCGTGGTGCCGCGGTAGGTTCGCTGTACTCCGAGACGTCGGAAAGCATGAAAGCCTATGCGGTAAAAGGGCATCGCCATCTGCCGGAAATCCGTCAAGGCTTGCGTCGTGCCGCCGGTAAGGATGTGGGCCTGACCTTCGTGCCGCACCTGACGCCGATGATCCGGGGTATTCACTCCACGTTGTACGCCACCGTGGTCGATCGTTCCGTAGACCTGCAAGCATTGTTTGAAAAGCGCTACGCCAACGAACCGTTCGTCGACGTGATGCCTGCCGGCAGCCACCCGGAAACCCGCAGCGTGCGTGGCGCCAACGTGTGCCGTATTGCCGTGCACCGTCCGCAGGATGGCGACCTGGTGGTGGTACTGTCGGTGATCGATAACTTGGTCAAGGGCGCGTCGGGGCAAGCGGTGCAGAACCTGAACATCTTGTTCGGCCTGGATGAGAAGCTGGGCCTGTCCCACGCAGGTATGCTGCCTTAAGGCTGTTTAGTGGTGACGCAAAAGGCCCGTTGATCGGGCCTTTTGTGTTTTTAATGGCAGCAGTGCAGATTGATATACCGTAACAATAGTTGACCGCTTTTCTAGGAGAAGCGGATAATGCCGCCCATTACGCATATGGCGGCGGTACGCCGGGAGATTATCAGCATGAGCGTTGAATCCTTCACCCCCACGGCTTTGCAATTCACCCACGGTGCTGCGCACAAGGTGAAGAGCCTGGTCGATGAAGAGGGTAATGATCGCTTGAAGCTGCGCGTATTTGTTACGGGCGGCGGTTGTTCAGGGTTTCAGTACGGTTTTACCTTCGATGAAGATGTGGCCGATGACGACACCATCGTCGAGCGCGAGGGCGTGAGCCTGGTCGTAGATCCGATGAGTTTCCAATACTTGGCAGGCGCCGAGGTGGATTACCAAGAAGGTCTGGAAGGCTCGCGCTTCGTGATCAAGAACCCTAATGCCACCACTACCTGTGGTTGCGGGTCTTCGTTCTCGATCTGATCGACAGCCTGATTCACAGCGGATAAGAAAACGCCGCTTGGCTTTCATAGGCCAAGCGGCGTTTTGCTGTCTGCGGATTCTGGGGGGCAGTCAGGCAGGGTAGATCGCGCCCAGTACCCGAAGCCCGCGTGCCCCTGTGACGCTAGGGCGGTTGGAGGCAATACCTTCCAGACAGCAATGAGCCAGCCAGGCGAAGGCCATGGCCTCGACCCAGTCAGGATCCACGCCGTAAGTGGCGGTGCTGCCGACGTGTGTGGACGGTAGAAGCGCCGCCAAGCGATTCATCAGCGTGGTGTTGTGGGCGCCGCCGCCGCAGACCAACAGCGTTTCGGTTTCGGATTGTGCAGTTTGCAGGGACTCAACGATGGTCAGGGCGGTCAGTTCAAGCAGAGTGGCTTGTACGTCCTGAGACTGGAGGGTAGGCAGTTTTCCAAGGTGTTGTTGCAGCCATCCCAGGTTGAAGACTTCGCGTCCGGTGCTTTTTGGGCCTTTGGTCACAAAGAATGGGTCGCTGAGCAGGGCGTTGAGTAGCAGAGGTGTGACCTTGCCACTGGCGGCCCACTGACCGTCGCGATCAAAGAGCTCACCGCGTTGTTGGTGGATCCAAGCGTCCAACAAGACGTTTCCTGGGCCGCAGTCGAAGCCGGCTACAGGCTTTCCTGTCTCGATCAGACTGAGGTTACTGAACCCGCCGACATTCAATACGGCGCGGTTACCGATACGCTCACCAAACAACGCCTCATGAAAGGCAGGCACCAAAGGGGCGCCCTGGCCGCCGGCGGCTACGTCGCGGCTACGGAAGTCGCTGACCACGGTGATGCCTGTCAGCTCAGTGAGCAGCGCAGGATTACCGATCTGTACGGTAAAGCCGCGTGCGGGTTCGTGGCGGACGGTCTGCCCGTGGCTGCCAATTGCACGAATGTCTTGAGGTTTGAGGCTCTGTTGGCCCAGCAAAGCATGGATGCCCTGGGCGGCGAGTGTTACCCAGTGTTGTTGGGCGATGGCCGAGCGGGCGATCTCGTCTGGGCCGCTGGCGCACAGGCTTAGTAACTCGGCGCGTAGGCTGTCAGGCATCGGGATGTAGTGGGTGGCGATCAAGTTGATCGCCGAGCCTTGTTCAATCAGGGCGATATCCAAGCCATCAAGGCTGGTCCCGGACATCACTCCTATATAGAACGGCATACCTTAACGCTTCGCCGAAGCCAGAAGTGTGGAGCGCTCCTGGTCCATGCGTGCCATCAGCGGCTGGCTTTGTTGCAGGAAGCGCGCGCGTTCGGCTTTGGCAATCGGATCAGCCATGGGCAGCTTCTGGCCCAACGGGTCGACGTGGACGCCGTTGACTTGGAACTCATAGTGTAAGTGCGGTCCAGTGGAGAGGCCGGTGGTGCCGATATAGCCGATCACCTGGCCTTGCTTCACGTTGCTGCCTGTCGATACGCCTTTGGCGAACCCTTGCATGTGGCCATACAGCGTGCGGTAGGTATTGCCGTGCTGGATGATCACGGTATTGCCGTAACCTCCGCGACGCCCGGCCAGCAGCACCTTGCCGTCACCGGCCGCCTTGATAGGCGTGCCACGTGGTGCAGCATAGTCGACACCTTTGTGCGCGCGAATTTTGTTCAGAATTGGATGCTTGCGACCCATGGAGAAACGCGAGCTAATACGAGCGAAGTCCACCGGTGTACGGATGAAGGCCTTGCGCATGCTATTGCCGTCGGCGGTGTAGTAGCTGCTGTTGCCTTGTTTGTTGGTGTAGCGAACGGCGGTGTAAGTCTTGCCACGGTTGGTGAAGCGAGCGGAGAGAATGCTGCCGGTGCCGACCACTTTGCCGTTGGCGACTTTCTGCTCATAGATCACATCGAATTCGTCGCCTTGGCGAATGTCCTGGGCGAAGTCGATGTCGTAGCCAAACACGCTGGCCATGTCCATGGTCATGCTGTGGGACAGGCCTGCGCGCGCTGCCGATTGTGATAGTGAGCTGTTGATCACGCCGTGTACGTAGGCGGAGCGCATCACGGGCTTGGTAGTGATGCGGTTGAACGCAAAGCCTTTGGCGCCCTTGGTCAGGGTGATACTTTCGAGGTCGCTGATACTGCTGTGCAGGTTGTTCAATTGGCCGTTGGGTGCCAATTCGAACTCAAGCTTTTGGCCGTGTTTGAGCTGGGTGAATTGCTTGGCTTGTTTATCACTGGCCAGCACCTCATTCACAGTGGCGGCGGGCAGGCCGACTTTTTCGAACAGCGTTGATAGCGTATCGCCTTTAGCTACGATCACTTCGCGGTGCTGGGGATTCTTGGTGGCGACTGCCGAAGGCTGCTTTTGGGTGGCTTGTTGAGTGTCTTCGGGAGTGCTTTCTATCTGTGCAAAGGGGGAGTCAATGGGGGCATTTGTGGCTTGTTGCGCGTCGGAGGCGTCTTGATCTTGTGTCAGTTGTTCAACTGGGCTTTCCAGGTCAAGGCTCAGGGATGTTCGTTTGGCTTCTACGTCACTGGAAGGGAATACCAGGAGTGCCAGGCTGAGAAGAGCGGCGATACCACTTGCAGCGAGCAGGTGGGTCTTCGGGTAAAGCGGCGGCGCTTTAGACGGTTCTGTGGTCATAAGTAATTTGACTTTGAAGATGAAATGGAAAAGATGAATGACATGATGAAGATGAAATAACTGTATAAAATATAACCAAATCATCTGTGGCGCAAGCTCGCGAACGCTGGGCTTGCTGAACGGTGTCCGTGCGCAGGGCAAAACTTGTAATTAGTCCCTGATCTTGTATGGTTGGTTCCCTTTTGAATCTGAGCCTTGCGGGTCTGTTATGAAGTCGGTTGAAGAGCAGCTAGCGCTGATAAAACGTGGTGCGGAAGAACTGTTGGTCGAGGCCGAGCTGATCGAAAAGCTCAAGCGTGGCCAACCCCTGCGTATCAAGGCTGGCTTTGATCCGACGGCGCCGGATCTTCACCTGGGCCATACCGTGCTTATTAATAAGCTGCGCCAGTTCCAGGAGCTGGGGCATCAGGTCATCTTCCTTATAGGTGACTTCACCGGGATGATCGGTGATCCGAGTGGTAAGAGCGCAACGCGTCCGCCACTGACCCGTGAGCAGGTTCTCGATAATGCCGAGACCTACAAGACTCAGGTATTCAAGATTCTCGATCCGGCCAAGACCGAAGTGGCGTTCAACTCCACTTGGATGGATCAGATGGGGCCGGCTGACTTTATCCGCCTGACCTCCCAGTACACCGTCGCGCGCATGCTCGAGCGTGATGACTTCGATAAGCGCTACTCCACCAATCAGCCAATTGCTATTCACGAGTTCCTCTACCCGCTGGTTCAAGGGTATGACTCGGTGGCGTTGCGTGCTGACGTTGAGTTGGGCGGCACCGATCAGAAGTTCAACCTGCTGATGGGGCGTGAGCTGCAGCGTGCGTATGGGCAGGAGGCTCAGTGCATTCTGACCATGCCGTTGCTGGAGGGGTTGGACGGCGTCAAGAAGATGTCCAAGTCCTTGGGTAACTATGTAGGCATACAGGAAGCGCCCGGTGTGATGTACGGCAAGCTGGTTTCTATTCCTGATGCGCTGATGTGGCGTTACTTTGAACTGTTGAGCTTCCGCTCGATGGACGAGATCAATGCACTGCGTGCTGACGTCGAGGCGGGTGCCAATCCGCGTGACGTAAAGATCAAGCTGGCTGAAGAGATTGTTGCGCGCTTCCATGGTGAAGAGGCTGCGGCCAATGCTCATCGCGCTGCGGGTAACCGTATGAAGGATGGCGAGTTGCCGGATGATCTGCCGGAGATCGAGTTGTCCGCTGCAGAGGCAATGCCGATCGCTGCTGTCCTTAATAAGGCGGGCCTGGTGAAGAACTCGGCGGTGGCGCGTGACCTGCTGAGTTCCGGTGGTGTGCGTATAGATGGTGAGGTTGTGGATCGCACCTTTATATACGAACTGGGCGCGACCCATGTTTGCCAGGCTGGGAAGAAGGCATTTGCGCGTATTACGCTCAAATCCGAATAAGACTGAAATTAGGTGTTGACGGCGATTTATATCTGTCTATAATTCGCCCCACTTCCGGCGCAGTCGAAACGGAAAACTCCTTGGTAAACAAAGAGTTATGTAGGTTTCGATAGCGAGTTGCTTCAGTTCATCGAGGCCCAGAAGGAGTTGGTAGAGCAATGTAGTTTGGCTCTATTAACGTTTCGATCCTCTCGGTCGAAAGCGGAGAAAAAGAGGTGTTGACAGCAGCGTGTAACGCTGTAGAATTCGCCTCCCGCTAACGAGAGATCGGAGGCGCAAGTGGTTGAAGTTGTTGAAGAAATCTTCGAAAGCTTCTGAAAATAATCACTTGACAGCAAATGAGGCTGCTGTAGAATGCGCGCCTCGGTTGAGACGAAAGATCTTAACCAACCGCTCTTTAACAACTGAATCAAGCAATTCGTGTGGGTGCTTGTGGAGTCAGACTGATAGTCAACAAGATTATCAGCATCACAAGTTACTCCGCGAGAAATCAAAGATGTAACCAACGATTGCTGAGCCAAGTTTAGGGTTTCTTAAAAACCCAAAGATGTTTGAACTGAAGAGTTTGATCATGGCTCAGATTGAACGCTGGCGGCAGGCCTAACACATGCAAGTCGAGCGGTAGAGAGAAGCTTGCTTCTCTTGAGAGCGGCGGACGGGTGAGTAATGCCTAGGAATCTGCCTGGTAGTGGGGGATAACGTTCGGAAACGGACGCTAATACCGCATACGTCCTACGGGAGAAAGCAGGGGACCTTCGGGCCTTGCGCTATCAGATGAGCCTAGGTCGGATTAGCTAGTTGGTGAGGTAATGGCTCACCAAGGCGACGATCCGTAACTGGTCTGAGAGGATGATCAGTCACACTGGAACTGAGACACGGTCCAGACTCCTACGGGAGGCAGCAGTGGGGAATATTGGACAATGGGCGAAAGCCTGATCCAGCCATGCCGCGTGTGTGAAGAAGGTCTTCGGATTGTAAAGCACTTTAAGTTGGGAGGAAGGGCAGTTGCCTAATACGTAACTGTTTTGACGTTACCGACAGAATAAGCACCGGCTAACTCTGTGCCAGCAGCCGCGGTAATACAGAGGGTGCAAGCGTTAATCGGAATTACTGGGCGTAAAGCGCGCGTAGGTGGTTTGTTAAGTTGGATGTGAAATCCCCGGGCTCAACCTGGGAACTGCATTCAAAACTGACTGACTAGAGTATGGTAGAGGGTGGTGGAATTTCCTGTGTAGCGGTGAAATGCGTAGATATAGGAAGGAACACCAGTGGCGAAGGCGACCACCTGGACTAATACTGACACTGAGGTGCGAAAGCGTGGGGAGCAAACAGGATTAGATACCCTGGTAGTCCACGCCGTAAACGATGTCAACTAGCCGTTGGAAGCCTTGAGCTTTTAGTGGCGCAGCTAACGCATTAAGTTGACCGCCTGGGGAGTACGGCCGCAAGGTTAAAACTCAAATGAATTGACGGGGGCCCGCACAAGCGGTGGAGCATGTGGTTTAATTCGAAGCAACGCGAAGAACCTTACCAGGCCTTGACATCCAATGAACTTTCTAGAGATAGATTGGTGCCTTCGGGAACATTGAGACAGGTGCTGCATGGCTGTCGTCAGCTCGTGTCGTGAGATGTTGGGTTAAGTCCCGTAACGAGCGCAACCCTTGTCCTTAGTTACCAGCACGTAATGGTGGGCACTCTAAGGAGACTGCCGGTGACAAACCGGAGGAAGGTGGGGATGACGTCAAGTCATCATGGCCCTTACGGCCTGGGCTACACACGTGCTACAATGGTCGGTACAGAGGGTTGCCAAACCGCGAGGTGGAGCTAATCCCATAAAACCGATCGTAGTCCGGATCGCAGTCTGCAACTCGACTGCGTGAAGTCGGAATCGCTAGTAATCGCGAATCAGAATGTCGCGGTGAATACGTTCCCGGGCCTTGTACACACCGCCCGTCACACCATGGGAGTGGGTTGCACCAGAAGTAGCTAGTCTAACCTTCGGGAGGACGGTTACCACGGTGTGATTCATGACTGGGGTGAAGTCGTAACAAGGTAGCCGTAGGGGAACCTGCGGCTGGATCACCTCCTTAATCGACGACATCAGCTGCTCCATAAGTTCCCACACGAATTGCTTGATTCATTGAAGAAGACGATAAGAAGCAGCCCGAAATTGGGTCTGTAGCTCAGTTGGTTAGAGCGCACCCCTGATAAGGGTGAGGTCGGCAGTTCGAATCTGCCCAGACCCACCAATTTTGTGTGGGAAACGCCTGTAGAAATACGGGGCCATAGCTCAGCTGGGAGAGCGCCTGCCTTGCACGCAGGAGGTCAACGGTTCGATCCCGTTTGGCTCCACCACTACTGCTTCTACGTTATGAAAGCTTAGAAATGAGCATTCCATCAGGTTGATGGTGAATGTTGATTTCTAGTCTTTGATTAGATCGTTCTTTAAAAATTTGGGTATGTGATAGAAAGATAGACTGAACGTTACTTTCACTGGTAACGGATCAGGCTAAGGTAAAATTTGTGAGTTACTCAGTTTTGAGTATTATCGAATTTTCGGCGAATGTTGTCTTCACAGTATAACCAGATTGCTTGGGGTTATATGGTCAAGTGAAGAAGCGCATACGGTGGATGCCTTGGCAGTCAGAGGCGATGAAAGACGTGGTAGCCTGCGAAAAGCTTCGGGGAGTCGGCAAACAGACTTTGATCCGGAGATGTCTGAATGGGGGAACCCAGCCATCATAAGATGGTTATCTTACGCTGAATACATAGGCGTAAGAGGCGAACCAGGGGAACTGAAACATCTAAGTACCCTGAGGAAAAGAAATCAACCGAGATTCCCTTAGTAGTGGCGAGCGAACGGGGACTAGCCCTTAAGTGGCTTTGAGATTAGCGGAACGCTCTGGAAAGTGCGGCCATAGTGGGTGATAGCCCTGTACGCGAAAATCTCTTAGTCATGAAATCGAGTAGGACGGAGCACGAGAAACTTTGTCTGAATATGGGGGGACCATCCTCCAAGGCTAAATACTACTGACTGACCGATAGTGAACTAGTACCGTGAGGGAAAGGCGAAAAGAACCCCGGAGAGGGGAGTGAAATAGATCCTGAAACCGTATGCGTACAAGCAGTGGGAGCCCACTTTGTTGGGTGACTGCGTACCTTTTGTATAATGGGTCAGCGACTTATTTTCAGTGGCGAGCTTAACCGAATAGGGGAGGCGTAGCGAAAGCGAGTCTTAATAGGGCGTCTAGTCGCTGGGAATAGACCCGAAACCGGGCGATCTATCCATGGGCAGGTTGAAGGTTGGGTAACACTAACTGGAGGACCGAACCGACTACCGTTGAAAAGTTAGCGGATGACCTGTGGATCGGAGTGAAAGGCTAATCAAGCTCGGAGATAGCTGGTTCTCCTCGAAAGCTATTTAGGTAGCGCCTCATGTATCACTGTAGGGGGTAGAGCACTGTTTCGGCTAGGGGGTCATCCCGACTTACCAAACCGATGCAAACTCCGAATACCTACAAGTGCCGAGCATGGGAGACACACGGCGGGTGCTAACGTCCGTCGTGAAAAGGGAAACAACCCAGACCGTCAGCTAAGGTCCCAAAGTTATGGTTAAGTGGGAAACGATGTGGGAAGGCTTAGACAGCTAGGAGGTTGGCTTAGAAGCAGCCACCCTTTAAAGAAAGCGTAATAGCTCACTAGTCGAGTCGGCCTGCGCGGAAGATGTAACGGGGCTCAAACCATACACCGAAGCTACGGGTATCACGTAAGTGATGCGGTAGAGGAGCGTTCTGTAAGCCTGTGAAGGTGAGTTGAGAAGCTTGCTGGAGGTATCAGAAGTGCGAATGCTGACATGAGTAACGACAATGGGTGTGAAAAACACCCACGCCGAAAGACCAAGGTTTCCTGCGCAACGTTAATCGACGCAGGGTTAGTCGGTCCCTAAGGCGAGGCTGAAAAGCGTAGTCGATGGAAAACAGGTTAATATTCCTGTACTTCTGGTTATTGCGATGGAGGGACGGAGAAGGCTAGGCCAGCTTGGCGTTGGTTGTCCAAGTTTAAGGTGGTAGGCTGGAATCTTAGGTAAATCCGGGATTCTAAGGCCGAGAGCTGATGACGAGCTAACTTTTAGTTAGCGAAGTGGTTGATGCCATGCTTCCAAGAAAAGCTTCTAAGCTTCAGGTAACCAGGAACCGTACCCCAAACCGACACAGGTGGTTGGGTAGAGAATACCAAGGCGCTTGAGAGAACTCGGGTGAAGGAACTAGGCAAAATGGCACCGTAACTTCGGGAGAAGGTGCGCCGGTGAGGGTGAAGGACTTGCTCCGTAAGCTCATGCCGGTCGAAGATACCAGGCCGCTGCGACTGTTTATTAAAAACACAGCACTCTGCAAACACGAAAGTGGACGTATAGGGTGTGACGCCTGCCCGGTGCCGGAAGGTTAATTGATGGGGTTAGCTAACGCGAAGCTCTTGATCGAAGCCCCGGTAAACGGCGGCCGTAACTATAACGGTCCTAAGGTAGCGAAATTCCTTGTCGGGTAAGTTCCGACCTGCACGAATGGCGTAACGATGGCGGCGCTGTCTCCACCCGAGACTCAGTGAAATTGAAATCGCTGTGAAGATGCAGTGTATCCGCGGCTAGACGGAAAGACCCCGTGAACCTTTACTATAGCTTTGCACTGGACTTTGAATTTGCTTGTGTAGGATAGGTGGGAGGCTTTGAAGCGTGGACGCCAGTCTGCGTGGAGCCAACCTTGAAATACCACCCTGGCAACTTTGAGGTTCTAACTCAGGTCCGTTATCCGGATCGAGGACAGTGTATGGTGGGTAGTTTGACTGGGGCGGTCTCCTCCTAAAGAGTAACGGAGGAGTACGAAGGTGCGCTCAGACCGGTCGGAAATCGGTCGTAGAGTATAAAGGCAAAAGCGCGCTTGACTGCGAGACAGACACGTCGAGCAGGTACGAAAGTAGGTCTTAGTGATCCGGTGGTTCTGTATGGAAGGGCCATCGCTCAACGGATAAAAGGTACTCCGGGGATAACAGGCTGATACCGCCCAAGAGTTCATATCGACGGCGGTGTTTGGCACCTCGATGTCGGCTCATCACATCCTGGGGCTGAAGCCGGTCCCAAGGGTATGGCTGTTCGCCATTTAAAGTGGTACGCGAGCTGGGTTTAGAACGTCGTGAGACAGTTCGGTCCCTATCTGCCGTGGACGTTTGAGATTTGAGAGGGGCTGCTCCTAGTACGAGAGGACCGGAGTGGACGAACCTCTGGTGTTCCGGTTGTCACGCCAGTGGCATTGCCGGGTAGCTATGTTCGGAATAGATAACCGCTGAAAGCATCTAAGCGGGAAACTAGCCTCAAGATGAGATCTCACTGGAACCTTGAGTTCCCTGAAGGGCCGTCGAAGACTACGACGTTGATAGGTTGGGTGTGTAAGCGCTGTGAGGCGTTGAGCTAACCAATACTAATTGCCCGTGAGGCTTGACCATATAACACCCAAGCAATTTGCGTCGGCTCTTTAATACAGAGCAGCAGATTGCGGTGTGTGAAGACGATAGAACCGAAAGTTCGAATCTCACAAAACACCGAAAGCTGTCACATACCCAATTTGCTGAAGCGAGGCATTCTTGTCACGACTCAGTACCCGAATTTCTTGACGACCATAGAGCATTGGAACCACCTGATCCCATCCCGAACTCAGTAGTGAAACGATGCATCGCCGATGGTAGTGTGGGGTTTCCCCATGTGAGAGTAGGTCATCGTCAAGATTAAATTCC